>JAUNEA010000016.1 GCA_030525785.1 Cardiobacteriaceae bacterium
TTTTTACCTTTTGGTGAGATAGAAGATAAAGCGGTGCTATGGTGTAGTACAACAAAAGCCCAATGGGCTTTTGTTGTGGACTAAAATTATTTCTCAATAGAAAGATATTTGCTTTGCCAGTGATCCATCAAGTTCAGTTCATAACCCTTCACATAAGGCTTAACCAAGCGCTTTGCGGAGAAGTAGTAAATTGGCATCACGCCATGCAAATCCATCAAATGCTTTTCGGCTTGTTGCAAAATTTCTGCACGCTTGTTCAAATCCAATTCAGCCGCAGCTTTTTGGAGCAACGCATCATAGGCTTCATCATTTAAGCCAATGGTATTGCTACCACCACCCGAAACGAACATCTCTAAGAAGGTATTAGCATCATCGTAATCACCAATCCATGATGAACGGAAGACTTGCGTGTTATACGAACGGCGGTCGCTTAAATAAGCTTTCCATTCTTTGTTTACCAGCTCTGCTTCCACACCTAAGCTTTCTTTCCACATAGCAGCGATAGCAATCGCAAGCTTTTTGTTATTTTCATTGGTGTTGTATAACAATTCTACTTTCAATGGCTTATCTTTCGAATAGCCAGCTTCCTCGTAAGCTTTTTGGGCAGCTTTAACGCGTTCCTCTTGGCTCCATTTGGCATATTCAGGCACATAAGGCTGATAATTGGCCACCCCATGCACCACATAACTGTAAGCCACTTGCTCATCGCCACCTGTTACATATTTCACGATTTTATCGCGATCAATGGCGAGTGAAAGCGCTTCACGCAATTTGGGTTGGTCTTTGAATGGAGGTTTGGTCAAGTTGAAACCAAAATATTGCACGCCGAGCTGATTGTAATTTTTTAACTCGTCTTTGAGATTTTCTTTAATCCAGCTTAATTCGTTATGTGGAACGGTGGCAGTTAAATCAATCTCACCTGCACGATAGCGTTTGAGTTCGCTAGCATTATCCTCGCTGACATGATAAACCACGCCATCGAGTTTTACTTTATCAGCATTAAAGTAGCTGGTGGATTTTTTAAGAGCAACATGCGATTGAGGTACCCATTTTTCCATCACAAATGCGCCATTGCCAATAATTTTGCCTTCTTTTGCCCAATCCGCACCATATTGTTCTACAACATGTTTTGGCACAGGATAGGTCACGGCATTAACCAACATGCCTAAGAAATAAGGCGTTGCATGGTTAAGGGTAACTTGTAAGGTTTTATCATCAAGCGCTTTGATGCCTAATTCTTCGACTTTTGCTTTGCCTTCAGTGATTTCTTTAGCATTAACAACAGGGTATAGGAAGAAACTGTATTTGCTGCCCACTTCAGGATTGACGGCGCGTTGCCATGCATAGACAAAATCATGCGCAGTGACTGGCTTGCCATCAGACCAAGTATGCGGGCGTAAATGGAAAGTGTAGACTTTGCCATCTTCGGAAATGTCCCATTTCTCAGCAGCGCCTGCGATTAAGTTGGCTGCAGGGTCTTCATCAACCAAGCCATCAAACATATCGCGCAAAATATCCATTTCGGCGGTGCCTTGAGCTAGTTGAGGGTCCATAGTTGAAGGTTCGGAGGCGTTGCCCTTGTTTAAGATATTTTGGGCATAAAGAGTATTAGAGGCAAGGAGTAAAGAAAATAGGAGAGAATTGATGGATTTAGTCATAACAGAGTCCTCTTGGGGGTTTAAAAGACAAAGCGCTTTGGGGAAATGACCAAAGCGCTTTGTTTTTATTTCAAAGGCATAAGGCCTTATTTTTCAACGCGCAGATATTGGGTTGGAATAATGCCCATCAAGCTTGGTGTAAAGCCTTTCACATAAGGCTTGACCAATGCCACGCGAACATAGTGATACACAGGCACCACAGGGAAATCATTCATCAGCATGGTTTCGGCTTCTTGTAAAACTTTCGCACGTTCGTTCAAATCAACCGTTTCCGCAGCTTGTTGAACTTTTGCGTCAAACTCTGGATTTTTGTAACGTGAGTGGTTGGTTCCTGAATTGGATTTGAAGATTTCCAAGAAGGTATTGGGGTCGTTGTAGTCTGCATGCCAGCCGTAGCGGTAAATTTCGCTTTTACCTTGTGAAACATCGCTCAGCATCACTTTCCATTCTTTATTCAGCAATTCAATTTCAGCGCCCAGATTTTGTTTCCACATCGCAGCAACGGCAACCGCAATTTGCTTATGACCTTCTGAGGTGTTGTAGAGAATTTGCGATTTGAACGGTTTTTCTTTGGAATAACCTGCTTCAGCATAAGCTTTTTTCGCTAACTCGATACGCTCAGCTTGGCTCAATTTGGTGTAAGGAGATTCAAATGGCAAGCTGTTGTTCATTTTGGGAGAAACCACGCTGAAGGCAGGTACTTGTCCAGCTTTCAATACTTTCTCCGCAATCACATCACGGTCAAGAGCTAAGTAAAGAGCTTCACGTAATTTTTTGTTGTCTTTGAACTTCTCATGCTCGAGATTGAAGCCATACCAGTAAGTGGTTGCATAAGGGTAGATTTTAACTTCATCGGGGATATTTTTCTTCGCCCAATCCAGTTGCTCAGTGGGCAGAGGGCCAAAATCAATTTCGCCCGCGCGATAACGTTTCAAAGAGCTGCTGGCATCTTCAATCACATGGTAAACCACTTTATCGATTTGAACATTGTTCTTATCCCAATAATGTTCTGATTTTTGGGCAGTAATGGTGGATTGTGGTGTCCAAGCTGTGATTTTGTACGCACCATTAGAGACGATATTCTCAGGCTGAGTCCAAGCTTTCTGATGTTTTTCAATCACATGCATAGGAGCAGGGAAGGTGGCGTAGAAAGAGGTTAACTCGAGGAAGTAAGGAACGGGGTGCTTTAATTTAACGACAACGGTGTAATCATCAGATGCTTTGATGCCTAAAGTCTCCAGATTTGTTACTTTACCTGAGGCAATTTCGTCAGCATTCTCCACGCCAGATAAAATAAAGGCATACTCAGAGCCTGTTTCAGGATTAACCGCACGTTGCCAGCCATAGACGAAATCATAGGCGGTTACAGGTCTACCATCAGACCATTTTGCATCTTTACGCAGATGGAAGGTGTAGGTTAATCCATCTTCAGAAATATCCCATTTTTCAGCCACACCTGGCACAATTTTGCCACTGATATCGGTTTTGGTTAAACCTTCAAAAGTATCATAAAGAATGGCGGCACCAGAGCTTTCGCTAGCAATTTGAGGGTCAATCGATTTGGGCTCAGCGCCGTTATCGCGGTTAAACACCACTTCAGCATGGGCATAAAGCGCTGAGAATAACGCAAAAGAAATTAAGGATTTTTTCATCATAGTCTCCTTCTAGGTGGTAAGACCAAAGCGCTTTGTTTGGCTAAAAGGTTCAAAGCGCTTTGGGGAAAGATTATTTTTCAATGCTTAAATACTGTGAGCGGTTACGATTGGTGATGTTCAAATCGTATCCTTTTACATAGGGTTTCACAAGGCTTCGGTTCATGTAGTGATAAATGGGAATCAAGCCTTGTTCATCAATTAAGATTTTTTCTGCCTGACGCAAGAATTCAAAGCGCTTTGCGACATCGGTTTCTGTGACAGAGGCCTGCATATTTTCATCATACTGGGCGTTGTTGAAACTGATGTCGTTGGTGTCCATCGTGGATTGGAAACGCTCTAAAATAGAGTTCGGGTCAAGATAACCCAATGCCCAGCCTGCGCGGAAAACATGCATGCTTGGCGATTTTTGCTGGCGTTCTTGCAGATAAACTTTCCATTCTTTGTTCTCTAACGATACTTCCGCGCCCAGATTTTGTTTCCACATAGCGCCAATGGCGATGGCAACTTTCTTGTGGTTATCAGAGGTGTTGTAAAGAAGGGTAAATTTGAGAGGGTTTTCTGCGGAGTAGCCAGCTTCTTGATAAAGCGCTTTGGCTTTTTCTACGCGTTCAGCTTGTGTCATATTGGCTTCTTCAGGGGTATAAGCCATATAGCCACCAGTCATATTATCGGGTAAGACGCTATGTGTCGCGCGTTCGCCAGAATTAATGATTTTATTGACAATGACATCACGGTCAATGGCGAGCGAAAGCGCTTTGCGAAGTTTAGGATTGTCTTTGAACGGAGGGATAGAAGCATTGAAGCCGTAATAATACAAATCCGCGCTGGAGGCTGTTTTTAGCTCATTGGGGATATTTTCTTTAATCCAGTTGATTTGGTCGTGAGGGATTTGTTGGGTTAAATCGATTTCATCGGCGCGATAGCGTTTGAGTTCGCTGTTTAAATCTTCAGAGGTGAAGAAAATAACCTTATCCAGCTTGACACTATCTTGATTCCAATAGGTTTTGGATTTGGTGGTGGTAATTTGTAAATTGGGTTGATGGTCGGTGAGATTAAAAGCTCCATTGGAGACGATATGCTCTTTTCGTGTCCACTCTTTACCAAATTTTTCCACAACATGCTTAGGAACAGGCAGGGTGCTGTTGTGAGCAAGAATATAGAGGAAATAGGGGGCTGGGTGTTCTAACGTAATCTCCAGCGTTAAATCATCAATAGCTTTTACGCCCAAAGCGCTTAGGTCTTTTTGTTCACCTGTGGCAATGGCTTTGGCGTTCAAAATGGGGTAGACATGGGTAGCGTTTAAGGAAGCCAATTCAGGATTTACCACGCGTTGCAAGGCATAGACAAAATCATGCGCGGTTAAAGGTGTTCCATCAGACCACTGGCTTTCGCGTAATTTGAAGGTATAAACCTTTCCATCATCAGAAACTTGCCAGCTTTCAGCAACGCCTGCAACCAGTTTGCCATCGCCTGAATAGGCAACTAAGCCCTCAAACAAGTCTTGCAAAATATCCGCCTCAGGCACACCTGATGCCATTTGAGGATCGAGGGTTTGAGGTTCTGCGCCATTGCCACGCCGTAAAATTTGCTCAGCCAAAGCGCTTTGTACAGTACTTGCAAGAAGAGTTGCGATAAGAAGAGATTTGAGTTTCATAAATACATTTTGGGTAGGTAAAACAGGAAATAAAGCGCTTTTTGTAGAAATTATTGGCTTTAGAGGAAAACGGTGGCATAAAGCCACCGTTTTAAGAGAAGCTTACTTCTCAATGCTCATGTATTTAGAGCGGTTATGATCCATCACGTTTGGCTCAAATCCTTTCACATAAGGTTTAACCAAATGCTTGGTAACGTAGTGATAGATAGGCATTAAAGCATAATCGTTGAGAACGATAGCTTCTGCTTCATGCAATAACTCAAAGCGCTTTGCAGCATCAGTTTCGGTGGTGGCAGCTTTCAGTTTGGCTTCAAATTCAGGGTTGTTGTAGCTGATGTCGTTGACTTCTGAGTTAGCTTGGAAGAGCTCTAAGAAGGTATTTGGATCTTGGTAGTCGCTAATCCAGCCTGCACGGAAGACATGCATAGTTGGCACTTTTTCACGGCGATCTTGTAAGTAAACTTTCCATTCTTTATTTTCCATCGTAGCTTCAACGCCTAAGTTTTGCTTCCACATAGCAGCAATGGCAATGGCGATTTTCTTGTGGTTTTCAGAAGTGTTGTAAAGAATGTTGATTTTCAGAGGATTTTTGTCTGAATAACCTGCTTCGGCATAAAGCGCTTTGGCGCGTTCAAGGCGAGCTTTGGCATCTTCTTGGGCATAGGCTGGAATGTAAGGTGTGTAGCCATTAAATCCTGCTGGAACGATGTTGTAAGCAGCGGTTTCGCCAACGCCTGTGACTTTCTCTACAATAGCTTGACGGTCAATCGCCAATGAAAGCGCTTCACGGAGTTTAGGGTTGTCTTTGAAAGGAGCGTGGGCATTGTTGAAGCCGTAATAATAGATGCCAGCATAAGGCCCGACTTTAAACTCTGCCCCTAAATTTTCACGAATCCATTTGACTTGGTCATTGGGGATTTCATTGGTGTAATCGATTTCATCAGCACGATAACGTTTCAATTCAGAGTTGGCATCTTCTGAAGGAATGAAGATAACTTTATCGAGTTTGACGTTGTCTTTATCCCAGTAATGACTTGATTTAACAGCGGTTAATTGAGAATTTGGAACCCAATCGGTCAGTGTGAACGGACCATTGGAAACGATATTTTCTTTACGTGTCCACTCTTTTCCATGCTTTTCAACAACGTGCTTAGGAACAGGGTAGGCAGTATTGTGAGCAATCATGGAGAGGAAGTAAGGAGTGGCGTTTTCAAGGGTGACTTCAAAGGTTAAATCATCAATGGCTTTAACCCCCAAAGTGCTTACATCTTTTTCTTTGCCACTGGCAATGTTTTCAGCATTTTTAACAGGGTAGAGTAGGAAGGCATAATGTGAGCCTGTTTCAGGATTTACAGCACGTTGCCAAGCATAAACAAAATCATGGGCGGTTAAAGGTGTTCCATCAGACCATTGGCTTTGGCGCAATTTGAAGGTATACACTTTGCCATCTTCTGAAATGTCCCAGCTCTCAGCGATACCATTGACCAATTCAGCTTTAGCATCCTCAGCCACCAAGCCTTCGAATAAGTCGCGCAAAATATTGGATTCAGGCACGCCTTCAGCGATTTGTGGGTCGAGAGTGTGAGGTTCTGCACCATTGCCACGGCGTAAAACTTGCTCCGCCAAAGCGCTTTGCATGGTGGTAGCGAGTAGGGTTGCTAAGAGTAAGGATTGACGAGTCATGAGTTATGCTCCTTAAGATAGGATGGTAGAAAATTTTAGCCTATCATAATAATTAAGATTAGGTTATGATTTTCTGCCTAAACGCTGGATACAGTGGGCTATGGCGGTGATAGAGTTTCAAGCCATCTGTTCATTATCCATTTATTATCTGAGTTCTACGCAAAGCGCTTTGCTTGGGGCGTTTTGGGCGTGCCTAGACCATAGGCGAGCATTCGGCGATGGTTAGTGCAAAATGCTTTGGGTGGAATGCTTTTTACCACTAGAGGCTTCTTATGTTGCAATATGTGTTACGCCGTTTACTGGTGGCGATACCAACCTTGCTAGCCATTATTACGCTGGCATTCTTTTTGGTTCGCGCCGCACCAGGTGGTCCTTTCGATAAAGAGCGTACGCTCCCTCCTGAGATTCAAGCCAATCTTAACAGGGCTTATCATTTAGACAAGCCTTTGTATCAACAATATTTTCATTATTTGGGTAACTTGAGCAAAGGCGATTTTGGTCCTTCTTTCCAATACCAAGATCGTACAGTTACAGAGCTCATCGGTTACGGTTTCCCTGTTTCATTAAAACTTGGATTTAGTGCGATTTTTATTGGCGTTTTCTTTGGCGCGTTGCTAGGCATTTGTGCTGCGATGAAGCAAAATACCAAGTTAGATTACACCATTATGAGCTTTTCTATGACAGGCATTACCATTCCAAGCTTTGTAATGGCTCCACTTTTGATTTTGGCACTGGCTGTGCATTTGCGTTGGTTGCCTGCAGGAGGTTGGGGCGAGAAATGGCAACAGATGGTTTTACCCGTTTTGTGTTTGGCATTGCCTAAAATTGCTTATGTGGCGCGTTTGATGCGTGGTTCGATGATTGAAACTTTGCGAGCGAATCATGTGCGTACTGCAAGAGCCAAAGGTGTGCCAGAGTGGCAAGTGATTACAAGGCATTGCTTAAAACCTGCCTTGATGCCGATTGTCAGTTATTTAGGGCCTGCAGCTGCTGGGGTTTTGACAGGTTCTGTGGTGATTGAGCAAATTTTTGGCATTCCAGGCATTGGACGTTACTTTGTGCAAGGTGCTTTAAACCGCGATTACACGCTTGTCATGGGTGTGGTTATTTTCTATGGCGTATTAATCGTTATTTTCAACTTATTGGTTGATATTGCCTATGCATTCTTAGACCCTAAAGTGAGATTACGTTCATGAATACAAAAACAAAGCCAACAGGCAATGGCCCTAAAGGGAATAGTTTATTCAAGCAGGCGTTATCTCGTTTGCTGAAAAACAAAGCTACCATGACTTCCCTCTTGGTGCTTACATTTTTAATCATCGCAGCGATTTTTGCGCCAAGCTTGCGTCCTTTCGCCATTGATGAAGTTTTCTGGGACGCATTCAATGTCGCCCCTGATAGCAAACATTGGTTTGGCACAGATGCCAATGGTCGAGATTTGTTTGTGCGAACGATGTATGGTTTGCGTATCTCGCTTTTGGTAGCGCTTTGTGCTACTACCGTATCACTTGTGATTGGGGTTAGTTATGGCGCGATTGCAGGCTATGTCGGTGGTCGTGTGGATAACATCATGATGCGCTTTGTGGATATTTTGTATGCCATGCCATTTATGTTCTTCGTGATTTTGCTGATGGTCTTTTTTGGTCGCAATATTTATTTGATGTTTGCAGCTATTGGGGCGATTGAATGGCTGACGATGGCGCGTATCGTGCGTGGTCAATCTTTGAGCCTGCGCCATAAAGAGTTTGTGGTAGCGGCAGAGGTGATGGGCGTGAGTTCGTGGAACATTATCCGCCGTCATATCGTGCCCAATACGCTGGGAACCGTTGCGGTATATGTCACACTTACCATTCCAGCAGTTATCTTGACCGAAAGCTTTTTGAGCTTCTTGGGGCTTGGGGTGCAAGAGCCGATGACCAGCTTAGGCGTTTTGATTTCAGAAGGCGCAAAACAAATGGAAAGCACGCCATGGACGCTATTATTCCCTGCAATTATTCTGGCGGTTATTCTCTTCTGCTTTAATTTCATTGGCGATGGTCTGCGCGATGCGTTAGATCCAAAAGATCGATAACGTGAGGTGTGAGATGAATCCCTTATTAAGCATTAACAATTTACATGTGAACTTTAAGCTCAATCATGCTGAGGTTCATGCAGTTCGTGGCATCAGCTTCAACTTGAACAAAGGCGAGACGATGGCATTGGTGGGTGAATCGGGTTCGGGTAAATCGGTGACGGCAATGTCTATTGTTCGTCTGTTGCCTGAAAATATCACACGCTATAACCCTGATGCCTCTATTGTTTTCGAAGGCATTGATATTTTAAAAGCCCCTGAAGAACAGTTACGAGCATTGCGTGGCGATCGCATTGGCATGATTTTCCAAGAGCCGATGACCTCACTAAACCCCTTTATGAAAATTGGCGAACAGCTGACAGAGGCTATTTTTGTCAATCGTAAGAATGTGGGCAAAGCTGAGGCTGAAGCCAAAGCCAAAGCGCTTTTGGAAAAAGTAGGCATCAATGAAACAGAACGGCGCATGAAGCAATACCCACACGAATTTTCAGGTGGACAATTGCAACGCATCATGATTGCGATGGCGCTCATCAATGAGCCTGATTTATTGATTGCAGACGAACCCACGACAGCGCTTGATGTAACTATTCAGGCAGAAATCCTTGATTTGTTACATGATTTACAAAAGCAAATGGGTATGGCGATTATTTTCATCACCCACGACTTAGGCTTAGCGGAGCATTATGCAGAAAAGGTCTGCGTGATGCGTTTAGGCGAGATTGTGGAAAGTGGCGAGATTAAGAAGGTATTCAAAGAGCCTGCTCATGAATACACCATTGAGTTGATTAACTCCGTACCCAAAGGCTTGAAAGAGGCGGTGCCAGCTGATGCTGAAGTATTGCTGACGGCAAAAGATGTCCGTGTTTCTTTCGTGACGGAACGTGGTTTTTGGGGAGCGCCGAAAAAGCATTTTCATGCCGTGAAAGGCGTGGATATGACTTTGCATTACGGTCAAACGATTGGCATTGTGGGCGAATCTGGCTCAGGTAAATCGACCTTTGGCAAAGCGCTTTTGGGTATTCTGCCTTACAGTGGTGAAATTGTTTTCCAAAATAAAAACTTAGCCAATCTGGGGCAACAAGAGAAATACGACCTCAAAGCCAATATGCAAATGGTTTTCCAAGATCCCTTTGGCTCACTTTCGCCTCGTTTGACGATTGGCGAGATTATCGGCGAGGGCTTGTTGGTGCATCAGCCGACTTTGTCACGCGCCGAACGTATGGATCAAGTGGCAGCGATGCTGGAAGAAGTGGCATTAAGCCCTGAGATGATTAACCGTTATCCACACGAATTCTCAGGCGGACAACGCCAGCGGATTGCGATTGCTCGTGCCATTATTCTGGGGCCAAAATTTGTCTTGCTTGATGAGCCAACTTCAGCCCTTGACCGCTCGATTCAGGTGAAAGTGGTGGAATTGTTGCGCGATTTGCAACAAAAATACCATTTGTCTTATGTCTTTATCAGCCATGACTTGTCTGTGGTTCGCGCCATGAGTGATGAGGTTCTGGTGATGAAGCAAGGCGAAGTGGTTGAACGCGGTAGCGCCATGCAAATCTTCCATAATCCTCAAACAGAGTACACCCAAAAACTTATCAATGCTGCCTTTGATCTGTAACAAAGCGCTTTGTTAGCCTTTTAAAAGGGTAGCCTTGAGATGATTATGCTTGGGGGTTTTACCCCCAAACCCCCAGCAGGGGTGTTACACCCCTGCACCCCAGCCTAGATCATTAAAACAAAACCCCCTAGTTCTTTAAGGAACTAGGGGGTTTTGTTTTAAAAATTTACATTGGGGTCAAGGGGTCGAAGACCCCTTGTGGGGCGTGGGGCGAAGCCCCAAAAATAACGATTTCAAAGACACCATTTTAAAAGGCAAGCAAAGCGCTTTGGTACACATCAGAGCCTGTTACAATAAGCTTTTAGCATCATTCAAGGAACCGCATGACAGAATCTTACGAATTATCCTTCCAGCTTGACCCTCAAGACAAAACCCGTTTGCTCGAATTATCAGGCACATTAAACCAGCATTTTCAGCTGATTGAAGAACATTTGCAGTTGAAAATTCACAATCGTGGGCATTTGTTTACCTTGCATGGAAAAGAAGCGCTTTGTGCGCAGGGGCGATTTGTGTTGGAGCAGCTTTATGCGCGGACAGGTTCTGGCGTGTTAGCGCCAGAAGATGTGCATTTGGCGTTACGAGAAGCTGGCGCGACTTTGATGAGCGAATTCAAAACTACTGAGTCAGGCGAAGAAGTTTCGATTCAAACCAAGCGAGGCTTGATTACGGGGCGTGGAGCCAATCAACGGCGTTATTTAAAGCGCATTGTTTCGCATGCGGTCAATTTGGGGATTGGGCCAGCTGGTACGGGCAAAACGTATTTAGCCGTGGCGGCTGCGGTTTCTTATTTGGCTCAGGATAAGGTGCGTAAAATTATTTTGGTACGTCCAGCAGTTGAGGCTGGCGAGCGTTTGGGCTTTTTGCCGGGCGATTTAACGCAAAAAGTAGATCCTTATTTACGCCCCTTGTATGATGCTTTGAACGAAATGCTGGGCGCAGATAGAGTAGCGAAACTCATTGAGCGTGGAGCCATTGAAATTGCACCATTGGCGTATATGCGTGGGCGGACTCTAAACGATGCCTTCATTATTTTGGACGAGGCACAAAATACCACCACCGAGCAAATGAAGATGTTTTTAACGCGTTTGGGCTTTGGTTCAACGGCTGTGATTACAGGCGATGTCACGCAAATTGACTTGCCGCGTGGCGTGTATTCAGGCTTAAAGCAGGCGATGAAGGTTTTGCGTGAGGTAGAAGGTATTTCGATGACGCATTTTGAGGCGCAAGATGTGGTGCGTCACCCATTGGTGCAAAAAATCATTGAAGCCTATCAGGCGCACGATAAAGAGGAGGAAAGCCATGCTCAGCCTTGATTATCAAACCGAAGATTATCAACAATCCGACAAAGCGCTTTGGTTTCCTAGCCCAGAGCAAATCGAGCATTGGCTACAAAGCGCTTTGGGGTTTTTTGAGGAGTCAGATTATGCCGTGACGGTTCGTTTGGTGGAGGACAGCGAAATGCAAACCTTAAACCACACCTATCGCGGCAAAGATTATGCCACCAACATTCTCTCATTCCCTTTTGAAGCAGATTTTGATGAAGAGGTACAAAGCGCTTTGGGGGCGGAGATTTTGGGGGATATGGTGATTGCGGTTTCGGTGGTGCATCGTGAGGCATTGGAGCAGAAGAAGGCGGTGGAGCATCATTTTGCGCATTTGTGCGTGCATGGCTTGCTACATTTGCTGGGCTATGACCACATCGAAGAAGAGGAGGCTTTGGAAATGGAACAATTGGAGCGTGAGATTCTCGCGACATTGGGTATCCAAGACCCTTATCAAGAGGAGTCATCATGAACATCAGCAGTACGCAAGCTTTACCTGAACGAACTGCTCTCCCACGCCATCTTGCCATCATTATGGACGGCAATGGGCGTTGGGCGAAAAAGCGCTTTTTGCCACGCGTGATGGGGCATAAAAAGGGGTTGGATACGCTGGAGGAAGTGTGTCGGGTATGCCATGAAAAGGGCGTGGCGTATTTAACGGTATTTGCTTTTTCCACCGAAAACTGGCGCAGACCTTCTGAAGAAGTGAGTTTTTTGATGGGGCTGTTTTTAAGCGCTTTGGAGCGGAAAGTGAAACGTATGCATGCCAACAATATGCGTTTGCAAGTCATAGGCGAGCGTTCGAGATTTTCTGAAACCATTCAAGCCAAAATTGCTGAGGCAGAGGCTTTGACTGCTCATAACACAGGCTTAACCTTAACAATTGCGGCGGATTATGGTGGGCGTTGGGATATTGTGCAGGCAGCGAACAAAGCGCTTTCTGTTGCCTTACAATCAGGGAAAAATCGGATTGAGGAAGAGGATTTGGCGCAATATTTATCGCTTTATCATGCGCCTGAGCCTGATTTGTTTATTCGTACAGGTGGCGAGATGCGGGTGAGTAATTTTCTCTTGTGGCAAATGGCGTATGCAGAATGCTATTTCACTGAAACGCTATGGCCAGATTTTGATGAAAGCGCTTTGATGCTGGCGTTTGAATCGTATCAAAAGCGAGAACGCCGCTTTGGCAGAACCAGCGAACAATTGCCCGATAACGAACGCCGATTATGATAAAAAAGAGGGGAAATTTCCCCTCTTTTTCAATGCCCAAAGCGCTTTTATTTTTGAGTTGTTTCGGTAGCATCTTTTGCAACTTTATTATCAACGGCAATAAACGTACCAACGCCTGTATTGTCGAAGAATGTTCCAGCGGTTAATTCCCCTTTATCACCATAGAAGTAACCACGAACACCTTTGCCTGATACTGAAGCTTTGGAAACATAAGATGGGACGTTATCGGCTAATTTACCACGTGTTTCTGAAGTGTCAAAGTCGCTGTTTGAGAATGTAACGTTGTAATCAGAGCCACTTTCAAAGGTAGCGCGGTTTACCGCTTTTTGTGCTAAATCGAATTCAAGCGTAGCCGTTCCTGTAATAGCATTATTGGTTGTATTATTTTTAATGAAATCAGAGCGACCTACATAAGTTGCTACTCGAGAGCCAGTTGTAGGATAACGATCTTGGATAATGGTATCAATCGATTGAAGTGCATTGCCAGACACATAACCTGCTACGATATTAAAGTCTTTATCGGGGGGGGGAAGAATGTCAGCAATTTTTCCGCCTACAAGCGTTGTTACGACAGAAACTTTACCTGCTTCGTTGTTGGTTTTGTCAATACCAGTTACCGATTCAACACGGCGAACAGAACCAGTCACATCATAGGATTTTGTTGTTCCTGTAATATCTGCAATCTTGATTTTTTGATTGATTGTTTTTCCGTCAGCGCTAACATCAAAAATAGTATCCTCAGCTATTGTCATGGCTCCAATTTCTTTACCTTTTTGGACGACAAAGCGATCTTGGTTGGTGCCTTGGTAAGAGCTTGCTAAGTCCGGGCTATAAATATTGAGTATATGCTTATTGGTTATATTGAAATTACCCACACCAGCACCACGTTGGTTTAAGGAGTCTAAAACCAAAGGATCAACGGTATCAGGAGTAGGAGTGGTACCTGTGCCAGTACCCGTTCCTGTACCTGTGCCTGCACTTACAGTGGTTTGTGTTGATGCGCTAGGAAGAGTTGTCGTGGTTGAAATGGTGGCAGGTTTACCTGAGGTATCTTTGATGGTGGTGGGGTGAGTGGCATCACTTCCGCCACAAGCGGTTAAGATAAGGGCGGTGGTGATGGCAGAGGTTAAGAGTTTAAAAGTTTTCATAAAAGCTCCTCAATGGGATAGGTTACAAGATGGATAAAGTTTAGCAGAACAAAGCGCTTTTGAGTAGGAAGTTGCCCAAAGCGCTTTGCTCAAGTGGATTAGTAGCTGTTGTCTACACGAACGGAGTTGCCTAACGCCTCATCAACAGCAATGAATGAGCCAACGCCTCTGTTGCCGTCTTTAAAGACTCCGCCCACAGCCTCGCCTTTGGCACCATAGAAATAACCATTCATATTGCCATCGGTTGAAGAAAAGCTGGGCTTGCCGCCTAAAGTGCCATCAGGATTATTGCCTTTGAGTTGGTTTTCGTTGTAGCGAACATCATAGCTTGCGCCTGTAAAGGCTGCTTCTTTGGCTTTTTTGGCTGCAACATCAAAGACCACTGTGGCATCGCCTTGTTCAATAGCGCTTTCGCCTGTTTTGATGTATTGCGAAGAGCCAAGATAGGTAGCGATTTTGGGCGTGGTGGGGTCAGAGTAACGGCTGGAAACGTTGTTAAAGCTTGCGGTTACATCGCCTGCGCTGTAGCCCAAACCAACATCGCCCAAAATAGGAGCATTTTCCGCGCCCACCATCACGATAGATGCAATCGTTTTCCCACCATCAACGCTGGGGTCTGTGCCAATATTGGCAACGGCTCGCATACGATTGACTTGGCTGGTGACTTGTTGCCCTGAAAGGTTTTGAACAATTTCACCACTTCTTGAGGTATCCACACGCATACCTTGATAGGTAAAACCGTTATCGCTGACGTTTTGATAGTTGCTGCTGTTGGAGAAGATATTTTTGTTTAAGGGGTTGGTGAAGGGAGTGGGGAAGATGGCTGAACCGCGTGCTTGCCCTGTGGTTAATGTCAAAGCGCTTGGTTCTGCTGGAGTTGGCGCTGGAGGAACAGGAGGTGTGGTCACAGGAGGTGTTAAATTAACAGTGTAATCTTCTGATTTTTCTCCTGTTTCTTGATTGCCTGCACTGTCCTGAGTTGCGACACTGACGGAAATACTATTGGCTTGAGCGATTTCGCGACTGGGAACATCAATGCTGAAGGTAAGCGTGTCGCTGAGGGTGGTGGAGTAGGTTTTGCTGCCCACGGTTAAAACGAGCGTTTCCCCAGCATTGGCGTGTAAAACGCTGCCTGTGATGGTTTGGAACTCTTGTTGGGATTCAACGTAATCCATCACGTTATCGCCAAACAGGGGATTTAGAGTGATAACGGGTTTTTCAATAATGGTATCAACAAGATAATGGGCATTTGTGTTGTAGGTTTTGGTTTGTGTTCCATCGGTGGCTTCTACTTGGATACTCAGCATTTGAGAGCCTTCGGCATGAGCCAAAGCGCTTCCTTGTAGGCGGATTTTCCAAGTGTTGCCATCAGTATCTGCTGTATATTCGGTTCCATTGAGGCTAACGATAACTTCGCTAGAAGTTACATTGCTGGATACGCTCAGCGTTCCTGAAATTTCAACCGTATTTTGGCTGAGATTTTTATTGATGGTAGGAAGCGCATTGATGCTTGCACTGACGGTAATGGGTGTCGGTGGTACAGGTGCTGGAGTCACAGGTG
>JAUNEA010000008.1 GCA_030525785.1 Cardiobacteriaceae bacterium
ACTTTTTAATGCTCTGGGGTCAAGGGGTGTAACACCCCTTGTGGGGGTTTGGGGGCAAAGCCCCCAAGTCAAAGTAACATTCATACAAGACCATAACGCCAAAGCGCTTTGTATGTGTCAACCTAGCCCTCAATACGTTCGTAGACCATAGGGCGGTTGGTGGGTTGTCCATCACCGATTTCCACCGCTGCAAGGTAGGCATTAGCCGCTTGTTGCCAAGCTTCTTCGCTTTGGGCGTGAATGGTTGCAAGAGGCGTTTTTGTATCCACTTTTGTGCCGATGGGCGCGATAGCGTCAAAGCCAACGGCATAATCGATGCTATCGCTCGCAACACGCCGACCACCGCCCAATTGAATAACTGCCACACCAATTTGGCGCGTATCCATCGCGCGAACATAGCCTTCTGTTTTCGCAAAGACAGGCTTAACCACAGCAGCTTTTGGCAAAGCGCTTTCAAAGGTTTCCACAAAATTGGCTGCGCCACCTTGTTGATGCACCATTTTTGCAAACAACTCCAATGCCTTGCCAGAATCCAAAGCGCTTTGGAGTTTTTGGCGTGCTTCTTGAGTATCGGAGGCGAGTTTGCCACTGACCAACAATTCCGCACCAAGTGCTAAAGTTGCTTCGTGCAAGCGTGGATTGCGATAGCTTCCATTCAAATAACGAACGGCCTCGCGCACCTCAACCGCATTGCCTGCACTCGATGCCAGCACTTCATTCATATCGGTTAAAAGCGCTGTGGTGTGGCAACCTGCTTGGGTGGCGACTTTTGCAATCGATTCGGCAAGCGCTTTGGAAAGTTCGTAAGTAGGCATGAATGCGCCATTGCCAACTTTCACATCCATCACCAAACTATCCAAACCTTCTGCCAATTTCTTGGAGAGAATGGAAGCGGTAATAAGCGAAAGAGATTCAACCGTTGCGGTAATATCGCGCGTGGCGTAAATTTTGCGATCCGCTGGCGCGAGGTTGCCTGTTTGCCCAACAATCACACAACCAAGCGCTTTGACCCAGTTTTGCATCTGCTCAGGGCTGGGGAAAATATTGAAACCTTGAATGGATTCCAGTTTATCAAGCGTGCCACCTGTATGCCCCAAGCCACGCCCTGCAATCATAGGCACATAAGCTCCACACGCTGCCAGCATCGGCGCAAGCATCAACGACACCACATCGCCCACGCCACCTGTAGAATGCTTATCCAGCAAAGGGCCATTGAGATTAAAGCGCTTCCAGTCAAGCGTATCACCACTATCACGCATGGCAAGCGTTAAAGCGGTGCGTTCGTCCCAATTCAAATCATTGAAGAAAATCGCCATGCAAAGCGCAGCAATTTGCCCTTCACTCACAGTTTCGCGTGTAACACCTTCCACATAAAAACGGATTTCCTCCGCGCTTAAAATCTGCTTATCGCGTTTTTTGCGGATAATTTCTTGCATTAACAATGCCATGATTTGCTCCTTTTCTGTTGATTAGCCTAAATTTACCAATTCATGCAACAAGCCAGATGCACCAATACGGAATTGTTTCGGATTCAAAAAGCTCGAACCCAAAGCGCTTTGCGTCAGCTCCACATAAGATTGCGCCTGTGCTAATGTTCGCACCCCTCCCGAAACCTTCAAACCGCAACGGCTACCATTGCTACGAATCACATCAAGCAAGACCGCCACTGCTTCTGCAGTTGCGCCACGGTCAATTTTACCCGTTGAGGTTTTCAAGAAATCCGCCCCACAATTCAAAGCGCTTTGGGCAACGGCGCGAACCTGCTCTAAGGTTAAGGCTCCTGTTTCCAAAATGACTTTTGTCCGCGTTTTGTGTTTGTGGCATAACTCCACCACACGCCGACAAAACGATTCCGCCTCTTCCTCATCACCATTGATAAAGCTTTGATACGGAAACACCATATCAATCTCACTCGCCCCATCTTGAATCGCTTGCACCGTTTCCATCAAGACGCTATCCAAATCGCGCTCGCCTGTGGGGAAATTGACCACCGTTGCAATCTCGATATTCAAAGGACACAAGCTCCGCGCCTGCGCCACAAATTGTGGATAAACACAAACCGCCGCTACTTGTCCAAAATCCTGCACCGCCGCTCCGCAAACAGAAGCAATATGCGCCGCATCATCATCTTGATTGAGGGAAGTTAAATCGAGTAAGGCAATCATATCGGCGCGTGTCATGAGGGTTGCTCCTGAGTTGTAGTACAAAAATGAATCGATAATGGCGCATCAAACGCCACTTCCCAAAGCGCTTTAGCATGCCAATCATGCCCACCATGCTTTGTGCAAACCAAAGCTCCAGCTACCACGTCTTGCTCACGATAGCCTGAAAGCCGTAACACATTTAAAGCGCTTTGTAACGGTGGCAAACTTGGGTTGTATGCTGCATTTTCTGCATAACGCCCCACAAAGCGCTTACCATCTTGGGTTTCCAACACCAATCCAGCGTAAGCCTTGCTGTATGGCGCGTAGCTTTCACGTGCTGCCTGCAAAGCGCTTTGCACCAAAGGCTCATCGGAGGGAGAGATGAGGTGTAAATCGTGGTTTTGAGCATCGAGCAAACGCTCCGCCATATTCAAATCTTTTGGCCCAAAACTATCAGGCAAATATTGATGCAAAGGATTGTTACGGCTGTGGGGCAAATGAATTTGCAAATCCTCCACTCCTCGCAATTCATTCATAAACTGCCGACAATGCCCACAAGGCGTGTAATTCACCACCATATGAGCGATGCGTTTCGCCCCACGCGACCATGCGTGCGACAAAGCGCTTTGTTCCGCGTGAACCGTTTGCGCCATGGAAGCCATGCTGTCTTCTTGGTTCGCGCCTAAGTAAAAATTGCCTTCGTCATCAATGGCAATCGCGCCCACATAAAAATCTGAAATTGGCACCACCGCTTGCTTTGCTGCCTCAGGCAACAAACTCAACGCTAAAGCAATCATATCGCCATCAAAGCGCTTTGCCATTTCGCGCACTTCTTGTGCGCTGTAATAAACACTCATTTTTTCTCCTTCGTTCTAAGCCCTTACGAGCCAAACGTTTCTTTCAATCATAACGCCGCCCTTATCAAGTTTCCAACAAAAAATTAATGTTTCACCCATTTGGGCTCACCTTAAAAGCATTTCAAAATCCGTGCCAACCAAGCGTTTTGCCCTGATTTTTGGGCTTACTGGTTCACTTGATGAAAGTGAACGCTAGATTAAAAAGCGATTAACGCGTATATTTCGCAATCATAGTGGCGCGTTAAAAACCTTCAAACGATCCTTTCTCCAACAAAGCGCTTTGAAAAGCCTTTAGGCTGACAAGGTATCCAGAAGACTAAAGTAGGTTTTATACGCGTAAATAGGAAATAAATAGACAATTGAAGGAGTGCAACATGGGTTTTATCCATAGTTTAATCGGCATTGCCTCGCTGATTGCGATTGCGGTGCTGTTTTCAAAAAAACGCAAACACATCAACTTGAGAACCGTTGGCTTGGCATTTGGGATTCAGTTTGGCTTAGGGGCTTTTGTGTTATTCGTGCCTGTGGGGCAAAAAATCTTGGGCAGCATCAGCGATGGCGTCTCTGCTGTGATTGCTTATGGAGCTAAAGGTTCGGAATTTTTGTTTGGTGGCTTGGTCAGTGGCAAGATGTTTGAACTTTTTGGCGGTGGTGGTTTCGTGTTTGCCATTCGTGTGCTGCCGATGATTGTGTTTTTCTCAGCGCTGATTTCTGTGCTGTATTACACAGGTGTTATGGGCTGGTTGGTAAAAACACTTGGCGGCGCATTACACAAAGCGCTTGGCACCTCACGCGCTGAATCAATGTCTGCAGCTGCCAATATTTTTGTGGGGCAAACCGAAGCGCCTTTGGTGGTTAAGCCGTACATCTCAAGAATGACAGAATCAGAGTTATTTGCGGTAATGGTTGGTGGCATGGCATCTATCGCTGGCTCTGTGTTAGCAGGTTACGCAGGCATGGGCGTTCCGCTCCCTTATTTGATTGCAGCCTCTTTCATGGCAGCGCCAGGCGGTTTATTGATGGCAAAACTGATGTTGCCTGAAACCGAAAAACCCCAAGAGATTGAAGGCAAAATCAACTTCACTGCCGAAGGCGAAACTCCTCCTGCCAACCTCATTGATGCAGCAGCTTCTGGCGCATCAACAGGTATGTGGATTGCCTTGAATGTAGGGGCTATGCTGATTGCATTTGTCGGTATCATTGCCTTAATCGATGGCATGATTGGTGGCATCGCTGGCTTCTTTGGTTATGAAGGTGTGACGCTGGATAAAATCTTTGGTTATCTGTTTGCGCCATTAGCATGGTTGATTGGCGCACCTTGGGCTGATGCTCAAATCGCTGGTTCATTCATTGGACAAAAATTGGTAATTAACGAGTTTGTTGCTTACTCCAACTACACTGCTCACCTTGCCAATGCTGAAGCGATTGTTTTAACCGAAAAAAGTAAAGCCATCATCGCCTTTGCTTTGTGTGGCTTTGCTAACTTTGGTTCTGTAGCGACATTGGTGGGTGGTTTATCCATTATGGCTCCTAATCGCCGAGCTGATATCGCTCGTCTAGGCTTATTTGCTCTGCTTGCAGGAACCTTATCTAACTTGATGAGCGCAACCATTGCAGGCTTATTCATCGGCTAATCATTTCTCATCGTGGCGAAGATTCTCAGCCAAAGCGCTTTGAATCCTCGCCATCATTCTCATAATAATCCATAAAAATAAGGAGTTTTACATGGCAACCCCACATATTTCTGCTCCCGCTGGTGCATTCGCTGAAACCATTCTCATGCCTGGCGATCCTCTACGCGCTAAATACATCGCTGAAACTTTCTTGGAAAATGTTGAACAAGTAACCGCTGTGCGTAATATGTTCGGCTATACAGGCACTTATCAAGGAAAACGCCTCTCTGTTATGGCTCATGGCATGGGCATTCCTTCTGTTTCCATCTATGCCAAAGAGCTGATTACTGAATATGGTGTTAAAAATTTGATTCGTGTAGGCTCATGTGGCGCGGTGTTGAACGAGATTAAAGTGCGCGATATCGTGATTGGTATTGGCGCTTGTACCGATAGCAAAGTGAATCGTATCCGCTTCCATGACCACGACTTTGCCGCAACCGCCGATTTTGGCTTGGTCAAAGCGCTTTGGGATTCAGCACAAAAGCTTGGCGTGAATGTACGCACAGGTAACCTCTTCTCCTCCGATTTGTTCTACCACCCTGATACGACCTTAGTCGAAACCATGAGTCGCTACGGAATCGTGGGAGTTGAAATGGAAGCTGCTGGGCTTTATGGCGTGGCGGCAGAATTCGGCGCAAAAGCTGTGACCATCTGCACCGTCTCTGACCACATTATCACAGGCGAAGCAACCTCTGCCGAAGAGCGACAACTGACCTTCAATGATATGATCAAAATCGCCCTCAACGCTGCTATTACTCTGTAATACAAAGCGCTTTGTATCCTAGCAGGGGGAGAGGTTATCTATCTTTATTTGGGGGTTTCACCCCCAAGCCCCCACAAGGGGTGTTACACCCCTTGACCCCAGAGCATTAAAAAGTAAAACCCCCACGCAAAACAAAGTTTTGGTGGGGGTTTTACTTTTTAAAATACTTTGCGGGGTGCAGGGGCATCATGCCCCTGCTGGGGTTCGGGGCAAAGCCCCGAGTAAAGCATAAATCACTTCCCCCTGCTAGGATACAAAGCGCTTTGTTATTTCAAGAGAGCGACAACAACAGCGGCTTCGCGTCCACGCCAGCTAAGAGGAATAACGAATGAGCGGTCACGGCGAGGGAGGATAACTTCATCAGGAGCGCCACGAATCACGATAGGCACAGAGATTTCAAATTCATCACCGAGTTCGCTACGAGCATTACCAGCGATAGTGTTAGCGACTTCGCCAACAAGGTCAATCATCATTTCTTCACTGAGGTTGTTTTCACCAATCCAAATCAGCATACGTTCGAGCAAATCTTTAGGAGCAGTGAAATAGACCACCCCCTTATAAGCGCCAGAGATGGTAATCATACCTGTGTAATCTTTAGCAGTGGGTACGCTATTGGAAACCAAATAAGAGGTACCAATGCTTAATTCCTCATCGGCGATTTGTTCGAAATATTTTTTCGCACCGAGTACGAAAATCTGCAATTTATCTTCTGTCATGCTTATCCCCCCTATTTGTTGCTAATCAATTTGCTTAAAGCCAATACCAATTGTTCTTCAGTAAAGGGTTTGCAAATGAAGCCACGAGCGCCATATTGAAGCGCTTTGAGTCCTGTTTTACGATCAGACAAAGCAGAAACGACCAAAATACTCACATCTTGGCTCAATGCCCAAATTTGCTGAATGCATTCTAAACCATCGACTTTAGGCATGGTCAAATCCATCGTAATCAAATCAGGCTTATGCTCTTTAAATAAACGTAAAGCATCTTCACCATTGCCAGCTGTTGCCACCACTTCAATTTGCAAATCTTGTAAGCTTCGTTCAATACGATTCCGAATGATGTTGGAATCATCTACAATCATAAGTTTATACACGGTTTATCCTTATTAATCTTAGTATTATGGAGGATTTTACCAAAGCGCTTTGAAATCTCAAGGTCAAAGCGCTTTGGGGAAGATTTAAATGCTTTTCGGGAACACGAATTTAAAGCGTGTGAACTGCTCAGGCTGAGAAGAGATACTAATCTTACCACCCATGCTTTGTAGGTTGGCTTTGATAATATCCATACCAACGCCACGACCAGCATCTTCGGTTTGTTCTTTTGCCGTTGAGAAGCCACTGCTGAAAATGGCATTGAGTAAAGTGCGTTTATCCAGTTTTGCACCCTCTTCGGCCGAAACCAATCCTTTTTCAATCATTTTACGGCGAATGGTTTCATAATTGATGCCATTGCCATCATCTTCCGCTTCCATCACCAAAGAGCCATCGCTCATACGAACCAAAGTCAACTTGATGATACCGTTATCTGATTTATTGCGTTCACGACGTTGTTGTGGGTTTTCGATGCCATGCACAATTGAGTTACGCAGAATTTGTAACGCAATTTCTTTAAGCTTGGTTTGCATATTGGCACTCAAATAGCCCTCATCAAAGCCATCGCAAATCAAGGTGACTTCTTTACCAACGCGTTTTGCAATATCTTGTACGAATTGCTTGAAGTAATCGCTATTGGTGTTGCGGCTACCTTCGCGAGAAGGCGAGCCAATAGAAGAGGCTAAACTTGCTGCCTCACCTTGATTCAATCGGCGGTTGTAACCTTCGAGAACGTCAAACAAGCGGAACAAATCTTCCAACATAACCACAAGCTGTAAGAAGTCTTGTCCACGTAAGATTTGCATATTACGCATTTTATCAAGAGCTTCTTCGAACTGTTCGCAGATATTTACCATGCGGTTCAGTTTAATCGATGATGCCTCACCTTTAATGCTATGCACCAAACGGGCAATATAATTGACTTTCTCTTTCAGCTCACGTTGATTAGAATTTTGAGATTTCAACGCCAAGTTCACATCATTCAAACGTGCCACACTGTCGTTGATGAAGTTGGTTAAAACGGTTGGGTTGGTTTGCAAGATGATGTTCAACATTTCAATCTCGCGACCTTCTTGCTCACGCTGCATATCTTGTGAAGATTGGAGCATCACAATTTCTGTGGTATCCACCACGTTCACCAACACCCGAGAAATCACACTATCGATGATAACGCGGAAGAATTTGAAGTCGAGATAACGATCAACACCATTATCTGTTTTAACATTAACACGGCTCAAAGGGTTTAAGTCTTCAATCAGATTTTCTACTACCCATGTGGAATAGAGCTGGTCAATGAATACTTTTGTGGTTTCAACTTCCTCTTCAGGCACTAATTTGGTTAAGACATCAATCAAGTTTTTACCACCCAAATCTCTCTGACCAATAATATCTTCTAAGCGAGCAGAGTATTGGTTACCAATCACCAAATCACGATCCACCAAGAAAAGACCTTCATTTACTGAACTCATGATTTCAGACATCTCACGGTTAGCGATGTCGAGCAATTTATCGTTACGGAGCAACTGACGCAATGCACCAAATACAATCAAGAGGAAGAGGGCAAAAGCTGCTCCCAAACCAATCATCTGGATTTGTTCGAATTTTTTTGATTTAACAATCAATTCATCTTGCAAGGCTGAGTGAATCAAACCAACTTCAAACTGCAATGGGTCAATATAGTTACGCGCGTATTGCAACACATATTCAGAAGTACGCAAGTTCAAAATCCCTTGACGGTTTTCAGCCATCAAGCTATCAATCAAGCCTTTGAACAAGTTCCAAGTATTCAAGATGGTATGAATACTTTCATGCGCAGCGAATTCTTCTGGAATTGCTTGAACTTCCACATGGTCAGAAGTGAATACCCCTTGAATCTCACCACCTTCGTGGAAGGCATCAATCGCCACTTGGAAGTCTTTGTTGTATTGCACCAACTCCACCAAACGATACTGAACCGCCTGAGGCAAAGCGCTTATTTCCGCCCAGTCAGAATCAGGGTCTTTTTTGATTTCATCTTGCAGATAGATATGAATATCCATCAAGTTTTTAGCGATACGTTGCAAGGTAATCGTTTGCTGCTCTACTGCCTGCGCAACGAAAGAATCCCGAACCAATTCTTGTGAGTTACGGGTACTCATCAAAATCATACTAACCGTCAAGCCAAGGAAGAGCACAACGTAAATAATCAAACTTAAATATTTACGCCAACCACCACGACTCACCTTTTTCCCCGCTGATACTTTTTGAGGCTTCACCGCAGGTTTGGGTGGCTGAGCTTTTTTACTCGGCTTAGCCTTTTCAGATTTCTTTTTAATCATATAAATTACCTAATTAGATGCCTCACCTGAGCCTCTTTCGAAAATCTCATGGTGAGAAAGTTAACGAAAAAATCCTTAATTTTTTAAGTACTGGCGATAATTATCTTGATTTACATCTTGATAACGCACTTTCACCACCCGATTTTGCAATGGATAATTAATGCCTTCCATCACAGGTTTATTGGCTGCCAAATTGCTTGCCATTTTTAATGAAATTTCGGCTTGGGTTTCACTGTCATTAAAGACTGTTCCAGCTAAATCGCCATCAAGCCAAGCTTTTAAGCCAACTTGCGTGGCATCAATACCAAACACAGGTACATGCAAGCCATGCTTTTTCAAAGCCTCCACAGCTCCCAAAGCCATCGTATCGTTATTCGCCATAATGACTTCGACTGTGTCAAATTTCTCACGCTCATTTGTAATCCAAGCGTCTACCAATTCTTGAGATTTTGCCTGCTGGAACATACCAAAATCATGGAAAACTTGATTGGTGCGGTAACTTTTCTGAGGATTGAATTCAATCGCTGCAATAGACCACTGTGTTCTCAAAGCTGCGCCTTCATGTCCAGGAATACCTTGTAACATCGCATAATCAATCACACCATCGCCATTTTTATCCCACTGCGGGTTTCGCTCCCAAGCGCGAATGACTTGCTCACCCTGTAAACGCCCACCCTCAATAGCATCACCATCAACAAAATATGCCGTTGGGCAACTACTCAAATTTGCCTCGCCAGGGCTACGGTTAAAAAACACGACAGGAATATTACGCCGACACAAATCACTAACCATATAAGAGCCATAAGAAACCTGCGCTAAATTCACCACAACCACGCCAGCACCTTTAGCAACAAAATCATTGATTTGTTGATTTTGAATATCTTGATTATTATCTGCGGTATCTATTAATAATTGTAAATTAGGTATTTGATTAGCCACATCAATATAAGCTTGATATGCCGATTGGAAAAAAGGGTTGGTGGCGATACTGCTCATCGTTACCCCAACCGTTATAGGCTTAGACTCAGAATGCTCAGCAGATTGCTCCTTATCCTGACAAGCCAACAGCGCTAGCGATAAAAATGCCAACGCGCCAATCTTTTTACTCATAATTGTCCATTCTCCTTAACCACAAAAGCAACGGTAAATATCGTTATTATACACGGAAAAGCGCTTTGTCCTGTGCATAGTTGCGCAAAAACAACACCAGCCGCTGACGCTGTGGATTTTCATCTTCCAATCGCCCAAACAATAAATCCAAAATATGGGGATCTTGGTAATGGAGCAAAGCAACAAAAGCGCTTTGCTCTTCAGCAGAAACATAGGGATAACAATGCTCTAAATAAGCTCCTAAAAGCATATCCAGCTCTTTCATTCCACGGCGAGTGCTCAACCATCGTAATTGTCTATCGTCCATCCTATTCTCCTGCGACAAAGCGCTTTGTCTCTATTCAAGCCTAAAGATTCATGAAAAGCTTAACGAGCCCCTTTTACAGGTACACGAATCTCACGGTCTTTGATAGGGTAACGCAATTGATGCTCAGGGGGCAGACCGCGTGATAAGTTTTCTAAAACCAACAACGCCACACGTGTTTCTTCTCCCACGTTTGCCTCAACGGTGTAGCGGATTTCTCCACGCTCCATCGCACGTTTTGCCTCAGGCAAGGCATCAAAGCTGAAAATCGGCAAATTCACATTATTGGCTTTAAAAACTTCTAACAAACCAAATGCCATTGAATCAGAACCCGCTATCACCAATTCTACTTCTGGGAATCGTGGGTCTTGTAACCATTCTTCTGCCACATTTCTTGCCACACTGGTTTGATAAAGCGCATGCCCTTCCAAAACCTGTTCAATATTGACCGCAACATCAGGGCTACGTGTCATGGTCTCCAATGCCCATTCGATATTATCGCCCAAGCCTGAATCCGTACGCCGTGAAGCAATAATCGCCATCTGAATGGATTGGTCGCCATTTTTATCCCAACTTGGGTTGGATTTCCATTGTTTCAAGATTTCATTGCCCAGCACTACGCCGCCTGAGAAATCATCGGTCATAACGCGATAGGTCTTTTCACAAGAAGCCATTTCTCGCTCGCCTGGATTGGAGATATAAACCAAATGTACTTTTCCACAATAGCGAGCAATCGATTCACCACCTCGTTTGCGCTCTACCAAATTAATCGCCAAACCTTTCGCACCTTTTTTTATCATCTCATCAAGCTGAGCAAATTGATTATCTTGGTCATTTTTGGCATCATCAATCAGAAGGCTAATTTTAGGATTTTGCTTAGCATTTTCTACAAAACCTTGATAATAAGCTTGTAAAAAAGGCGAGTTATCATCATTACGCGCGATACTAACGCCTAAGGTTACCGTATCTTGTGATTCTGTAGCTTCTTCTTTCGCTCCTTGATCAAAACAACCAGAAAGCCCCAAAATCACACCCGTAAGTCCTAAGCATTTCACCACAAAACTTTGTTTTCTATTCATCTTATTTATCCTTTGAGAATACAACGGCGACTTATGTTACCAAAATAAAAACCCTACCGCGCAGCAAAGCGCTTTGTGGGCTATACTGGCGATTTTTAGCCAGCAAAGCGCTTTATGTTAGAAAATAATCTGATTTTATGTATGAAATGGGGCAATAAATACCCTGCTGAGTTTGTAAACCGTTTGTATCGCATGGTTAAGCGGAATTTAAGCTTGCCTTTTACGATGGTCTGCTTAACCGATGATGCCACAGGCATTGATGAAAACGTACGTTGTTACCCCATTCCTAGCCTTGAGTTACCCGATGGTTTGCCAGAGAGAGGCTGGAAAAAACTGACCACCTTCTCCGCGCCGCTCTATGATTTACAAGGCACAGCACTCTTTCTCGATTTAGATATTGTCATCTTGCGCAATATTGACCACTTTTTCACCCACGAAGCCGATAATCCCCAAAAAGCGCTTTGGATTATCAAAGATTTCAAACATCAACACCGTATTACAGGCAATAGCTCTGTTTACCGTTTCAAAATTGGCGATTTTCCTGACTTATTACCCTATTTTCGCGCCCATTTTGCTGATATTCGCGCCAAATTCCGCAATGAACAGGCTTATCTATCCGATTTTGTTCATCAACAAAGCGCTTTGCGTTATTTCCCCAAAGGCTGGTGCTTAAGTTACAAATACCACGCACTTTATCCCCCTGTTTTGGATTATCTTTTACCCCCACGCAAACCCGATTGTGATATTTTGATTTTTCACGGCGAAGTCAATCCAGACCAAGCAATTGTTGGCGGTGGTGGCAAATGGTATCGACATGTGAAGCCTGCTGCATGGCTGGCAGACTATTGGAGCTAATCAAATGTTTTCCTTAGTTATCATCACTAAAAATGAAGTTAAAAACTTGGCTCGATTGTTGCCTGAAGTCAGCGACTGGGCTGATGAAATCATCATCTATGACAACAGCGATCGTGAGCAAAGTCAAAGCGCTTTGCTCGCCAAGCAACACGGCGCAAAATTCTACCCCAGCCCATTAGCATGGGCAGGCTTTGGTGTTCAACGACAACGCGCCCAAGCTCTCGCCCAACACGATTGGATTTTGATGCTTGATGCTGATGAAATCCCCGATAAAGCCATGAAAAATGCTATCACTCGCATCACTCAACAAACGCCTCAAGATACCATCTACGGCATGAGACGTATTGACTATATCGGCTCCTCTGCAATTGATTCTCCGAGAGTACGCCTTAAACCCTATTGGCGACTCTATCCAAAGCGCTTTGGTTTCGATAACACTTTAGTGCATGAAAGTTTGCAGATAGAAGACGCACAAACAGAAGTGCTTGATGGCTATGCTCATCATTACACCAGCCCTGATGTGGCTTTTTGGTTGCGCAAACGTCTCGCTTATGCTCTCGCATGGGCAGATGAACGCAAAAATCGACCAAAGCGCTTTGGCTGGAGCAAGATAATGTTGCATAGTTTCGGCTCTTTTCTGAAGCAATATGTGGTGGATAAACGTTGTTTATGTGGCAAAGCAGGTCTCATCACGGCCTGCCTTTTTGCCCAATACACCTTCAATAAATACGCTCTGCTTTATGCCGAGCAGCGTGGACTATCCACATGGTATCCACAAATGAAAGAACAACTCGAACACGCCCTGCAAAATCCTGAACCTGCTGTGGGCTGGAAATTGCCCTGCTTGATGCTAAAGCGCTTTGTTCAGCAATACAGGCAAGCCTCCTCTCAACATCGTCTTTTCTCCGCCGTTCTTGCGGCACATCATGCTTTCAATCAACGAGTGCAACTGTGAAAACCTCCGATTATCGCCTTTATCGCCGCCTTTTAACGTATGTCGCGCCACAAAAACGCGCCCTAAGCGCTTTGATTGCTGGCACTGTGGTTTACGGCTTAACCGAGCCTTTGGTTCCTCTCATTTTGCAACCCTTAATTGATGGTGGCTTTATCGCCGAACAATTGCATACGCTTTATTTGATGGTGGGGATTTTGTGTTTTGGGTATCTGATTCGTGGTTTAGCCAACTTTACGGCAGATTATGCAATGAGCATGGTGGCGCAACGCGTGGTCAAAGCGCTTCGGGCAGAATTGTTTCGCAAGCTGATGCATTTGCCTATGAGCCATTTCCACCATACTTCACACGGTAGCATCGTCAGCAAATTCACTTACGAAGTACTACAACTCACCCAAGCTGCTACTGATGCTCTTGCTGTGATGGTGCGCGAGAGTGTGACCATTGTCGCGCTGTTGGTCACGCTGTTTTATTTCAACTGGAAATTGGCGCTGCTCTTGCTGCTCATCGCGCCTGTCATTGCTCTGTTTATCACTCAGATTTCCAAACGCCTGCGCCGTTATGCCCAAGCGCTACAACACCATATGGGCGATATTCACCAACATCTCGATGAATCCTTACGCGCGCGCGCGGTCATTCGTATGCATAATGCCCAGAGCTTTGAGTCAAAGCGCTTTGGTGAGAAAATCGAAAATATCTGCCACTATGCTCTCCAATCCAGCAAAATCACCTCAACCATCTCGCCCATTATTGAGATGGTCATCATTCTGACCCTAAGCCTCATCATGATTATTGCGGGGCATTTGGCACAAGGCAGCGAGCAAGTGACCATCGGACGCTTGATTGGCTTTATTGGCACGATGGCGCTACTGTTTCCGCCCATAAAGCGCTTAGGCAAAATCAGTGAGCCTGTACAACGTGGCTTAGCGGCGATGAACAGTGTTTTTACCTTTCTTGACCACGAAGATGAACCCAACCCCAAAGCGCTTCCTTTTACCATTACGGCAGGCGACATCGAGTTGAGAGAAGTCTCTTTTGCCTATCAACAAGAAAAGGTGCTGCAAAACATCAATCTCCATATTAAAGCAGGGGAAACGGTTGCGTTCGTTGGGGCAAGTGGCTCAGGAAAATCGACACTAGCAGCCCTCATCGCAGGCTTTTATACCCCACAACAAGGGCAATTGTTGTTTGATGGCAAAGACAGCGCCGAGATTCGTCTTGAAGACCGCCGCCGAGCCATCGCCTACTTAACCCAAGACACGCAACTTTTCTCAGGAACCATCGCTGAGAACATCGCCTATGCCGATGCCAATCCTGATAACGATCGTCTCCAACAAGCCGCCCAAAGCGCTTTTGCCGAACCTTTCATTCTCAATCTTCCTGATACTTATCAACATATTATCCACGATAATGGTGGACAACTCTCAGGCGGACAACGACAACGCCTCGCCATCGCACGAGCTTTCTATCAACAAGCTCCCATTCTGATTCTTGATGAGGCAACCTCCGCCCTTGATAATCACAGTGAACAAGAGGTGTTAAGCGCTTTGGAAGCCATCAAGCAGAATCGTACTTGCCTCATCATCGCCCATCGCTTATCTACCATCAAACACGCCGATAAGATTGTTGTCATGGCGCAAGGAAAAATTGTTGAGATAGGAAACCACCAAGAACTTTTAAAGCAACAAGGGGCTTATCATGCCTTGATTCAAGTGGGGCAAGCTGAAGGAACTCGCTGATTGTTAGGCAATCATAGGGCAAAGCGCTTATACTGTCACGAATCTTGCCTCAAAGCGCTTTGCAGGCGTTCTGTTGTTTTGCTGTTAGCCCACGAGAATTCTCCATGACCCCCGAAGAACTTTGGTCACTGACCCTTGATAAACTCTCCACCATCATCTCGCGTGAAGACACCATGCTGATGTTGCGTTCGCTGGAAATTTATGTGAACGGAGACGAGATTATCCTCAATGCTCCCAACAAATTCGCACGTGACCATATCCAAAAAAACCATTGGGACTTGGTGGTGAGCGTCATGAAGACCTTACTAGAACGTGAGGATAATAAGGTTATTCGCTTGGAATATCTCCCTCAACCCGATATTTTCGCCACTAGCCCAGCCAAAACCAAACGCCGTGAAGAGCCTGAAGTTATAGAGCCTCCATTTGTCACCCATCTCAAACCAGAGCATCAGTTTGGCAATTTTGTCAGTGGGCCTTCCAACGATAATGCCTTTGCTGCAGCTCAAGCTGTCGCATGTGGCTTTAACGATATTATGAATCCACTCTTGATTTATGGTGGCACAGGCTTGGGCAAATCACATTTGATGCATGCTATTGGCAATGCGATGGTAGCTCGAGGCTTAAAACGGGTGCGCTTTATCCATGCCGAAGATTTTGTGAACGAGATGGTCAATTCTATCAACAACAAAACTACCCCCCAATTCATGGAAAGCTTCCGCCATTTAGATGCCTTGCTGATTGATGATGTGCAATTTCTGGGTGGTAAAGAACGCTCACAAGCTCAATTCTTCTATGCCTTTAACTCACTTTTTGACCAAAAACGTCAAATCATCATGACTTGTGACCGCTACCCCAAAGAAATCGAGGGCTTGGAGGATCGTTTACGCTCACGCTTTGGGCAAGGTTTGGCGGTCACAGTTGCTCCCCCTGAGTTTGAAACGAGAGTAGCCATTTTAAATACCAAAGCAGAAAAAATTGGCTTTTCTTTACCGCCTGATGTGGCATTTTTCATTGCAGAGAACATTGCAAGCAATGTTCGGGAATTGGAAGGAGCCTTGCGCAAGGTGTACGTCAAAAGCGCTTTTCATCAGGCTGAGCCAACGATTGCAGTAGTGCGTGAGGCTTTGGCCGACCAGATTCATGCCCAGAATAAAAGGGTAAATGTGGATAATATCCAAAAAGTGAGCGCTCGATTTTACGATGTTGCACTGAGTGATTTACTTGCCAAACAACGTGGCAAAGCCAACATAGCTTTAGCACGACAAGTGGCGATGTGTTTGACCAAAGAACTCACCCGTCTGTCTTACCCACAAGTGGGAGAGTTATTTGGTGGGCGCGACCATAGCACCGTGATGCATGCTTGCAAAAATGTGCAGAAGCGTATTGGTCAGGATCGACAATTCGCCGATGAGTACACTGCATTGAAAATGAGCATCACAGGCTGAGGATAAACCTGTGGATAAGTTAAGGGTAAGACTGAGGATAACTTTGTGGATAACTTGTGATCATCTTTTTCCTGTTTTTACACACAACTTATCCACAACTTATCCCCCAAACTATCCGTGCGCCAAACAAGGTATTTTATTTTCCAATTCAAGGTATTAACAGGCTTATCCACTTATCCACAGACTATATGATGATGAATAACTTATAAATAAGAGAGGTTACTATATGATTTTTACCATTCAACAAAGCGCTTTGTTACCAAAGCTGGCAGATGTCAGCAGTATCACTGAACGTAAATCCGCTAATCCCATCTTTAGCCATTTGTTGATTGAAGCTCACCCCAATCACTTATTGCTGAAAGGAACGGATAATGAGATTACGTTGAGCGTTGAAGTCGATGAATCTGTACACGTGCAACAAACAGGAGCCGTTACTGTTCCTGCTAGCAAGTTCCTAGAAGTTATTCGCCATCAATCCAGCGGTAGTGAAATTCATTGTGCCTTAGAAGGTGAGCAATGGGTAGTGCGTAGTCAAGACAGCATTTTTCGTTTATCGACACTACCTGCGCAAGATTTTCCTGTTTTGGAGACTTTTAGTCTTCCTGATAGCCTTGAGCTTTCCAGCAAAGCGCTTCATCAATTGTTGAAGAAAGTGCAGTTTTCTATGGCAGAACAAGACCCACGCCACTACTTACAGGGTGTCTTGTTGAAAGTGGTGGAACAAGGTCATGCCTTACATGCCGTGAGTACCGATGGTCATCGCCTATCCTGCGCTATGGCTTCACTACAGCAGGCGAGCAATCCAGAAGGCAGCTGGATTTTGCCACGCAAAGCCGTTGCCGAATTGATTCGTTTCCTTTCACGCCTTGATCAAATGGTGCGCTTACAAGTAGGTGGGCGGCATTTGAATGTTGAATTGGGAGGCTACCGCTTAACTACCAGCTTGATTGATGGGCAATTTCCACAATATGAGCCTGTGATTCCTCCTAAACAGCCAACCCCTGTCTTGATTCCTCGCCAAAGTTTGATTGAGGCCTTGCAACGGGCGAGAGTCTTGCAAATGGGGCGTGGCAATGAGGGGGGCGTGAGTTTGCGTTTCCAAGAACATGAATTGTTGCTTTCGGCACGAAACAGCGAGAATGAAACGGTGGAAGAGCGTCTTGATATTCTCAACCCTGCCAAACTCAGCCTTGATATTGGTTTGAATACTCATTACCTCATTCAAGCCATCCAGCATCTTGAAAGCGAAAATGTTCAGCTTCATCTGGTTAACAATACCAGCCCTTGCTTGCTGACAGGGCAAGAAGATGAAGACCTCCGCTACATCATCATGCCTTTACGCCTGTAAAGCGCTTTGTGGTCTCAACCCTGATGCTCAAAACCTTCCTTCAGCCCCTAAGCTTACTCTGCTTAGGGGGTAATTTTTCTCTCAAACCCTTCCCAAGCTTTTGTCTAACAAAGCGCTTTGCAATACAGGAGTGATTATGACCTATCGATTTTCTCGTTTGCCCATTCCCCCCATCACTTTAGGCACCATGACCTTTGGCGAGCAAAATACAGAAGCTGAGGCGCACGCTCAGCTGGATATGGCTTTGGATTATGGGATTTATAGTATCGACACCGCCGAAATGTATCCTGTGCCGCCGAGTGCTGAAACCTATGGTTCAACTGAGGCTTATATTGGTAGCTGGTTAAAGTCACGAGGGGGGCGCGATAAAGTATGGTTGGCGAGTAAAGCAGCGGGGCCTGCGCGAGGAAGTGATCAGCAGAATTATATTCGTGGCGGTGCACGCTTCACTTATCAACAAATTATTCAAGCCTGTGAGGATAGTTTGCGCCGTTTGCAGACCGACTATCTTGACCTTTACCAATTGCATTGGCCTGAGCGAACCGTCAATTATTTCGGTAAGCTAGGCTTAAGCGCTTTGAATGATGCGCCTGATGTAACCCCTATTGAAGAGACTCAAAGCGCTTTGGAGGCGTTGTGGCGAGCAGGTAAGATACGGGCTTATGGTTTGTCCAATGAAACGCCGTGGGGCTTGATGAGCCATTTGCAACGCGATTGTCCTGTGCCATTGTTGAGCGTGCAAAATCCGTATAGCCTGTTGAATCGCAGTTATGAAGTGGGTTTGGCGGAATGTTCCTTGCGTGAAGATGTGGGGCTTCTTGCCTATTCACCACTGGGTTTTGGCGTTTTAACAGGCAAATATCGCCAAGACAAAGCGCTTTGGAACCCTGATTGGCGTTTGGCGAAGTTTGAACGTTTTACTCGCTACATCAAGCCTGCAGCGATCCCCGCCCTTGAGCGTTACGCAGCGTTAGCGCAATCTTTAGGCATGAGCTTAACGCATATGGCTTTGGCATTTGTTCGCCAACAAGAGTTTGTCGCCACCACCATCATCGGCGCGACCAATCTTGAGCAATTGCGTGATAACCTCGATAGCCTTCAGGTAACCTTAAGCCCTGAAGCCCTTGCTGCTATTGATGAGATTCACGCCATTCACAGTAACCCTTGCCCTTAATTCAAAGCGCTTTGCCTTTTGGCAATCCTTGAACATAAGTCGCCAACCCAGAGAGCGATGAAAGCTGAGATGAAGCAGAGTTTGAAGTTTAGGCTGATGGTATCGTTCTTGGCGGTATTGCTGGGGATATGGTTATTGGCATTAGGTTTGGTGTGGTGGCGTGTGCAGGAAGAAGTCAATGAACTGTTCGATGCACAGCAAATGCTGCTGGCGGAGCGTTTAGCGACTTTGGATTTACCACAGCCTCGCCGCGATGCTCGCCGTATGCCACAAGTGCTGAAGGTTGCGCGTTGGCATGATGATGAGCGTTTATCGTTCGCTGTTTTTACCCCTCATGGGGACTTGTTGCTAAGCTCTGGCGATAACCCAAAGCGCTTTGTCTGCCAAAGTGAACGCGGTTTTCATACGCAATGGTTGGGCGATGAGGCAGACGAGAGATGGCGGATTTTCTGTTTACCGAGCATTCGTGGGCGACATATGGTAGCGGTGGGGCAAGAAGAGGAATACCGCCAAGAGTTGATACTGGAGATGGTATGGTCTCCGTTATCGGTTTGGTTGTTGGGCTTGCCTGTGTTGCTGTTGTTGATGTGGTGGGTAGTCTCTCGAGAATTGCATTCGTTGGGAGCCTTGAGTAAAGCGCTTTCATCGCGTTCACCAGAGGAAACCACGAATTTGCCTCTGGATTCCTTGCCCAGTGAGATTGTGCCATTGGTTCAAAATCTGAATCATTTTTTCGCGCGTACCCATCAGCAAATCACACGAGAACGTCGTTTCACCTCCGATGCTGCCCACGAGTTACGCAGCCCCATTGCTGCCTTACGCATTCAAACCGAAATCGCCCAGCTCTCCCACAATGACCCCGAAACCCATGCCAAAGCGCTTTCTCAACTCACCACAGGCTTGGATCGATTGCATCAAATGTTGGAGCAATTGCTGATGCTCTCGCGTCTTGATAGCTTAACGATGGACGATAGTTTTACCCTTATCGATTGGCAATCATTGATTGAAAACGTATTGGCGGAATGCTTTTGGGAGGCAGAGCAAAAATCCATCACGCTTTCCTTAAGCTGCCATGCCCAACCCAAAACACACGGACAAGCGCTTTTGCTGGCTTCGATGGTGCGTAATGGTGTGGATAATGCTATTCGTCATGGGCGCGAGGGATCTCAAGTGTGGATTGAGCTTTACGAGGAGCGTTTGGAGATTGCTGACAGTGGCGGCGGGGTGAGTGATGAGGTATTACACAAACTAGGGCAACGCTTCTACCGCCCTCCTCGTCTGCAACATGAGCAACGGCAAGGCAGCGGTTTAGGGCTTTCCATCATGAAGCGCATTGCGGAGCTTCATCGTTTTACGTTGGAAATTTTGCACCACCCACGCGAACAAGGTTTGTTGTTGGTGATTCATTTCAAAGCGCTTTGATGAAGAAATTGAAGTGGGCGTAAAAAAGGCAGGGGAAAACCCTGCCTCGTGCCTCTTATGATGATTCTTGGATTAGGCGAGTTCCACTTTACCGTGATTATCGCAATGTCCGTTGTGTGGGTGGTGGAGATGACCGTTAACCAAATAGTCGATATGGTCGCCATGAGGAACGGCTTCGTGACCACAGTTTGGGCCGTGAACGTGTCCGATTTCGTGGTCAGCGCACTCATGACCTTCGGTGCAATCGGCAGGATTTTGAGCATTAACTTCTAACGTATGCTCATCGATATGTCCTTCATGAACGTGGTGGAGATGACCATCGTGTAAATAATCAACGTGACCGTTGTGTTTAATCGCGGTGTGACCGCAGTTTTCGCCATGAACGTGGTCGTGGTTTTGATGTTTAGGGGTGTGGTTTCCGCATTGGCAAGAATGGCACATGGTTTTACTCCAAAGTTGTGGACTGTTTCATTTCAGTCGCGTGGTCGAGAATGTTGTGTAACAAATCGTGGATATGTTGGTCACTGAGGCGATAGTAAACGTGCTTAGCTTCGCGTTGTCGGCTGAGTAAGCCAGCTTGTACTAACGTTTGCAAGCGTACTGATACGCTACTGGTTTTCCCCCCACTGCGTTCGACCAATTCGCTAACGCATAAAGTTCCTTCTTGGTGTAACAGCAAAAGAAGCTTCAACCGTTCGGGGTCACTCAAGGCGTGGCACATGAGAGCAGCGCGTTTGAGTTGTTCATCGTCCCAAGAAAGCGCTTTGGACGAGGGTTCATGGTGGCAATGGGTGGACATGGTAACCTTCATTTCAACAATCCATGAAATGATAAAATGAAAACCCAAACCTGTCAAGCCATCTTTTCTTCCTTGCCAAAGCGCTTTGTTGTAATGCTTTGCTATAATGGACTTATCACATAAATGGTATCGCTACGGAGGCTGCTATGCGTATTTTCTCTCTTTCCCTGTTGGCATTGATGTTATCGGCTTGTGGTGGTGGTTCAGGTGGCTCATCAACATCTAGCCCTGCTCCCACACCAGCACCCAATCCTTCCATTACTTCATCGCCAACCCCCAATCCGCCCGTTGTCCCTACGCCTCCTAGTAATCCTACAACCGATATCAAAGGCACGCTGAATATGGCAGTGGACATTTCCGACTACAAAACCACGCCCAGCTTAAGCACTTTTGCCATCACGTCCGAGCATCGTAAGGTGGTGGAATTAACCAATCGCCTACGCGCTGAAAAAGGGCTTGCACCACTGGTTATTGATGAAAATCTCTCACGCTATGCCACTATTCGTACTCAAGAAGTGGTTGATACACGCTCACACCGTCGCCCTGATGGCTCACAAGCGAATCAATTTGGAAACTTATCCCATCGTTCAGGAGGTTTGTTGGTTACAGGCGAGAATATTGCTTGGGGTACACAAACCGATGCTGCCAAAGCCGTTGAACAATGGCGCAATAGTACACAGGGACATTATGAAAATATGATGAATCCAAACGTGACCAAAATCGGCGTTGGTCATCACTATGACCCTAACTCGTATTACAAAAACCAATGGGTGCAGATTTTTGGCTCTAATCCTATGTACTCTTATGAAGCAGAAAGCGCTTTGACGGCAACGCCTGTAGCCGTTCGCCAGCGTGTGCAAAATGCGGTGCAAAAGAATGCTAACGGCGGAATCATTATCAACGCACCAACGGCTCGTATTCCAGAAGGCAGTGCCTCGCGCGGAGGCATTCATGGTACCGTCCATGTGGTGGATTTGGGCAATCACCAACGCATCATTTTACGCGCCCCCCAAAGCGCTTCATGGCAGTTCCAAACCATCGGCGAATTGCAACATTATGGACACCCATTGGCTTATGTGAACGTTGGGGAAAAATTTATTCCTGCTGATGATGCGGTGATTAAGGCGCGTTATGTAGGGCAATCGGTGGGCGATGTAGGGAAGCGTAGCCGTGTGATTGCTGATGTAGTGGCAGATGTGGATTTCTCGCGTTCAGGCAAAACGATGGATTTGCGTTTGTCAAACAGCCAAATGGCGGAAAATGATTTAGCAGCCATTGGACAAAAAGGTTTACAAGCTGCGCCAAGCTTGGATTTCTCCGAACGTTTGGCTTGGGATTCTGTATATAAGCGCTTTGAGAATGGTCATGGTCACGCGAGTTTTTACGGCGCAGGGGCGCGTGAAATCGGTGGGCAATTTGCAAGAAATGCCAAGATTGGCGCTGATAGGGAAGGTAAGCCTGTTTACGAAACCTATCGTGGAGCCTATGGTGCGGTTAAGCAATAAAACCCACAAAGCGCTTTGGTATAGGGTTGTTTGATGAACCATTTCCCTTTGGCGATTATCGGCAGTGGCACTTTCGGCTTGGCGGGCGCGTATTACACCAGCCCTCGCCTGCCGATTCTGCTTCTCGATGCCCACACGCCCCCTCATACGTTCGGCGCTCATCATGGCGAAACGCGCTTGTTTCGTTACTTGTATCAAACGCATGATTATCAAATCCTGCTCAATCGTGCCAAAGCGCTTTGGCAGGATTTGGAACGCAAGCATGATGCTGGTTTGTTACAGCGCTGTGGCGTGGTGAATTTGGCGTATGAAGGTCACCCGATGCCTGATAACTGTCGCCAAATGGCAGAGGCTTATGATTTGCCTTATGAGATGATGAGTGCAGCGGAGGTGAATCGGCGGTGGTCAGGCTGGCGAGTGCCTGCGCATTATCGAGCGATTTTCGAGCCTGAGGCAGGTTACAGCGATACCGATAAAACCTTACGCCTCTTTCTCCATCACGCCAAAGAACATGGTGCGACAACAGCTTTTAACAACCCTGTGTTAGCCATTGAGCCAAAAGGCGAACGATTTCTCATCATCACCCAAACCAAGCGCTTTGTAGCAGATAAATTGGTCATCAGCGCAGGAACATGGGTCAATCGCATTCAAGGCTTGGGTTGGGAGATACCGTTTACCCCTGTACGCAAAACGTTCGCTTGGTATGATGCCCCTCAAAAATACCATCAACAGCAAGGCTTCACAGGCTTTACCGCCATCACCGAAAACGGCATTTATTACGGCTTTCCTGATGCAGGCGCAGGGCTGAAAGTGGGGCGACATGATGAAGGAGAAATCATGGCAACGCCCTTGATGCAAAGCGCTTTTGGCACTTATCCGAGCGATGCAGGCGATACGAATGCTTTTTTGGCAAACTTTTTGCCTGAGGTTGGCGCGTTGCGCGAAGGAAAAGTTTGCAGTTATGACCGCAGCGCGGGCGAGGATTTCATCATTCAAAAGCACCCAGAGCATGAATCTATTTTGTTGCTCAGTGGCTTCAGTGGGCATGGGTTTAAATTTGCGCCTGTGATTGGCGAACAAATTGCCACCTTTGCTTTAGCGTAGAGCTTTTTACGCCAAAGCAAAGCGCTTTGGAAGGCTAAGCCTCTCGTGGTTTCTTTTGCTTTTGTTCCACCATCTTCAAGCCTAATGCCATGATGTTGCCTTCATCATCGGTTTCACGCACTACCAACAGCCAATGCATGCCTAGCTTGATATGGTCTCCTACAACAGGCTCAACCGATAACGAGGCTCGAACATATTCATTAACGGTCATCGATAAGGTTAAGGCATCAAGCGAACCATCATCTAACAATGCCAAGTCCCCTAAATGAACTTGAGGCGATACTACCCATTCTCCGAAAAACTCTGATTTTTCGCGCCGTTCGATGATGGTATCGTTGAAGGCGCGGGCAATACTTTCGGTATGTTTCTCATCATCAACCGAATACCAAACGCTATCACCACCGCGTAAATTGCTAGTCTTTTCTAAGGGGTGCAACATACCATCGCGTACAAAGGCAAAAACTCGTACTCCTTCGCCTACGCGCTTAGCAATCTCTTCAGGGTGTCTTCCCACCACAAAGGCTCCTTTGCGCACCACATACTCAAAAATATGAATGCTGGTTCGATTGCCAACCCAAATCTCGCGCTGGTCGCGTGGCTCGTATGTCGTGGGAACGCGAACCTTAAAGCGCTTTGCCATAAAAGGCACAGTCATGCCCTGAATCAAGAGAGACAAAATCACCACGCCAAATGTAAGATTGAACAGAAGGTTGGCATATTCCACGCCTGCCATCACAGGCATAATGGCTAAGGTAACAGGCACCGCACCACGCAAACCTACCCAGCTGATGAAGCCCATTTCTTTGGCTCGGTAACCAAAAGGCAATAGCCCACTAAAGACTGCTAAAGGTCTCGCTACAAAAGTCATAAACAACCAAATCGCCAAAGCATAAGGCGCAAGATGCAACACATGCGAAGGCAAAACCAGCAAGCCCAACACCACAAACAACACCACTTGCGCCATCCATGCCATGCCGTCCATCACCTGTAACACATGTTCGGTGGCGCGAGTTTTTCGGTTACCAATAACCAAGCCTGCCAAGTAAATCGCCAGAAAGCCGCTACCGCCCAGTAGGTTGGTGGTGGCGAAGATGATGGTACCACCTGAGACGATGAGCAGAGAATACATGCCTTCTGCCAAGCGTATTTTTGGCAACACACCTGCCAAAATCCGTCCAAAAACCCAGCCCATCACAATTCCCAGCCCCATTTGTTGCAACAACATGAGAATAAAGCTAGAAAGATTTTGTTCTTCAGGGTTGGTGTTCAACAGAATCAAAGCGCTTACCAGCAAAATAGCCATAGGGTCATTCGCGCCTGATTCGATTTCCAGCGTTGCTTGCACCCGTTCATTCAGCCGCACACCACTGGTACGCAAGACCGAGAATACCGCCCCTGCATCGGTGGAGCCAATGATCGCTGCCATTAAAAAGCCAAAACGCCAATCAATATGGCTCAACGCAGGGATAAAGTGCAAAATCCATGTCACAAATGTCCCTAAAATGACCACCGTCGCTAAAACGCCCCAAGTGGCTAACACGGCAGCAGGTTTGAAAACCAAGCGAAAACTTTGTATGGAGGTTCGTAGTCCGCCGTCTAACAAAATCACCGCCAAGCTCGCCTGCCCTAATAAATTGGCAAGGAAGAAATTGCTGAAAGGAATTTTGAGCATGCCTTCTTCGCCTGCCAACATGCCTACGCCAAGAAAAATAACCAAAAGTGGTAAGCCAAATCGGGCAGAGAGCATACTCCCCAAAACACTCAAAAACACCAGCACCGAGCAAACGAGATAAAGAATTTGTATGGCATTGCTGCTGGTGATTTCAAACATAGATTCTCCTTATTTTTTGAGTACAAAGCGCTTTGAGAGTGCTTAGTTTATCAGCCAGAAGGCTTTTGAGCAGTTAAGACTTTTTTAATGGTCTGCGTCCAAAGATTGTCTCTTTGCGCTAGCATATAAAGCTCTTCTTGGGCGCGAGTCATGCCGATATATAGAATACGCGATTTGTCGGCATCGCTGAGTTCTGCCCCCATGTTCTGTGTTTTATCGCAGTGGCATAAAATAACTTTTTTAAACTCTAATCCTTTACTGGAATGAACGGTGCATAAAATGATTCTATCTTTCTGATTGACCAAATCGAGGCGATTTTGTTCATCGGTTAAATCTAAAATCACACGATGCCCACCGCCCAGTTGTCGAGCAAATTTCTCTTGCTCTAAATCCATCACTTTTAAATGTTCAGCAAAGGTTATATTATTTTGATTTTCGCTAGATTGAATAGCAATGGTTTCTCTATCCAATACTAATTCAGGAAAAATATTGCCACGAATTTGTGAAATATCATCAGAAGTGATGGATCTAAAACCATGAAAAGGCATTAAATTTTTTAAAAATGTTTCTAGGTTTTGTGGGTTATTGTGAATATCTTCATGATAAAGTGTTTTTTCACTTGAAAAAATACGTTCAAATGAATCTTTTTGCTCATCAGGAATATCTGAACGCTTTAAATTGACCATCACGGCTCCGTAAGCATAGGGAAATTTAAGGCTATTTTTATGGCGCAGTTGAGGGCTTTGGGTCAATTGACTGACAAAATCAAATAAAATATCTCGAGCTTGTTTGAGAGGGTGTGTATTTTCTCGTATACCTTGAGAGGTTTGAATGGTAACCGTATCAGAATTGATGCTTCTTAATGATGAATAGCTCCAATCTTTGATTTCCAAGCAAATCAATCCAATATGAGGGTTGAAAATCAAAAAGTCAGGATAGCGGCGTTTGTTTCTACTAGGAATATTATACCAAATAAGATAATCATCATTCAGATGCAAATCCATTATTCCAGCAAAACGCCGCTCGCCAGCTGTCATGTTTTCTTTGGTTTTAGGGGTTAAGAAAATAGCCATTCTATCCTCTGGTTTTTAATATTTTTCTAAAATAACACCACATTCTATATGATTAGTTTGGGGGAATTGGTCAAATAAAGCGACTTGAGTGATTCGGTATTCAGGATAAAGCGCTTTAAGATTCTCAGCAAGCGTGGTGGGATTGCAGGAAATATAAATAATGGCATCAAAGTTCTTTAATAATTGGAGTGTGTTATCATCAATACCTGCTCGTGGTGGGTCTACCAATACCGTTCCAAAATCATAATCCGATAAATGAATATTGGCTAATTGTAAGCGATTAAAAACACGCTCACCATAAAATGCTTGGGTAAATTCCTCAGCACTTAATCGAGCTACTTGAATGTTTTCAATCGCATTGGCTTGAATGTTTTCATCAAGCGCTTTGATGCCACTTTTGCTGATTTCTGTTGCTAACACACGAGGATAATAACGGCTTAAAGGCAAGGTAAAATTGCCGTTGCCGCAATAAAGCTCCAGTAAATCACGATGGCGATTAGGAGCATATTGAACAGCCCAATTGAGCATTTTTTCACATATAAAGGCGTTGGGTTGGCTAAAGCTATTTTCGTATTGGCGATAAGTAAAAGTTTGTGCAGAAATCTGAAATTGCTCTTGGACAAAATCTTTCTCTAAAACAATTTTCTGTTTTCGGCTACGACCTATCACAGAAATCTTGAAAGATTGGGCAATGGTGGTGATGTGTTTTTCCCATTCTGAACAAAGCACTTTGTGGTAAATAAGGGTTACTAAGGTATCGCCTAAAGTTGTGGTATGAAAATCGATTTGAAACAATCGATGGCGCAAAATATCCTCAGCACAAAGCGCTTTGAGTAAAGGTTGCATCAAATTTTGAATATGATGATGGGCAATGGGGAAATGATTGATGAATTGTGGGCGTTTTTGTTCATCAAACATGGTGTAATAAGCGAAATCTCCTTCATGCCAAATACGAAATTCGCAACGCATACGATAGCCCTCTATGGGGCTTTCATAAATTTCTGGTTCAGGAGGAGAAAAGGGTTTTAATAAATCTTTGAGATAGGTAATTTTTTCAGCGAGTAACATAAGAATAGGCAAAAAGCTTATTGTATCGAAAGATGAGACAAAGCGCTTTAGGGTGTTGAGAAAGCTGGTAAATAGCGTACAACAGCGGCGCGTTGCTGTTGTTCTCGCTCCATAGCTTTCACCACAGGCACACATTGCCCACAACAATCTCCCATGGATAATTCTTTCAATATAGCACGTGATGAGTAACCTTCATCAAGTAACTGGTTGATTTTACGGTCGCTGACCCGATGGCAAACACAAACAATCATAAATCCCAAGCAAGTATTCAAATAAGAAAGATTCTATTTATCCATATTGTAATAATTTTTTCTAAATGGTCAATTGAGGGAAGTCAAACCTTTTGGGTAAACAAGCATTAGTAGCTATTTCTGGGCGCGTTTGCTTGATAGGCATCAAAGCCAATCTGAGCATGGCATTTAAAGCACTTGCTGATGTTTTTCAGCTCTACAATAATGCTTTATTTCCTAACACAGGAGCATTCATGAGCGCACACGTTCAAGGCATTTTATGGGCATTGTTGGCAAGTTTTTGTTTTGCGAGTATGGGCGTTGTGTTGAAGCTGACCCATCAACAATTTGATTTTCATTCGGTGGAATTAGTGTTTTGGCGTATGTTTCCAGCATGCTTATTTTTGGGAGCGTTGGCATTTCGTGGGAAAAAGCGCTTTGCTACAAAGTATGCAAGCAGGCATTTGGGGCGTAGTTTGTCGGGCGTTGTCTCGATGATGTTGTATTTTTACGCGGTATCGCAATTGCCCTTATCGGTGGCGGTGAGCATTTCCTACAGTTCTTCGATTTTCCTAGCCTTATGGTCTTTAGGCTTGAAAGGAGAGCGTTTGGGTTTGGGGCAACAAAGCGCTTTGATTTTAGGGCTATTGGGGGTGGTGATTTTGCTGCAACCTGAATATTCAGGGCAATCGTTATGGGGCATGATGGCAGCAGTTTTATCGGCTGTGTTGGCAGGTTTGGCTTATTTTCAGTTGCGTGAATTGGGGCAATTGGGGGAGCCTGCGTGGAGAACCGTGTTTTATATGTCGTTGGTGGGAACGATAGTTTCAGCGGTTTTGACCAGCTTTTGGGGGTGGCATGATGTCAGCCAAGAAGCTTGGTTTTATGTACTGGGGATAAGTACTTTGGCATTGATAGGACAAATGGCATTAACAGAAGCTTATGCAATTGGTCGGAAAGAGACCATTTCGGTGCTGTCTTATATAACGGTTGTTGTCGCATCCTTTTGGAGTTATTGGTATTTTGGGGAAATATTGGTTGGAGTACAATATGGGGGAATCTGGTTAATTGTTATATCAGGCATGATAAGTGCATTAGCTAAGAAATAGCGATCTGACGATGTTAGGTCGTAGTGATTTTTATGGTTAGGGTAGAATAGATTAAATAAGAAACTTGAGGGATAGACATGAAAATTGCAATCATTGCGGCAATGGAACAAGAATGTGCTTTGTTAAGGTCTCGCTTAACGGAAGCCAGCCATAATAACTATTATCAGCTTCAAATCAGCACAGGGCTTTTAGATGGGGTTCCTGTGGTTTTAACGCAATGTGGGATTGGTAAGGTTAATGCTGCTCTAGCCACATCAACCATCATCAACACCTTTTCGCCACGTGCGGTGATTAACACAGGTTGTGCGGGAGGCTTGGTGGCGCATTTGAAGCAAGGCGATGTGGTCATTGCAAATGATGTAGCGCATCATGATGTCGATGTGACAGCATTTGGCTACACTTATGGTCAAGTTCCTCAGCAACCTCCGCATTATCCAGCGGATTTACGCTTACTCAATACCGCGCGAATGATGGCGAACAAATTGCAAAAAATCATTCCTGAGCATCGCTTGTATGAAGGTTTAGTGGTTAGCGGTGACCAATTCATTTGTGAGACTGATTGTAAGCAAAAGATTTTACGCAACTTCCCTAAAGCGGTTGCAGCTGAAATGGAAGCTTCATCGATTGCACAGGTTTGCCACAGTTTGCATACCCCATGCTTGGTGGTGCGTTCGATTTCGGATAATGGCGATGAGAGCGCCACGCAAAGTTTTCATGAATTTTTGACCCTCGCCGCGCAGAATTCAGCAGATATTGTGCAGCAGTTAGCAAAATCTTTTTACAACAGTTTATTGGCAGATTAATGGGTTTTCTATAGGAAATAAGAGGTTGTCAGCTTCCTAAGAAATGCCAACCTCAACCCACTTCACGTCCAACACCATCAAATCCTTCGGCGAAATACCCACCAGAAATCCTCGTTTGCCACCGTTGATATAAATCTTATCCAGCATTTGAATGCTTTTTTCGGCGTAAATGGGCAAAGCGCTTTTGATGCCAAATGGGCTGGTTCCGCCAAACAAATACCCTGTCCACTTCTGAGCGATTGTTGCATTGGCTGGCTCCAGTTGTTTCATGCCCAAATCTCGCGCCAGCTTTTTGGTAGAAATCTGCAAATCGCCATGCATGAGAACTATCATGCCTTGCTTTTGTTCATTCATCAGCACAATACTTTTCACCACACAATGCTCATCAACCCCTAAATGCAAAGCGCTTTGCGCTGTGCCACCATGTTCTTCGTAAGGATACAAAAATGGCTCATAAGCCACACGATGCTCGCGCAAAAAACGAATAGCAGGGGTTACAGGGTATTGGATTTTGCTCATGATGTCTCCTTAGGCAAAGCGCTTTGTTGGGGTGAAGGATTTGATGTTTTGGTGGGTTTCTTTCTCTTGCGTTTTTGGTAATTGTGCAAAATAGTGCCGATTTGTAACAGCAATGCCCATGCACAAAACCACGCGCCCCAAAGCGCTTTGCCCCACAGCCAAATCCAGCCGCCTACAAAAAAATGCCACGGCGCAAGCAGGGCAAGGATTTGGTAGGTTTTGAGGTCACGGCGTAAGGCAGGCAGTGTGAGTAACAAGAGAGGCACAAGGGTCATCGCAGCGCTCAAAGCGCTTTTGAACCAGTCGCCTTTGAAGTCCAAATACAATGACCAACCATAAGCGATTTCCAGCGCAAACAAGCTGATGATGGTCAGTCGATAGCCGATTTGACGGCGTTTAGCGGATTGAGGGGCAAGCGGGGATTGGGAGGGGTGTTCCATAGTGTTTGGCTTCTTTGTTGGTAAGAATGTCAAAAAGCGCTTTGCTACGAGCCAGCACTTCGCGTAATTCGGTTTTGAGACGGTAACGTCTCCACGCAGGGTCTTGGGCAATATAGGCAATGGCTTGATGACCTTGTTGCTTGGCAAGCCACAGAGCGCGAGCATTGTGGAAGCGTTGGCTGATAATGACATAATCGGTTTGCCCGAAGATTTTCTCAGCGCGTAATATGCTATCCAGCGTACGTAAACCTGCGTAATCCAGCACAATCTTCTCACTTGGCACGCCCAATTTCACCAAATCGCGCCGCATTTCTTCTGGCTCATTGTAATCATGGCGGCGATTATCGCCACTGACCAATAAATAACATACCTTACCAGCATGATAAAGCTCCGCCGCTGCTTCAATTCGCGCACGGTAGTATAAATTGATACGACCACGCGCCACCCATTTGCTGGTTCCCAGCACCAAGCCAACAGGGCGCGAGGGTATGCTTTCCAGCGAATCATATTGCCATTGGGCGGTTGAAACGCTGATAGAAAGATAAATCAACAATGGGCATAACACTATCCCCACCATCAGCTCCAGTATGAAAAGCATACGTTTGCGGATTTCCCCCCAAAGCGCTTTGTGGCTCATAGTTGTGGAATGATGTGGGTGGGGTAGATTTGGCTGTCTTGGATATGATGCAAAACGTCTAAGCCTTTGAGAAAGCCATGCCCACTCACCAAAGCGCTTTGAATACCAAAGGCATTCGCGCCAAGAATATCGGTATGAAGGGTATCGCCGAGCATTAGTGTACGCTGAGGATTAAAAGGCTTGCCCAAGCTTTCGCAACGTTTGGCGGCAATCTCAAAGATGCTTGGGAAGGGTTTACCATAAATGCGCACCCACGAGAACAAATCCTCAGGTAAAAGGAGGGTATAAGTACCTGGTTCGATGCTGCTTGTTTTGCCTTGTGGAGCGATTAAATCAGGATTGCCGACATGAATAGGGCGTGGATTATCTCGCAAAGCTGCAACAAAGCGCTTTTGCCAATCATCGTTCCACGCAAGGCTGCTCATGAACAAAAAGCTGGCGCTGTCTTCGAAAAAGCGTGGGTGGTCTTGGAAGTGATAAAGCGCTTTGGGTAAATCGTTTTGGTATTCGGTTAAGCCGATAATGCCGAAAGGCTGTGGTAAATCTTGGGGTAAACCTGCAAGCAAAGCATCGCGACTGCTGACAATCTCTTCTTCTCGAAAATCAAAGCCAAAGCCTTGAATGTGGCGTGTTAAAACGGCTTTAGAACGCGCACAAGCGTTCGAGACCACCAATACCTGTTTGCCCATTGCTCGAAGCGCTTTGATGGCATCAACACTGCCCTCAATCGCTTGATTGCCTACATTCAATACCCCAAAAGCATCGAACCAAAAGCTATCGTAATCGTTTGCCAAAGCCAACACATTGTCCCGAAAATCCGCCACCCAATGCGCTTTGGGCGGTTGTTTAGGGAGGCGGTGGCGAATGGTTTCTAAGTCACGGTAAGCTTGTTGGGCTGGCATAAAGAATCCTTTTACGATGAGTAAAGCTGTTGTAAAGCGCTTTGGAAGAGTTTGACCAAAAGCTTCAGCTCTTCTGTGCGCGGATAGTTGGGGCGTGTGACAATCGCCAAGCGGCGATGCGAACCTTTAGATTCCAAAGGAATGGTACGAATATGCGAGTAAGCTTGCAAGGTAGGCAATGCCATTTCGGGCGCAAGAGTCATGCCCATATTGTTTTGCACCATGTGAATGAGAGTGCTGAGGCTGGCATCGCGGAATTGGTCTTTGTGCAGATTATCTTGTAAACGGCAAAGTTCGACAATTTGCTCTTTCAGGCAATGCCCTTCGCCGAGTAGGAGGAGATTATCGTTGCGCAGTTGATGAAGTTTGACTTCTTCTTGGTTGGCAAAAGCATGCTGATGATGAACCACAGCATAAAAGCGTTCTTCGCCAAAAATCATACAATCCAAGCCCATCACATCAATCGGCAATGCTACAACAGCAGCATCAAGCAAGCCACTTTGTACCGCCAGTAATAGGCGTTCGCTTAAATCTTCACGAACATTAAGCTGGAAATCTGGGTATTGTTCACGAATCAACGGCAAAGCGCTTGGCAGTAAATAGGGCGAAATGGTGGGAATAAAGCCAATGGACATACCAAAGCGTAAGTTTCCTTGCCCTGCATGAGCGCGTTCCATCAGTTGTTGGGCATCGAGGTAGATTTTTTGGGCGCGTGCCAGCAGTTCTTCACCAATAGGTGTGACCACCACATGCTTGTTGTTGCGTTCAAAAATGACCACTCCGAGATTTTTCTCCATCTCGGCAATGCCTAACGATAAGGCAGACTGAGAAACTTCACACTCTTCTGCTGCTCGCTTGAAATGTTTATGGCGAGAAACCGCCAGCGCAAATTGGATTTGACGTAAGGTAATCATAAGGTCTCAATTATTGGAAAAATAATTCATTCTACTGTTTTGTATTGGAAATAATCAATACTAGAGCGACAAAGCGCTTTGGCAAATGATCTGATAAGAGAATAGTTCTTGTGGTTTAGGTTGAATATTCGTTCCCTAAAATCAAAACCCCTCGTTTACAGAACAACGAGGGGTTTTGGTTTCCTATAGAGCTTGTAGATAGGAGGCAATGTTGCCCAATCTACCAAAGCGCTTTAGATTATGAGAAATAACGCCAGTTCAAATACCAGTGGGACAAAACAATCATCACCAACATTAAAGGAAAGGCGTATTTGGTAAATTGAATCATAGAAATAGGCTGTTTGGCTTTTTCAGCGAAGCCTGCAACGGTCAGGTTAGCTGAGGCACCAATCAATGTACCGTTTCCACCTAAACACGCACCCAATGCCAACGCCCACCAAACGGGATTGAAATCAGTGCCAGCAGGCATTTGGCTTTGAGCCGTGTGGAGCAAAGGAATCATGGTAGCCACAAAGGGAATATTGTCCAAGAAAGACGACAAAATCGCCGATACCCACAACACCACCAGTGCCATTTTAACCATATCGCCATTGGTGATTTCCATCAATTTTGCCCCTAAAACATTCAGCAAACCGCTGTGTTCCACTGCGCCAACGATAATGAATAAACCCATGAAGAAGAAAATGGTCACCCATTCCACTTCGCCAAACACATGATGGATTTTTTCTGCTTGATGTTCGGCATTTTCATGTCCAAAAGCCAACAACATCAACAAACCAGCGCCCGATAAGGCAATGGTGCCTGGTTCGAGGTGGAGGCTGTGTCCGACAAAGAAGCCCAAAATCACTAAACCAAAAACAATGCCACATTTTTTCAGTAAAACCACATCAGTAATGGCTTCTTTTTCATCAAAGCGCATGATTTTGGCACGGGCTTTCAAAGTGGTTTTTAAACTCCGCCCAAATAAAACCACCAAAATAGCGGTAATTACCACCAAGATGATAAGGGCAATGGGGGTCATATGAATGACGAAATCGCCAAAGGTTAAATGGGTTTTAGAGCCAATCAAAATATTGGGCGGGTCGCCGATTAAGGTTGCCGTACCGCCAATATTGGAAGCGAGAATGGTGGAAAACAAATAAGGAAAAGCTTTAATGCCCAATTGTTCGGTAATGAGTAAGGTAACGGGCGTGATGAGCAAAACGGTGGTTACGTTGTCCAAAAGAGCGGAAAAAAGCGCAGTGATGACCGTAATCATCGCCAAAATGCCGATGGGATCGGCTTTTACCAATTTTGCTGAACGAATCGCCACATATTGGAAAACCCCTGTTTTGGCGGTGATGCTGACCAAAATCATCATGCCAATCAACAACCAAAGGGTATTCCAATCTACTTTAGCCAGCGCTTCATGTTGATTGAGTAAGCCAAAATAAATCATTAAGCTTGCGCCTAAAATGGCGACAATAGCACGATTAATCTTTTCGGCAATTAAAAAGCCATAGACAATAATAAGTAAAATGCCTGACAACCACATATTAAAAGTTGAGGCGGTATGTACTGCTGAATCCATTGATTATCCTAATTTATTGCGTTAAATGGTCTAATAAACCATTGATGGTGATGACCCCCAATAAGCGCTTTGAGTCTTTGGGAGTAATAATGACATGGTTGTGATGGTCATGAAGAATATGAATAGCTTCCATGATAGAGCTATCTTCATAGCAAGTGGGGATATCGGTGATTAAATGTTCTTGAATAGGGTTGTTGCCAATTTCACCCAAACGCTCAACCAAATCTTCCATGCTGGTGCGCATGAAATTCAAATCTACAGGTTTTTTGCCCATATTGATGGAAAGTGCTTGTGGGAGCAGAAGATTTAGCAGAGTCAGTGAGGAAAACAATCCCACAAACTCTCCCGCATCATTGACCACAGGCATATAGCGAACGCTGTTTTTCCGCAGAGCGAGCAAGGCCTCTTCAAACGTGCAGTTAGGCGAGAGCGTTGCAGGATTCTTCAGCATGATGTGACCACAAAGGGTTTTCATAGTTGTATCCTTAAAAATGATGGTTAAGGGAAAAGCGCGTATTGTAAACCTTTTGTAAGCTGATGGCTTAACTTCCTTAAGTTTTTCCTAAGGATTTGTTGTTTTAATAATCCTCATCTTATCAACCCATTGAACTTAAGGAGTTACCATGAAAAAAACCACTTTAGCCCTTTTATTGGCTTTAAGCAGCGCCTTCACTTATGCGCAATTCCAGCCTCAAAGCGCTTTGGAATCCCCTCGCGTAGAAAAACCCCGACATATACAAGATGGTAAAGGCGGCTTCCACAAAGACGGTAAACGCCCTGAGATGAAAATTGTTACCACAGCGGAGAAAAACACATGGAAAGATGACCAACGCGTGGCGTTACAAGGTAAAATCACAGAACAATATGATGATGATGATTTCTTGTTCCAAGACAAAGATGGCACCATCAAAATTGAAGTGAAAGACCGCGCTTGGCGTGGGCAAAATGTTAGCCCTGATACCGAAATTCGTATTTTTGGCGAAGTTGATAAATCAGATAATGGAACGGTAGAGCTTGAGGTTCACCGTGTTGAAATCGTGAAATAAAATTCTCAAAGCGCTTTGTTCAAAAAAGGAGGCTCCCGTGCGTATCTTGCTGATAGAAGATGACCCTTTGATTGGCGATGGTTTGCAGGTGGGTTTGCAAAAATCAGGCTTTCAGGTCGATTGGTTTTATGATGGACAAACTGGGCAAAGCGCTTTGGAGAGTGCGCCTTATGATGCTGTTCTCTTGGATTTGACCCTGCCACGCCGTGATGGGTTGCAGGTGTTACAAGCTTGGCGAGAGGCTGGGCATGATGTGCCGATTTTGATTTTAACGGCGCGTGATGAATTGGAGGAGCGCGTTCGAGGCATTTCGCTTGGTGCTGATGATTATCTGGGTAAGCCTTTTGCTTTGTCGGAAGTGGTGGTGCGGTTACAAGCTCTCATACGCCGTCGTTATGGGAAAACCAGCGCCCTGCTTACTCATGGCAATCTGACGCTCAATACCCACGAACGCAAAGCGCTTTGGGCTGGAGAAGAAGTGAAGCTGACCAGCCGAGAGTATCAGGTGTTGGAGCTTTTGATGATGAACCCAAAGAAGGTTGTGCCACGTCATGTGATGGAGGAGAAGCTGAGCAATTGGCATGATGAAATCAGCCGCAATGCTTTGGAAGTACATATCCACAACCTAAGGCATAAATTGGGGAAATCTTTTATCCGCACCGTTCACGGCATTGGCTACATTCTTTCCTAAGATATAAAACCAAACCCCCACCAGAGTGCAAACTTTGGTGGGGGTTTTGGTTTTTAAGGTTGGGATTACTGACCCAAAGCGCTTTGCTTAGAAGCTGTAATTGAAGTTCAGGCGAACATCACGACCTGCTTCCGCCAAAGCGCTTGCGCCTGCGCGTTGGCTGTGTGGGCGGTAGTTTTTGTCAAAGAGGTTGTTGATGGAAAGATTGACGTTCAGATCTTTCATCGGCTCCCAGTTAGCATACAAATCGCTCACGCCATAGCCAGCGCGATTCACCAAATCGGTACTGCTTGATGAACCACGGCTTGGTTGCTGATAACCGCCATTTTCTACAAAGCGACCACGATAGCCTACTTCTAACTTCGCATTCTCAAATTTATAGCCTACGCCAGCTGTCCATGTGCGACCCACAGGCATGGCCATAGCAGGTGCATCAGCGACACGGCCATCTTGCTTGGGCTTGCTGTAGGCAACGCCAACATTGAAGCGTAAACCATTGTCTAAATGATAACGAGCGCCCAATTCATAGCCTGAGTTTTTGAGTTTACCGCCATTGATGTAGTGGTTGATTCCATCTTTAGCGGAATAAGCCAGCGTGCCTTTGATGGTTTGCCAGAAATAGCTACCTTCAAGGCTGAAGTTATCGGTGACATCATAGTCAAAGCCAATTTCTGTGTTATGAGCGCGTTCGGCTTTTAAATCAGCGGTAGCATGGGTTACGGTACGACCTGAAAGCATGGCTTCATACAAACGTGGGCTACGGGTTGCGTGGTTGTGGCTGGCGCTTAAATGCAGGCGATCGTTTACGTCATAAATCACGCCAATACTCGGATTGATATGACCTTTGGAGACTTTCGAGCCATCGGTGGCGGTTAAATTGAAGTGGTCATAGCGTACGCCAGTGGTCAAAGTGAATTGCCCTAAGCCCCAGATGCCTTCCGCATACAAGCCGGTGTCTTTTTTCGATTGCTTGCTGGTGACGGCTTTATTGGTCACACTGGTTGGAACGGTATCTTCATAACGGTAGTTTACGCCGTATTTCAAGAGATGATTGTCGCCCAAAGCGCTATCCAAATTGATGTTGAAACCACGTGCATTCATCTTGATATTCATGCCCTCATTTGGCTCAACGCGCTTGGTTTCGATGTTGTACACGTTAGCTTTTACGCGTGAAACAAAGCCCAGATTTTGACCATCGTAAGCGAGGTTTACGGTATTTTGCGTGGCTTCACGATAACGCGGAAGGTTGTTGGCATTGTTCACAATATAGCGACCATCTTTATCTAAAAGAAGATTGGTTCCTGCTTCAACGGTATAGCCAAGCGCTTTTTGCGCCTCTGTTAATCCCGTTCTTGCCACACCAAGATATGCGTTACCAAAGTCAAACTCTTCACGCAAGGCACGCCAACCTGTATCGCGCTCTTGACGGAAGCTTAAGGTGGCGCGATGGTCAGGATTGAAGTTGTAATCAAATTTGGCGAGTAAACCACGTTGATCCAAAGCGCTGTTTTGGATAATTCTTTGACCATTGAGGTTGCGATAGCCATTGCCACCTTTGTAATCATCGCGTTTGTTGAAGTTGGTGACCACCAAAGCATCTAATCCGCCAGCACGACCAAACACACTCACGCCATATTGATGACCTTTGTTGCTGCTTACGCCAGCTTGTACACGTCCACCAAAGCTTTTGCCTTCTTGGAGTAAATCAGAGGCGCTAACGGTTTCCGCCACAATGGAGCCTGATGTTGCGCCAATGCCAGCGCTTGCCGAGCCTGAGCCTTTTTGAATGCTGACGATTTTAATCAGAGATGGATCGCTCATGAATCGACCTTGATGGTGGAACATTTGCATATCCATGTACGTATTATCTACTTTAAAATCAATATGCTCTTGAGCAATACCACGAATGGTTAACCATTGTGACGTGCTGTTACCACCACCAAAGCTGATAGAGGGTTCTTCGCGCAAGGCACCGCGTAAATCATTGTCCGTGCGTTTATCTAAGGTTTCTTTGGTAACAATATTGGTTTTGTTTTTTGCACCTTCTTGACCAATATTGACATTGATGGTGTCAAGGGTGACAGCAGATTGGGCTTGAGCGATGCCAGCAATCGCAAGCGCTAAAGCCGAAACAAATAATTTGGATTGCATATTGGTATTCCTAGAAAATGGGGAAAAGTTATCAAAAGAAAATCAAGGTGAGAATGATTTTCAGGCGATAAACTATAGCAAAAATACAACCCAAAAAATACTTTTTCGGTTCCAATTTGTTATCCAAAGCGCTTTAATCCACATTCAGCACAGGAGACGTATTTTCTTCGGCAAGAAGAACGGTCATAAGGCTGGTGACGAGTTTGGCTTTTTCGCTGTCGTTTAATTGGGCGATGTTGCGGTTTTGGAGTTGTTGCAAGGTATCTTCTACCATATCAATCGCGCCTTGCACCAGTGTCTGGCGTGCCTCAACCACCGCTTGAGCTTGCTGACGGCGCAACATCGCTGAAGCAATTTCTGGCGCGTAAGCCAGATGAGTGAAACGCGCTTCATCAACATAAATCCCCGCTTGTTCTGCGCGATCTTGAATGGCTTGTCGGAATTCATGCATCAATTCATCGCCATGACGGCTTAAAGATTCCCCTTCGCTCGTATTGTAGGGGTGGGTGGTGGCAAAGCTACGCAAAGCGCTTTCACTTTGAACTTGTAAGAATTCGTAAACATTTTCAACGTCCAATACAGCTGCTGCAGGGTTGTCGATATGAAAAACCACCGCTGCCGCAATTTCAATGGGCGTACCTGAAGCATCGTTTACTTTGAGCGTTGGCGTGATGTAATTTTGGGTACGCAGAGAGATTTTTTGGGTATGAACCAGCGGATTAATCCAGAAGAAACCAGCATAAGTTAGGCTACCTGCGTATTTGCCGAATAAGGTGGCAACCAATGCCGTGTTGGGCGCTAAAATGCGAAAACCTTTGGCGACAAAAAAGAAGGGAAAAGACAAAGGAATAGCTAAGGGAGTTAGTTTAAAGCCAAGCATTGCTATCAAACAAAAGCCAGCTGCTAAGATGAAAATTAAGGCTGCCCAGCCGTTAAGGTGAAACATATCGTGATGATGGGTTTGTGTTTGCATAGAAAACTCCTTGTTGGTGAAAATGAAAACAAAGCGCTTTGGTAAGATAAAGATTTGAGTTCATGATGGGAGTATCTCAAACTCCCATTAGGGGGAATAATTTCCTCCCAAGCCGCCCTTTGTTAGGCGTGGATTCAGCCTCACCCATTCATGAAGACAAAGGCTTTGTGCCAACAAAGCGCTTTGCAGCCCACAATCCCAATTCAAACATAATGATGAGAGGAACCGCGAGTAGGGTTTGAGAGATGATATCAGGAGGGGTCAGAATCATGCCAATGGTGAAGGCTGCGAGGATAATGTAGGGGCGTTTTTGGGCGAGTTTATGAGGGTCAAGCACACCGAGTAAGACCAAAATAAAGGTTGCCACAGGCACTTCAAACACCACGCCAAATGCCAAGAACATGGCAAGGCTGATAGACATATATTTCGTAATATCAGGCATATAAGCTACGCCTTCCAGCTCAATGCCACTGAAGAAATGGAACATGATGGGCAGGATAACCAAGTAAGCGAACAACACACCGAGATAGAAAAACAGTGTGGCGGAGATCAGCAGTGGCTTGGCTAAGCGCTTTTCATGCTGGAAGAGTGCGGGGGCGCAGTAACGCCAGATTTGATACAGCGTCCATGGCATTGTCAGCAGCACGGCTAAGAACAAGCAGACTTTAATTGGTGTGAGGAAAATATCGATGCCATCTTGTGCCAGCATTTGCTGACCCTTCAAGAGATTAGAGAGAACGGGGCGAGCAAAGAGCGTGTAAACGGAATCATAAAATGGCAACAGTGCCACAAACACCACCGCAATCGCGCTGATGATATAAATCAATCGGCTACGCGCTTCCGCAAGATGCTCCACCAGCGCCATTTCGCGATCATCAGGGTTGGTTTCTTTCATGTTCAGTACCTTGTGGAGGGAGGGGTCGTTCGGTTTCAATGCCTGTATCTTGGTATTCATCGGCTAGGCTTGGATTGGCTTCGGCGGGGTCTCGGTCAGGGAGTTTTTCGAGATCGAGAATGGATTGATTGAGTTCGCGCATATGGCGTTCCATTTCTTCATCGTGCAGGCTTTTTTTGAGGTCATACAAATCCAATTCGCGCTCAACATTATCCCGTGCTTCAAACAAAGCGCGTTGAATTTTGCGAACCGTTAGCACAACCGAACGCACCACCTCTGGCAATTGTTGTGGTCCAATCACCAAAATCCCAATCACCATAATCAAAAGCAATTCGCTAAAGCCAATTTCAAACATGATTAAACCGTATCTTTCTTCACTTCTTTCGCCTCACCTTCAATGACCCTACCTTCTGATTGGGTAATTTTGGGGGCTTCGGCGTTGTCTTTATTCATTTCGTTTTTAAAGCCTTTGATGGCTGCGCCCAAATCTGCGCCAAGATTTTTGATTCTGCCTGAGCCAAAAATGAAAATGGCAATGATGAGGACAATTAACAGTTGAAAAGGGCTGATTCCCATAGTGTTCTCCTAGAAAATAAAACGAGGCAATTATGCTAACACGCCAAAATGACGCAAAGCGCTTTGCAAGCCGTGTTCTTCAATAGTGCCTGTGATGTAATCGGCGGCAGCTTTGGCGCGTTCGTCACCATCGCCCATGCAAACGCCAATGCCAGCAAAGGCGAGCATTTCAGGGTCATTACTGCCATCGCCAAACGCCATTGCTTGTTCGTGAGAAATCCCAAGCGCTTTGAGAACATCAGCTAAACCAACGGCTTTGTGCATATTTTTCGGTAATACATCAGCTCCATCGCCACACCAACGTGCCAAATTAAAGCCCAAAGCGCTTAGTTCATTTTCAAATTCAATGGCTTCCTGATTTTCGGGTAAGAAAACAGAGAGCTGGTAAACGGGATTTTCTTGATGAAAATTAGCATCAATGATGAAGGTTTCGGCATGCATGAGGCTGATGCGATCATAGTGTGGCAGATGCTGAGAGAGGGCAATTTGGCGTAAGCCCGCTTGCTGGTAGACTAACTGATGTTTCATACATAAATCTACAACTTGCTGGTTAAGCGCTTTGGATAAGGGATAGTTTCCGATAACCTCTTGATGAACCAGATTGTATTGACCATTGTTGCTAATCAGGGCGCAAAAGATGCCTTCTTGAAACAAATCCTCAATATCTTGGGGCAACATATTGATGCTTCGACCTGTGGCAATAGCAAGTTTGATGCCCTGTTGTTGCAATTGTTTTAGCAAAACACGATGCTCATCAGGGATTTTTCCCAAGCGACAGAGAGTGTTATCGATATCGAAGAAGATGATTTTAATGTCAGACATCATAAGCTCCAAAGAGGTGGATAGATGAGCATTGTAGATTAAACGAGACCAAGATGAGCCAATGCATGCGCAATACCGCCTTCTGAGGTGGAGGTCGTGATGAAGTTAGCACGTTGTTTGACGCCTTCAACGGCATTGCCCATCGCCACCGAAAATCCAACGGTCTCAAACATTTCAACATCATTCCAACCATCACCAAATGCCATACAATCTTTGGGAGAAATCCCCATTTTGGCGCACAATTGTTGTATGCCAAGCGCTTTAGACATAGTTTTCGGCAATACATCAACTGAAACTTCATGCCAGCGAACCATTTTGTAACGCGTGAACAAAGCATGATTTTCGACTTGCCTCTGTTCTTCTTCATTGATGAACATCAACATTTGATAAATGGGGCTTTGGTCTTGATAGTTGGGATTAACATGATATTCACCAATAGGGGTGAGGGATTGAAATACGCGCTCTGTATCGCGTGAAACTGCCATTTTTTGATCAGAAATCAAGCAAAATTCAACCTTATGAGCGTGGCAAAGCGCTTTGAGGGTTGCAATATCCTCGTGGGGGATTGCGGTATCTTGGAGCAAAGCGCTTTGATGGCGAACATATTGCCCATTGATGCCGATGATGGTTTCAATGCCTAAATGTTGGATAAGCCTGTTGATAGATTCTGGAAAAATGGCAGGGCTTCTGCCTGTGGCAATAGCGAGGATAATGCCTTGTTCGCTTAGGTGTTCCAAAGCGCTTTGGGTGCTGGGGTGTAGACCATGTTTTTTGTGATAAAGGGTGTCGTCAATGTCAAAAAAGATGATTTTGGGCGTAAACGTGGGCATGGCACAACTCCGAAAAAAGACAGTTTACGAGAAAAGCAATCAAAGCGCTTGATGGGTATCGTTTTGGAGTGGTAGTAGGGCAAAATCCAAAACCCCAAATAAAAAACCCTCTCAAAGGAGAGGGTTATCAAGCAAAGCAATATTCGAGCCTTAGGCAGCGAATTTAGCTTTGATTTTGGTATTCAAACGGCTTTTCAAACGAGCAGCTTTGTTGGCATGGATTAAGCCTTTGCGAGCTGAACGATCGAGCAGAGAGCTAGCGCCTTGATAAGCGGCTTGAACGGTTGCTTGGTCAGCAGAGTCCAAGAGAGCGCGTAAAACTTTCTTCACAGCGGTACGCATTGCAGAGCGTTGGCTGTTGTTGCGCAAACGCGCTTTTTCATTTTGGCGCACACGTTTTCTAGACTGTGGAGTGCGCGAGTTTTTTTGAGATTTAGCTGCCATGATTTTTCCTTGTTAAAGTCTGGTGTGGGCAGAAGCATAAGCCCTGCAAAGCCAATAGATTAAAGCTGGCGATTTTCCACGATTTTAAGCTTAAAGTCAATGAAAAACCCTTGAGAAAAGCGCTTTGGCGTGGTGGTTTAGGCTTGGATAGGAAGCGTGCGATAATGAGATTTTAGACTTATTTTAGGGAGTGTCAGCCATGAAACGTTCAATTCATCAATCAGAGCAAGCTTTTTCACGAGCGCAGAATGTGATTGTCGGGGGAGTTAATTCGCCTGTTCGTGCATTTAAGAGCGTGGGCGGTGTGCCGCGTTTCTTAAAAAGCGCTTTGGGGGCAAAAGTTTGGGACGTTGATGGCCATGAATACATTGATTACGTTGGCTCATGGGGGCCTGCCATTGTTGGACACGCTCACCCTGAGATTGTACGCGCGGTGCAAGAGGCAGCGGTTTTGGGTTTGAGTTTTGGTGCGCCGTGTGAACAAGAAAGCGCTTTGGCGGAGATGATGATAGAGCGTGTGCCATCGTTAGAGTTGGTGCGTTTTTGTAGCTCAGGAACGGAGGCAACCATGTCTGCCATTCGTTTGGCGCGTGGTTTTACAGGGCGGACAGATTTTGTGAAATTCTCAGGTTGTTATCATGGGCATTCTGATGGATTGCTGGTTGATGCTGGCTCAGGGGCGCTAACTTTTGGCGTTCCCAGTTCACAAGGTGTGCCACAAGCTTATGCTCAGCATACTCTCAACGCCCCTTACAATGATTTGGAGGCGCTCAAAGCGCTTTTTGCTGCCAAAGGGAAAGATATTGCCGCGGTGATTGTGGAGCCTGTGGCAGGAAATATGAACTGTGTTTTGCCGAAAGCAGGCTTTTTGCAGGGCTTACGAGATTTGTGTGATGCGTATGGCGCGGTCTTGATTTTTGATGAGGTGATGACAGGATTTCGCGTGGCGCGAGGCGGTGCGCAGGAGTTGTATGGCATCAAGCCTGATTTGAGTACGTTTGGCAAAGTGATTGGTGGTGGTATGCCTGTGGGAGCCTTTGGCGGACGGCGAGAGATTATGCAATGTCTTGCGCCTTTGGGAGGGGTGTATCAAGCTGGAACCTTATCAGGCAATCCTGTGGCGATGGCGGCAGGTATCGCGAACCTCAAGCTGACCCAAAGCGCTTTGTTCTACTCGGATTTGGCAGAGAAGACCCATTATCTTGCTGAAGGCTTACGCATGGCGGCGGCGAGAGCGGGTGTGCCATTTGTCGTGAATGAAGTCTGTGGAATGTTGGGGCTTTATTTTACGGAAGAGGAGAAGGTGGAGGATTTGGCGGCGGTGAAGCGTTGTGATGCCAAGCGCTTTGCCCAATTTTTCCATGCGATGCTGGATTTGGGAGTTTATCTTGCGCCTTCGGCATTTGAGGCGATTTTTATCGGTGCGCAACATGATAAAGCGCTTTTAGATGAGACGATTGCGGCGGCTGAGCAGGCATTTCGTGGGTTGGCGTAAAAGATAAGGAGCGCCCATGCAACACGATATTGGTCATATCCGTCACGACTTCAACCAACACGGCGAACTCTCGCCAGAATCTCTTCTCCCCAATCCCATCGAGCAATTTGCACGCTGGTTTGACGAAGCTCTCCAGTCTTCCATGCCTGAACCCAACGCCATGAGCCTTGCGACCGTCATGAACGGTCAGCCCAGCCAACGCACGGTGCTTTTGAAATATTTTGATGAGCAAGGCTTTGTGTTCTACACCAACTACCACAGCCGTAAAGCCAACGAGATGGCACATAATCCTCAAGTTTCCTTACTTTTTCCGTGGTATGGCTTACAACGGCAGGTCAAAATTGAGGGCGAGGTGGAAAAAGTCAGCGCGGCACAAAGCGCTTTGTATTTCATGAGCCGACCACGAGAAAGTCAGCTGGGTGCGTGGGCATCGCCACAAAGCCAAGTGATCGATTCCAAAGCGCTTTTGTTAAACGAGCTGGCGAGAATCAAAGCCAAATTTGCTAAGGGAGAAATTCCATTGCCCGATTTTTGGGGAGGTTATCGTGTGAAGCCGAATCGTATTGAATTTTGGCAAGGGCAACCTAGCCGCTTGCATGACCGTTTCCGTTATCAAAAAAACCCACAGGGCGCGTGGTATATTGAACGTTTAGCACCTTAAACCCATAAATCAAAGCGCTTTTTTATCAGGAGGCATTATGCATATCATCACCTCAGCCGATATTTCCGCCTTGTTTCAGGATTACAGCATTGAAGTAACCCCAAAAACGCTTGCTAAGCTCGGCAATTTGAATTTGTATTTGCCGAAGGGGAAACGTGTTTTTGTGACCTTTCTTGCCAATGCTGAATTGGAAGATACCCTTTGGGCGTGCGAGCAACTGGAGCAACAAGGCTATATTGCCGTGCCTCATCTGGCAGCAAGGCATTTGCGCAGTGAGCAAGATTGGTTACGGGCGCTTCGCTATGTTCGTGAACATAGTGGCGAGGCGCTTTTTCTAGCGGGCGGTGGTGATCATATTCGTGGCGCTTATCGTGATACCTTTGATTTTATGAACCAAAGCGCTTTGGCTGAAGCTGGCTTGGCGCGTTATATTTTCGCAGGACACCCTGAAGGAAACGGCGATGTGGGGGCGCAAGCGGTGGCTTTAGCGGAAGAGCGAAAATGGCAATGGGCGCAGCAACATGGCGTGAAAAGCGCTTTGATGACGCAATTTGTTTTTCAAGCAACACCTGTGGTGGCATGGGCAAAGCGCTTAGAGGAACGTGGGCTACATTTTCCGTTGTATATCGGTATTCCTGGCGTGGCAGGCTTGGGAGCCTTGATTAAGCACGCGCAATTGTGTGGCATTGGGGTTTCGATGGGGTTTCTCCTGAAACAACGCGCCAAAATGATGAATATGCTCAGCTTGCAAAAGCCTAATCATCTGATTTATCAACTGGCGCTCGCCAAAAAACAAGGTTTACTGCCTCACTTCTCACGCCTACATTTTTATCCGCTTGGTGGATTGGTGGAAACGGTTCATTGGATTCAAGCTATTGAGCAGGGGCAATTTGAAGTGAGTGATAAGGGATTGATAACTTATGATTGATGGCTAACGAAAGCGCTTTGTTTATGAGAACTTATTTCCTTGCGGATTTGCATTTTGATAGAAACAATAAAGCATTATGTGCTGGCATTTTTCAGGCACTTGCCACCATAAAAGCTGATGAACAGAAAAGCGCTTTGTATTTATTAGGCGATGTTTTTGAATATTGGCTTGGTTTTGAAGATGATGAAAGTCTGCTTTATCAATTGGCAGATTTAGGTATTCCTGTTTACTTTCAACAGGGAAACCGAGATTTTCTGCTCTCCAAAGCGCTTTTGGAACCCTTTGGCATAGAGCTTTTGCCTGAGCGTTATGTTTTACTTCTTCATGATAAACGTATTCTTTTGGAACACGGCGATTTGCTTTGCACAGCCGATAAGGGTTATCAACAGATGCGTAAAATTGTGCGTCAGCCTGTGGTGCAATGGATTTATCACGCTTTGCCCAAGTGCTGCAAACAATCCATCGCTGCCAAGCTGCGCAATCAAAGTTCGGGGATAAAGGCGTGGGTTGATGTTGATGAAGAAGAAGTGATGCGAGTTCTCGATGACCATCAAGCCAATATGATGATTCATGGACATACCCACAAGCCTCATATTCACTCTTATGGAAACGATACAAAGCGCTTTGTTCTTGGCGATTTTAGGGCAAATCAAGATGGACATTATCAGGGAATGGCCGTTGTTTATGATAGTGAAAAAAGAGATTTTTATACGATAATGATGGGCTATTCACAAGGAAAATAGGTTAGAAACTTAGGAGAAATATTTTGAAGACGACACGCGACAGTAGAGAATCAAGGTTAATTCATAATCCGCACGATCTTGAACAAATAGAAACTGCTCAAAAAGCCAAAAAATATAGTATTACTAATAAAATAAATGAACGTTCATCAAAAGATTATTTGAATATTATATTTAAAATGCAGAATAAATTTTTAGTAAAATCTTTAAAGCTATTGGTTTTGCTGTTTTGTTTGTATTTTATTATCTGTTTCTTATGGTATAAAAACGGTAACTATGTTGAAACAATGAACGCTGTTTCTTATGATATTTTAAGTTATATGAATGTTCATTTAAAATATAGAGATGGTTGGAATTTTCAGTATTTATTGTCGATGGTGTTATCGGTATTTTTTTCATTATATATGATTTTTGATTGGTTTAGTAGAAAAGAATTATTGATGATGATGAAGCTTGTTAGAATAAAATGGTACCATACTATTGGCTTTTATATTCAAAAAATAGCTTGTGTATTGTTTGGATTGCTGTGTTTTATTTGTGTGTCACCAAGAGTTACTCGTATTAAAATAGAAGGAAGCTTTAGTAAATGTACATCATTTTATGATTTATGTAATTTTAACACAACAGATATGTTTTATACGGCAACAATACACACCTATATACATACTGTGGCAATGGTTTGGTATATTTTCGTTATAATAATTTTGAAGCATAAGAAAAAATCTTTTGTAGCTATTGATAACATCAGTAATATTCCATAGTATGATTCTAATTTTGTTTAATAGGAGAAAACTTTAATGGTAAAAAAGCTAATCTCTCTTCTCATGTCATAAGGAAAATAGGTTAGAGACTTAGGAGATATATTTTCCATTCTTGCTTCAGCTTCTTTCTCGGCAAAAGTTCTAGTATCATCAGAAGATAAATTGAGTAGTCCTATAATTTCCCATCCTATTCCTGCATTTTCAGCAAAGGAAATCCCATGATCTCTAGCTAATATGGCACTAGAGAAAGCGTGCCTAAAAGCATCTCTTTCTCCATTATGTTCCCCACTGGTAATATTAAACTGATCAGCATATTTGTTGGAAAGATCGTGAAGTTCAGATGTGTTAAATTTGTATCCCATAATTATTGCTCCATTAAAGAAATTTTTTTGCCATTTTTAACCAAAAAACCATATTTAAGCACTGAGCATGATAAGTGATTTTTTTGATTATCTATCATAATATGCCATTTTATTACTTTATGTAAATTAATTTCTGAACTTACTTTATCAAATAGAACGATATAAAATTCATTTTCAGGAACATAATTTTCTAGATTAATTTCCAACCAAGAGTTGATTCTGTGAATATCTTGGATAGATATTTTGTCTGAAACTTGAGTTAATAAATATGATGATATTTTGTTGGTATAAGGTGGTAATATGCAAACAATTGAATCTGAGCTGTTTTTAGTGAAAATTTCTGATAGCAATAAGGTTGACTTTGATTCAAAGGTTATTTTTTCGTCGATGTAACTTCCGTCTATAATAATTCTTAAAAAGAATAGAGATTTTAAAATGAAATATAGAATAATAAATAAAATTATCGTTTTTGCTATTCTTATTAGCGTAAAAATGATAAATAATATTAAGTTGTGGTACCACTTTATGCTTGAACTGTTTTGGTTTTTGTTCATTTTTGTTTTCTCTGTTAAATGTGTTTTTTATTTCTCCTACAAAAACCCCCCTCATGAAGAGGGGGCGTTTAACAAAGCGCTTTGCTTATAGAATTTCAGTTTTCTCAATCACGATATCTTCCACAGGCACATCGGAGTGACCATTCAGCCGACCCGTCCGCACGCCTGCGATTTTATCCACAATCTCCATGCCCGCGACCACTTTGCCAAACACAGCATATCCCCAGCCTTGTAAAGTTTTGGAACGGAAATTGAGGAAATCATTGTCTTTGAGATTAGTGAAAACTCCGTTTAAAAATTTATTTTAAAATACTATAACTAGGTTGGATGGAGAGTGTCAAGTTAAAATCTTTGGCATTAAACCCAGATCCTGTTAAATAGAACAGATAGTTGCCAAAATTGAGAGTAAAACAATCAATACTTTTCGTGTATGAAAATTCTTCAGGCTTATCTAAGTTATATATTTCTCCAGTATGAGTATGACCACTATAATTATTGTAACTTTTTTCCAAAATAATCAGTTTTCCATCTTCTACCTTCCGATAAGCAGTAACATTTATTGAGTAAAGTTGATGGTTATTAGAATCTTCATTAAGAAGACCTACGATTTGTTTTTGAGGTATCGTTATTTTAGGTTTTCGATAAGAGCGACCAGCATATGAAAAATCATAATAATCCATAGAATTAAAAGAGAAATGTGCCTTTATGCAGTATTTATGCCTTAAATAAGCTTTAAATGGAAAAATGATCTTAAATTCCCCATTTGTGTCAAATAAAATTTGATGATAATGTTGATTATGCAAATAATGAAGAGCAATTGATTTGAATATTCTAGAGTTTAATGTGATATCTACTAAATAGTAACATAATAATATAAGCGCTAGAAATTTAAGTGAAGTTTCTTTCTTATTTGAAAAGAAAAAATACATTTTAAACGAACGTCTATTTGATCTCATCATGGTTGCTCTTAAAAAACTCATTTGTTATTTAACTTGAAGATATAAAAAGAAATCGACTACACGTTTATCATTGGCTTTTAAAGCATCAATGCATTCGTTGCAATCGATCAAATTTTCTTGGTGCTGAATAGCATCGTAGATTATATCAGCAGGATTGTTAGGAACGCAGTAGCCAATCTCTTCAATGCATTGATTGGGATGAAAACTTGCGTGAGCATCTTCAATGATGGGTTTATAGTTATAGAATCTTGTCCAAATAGTGTATTCTAACTCTAAATGATCGTTTAATGGTGTGTAAAGGTTAAAGTGGTTTAAAAAAGAATCATGTGTTAAGTCGCCTATATTTTTGGGATTATTTGCAGGTTTGTCCTGAATGTTAAAATAACGAATTATGGTTTTGTATGTCTTACTTCTTTTATTGGGAAAAAATAGCCTATCAATTTTAACTCTGCCACCGTCAATGTGAATCAGGTCGTTTTTTTCTGTTTTAATTTCATGAGATAAAAATGTTTTTTCGCTATAGCTCATGGGGTTGATGTTGATGATTTCATAAGCGCCACTCTTAACAATGTCAATTTGGTTGTTGCATTGTTTAATCAGTTCATAAGGTGATGTTTCTGGTGTTCCAGAAAATGTATAAAGCGGGAAATTAAAAGAAATGCTCGAGACAATATCGCCGTTTTTGATTGAGTAGTATATATTTTGGTATCTATTTAGAAAGCATCTTTTGATTTTGATTCTAAATAAATTTTCATTGTTATCATTGGCGATGTAGAAGGTTATTTCCTCCTCTGGGTCAGGTTCGTGGTTAGAGTAAAAATAGCAAGCAGTCAAGGAGATAAAAATTAAAATCCATTTTTTTTGTTTTTTAATTTGTTTTGGTGAGGTTGTTAGATAATTTTCGAGCATAATTTTTTCTCCTTATGGTTTCTATCATTCGATAATGACATAAGTGTTCGTCTTCTATCAATCTGCTTGTATTCTATCAATCAAATATATTTTTGTACTGATTTTTCTTTTGAGTATCTTCATTTTGGTTATTAATCATTTTATTTTTCTCCAGTCGACTTTGGCATATTTTGAGCTGATGGGTAAAATTATAAGATACAGCATCATTAGTATGAATGCCAATGAGATATAACAACCAAGGGCTGAATGGATGAACATGTCTCCAGTGTCTAAAGAGCATAAATCATAGCGTGATGAGCAGTTTCTTGTGTATTTTTTCAAGCCAAGCTGAGGGTACATATAATAATATGCTGGTATGAATGGTAAAAAAAGTGCACATGCAGCAATCCGAGCAAACATGTGTTTTATGGTAAAAGCCCAAGGGTATTTAAAAAGGCTTTTCACCATTAATGCTTTGAGGGCATCTTGTTTAAATGTCACAACGGTGGCAATAATGATAACATGACATAAGAAACTTAATAAATAAGGAAGATTCCAGCCATTAGGATTTTTGACGGGAAAATTTATGGTTTGTAGTAATTGATATATATAGTTATTGACGCTCTGGTGGTCTTCTATTAATTTATAAGATAATACGCAGATTAAAGCATAAATAAAGAAAAATAATAGGCTGATTTTTAGATAAAAGAATAAAATATGCTCTTGAATTTCAACTCTTAATTCAAAATAGGCTTCTTCAGAGTTTTTTAATATAAAAGCTATGGTTTTATCTTTGCCTGCTATGTAGCTGTATTTATGTTCTATTTCGAAAAAAGAGTATTCCAGCTTCTCTTTAGACGAAATAACTGGCTTATTTCCTTTTCTTGCTTGTATATCAGATGGAACTAAACTTTGTCCAAATGTATTTTTATGTTGATTTTTCTTTTGAGTATCTGCATTTTGGTTGTTAATCATTTTATTTTTCTCCAGTTGACTTTGGCATATTTTGAGTTGATGGGTAAAATTATAAGATACAGCATCATTAGTATGACTGCCAATGAGATATAACAACCAAGAACTGAATGGAAGAACATATCTTCGGTGTCTAAAAAGCATAAATCATAGCGTGATGAGCAGTTTCTGGTGTATTTTTTTAAGCCAAGCTGAGGGAACATATAATAATATGCTGGTATGCATGGTAAAAAAACTGCACATGCAGCAATCCGAGCAAACATGTGTTTTATGGTAAAAGCCCAAGGGTATTTAAAAAGGCTTTTCACCATTAATGCTTTGAGGGCATCTTGTTTAAATGTCACAACGGTGGCAATAATGATAACATGACATAAGAAACTTAATAAATAAGGAAGATTCCAGCCATTAGGATTTTTGACGGGAAAATTTATGGTTTGTAGTAATTGATATATATAGTTATTGACGCTCTGGTGGTCTTCTATTAATTTATAAGATAATACGCAGATTAAAGCATAAATAAAGAAAAATAATAGGCTGATTTTTAGATAAAAGAATAAAATATGCTCTTGAATTTCAACTCTTAATTCAAAATAGGCTTCTTCAGAGTTTTTTAATATAAAAGCTATGGTTTTATCTTTGCCTGCTATGTAGCTGTATTTATGTTCTATTTCGAAAAAAGAGTATTCCAGCTTCTCTTTAGACGAAATAACTGGCTTATTTCCTTTTCTTGCTTGTATATCAGATGGAACTAAACTTTGTCCAAATATCTTTTTATGATCTTTCATTTTTATTTATCCTATTAAAAAATCCCCCCATTGGGGGGATTGAACAAAGCGCTTTGTTTATAGAATCTCGGTTTTCTCAATCACGATATCTTCCAGTGGCACATCAGAATGACCATGCAAACGACCTGTACGAACGGTTGCGATTTTATCGACAATTTCCATACCTGCAACCACTTTCCCAAAAACAGCATATCCCCAGCCTTGTAAAGTTTTGGAACGGAAATTGAGGAAATCATTGTCTTTGAGATTGATGAAGAATTGGCTAGAGGCAGAATGAGGATCTTGGGTGCGTGCCATGGAAAGCGTGCCACGATTATTTTTTAAGCCATTATCAGCTTCATTTTCAATCGGAGCGCGTTTATTGGCTTTTTCGACCAAGCCTGATTGCATACCGCCGCCTTGAATCACAAAATCAGGAATCACACGATGAAAAATGGTGCCATTGAAAAAACCTTCTTCGGCATACTGTTGGAAATTTTTGGCAGTACGAGGAGCGTTGTCAAAATCCAGCTCAATATCGATATTGCCAAAATTGGTGATGAAACGAATCATAAAAACTCCTTAGTTTTTTGAGGGTTGAGGTTCGGTTGGTAAAACTTCTACGCTTTCAATAATGATAGCTTCTTGTGGCACATGCTCGCCCACGCTCCGCATGCTGGTTACAGGGGTTTTTGCAATTTTATCAACTACATTCATGCCTTCGCTGACTTTCCCAAAAACGGCATAACCATGCTGCCCATCAGCGGCATTGAGGTAATCGTTATCCACCAGATTGATGAAGAATTGGCTGGTGGCGGAATGAGGGTCATTGGTGCGAGCCATAGCGATGGTGCCACGCGTATTTTTCAAACCGTTGTGAGCTTCGTTAGCGATGGGAGCCTCCGTTGCTTTGTGGTTGAGGTTGGTGTCATAGCCGCCGCCTTGAATCATGAAGCCATCAATAACGCGGTGGAAAATGGTATTGTCGTAGAAACCAGCTTGGGCATAGCGTACGAAATTGGCAGTGGTAGCAGGTGCATTGATTTCATCAAGCTCTAGGCGAATATCGCCTTGATTGGTATGCATGATGATAGAGGTATTGGCATGTGCCAAAGCGCTTAAGGCTAGAGAAAGAGTTAGTAAAATACGCATATTTTTGAATCAAAAAGTGAAGGGCTGTCTATACTAGCAAATTTATCTCTGATAGTTTCCATGCGTGGGCAAAGCGCTTTGGTTAGTAGATGTTTATCATTGTGAGGAATGAAGCATGAGTTTGCAGTTGTTTAATAGTTTGAGCCGTCAGAAAGAAATATTTACGCCTATAGAGGCTGGTAAAGTGGGTATGTATGTTTGTGGTATGACAGTTTACGATTATTGCCACATTGGTCATGCTCGGGTGATGGTGGTGTTTGATACGCTCGCTCGCCATCTGCGCCATTTAGGCTATGAGCTGAATTATGTACGCAATATCACGGATATTGATGACAAAATCATCAAACGTGCGCATGAAAACGGCGAAACCATGCAAGCGTTAACAGAGCGATTTATTGTGGCGATGAACGAAGATCAAAGCGCTTTGGGCTGCTTGCCACCTGATCACGAACCCAAAGCCACTGTTTACGTTCCACAAATGCTTTCACTCATTCAAATCTTGATGGATAAAGGCTTGGCGTACCGTGCTGAGAATGGCGATGTTTATTATCGCGTTCGTTTGTTTGAGGGTTACGGCAAATTGTCCAATAAAAATATTGATGAGTTACGAGCGGGCGAACGCGTGGCGGTGAACGATGCCAAAGAAGATCCGTTGGATTTTGTGCTGTGGAAAGCGGCGAAAGAAGGCGAACCAAGTTGGGAAAGCGCGTGGGGCAATGGAAGACCGGGTTGGCATATTGAATGCTCTGCGATGGGCGAGGCGATGCTGGGTAAGCGCTTTGATATTCATGGTGGTGGTTTGGATTTGAAATTTCCACATCATGAATGTGAAATTGCACAAAGCGAGGGCGCGTGTGGGCATCAGCATGTGAATTATTGGTTGCACAATGGATTTGTGCAGATTGATAACGAAAAAATGAGCAAATCGCTGGGCAATTTCTTTACCGTGCGCGATGTGTTGCAAAAATACGATGGCGAGGTGGTGCGATATTTCATTTTGAGCAGCCATTATCGTGGGCCTTTGCATTACAGTGATGCTGCTCTTGATGAGGCGAAAAAAAGTTTGCAACGTTTGTATACCGCTTTGGAACGCTCTGATGAACAAAGCGCTTTGGGCGTTCTGGACAAAGATTACGAAGCACGTTTTGATGAGGCGCTCAATGATGATTTGAACACGCCCAAAGCGCTTAGTATTTTGATTGAGTTGGCAAAACGTGTTAATGGCGGTGAAATAGTATTAAAATTAACATTGCATCAGCTGGCGAGCCGTTTGGGTCTGTTGCAACAAAATCCTGCAATTTTCCTTAAAGGCGTTTCCCAAAGCGCTTTGAGCGAAGTGGAAATTGTGGCGTTGATTGAAGAACGGCAAGCGGCGAAAAGTGCGAAAAATTATGCACGAGCTGATGAAATCCGCGCACAACTTGATGCATCTGGCATTGTGTTGAAAGATACCGCAAAGGGTTGTGAATGGCAGTATAAATAAGGAAAACAGCTAGTTATTGGATATTTTTAGACAACACATGAATCATATGAAACAACGAGGATTTACTTTACTGGAACTGATGATTGTCATTGCCATCATTGGCATTTTGGCGGCGATTGCTTTGTTTGCGTATCAAGACCAAATCTCACGCGCTCAAGTAACGCGTGTTTACGGTGAAACAGCAGCGGTGAAAACGATGGTTGATGAGGCGATTGGTAATGGCAAAACCATTGTGCGTGGTAGCCGTACGGTAACAACAGAAATTGCGCCCATTGGCTTGTATGAAGGGGAAGGAGCAGGAGATAAGCCGCGTTCGAATTTGGTAGAAAAAATTGACATTCTCCCTGATACCAGACCTACGCCTTCAGAGCTAGAAATTGTGGTGACGATGGGAGGCAATGTGAATGGCAGTATCAAAGGTACAAAAATTATCCATAAACGTGGTTTGGGAGGCGTGTGGAGTTGTGTTATCAAACCTGCTGGTTCGCGTTGGAATAATTCTTTTGCCCCTTCAGCCTGTACGATAGACCCTTAAAGTGATGGATAAAGCGCTTTGTCTCCTCCAACAATGGCACGCAGAACACCAACCGCGTGCCTATTTTTTAGCACTCTCAGGCGGTCGAGACAGTATGGCATTGTTGGCATTGCTTGCCGATTTCCGCGCTCAAAGCGCTTTGCATGATTTACCTTTTCACGCCATCTATGTTGACCACCAATGGCATTCCCAAAGCGCTTTGTGGGGAGAATTTTGCCTTGAGCAAGCAAAGCGCTTTGGTTTTACGGCGGAAGTGGTGCGCTTAAATCTTTCTCAATCTGTTGGCGAAAGCTTAGAAGCGATGGCGCGAGAAGGGCGTTATCAAGCTTTGGCAGAGCGATTGCCAGAAGGTGGTGTCTTGCTGACGGCGCATCATCAAGATGACCAAGTCGAGACTTTTTTTCTACAACTTATGCGTGGGGCTGGTTTGGAAGGTTTATCCTGTATGCCTGAGCAAAAGCGCTTTGCGACAGGGGCATTGTGGCGACCCTTGCTTTCGGTTTCTCGAGAAACGATAGAAGCTTTTATCCACGAACGCCAGTTGCCCTTTCTTGATGACCCCAGCAATGAAGATACGCGTTTTCAACGCAATCTTTGGCGGCATGAGCTATTGCCGATTTTGCAAACGCATTTTCCTCATCTTAATCGAGCGGTCTCGCGTAGCGTTGGGCATCTACAAAGCGCTTTGCATGAAGAACACGCTACTCTGATGGAACGCTATTTACAAAACCAAAGCGCTTTGTCTGAAGTACAAAAAGTTTATGGCGCGATTTTAGCGTTTACGGGACAAGGTGAACGCGAGAAGCAGCTCTTAAGATTTGCCATCATGCAGGCTGGCGCGTTAGCACCGCCTCAAAAGCGCTTTGAGGCTTTTTGTTTAGGGCTTTCTGGGCGTGGGCATAGTGAATTGCATTGGGGGAATTGGGCGCTGGTGGAACATCAAAAGGTGCTTTATTTGTATCAGCATCACGTTCCAAGTGAGCCACCACCCGTTTCTCATCTCAGTTATTGGCAAGGGGTGGGGCGTTTGAAAGTATTGGCTTTGCCTAATGGGGTTGAGATGGAGGAGCTACGTTGGGGGCTGTATCCGTGCAAAGCGCTTTGGCATGAGAAAAATCAGCGCTATCCAACAGATTTAAAGAATGTTTTTCAAAATAAAGGTGTGCCACCTTATTTGCGTCGCCGTCTGCCATTATTATTTTTACGCAATCAATTAGCGTGGATTGGTCTATTTGGCACAGCGCAAGGCTTTGATGGCTTGGGGGTTGAGTGGCAAGAAAAAGCGCTTTCTGTTAAGATTTCCGCTTACCAATTACCAAAAAGTTGAATCTCATGACAACCAAATTTATCTTCGTAACAGGCGGCGTTGTGTCTTCCTTAGGGAAAGGACTCGCCGCCGCTTCTTTGGGCGCGATTCTCGAGGCAAGAGGTTTGCGCGTAACCATGATTAAACTCGACCCTTACATCAACGTTGACCCAGGTACGATGAGTCCGTTTCAACATGGTGAGGTTTTTGTGACCCACGATGGCGCAGAAACTGACCTCGATTTGGGGCATTATGAGCGCTTCGTCAATATGCGTGCGACTCAGTTCAACAACTGCACTACAGGGCGTATCTATCAAGAAGTGATTCGCAAGGAGCGCCGCGGTGATTATTTGGGCGCAACGGTGCAAGTCATTCCGCACATCACTGATGCGATTAAGCAATATGTATTACGCGCGGCAGAAGGCGCAGATATTGCGATGGTAGAAGTGGGCGGAACCGTTGGCGATATCGAATCCTTGCCATTTTTGGAAGCCATTCGTCAGCTGGGAACGCAGTGGGGACGACAAAACAGTATGTACATTCACTTAACGCTTCTGCCGTATGTGGCAGCAGCTGGCGAGTTGAAGACCAAGCCTACTCAACATAGCGTGAAAGAGTTGCGCTCGATTGGCATTCAGCCTGATATGTTGATTTGTCGTGCAGAACGCGCTTTGCCTGAAGATGAACGTCTGAAAATTGCACTCTTTACCAATGTTGCTGCTGATGCTGTCGTTGCAGGCTTAGATGTCAAAAATATTTACGAAATCCCACTTCGTTATCACGAGCAAGGCGTGGATCAAATCGTGGCGCGTCATTTTGGTTTGCACGATTTGCCTCCTGCGGACTTAAGCGCATGGCAACAAGTCAATCAATTGATTGAAACCTCCGATTCGGTTGTAGATATTGCAATGGTTGGTAAATACACAGGCTTGACCGATGCATATAAATCGTTAAACGAAGCGCTTTATCACGGCGGTATGCATCAGCGTTGCAAAGTCAATCTGCATTATTTCAATGCAGAAGAGTTGGAAAGCGAAGAGCAATTAAAGCGCTTAGAAGCGATGGACGGCATTGTGGTGCCAGGTGGCTTTGGTAATCGTGGTATTGAAGGCAAGCTGAAAGCCATTCGCTATGCTCGTGAAAATGACATTCCTTTCTTGGGCATTTGTTTGGGTATGCAGTTGGCAGTGATTGAGTACGCGCGAAATGTTTTGGGTATTCAAGATGCTGGTTCAACAGAATGGAAAGAACCTTGCGAACCTGTGATTGCTTTAATCAGCGAATGGGTGAATGAGCGTGGCGAAACAGAGCAAAGAAATGCCCAAAGTGATTTGGGTGGCACCATGCGTTTGGGTTCTTTATCGGCTCGTCTCAAATCTGGCTCGAAAATCGCCAAAATCTACGAAAGCGAAATCATCAACGAACGCCATCGCCATCGCTATGAAGTGAACAGCCATTACGAAAAGCGCTTAGAGGAAGCTGGTTTGGTGATTTCTGGACGCTCTGAAGATAATGGCTTGGTTGAGGTGGTGGAATTGCCGAATCATGCGTGGTTTGTGGCATGCCAATCGCACCCTGAATTTACTTCAACCCCACGCAAAGGGCATAAACTGTTCAAATCATTCATCACAGCAGCAATGCAAGAACGTGCAAAGCGCTTAGGTTCATAAGGAGTTGATGATGCAATTGTGTGGTTTTGAGGTTGGGCAAGACAAAGCGCTTTTTGTCATTGCTGGGCCTTGCGTGATTGAATCCGAAAAACTGGCGATGGAAACGGCGGAGTATTTGAAAAAAGTGACTGAAGCACTGGGCATCAACTTCATTTACAAATCCTCCTTTGACAAAGCCAATCGTTCTTCTGAAAAAAGCTTTCGTGGTTTGGGCATGGCGGAAGGCTTGCGTATTTTGGCGAAAGTGAAAGCTGAGGTTGGCGTTCCTGTTTTGACCGATGTTCATGAAGATACGCCACTTGATGAAGTGGCTTCGGTGGTCGATGTGTTGCAAACGCCAGCGTTTTTGTGTCGCCAAACCAATTTTATTAAAAACGTCTGCTCACAGGGTCTGCCTGTGAATATCAAAAAAGGTCAATTTCTTGCGCCATGGGATATGAAGCATGTGGCAGAGAAGGCGAAAAGCACAGGTAATCAGCAGATTATGCTTTGTGAACGAGGCGTTTCTTTTGGCTACAACACGCTGGTTTCGGATATGCGAGCCTTACCTGTTTTGGCAAGCTTTGATTGCCCTGTTGTTTTTGATGCGACACATTCCGTACAACAACCAGGAGGTTTGGGCGAGAAATCAGGCGGACAACGAGAATTTGTGCCTGTTTTGGCGCGTGCAGCGGTGGCCGTTGGCGTGTCTGGTGTTTTTATGGAAACACACCCTGACCCTGACAAAGCGCTTTCCGATGGCCCCAACTGCGTGCCGATGCATCAGTTTGCCGAATTATTAAAACCTTTATTGGCGCTCGATGCTGTTGTCAAAGCGCTTTGATTTTCCTCACATTAGGAGTTTTACATGAGTACCACTATTCAATCCATTCAGGCTTTGGAAATTTTGGATTCACGCGGTAATCCAACCGTTCAAGTCACCGTAACTTTATCAGATGGCGCACAAGGCACTGCTTGTGTTCCTTCTGGCGCCTCAACAGGCTCACGCGAGGCTTTAGAATTGCGCGATGGCGATAAAGCACGTTATTTGGGTAAAGGCGTGAAAAAAGCGGTTGAGAATATCAACACCACGCTCTCCAAAGCGCTTGTGGGTCGTGAATTTACCTGCATCAATTGCGTGAAAGCTGCTGACCGCGCCATGTTGGAATTAGATGGCGATGCGTTCAAGAAAAATCTTGGCGCGAACGCTATTTTGGGCGTATCACTGGCATTGGCACGCGCAGGTGCGAACAGTAAAAAAATCCCACTTTATCGTTTCATCAATGATCAAGCGACTTACCAATTGCCCGTTCCAATGATGAATATCATCAACGGCGGCGAGCATGCGGATAACTCTGTGGATATTCAAGAATTCATGATTATGCCTGTGGGTTTTGATCGTTTCAGTGAGGCTTTACGAGCAGGCGCAGAAATTTTCCACACTTTGAAAAAAGTTTTGCATGACAAAGGCTTATCAACAGGTGTGGGCGATGAAGGTGGTTTTGCCCCTGATTTAGGTTCCAATGAAGAAGCTTTGCAAGTCATCATGGAAGCTATTGAAAAAGCTGGCTATAAAGCAGGTGAGCAAATCTTCTTAGCGCTTGATGTGGCAGCTTCTGAACTGTACGAAGGTGGCAAATACCACTTGGCTTCTGAGAATAAATCATTTACTTCAGAGGAATTTGTGGATTACTTGGCTGGCTTAGCTTCTCGTTATCCAATTGTTTCTATTGAAGATGGTTTAGATGAGAGCGATTGGGCTGGCTGGAAGATTTTGACCGATAAATTGGGCGCGAAAGTGCAGCTGGTTGGCGATGACTTGTATGTGACCAACCCTGCTATCTTCAAAGAAGGCATTGAAAAAGGCATTGCTAATGCCATTTTGATTAAGCCAAACCAAATCGGTTCTTTGACAGAAACCCTCGAAGCCATCAGCATGGCAGATGAAGCAAATTACGCGGCAGTTGTTTCTCATCGCTCAGGCGAAACGGAAGACACCACTATCGCTGATATTGCCGTTGCTACCAGCGCAACACAAATCAAAACAGGCTCACTCTGCCGTTCTGATCGTGTAGCGAAATACAATCGTTTGCTCACGATTGAAGCAGAATTGGGCGATAAAGCTATTTACGGTGGTAAAGCGGCGTTTTTGGGTAAATTAAAATAACGATGCCTGAGCCATCAGCTGATTATCGTAAGTGGATTATCATGCTGTTGGGAGAGTAAACCAAAGCGCTTTGGTGAACAGCTTTTCCTAATCAGAGGAAAAGAGTTGCCAAAGCGCTTTGTTGCGATAGGCAAAGAGATGGGAAATGATTGTGGAAACATTGAAACGCTGGCTGGATAATATGTTGATTGGCGTAGTGATCATTGGAGCGCTGGGACTTTCTGCATACTTTTTTTGGCGTACGGAAGAAAATCGCCATTGGCAACAGGAGTTGGCAAAGCAAAAGCAGCAAGTTGATGAATTTAATGCGCAGCTTAAAGAAGAAAATGAAGCTGAGCAGGAAAATTTGAACCGTATTCGTGAGGGAAAAGCGGGTCAGGCATTGGCTTATCAAATTACGGAGTACACGGGCAAAATTCACCCTGATCAAATTCTTTTTGCTGTTACTGATGCCAATATTGCCTCTTTGCCTGATGTTGCTGGGCTGGAAGAGGTAGAGGAATATTATCAAGTTCGGCAATTGAAGCCGCCAAGCGTGACATTAGGATTGGGGGAATTTAAAGCAGAACAAAAGGCTTTACAGGAGCTTATGCCACCTGAGCCTGTTTTGGAATTGGAGTCGTTACCGTTAGAATCGGCGACACAACCATAGGAGTTTTGGAATGCAGGTGGAAGAGAGTATTTTTGACGCGCAAGGATTTCGGTTCAATGTGGGCATAGTGTTGATGAATGCTCAAGGGAAAGTATTTTGGGCAAAGCGCTTTGGTTATGAATCATGGCAGTTTCCACAAGGCGGTATGCATGCTGGGGAATCTGATGAGCAAGCGATGTATCGTGAGTTGTATGAAGAGGTGGGATTGTTGCCTGAGCAAGTCAAACTTTTGGGGAAGACGGAAGATTGGCTACTCTACCGTTTGCCTGCACGATTCAGACGACCGCGCCGTCAAGGATTGATTCAATGCGTGGGACAAAAACAACGATGGTTTCTTTTGCAATTGCTGGTGGAAGATAGCGCCATTAGCCTTAATCGCATTTCTCCTCCTGAATTTGACCGCTGGCAATGGGTGGACTATGACGAGCCTCCACGCACCGTTATCCATTTCAAACGCAAAGTCTACGCCCAAGCACTCGAACAACTACGCCCCTATCTAAACCCCAAAGCGCTTTGAATATCAATTCATGATTTAGGGCTGAGATTTATGATTTGGGGGACGTTGTCCCCCAAGCCCCCTACAAGGGGTGTTACACCCCTTGACCCCAGAGCATTAAAAAGTAAAACCCCCACCAAAACTTTGTTTTGAGTGGGGGTTTTACTTTTTAAAATACTTTGCGGGGTGCAGGGGCATCATGCCCCTGCTGGGGTTCGGGGCAAAGCCCCGAAAACATAGGCTTAACTCTAAATCATGAATTGATATTCAAAGCGCTTTAGGCTTTAAATAGGTGGCTGTTTTTAGCGACATCGAGCATCATGTGTAAACCGTTGATGAAGCTTTCTTCGTCCAAGCCGAATTTAGGGTGATGGTGTGGGTAGTTGAAGCCATTACCGCCTGAGCCGACAAAGGCATAGCAAGCAGGAGCGACTTCGCCAAAGGCGCTGAAATCTTCTCCGCCCATCATGGCAGGTAAGCTAACCACATTTTCTGCACCAAAGCGCTTTATGGCGAGTTCGCGCACAATTTGGGTTTTCTCTGGGTTATTCCAAGTGACGCTGTAACCGATTTCATAGTTCAGAGTGTAGCGAGCGCCAGCGTTTTCGCACAAAGTTCTGATGAGGTTTTCGATAGCATTTCGTGCGAATTCGCGGTGAGCTTGGCTGGTTGTGCGGACGCTGCCTGTGAGTCTGGCTTCATCAGGGATAATATTTTGCGCGGTTCCTGCGTGAATCATGGTGTTGGAGATGACCATAGCATCATGAGGCGCAACTCTTCGTGCCACGATGCTTTGCAAAAGTGTGATGAATTGGGCGGCGATGATGACAGGGTCAATGGTTTGGTCAGGCATAGCTGCGTGACCGCCTTTACCATGAATGATGATGTTGTAGGCATCGGTATTGGCAGAGGCAGCGCCATCTTTGATGTCGATGATGCCTGTGTCGGAAGTGGAGAAGAGATGATGACCATAGATGAAGTCAAAATCATTGAAATAGCCTGTTTTGACCATCTCTTGTGCGCCACCTGGTAATTTTTCTTCGGCGTGTTGGAAAATGGCGTGGATTTCGCCTGAGAATTCGTCCAGATGGTCGTTGATGTAGGCACAGGTTGCCATCAGAACAGCAGTGTGACCATCATGACCGCAGGCATGCATGATGCCATCTTTTTTCGATTTAAAGGGTAAGTCATCGCGTTCTTCTTGAATAGGCAAGGCATCAATATCAGCGCGTAAACCAATTTTCGCTCCTGCACGCCCTGTTTCAAAGACGACTACTGCACTCGTTGGCGTTAAACGTTCAATACGCTTAACATTGTTGAGTTTGCTCATTTCGGAGACGATGTAGGCACTGGTTTCGTATTCTTCAAAGGAGAGTTCTGGGTGGGCGTGTAAGTGTCTGCGCCAAGTAATAAGTTGGTCTAAGTATTTTTGCATGATGATTTCCTAATTGATGAAAAGAAAGCAAAGCGCTTTGAGGTATTCAAAGCTTTTCAAAGCGCTTTGTTGGCGTAAAACTTAAGGGTTGAGAAGGATAGAACCTCCAGGCCCTAAGGGTAAACCTAAAACGTACCACAGCACCAAAAATGCCGTCCAAACGATGGAAAAGACAACACTGTAAGGCAAGAGCGTTGCAATAAGGGTTCCCATGCCGAAGTTTTTCACATAACGTTGGGCGAAGGTGAGAATCAGTGGCATATAAGGCATCATAGGGGTGATGGGGTTGGTGATGGAATCGCCTACGCGGTAAATCATTTGTGTGAAAGCTGGGTGGTAGCCGAGCAGCATCATCATAGGAACAAAAATGGGGGCAAGAATTGCCCATTTGGCCGATGCGCTACCAATCATCAGATTGATGCCAGCGGAGATGGCGATGATGCCTAAAATCAGTGTTATGCCACTTTGTCCTTGCAAGGCTTCTGCGCCTTTAATAGCAAGAATGGTACCCAGATGGCTCCAGTTGAAAAAAGCGAGCATTTGAGCAGCAAAGAACACAATCACAATATAGCCACCCATGCCTGACATGGATTCGTTCATCATACGAGCAATATCACGGCTTTCTTTGGCATTGCCTGATAAGCGAGCGTACACCACGCCAGGTATTAAGAAGATCACCGCCAAAATGAAGACAATACCATTCATCAGAGGCGATTTTTCAATCAGGCTACCTGTCTGGGCGTTGCGTAACAAAGCACCTTCAGGAACTGTCAAAAAGAGTAAGCCGATGATTAAAGCCAGCAAGGTGTAGTTAGCAGCACAAAGCGCTTTGTGTTCTTGTGGGCTTAAGTCGCTGCTGTTGTCGAAGGGTACGCCTGCTTCTGGGGTATAAGCCCCAAGATAGGGAATGGTAATTTTGAGCGTAATCCACCAAGTTAAGCCAACCAAAAGGAACGTTGAAGCAGCGATGAAATAATAGTTCATCGCAGGGTTAAGAGTGCTGGCGAGTTCGGGGTTAAGTAAGGCGGTAGCAGGGGCAGTGAAGGTAAGAGCTAAGACATCGGTTAAGCCAATGGTGAGATTGGCTGCAAAGCCACCAAGTGTTGCTGCATAAGCGCAAACAAGCCCTGCAATAGGGTGATAACCCATGCGTGTAAACAGCATGGCTGCAATAGGGGGTAACACGATAATTGCCGCATCAGCAGCCATATTGCCCATCACGCCAATGAAGGCAAGGATAGGGATCATGAGATGGCGTGGGGCACGTTGCATAGCATATTTCATCAAGGCTTCAAACCAGCCTGATTTTTCTGCTACACCAATGCCTATCATCGCTCCTAGTACTACGCCTAGCGGTGGGAAACTGGCAAAGTTTTTGATGGCTTCTTCGATAATGCGAGAAATGTTGGCACTATTGAGAAGATTGATGGCATAGATGGTTTCGTTGGTAGCAGGATTGACGGCTGAAACGCCAGCCAAAGCGCTTAGCCAAGAGGCTACTAAAATTAGGGCGCATAGCCCCATGAAGATGAAAACAGGGTCGGGAAGCTTGTTACCAGCTCGTTCTATATAGGTGAGTAAGCGATAAACCCAGCTGGAATAGGGTGAGGATTCTGCCATGTCATTCTCCAAAGTAAGAGGGAAAGAAAGGAGGTAAATAAGGTGCGTGAAAAGTCGTAAAGGCTCTGGTTTCAAGCATTCACAAGCGCTTCTTAAGCACCGTAAAGAGGAAAGTAACACAGTTTTTAAGATGAAAAAAAGGAAAATGGCAGGTGGAGTGAGAAAAAGAGAGGTAAAAACCCACTTATTGAAGATAATGGAGTATAGGAGTTGGGCTATTGTTAGAAAAA
>JAUNEA010000018.1 GCA_030525785.1 Cardiobacteriaceae bacterium
AAACCCCCACTCAAAACAAAGTTTTGGTGGGGGTTTTACTTTTTAAAATATTTTGTGGGGGTTCAGGGGGAATCATTCCCCCTGATGGGGGTTTGGGGGTGAAACCCCCAAGTCAAGAAAAACGCCCTTCAAGCAAAGCGCTTTGAGGTTTATTCATCGCTCAATTCTTCGAGCATATTGAGGATTAAGCTATAGCGGTTTTTCATTTCATCGACCACTGCCACCATAGGCATAGGTTCGCCTGATTCATTCCATGCGTAATCTTTATCGGTTTTATCGTTCGCCAGCACCACAAACATCGACTGCCCATGAGGATAGTAGCCGACATAGTCCCCTGTTTGGCTATTGATATGTGCCAACAATTCGCCGTTCGTATCATAGAAAACCACAATGCCTGAAGCCTCATTGATACGCACTTCGCCCTGTTCCAGCTTATGCCAGCTCCAGCCTTTTGGCTCGCCTTGTTCAAACACACGCAACATACTGACCTTGCCTTCTGGTGTATACCAAATGATGCGACCATCATTGCCATCAGTGCTGAAATTTTTCTCATACCCTTCACGCAAAATGAAAGGCGCTGTTTGTGGGGTTTGGCTATCTTGGTAAAAATCTTGAGCGATGGTTTGCCCCTCAGCATTTACACCCAAAATCTCACGATAAAATCCGCCCGCTAAAGCGCTTTCTGTGGTATTGCCATCGGCATCAAAGTAGTAAATTGCTTTAGATTCAGCTGGGGTGTAGCTTAAATCGTTGGTAAATGTATTGGCATCAATATTTCTCCATTCATCAATCATCACAGGCTGAATATTGAGTGCGGAAATATGCAGAGGCTCCATCAAAGCGCTTTGTTCTGCGACCACTTCATGCTGCTCCAAATCAGAAACAATCTTCGTATTCTCTGGCGACTGCAATCCCACGATAAATCCCAAGCTGGCACTTAGCAACAATAACCATAATTCTGAAAACATCATCACTCCTTAAACGATACAGGAAAAAATCCATGCTATTGTGCGGTGTAAAAGCGCTTTAATCAAACTTAATTGGCTGGCGAATGCTGAGTGTTTGACCATTCGGCGGTGGGTGAAAACGCGCGGTTTTACGAACGGCATTGAGCGCCGCCTCATCAAGCGCAGGGTTGCCACTGGCTTTCTCCACATGAATCCCTACAAATTCCCCTGCTGGTGTAATCTGAAAACTCACAACCACCACACCACGTTGCCTTGCATTGCGTGGGCGATTTTTGTAAATCGCACGCCCCAAACTTTGATGATACGCTGCCATACTAGATGCCCCTGAATCTGAAGCGCTTTGTCTGCCTGAGGATTGTGAAACTTGGGCGCTGCTGTTGGTACTCTTTGGCGCATTGCCTATCGATGGAACACCTGTCACAGGCGCAACAATCGGCTTAGCAGGCGGCGCAAATTGTGGCACTTGAGGCATCGGTTCGCGTGGCATTTCAGGCTTTGGCTCTTTAGGCTTATCTTTGGGCTTTTCCTTCTTGGGCTTTTCTTTAGGCTTCTCTTTTTTCGGTTTTTCTTTGGGTTTTTCTTTTTTGGGCTTGGGTGGTTCAGGCTTTTTGACCACAACAGGCTCTGGCTCAGGTTCAGGTTCAGGTTCTGGCTCTGGTTCAG
>JAUNEA010000009.1 GCA_030525785.1 Cardiobacteriaceae bacterium
AGAAATTCAACCACATTTTGATTGGCGCGGATTGCGCCTACGATACCGCACATAAAAGTTCCTTAGTATCAAAATATAAAAATAACCAACCTTATGAGCTTCCCAAATCGGTTGGGCTATGGCGTTAAGCCAAGCTTATGATACCTTGCGAACAAAGCGCTTTGGTTGAAGTTTGGTTAGTGAAAGGAAATAAGTGCAATAAAAAACCCCTGTTTTTTAACAGGGGTTTGGAATTTGATGGCGCGCCCGGAAGGACTCGAACCTCCGACCGCTTGGTTCGTAGCCAAGTACTCTAATCCACTGAGCTACGGGCGCGTTAGGCTGGCTATTATGTCTACAAAGCGCTTTGTTGTCAAGCAAAATCATCAAATCGCTTTGTCCTCATGAGCAAATGCCATCAAATCCTGACGATTCAAAGCTGCTGCCATCAAATCAGGGAATTTATCAGGCGTACACGCAAAACACGGCACACCCAAATCCGCCAAAAACTGTGCATTGCCCTTATCGTAACTCGGCGCACCATCATCATTCAGCGCCAGCAAAACAATCAGCTGCACGCCAGAGTGAACCAATTCCGCCATTTTCTCGCGCATCTTCCGCTCATCGCCGCCTTCGTATAAATCAGTCACCAAAATCAAAGTGGTATCATTGGGGCGCGTGATTTGCTCACTGCAATAACGCAAGGCACGATGAATATCCGTGCCACCGCCTAATTGCACGCCGAACAACAAATCCACAGGGTCTTGCATTTGTTCACTCAAATCCACCACCGCCGTATCAAACACCACCATCTTCGTATTTAAACTCGGCAACGATGCCAAAACCGCTCCAAAAACCCCAGAATACACTACCGAAGTTCCCATAGAGCCACTTTGATCAAGGCATAAAATCACCTCACGAAGCGCTTTGCGTTTGCGCCCAAAGCCAATGCGGGTTTCAGGGATAATGGTTTGATAATCAGGCTGGTAATGCTTGAGGTTTTTCAGAATAGTGCTGTGCCAATCGATTTCTTGATGACGAGGATTACGCGTGCGAACACCACGATTGAGTGCCCCCAACACCGCTTGCTGCAAAGGTTGCTCCAGCTTCTGCATCAGCTCTTTGACCACTTTCTCCACAATCAATCGCGCCAAATCCTTGTTCTTTTTAGGAATCATGCCGCTTAAGCTCATCAAAGTCGCGACCAAATGCACATCAGGAACCACCGTTTCCAGCATCTCCTTTTCGGTTAAAAGTTGCGTTAAGTTCAGCCGTTGCACAGCATCTTTTTGCATCACCTGCACCACAGACTGCGGAAAAAATTCGCGAATATCCGAAAGCCACCCAGCCACTTTTGGCGCTGATGCTCCCAATCCCCCCTTACTCTTCGGCTTGGGGTCATACAAAGCGTTTAATGCGTTATCCAGCCTTAGTTCGCGTTCTTCTAACTTTGCCAGCCCCTCACCTTCGTTGCCCAGAATCAATCGCCAACGGGTATTCGTATTCATAACGCCTCCGCTTGTAAACCCAACAAATCTGCCATCGTCATCAAAGCGCTTTGCCCTGTTGGACTTGGCGTGAAGGTGGTATGAGAAGGCGTTGCCAATGGCTTGATAGGCTGTTTGACTTTCTCACCAATCTGCCGTCTCTCGCCAAATTCAAAGCTTGAGAAAGTTCGGCGCAACAGAGGCAAAATCTCCATGAACCTTTCATCATCAAGCTCTTCTACCCAATTAAACACCAGTGACCAAAGCGCTTCGTACAACAAAAGTATCGTGCCAGATTCAAACAAAAACCCTTCCAACCACAAAGCAACATCATTCGCCACCCGACTCGCCGATAAAGATTGAGAAAATAACCATGCCATTTCCTCCTCGCTCAAAGCGCTTTGCTCAAAGCCTATCCTTGCTGCCAAGCCAGATAACATAGGGTGAACCGTTTGATGCTCAATCAGCGTCAAAAGCCCATGATGAAAACGTGACAATAAGCCCTCATCAGCCAGTTGCACCAAAGCATAATGGGCTTGGCGAAATGCTTGGAAAAGCGCTTTGGCACTATCGTCATCAATCTGACTACAACCCAAAACCATGCCCACTTCAATCCGTATCACCAACGTTTCCAAAACTTGCCACAATCCTCCATCAGCCACTTTCCCCTCTGACTTCAGCCCATCGATGCCATCACGCACCGAACCATAACGCAAGCCCTCACACAAAGCAGGTAAGCTGGATAGCATCTGCAGAATATCCTGTGTGCTAGCCGATTGTTCCATAATCCGCTGGCTCAAAGATGCCAAAACCTGTGGCAAATCGGCAGGCAACACTTGGGGCAACAAAGCGCTTAACTTCGCCAATGAAGCTTGTTTCATCTGTTCTTGTAAATAATGCTGACAAGCTTCAGCTAGCGTTGTGCCGTAAATGGCTTTTTCCGCCGCCTGAATATGGTATTCAGGCTGATAATGCAATTCCCAAGCCTCTGCAAAAGTGCCACGACCGCCGACTTGCGTTTGATGCCCCCAGTTTATCCCCAGCAAATGCAAGCGATGCAGAAAGATACTTCGCTCTAAATCCAATGGTTTACGCAAATCAAGCTTCAAGGTTTTCACCTCAGCAGTAAGCGGCAAACGCAAGCGTTTATGAGCCTGCTCCAAATCCCACAACAACGGCAATTTTGGCACTGAATCAGGGACATGCCCCATACTGTTGCCTACCAGCAAATCCTCACGTATCACTGCCAAAGCGCTTTCATCGCCCATCGAAACGATAGATTTCAGCGACTCCAAATAATCTCCCAATTGAGGCTTTGCCAACCCTCGCAATTTAGCCATCATCGAGGATAATCGCCAAATTTCCATAACATGTGCTGCCGAAACCTCAAAGCGCTTTGCTCTCAAAAGTTGCGCCATCTCTAATACCCATAGCAAGCCATTGTCATCAGGGTATTGCCATTGATATTCGTAATAATGAGGAGCATCAATACCTGCACCATAACCACTTTGCTGAGATAAGCGCGAGTTTGTCCAGTTAATCCAAGTACAACTGACTTTCGCCTTGCTCATGCCCTTGAAATATGCCTCGTCTTCTTTCTTACTCACTTTCGCCAACAAAGCAGGCGCATGCCAAGCACCACACACCACCGCTATCCGTTCAAACCCTTCTTTCTCCGCCGCACGAATTTGTAAACGCATATAGGCTTCGCGCTTGGCATCACGCTTAGAGGTAGGATAGTGTTCACGCAAAGCGCTTATTGCCTCCACAATAGCCTCAAAGCAATCCTCGCCACGCTCTTCTATCACCGTGTCCCACCATGTCGCTCCATCATCAAATCCTGCCACAAGAGCGAAATCATCAAGAGGAGAATGCACATCATCTGACAAAGCGCTTTGTTCGCAGGCTTGGCTTTCATCACGCCATTCATCTTCAAACTGATAAGCCAGTGGCAAATCAAAAAATCGCGTAGGAATGCCTTGTTTTACGCCGTAACACAAAGCTTGCCACTCAGGAGAATAAAGGGCAAAAGGATAAAACACCGCCGATTCTGGCTTATCCACCGCATAAGCCAACAATGCCACAGGTGGCTTCATCTCCTCATGTACCACATACTCCACCAAATCATTGCCTTCTGGTGGCCCCTCAATCAACACACAATCAGGCTTAAAGGTCTCCAGCGCCACACAAAGCGCTTTGCTGCTGCCGACTCCATGATGGCGTATCGGAAAAAGCTTTATCATCTCAATCCCCTCAAACGGCAAGCCCCAGCATCACAACACATCACGACTCGCGCGATACAAATCCTGCCAGCCCTCGCGATTTTTCACCACCGTTTCCAAATACTCCTGCCACACCACTTTATCCGCCACAGGATCTTTCACCACCGCTCCCATCAAGCCAGAAATCAAATCATGGGCTTTGAGTTCGCCATCGCCGAAAAAGCTGGAAAGCGTTAAGCCGTTGTTCATGACAGAAATAGCCTCCGCCGTGCTTAATGTGCCACTGGGAACCTTCAGCTTGCTTTTCTTATCCACCGTCACGCCAGAACGCAATTCTCGGAAAATGGTCACCACGCGCTCAATTTCTTCACTCGCTGGCGATTGCTTATCCAGCCCCAAGCTGTTTTCAAAACTCTCAACCCGTGAGCGTACAATCTCCACTTCTTCTTTCAAACTCGCAGGCAAGGGTAAGATAACGGTGTTAAAACGGCGTTTCAAAGCGCTTGATAATTCATTCACGCCTTTATCACGATTGTTTGCCGTTGCAATGACATTGAATCCTCGTACGGCTTGCACTTCGGTATTCAACTCAGGAATAGGCATGGTTTTCTCCGATAAAATCGTGATTAATGTATCTTGTACATCAGCGCCAATACGCGTTAATTCTTCAATACGCGCAATCTTGCCTTCTTTCATCGCACGCATCATCGGCGTTTCTACCAAAGCGCTTTGGCTAGGGCCTTTGGCAAGCAATTCCGCGTAATTCCAACCATAACGGATAGCCTCTTCGCTGGTGCCTGCTGTGCCTTGTATCACCAAAGTGCTATCACCTGTGATCGCCGCTGCCAAATGCTCACTTACCCAACTCTTCGCCGTACCAGGCAAGCCGTAAAGCAACAAAGCGCGATCGGTTGCAAGGGTCGCAACCGCAATTTCCATCAAACGGCGATTGCCTATGTATTTGGGGCTAATCTCAAAGCCATTTTTCAACTTGCCTCCCATCAAATATTGCACCACCGCTTGCGGCGAGAGTTTCCATCGGGCTGGCTTGGCTTGGGTATCTTGTTGGGCTAAGGCTTCCAGCTCTGTGGCAAATTGTTGTTCGGCATGTTGGCGTAACAGTTCAGACATAAAAAACTCCTAAAAATTAAACAGCACAAAGCGCTTTGAGAAATTTCTGTTTCTGTTTAAAAACAGAAAGATAAGGTTTTTGCGGTGCTTTCTTCGCACATAGGTATTGAAATACCTGTTCCGTTGATTCATCAGTAGGCAAATGCACAATCATTGGAAACAGCTCATATTCGCCCCAATAATAGTAATTCTTGATGAGATTGAACACGAATTGGGTATATTCTTGCCCCCATGTTTGCCACTCGTCTTTTTGCTCTACAGGCAAAGATAAAGTTCGGCTTAATCGCACAGTAACCCCAACCGAATCGTTTGATTCTGACTCATTCAACGCCTTGAAACCACTACTTTTATAAACCGCCCCGCGCATAACATCTTCCTTATCTTCCACTGACAAATAGCCCAATAACTCGCTATTTCTCTCGTCAATTTCTTTCGATAAAAGCGCTTTGATAACCGCTGCGGTGGGGAATCGTTTTCCCCAATGTTGCACCGCATCACGCAATTCAAGCCCTTTCACAGGTGGGTTGTTCAACAAAATTTTGATCGCACTTTCCTCATCAACGCCAAGCCATTGTGCATAAAATTCAGGGCGCAATCGCAACATCAATTGGCGCAAAATAAAGTTATCGTCACTTTCTCTTTTCTGCGAGCTTATCGCTTCAAACCCTAGCTTTTTCATTTCAGCTTCAAAGGGTTGGGGAGTGTAATGCCATGTGTTATCACGATAAGAGACACGCGCTACCCACCATTCTTCTAAACGTTTGCTGTGCATACTGGGCAATCGCTCCAATAAATCCATCGCCACTTCGCGCACACGCTGACTACGGTCTTTCTCCAAAGCGCTTTGCAAAAACGCCTCATCATCAAGCGATAAGCCAACTTCAAAGCTTTTCAACCATCGTTCACGCACATCAGCCCCATCGCTCTTCCACGATTGCTGAACCGCCTCACGCGCCAAAACAGGGTTCTTTTGGCGCATCAGCGATAGCCAAGCCGCACGGTTGGCTGTTGTTTCCAATGAAAAATCAAACGATTCGTCAGTATCCTTTTGATTTTCACCAGAATCCCAAAATCCCATATGCTTGCCTATAAATTCACCGTGTGCGCCCAAAAGCTCACGCCCAAAAGCGCTTTGATGAAGCGATTGGCACAATCCAATCCTATCTTTTTGAAACAATTTCATCAGGATAGAAGATGGCAACGCATAGCCAGAGGCATGAATTTTCATGAAAGCAAAACGCAGCAAAGGCTCGCTATGCGATTGATTCAACCATTCCTCAACCACTTCACGCGCCTCTTCAGGCAAAGTGGGCTTGGTTGCATCAGGCGTAAAATGGGGAGGCTGATGAGCTTCGGTTCGCATCGGTAAGGTTTGTGAAGCTTGCTCGTAAGCAAAAGCTAAACTGCTGATTTGATACAAAATAGATTCCAAGCTCTGCCCCTGCAAACGCTGCATAAAGGGCTGAAAGGGTTCTGGCAATGTGGGCAAAGCGCTTTGTTTTGCCGTGCCCAATTGTGCTATGGGCTGTAATAATGTGGAAAAAGAAGTCATAGCCTTACCTTTTTATTTTGCTTACCTTAAGCAAATTTTTTATGCTAACCATTAGGGTTACCTTACATGGATTATTTTAGCCAATCTTTAAGCTCTTCATAAGAAAGAGTCAATGTGATTTCCCCTTCAGAATAACTCGCGATTTGATAGGGTGGGTAAACAAAATTTAAACCATAAGCATTAAAATAAAAATTATCCGTCAGCAAAGCGCTTTGTATCGAATCTTCTGGCGATTCTCCTGCTTTTATTTCAATACAACAATGTTCTTCTTTTTGATATTCTTGGGCAGAGGAAATATTTTTCACGTCAAAATAAGCCTTCATCAAAGCGCTTTGCAAATCAGGCATACTTTCTTCTTTAATCAAATCATTAAGCTTGATAAGTTCATCATCTTGGCTGAATACATAATAGGTAGTCCCTCCCAATCCATGTGCGCCACCTGAATAAGTATACCAATCAACTGCAATTTGCTCTCGATTTTGAGTGTGCCCAAGATAACGAGGCTTTATATGATGTGCTTGACCACACCACATCAGTCGATTGATTTCATTACCTAGTTTTTTCTCCTGCTCCATTTCTTGAACTGCGGTTTTAAATCCTTCTTCTATCATGTTAAGCAATGCTTCACGCGTCAAAATATCTTGATTAACAACTTTATCAATCAGAGGGCGATTACTCTTCATACGATAGATTTCATAACCAAAAATTTCCCTATCCATCATATCTTCATGACACCACTCATAAAAGGCATGATAAGAGGGCGCTTCATAAATAACGTCACTTATATTTTCCCATTCAAAAAACATATCTTTTGCCAAAGCCATTTGACTCATCAACATCAAAACCATAAGCGCCCATTTTTTCATCATTCTATTCCCCATAAAGATAAAGTAACTGATATTGCTGATTCTCCACATCATAAAGAACGGCTGCTTGGAAAGGTTGCATAGGAAATTCGCTCAACAAGCGTAATTTTTGCTCTTCGGTTATCACGATAGGCAAGAGATGGTTTTCATTCATCAAATACCAAACCGAATGCTGCACCGAAAAACGCAAATCTTTAATCAGCATAGGTATCTTCGTTAATAAAGGATTTTCCACCAAAGCGCTTTGCACCTCCGCCCACGCCGTCTCCAAATCCAGCGCCCCTGTTGGCGATGCCTTGCCTTTTAATGTCCAGCTTTTGGGCAAAGCTCGATATTGACGAACACCTGAGTAAAAACAAAGCTCTCCTTCATACTTCCCACCCAAAATCGCAGGCACTTGATGCATTTTGCCCGCCATCACAAATTCCATCAAAAAGGCAAAGCGCTTTGTTTTTTCACCATAAAGCCAGTAAAACTCACTATGCCCTCGCTCTAAAATCTGGCGAGTTATCCCCACACAATGCCAAGTATCCCATACCCCTTCACGCGCCAGAATCTCTTCTTTGCTCACCGTAAAGCCCAAACGCATATCTACTTCCGCCTGCCATGCTGTACTTAGTTGTTCGCGCCGTTTAAACATCACACAAAGGCTATACAAAGCGCTTAGGCGTTGGAACAAATGTTCGCGGTTACCATCGCCTTGATACTCCCAAACCAAATGCTGCAATTGCCCCGCAAGACCTGAAATTTGCGCATCAATCATGCGTTTTGCCATCTCCAGTGCCTGCTCAGCCTGAAAGCCCATCAAGCCTGAACGTATCACATCTTCCAACCACATCATCAACGATTCCACCCCAGCTAAGGCATTGTCCAAACGCTTGGCAGAAACTTGGCTTGGCTTTTTCACCACTTTAGGCTTAGCTTCAGAAGCTTGTTCGGCTTTGGCTTGCTTTTGCTGACGTTTATCCAGCCATGCTTCTACCCAATCGGGCATCTCCTGTTCACCAAAAGCCAAAGCGCTTTGACTGTAACGCAGCAGCAACGCCAAACCATGCTTACACGGAAACTTCCGACTTGGGCAAGAACATTTGAATGCAGGTTCACGCAAGTCAATCACCACTTGATAAGGATTTTTCCCACTGCCCTGACACAAGCCCGAAATCGCCAAGCCATCAGCCAAAGTGTATAAAGCGCTTTGGCTCCACAATGATTCTTTCAGCAAACCTTTGGCAGAGCTATAAGAGGAAGCATCAGGGGCAAGCTGTTGAATGGTTTCGGGCGTGAAATTCATGGAGTTTCCTAAGAACGGTTTAAAGTTATCTAAAAATTCATCATCTCATTTTACTGAAATTCCACCGCCTCCCAAAGCGCTTTGGCATCTCTCTGGCTCCTTTCCGTTATAATGGCTTTTATCGATGAAATGCTATTTGTGAAGGAATTTTGATGAGCGATAACCCTCTCATTCGCCGTATTGAAGCCATTTTATTCACCCGAGATACTGCCATCAGCTTGGAAAACCTTGCCAAAGCGCTTGGTGTGAGCGTTGATGAGGTGGCGGTTTCTATGTTGGAATTGAAACAGGATTACGAAAGCCGCGCGATGGAAGTCAAACAAGTGGCGAGTGGCTGGCGTTTGCAGCTGCGCGAAGAGTACCATCAAGATATTATCGCCCTAACCGATGCCCAACCCACGCGCTACTCTCGCGCCTTTTGGGAAACGCTCGCCTTTATCGCCTACCATCAGCCTGTCACCCGTGCGCAGATTGACCAAGTGCGTGGCGTTAGCACCAGCAGTGGCGTTTACAAGCAACTCTTTGATTTGGATTGGATTGAGGTGATTGGTCAAAAAGAGACGGTGGGGCGCCCTGATTTACTCGCCACCACAAAGCGCTTTTTAGACGATTTCTCTCTCAAAAGCCCCCTCGATTTACCCCCACTTTCCAACCCACAACTCACCGCCCCTGAACCTTCATCAGACAATCTTTTCGCTCCCCCAGAGCCTGAAACCCCATCATCATAAGGACACCTCATGGAATTAGAACGCGTACAAAAATACCTCGCCGCTCAAGGTCTTGGCTCACGCCGCGAAATCGAAGGCTGGATTAGTGCAAAGCGCTTGCGCATCAATGGCAAAATCGCCGAGCTTGGTCAGAAAGTCAGCGGCACAGAGCGCTTTAGCCTCGATGACCGCCCTTTGCGCATTTCTGAGCGTGAAGAGCCACGCCGTATTCTGATGTATCACAAGCCTGTGGGCGAAATTGTCACCTACAAAGACCCTGAAGGCAGACGCACTGTCTTCCAATCTCTTCCACGCTTACGTCAAGGCAAATGGCTGAGCATTGGTCGCTTGGATATCAACACTGCTGGGCTTTTGCTGTTCACCAACGATGGCGAACTGGTTAATAAACTCACCCACCCTAGCTCCGAAATCGAGCGTGAATATTGGGTACGCGTTGCTGGCAATGTGACCGAAGAAACATTACAAGCCTTACGCGCTGGCGTGATGCTGGACGATGGTCTTGCCAAATTCGATGACATTATCCCCCTGCAACAAATGCATGAAGATGACACCCAATACAATCGCTATTTCAGCGTTACCTTAAAAGAAGGTCGCAACCGTGAAGTGCGCCGCCTATGGGAAGCTGTAGGTTGCCAAGTGAGTCGTTTAAAACGGATTCGATTTGGCAATATTGTTTTACCTAAACCCTTAGCCGCAGGTAAATTCCGTAACTTAGAGCCTGAAGAGGAAAAAGCGCTTTTGAGTTTGTGTGCGCCCAAACGCCCTTATGTAAAACCAGCGCCAGCGCCTCGCTGAGGTTTCCTTCCATCATCAAAGCGCTTTTCCCTTTCCACCTAACCCATAAGAATCATCATGAGCCAACCCATCATCTATCGCCCCAATCAAGATTCCAATACCCAAGCTCCTACTACCAGTGAGCGTGACAAATTACTTAATGCCTTTGCTGCTGCTCAAAATCGCCCTAAAGTGGATTTAAAGCAAAGCGCTTTGTCCGCTGAAACTGAAGCTTTGTTGAATGAATACCAAGCGCGTGCTGATGCCATCAGCCGTGAAAAAACAGCCGAACAAGAAGCCAACCGCCCCTCACGCCCCAAAGCGATGGGCGTGAAGAAGAAAGGGGCGGACAAAATGCGCCAAATTCCCGAACAAGCAGAACGCCCAAGCCAAGAACGTTTGCGTAAACCTTCATGGATTCGCGCCCAATTTCCAGGCGGCCCCGAAGTGCAACGGTTAAAAGGCATGATGCGTGAGCAGAAATTGCACAGCGTTTGTGAGGAAGCTTCTTGTCCTAACTTGGGCGATTGTTTCCGTCATGGCACAGCATCATTCATGATTATGGGCGATATTTGCACACGGCGATGCCCCTTCTGCGATGTGGGACACGGTCGCCCTAATCCGCTTGACACCAATGAACCCATTCACTTGGCAGAAACCGTTGGCAATTTAGGCTTGCATCATGTGGTGATTACTTCGGTAGACCGCGATGATTTGATTGATGGCGGAGCTTCTCATTTTGCCGCTTGCATTCGCGAAATCCGCCGTCGCTCTCCCAAAATGAGTATTGAAATTCTAACCCCTGATTTTCGTGGCAGAATGGAAAAAGCTCTGGATATTCTGCAACACACACCGCCTGACATTTTCAACCACAACATGGAAACGGTAAAGCGCTTGTATGAAGAAGTTCGACCTGGCGCTAATTATGAACATTCTCTTATTTTGCTACAGGAATACAAAAAACGTGCGAAAAAACCTGTCATTACCAAATCAGGCTTGATGGTTGGCTTAGGAGAAGAGCCTGAAGAGATTTTGGGCGTGATGGCAGATTTACGCCGTTATGGTGTGCAAATGCTCACCGTTGGACAATATCTACAGCCTTCCGTGCATCATTTACCTGTCAAACGCTACTACACTCCTGAAGAATTTGACTTTTTCCGCGATGAAGGCTTGAAAATGGGCTTTGCTCATGTCGCCTCTGGACCTTTAGTTCGCTCATCTTATCATGCTGATGTTTCCGCTAAAGAAACCCTCTTCCGCGAAGTTCACGGATAAAATAGTATGAAAAACAACTGAGTGCATAAAAAGTACAAAATAGGTCTTGATTAAAGTGCCAATAGGAATTATTATTAACTCCGATAGAACAGCTAATGCTATCTGTCACATTGCCTCATGATGATTCCCCCCGATACTCTCGGGGGATTTTTTTTGCCAAAGCGCTTTGGGAGTATCGTTGTGTCATATTCTTCATTCGAGGGCGTTGCCCTCGAACTCCCAGCAGGGGCATGATGCCCCTGCACCCCGCAAAGTATTTTAAAAAGTAAAACCCCCACCAAAACTTTGTTTTGCGTGGGGGTTTTACTTTTTAATGCTCTGGGGTCAAGGGGTGTAACACCCCTTGCAGGGGGCTTGGGGGACAGCGTCCCCCAAATAAACAATACTATACTCCCAAAGCGCTTTTACAAAACTTTCGCGACAGATTCGGCGAGATAATTCACATCATGTTCAGATTTCATACCTGCGATATTGATGCGCCCAGTGCCAACCATATAAATGGCGAACTCTTCACGCAAACGATTAACGCGTTCAGTTCCCAGATTGAGGAGCGTGAACATACCGCGATGCACATCAGTAATGAAGCTCCAATCGCCGCCCGCTTTTTGGGTCAAAGCGCTTTGTAATTGTTGACGGCGCAAGTGAATGTAGCCACACATTTCTTGCAATTCTTGTTCCCAATCAGCGCGTAAGCTTGGGTTGGTTAAGATGGTTGCAACAATCGATGCACCATGACTTGGTGGCATAGAAACCATTGCTCGGCTGACCGCTCCAAAATGGCTTTGCAAAGCGCTTACGGTTTTTTCGTCTTTTGCCAACATAATCACGGAGCCAACGCGTTCGCGATAGAGTCCGAAATTTTTAGAGCCTGAAACGGCAATCAGCAAATGCTCAACACTCTCCGCCAGTTTTCGCACACCATAGGCATCAGCTTCCAAGCTTTCCCCAAAGCCCAAGTAGGCTAAATCCACCAACGGCAACCAGCCTTTACGCGCTGCAATTTCAGCCACTCTATCCCAATCTGCTGGCGATAAATCCGCGCCACTGGGGTTGTGGCAGCAACCATGCAACAACACCAAATCATCTTTCCCAAAGCCTTCAAGCGCTTTGAAAAATCCTTCGCGATTGACAACACTTTTCTCATTGTCGTAATACGGATAATCCTCAGCCTTAAAGCCAGCAGCAGCAAAAATGGCTTTGTGGTTGCCCCAAGTAGGGTTGGAAACGTGTAAGCGCTTTGTGGGCGTTAAATGATGCAAAACTTCGGCAATCAAACGCACTGCGCCTGTGCCTGCTGTGGCTTGAATAGCTCGAACGCGTGATTTTTCAACCGCCTGACCCAAGACCAAATCCACCATCACCTGATTAAAGACCCCATTGCCCATCAGCCCAACATATTTTTTACTCTCTTCCGTTTCCAACAAATGCTTTTCTGCTGCTTTAACGGCGCGTAAAACAGGCGTTTCCCCCTGCTCGTTTTGGAAAATTCCCACACCCACATCAACCTTTAAGGCTCGCGTATCTTCTTTATAGAGTTGTGAGAGTTTCAAAATGGGGTCATCAGGGAGATGGGTAATATTTTCGAACATAAAGTTTCCTTATGAATGGATTCAATCAATTGAGATTAGTAGGGATTTTTCTCCACCAGCCAAAGGCGAGTATGAGACAGGCGATCGTACAACGTCAGCTTACGGCTATCCAACAGTCGCCAGAAAAAGCCAAAACCCAGCGGTAAGCAGGTTAAGATTAGCCAAGCAAAGCGCTTGATAGCAAGAGCTTTTGAAAGTGCTCGCCCTTCTCCATCACTCACCACCAACCGCCATGCTCGCATGCCCAACGTCTGCCCCTGCGCACTCCAAAAATACCCCAAAAAACCTGCCCACGCTAAAAGCAAAGCGCTTTGAAACCCGTAATGCAAAGTACTTTGTGGCGCAATTGCCTCGCCACGATTGATAGCCACGAAGATAAACCCCACCACAACCCAAACCGCCATCATCAGCATGCTGTCATAAACAATACTTGCGAGATGTCTGGAAAAGGGAGCGGGTTTTGCTTTGGTGAGAATCAGCGCCATATCAAACCTTAATCTTATATGCTGGGAAGGATTCATTATAGCCTTAATTCATCATGTCAAAGCGCTTTGAAGCTCAATTGGGTTAATCTGTTGTAATCCTGCTACAATCTAGTCAATCATTGGTATTTTCCCTACAATACCGATGTTTTTATGATTCGTGGCGACTGCCACCACAAGGAAATCTATGTTACACGCCAAAAAACTCATCGCCCTCGCGCTCCTTGCTTCCTATTGCCACGCTCAATCCTCCCCCATCACTCAAACACTGAACATCGATGCCGATGCAGTACCACCTGTTTTAGAAGACAATCTCCCCAAAGCCTCTCAAAGCGCTTTGCCTGAAGAGCTTGCTCCTGTGGTCTACATTCCCACCATTGATGCCAAATTCCGCCCCAGTAATCACCCCTTGCGTGATACGCTCAAAAACACCTTACTCTCAGAACCAAAAACGCTTTGGCTACAGAATCAGGAAGTTACTTTGCGCAGCCCAGAGTTAGTGCAAACTTTTTACTTACAACAAGATTATCCTTTACTGTGGACACAAGACCTCCTACCCCACGCTTTAATGGAAATTCATACCGCCGTACAAAGTGCACACAACGATGCTTTGCCTGTGGCTCGTTATCATGCCGATTGGATTGAAGCCATCTACACCAACCCCCAAGCTTTTACCAACGATAGCGTTGCGGTTGAAATTCTACTGACCGATGCTTTTTTAACCTTAGCTCGCGATTTGGCAAACGGCTTGGTTAGCCCAAATGTGACGCAAAAAGAATGGAATACCGATAAAACAGCTCTTCATCATGACGCTTTAAGCGCTTTGTTAGTCACAGCTGCCAACGAAACCAAAATTCCTGAAACCTTAGAACAACTAAACGCCAGTAACCCTCGTTATCAAGCTTTAAAAGCCGAATACAAACGCGCCAAAGGCAATTCTTCATCTGAGCCAAACAAAGCGCTTTTAACCGAGCTTTTAAAATTTGGCACTACCCACCCAGAAGTTCTGATTTTACGAGAAAAATTAGGCTTACCTGCCGACAGTGATTATTTTGATGAGTCACTTAAAAAACACGTTATGGCTTATCAGAAAAAACACAAACTGGGCGCTGATGGCATTGTCGGCAAAGGAACGCGTGAAAAATTAAACGGCAACCAAAAGCCAAACAAAGCGCTTTCGCCCGAAATGATCGCCATCAATATGGAACGCCAACGTTGGTTGCCCCAAGAGCTGGGGGATAAATATATTTTGGTCAATATTCCAAGCTATCGCGTGAAAATGTATGAAGACAATGCTGTGATTTTTAATGAAAAAACGGTTATTGGTCGTGAGGAACGCGAAACGCCTGCTTTTGTTGATGCCATGAGAACTTTAGCCTTTGCTCCAACTTGGACAGTCCCCCCCACCATTTTGAAAGACAAACGCGCCACAGGCGTTTCTGATGCTTACGATTTAATCGCACCTGGTGGCAAAGTAGTGAAACCCAGCGAATTTGGCGGACAAATCCCACAAGGCTATTCGCTCAGAATGCCACCTGGCCCCAACAATCCTTTGGGGCGCGTGAAGTTCTTATTCCCAAACAAACACGCTATTTATTTACATGATACCGATCCATCAGGCAGAAAATGGGGCAAGGCTGCCAGTTCAGGCTGTGTTCGTATTGATAAACCAGAAAAATTTGCACAATTGCTGTTGCGTGGCAAAGTCAATAAAGATGGCGTGACCAAATACATGAGTGGCATATCACCCAAAACAGGCAAACCCCTTAAGCCTGAGAGCTACATCAATATCGAACCTGTGCCGATTTATTTGGTTTACTGGACCATGAGCAATAACCCTGAAGAAGGTCAGCAGATTCATCAGTTTCAAGATGTCTACAAAAAAGACTCTAAACTAAGCGAACAATACCAAAGCGCTTTGGCGCAATACGCCCAATCAACCTCGCTGACGCAAGAATCATTTGCACAACCCCAAAGCGCTTTGTCACAATAGCCCCTTTAATATTTGTTAAGGAATTATCATGAGTCATACTCCACAAGCCAGTTACACCAAAGAAGAATTACTCTCCTGCGCACGCGCGGAAATGTTTGGCGCAGGTAATGCCCAATTACCTTTACCCAATATGCTGATGGTTGACCGTATTATTTCTATCACGGCAGATGGCGGCAAATATGGCAAAGGCGAAATTATCGCTGAGCTTGATATTAACCCTGAGCTTTGGTTCTTTGGTTGCCATTTCGAAGGCGACCCTGTCATGCCAGGCTGCTTAGGCTTAGATGCGATGTGGCAATTGGTGGGCTTTTTCTTGGGCTGGTCAGGTGGCAAGGGGCGCGGACGCGCTTTAGGCTGCGGTGAGGTCAAATTTACAGGACAAGTCTTACCCAAACACAAAAAAATCACTTATCACATTCACATGAAGCGAACCATCATGCGTCAATTGGTTCTGGGCATTGCTGATGCCAGCATGTCTGTTGATGGTCGTGAAATTTACACAGGCACTGACCTAAAAGTAGGTTTGTTCACCAGCACAGACGATTTCTAATCATTACAAGGAGATAGCTATGAAACGCGTTGTGGTCACAGGCATGGGGATTGTGTCAAGCTTAGGCAATAACACCCAAGAGGTATGGGAATCGCTCAAAGCGCTTAAATCAGGCATTCGTTTTTCAGAAAAATACCAAGAACTGGGCATGCGTTCTCATGTGGAAGGCAGCATTTTGCTTGACCCTAAAGAACATATTGACCGTAAAGTCTATCGCTTCATGGGTAACGCCGCCGCTTATGCCTACATTGCGATGAAAGAAGCCATTGAAATGGCAGGCTTAAGCCCAGAGATGGTTTCCAATTTCCGCACAGGTTTGGTGATTGGCACAGGTGGGGCAACGCCTTCGGCGCAAGTTGAATGCGCAGATACTCTGCGTGAGAGTGGTGTCAAGCGCATTGGGCCTTATGCCGTGACCAAAACGATGGGTTCTACTACCAGTGCATGCCTTGCAACACCTTTCAAAATCAAAGGTGTAAACTATTCCATCAGCTCCGCTTGTTCAACGTCCGCGCACTGCATTGGTCATGCAGCAGAACTGATTCAAATGGGCAAGCAAGATATTGTTTTTGCAGGTGGAGGTGAGGAAGTACATTGGACACTCTCCTGCCAATTTGACGCCATGGGCGCATTATCCACCCAATACAACGATAATCCCCAAAGCGCTTCTCGCGCCTATGATGCCAACCGTGATGGCTTTGTGATTTCAGGTGGTGGCTCAGTTTTGGTGTTGGAAGAGTATGAACACGCCAAAGCTCGTGGCGCAACGATTATCGCCGAACTCACAGGCTACGGCGCAACCTCTGATGGCTACGATATGGTCGCCCCCAGTGGTGAAGGAGCGATGCGTTGTATGCAAATGGCGATGAGTACCCACACAGGCACCATCGATTACATCAACGCACACGGCACCTCTACCCCTGTTGGTGATACCAAAGAACTCGGCGCTATCCGCGAAACCTTCAAAGACCAAACCATTCCCTACATCAGCTCTACCAAATCCCTATCAGGACACGGCTTGGGCGCTGCTGGCTCCAATGAAGCAGTTTACAGCTTATTGATGTTGCAAAATAATTTATTGATTGCCAGCGCCAACATCGAAACCCTTGACCCTGATGCAGAAGGTTTACCTATTTTGCGTGAAAACAAAGCTCAAGAACTCCACGCTGTGATGAGCAATAGCTTTGGCTTTGGTGGCACCAATGCTACGCTGATTTTCAGCAAAATTTAATCCCAAATACCGACCTAAAGCGCTTTGATTCCAACTTCTCAAAGTCTAAATTCACAGCGCTTTGGGCAATACGCCTAACCAAAAGGAAATATGATGCTTCGTTTGCTGATATGCTCGGTTTTGCTCCTAAGCCAAAGCGCTTTGGCGCAACAAGAAATAATTCTACAAGGTGCAGGCAACTTGCAATACGCCGATGGCTCTGATGGTCGCAAGAAACTCTACAGTGGCGACAGTAGCTCACATATTGTGGAAAAACATCAAAGGCAGTCCAAAAATATGACTCGTCATTTAGGCGGAAGCAGCCATCAAACCATCAGCTCTGAAACTAGCTCGATTTATCGTTGCTATGATGGGCAGAATATGGTCTTTGTTGATGAAGACAATCGAGGAAAGTTCCGCTCTTGTAGCCGCGTTAGTGCCAAAAATGTGCCACCGCCTTTGCCTGTTGAAACACTTACGCCTCCTCCCAATCCTGCAGACCATGCCTCATTATCCTTATCTCCTGAAACAGCTCACTCAGCGCCAGAAAGCGCTTTGACCTCAGGTAGCCCTTGTAGTGGTGCTTTACTCTATCAAGGCAATACATACCTCTTCAGCGAACACGAACCCTGCCCCATTGCCCATGAGTTATTCACCTCACGCAAACCCTTAGAATCCCAAGCTGATTACTACAATGCCCCTACAGGCTCTGTTCACGATACTCCCTCAACAACCCCCTAAACGCTTAAATTTTATGTTAGCTCTTCACGAACGCGAAAAACTTACCCTCCCCAATGGTCATCAAAAACTCCTACTCCATTCTTGCTGCGCCCCTTGTTCTGGCGAAGTGATGGAAGCGCTTTTAGCCTCAGGTATTGATTACACCATCTACTTCTACAACCCCAATATTCACCCTCGTCGTGAGTATTTAATCCGTAAGGAAGAAAATATTCGCTTTGCCGAACAGCACAATGTACCTTTTATCGATGCCGATTACGACACCGATAACTGGTTCGAACGCGCTAAAGGCATGGAATGGGAACCTGAACGTGGCAAACGTTGCACCATGTGCTTTGATATGCGCTTTGAAAAAACCGCTCAATATGCCCACGAAAATGGCTTCCCTGTCTTCACCAGCTCGCTTGGCATTTCGCGCTGGAAAAATATGGAACAAATCAACGGTTGTGGCGAACGAGCTGCTGCTCGTTATCCTGATGTGATTTATTGGACATACAACTGGCGCAAAGGCGGTGGTTCTGCACGAATGATTGAAATCAGCAAACGTGAGAAATTCTACATGCAGGAATATTGCGGTTGTGTGTATTCTCTGCGTGATACCAATGCATGGCGACTATCCAAAGGGCGCGAGAAAATCAAAATCGGCACGATGTACTACGGCGATGACAACGATGCGCAAGGCTCGTGTTAAATACCCTCTCTGCCATGATAACGCTTGAAAGCTGGCTCAACCAAAAGCGCCTTGCCCACCCCGAATGGGATTTAGCCGACTGGCGTACCCTAATCCAAAGCGCTTTGCATCTCAGCAAAACCGAACAACGCACCCATCAACACGTGCTTTCTGAGCAAAGCGTGGCAAAACTCGAAGATTACGCTAACCGATTGATTTCAGGAGAGCCACTGGCTTATTTGGTAGGGCATCAAGCTTTCTTAGATTTTGAAGTGGTGGTCAATGAAGCCACCCTCATTCCTCGTGCCGACACCGAAACCGTTGCCCTCAAAGCTATCGAAATAGCTCAAGAACTCTCAAAGCGCTTTGCTCCACTCATTCTTTGGGATTTTGGCACAGGCAGTGGCATTCTTGCGCTTGCCTTGAAACGAGCAATGCCACAAGCACAGGTGGTAGCGGTTGATAAATCAGTGAAAGCTCTTGACATTGCAAAGCTTAATGCCGAACGCTTAGGCGTTAATATTCTTTTTCGCGAAAGCGATTGGTTTCATGCCTTAATGCACGAACGCGCCCATCTTGTGGTCAGCAATCCGCCGTATATCGCAGCTGATGATGAGCATTTAACCTCTCTAAGCCATGAGCCACAAAGCGCTTTGGTTTCTGCACAGCAAGGTTACGCTGATTTATTCCATCTCATTGACCACGCTCCTCATCATCTCCACAAGGGTGGTTATTTGCTGCTGGAACATGGTTTTGAACAAGCCGAACAGGTAGCAAAGCGCTTTTCCGAGCGTAACGTTTGGCAAAACATTACTACCCTCCGCGATTTAGCTCAGCGCCCACGTGCAACATTCGCCCAGTACTCACCCAACGACTAATCCTCCAAAGCGCTTTCAATGAGCCATCATTCCTCTATAATGACTCCCTACTTAAAGCAAAACCATCTAAGGAGTTTTTATGTCTCAAATCATCTACACCCACACCGATGAAGCGCCTGCGCTTGCCACGCAATCTTTTTTACCTATTATTCAAGCATTTGGAAAGCATGCCCATATTACGTTTGAATTAGCTGATATTTCTTTAGCAGGACGGATTTTGGCAAACTTCCCTGAATTTTTACAAGAAAATCAACGCATTCCTGACGCATTGGCACAGTTGGGCGAATACGTTTTGCAACCCGAAGCCAATGTGATTAAATTGCCCAATATTTCCGCGTCCATGCCCCAGTTGAATGCAGCCATTTCTGAATTGCAATCAAAAGGTTATGCTGTTCCCAATTACCCCAGCAATCCACAAACGGACGCAGAAAAAGACATTCAAGCACGCTACGACCGCATTAAAGGTTCAGCCGTGAATCCTGTTTTGCGTGAAGGCAACTCCGACCGCCGCGCCCCCAAAGCCGTGAAAAATTTCGCCAAAAAATACCCACACAGCATGGGCGCATGGTCTGCCGACAGCAAATCGCACGTTGCCACCATGTCATCGGGCGATTTCTTCCATAATGAAAAATCCGTTACCGTTCAAGAGCCTACCACCGTTCAATTTGTGTTTACCGACAAATCGGGCAAACAAAGCGAATTGCGTAAGCCTTTGAAATTATTGGCTGGCGAGATTATTGACGCAACTTATATGAGCAAAAAAGCGCTTTTGGCGTTTTTGGCGGAACAGGTAAAAGATGCGAAAAATCAAGGCATTCTGTTTTCATTGCACATGAAAGCGACCATGATGAAAGTGTCCGACCCGATTATTTTCGGTCATGCGGTTAAAGTGTTTTTCGCGCCCGTGTTTGAACAATTTGGCGACAAGCTGACTGAAATTGGCGTGAATGTGAATAATGGTTTTGGTAACTTGTTGGCTGGATTGGAAAAATTGGATTCTGAAACCCGTCAAGCCATTGAAGCGAAAATCGCCGAAGTGTATGCCCAAAATCCTGATGTGGCGATGGTGGATTCCGACAAAGGCATCACCAATTTGCACGTTCCCAGCGATGTGATTGTAGATGCGTCCATGCCTGCGATGATTCGCAATAGCGGTCGCATGTGGGACAAAAACGGCAAAGCCATTGATACCAAAGCGGTTATTCCTGATAGCTCTTACGCGGGCATTTACACCGCCACCATCAATTTCTGTAAAGAAAATGGCGCGTTTGACCCCACGACCATGGGTTCTGTGCCAAACGTGGGCTTGATGGCGCAAAAAGCCGAAGAATACGGTTCGCATGACAAAACCTTTGAAATTCAAGCCGATGGCAAAGTGGAAATCGTTACCGAAAACGGCACCGTTTTGACTTCACACGAAGTGGAAGCAGGCGACATTTGGCGCGCTTGCCAAACCAAAGACGCGCCCATCAAAGACTGGGTTCAGTTGGCGGTAAACCGTGCGCGTTTGAGCAACACGCCAGCGATTTTCTGGTTGGACGAAAAACGCCCTCACGATGCCGAACTGATTAAAAAAGTCAAAGTGTATTTAAGCGCTTTGGATACTAACGGCTTGGATATTCAAATCCTTGCGCCCGAACAAGCCTGTTCAGCCAGCCTGAAACGCATGAAAGACGGTTTGGATACCATTTCCGTAACAGGCAACGTTTTGCGCGATTACAACACGGATTTGTTCCCGATTTTGGAATTGGGTACGTCTGCCAAAATGTTGTCCATCGTGCCTTTGATGAACGGCGGTGGCATGTTTGAAACAGGCGCAGGCGGTTCTGCCCCCAAACACGTTCAGCAATTCAACGAAGAAAACCATTTGCGTTGGGATTCTTTGGGCGAATTTTTGGCGTTGGCGGTGTCGTTGGAGCATTTGGCGCAACGCGAAGGCAATGCCAAAGCGCAGGTTTTGGCGGACACTTTGGACGCGGCAACCGAGCAATTGTTGTTGAACGACAAATCTCCCAAACGCAAAGCGGGCGAATTGGACAATCGCGGCAGCCATTTCTACATCGCTTTGTATTGGGCGCAAGCTTTGGCAGCGCAAGACAAAGATACCGATTTGAAAGCGACTTTTGCGCCCGTTGCCGAAAAATTAGCCAACCAAGAAGCGGAAATTTTGGCGGAATTGGCAAGCGGCGCAGGCAAAGCGGTGGATTTGAGCGGTTACTATTTTGTTGATGCAGACAAAGTTGCTAACGCGATGCGCCCAAGCGCGAAATTGAATGCGGTAATTGATAGCTTGTAATGGTGTTCAGGCAGCCTGAAAAGTCGTGAAAAAACTTTTCAGGCTGCCTGAAACACAATATTTAACCCCAAAATGGAAAGCAAATGATGTCATTAAATATTCCTGTTGAATTTCAAGATTTTGCCGATGAAATCATCGCCAGTTGCAAACCGAGCGTGCCATTCACGCTGACCGTTGCCCCTACGCAACTTTGGGACAGCAAAGTGGGCGGCAAACCGTATTTGCCACGCGATTTTGCCTATCCAAATAATCCAGATGGCGAACCTTTGTTCTTTTTGGCGCAAATCAATTTCGCGCAAATGCCCACCTTGCCTGACTTTCCGAGCAAGGGCATTTTGCAGTTTTTCATTGACAGCAAAGATGATTGTTATGGCATCAATTATGATGACTACCAAGACAATTCGCGCTACAAATTGATTTACCATGCCGATGTGATTGAAAATGCAGACGAATTGCAACAAGATTTTGATTTTATTCAATTTGATGAAGATGGCATTCCATTTCCTGCCAGCCACAGTTATCAAATTCATTTTCAGGCTGCCACGCCACAGCCGATTACGCAACACGATTTTGCTTTTGGTAAAGTGGTGCCTGAATTATTTGATTTTTTGGACGAAAAATCCGAAGACGATGATTACGAATGGGATTTACACGACAAATACGATGAATTTTCAAACAGCGAACAACATCGCGTAGGTGGTTATCCGTATTTCACGCAAGACGATGTGCGCGGTTATGGCTCGTATGATTTGAAAGATTATGTACTGTTATTCCAATTGGTTAGCGATTGGCGAGATAGCAATGATGACGTGAATATCATGTGGGGCGATTGCGGTGTGGGCAATTTCTTTATCCGCCGCGATGATTTGAAAAATTTGGCGTTTGACAAAGCGTTTTTTACGATGGATTGTTGTTGACAAAAAAGAAATTAGAGTTTTTTTGTCTCTTTTTTCCATTTTACCCTATGACGAGAAATGTATTTGGCATTATGCACAATTAAGAAATCACTTACAAAAATCAGGAACACCAATTGGTAGTTTAGATATGTTAATTGCTGCCCATGCATTGGCAACCAACAGTATTTTGGTCAGTAATAATCTAAAAGAATTTTCTCGTATTCCTCATTTAAAATATGAAAATTGGCTTAATTCAATCAATAAAGGAACCCCATGAATACTCTTTACGGCATTAAAAATTGCATTACAGTTCGCAAAGCGCTTTCTTTTTTGGAACAACATCAAATCCCCTATCAATTTCATGATTATAAAAAACAAGGGATTGATGAGGCACAATTATTATTATGGTTAAAAGATTTTGGTTTGAATCAAATCATCAATAAAAATGGTACAACTTGGCGAAATCTAAGTGAAGAAGAAAAAGACAAAGCGCTTCAAAATGAAACTGGAACCATTGAAATTGCCAAACAATATCCCAGCATTATTAAAAGACCTATTTTAGTCAGCCCTAAAAAAATCCTAATTGGTTTTAATGAAGCGCTTTATCAAGAGCTAATCCCATAAAAAAGAGAGCATTGCCCTCTTTACCATTGGTATTTAAATCCTGCCCAGAATTGTCTTCCTGATTTATAACTCACATCACGCAATTTATTTTGCCAAGCTTCGGTAATAATTTTTTTGCCCACAATCTTACGATTAAATACATTCATAATATCCAAATTCAATTCAATGCTTCTACCTGAGCTTAAAGGTTTATCCCAACTAAAATGCCAATCAGTTAAAACAGAAGACGAATAATGCACACTATCATAACGAGCTAAATTGCCTTCCGTATAATCCCCACAAAGCGCTTTAACCTCAGGCTTAACAGCATTTTTACAACGCAAATTGGTTTGTTCATAGAATTTTCTTGGGGCTTCATAGCGGAATCGTTGTTCCCAAGTAAAATGCCAATCAGGAATGGTCATTTTAGTCGCCAAATAACCTCCCCATGGACGATTAAATCCATTTAAAGCAGGCATATCTTTTGGCTCATAAAATCGACCATCTACCATTAATTTAACCTTATAATCGTTCCACCATTCGCTTTCATTATAAGTATGGCTTTGTTGATTGCTTTTATGATGTTGATAATCCAATCCAGCGCTTAATCCTAATTCGATTTTTCCCAATTGCCAAGGGCGAATAGAATCAAAGGTTAAACTCAATGTATTGTGCTTATTTCGTCCTGAATTATTTAATTCACGAACCACACGACCTTCATCGTCTTCATAACGATGAGTCATGAATTGTTGGCGACTGTTTCTTTGCACCCACTTGGCTTGCCAATGAAAATCATCGGTTTCTTGACCAAACGATAAATTGACTTCATCACTATAAGGCGTTTTTAAAGTGCTGCCATGATAACCCAAGAAATAATGGGGCTTTCCTTTCCATTCTGGGTTAGGGTCATCAAAATGGCGATTGTAATTGTCTTGGTCTTTAAAATGGCTGGCAAGTTTATAGGTTAATATTTCTGCGCCATAATAACGATTTAAACCACCTGATAAATAATAACCTTTATCGCCTAATTCTTTTTTAAAGGAAATTCTTGGCGCAATATTAATATTTTTCAAAAATTGATTATAATCAGCACGCAATCCTAAATTCAATTGTAATTTATCCCACAATAATTGGTTTTCCGCCCAAATAGCTGCATTGGTATTGGGTACTTTTCCTTTAATCGCATGAATATGTGCCAGCCAAGTAAAATATTGTTCGCCAGTAATGCAATCGGTACAATCCATTTTATCGGTTGGGGCAGCACCTGCATAAATACGGCTGTCATTTTCACGCTCAATACCTGCTCGTGCGTAATTAATTTGCCAACCTGCTGACCAATTTTGGGAAAAAGATTGATGATGAATAGGATTAAATTCAAACCGTTGTTTCAAAGTTAATTCATCTTGAAATATTTTAGTCGTGCCTAATCCGCCTAAAGTTGCCTCTTCTGTATCAGCAAAACTTACCCAAGGAATATTAGGTGTATTCCCTTGATAACGATATAAATTTTGCTTTTCGTAGGCGGTTTTTTCTTGAATTTGCCGATAGGCTATTTGGGTATTCATTTCTCCAAAAGGCTGATGACTGTCCCAATTAAAATGCAATCGCCAACCACCACCAATATCTTGATAACTTCCTTCTTTAATATTCTCTGGGAAATAAAGCGCTTTATGAGGCGAATAAAGCACACTGGCTGAAAACTCATTATTTTCATCTAATTGATGAATGGCTTTTAAATAATAGTTTTCAGCCAATCGTCTTTGAATATGACGTTCCTTTAAATACTGATGATACAAAGGAATCTTACTTTCTTCTCGATTATAGGCAAACAATAAAGCGCTTTTTTCACCAATTGGCTGGTTGATATCTAAATGAAATTGTTGTTTTAAAAATTGAGGCTGGGTATCAGGAGAAAGCGATTTTTTAAAGGTTTCCTCATAGTTTTCATCTAAATAAAAATGCACCCATTTATCTCGGGTTTGACGATAGGAAATACTGCCCGAACTTTCTTTTAATTGAGGTTGTAATAATTCTGCATCAATATACCCTCCTGTAAATCTTCCATATTGAGCAGGAATATTACTGTCCATGACTTTAATCCTATCCACCAATTGATTGGAAATCCAAAAGCCTTGAGCATGACCCGATGGCAATTGATTGGGGGTATGATTATTAATGGTATCAGCATCAGGAATCGGATTGGTGCCATTATGGGAGGGATTTAAAGCGGCATTATTGCTTAAGCCATCAATGGCCAATTGATTGTTATAAAACGATTCTCCATGAACAGAAAAATAAGCAGGCGCAATTTCGCCCAATTGCTCTGAATTATCCAGTCCGCCACTGGAAAATTGAATACTGGGCTGGGTTTGCAACAAGCCATCAAGGCTGGCATTGCCTTTGGGCGTGCTGGCAATGGCTTTTTTATCCCACGTTTTTCTAAATGGATTGCTGGATTTTTCTGTTTGTACCCGTATGGTTTCCAGCGTAAGCGTTTCTTGTGCCACAGACATTTGGGCGCAGATAAGTGCCAAACCAAACGACAACTTATTGATTTTGTTAATTTTCATCAGAATTCCTTTCGTTATGAGGTAACAAAAAGAAAAAAATGTTATGGCATAACAACATTAACGTCAAGACACATTTCACGTCTAAACACAGCCCATAACTGCCAAAGCGCTTTGTCTGTTTTATTTCAAAACAAACATCGGGCTATGTGCTACAGGATCTTGATGAATTTCAACATTTAAGTCAAAAGCTTGCTTCAAAAGGGCTTCGTTCATAATCGCATGAGGCGAACCTTGCGCCACCAATTGCCCTGATTTCAAAACCACCAATTCATCACAATAACGACAAGCTTGATTCAAATCATGCAAGACGGCAATAATGGTTTTGCCCTGCTTTTGCAATTGACGCATGAGATTCATCAATTCCGCCTGATGATTTAAATCCAAATAGGTAGTAGGTTCATCTAATAAAATTAAATCTGCATCTTGTGCCAAAACCATAGCCAAAAATACACGTTGTTGCTGTCCGCCAGATAAATCAGTCGCAAGACGATTAGCAAATTCAGAAACTTGAGTTTGATGCATTGCCCATTCTACTTTTTCTTCGTCCAAAGCGCTTAATTTTCCCCACCAATTGACATAGGGCGCACGACCATAGCCCACCAATTCTCGCACCGTAATACCTTCTGGAATGAAATGATGTTGTGGCAAAAAAGAAAGCGTTTTGGCATAGTCTTTGGGAGAATAATTCAAAATATTTTGGTTTTGATAATAAATTTTACCCTTTTGAGGTTTCAATAAACGAGCAAGCGCTTTGAGTAAAGTCGATTTACCACAACCATTAGCTCCAATTAAAGCAATGATTTTTTCCTGTGGCAAATGAATACTTAAATCTGGAATAATGATTTTGTGTTGATAGCCCAATTGTAATTGTTCGATTTGAAAACTCATACACGTTTCATCAATAAATAAAAGAAATAGGGTGCGCCTAAAATAGCGGTTAAAATACCTGCAGGCAATTCAATGGGCGGAAAAATAATGCGTGCCAAAATATCGGCGAGTAATAAAATCATTGCCCCGATGATGATGGTGCTGGACAATAAATGACGATGCTGCCCACCCACCACATAACGTGCCAAATGCGGTGCAATTAAGCCCAAAAAGGAAATAGGGCCAGCGATGGCAACGGTTGTGGTCGCCAGTGCCACTGCCAGCAATAAAATTAAAGCTTGCACTTTTTGCAACGATACGCCCAAAGTTGGAGCTTTCCATTCGCCCAAACTCAACACATCTAAATCACGGCAAAAATAGAGAGAAAACGGCAATAAAATCAGCAAAAATGGCACCATAACGGCAACATAAGACCAGCTCCGCCCCCATAAACTCCCCGTCAGCCACAAAAGTGCTAAATTGGAATCCAGCGGATAACGCAACAACAGATACTGCCCCACCGCTGCCCATAATGCCGATAATGCCACGCCAATCATTGCCATTTTCAAGGGTTTAAGTTGCCAACCGCCCAACACCCACAAAATCACGAAAGAAAACAATCCCCCTAAAAAGGCTAAAATAGGCACGCCATAAAAGGGTAATTGAGGGAAAAACACAATAGCTGTCATCGCCAGCAAACTGCCTGCATGATTAATGCCTAAAATATCAGGCGAAGCCAACGGATTACGAACCACCGTTTGAATCAAAGCCCCTGATAATGCCAAACTTGCTCCTAAAACCACCGCCAAAATAGCACGTGGCAAACGGTATTCCAGTAAGGTAAAACGATGTGAGCTGTCGGCAGACCAAAGCGCTTCCCACAGTTGCTGGGGCGAAAGAAAATAAGTGCCTACCAGTAAATGAATGACCACCAAGCCCAGCAATGCTAGCCCTGCCCAGCCATAAAAACGCTTCATGCCCTTCTCCGCGCAAACCACACAAACACAGGCGCACCAATCAGAGCCAAAATGGCTCCCGTTGGGATTTCTCGTGGAAAAGCAACCGTTCGTGCCAACATATCTGCGCTAAGCATCAAACACGCCCCCAAAATCATACTCATTGGAAGCGCTTTGCGTAAGTCATAACCTATCCAATAACGGGCTAAATGAGGCATCAATAAACCAATGAACGATAATGCCCCAGCCACACTGACTGCTGACCCCACCAACAACAACGCCACCCCATTGACCAACCAACGCATACGTTTCAAATTAATCCCCAACGTTTGGGCAGATTCATCACTTAATTGCAAGACATTCAATTTGGCACTGTAACACAAGACAAACAAAGCGCTTCCGCCCAAAAAAGGAGCAATCTGTTTCCATTCCACCCAGCGCACATGAGCCACGCCGCCCGCCAGCCAGCTTAAAACGTTTGCAGCGTGGTCTTCGGCAATAATAATCACCATTTGTGTCAAAGCGCCACAAAACAAAGAAACCGTTACCCCAGCCAAAATCAGCTTTTGCCGATGACTCTGAGGACGAAATGCTCCGCCCAGCCACATCACCCATAACCAACTCAGCCCACCGCCCAATGTCGTAATCCACGCCATGCTGTAACCTGAGAACAAACGAGGAAAAATCACCGTTGCTATCACCATACCCAAACTTGCTCCTGAATTCACACTCAATAACGAGGGCGAGGCAAGAGGATTACGGGTCATGGTTTGCAATAAAGCCCCTGCCAACGCCAATTGAGCGCCCAACGCCATAGCTGTTAAACTGCGCGGCAACCGCATTTCGATGATGGTAATTTGTGCCAATTCATCACCCATGCCCCAAAGCGCTTTGAGGGTTTCCCAGCCTGTAAAAGCTGTAGGATAGGAGACAAATACATTGCCCCATAAAAGCCCTATTAATGCCATGATAGGAATCAGCCAACGAATGAGCATACCTCTATTCCTCCAAAGCGCTTTGAACCTTCTCCCATGCGTGAAGCATTATTGGGCGGATTGATTCAGAAAATCAGCCACCTCTTGAGCCATAATTTCGGCTGCATCAATGCCTCTCGCACGCGCCCAAAGATTGCCGTCAATCTCCAAAATCTGTTTTTCTTTTACCGCAGGAATCATCGCCCAAAGCGCTTCGTTTGCCCATTTTTTCGCAATGCTTTCTTCACGATAATGGCTGATGAGTAAAACCTCAGGCTTCTCTGCCACCAATTGCTCCAAACCAATCACCGTATTGGGTTCATTATCTTTAGTGGCTTTAGGCAAAATCAAACCCAAATGGGCAAGCAAGCCACCTGGATAGGATTGGTCGTTGTAAAGATGGAATTCATTTTCACGAGAAATGCCTAAGCCTACTTTCTTTCCTTTGGGCATTTTTTCAGCAATCGCGCGGATTTTAGTGTTGTGTTCATCAATGCGCTTTTTCATTTCTTCTGATTTACCCAACAAATCGCCAATTTTTTGACTGGTCTCCAAACTTTCTTGATAACTTTCATGGCGTGAATTAAACACCACCGTTGGGGCAATTTTCTTCAATTCTTCATAGACGGCAGTGTGACGATTGTCATCAGCAATGATTAAATCGGGCTTGAGCGCAGCAATGGCTTCCAAACTGGGCTGAGGACGTGTGCCAACCGATTCCCAAGGCTGGATTTTATCTCGCACCACCTGTAACAAACGGCTAGGATCTTTATCATCTGCCACCCCTACAGGACTCACCCCAATTTGCGCCAAAGCATCAACATAGGAATACTCCAACGCCACCACACGCTGTGGCACCGTTTCCAAAGTGAAATCGCCTTTTTGGTCTTTAACCGTAATGGCTTGGGCAAATAAAGTGGTCGTTGCCACTAAAGTGGCGAAAAGTGTGCGATAAATTTTCATAACAAGGCTCCTTCATGGTTCAGAAAAATGCACTTATTATAAAGACAAATCTCTCAATAAGAACTATTTTTGTTCTGTTTATTTTTACCCAAAGCGCTTTGCCACACGTTTTGAGATTTACAACTCAATATTGAGCAAATGCAAATGGTTAGGCAGAGCAATCACGCGATGATAACGGCGATACATTTTCAAATCCCCTGCTTGACGTGGCTTACCCTGCGCCCAAAGCGCATTAGGATCTTTGCTTTCAGGGTCTTGACGTTGACAAGTTGGCAAAATATTCTGCTCGCTATTGCTACGATCGATTCTTCCATCAATAGGTTCTGCCGCCAACACCAAACACACTTCAACCCCAACCACACCAGACCAGCCCAAAGCGCTTTTTTCAACTTCTGCAGCTGTCAAATAATCATGAATACTTTGTTTGGGTTCTAACTGCTGATCTTTAGAAGCTGAGCTAATTGTTGTCTCAGGCACAACTAAATAGCGAAACATCATTTCATCAACAGGATACGCAATCGGCTGACTGGCAGAACGAATTTGAGTAGTAGCTTTATCGTTTAGCCCATTGCGTATGCCAATACATGACAACCCGCCTTTGTGCAAGCCATAGATATGAGTTAAGAGAGGCTCTTTTTCGGTAGCACTCGTGCCTGAACAACTCTCTTCAGCGCCTGATTGTGAACCTTTGCTGCCCTCCTGAGCTGCATTGGATAAGCCCGAATGCTCCAAAGCGCTTTCACTACGCAAAACTTGGTAAGACACCATCAATGACTGCTGCGTGGTAGTTTGATTATCACCACAAACACGTTCAGGACGTGTGAACAAATCGCTGCTACCACACCCCCGCAACGGCATCAAATGTCCACCTGTGGCAAAACTCAGTACGCTATTTTGCAAAGCGCTTTGGGGCTTGCTGAGGGTATCTTTATCCTTGAGATAATGCTTAAAAACCGTTTCATCACGCAAATTAACGGCGCGTTTAAGGATTTCAGGCGTTGCAAAGACATCAACATAGCCAGCATGACGAAAGTCTTGCTCCATACGCCAAAAAATTTGACGGGCGGCATCATCTAAGCGTTCGCTGGTGCTACGCGAAATGGCTAATTTATTGGAAGTCACCATCAAAGCACCCAGTGCCATCAACAACAGCAAGCCAATACTCATCGAAAGCAACAATTCCAATAATGAAATGCCTCGCTGCTGATGTGAAAAATGCTGTTTGCCCATATACGCTCCTTATGCCTCTGCTTATCTTAAGCATACTGCATGCCAATATTAGACTTTACACACAAAAGCCAGAAGCAAGCACCTACTCACATCATCACAACCTTGACTTTACCCTATCGCTGATTTACATTCAGCCACTTTTGACAGGCAAGAAAAAAGCCGTCTTAACAAAGACGGCTTTTAAGAATTAGATGGCGGAATGGACGGGGCTCGAACCCGCGACCCCCTGCGTGACAGGCAGGTATTCTAACCGACTGAACTACCACTCCGCAGTGGTGGATGCTATAGGACTCGAACCTATGACCCTCGCCTTGTAAGGGCGATGCTCTACCAACTGAGCTAAGCATCCAACAGAAGAGGTGTGCATTATAAACGATTTTTTCACCCTGTATAGACCTTCAAAAAACTATTTTCACAACACCAAGAAAATAAAGAAATTTTTTGCGCTATTTTTTTCAACAAAGCGCTTTTCTCTGCCACTTTTTTCTCCAAACATCACAAAAACATCGCACAGGAATACCCTGAAGCCCATGCCCATTGCAAATTATGCCCACCCAAATGCCCTGTCACATCTAAGCATTCGCCAATAAAATGTAAACGTGGCACTCGATGGCAAGCAAATGTTTTCGGGCTGACTTCCTCAGTGTTCACACCACCTGTGCAAACTTCTGCCTTATTCATGCCTTCATGCCCGCTCGCCATCACCTCAAATCCCTGCCATCGCTGCATGATCTCGCGCAATTTAGCATGACTAAAATGTTGCAATGGCTGGTTCATAATTCCCCATTGCCCCATCATTTCATCAACCAACGCTTGTGGCAAATGCTTTTTAAACACGCTGTACAACATTTGGCGCGGATTGCTTTCCTTCTCTGCCACCAAATCTTCCAAAGCGCTTTGGGGAAGAAAATTAATCACAAACAACTGATTTTTATCTAAATAACTAGAAATTTGCAACACAGCAGGACCACTCAATCCTCGATGCGTAAACAGCAAATCATCAACAAAAACAGGCGCACCCTCTGCCGATATCTTGACTCGAACGCTGATACCACTCAAAGCGCTTTTCGGCTCCTGCAACACAAGTGGTACTAAGGCAGGTCGAAAGGGATAATTCGCAAGCTTAAACTGCTTGGCAACGCTGAGTGCAAAGCTCGTTGCCCCAAGCTTGGGAAAAGATGGCGCACCTGTGGCAATCACCAATTTATCCGCCGCCCAATTCCCCAAAGCGCTTTGCACCAAAACTCCTTCTTCCGTCACAGAAAGCGCTTTGATAGCACAACCAAGCTTCAAATCCACCCCAGCTCGCAACAGCTCATCGTGCAAAGCCTGAACCAATGCCCGTGAGCGTTCTTTACAGAACAACTGCCCTGCAGCTTTCTCCACCGTACTCAAGCCCAATTCGCCCAAAAATGCCAGAAAATCGTAGGGCGTATGGCGTGAGAGAGCAGAGCGCGGAAAATGGGGGTTGTGAGAGATGAAATGCTCCCAAGTGGTGTTGAGATTGGTAACATTGCAGCGCCCACCACCTGAAACCAAAATTTTGTTGCCTATATGGTCATTATGGTCAAGCAACAGAACCTTCAGCCCACGCCGTGCCGCATGAATGGCGCAATAAATCCCTGCAGCGCCTGCGCCAATAATGATGACCTTCACGGGGACGATGAATCGCGTGAGCTATCCAAAGCACTTTTTTTACGCCCCATTTTCGGAAGCCAACCCAGCTGATAAAGATTCACCACCAAAATGAACACATTCACGCCAACCACAGGCCAAGCATTGGTCAAAGCGGCATACAAAACAAATAACACTGCGCCACCACTATTGACCATGCGAAAGGTTCGAAAATCCTTCAAAGTAAAAGAAAATGCTACCAGCCCCATCGCCAAATAACCCAGTAATTCCACCATGTTTTACTCCTTTTCTGTAACAACACAAACCGTGATTTCTTCGCGGTCATGATAAAGTTGCTTAGCTTGTAAACGGTATTTTATACCCTGTTTTTTCAAGGCTTTATGTATATCCCCTAAACAAAGCTCCACTTCTGCAAAGCGCTTTTTCATCGGCAATTTCAAATTAAAAATAGTATGTGAACAACGATCTAAAGTCAGCCATTTGCTGATAAGCTGCGTGATGCGTTGTGGACTTTCCACCATATCACACACCAACCAATCCACTTTTTTCCCTTTCGGCGGTTTAAAGTGAAAACCATCTTCCGCGCAATAATTCACCAAGCCACTATCCAGCAAGGATTGCGCCATTTTTCCATGATCGACCGCATAGGTGTACACATTGCGTTTAACCAACTGATACGTCCAACCACCAGGACAAGCGCCCAAATCAACCGCCGTTTTCTCATGATTAAGCAAAGCGCTTTGTTCCTCAGGCGTGAGAAAGGTATGAAAAGCCTCTTCAAGCTTGAGGGTTGAACGGCTGGGGGCATCATGTGGCAACTTTAAACGCAAAATCCCCATCGCGTTCGGACTAACCCTTTTTTTCTCCGCCACACAGACAAAACAAGCATTGGTTTTGGTAAACACAACGGCAAGCACCCATGAATCTCGTTTGACCAAAGCGCTTTGACTCAACAAGCCTTTATCGCGCAATGCCTTGCGTAATGGCACAGCAAGCTTACGGCACAACGGCGAAAGCGCTTTGGCATCATCAGAGTCTGGCGTTTCTACCACCAACTCATCAGCTTGAATGCTGTTCTCCATCATGGCTTGATAGCTTTGAACAATAGGGGTGATACGGTCTTGAGTATCCAGCTCCATCAAAGCCTCAACCACCAACCACCATTGCCTTGCAAAAATCAAATCTGATAGTGAGAGGCTTTGCATCAAGCGCTCCGCCTCCCCCTCTTGATGGCAAGTAAACAACACCAAAGCGCTTTGTTCAAAAGCTTTGGCAAAGCCGAAAATCCCATAGTCGCTCGCTCGCGCTGTGATTTCTGCTGCCAATTCTTTCTCAAAGCCAGCGCGACAATACAACAATATCTGATTCAACATGGCATCAATCCTCCAAAGCGCTTTGTTTGCTTATTTTGAGTTACAAAAAAACCCCGTCAAGACGGGGTTTGACGTGGGCAATGTCTGCAATTAAGCAGCCACAACGCTCACATAACGGCGTTTTTCTGCGCCACGAATGCTGAAAACAACTTTGCCATCAGCTTTCGCGAATAAGGTGTGGTCGCGACCAACGCCTACATTTTCGCCAGCATTGAATGGGGTGCCACGTTGACGAACGAGGATAGAACCAGCGCTCACCAACTCACCGCCAAAGCGCTTAACGCCAAGACGTTTGGATTGGGAATCGCGTCCGTTACGGCTGGAACCGCCAGCTTTCTTATGTGCCATGATTTACTCCTTAACTTTGCTCATCAAATCGCGCTAATCACTACTTCAGTGTAGTTTTGGCGGTGTCCCATGCGTTTCATATGGTGTTTACGGCGACGGAACTTGATGATTTTAACTTTTTTGTGTCGTCCGTGGTTCGCAACGGTAGCGCTAACAGTTTTACCTGCTAAATAAGGCGCACCAATGCTCACGTCTTCTTCACTGGCAGCAATTAACAATACTTTGTCAAAATGAACGGTTGCGCCAACTTCCGCTTTTAACGTTTCAACGCGCAAATGCTGACCAACTTTCACTTTGTATTGTTTTCCGCCAGTCTCAATAACTGCAAACATGTTTGTTCTCCAAGATGATGACAATCCTCGCCAAAGGCGAGAAACCGATTACCGAAAGCCTATCAAAAGCCATTCTGTAATTTATGCTTGGCTTGATAGCGTTACATCAAGCCATAATTCGTTTAAAAGCGCCCAATTTTACAAGCGATTGCCCCCAGTCGCAACTATAAAAAAACCCGATGAAATCATCGGGTTAAAAACATGAAGACTAAACTTCGGAACAAAACGCTAAATCAACAACGCATCAACGCTATCGGTGCAAATTCTGGTAGGCGTAATTGGACTCGAACCAACGACCCCCACCATGTCAAGGTGGTGCTCTAACCAACTGAGCTATACGCCTAAAGAAGAATTATCATACCCTTTTTTATCACACCATGCAAGCCCCAAAGCACTTTCATGCCTCAAAACCAATATTTCCAAGCCAATGTCAAACTCATCAACAAAGACATGCTAATTGCTGCAGGGCGTATCAATTGGTTACCACGCGCAATAATCATGCCAGATGCCAAACGCGCTCCCATAAATTGCCCTCCTGCCATCGCAAAACCTGCCAACCAAACCATCTTACCGCCCACCAAAAAAACCAACAGAGAAACGACATTGCTGGTTGCATTAAGCGCTTTAGCCTCAATGGTCGCGCGTTGCAAAGTGTAGCCTCGCAAACTTACCAATGCCAACACCAAAAAGCTCCCCGTACCAGGCCCTAAAAAGCCATCGTAAAACCCAATCGGCATCACAGCGCCCACCAAAAACATCGGTAAATCCCAACGCGCTTCACGCTCAACTTCCCCAAGCTTCGGCATCAAAATAAACACCAACGCAATCCCCATCAGCAAGATGGGCAAAACCTTATACAAAAGCGCATTGGGCAACATACGCACCAGTATCACACCCAAAGCTGCGCCAATGCCACACAACACAATCCCACGCCACAACACGCGCAAATCCAATTGCCCGCGGCGCACAAAATAAGCCGTTGCAGTGACACTGCCAAAACATGCCTGTAATTTGTTGGTCGCTAATGCTGATTCAGGTGGCATACCCGTCAAAAGTAACGCTGGAATAGTCAGCATACCGCCTCCGCCTGCTAAGGTATCGACAAAACCTGCCAACGCCCCAACCAAAAACAAAGCGCTTAGCGCCCAAATCGTCAATTCAAACATATTCACCCTCCCCCGACAAAATACCGTCCAACCATTGTTCTAAATCCTGCAAACCCTGCTTTTTCAAGCTGGAAAATGCCTGAATCTGCAATGGGCTTGGGAAATCCTCCAAAGCGCTTTGCACCAGCCGTATCTGCGCCAATTGCGCACTACGACTCAGTTTATCGGCTTTGGTCAGCAAAATGCACACAGGCAAATCTCGCGCTGCGCAACATTCCAACATCGCAATATCCAAATCCTTCAAAGGGTGACGTATATCCATCAACAAGACAACGCCTCTAAGCGCTTTGCGTTCCATCAAATAATTGGTCAGCAATTTTTCCCAATGCGCTTTGATGCTAGGTGGCACATCGGCATAACCATAACCTGGTAAATCCACCAAAAAATTCCCTACACTTGGCAAGGCGAAATAATTAATCAATTGTGTACGTCCTGGTGTTTTGGAAACGCGAGCTAAGGCTTTTTGCGCAGTTAGCGTATTTAATGCGCTGGACTTCCCTGCATTTGAACGCCCTGCAAAAGCGATTTCACAACGCGCCTCATCGGGCAATTGTTTTTGATGATTAGCTGAAAAAGCAAAGGTGGCTTGATGATAGATTGACATAAATTCTCCAAAGCGCTTTGTTCTTGCTCTTCTCACACGGCCTCAAAAGCTGTATGCAACGATTTGAGCTAAAAACATTGGCAACAAAATAATGATAGAATAACGCACTTAGTAACAAGAACGCACCGCATGGTCGAGATTGAACAACAAAAGCGCAACCCCATAAGCGCACCTAAATCTAAGGAAAGTATCATGAAAAAAGGCATTGTGATTTTATTGGCACTCCTAAGCTTTGCGCACGCATACGCTGCAGGAAATCCGAAAGCAGGCGAGGCAAAAGCCAAAGTGTGCGCCGCGTGTCATGGCGCAACAGGTGTAAGCTCTAATCCTGAATGGCCATCACTGGCTGGGCAAGGTGAAAAATACCTCATCAAGCAATTGCAGAATTTTAAAAGTGGCGCGCGCCCCAGCATGATTATGCAACCCCAAGCCTCACTCCTCACCGATGAAGACATCATCAACATTGCAGCTTATTACTCTAGCCAGCCAGCCCCTGAAAATGAAGCCTTCGCTGCTACAGAAGAATTGCAAGCATTGGTAAAAGTGGGCGAGCAGATTTATTTGGGTGGAAATATGGAAAAAGGCATTCCTGCTTGCTCTGCTTGTCATGGCCCTACAGGCAAAGGCGTTCCACCTGCTGGTTTTCCAGCTTTGGCAGGACAACACGCTGTCTACCTCCAAGCTCAGCTTAAAGCCTTCCAAACATCAGCCCTGATTGATGAACAAGCTAGCACAACCGACAAAACCAAACTTGTTTTGCGTGGCAATGATGCTAACAACATGATGACGGATATTGCCAAAAAAATGACTCCACGCGAGATGGAAGCTGTTGCCTTATACATTCAAGGCTTACGCTAATTGATAAAGCGCTTTGAGGCTGGCTTTCTCGCCACCCCAAAGCGCTTTTGTTTTCTCTTTTCCTCTGCCTTTATTAACGCTCCATTCCTATGCCCCTGCATCAAAATACGCTCATTACCTCACTCATCTTACTGATGCTGGTGGCATTTACTTTATTGGCATTGCTGGATTTTGGTAAGCAAGCCGTTGCACTATGGCATCGTATCCATCGCCATTTTCAAGAACGCCAACAACAACAACGCCAGCAAAGAAGTGGGCAAGTTGCTCCGCATCAATACGGCAAACTCCCTGAAGATACTCCTCAACTTTCACTGCATATTGATTTGGTTCCCCAGTTTGACCCCAGTTTCAGCGCTACCCAAATTCATCAACTAACGCACCATTTCCCTATCTCTACCCACACCTCCCCCACCCCACATCTTCTTTATCATCACCCCGATAATCTTACCTTCACGCTCCACAATATCCACCCAAGCGCTTTGCCTGCACAAAACAGCAACGAACGTGTTTTTGGCTTGCGTTTATCCTTACATCTGCCTTGCGAATGCAACAATACGCTGGCAGTCAGCGCCCTGTTAGCTGTTGCCGATAAAATAGCGGAAAACCTCTCAGGTAAGCCTTGTCGCGCCAATACACGCCAGCGTTTAAAGCCTTCTGAGCGCGAGTGGTATCATCGAGTAGCAGAAGAACACCAAAGCGCTTACGAAGCATGGCAATATCGCCAATTACAAGATAAACCTTAGCCTCGCCTCTTGACCTCAGGAATATCCTATGCAACTTTCTCTCTTTGATGCTCAATCTCAAGGCTCGTCAGCTGAACCTTTGGAAGTGGCGCTGGAATCTTTACGCCAAGCCATCGAACATCACAACCATGCCTACTATGTGTTGGATAATCCCGTCATCTCTGATGCTGAATATGATGCTTTGATGCAACAGTTACGCACGCTTGAAGCCCAAAGCGCTTTACCTGTACCAGCTCATTCACCAAGCCAACGTGTGGGAGGAAAAGTGGCGGCGGGATTTGTAGCAGTGACGCATAAAGTGCCAATGTTATCTCTGGAAAATGCTTTCAATTTGGAAGATATGGAAGCCTTCCACCGCCGCATTCAAGAGCGTTTTCCGCATCAAACCATTATCTACTCTGCCGAGCCAAAGTTTGACGGCTTGGCAATCAACCTGCGTTATGAACAAGGCTTACTCACCCAAGCCACCACACGCGGCGATGGCGAAACAGGAGAAGATGTCACGCACAATGTTCGCACCATCAAAGCCATTCCTTTACGCTTACGCCCACAAAGCGCTTTGCCTATGCCTGAAGTGTTGGAAATTCGTGGGGAGATTTTTATGCCTAAAAAGGCTTTTTCTGCCCTAAACGAACAAATGCTTCAAGAAGGCAACAAGCCATTTGCCAACCCACGCAATGCGGCTGCGGGCAGTTTGCGACAACTCAACAGCGAAATCACCGCCAAACGCCACCTCAGCTTTTATGCTTATGGCTTTGGCGAAAGCAGCCAAGCCTTGCCAGAAACTTACAGCGATTGCCTCGCCTATTTCCAATCACTTGGCATTCCCTGCTCCCCATTGCAAAAGCGCTTTGATTCCCTAGATGCCTTGCATCGTTATTACCAATCACTACTCCAACAACGCGACCAGCTCCCTTATGAGATTGATGGCATGGTGGTGAAAGTGGATAACCGCGCCATGCAAAGCGCTTTGGGCTTTGTCAGCCGTGCGCCACGCTTTGCTATCGCATGGAAATATCCAGCCATCGAGAAAACCACCACCATTATCGCCATTGATGTGCAAGTGGGGCGAACAGGCGCGATTACGCCTGTGGCTCGTTTGGAGCCTGTGGAGGTTGGTGGCGTGGTGATTACCAATGCCACCTTGCACAACCGCGAGGAAGTGGCGCGGAAAGATATTCGCGTGGGGGATACGGTTTTTGTGCGCCGTGCTGGCGATGTGATTCCTGAAGTCGTAAGTGTTGTGTTGGAAAAGCGCTTTGCAAACAGCCAACCGTACCAAATGCCTGAACATTGCCCCAGTTGCCAAAGCGCGATTGAATTTGGCGAGACCATTGCGCGTTGTAAAAATCCTCCCAGTTTGTGTAAAGCACAAAGAACCCAAGCCATCATTCATTTTGCCTCACGCAAAGCGCTTGATATTCAAGGCTTGGGGGATAAATGGATTGAGCTTTTGGTTGAAGAAGATTGGGTGAAAACTCCTGCCGATTTATACACCTTCTCCAATTGGCTGAGCTTGCCTCGCATGGGCGAGAAGTTGGCACAAAAAATCCAAAGCGCTTTGGAGGATTCCAAACATACGACACTCTCGCGTTTCATTTATGCACTGGGCATTCGCGAAGTCGGAAGCACCAATGCCGAATTGCTCGCTAACCATTTTGGCTCGTTGGAGAAGTTGCAGGCAGCAAGCATTGAGGAGCTACAAAAACTCAATGGCATTGGCGAAATCATGGCGCAACACATTCACGCCTTTTTCCAAAATCCCCACCAGCAAGACCTCATCAAAGCGCTTTGCGAACTTGGCATTCATTGGGATACGCCAGCGCCTAAAGCTCAAAGCGCTTTGTTATCAGGGAAAACCGTTGTCATCACAGGCACGCTTCCAACCCTCTCACGCGATGAAGCCAGCCAATATTTGAAACAACTTGGCGCAACGGTGAGTAGTAGCGTCAGCAAAAAAACAAGCTACTTATTGGCAGGGGAAAAAGCAGGCTCAAAATACGACAAAGCGCTTTCGCTTGGGGTTGCCATCATTGATGAGGCTCAACTATTGGCTTGGTGGCAGGAGGGTTCATAATGCTCTACATCATTCGCCACGCCCAAAGCCAAGCCAATGCTGGCGGCAATGTTCTTTACGACAATCGCCATATTCCCTTAACCGATTATGGTCATCAGCAAGCCCAAAAACTCATCACTTCCCTGCCCCGTGCATCTAAGGTTTATGTTTCAGAAATGCTGCGCACCCAACAAAGCGCTTTGCCTTTTTGTCAGCACTGGGGCATTACATGGGAAGTACTGCCTGAGTTAAATGAATTTTCCTACTTGCCCTTTTCATTGATTGAAGGAAAATCACGCCAAATGGTCAGCGAGTTGGCACGCCAATACTTCGAACGCCAGCAAATTCATGAACGCTATGGTGAAGATAGTTTTTATGATTTCTACCAACGTGTTGCCCGTTTCCGCGCCCAAGCAAAGCGCTTTGAGGCTGATACGGTATGCTTTGGGCATGGTGTATGGCTACAAATGTTTTACTGGCAAAGCTTGGGCAAAGCGCTTTGTGATTTGGCACACTTCCGCGCCTTCCAAAGCCAACAACCAATTGAAAACGCCAGCATTCACGTTTTTAGCCTATAATCGCGCCCCTATCACAAATTTTCCATAAAACTTGCCTGAGCGTGTGGTAGTCGCAGGGCAAAAACAAGGAACTTCTATGTTAAATATTACGCTTCCAGACGGTTCTATCCGTCAATACCCTAATCCTGTTACAGGCGCAGAAATTGCCCAATCCATTGGTGCAGGTTTGGCAAAATCGGCGATTGCGATTAAGGTCAATGGTCAAGACAAAGATTTAAGCGACAAAATCACCCAAGATGCCCGAATTGCCATCATCACCGCCAAAGATGAAGAAGGCATTCACATTATTCGCCATTCCACCGCCCACCTTTTGGGTCATGCTTTGAAACAGCTCTATCCTGAAGCCAAAATGGTGATTGGCCCTGTCATTGAAAACGGCTTTTACTATGACATTGATGCCGAACACCGTTTCACCCCCGAAGATTTGGAAAAATTAGAAGCGAGAATGTATGAACTCGCCAAAACCGAATATGCGGTGAATAAGGTTTGGACACCTGTCAAAGAAGCTCGTGAAACCTTCAAAAATCGGGGCGAGGATTTCAAAATCCGCCTCATTGATGATTTTTCAGACGAAGTCAAAGAAGTGGGTTTGTATCATCATCAAGAATACATTGATATGTGCGTAGGGCCTCACGTTCCTCATATGGGACACATTAAGGCGTTCAAACTCACCAAATTATCAGGCTCCTATTGGCGTGGCAATGCGCAGGGCGAACCGTTGCAACGGATTTACGGCGTAGGTTTCCGTGATAAAAAAGCGCTTGATGAGTATTTAAAACAAATCGAAGAAGCCGAAAAACGAGACCACCGCAAAATCGGCAAAGCGCTTGATTTGTTCCATTTACAAGATGAAGCACCAGGCATGGTATTCTGGCACGCCAAAGGCTGGACGATTTTCCGCATTTTGGAAAACTACATGCGTACCAAACTGCAAAAATACGGTTATCAAGAAGTCCATGCGCCTCAGATTTTAGACCGAAGTTTGTGGGAAAAATCAGGACATTGGGAAAAATACAGTGGCAATATGTTCAGCTGTTGCATTGATGAACGGGATTTTGCGGTTAAACCGATGAATTGCCCTGGTCATGTGCAGATTTTCAATCAAGGCTTACGTTCCTATCGGGAATTGCCCTTGCGTTATGCTGAATTTGGTGTGTGCCACCGCAATGAGCCATCAGGCACGCTTCACGGCATCATGCGGGTGCGCCGATTTGTGCAAGACGATGGGCATATTTTCTGTACTCGGGCGCAGATTCAAGACGAAGTGCGGAAAACCTGTGAAATGGTCTATGAAGTGTATCGTGATTTTGGCTTTAATGAAGTTGAGCTGGCGCTTTCTACTCGCCCTGAAAAACGGGTTGGGGCGGAAGAAGTCTGGGACGAAGCCGAAAAAGCGCTTGCTGATGCTTTAACCAGTATCGGAAAAACATACCGCTTACAAGCTGGCGAAGGCGCATTTTATGGGCCTAAAATTGAATTCACTTTAAAAGACAGCTTGGGTCGCCGTTGGCAATGTGGCACCATTCAGCTGGATTTCTCGATGCCTGCACGTTTGGAAGCCAGTTACATTGACGAAAATGGCACCCACCAAACCCCTGTGATGATTCACCGTGCGGTTTTGGGGTCTTTAGAGCGCTTTATTGGGATTTTGATTGAACAATATGCAGGGGCATTTCCTGTGTGGCTCGCACCTGTACAAGCTGTTGCCATGCCCATCACCGATGCCCAAGCCGATTATGTGCTGGAAGTGGAAAAAGCGCTTTTGGACGCTGGCATTCGGGTAGAAAAGGATTTGCGTAACGAGAAAATCAACTACAAAATCCGAGAACACACCTTACATCGGGTACCATTTATGCTGGTGGCTGGCGACCGTGAAAAACAAAATCGCACAGTTTCTGTTCGCCTGCGCAATGGTCAGGATTTGGGCGTGATGGCGTTAGAGGATTTCATTACTCATCTTCAAACCCAAATTCAGCAAAAAGTTTAAAACCAAGCCCTGAGCTTGAGGAGCTTCCCTCAAGCTCAATAAAAAGCGCTTTGCCCTCAGGCTTGCACAAGAGGGCAATAACCTATAAAATTTACGGAAATATTGTCACTTGAAAGCCACCTTTGTGTGGCTTTTGTATCGCAACAAGCACAGGAGATTTAGCCATAGCTAAGCCAAATGACACCCGTATCAACGATAAGATTACGGATAAACAAGTGCGACTCATCGGCGCTGATGGTGAGCAGCTTGGTATTTTTGATACTGAAGAAGCTCTGGAACGCGCTTATGAACTCGATTTAGATTTGGTTGAAGTGGCTGGAAATGCCAATCCACCCGTTTGTCGGATTATGGATTACAGTAAATTCCGCTACGAACAACAAAAGAAACAACAAGAAGCGCGTAAAAATCAAAAACGCGTTCAAGTTAAAGAAATCAAGCTCCGTCCTGGAACTGATGAGGGCGACTATCAGGTTAAACTACGCAACCTGAAGCGCTTTTTAGAAGATGGTGATAAAGCCAAAGTGACACTGCGTTTTCGCGGTCGTGAAATGGCACACCTCAAATTGGGACACGATATGCTAGACCGTATTGAAGCCGACTTAGCCGATGTGGCAATTGTCGAACAAAAGGCTGGCGTTGTGGAAGGCCGTCAAATTACGATGGTCTTAGCTCCCAAAAAATCATAACAATATCTTTAATGCGAGTTATTTATGCCTAAAATGAAAACCCATCGAGGCGCAGCAAAGCGCTTCAAAAAAACAGCGAGCGGCTACAAACGCTCTCATTCACATGCACGTCATATCTTGACCAAAAAATCAACCAAGCGTAAACGTGGCTTGCGTGGCACTGTCATGGTTCATGAGAGTGATGTTAAGTCAATTAAGCAAATGATTGGTTAAGGAGTTAAAACATGGCAAGAGTTAAAAGAGGCGTTACCGCACGCGCACGTCATAAGAAAGTATTAGATGCTGCCAAAGGTTATTACAACGCTCGCCGTAAAGTTTACCGTGTTGCCAAACAAGCGGTTATCAAAGCTGGTCAATACGCTTACCGCGACCGTAAAGCGAAAAAACGCGATTTCCGCGCTCTGTGGATTGTGCGTATCAACGCAGCAGCTCGTGTCAATGGCTTGTCTTACAGCCGTTTAATCAGTGGCTTGAAAAAAGCTGGTATTTTGGTAGACCGTAAAATCTTAGCAGAACTCGCGGTTTACGATAAAGCTGTATTCGCTGCCTTGGCTGCTAAAGCCAAAGCCGCTTTATAACAGGACTAGGCTTTTTTAGCGTACGGCTACTTCTAAAAGTAGCCGTTTTTCGTTTTTTACAAAGCGCTTTGCCCCAAGCTTTACCCTTTTCTCTCCTTACTCTTTGTGACCCTATGCGCAAAAAACTCTCTAAAAAATGGTTGCCTCTCATCTTTGCTTTTTTGATGGCAAGCATGATGGCAGCTATTATGTCAGGTGTTCTGGTTTGGATTAACACTGGCTGGGATACGCAATTTGTAACGCGCTGGATACGCGCCTACCTCATTGCTGCTCCTGTAGCCTTTTTTGCGATGTTAATTGTACGACCGCTAGCTGTTTTTTTGTGTGGCTTAATCATTGAGAAATAAGCCTATCGCCATAGAATCTACAGAGAACAAAGCGCTTGGTATCGCAAAGATTTTGCTAGAATAAAGCGCTTTGAGAAAAGGTCATGGCTAGCCTTTTGGCATTTGATGGAATTTTTAGGAATCTGTATGTCTTTATCACAACAACTCGAGCAAATCCTCGCCCAAGCCCTCGCTGAGCTTGAGACCGTCAGCGATTTAAGCGCTTTAGAGAATATTAAAAATACCTACCTTTCCAAAAAAGGAAGCTTTGCCGAATTTAGCCAAATGCTTGCGAAAGCAAGCGCAGAAGAACGTCCGCAATTGGGCAAAATCATCAACGAGACCAAAAGCGCTTTGGTTGCAGCTTTTGAATCGAAACAAACTGTTTTACAAGCCTCTGCTCTACAAGCGAAATTGGCAGCTGAACGCATTGATATTACGCTCAGCCGCCCACTGACACATGGCTCTCTTCACCCTGTTACCCTCACTCGCCGCCGTATTGAAGCTTGGTTTTCGCGCTTGGGGTTTGTCGTGAAAGATGGCCCTGAAATGGAAGACGATTTCCACAATTTCGAAGCACTGAATATTCCCAAACATCACCCTGCTCGCGCGATGCAGGATACCTTCTACATCAATCCGCAAATCGTTCTCCGCACCCACACCTCTGGCGTACAAATCCGCACTATGGAACAAGAAGGCGCTCCTTTGCGCATTATCGCACCAGGCCGTGTCTATCGTTCTGACTCTGATATGACCCACACGCCTATGTTCCATCAAGTAGAGGGTTTAGTCATCGACAAACACAGCACTTTTGCGGATCTAAAATCCATTATCATTGATTTCTTACAAGATTTTTTCAAAGATAACGAAGTTGATGAGCTAAAAATTCAATTCCGCCCTTCTTTTTTCCCTTTTACCGAACCCTCAGCTGAAGTTGATATTGCCTTTGTAAAAGAGGGTAAACAATCGCGTTGGTTGGAGGTCTTGGGCTGTGGTATGGTTCATCCGCAAGTGTTACGCAACTCTGGCGTTAATCCTAATGATTATCAGGGCTATGCATTTGGTATGGGCATCGAGCGTTTGGCGATGCTGCGTTATGGTGCTCCTGATTTACGCCAATTTTTTGAAAATGATGTGCGCTTCTTACGCCAATTCCGCGACAAAATTTAAGCGAGGATACAAAAAATGTTGTTAAGTTTAGAATGGTTAGCTGATATTTATGGCATTCGCTGCGATAAAGAGCAATTGGCTCATCGATTAACCATGAGTGGTTTAGAAATTGATGATATTTTGCCTGTTGCTCCTGAATTTCAAGGCGTTATTGTTGCTGAAGTAAGCGCTTTGGAAAAACACCCCGATGCAGACAAACTAAACATCGCACAAGTCTACACAGGGCATGAAACCTTACAAATCGTTTGTGGTGCGCCTAATGTAGCGGTAGGGATTAAAGTGCCACTGGCAACGATTGGCGCGAAATTACCCAATGATTTATCTATCAAAAAAGGTAAACTGCGCGGTGTGGAATCCTTTGGCATGCTTTGCTCAGCTCGTGAACTGGGTTTAAGTGATGAAGCTTCTGGCTTGATGATTTTGCCAGATGATGCTCCTGTGGGTGAGGATATTCGAAATTATTTGAAATTGCATGATGTGGTGCTGGATATCAATGTTACGCCAAATCGTGGGGATTGCTTATCTTTACGAGGATTAGCGCGTGAGATTGCCGTTATTTTCCCAGAAATTGAAGCTAAAACACCAAATCTGCAAAGCGCTTTGCCCCCCCTCTCTCAGCTCAAACCCTCTACTCTAACCCTACACAATCACGCTCCACAAGCTTGCCCATTCTACAGTGCGCGTAAAATCACAGGCGTTAATGCAAAGGCTAAAACGCCTGAAGCTATGAAGATGGCGCTGGAACGCTCTGGTATTCGAACTCATTCAGCCATTGTTGATGTGACCAACTATGTCATGCTCTTACTCGGCACCCCCCTACATGCTTTCGATGCACATAAAGTTGAAGGTGGTATTCATATTCGCATGGCAAAAGCTGATGAAACTCTGGTGCTACTCAATGAGAACAAAGCGCTTTTATCTTCCGATATGCTTTTAATCGCCGATGAACGCAAAGCGCTTGCTGTAGCAGGTGTGATGGGTGGTTTAGAGAGTGCTTGTCAAGAGGATACCTGCGATATTATTTTAGAAAGTGCATGGTTTGACCCTGTCACCATTGCAGGTAAAGCTCGCGCCTTAACAGTTTCTAGTGATAGCGCACAACGCTTTGAGCGTGGTGTGGATTTTACCTTGCAACAAAGCGCTTTGGATTTGGCAACCCAATGGATTTTACATTTATGCGGTGGCGAGGCAGAAGAAGCGGTTGTTGTGCAACATGAATTACCGAAACGCCCCACCATCACTTTGGCTTATGATGCCATCGAAAAGTGCTTAGGTCGCTGTTATCCTCATGAGCAAATTATAAATATTTTCAAACGTCTGGGTTGTGAAATTAAGTCTAATGAACAACAATATCAGGTTACTCCTCCCAGCTTCCGATTTGATTTGCATATCCCTGAAGATTTGATTGAAGAAATTGCTCGGATTGATGGCTATGAAAATATCGCTCGCGCAACTCCTTCCTTCCCTTATCAAAGCGCTTTGCCGCACTCTTCTCTTGATAAAGCCGCTGATGCTCTTAGCACATTAGGCTATCACGAAATCATCACCTACAGCTTTATCGATCCTAAAGTCCAGCAAACCTTTTTCCCTAATAATCAGGCTATTGACCTCCAAAATCCTATCAGTGCCCATCTTGCCCAAATGCGTTTGAGCTTGATTCCAGCATTGGTACAAACGGTGCAATATAATCGTAATCGTCAAGAGCCGAATGTAAAATTATTTGAGATTGGTCGCGTTTTTCTTGAACTAGACCAACAACCTTACCGTATTGCAGGAGCTTTATCTGGCTTAGCAACTGCTGAACAATGGAGCCATAGCAAGCGTGGGGTTGATTTTTATGATGCCAAAGCTGCTGTAGAATATCTCATCGGCACTAAAGCACATTACACCCCAAGCCAAAGCGCTTTCTTACACCCCAACAAAAGTGCAGATATTTGGTTAAAGGGAGAAAAAGTTGGCATCATTGGCGCACTTCACCCTGAGTGTTTGAAAGCATTAGGCATTAAAGGTGGCGAGATTTATGTCTTTGAATTGGAAGCCAAAGCGCTTTGTGGCGATAGATTGGTAACTTATCAAAGCTTGAATAAATTCCCAAGCGTACGGCGCGATTTGTCTTTTGTATTGGACAAACAACTCAATATTGGTGATGTAATTTTAGACATTCAACGTATTATCGGAAACCGCCTACGCGAATGTTATTGTTTCGATATTTTCAGCGACAAAGCGCTTGGAGAAAAACAAAGTGTAAGCTTTGCACTCATTTTCCAAGATGAGAAAACCTTAAATGATCAAGAGGTTGAGCAAATGATTGCTGAGATTATAGAGCAATTGCAAAAGCGCTTTGCTGCGGAATTACGTTAATCATCATGGGCTTGCCCTATTAACCTGAAACCTATTTAGAAAAGGAAATTCTATTATGGCTATCTCCGTATCAACATTAACCAAAGCTGATATTGTAGAATCTTTGATTTATCAAGTTCGTATTCCAAGACCTGATGCCCGTAAAATGGTTGATGATTTATTTGAGGAAATCCGCTCTTGCTTGGCAAATGAGGAAGAGGTCAAAATCTCTGGTTTTGGCAATTTTAAATTACGCGACAAAAATGAGCGCCCAGGTCGTAACCCCAAAACTGGTGAAGAAATTCCTATCAGTGCTCGCCGTGTGGTAAGCTTTAAAGCAGGTCAAAAATTAAAAGCTCGTGTGGCAAAATATGTTCCCAAAGCAAGTCGCCAACAAAATCAAACTTCTGCTTAATTATACCTTCTCTTCTAGGTCTCTATAAAATACTCGTAAAAAACCCCGAAAGATTCGGGGTTTTTTATTCTATCTCGACAAGTCACCAAATCGCTTTTTAATTTTAAAATTAAGATGATTTTGGTGTTTCTGTTGTCTGCGCAGCTTCTTGTTTAACCTCTTCTGGCTGCTGAGTAGCTTCCTCCGATTTCATTTCTGCAGCTGGCTCAATTGCTTCAGTACCAAATTCAATATCAGCTCGAATTTTCTCTAAAATGCCTTTACCAATACCTTTAACATTCAATAAATCTTCGGCTTTAGTAAATGGTCCATGAGCTTCTCGATACGCAACAATAGCCTCAGCCTTTTTAATGCCTATACTGTTTAAAGTTTGCAATTCTTCTACTGTCGCTGTATTGACATTAATTGCAGCAAATAGATTCATCGACCATACTGAAGCTAGAATCAACATTAACCGTTTCAATATTTTCATTATTCCTCCCATAGGAAAGTTACTCAAAAACAAGCCTTTTATCAAAAGCAAGCTCATTATCTTAACCAAACAACCTATTTTCAATAGGTTAAGCAAAAATTAAGATTTTTACTTGCTATCAGCCATAAAAAAACTCGCCCACATCAAGGGCGAGTTCCTCCTCCTCAGTCAATTCAAGAATGAATTATTCTTGATCGACCAACTGAACATATGCCATTGGGGCATTATCACCCGCACGGAAACCACACTTCAAAATGCGAACATAACCACCTGGTCTACCTTTGTAACGCGGTGCTAATTCAGCAAATAATTTTTGAACTGCTGCACGATCACCTAAACGAGCAAAAGCCAAACGGCGAGCAGCAACAGTATCATTGTTTTTAGCGTGTGTAATGATAGGCTCAATTACACTGCGTAAATCTTTAGCTTTAGGCAGTGTGGTTTTGATTGTGCCATGCTCAATCAAAGACACCGACAAATTTTTAAAAAGCGCTTTGCGGTGTGCGCTGGTTCGATTTAATTTTCTTCCAGATAATTTGTGTCTCATAAAAAACTCCCGTCAAAAAGCCAAGCTTATCGCTCACTTCTTGTTAAATTCTCAATATCCATGCCCAGCTCTAGACCATTCGCCGCCAAAACTTCCTTAATTTCATTCAAGGATTTTTTGCCCAAATTAGGGGTTTTGAGCAGTTCGTACTCAGTACGACGAACTAAGTCTCCGATGCTATTTATATTTTCTGCTTTCAAACAATTAGCACTGCGTACTGTTAACTCTAGATCATCAACCGATCTCAACAAGATAGGATCAACATAAACTTGCTCTTCTTGCTCTTGTTCAATCTCTGTCGATTTTAAGTTCACAAATACGGCAACTTGGCTGTGTAAAATGGTGGCTGCTTGGCGAATTGCCTCTTCTGGATCAATAGTTCCATTAGATTCAATATCAATCACCAAACGATCTAAGTTAGTTCTTTGCTCAACTCGTGCTGCTTCAACTTGATACGCAATGCGCTTCACTGGGCTAAATGACGCATTCAAATGTAATACGCTTGCTTTAGAAGTTGATTTCGCATCTTCATAATCTTGAGAAAGCGCATGATAACCTCTACCACGCTCCACTTTAACCTTCATGTTGAAGGCAACATCTTGAGTCAAATGAGCTATGATGTGATCAGGATTGCAGATATCGATGCTTGCAGGAACTTTAAAGTCTGAAGCACGAACAACACCTGCTTTATTCACAGATAAAGTCATTTCTGCTTCATCAACATCATGCAATCTCAACGCCAACCCTTTAAGGTTTAACAACACATCAATCACATCTTCGCTAACACCATCAATACCTGAATATTCATGCAAGACACCTTCAATTTGACATTGCGTCACGGCTGCTCCTTCTAACGAAGAAAGCAATACTCTACGCAATGCTGTACCTAATGTATTGCCAAAGCCATGTTCTAATGGCTCCATTGTCACACGAGAGACATTCGGAGCAATTTCTTTGATTTGCACAATACGAGGAGTCAATAATCCAGATAAAGCCATGTTCTAACGCCTATAAAATATAATAATAACAACCAATGGAATATTATTTAGAGTAAAGCTCTACAACCAGTGATTCATTGATATCTGCTGATAAGTCAATACGCGCAGGAATACGCTTAAACACGCCTGACATCTTGCTAACATCGACTTCAATCCAATCTGCAAATCCACGTTGTGCTGCAATCTCTAAAGAACTTTGGATGCGCACTTGCTTGCGTGATTTTTCTTGTACAGAAATCACGTCTTCAGCACGAACTTGGTAAGATGCAATAGTTACACGCGAACCGTTAACCTCAATCGCACCATGAGACACCAACTGTCTTGCTTCTGCACGAGTTGAGCCAAAGCCCATACGATAAACCACATTATCCAAACGTTGCTCTAAAAATTGCAACAAGTTTTCACCTGTTGAACCTTTTTTCTGAGAGGCTTTTTTGTAGTAATTACGGAATTGACGTTCGAGAACACCATAAATACGCTTCAATTTTTGCTTTTCACGCAACTGGTTACCGTAGTCTGATAAACGTGCTTTAGCTGCACCGTGCTGACCTGGTGTGATGTTCAAACTGCATTTTGAATCTAACGGGCGAACACCTGATTTTAATTCTAAATCTACACCTTCACGTCTAGCCAAACGACACTTTGGTCCAATATATCTAGCCATTAAACATTACTCCAATTCAAAATTATACGCGACGCTTTTTAGGTGGACGGCAACCATTGTGAGGAATTGGCGTCACATCTGTAATGCTATAAATGTTAAAACCTACCGCATTCAATGCGCGGACAGCTGATTCACGACCAGGTCCAGGGCCTTTTACATTCACATCTAAATTCTGCACGCCATATTCTTTCGCAACGTTCCCAGCTTGCTCAGCAGCAACCTGCGCAGCAAAAGGAGTACTTTTTCTTGAACCACGGAATCCAGATCCACCAGCAGTTGCCCATGAAAGCGTGTTACCTTGACCATCAGTAATGGTTACGATGGTATTGTTAAAAGATGCATGGATGTGCGCAACAGCATCCACCACAACACGCTTTGCTTTCTTTTTTACATTCTTTTGTTTACTAGTAGCCTTAGCCATATTTACTATTCTCTATCTAATTAACGCTTAATCGGTTTACGCGGACCTTTGCGAGTGCGTGCATTGGTCTTAGTGCGTTGACCACGTACAGGTAAACTACGGCGATGTCTCAATCCACGATAGCAACCCAAATCCATCAAGCGCTTAATATTCATGGAAATTTGACGGCGTAAATCACCTTCAACTTGATATTCACCAACTGCCAAACGCAGAGCATCAACCTCTTCATTAGACAAGTCACGAATTTTTTTGCTTGGCTCAACTTTAGCAGCTGCGCAAATAGCGCGAGCTCTGGTTGGGCCAATGCCATAAATTGCTGTTAAAGCAATTACTGCATGTTTATGCGTAGGTACGTTAATACCAGCAATACGAGCCATTAAGTTTACTCCTTAAACCCAAAACGGGGTATTATAAATAGTCTAACAGCCAATTTCAAGAACTAACTGTCATCTTTTACCAACACCTAAAGTGCCAGCCAAATTGGTTTTCTTCATCAACGATTCATAACGTTGTGAGAGGACATGAGACTGAATTTGGTTAATAAAATCCATTGCTACAACAACGGCAATCAACAAAGATGTACCACCAAACAAGAAAAGTACTTGTTCAGAAGCAGAACCTAAATTAATCAAACTAGGTAAAATGCACACAAAAGCAATGTACAATGCACCAACCAGTGTCAACCTTTCTTGTACCAAATCCAAATACTCTGCCGTCTGACGACCTGGTCTAAAACCTTGAATGAAGGCATTAGATTTTTTTAAGTTCTCTGCCAGCTCACGGTTTTCAAACATCATCGCCGTGTAAAAGAATGAAAACAGGACAATCAACAGGCTAAATGTTGCCATATAAAGGACGCTACCTGGAGAGAATCCAGCCACTAAATCTGCCAAATAACGGCTCACTGAACTTGAAGATGAGGTAAAGACGGATAAGAAAGAAATAAGCAAAGTAATAATAGCCGAAGCAAAAATTGCTGGAATTACACCTGCCATATTGATTTTCAAAGGCAAATACTCACGTTGCATTGAGTTACCATAGGCTTGCGCACCTTGTGGTCTTTTTGCATAATGGATTTGAATCCTTCTCTGTGCTCGTTCAACAAACACAATCAACCCAAACAAAGCCACTATAATCAGCAAGGTTAAGAAAAAAGTGCCATAACCAATAACACCTTTCTTTGCTTGATCCACTAAGCTAATGATCCCTGCAGGCATATTAACCGCAATCCCCGCAAAAATCAGCATCGAAATACCATTACCTATACCGCGTTCTGTAATCTGCTCGCCTAGCCACATCATGAATAACGCGCCAGCACTCAACGCAATGGTTGCAATGAAGACAAAACTACCTTCACTTACCAGAACCATACCTTGCGCAACAACCGTTCTCGAAATAACAAAGCCTTGAACCAATGCCAAAACCAACGTTAAATATCGAGTATATTGAGAAATTTTCTTTTGACCGCTTGAACCTTGCTGACGTAATTCCTTCAGCGGTGGATACATCTGCGCCATCAACTGCATCACAATTGATGCAGAAATATATGGCGCAACGCCCAATGCTAAAAGAGATGCGTTACTCAGTGCGCCTCCAGAAAACATATTAAACAACTGAAATAGAGATGCCTCTCCACTGTTAAATAAATCTCTAATCCGCGCTAAGTCAACGCCAGGCACTGGAATATGGACACCTATTCTGTACACAATAAGAGCCAGAATGAGATACCAAATGCGCGAAGTCAACTCCTTATAGGGATTTACAGAGGCTTTCGCCATAACGCATTCCTTTTACTTAATATATTACTCTTCTACTGAGCCACCAAGAGACTCAATAAGCGCTTTGGCACCTTTGGTTACAGCAATACCTTTCAGCTTGACTGAACCTTTCAGTTCACCACTTAAGAACACTTTAACACTTACTGCATGAGCAGGAGCAAAACCAGCTTGCTTCAATACATTAATATCGACAACATCTGAACCAACGAAAACATTCAATTCGGAAGTACGTAAAGTTACCACTTCGTTTTTGCTCAAGCTTCTAAAGCCTCGTTTAGGTAAACGGCGTTGTAAAGGCATCTGACCGCCCTCAAAGCCAACCTTATGATAGCCACCTGCACGAGCTTTTTGACCTTTATGACCTTTACCACTGGTTTTGCCCAAGCCTGAACCAATGCCTCTACCTAAGCGCTTTGGAGATTGTTTCGCGCCACAATCAGGCTTTAACGTATTTAAATACATTACTGAACCTCTTCTACTGTAAGCAAGTAAGAAACTTTATTAATCATACCACGCACTTCAGGAGTATTTTCCAATACTCGAGACTGGCGGATTTTGCGTAATCCTAAACCAGCAACGCATTGTTTATGATTGTCTAAGCGACCATTAAGACTTTTCACTAAGGTGACTTTTACTTTATTTGACATTAGCCAGTACCTCTTCCAATGACTTATTACGCTTATTCGCAACCTCTTGGGCGTTAGTCATTTTTTTCAAACCATCAATGGTTGCGCGAACCACGTTACCTGCATTGCGTGTTCCCATGCATTTAGCTAAAACATCTTTAACACCAATCACTTCAAAAACAGCACGCATCGCACCACCTGCGATAATACCTGTACCTTCAGAAGCAGGTTGCATGAATACTTTAGCAGCACCATGTTTACCAATCACAGGATGTTGTAGTGTATCTTGATTTAAAGCAACTTTAACCATGTTTTTACGCGCTTGATCCATCGCTTTTTGAATTGCAACAGGAACTTCTTTCGCTTTACCATAGCCATAACCTACGCGACCTTTACCGTCACCAACCACAGTCAAAGCAGCAAAAGCAAATTGACGACCACCTTTAACAACTTTGGTTACGCGGTTTACGCCAACCAATTTCTCTAACAATTCGCCTTCTTGAAAGCGTTGTTGTTCTTTTTGCTGTGCCATAAATTTTACCCCTTAGAACTTCAAACCATTTTCACGAGCCGCATCAGCAAGCGCTTTGATACGACCATGATAACGGAAACCGTTACGATCAAAAGCAATCTCTTCAATGCCTAAAGTTTTTGCTTTTTCTGCAATCAGAGTACCAACTTTGGTAGCAGCTTCAATGTTATTGGTATTTTTCAAACCTTCAGCAACATTATCTTGAACGGTTGAAACAGCTGCTAATACACGAGAACCACTTCCATCAATTAATTGTGCATAGATGTGACGTGAGGTTTTATTCACCAATAAGCTAATTTTTCCTTGTTCGCGTATATGCAGACGGGTTTTTTTACCGCGGCGAATCCGACTAATCTTTTTCTGATTCATTTTATCACCCTACTTATTTTTTCTTAGCTTCTTTAATGATGACACGCTCATCAGCATATCTCACACCTTTACCTTTGTAAGGCTCTGGTGGGCGATAAGCACGAATTTTAGCAGCTACTTCACCAACCAATTGCTTATCACTGCCTTTAACCAAAATCTCTGTTTGGCTTGGAGTTTCAATAGTAATTCCCGCTGGCGCGTCAAAAATAACAGGGTGAGAAAAGCCCAACGCTAAGGTTAATTTTTGACCTTGAGCTTGTGCACGATAACCAACCCCATGCAATTGAAGCTTTTTCTCAAAACCTTGGCTAACACCAATCACCATATTGTTCAATAAAGCACGCATGGTTCCTGACATTGCCCAATGATCTGGATTATTTTCTGATGCAGGAGCAACACGCAGTACTCCATCATTCACAGAAGCTTGAGTATATGGATGTAAGTTTAATGAAAGCTGACCTTTGCTACCTTTGACAGTAACAGAAAGATTTTGAACAGTTACATCTACGCCTTTAGGCAGAGATATAGGTAGTTTCCCTACTCGTGACATATAGTTCTCTCCTAATTAAGCAACATAACAAATAACTTCGCCACCTACTCCACGCTCACGTGCCTTATGATCACTCATAACGCCTTGTGAAGTAGAAATAATTGCGATGCCTAAACCACCCAATACACGTGGCAGATCATTCTTCGTTTTAAAAATACGTAAACCAGGGCGACTAACTCTTTTAATCGCTTCAATAACAGGCTTACCTTGATAGTATTTTAAGTGAATAGTCAAAAGCGCTTTAACATCGCCTTCTACTTTAAATGATTGAATATATCCCTCATCTTGCAAAACTTTTGCAATTGCTACTTTTTGTTTAGATGATGGCATAGTGACCAATGAGCGACCGATGCGTTGCGCATTACGAATACGCGTCAGCATATCAGCGACTGGATCTGTTAACATAAAATTTACCTCTAATCAGTATCAGACTTTATAAATAGCCCTGGAACTTAAATACTAGCTGGTAAATTACCAGCTAGCCTTTTTAACACCTGGAACTTCGCCACGCATCGCAAGTTCACGAAGTTTATTTCTGGATAAACCAAACTTACGATAAACGGCATGAGGACGACCTGTGATGCGGCAACGACGCTGCACACGAGCAGGAGATGCATTACGTGGAAGTTTTTGGAGCTTTTCTTGAGCAATCAGTCTTTCTTCATCAGAGTATTTCTCAACCTGACGAATAATTTCTTTTAACTCAGCACGTTTTTCTGCAAATTTCTTAACTGCTTGTAACCGTTTCGCTTCACGGTTAATCATACTTTTCTTGGCCATAATTAACCTCTAAATGGGAAACCGAAGATTTCTAAAAGCGCTTTAGCGCCTTGATCATCTTTTGCAGTGGTTGTGAAGGTGATATCCATACCACGAATCGCATCAGTTTTCTCAAAATCAATTTCTGGGAAAATAATGTGCTCTTTCACACCAAAGCTATAGTTACCACGTCCATCAAAGGATTTAGCACTCAAACCACGAAAATCACGAGTACGAGGCAAAGAAATGTTGATCAAACGATCCAAAAATTCATACATACGCTCGCCACGCAATGTAACTTTGCAACCAATTGGCCATCCATCACGAATCTTAAAACCTGCGATAGATTTTTTAGATTTGGTTACAATGGCTTTTTGCCCAGCAATCAAAGACAAATCACGAACAGCATTGTCCATAATTTTCTTATCATTTACCGCTTCACCAACACCCATATTGATGGTGATTTTAACCAATCTAGGCACTTCCATGACATTATTCAGTTGTAATTTCTCTTTTAATGCTGGAAGAAATTCTTGATTATATTGTTTCTGCAATCTTGCCATAACTTCCTCAACCGACTTTAGCACCATTAGATTTAAAGAAACGGACTTTAACACCATCTTCAAATCTGAAGCCAACACGATCACCTTTTCCAGTTGCGCTGTTAAAAATCTTAACATTGGAAACATGAATAGGTGCTTCTCTTTTTTCAATGCCACCTTCAGTACCTAATTGAGGATTAGGTTTAACGTGCTTAGAAACCACGTTCACACCCTCAACAACAATTTTATCACCTTGAACAGATAAAACTTTACCTTGACGACCTTTATTTTTACCTGCAATGACGATTACTTCATCACCTTTGTGAATGCGCTTCATAATAATCACTCCTTACAGAACTTCTGGTGCAAGCGAAATAATTTTCATGAATTTTTCGCCACGCAACTCACGAGCAATGGGCCCAAATACACGAGTACCAATTGGCTCTAATTTATTATTCAATAACACCGCAGCGTTACTGTCAAAGCGTAATACAGAGCCATCGCTACGGCGAACGCCTTTTTTGGTTCTTACAATCAAAGCGTTGAACACATCGCCTTTTTTAACACGACCGCGAGGTAATGCATCTTTAATAGATACTTTAATAACATCACCAATGCCAGCATAACGACGATGAGAGCCACCCAGTACTTTAATACATTGTAACTCTTTAGCACCACTGTTATCTGCAACACTGAGACGTGATTGCATTTGAATCATAACTACTCCTTAGCCTTTTGCTTTCTCAACAATCTCAACCAAACGCCAAGTTTTCGTTTTAGAGATTGGACGACTCTGCTGAATACGAACAACATCTCCAATATTGCACTCATTGTTTTCGTCATGAGCATGGCATTTCAGGGTTTTTTTAACGTACTTTCCATAAACTGGATGGCGTTCATACCGAACAACATGTACTGTGATTGACTTATCTGCTTTATTGCTAGCAACCTGTCCTTGCAACACACGTTGAATAACTTGTTTTTCAACCATTTTTACACCTTAATATTTTGCTGTGCCAACAAAGTTTTTACGCGAGCAATATCACGGCGAATTTGACGGAATAAGTGAGTCTCTTTCAAATTACCACTTGCTTTTTGCAGATTCAACTTTAATTGTGCTTGGCGCAATTCCAAAAGTTCATTACGCAATGAATCAATATCTTTTTCTCTTAATTCTTTAATATCCATTACATCACCTTACGGCTGTCAAATGTGGTCCGAACAGGTAATTTAGCAGCTGCTAAACGGAATGCTTCACGTGCTGCCTCTTCACTTACCCCTTCAATCTCATATAACACAGTTCCTGGTTGAACTTTTGCCACCCAGTATTCCACGTTACCTTTACCTTTACCTTGACGAGTCTCAAGAGGTTTTTGAGTAACTGGCACGTCAGGGAAAATACGAATCCATAATTTTCCACCACGCTTAATGTAACGATTGATAGCACGACGAGCAGACTCGATTTGTCTTGCTGTAATACGACCACGAGTTGTTGCTTTTAAACCAAACTCACCAAAGCTAACTTCATTACCTGACTGAGCAAGACCTCTATTGCGGCCTTTATGCTGTTTTCTAAATTTTGTTCTTTTTGGTTGTAACATCTTTGTCCACCTTAATCCTTACGACGAGGCTTTGCTTTATTGTTACGACGACGCTTATCATCAGCATTATCACGACCGTCATTTGAAGTTTCCAGACCTTCTAAGTTTTCACCCTTGAAAATCCAAACCTTAACACCAATAACGCCATAAGTTGTATGTGCTTCTGCTAAGCCATAATCAATATCAGCACGCAATGTATGAAGAGGCACGCGTCCTTCACGATACCACTCTGTTCGTGCAATTTCAGCGCCATTCAAACGACCTGCAATGCTAACCTTGATACCAATAGCGCCCAATTTCATTGTAGATGCAACCGCACGCTTCATTGCTCTTCTAAACATTACGCGACGTTCGAGCTGCTTAGCAATACCATCAGCAACTAAGTAAGCATCAAGCTCTGGTCTTCTAATTTCTTCAATATTGATTGAAACAGGGAAGCCTATGATTTTACTAACTTCTTTTTTCAAAACTTCAATATCTTCACCTTTTTTACCAATCACGATACCAGGACGTGCTGTAAAAATGGTAATTTGCGCGCTGTTACGAGGACGCTCAATCTCGATTTTACTCACTGAAGCATGAGCTAATTTTTTCTTCAAAAACTCACGAACTTCAAAATCTTTCTCGAGGAAATCCGCATAATTACGACCCTCTGCATACCATTTAGATACCCAATCTTTGGAGACACCTAAACGAAAACCAATTGGATGTACTTTCTGACCCATAATAACCCCGAAATTATTGTTCTTGAACGCGAATAAAGATATTACTGGTTCTTTTCAGAACACGGGTACCACGCCCTTTAGCACGAGCAGCAAAGCGCTTCATGGTCATACCTTCACCCACTTGGATTTCAACAACCTTCAATGCATCAACATCAGCACCCAAATTATTTTCTGCATTAGCAGCTGCAGAATTCAGTACCTTCAAAATAATCGCAGCGGCTTTTTTAGGACTGAATGTCAAAATTTCAACAGCTTCTTCAAAGCGCTTTCCACGAATTTGATCAGCAACCAAACGAGCTTTTTGAGCAGAAATACGTGCTCCACGCAATTTAGCAATAGATTCTAACATCTGCAATCTCCTTAACGCCCTTTCTTATCAGCAGCATGACCACGATAATTACGCGTTGGAACAAACTCACCCAATTTATGACCAATCATATCTTCACTGACCAAAACAGGAACATGTTGTTTACCATTATGAACGGCAATTGTCAAACCAATCATATCAGGAGTAATCATAGAACGACGAGACCAAGTCTTAATTGGTTTTTTATTATTTTTTTCTACTGCTTCTTCAACTTTCTTAGCTAAATGCAAGTCAATGAAGAAACCTTTTTTTAACGAACGTGGCATAAATTAACCTCTCTTACGACGTTGAATAATAAGCTTATCGGTACGCTTATTATTACGTGTTTTGTAACCTTTAGTTGGAGTACCCCATGGAGATACAGGATGACGGCCACCTGATGTACGACCTTCACCACCACCATGTGGGTGATCTACTGGGTTCATTACAACACCACGAACGGTCGGACGAATACCACGCCAACGCTTAGCACCAGCTTTACCCAAAGAGCGTAAGCTATGTTCATGGTTACCCACTTCACCTAATACCGCACGGCAATCGCCTAAGATACGACGACGCTCACCTGATTTCAAGCGGATAGTCACATATTTACCTTCTCTTGCCACAATTTGCACTGAAGAGCCAGCACTACGAGCAAGCTGCGCACCTTTACCAGGCTTCATTTCAACACAGTGAACGACAGAACCCACAGGAATATTACGGATAGGTAAACAGTTACCTACTTTGATAGGAGCATCTTCACCGCTACGAATTACATCGCCTGCTTGCATACCACGAGGAGCGATTACATAAGCACGCTCACCATCTGCGTAGCAGACCAAAGCAATGTGCGCTGTACGATTTGGATCGTATTCCAGACGCTCAACAACCGCATCAATACCATCTTTTTGACGTTTAAAATCAACCAAACGGTATTTTTGAGCATGACCACCACCACGATGACGAGTAGTAATACGACCAACGTTGTTACGTCCTGCTGTACTGGTTTGTTTCTCAACTAAGGCCGCAAAAGGCTTACCTTTATGCAACTCTGGACGAGAGACGTTTACGACAAAACGGCGTCCAGCAGAGGTTGGTTTAGATTTAATAATTGCCATAACTTACCTATCCTTATGCTTGCTCAGAAGCTAATGCTTCAATATCAGCGCTCTTATCCAAGCTAACGTAGGCTTTCTTATAGTCTTTACGTTTCCCCATACGAGAACCAAAGCGCTTTGTTTTGCCCTTAACATTAACTGTATTCACCGCAATAACTTTTACTTCCAGTAATTGCTCAACAGCCAATTTAATTTCTTCTTTTGTCGCATCACCCAAAACTTTGAACACCACTTGTTTGTATGGCACAAGTGAAGACGTTTTTTCTGTTACATAGGGAGCGCGAATAATCTGCAAAATTCGTTCTTGTTTCATGCTAACCACTCACTCACACTTTTCACGGCTTCTTTATCAAACACAACTTTTCCATGATAAAGCAGAATAACAGGATCAATTGCTTTAACATCAATAACTGAAACACCAGCTAAATTACGAGAAGCTAAATATAAATTACTTGTTCCATTGTCGGTGACCAACAAAACATCGGAGCCAAATCCTGAGGCATTCAGATAAGCTACAAAATCTTTGGTTTTTAATGATGGCACATCAAATTGCTCAACCACAGAAAAACGCTCTTGTCTTACCAATTCAGACAAAATACCACGAATTGCATTACGGTAAACTTTTCTGTTAACTTTTTGCTCATAGTTTCTAGGCTTAGCGGCAAATGTCACACCACCTTTACGCCATAATGGTGAGCGGATAGTACCTGCACGAGCGCGTCCTGAACCTTTTTGTTTCCATGGTTTTGCACCACCACCAGAAACTTCTGAACGCGTTTTTTGAGCTTTTGTTCCTGCACGACCAGCTGCAAAATAAGCAGTAACCACTTGATGCACTAAGCCTTCATTAAATTCAGCATCAAACACATTGCTATCAACAGCGACCGTTCCAGTAGCATTATTTAATTTTAATTCCATAAACTACCTCTTATGCCTTGATGGAAGGTCTAATCACAACATATCCGCCTTTCGCACCAGGAACAGCACCTTTAATCAAAAGGAGATTGTTGTCAACATCAACACGCAAAATTTCAAGATTTTGAATGCTGCAAACACGATTACCTAAATGACCAGCCATTCTCTTGCCCTTGAATACGCGACCTGGAGTTTGGTTTTGACCAATTGAACCAGGCACACGGTGTGATAAAGAGTTACCATGTGTTTTACGTTGACCGCTGAAGTGATGGCGCTTGATGGTACCAGCAAAACCTTTACCAATGCTACGACCACGAACATCAACACGCTGACCATTCTCAAAGAAATCAACTTTAATTTCTGCGCCCACAGTGTATTGAGCCAAATCAGCTTCCTCAACACGGAACTCTTTGACCACTGCGCCAGCTGTAATACCAGCTTTTTTGAAATGCCCAATAAGCGCTTTGCTCAAATGCTTAACTTTCTTTTCGCCTGTTGAAACTTGAACAGCACTGTAGCCCTCGCCCTCAACTGTTTTCAATTGTGAAACCACATTTGGCTTTACTTCAATCACAGTCACAGCATCGGCACTGCCGTCAGCATTAAAAATACGGGTCATCCCAACTTTCTGACCCACTAAACCCATTGTCATAAGTTTTTATTCCTCATGTTTAATGATAAAAACGGCGAGAGGAGGGCGGGTAACCCTCTTCGCCGAAGATAAAAGAGTGGATTATCTTACTGTAAGTCGATTTGAACGTCAACACCTGCAGCCAAATCTAACTTCATCAAAGCATCAACAGTTTTGTCTGTAGGGTCAATGATGTCCATAATACGCTTATGAGTACGTAACTCATATTGATCACGAGCATCTTTGTTAACATGTGGAGAAATCAATACAGTATAAATCTCCTTCTTTACAGGTAAAGGTACTGGACCTTTAACCTGAGCACCTGCACGTTTAGCAGTCTCCACAATTTGCTTAGCTGACAAATCAATTAAGCGGTGATCGTAAGACTTTAAACTGATGCGAATTTTTTGCGTAGTTGCCATTATCGTCTACCTCAAATTATTCAACAATTTTTGCGACGACGCCAGCGCCAACGGTACGACCACCTTCAC
>JAUNEA010000010.1:0-2861 GCA_030525785.1 Cardiobacteriaceae bacterium
CAATCGTTCCTACGTTTACGTGGGGCTTATTGCGGGTAAATTTCTCTTTTGACATCTTCTTTACTCAAGCAAAAATGAAATAAGTGGAGCCCATAACCGGACTTGAACCGGTGACCTCTTCCTTACCAAGGAAGTGCTCTACCGACTGAGCTATATGGACGCGATAAGTAGTAAGCTAACGTGGAGCGGGTGATGGGAATCGAACCCACACCATCAGCTTGGAAGGCTGAGGTTCTACCATTGAACTACACCCGCCTAAACGAGAGTGGTGGAGGGAGAAGGATTCGAACCTTCGAAGGCTGAGCCGTCAGATTTACAGTCTGATCCCTTTGACCGCTCGGGAATCCCTCCAAAATTGAGGAGCGCATTATGCCATAGTTTGAAATTCTGTCAAGCACACTCCGTTAAAAAATCTTCAATCCATTAATAAACTTGATAAAAAACTTGACCCGCCAAACGATTTTCGCTCACATTCCAAGCCATCAATTTCCCACCCCAAGCATACCCTCCGTCCAAACAGCGACATCGTCCATAAGCATAATCTCCTAAGCTTGCCCAATGCCCAAAATATTGCCACAAAGCGCTTTGTTGTGGCTTTTTAAACCACGGTTCAATCCCCTCTTTTCCCTTATCAGGAGAACCTTTTGCTCGTAAATTCAATCCCCAGTCTTCATCAAGGTATCGCATACGACAGAACGCATTAATCGTAAAACGCCACAAATCCATACCCTCTAAATCCTCGCGCCAGCATCGTGGCTCATCACCGTAAACTTCATGCAAAAAGTCACGATAGTCATGAGCCTGCAAACGCTCACTCACTCCCTGCGCCAATGCCAAACCTTGCTTTTCATTCCATCGTGGATACAAACCTGCGTGCGTCATCAAAACTTGTCGCTCCTCATCAAGCAACATCAAGGGATAACGCCGTAATCCGTCAATCAACTCCTCGCCATCATCTTCTTTTAAGATAGCTTTCGTTTCCTTTTTCATCTCAATATCTTTAAAATCCTGCGCTTGCACAAGAACCGAGAAATCATGATTCCCTAACACCACTTCCTTATGTCGAAATCCATGCACAAACCGTAATACCTCTGCTGACTGCGTTCCCCGATTCACCAAATCTCCCGTCAGCCAAAGCCAATCATCATCGCTGAAATGAATCTGTTCCAGAAGTCGTGCTAAGGCATCGTAATGCCCATGTACATCACCTACTGCAAAAATCGTCATTGTTTCCTCACCTTGCGAATCTCGTCATGTTGTACCATCTATTGATTATCCTAATGCTTCCTCTCGCCACCTTCCGCTTGCTCTGGAAATCGCGACTCAATCCTCACTATCGCCAACGATTATGGGAACGTTTTGCCCTAAAATTACCCAAAGCGCTTCCCCATAGTTTATTGGTTCATACCGTCAGCGTTGGCGAATTTCTCGCTCTGCGACCTTTGTTACTCTCTATTTTACACAACCACCCCACACTCAACCTCTATCTCACCTGCACCACCCCCACAGGTTCAGCCCAAATCCAAGCGCTACAAACCCAATTCCCAAATCGCATCGTTCACAGTTACCTTCCTTACGATGCGCCATTTCTGACAAAGCGCTTTGTACGCCATGTTCAGCCACGCCTCTTGATATTGATGGAAACGGAGATTTGGCGAAATCTCATTCTCAGCGCCCATCAGCAGGGTGTGCCTGTTTTGCTAGAAAATGCCAGACTTTCCGCCAAATCCTGCCGTGCTTACGCTCGTTTCGCTCGCCCATTGATGCGCGAAGTGTTGCCATTGATAACCATCAATGCCCAACATCGCTTTGATGCAAAGCGCTTTGTCTTTCTCGGCGCAGACCCCCAAAAAATCCACATCACTCCAAATCTTAAATACCATGTTCCCACCCTCAACACTCCTCAAGAACCAGCCCCTGAAAGCGCTTTGATTTGGATTGCCGCCAGCACACACGCGCCCGAAGAAGCCGTCATACTCAAAGCCCATCAATGCCTCCAACAAATCTACCCCAAAGCGCTTTTGTATCTCGCCCCAAGACACCCAGAGCGCCGCCAAGAAATTGTCTCGCTTATTCAAGAGCATGGTTACCAAGCCCAGCTCCGTAGTCAAGAATCACAGCCACAAGCTGATGCTAATCGTGTTTTTGTGCTGGATACTTTGGGCGAACTCTCTACCTTCTATGCCCACAGTCACATCGCTTTTATTGGCGGCAGTTTGTTTGGTCGTGGTGGACATAATCCATTGGAGGCGCTGCATCAAGGCAACAGCCTTTGTTTTGGTGTACATACCCACAACTTCGCCCACATCTGCGCCGAACTTTCTACAAAGCGCTTTGTGCGCGTTATCACCAACAGCACACCAGAATCCGTGTGTCACGCCATTTTGGAACTCTATCATGATGCCCCACACCATCAAACCGACAAAGCGCTTTATCTGAAAGCCCATGCCCAGATTCTCGCCAAGCATGAATCCCTTGTATGCCAACTTGCTAAGCTAGAATCCCATCTTTTGTAGCCCAAATACAACATGACAAACCCTACCAACCTTTGTTACCCTTCAAAGCGCTTTAGATGACCTTTTGGTTACAATCTTAAAAAATGACAGGAGCTTATCGATGAATATCGCCAAACTTGCTTTGCTGGCTTTGGGTCTGAGCATTACCACCAGCCAAGCAGCCCCAGAAACCAAAGCCAAAACCCCAGCTACTAAAACTCAAACTGCCAAAAGCCAACCCAAAAAGTCAGACGGCAAAAAAACAGAAACCAAAAAAGTAGAAGCCAAGAAAGCTGATACTAAAAAATCAGAAGCAAAAAAGGCAGAAGCAAAAAAGCTCCTTTGTCAAACCCCGGTTTGCCTGGA
>JAUNEA010000010.1:2871-60540 GCA_030525785.1 Cardiobacteriaceae bacterium
AGGCAGAAGCTAAAAAAGCAGAATCGAAAAAAACTGACAAAAAATCGGATAAAAAAGCCAACAGCAAAAAAACAGAACCCCAAAAAACGGTTGCCAAAAAGTCAGAGCCTAAAAAAGCTGATAAAAAACAAGTCAGCAAAAAAGCAGATGCCCCCAAAGCCAATACCTCCAAAACTGTTGCGCAAAAAGCAGCTCCCAAATCGAGTCCAGCCAAAGCCAATCAATCAGTTGCTAACAAGGGCAAATCCGTACGCGATAGTATGCTCAAAGATGCCCACCGTTACATCGGCACCCCTTATCGCTGGGCAGGCACAACGCCGCGTGGCTTCGATTGCTCAGGCTACACCAGTTATATCATGCAAAAGCAGGGCATCAGTATTCCTCGCTCCAGCCGTGACCAATTCAGCACCCTGCCGCGTGGCTCTGGCAAACGTGGCGATTTAGTCTTTTTCTACAAAAAAGGCACACGCACCATCAACCATGTTGGCATTTATCTTGGTAATGGCAAAATGTTACACGCCCCTCAAACTGGCTCACATGTCAAAATCGCCGACATAACCATTCCCTATTGGCAACAACGTATGGCAGGCTATCGTGACCCCTTTGGTCACCGACAAGTGGCTCGTAAATAATAGAAGCAAACGCTATTCATCTTATCAACCTGTCTAGATACACCATTTCTAAAGCACTTTAGCCCCCAAATTTGGGGGCTTTTTTTACCCCCACAATCCTCTTTCCCACCACTCAATCCTCATTCCCCTTTGCTACAATGCCAAACTTGGCTTTTTTGTCTTTATAGAAGGAATCCGCATGACCCAACTTCAACCTACCCTCTATTTTCAAGATCTCATTCTCACCCTTCAACATTTTTGGGCAGCTCAAGGCTGCTGCCTCATGCAACCCTACGATATGGAAATGGGCGCAGGCACTTTCCACACCGCCACCTTCCTTCGCGCACTCGGGCCTGAGCCTTGGAATGCTGCTTATGTTCAACCATCTCGCCGCCCCACCGATGGGCGTTATGGCGAAAACCCTAATCGCCTCCAGCGTTACTACCAATTTCAAGTGGTGATGAAACCCTCGCCTGAGCGTTTTCAAGATTTGTATTTAGAATCCTTAAAAGCTATTGGCATTGACCCCGCCATTCATGATATTCGCTTTGTGGAAGACAACTGGGAAAGTCCAACGCTGGGCGCATGGGGCTTGGGCTGGGAAGTATGGATTGATGGCATGGAAGCCTCACAATTCACTTATTTCCAACAAGCTGGCGGTTTAGAATGCAAGCCTGTCATGGGCGAGTTAACTTATGGCTTGGAACGACTCGCCATGTATTTACAACAAGTGGGCAGCGTCTACGATTTGGCTTGGACACAAACCCCACAAGGCTTGGTTCGCTATGGCGATGTCTACCAACAAAATGAACGCGAACAAAGCGCTTTCAACTTTGAACACGCCGATGTTGATTTCCTCTTCCAAAGCTTTGACCACGCTGAAAAAATGGCAATAAAATTGGTCGAGCTGAATCTGCCCTTGCCTGCTTATGAGCAAGTGCTTAAAGCCTCGCATACCTTCAATTTACTCGATGCTCGCCGCGCGATTTCTGTAACAGAGCGCCAACGCTACATTTTACGCGTACGCACTATTGCCAAAGCTGTGGCTGAAAATTATTACCAAAGCCGCGAAGCTTTAGGTTTCCCACTTTGCCAAGCCCCCTCTGCCCAATAAGGATAGTCCCATGAATTTATTGATTGAACTTTTGACTGAAGAACTCCCAACCAAAGCTGTTTTGGATTTATCCGATGCTGGCAAAGCGCTTTGGCAACAGGTTTTAACCGAAAGCGCTTTGGGGTTTGAGCGCGTAGAAAGCTTTGCCACACCTCGCCGCTTAGCATGGCGTATTCATGGTATTGCGGAGAAACAAGCCGACCAAGCCATTGAAAAACGTGGTCCTGCCATCAATGCTGCTAAAGATAACGAAGGCAACTGGAGCAAAGCGGCATTGGGGTTTGCGCAAAGCTGTGGCGTTTCAGTGGAAGATTTGATTCAGGAAAGCCATTTGTTTTACCGCACCACACAAGCAGGTCAGCCACTCAAAGCGCTTTTGCCAAGCTTATTGGATAAAGTTTTAGAAGGCTTGCCAATTGCTAAACGTATGCGCTGGGCGAATCATAGCCAAAGCTTTGTGCGACCTGTTTTGGGCGTGGTGGCGTTGCTTGATGCTGAGGTGTTGGATTTGCAGCTGTTTGGACAACAAGCAGGGCGAGAAACGCGTGGGCATCGTGTTCATCACCCAGAGCCTGTGGTGATTCAAAGCGCTTTGAGTTACGAGGAGGATTTGCGCAAAGCTTACGTGATGGTTCATTTCCACGAGCGCGAGCAAAGCATTCGCGAACAAGTTTTGCAGCACGCCAAAGCACTTTCTGCAACCCCCATGATGCCTGAGGATTTGGTGCGTGAAGTAGCGAGTTTGGTGGAGTTCCCTGTAGCGATTACGGGCAATTTTGAGCCACGCTTTTTGGAAGTGGCGCAGGAAGTTCTCATCATGACCATGCGCGATAACCAAAAAACCTTCGCCCTTTTAGATGCGGAAGGAAAAATGTTGCCTCACTTTGTTGCCATTGCCAATCTTAATTCTCAAGACCCTGACACCGTTATTCGTGGCAATGAAAAAGTTATCCGCCCACGCTTTGCCGATGCGGAATTTTTCTGGCAGCAAGATTTGAAACGCCCGCTTGAGGCGCAGTTGCCACGCTTGGAAAAAGTGGTCTACCACGAAAAACTCGGCTCCATCGCCGATAAAACTCGCCGCCTCGAAGCGCTTTGTGGCGAACTTGCGCCCTTGTTTGGCATTCAAGCGGAGGAAGCGAAATCAGCAGCGCGTTTATCCAAATGCGATTTGCTCTCCGAAATGGTGATGGAATTTCCAGAGTTACAAGGCGTGATGGGCAAATATTACGCCGCCAAACAAGGTCATGCCGCCAGCATTGCACAAGCTTTAGAAGAACAGTATCAGCCACTGGGTTCAGGAGCTGCCTTACCCCAAAGCGCTTTGGGAACGGTGTTATCGTTGGCAGAGAAACTGGATACGTTGGTGGGAGGATTCTCCATTGGCGCGAAACCTACAGGCTCAAAAGACCCTTACGCCTTGCGCCGTATGAGTATTGCCGTGAATCGTTTGCTGATTGAAAACCAAATCAGCGCCTCTTTACACCATTTGCTCCAACAAAGCGCTTTGACCTTCCCCGCCTCGCTGAAGGCAACGGAACAGGTGAAAGAGATTGTGGCGTATGGTTTGGAGCGTTTGGAAGCCCAATATCCGAGCCACGTTTATCAAGCAGTGATGGCGCTGCATTTAGACGATGTGCTGGATTTTGATGCGCGTGCTCAGGCATTGATACGTTTTCAAGCCAGCGATGCGGCGGTGAGTTTGTTGCAAAGTGCGAAACGCATTCGCAATATTTTGAAGAAGAATGGTACGCGTGAACACGAGGTTCAAAGCGCTTTGTTCGAGAATGAACACGAAAGCGCTTTGTGGAAACATTTCCAAGCTCTACGCCCTGAATTGGCGCGTTTATTAGCCACGCGTGATTACCAAAGCGCTTTGACGCTACTAGAAGGCTTGAGTGCGCCGTTAGATGCATTTTTCACGCATGTGATGGTGATGAGTGAAAACGCCGATTTGCAAAACAACCGTTTGGCATTATTGAGCGCCCTACAAGCTCAGTTTGACAGCTTCGCGGATTTGTCATTATTGGCAGGGTAATGCCATAGGGGGTGGGGCATTAAACCCCCTACCCCCATCAAGATGGGTACTTTTTAACCCAAACCAACGCTGCAATGCCTGCCGCACAAAGCGCTAATACCGCAAACATCTGCCCCAGCCCCATGCCCACACGCAACAACTGCCCTGCGCCATAAGTTCCCACAATTGCGCCAAGTCGCCCAATGCCTAACATATAGGCAACACCTGTTGTTCGCGCATGAGTCGGATAATGCTCTGCGGCTAAGGCAATCAAGAGAATTTGCACGGTGTTATGTGTCACACCTGCCACCAAAAGCCCCCAAACCAAATAATCCGTCTGCATCACATCAAGCCCTGCAAAGCCCAAAGCGCTTGCTGTGATAAGCGTCAAGCCAATGGTCAGCCCATGCCCTTCAATATGCCGCATCAATTGCCCTGCCACAATCGCCCCTAAGCCACCTAAGGCAAATAAACCCGAAATACGGCTCCCTTGTTCAGGGCTAAGTTGAGCAGCGGTGGACAAACTCGGTAGCCAGTTGATAATGCTGTAAAACAAACACAAGCCCAAAAAATACGCACTCCATAAAGCCAGCGTAGCTCGGCGCTCTTTAGGGCTGATGATGTAGCGCAAAGCGCTTTGTTTGGTCTCTTTCTCTGGCAACTGATAAGGCGTGTTCCAAAGCGCTTTGGGCAAAAGCTTTTGCAGAACCTGCTGTAACTTCTCCACCTTCCCCATCTGCGCCAAATACAACGGGCTTTCAGGCAAGCTAAACACCAACGCCGCTGCCAAGCCAAGTGGCAACAAACCAGCCCACCAAAAAGCGCTTTGCCAGCCAAAATGTGGCAAAAACCAAGCTGCCACAAAGCCACCCACCGCAATCCCTAGCGGAAAGCCACAATACATCGCGTTCACCAACAAAGGACGGCGGTCGCTGGGGCTACATTCTGTCAGCAAACTCACCGCATTGGGCATCGCTGAGCCTAAGCCCAAACCCGTGAAAAATCGTAAAATTTCTAAGGTATCCAAGCTGTTGGCAAATTTACTCGTCATCGTCAAAAGGGAGAACAAAATCATCGACCCCAGCAACACCTTCCGCCGTCCGAATTTATCGGCGAGAGGCCCACCAATCAACGCCCCCAACATAATGCCCACCAAAGCTGCCGTCAGAACAGGAGCCAGCGCCCCTTTCTCAATCCCCCAATCCGCGCTCAAATACGGCGCGATAAAGCCCATCAAGGCGGTATCCAAACCATCAAAAAAAGCAATGAGAAAACAGGAGATAAAAAGTAGGAAACGCGAACGCGTCATGGGAGAGTGATTGAGTAAATCTTGCAATGTTTGGCTCATACAACCATTTTTCCTTATCGTAAAAGCCTTATTTTAACAACAAAACCCAAGCGCTTTAGCGTAAACCTCAATCCCAAAATAAAGCATGATGCAAGCGTTGAACATGGCGGATTAACAACATCAACGCAAAGCAAGTGGCTTGTGTCAGCACAATACACGCAGCCGTTGAAACATTGTATTTCACGCTCAAATAAATCCCTGTGATATTGCTTAATACCGCCAACAACACCGCCACCAATACCATCAGCCCAAAGCGCTTTGTCACCAATTGCGCACTAATCCCTGGCGCAATAAACATCGCCACCACCAGCACAACTCCTACCGCCTGCATCGCAGCCACTGTTGTAAACGCTAACATCAACAACAAAAGTGTATACAAAAAAGGAATGGATAAGCCCGAAAGCCTCGCATGAATGGCATCAAACACAAAAAGCTTCAAATCGCGTCCAAAAATCAGCAAAAGAGCCAACACCACAAGGCAAGTTATCCAAACCTGCTTTTGTTGCGCCTCATACATACCCAATAAATTGCCAAAAAGGATATGAAGCAAATGTTGCCCATCGTGGAATTTTTGAAACAAAATGATGCCCAGCGCAAACATGGAAGAAAACAAAATCCCCAGCAAGGTATCGCTTTTTAACGTGGAATGACGTTCCAAAAATCCTGTTCCCAAAGCGCATACCACCGCCGCAAACAATGCCCCAAACCACATCGGAAAGCCCATGATATTCGCCAATACCACGCCCAATAACAACGCGTGCGCAATGCCATCGCTCATCAATGCCCAGCCTTTTAAAACCAAAAAGCATGACAACACCGCACACGTCACCCCTAAAATCAAAGCAATCCAAAAAGCTTGTTGAATAAAGGGATATTGCCAAGCCGTCCAAAAATCCATCATACCCTCCAACGAGCTTGCAAACGTTTCACCATAAAGACGAGAAAGAACAAAGCGCTTTGCAAAACCACAATCATCGCTCCTGTGACAACGTCCAAAAAGTAACTCAAATAAGTGCCTAAGAGTGCCGTGCTAACGCCAATCAAAAACGCCAACCACAACACCACCCCAAAGCGCTTTGACAACAAAAATGCCGTTGCCCCTGGTGTAATCAACAAAGCAATGACCAAAATCGCCCCAACCGTTTGCAACGCAGCCACCACAGAAGCCGAGACCAATCCAAAAAACAACCACTGCAAATGGCGAATGCCTAAGCCACTGGTCACTGCCTGAACCTCATCAAAAAACAACAGCATAAAATCTCGCCATTTCACCGCAATCACCAACAACGAAATCAACGAAATCCATAACATCTGCCATAAGCTACGCTCATCAATCCCCAAAATATTTCCGTAAATGATGGCTTGGAGGTTGATGGCGGTGGGATAAATGGAAATTAAGAGCATGCCAAAAGCAAAAAAAACCGTAAACACAAAGCCAATGATGGCATCTTGCCTGAGCATCGATAATTGCTTCAACAACAACATCGAAGCCGCCGCCAAAAAACCTGTAAAAAATGCGCCTAACGAATAGGGAAATTTGCCTAAATACGCCATCGCCACGCCAGGAACCACCGCATGCGATAAGGCATCACCAATCAAAGACCAACCTTTAAGCAGCAAAAAAACCGATAAAATCGCACACACACCACTGCTCATCGCGCTCGATAAAAGCGCTTTTTGCATAAATCCATATTGCAACGGCTCCAGCAGGCTATCCCAACTCATGCCCCCTCCTTACCAACAAAAACTGCAGGGTGTTCGTCATCGCTGATAATCTGAACATTGCCTAAACCTATGTTTTTCAATACTGCTCCAAAGGCGCGTTCCAAATTATCTGCGGTATAAATCTCATCAACAGAGCCAGATGCCACGACACGCTTGTTCAACAACACCACCTCATTACAATACAGAGGCACCGCGCCTAAGTTATGCGTGGAAACCAACATCAAATATCCCTCTTCCCGAAGCGCTTTGCAAAGCTCCATCACGGCAAATTCCGTTTGCACATCAACGCCTGTAAACGGCTCGTCCAACAAAATGACACGGCTTTCCTGCGCCAACGCTCGTGCCAAGAAAACCCGTTTCTTCTGCCCACCTGAAAGCTCCCCAATTTGACGATTGGACAAATCCAAAATCCCCAACCGCTCCAAAGCGCTTTGCACAATGGCTTTATCTTTCGCGCTCGCTCGGCGTAAAAAATTCATATGCCCATAGCGCCCCAGCATCACCACATCTTTCACCAAAATCGGAAAATGCCAATCAATGTTTTCACTTTGTGGCACATAGGCAATAGCATTTTGCTTCAAAGCGCTTTGCACGGTGATGCCGTTGATTTTGACCGTTCCTGTGGTGGGGCGAACAATGCCCATGATGGCGTTAAATAAGGTGGATTTACCGCTGCCATTGACCCCAACCAATGCACAAGTAACACCACCCTTCAGCCCAAAGCTGACTTCATGAATAGCACGATGCCCGTTGGCATAAACCACGCTTAAATCGGAGACTTCTAAAGAGGGTTGCTGTGATGTTGTCATATTCCTATCGCCTTATGATGGGTATTGATTTTTGAGCTCTATCATACAAAAACGCAAAGCGCTTTGACCAAGCCCCATCAGACCAAGCCAAAGCGCTTTTCTCTTACGCCAAACTCATCGCCTGAAAATAAGCGATAAACCTTTTACATTACTTCTTCGCTTCTTGGAAACCTTTGGCGATGGTGTCTGTTGTCACGCGTAACAAATCCAAATAGGTTGGAACCGCGCCATCAGCTTCAGACAAAGAATCCACATACAACACACCACCATAATGCGCCCCACTCTCTTTCGCTACTTGTTTCGCTGGCTCATCAGAAACGGTGCTTTCGCTGAAGACCACAGGAATTTGGTTCTCTTTCACCGTTTTAATCAAAGCCGCCACTTGTTGCGGTGTGCCTTGTGCTTCAGAATTAATTGGCCACAAATACGCTTCTTTCAAGCCCAAATCTTCCGCCAAATAACTAAAGGCCCCTTCGCTGGAAACCAACCAACGTTGCCCTTCTGGAATATCGCCTAAACGATTTTTCAACTCTGCTGCCATCGCATCAAGCTTTTCAATGTAAGCATCAGCGCGTTTTTGATAACCCTCAGCATGAGCTGGGTCATGTTTTGCCAAAGCGCTTTGGATATTGCGAACATAAATTTTGGCATTGGTAATAGACATCCACGCATGAGGATTTGGCTTACCTTCGTATGCTCCGCTCTTAATAGGCAACGGCGTAATGCCTTCTGTCACCAATACCGCTGGCACATCTTTCACATCTTTAAAGAAACGCTCAAACCACATCTCCAAATTCATGCCATTCCACAAAATCAGCTGGGCTTCTTGAGCATGAATTAAATCATGAGGAGTAGGCTCGTAATCATGAATTTCTGCGCCTGGCTTGGTGATGGAAACCACTTTCGCATCATCACCCGCCACATTTTGCGCAATATCAGCGATAACGGTAAAGGTTGTTGCCACCACAAACGGCTTATCGTGTTGATGGGCGAATGAAGCCAGAGGTGAGAGTAAAGCCAAAAGCCACCATTGGCGTAACATTTTCTTCATAAAAATTCCTCATGGTTAGAAACGCTGGCAGAAATCGCTCAAGCGTCAAAACTAAAAAAGACAAAGCGCTTTGAAGCATCAAAGGCTTTGTCAAGAGACAGCAGATGGTCTTTCCCTTCCCAAATCTGCCTACCCTAAAAGGCAAATGAGATTATAAATGAGATATTTTTGCATTTGCAAGATATAATATAACTATTTTGAGTCTAAGCAAAAAAACAACTTAAGAATCAATTATTACCAAGTCAGCCAAAAAGTCACAGGTCCATCATTAACCAAACCTACCTGCATGTTGGCACCAAATTGCCCTGTTTGCACACGTGGATAATGAGCCTTCAGCCCACGCGCGAAAGTTTCAAAAGCGCTTTGGGCTAAGGCTGGGGGCATCGCTGGGTCAAAGCTGGGACGTAAGCCTTTAGCAGTGTTCGCGGCAAGGGTAAACTGTGAAACCAGCAAAATCTCACCCTCACTTTGCACCACATTCAGATTCATTTTGTCTGCTTCATCAGCAAACATTCGATAATTCAAGATTTTCTGCTGTGCCTTCTCAAACATCGCCTCGCTGTCGCCCTTTTCCAGCGCCAACAACACGAGCATACCCTTGCCAATCTCTGCAATGCGCTTGCCTTCAACCTCAACAAAAGCGCTTTGGCAACGCTGAATCAACGCCTTCATCAGAATCGTTTCTCAATTTCCAACATCACTTGCGCATTGAAAGGTCGGTCATAGTAGAAATGGTTGCTGTCCACGCGCTTCATCTCCAGCACCAATTGTGGCGCAAAGCCTTTCCATTGTAATTTCTCATGCCCTGCGCTGACTCTCATACGATAATTCCAGTCTTTACGCTGAATACGGAAAATATCGCTATCATCATGCACACGTCGTGACACATTCGCGCTCACATTCGCGCTCAAGCCGTTATCAAATTGATAACCGCCGCCAACACTCGCCCCCACGCTATTAAACTCATCTTCACTGTCTCGAGCGCCACTGTGGTAGCCATTCACGCCAACAAAATAATAGTAACGTTGCGCAGGGGAATAGAATAAGCTGCTGCTGATGGCAAGGCGTTTTCCGTCTAAATGCACGCGTTTTTCATGCTTTTCATAACCAATCGAAGCATTTAAACGCAATTGCCATTCGCGACTTAAAGCTTGTCGCCACATCAAATCTGAGCCATAGCCCAAAGAGTATTTATCCCCACCAACAAATCGTTGGCTCACATAAGGCTCAATACGCCATTCTGAGGTTGCTGAACGCTGACCAATCCCTGTGGAGACTTTAGCACGCACATCATTAGAATCTTTATGATCCCAGTAATAATCCGTATCAGCGCTCAGTTTCACAGGCACAAAAAAGCCATTACTCAAATAAAGCGCTTTTTCTCCATAAGCATTCACATGCACGCCATGCGCGGATTCGCGCTCAGGGAAACGCCAGTTTCCATACTCTCGCACTTCAGGGGCGCTGTTGATATTGCGTTCATACAAATAATTTCCCCCTACCTGCACGCTCCAATCTTGACGGCGCTCCAAAGCCTCCAACATTTGCCCACGCATCGTTTGTAAATGTTCAGGCAAAGCGCTTTCTGGAATGCTGCTCAAAAGCGCTTTGGCTTCACCATCATGTCGTTCCACAAAAAGTGCTTGTGCCAAAAGCATTTGCACAGGAATGGATTGTGGCTCTTGTGCCAAAAAAGCTCGAAGCTCTCGGATAACTGTCCCAAAATCGCCTTTTTCGCGCGAAATAAGGGCTTTGGCATAACGAACCGTTTGAGGATTATGATTCGCCTGCTCTTCATAGAGCGGCAAAAGCGCTTTGATGGCATCGATATAGCCTTCTTCAATGGAGCCGACAAAAACTGTGCTTAACAATGTAGGGTCTGCGCGTAAATCATCAGCGGTTAAGATTTTTTCTTTCACAACAGAGGGCGCGTAAGTAATAGGTATTGCCTGCGCCCAAAGCGCTTTACTCACCACCATCGAAAGCCCCAACATCACCACTCGCATCATTGCACCTCAAATCTTCAAAAATCCAAAGCGCTTAGATTATCATGCTTTCCCCATCATTTTTAGAGACTTTCTCATGGTCAAAACCCATACTCCCATGATGCAACAGTATCTCAGCATCAAACAACATTACCCCGATACCCTTGTGTTTTATCGCATGGGCGATTTTTACGAATTATTCTTTGACGATGCCGAACGAGCTGCTACGCTCCTGAACATCACACTCACACGGCGCGGACAATCAGGCGGTCAGCCCATTCCTATGGCTGGCGTGCCTGCTCAGGCGCTGGAGAATTATTTGGCGAAACTGATGGCGCATCAAGTGAATGCTGTGATTTGTGAACAAGTTGGCGATGTCAAAGGAAAAGGCGTGATGGAACGTGCGGTGACACGCATCATCACCGCAGGAACACGCACCGATGAAGCGCTTTTATCCGAAACCGATGACACTTGGCTGGTCTCTATTCATGACCAAAAATCCCATTATGGCGTGGCGTATGCTGAAGTTAGCACGGCAAAGTTTCATCTCAGCGAAGCGCTTTCGCGTGAGGGATTGCTCAATTTGTTGGCACGCCTGAATCCTGCCGAAATCCTAATCCCTGAAAGCCTAAATTTGCCTGAAATCAGCCCCAAACCAATGCGCTTGAATGATTGGCACTTTGAAAGTGAACGCGCCCAGCGTTTGCTTTGTGAATATTATCAAGTCGCCCATTTAGACGGCTTGGGCATCACCCATAGCCCTGCGCTTGGTGCCGCAGGGGCGCTCATTTACTATCTTCAACACACCTACCAACAACGCCCACCCCAACTCACCGCCCCACGCCTCGAAACCCAAAGCGCTTTTATCCAAATCGATGCGCACACACGTAAAAATCTCGAAATCCATACCACCTTAAACGGCGACCCCAAAAACAGCCTCATAGGCAAGCTTAACCGTTGTCAAAGCGCTTTGGGAACACGATTGTTCAAACGCCTGATTCATCAGCCTATCCGCGATAGAAATCTTCTCAATCAACGGCTTGATGCCACCCAATCCCTACTCGAAAACCCCTCGCCACGCCATGCCATTCAAGCGCTTTTGCGCCATTGTGCTGATGTGGAACGCATTGCCACACGCCTTAATCTCTACAGCGCAAGACCTCGTGACCTCGCCGCCCTACGCGACACTTTGTTGCAACTGCCAGAATTAAGCCAAAAACTCAACCAACTCGCCTCCCATAACAACCCCAGCGCTTTGCTCCAAAGCTACCGACCTTTGTTTCAACAACTCACACCTGTCGCCGCTTTGTTGCAACGGGCTTTGGTAGAACAACCGCCCATGAGCCTTAAAGATGGTGGCGTGCTGGCACTTGGTTTTGATGCAGAACTCGATGAACTCAAAGCGCTTTGCCAAGACCACACAACCCTTCTCGCCGACATTGAATCGCGCGAAAAAGAACAAACAGGCTTATCCATGCTGAAAGTTGGCTTTAACAATATTCATGGCTTTTACATCGAGCTGCCTCGTTCCCAAGCTCAGCATGCCCCTGCTCACTGGCAACGCCGTCAAACACTTAAAAATGTTGAACGCTATCTCAGCCCTGAACTCAAAGCTTTGGAATCCAAAGTATTGACCGCGCAAGATGATGCGCTAGAGCGTGAAAAAGTGCTTTATCATCAACTTATCGCCACACTCAACGAACACCAACACACTTGGTATCAACTCGCCCAACAACTCGCCGAGCTTGATGTCTGGTGTAGCTTTGCAGAAATTGCCGAAGAGTATGATTATTGTCGCCCTAAGCTTACCGACAAAATCGGTATCCATATTCAAGCAGGACGGCACCCTGTGGTGGAGCAAACTGTGCAACCCTTCATCGCCAACGATTTACAACTTGACCCCAAAAAACGCATGTTGCTGATTACAGGCGCCAATATGGGTGGTAAAAGTACTTATATGCGCCAAAGCGCTTTGATTGTGCTACTGGCACACACAGGCTCTTTTGTGCCTGCCCAAAGTGCAACCATTGGCGATATTCGACACCTCTATTCACGCATTGGCGCAAGCGATGATTTGGCAAGCCAGCGCTCAACATTTATGGTGGAAATGACCGAAACCGCCCATATTCTTCATCATGCTAATCAACACAGCTTGGTCATTCTTGATGAAATCGGACGTGGCACCGCAACCTTTGACGGACTTTCGCTGGCATGGGCAAGTGCTGAAACCCTTCTGCAAAACAATCAAGCGCTTTGCCTCTTTGCCACTCATTACGGCGAACTCACTGAGCTTGCCAAATTCCACAAAGCGCTTGGCAATGTGCATGTGGAGGCGGTGGAGCATGAGGGGGAAATTGCCTTTTTGCATCGTGTGATGAATGGGGTGGCGAGTAAGAGTTATGGTCTTCATGTGGCACGCTTGGCAGGCATTCCCACCCATACCCTTCACCGCGCCCAAATCAAACTCCGCCAACTCGAAGCCCAAGCTCCAGAGCGTCAAAGCGCTTTGAACTTCGAACCTCAGCCTGAACCACCAGAACCTCTGCCAACACCACCGTTATGCCTAGAATTGCAAAGCGCTTTGCAACAACTGGATTTAGACAATCTCACTCCACGCCAAGCATGGGATTGGCTAGCCATGTGGCAAAAACAACTCCCATAACAACCTTCCCCTCCCTATAAGGAATCATTTATGCATCATCAAACCCTCTCTCTCCCCTCTGGCATACTCGGCACTCAATCCCAAATTGAGGTTTACCGTTTCGGCGAACAAGGCGCTCGCCCCAAAATCTATCTCCAAGCAGCGCTACATGCTGATGAATGGACAGGAACCTTTGTTCTCGTCAAGCTCATTGAACATCTCAAATCGCTGGAAACGGCAGGAAAAATTGTGGGGGAAGTGGTGGTGGTTCCTCTTTGTAATCCTGTTGGCATGCGCCAATTTTTGGGCGGCTTCCAGCTTGGTCGTTTCGACTTTGATTACACAGGCAATTTCAATCGTGGTTATCCTGACCTCGCCGCCCTCGCTTTACCCCAGCTCGATGCCAAAGCGCTTTCCATACTCCCACACGCTGAACAAATTGCCCAAATCCGCGCCACGCTACAAAGCGCTTTAAACCATTGGCAGGTGGAATTGGAAGCAGATTTTGTGCGCAAAGCCTTATTTGAACTCGCCCTTGATGCGGATTTTGTGCTGGATTGCCATTGCGATGCACAAGCTTGCCTACACGCCTTCGCCAATGTCTACCACGAAAATACCGCCAAAGCGCTTTGTAACCATTTGGGGGCAGAGGTTTTATTGTTGGAGGAAAGCACAGGCGTGATTGCTTTTGATGAGGCGCTGGCAGGTATTTGGTGGAAACTCGCCAAAGCGCTTTCTCTGCCTCAAATCGCCCAAACCTGCTTCGCGACAACGCTGGAATTTCGCGGTGAACGCGATGTCGGCATCAACAGCGAACGCGATGTTGAAGGATTGCTCAACTTCATGCGCGAAATCCGTATCATCAACGAAACAGCACCAGCGCCCCATGAAAGCGTCACTGCCTACTCGCTCAATCATGTTGCCCGCATTCTCGCCCCACAAAGCGCTTTGGTCGAGTTTTTAGTCAAAACAGGCGAGGAAATCCAAACAGGACAAGCCCTCTGCCATCTGCACCTTATCAACCAACTCCACACCACCCAAAGCGCTTTGACGCTCTACGCACCTTGCTCTGGAAAAGTCTACGCGCTGGGCAGAAATCATCTTGTTAAACGCGGACACGTTCTCGTTCAAATCGCCAGCCATCATCATCAAGGCACAGGAACCCTCACCTTCTAATCCTTCCCTTTAAGGTTTACACCCTCTTTTTTGGGGTTTAAACCTCCTGCTAGAGATTTGGGGGGGAATCGCCCAAAAAACATAGAATGCAACCCTATGTTTAAGGGAATAGTTGATGGAGGATTAATGTGGGCTTGTATAATGTGGGTTTTGTTTGGTAGCTAAGGGGAATTTATGACGGTCACCGAGATTTTAGAGCTTATTGAAGAAGGTAGCGTTCGTTATTTGGATTTGCGTTTAACGGACACGCTTGGTAAAGAGCATCACATCACTTATCCAGCGCAAGGTATTGATGAGGATTTTTTTGAAGAAGGAAAAATGTTTGATGGCTCATCGTTTGCAGGTTGGCGCGGTGTGCAGAATTCTGACATGATTCTGATGCCTGACCCACAAAGCGCTTATTTAGACCCTTTTTATCATCACGAGACTTTGGTGATGAATTGCACCGTCATCGAGCCAGATACTTTACAAGCTTACACGCGTGACCCTCGCTCCATTGCCTTACGCGCTGAGCAGTTTTTAAAATCTACAGGCTTGGCGGATACCGTTTTGTTTGGGCCTGAAAATGAGTTTTTCATTTTTGACGAAGTGAAATTCCAAACCCAAATGCATCAAGTAGGCTTTGAAATTGTGACACGCGAAGGCTTCTGGAACAGCGCCAAAGATTATGATGATTTTCATGGCAACACAGGGCATCGTCCGCGCTTGAAAGGAGGCTATTTGCCTGTAGCGCCTGTGGACAGTTTGCATGATATTCGCGCAGAGATGTGCGAGGTTTTGGAAGAAGTGGGGCAAGTGGTCGAGGTGCAGCATCATGAAGTGGCGACAGGGCAATGCGAGATTGGTTGTCGCTTCAATACTTTGGTTCGCAAAGCAGATGAAGTGCAACAGCTGAAATATGTTATCCACAATGTTGCCCACAGAAATGGCAAAACAGCAACCTTCATGCCCAAGCCCATTGTTGGCGACAATGGTTCAGGTATGCACGTTCATATGTCCTTTGTTAAAGATGGCAAGAACTTATTCATGGGTGACCAATACGGCGGTTTATCGGAATTAGCGCTTTACTACATTGGCGGCATCATCAAACACGCCCACGCCCTCAATGCCTTCACCAACCCTGCCATCAACAGCTACAAGCGCCTTGTGCCACATTTCGAAGCCCCTGTGATGTTGGCGTATTCAGCGCGTAACCGTTCGGCTTCCATTCGTATCCCTTACACCACCAATCCCAAAGCCAGACGCATTGAAGTTCGCTTCCCTGATTCCAGCGCCAACCCTTATTTGGCATTTGCAGCCCTTCTCATGGCTGGCTTGGACGGGATCAAAAACAAAATCCACCCTGGCGATGCGATGGATAAAGATTTGTATGACTTGCCACCTGAAGAAGCCGATAACATTCCACAAGTTGCCTTTTCTTTAGAACAGGCTTTGAATGCTTTGGATAAAGACCGCGCTTTCTTAACACAAGGTGGGGTTTTCTCTGATGATTTCATCGATAGTTATTTGAGCTTGAAACGTCAAGAAGTGGATTTATTCCGCGTGCAAGTGCATCCGCTGGAATTCCAAATGTATTACAGCTGCTAATCCAATCATGGGCAGAGATATTCTGCCCTTTTTTATACCAGCGAGGAAAAGGTTATGTTCTCTCTTTTGACAGCTCTCTTCATCTCCATTCAAAGCGCTTTGCTTCTCCCAACCTCAGGCGAAACGGAACCTGTTCTCGCTGAAGTTGAAATGAGTGTAGACTCGGATTGGGAATTGGTCTGTGATAATGCCAAAACCTGTCGTGCGGTTGGCTATCACAGCGATGCAAGCCTTTATGAAAACCCTGAAACCCATTACCCAACCAGCGTGCTTATCAAGCGTGAAATGGGTAAAGATGAGGTGGTGGTTAAGGTTAATCTGGATACTTTCGAGTTACCTACAGAAGTCACCATCCTTCACCCTTTAGAAGAAGCTGAATTCGAGATGTTCATCGGCGATAAATCCTACGGCAAATTGGCATGGAGCAAATTACCGATATTGCTCAATGATGAACAAAGCAAAGCGCTTTTGGACAATGTGCATCACGGATTGCCTGTGGAGTTTCGCTGGCAAGGGAAAATTTGGGCGTTATCCTCTGAAGGTATGCTCGAAACGTTACAAGAGATGGATCGAGAACAAGGTTACCAACACACCCAAAGCGCTTTGGTCGAAAAAGGCTCACAAAAAGCACCTACAGAAACCTACACTTACCCCCAAATCAATCCTCCCAAATGGCTTGACGCTGAACCCCAATTCATTGACCGCGACAGCGAACAAGGGCAAAAGCTACAAGCTCTTTTACGTCATAGCACGAATGAATCAGGCATGACTTTAGAAGATGCACATTTAAGTATTTGGCGCAATTTAGCTCCGAATGAATCAGGCATGACTTTAGAAGATTGCGCCGTGTTTCAAACAGACGAAGAAGCCTCCTATCTCCCTGATGAGGCAAAGCGCTTTGAAGTTTCGAGAATCGATGAGCATCATACGGTGGTTTTAGGGCTTTGTTCGCTTGGGGCGTATCAAAGTGATAGCGTGGCGTGGGTGGTTAATCAAGATTTCACAGAAGTCAAACAAGTCATCAGCGACAATATACAAGCCATTGAAGATGAATCCTTGACAGGAGCCTTCAAAGCTCGTGGCATCGGCGATTGCTGGAGTATGTTTAACTACCACTGGGACGGCAACGCCTTCGTCAATACCTACACTGCCTCTACTGGCATGTGTAAAGGCTTCATGGGAGGTGCTTGGACTTTACCCATAACGCTCTTCCGCCTCCATGATAATCCTCTACCTGATTTCGATTAACCAAAGGAATTGTATGAAAAAAATCCTCCTCTCTACCCTGCTGGCTTTCGGCACATTCGCTCATGCCAATACCCCAGCCCAAAGCGCTTTGCCTACCGAAAGCACCCACCAAATCGAAAGCGCCTTCTCTTTCCAAGAAACCGTTTCTCGTTTGGAAAAAACCATCACCGAAAAAGGCATGACCGTATTCGCCACCATCGATCATCAAGCTGCTGCTAAAGCGGCTGGCTTGGAGATGCAAGCTGCAACCGTTTTGGTTTATGGCAATCCAAAAGCTGGCACACCTTTGATAGTCAAAGACCCCGCGCTGGCGTTGCAATTGCCTTTGCGTGTTTTGGTGACGGAAGTTGAGGGCAAGGTGAAGGTGATGTTCCTTGATACTCGCGCTGTGATTGCAGGTAGCTCAATTGAATATGCAGAAGTTGAGAACACTTTAGCCAAAGCTGAAAATCTCATTCGTCAAACGGTGAACCCATGAAACTGTACTACATGAAAGGCTCTTGCGCCTTAGTGCCACACATTGCGCTGGAAATGATTCGAACCCAAGAAACGCTGGATTATCAATTGATGGCGATGGGGCGTGAAGCCATTAAATCGCCTGAGTTTTTGAAGCTCAATCCTCAAGGCGCTGTGCCATTGTTGCAAGATGGAGATTTTGTTTTATCGCAAAATATCGCCATTATTCAATACTTGCAGGATTTATTCCCCAAAGCGCTTTTGTTTGGCGCTGGAGATTTGAAGGCGAAAGCCAAAGTGCGTCAATGGTTGGCTTTTGTGAACAGTGATGTGCATAAAGTTTATGGCGGATTGTTCAACCCAGCAGGCTTTGCTGATGATGAACAGGTACAAGAACAAGTGAAACGCTCGTCCGTTAAGAAATTATTGGCTTTGTATCAAATCGCGGAAAGCGCTTTGGAGAAATCCGATTATTTAACCGAAACCTTCACCATCGCCGATGCTTATTTATACGTTACTTTACGTTGGGCAAAACTCTTGGGCATTGATTTAAGCGCTTTGCCTCGCTTATCTGCCTTCTATGAACGAGTAGAGCAGCAACCTGCCGTTCAAAGCGCTTTGCAACAAGAAGGCTTGAAATAAAAGCATCAAACGCTAAAAAGGTGGGGCAACCCCACCTTTTTTAAGGTTCACGAAATCCATTGGCTCCACCAAAAACGCAATCTCAAGCCCCATGAAGAGCTTAATCCTGTGGTGTGGTGAATGATTTTCCCATCTTTGAGAAAAACAATGGTTGGCGTTGCATAAACACGCCAACGGCTAGAAAAATCGCCCTCTGGGTCGTTCAGCGTTGGAAAGCTCAAAGCGCTTTGGGCTTGATACTTTCGAACGGCTTCGTTCGTGCCTGATTGCAACGCCACCCCCAAAACAGGATAACCTGCTTGATGCAGCGTCTCCATCGCAGGAGAAGTTAGCGAACATATCGAACACCACTCTGCCCAAAAATACAAAATGAGTGGCTTTTCCATGCTACTTTCCGCCAAATTCCATGCTTTTCGCGAAACATCGTAAACCACCTCATCAAGCCCATGAACAGGCAGATTGGGTCGGCGATAATAATCTACCGCCACGCTCGCCACCAAAAACCACCCCAACCACAACAAAGCGCTTTGCAAACCTCGCCACAGCCTCAAACCCCATGAGGGCGGATTATCCTGTACAGGTTGATTAGGCAAACACCTGCTCCCATTCACCTCGTTTTTCCAGCATATAACGCGCCAATGCCTGCGCTCCCTCTAAACTGTGGCTTGCTGCCCAACCACATTGCACTTCATTACACGCTGGAACCTCTTTTGCTTCCAACACATCACGCAATGTTTGCTCCAAAAGATTCAAAGCGCTTTGGTAATCCCCATCATTTAAAAGAGAAACATAAAAACCCGTTTGGCAACCCATCGGCGAAATATCCACCACACAAGAGCTATGGTTACGCGATAATTCTGCCATCAAATGCTCCAAAGAATGTAATGCTGGCATTTCCATATGGGCTTGATTGGGTTGGCAAATGCGTAAATCGTATTTGTAGATGGTATCGCCATGTGTGCCTGTTTTTTTATCCGCTAAACGCAAATAAGGGGCTTTGACTTTGGTGTGGTCAAGGTTAAAACTCTCAACATTCATCTTTTGGCTCATAAAATTCTCCAAGATAAAAAGGGAAAGAACATCAGAAAAGCCACTATGATAGCCGACAAAGCGCTTAGCTGCTTGTGGTTTGGCTATGCAAAAAACGCATAGTGTTATGGTAAAACATCATGGCAGAGCCATTTAGCATCGGTATAATCAATCTTCTGCTTTTAGAGGTACAACGGTTCATGATTATTTTGAAAAACATCAGCAAATCTTACACCCATCAAGGCAAAATCATTCATGCTTTGAAAGGAGTGGATTTGCACGTTAAACAAGGTGAGATTTATGGCGTGGTGGGGCAATCAGGCGCTGGTAAATCAACGCTTATTCGCTGCGTGAATGTGTTAGAACGCCCTGATTCTGGCGAAGTGGTGGTGCATGGGCAAAATCTTTTGACCCTCAACCAAAGCGCTTTGTTACAAGCGCGCGCCAAGATTGGCATGATTTTCCAACATTTTAATTTATTGTCTAACCGCACCGTTTTTGACAACATCGCCCTACCCCTTGAATTTGCAGGCATGAATAAAGCGGAAATTGAAAAGCGCATTGCTCCTTTACTCGAACTCACAGGTTTGAGCGATAAACGCGCCCATTATCCTGCGCAATTATCAGGTGGACAAAAACAACGCGTTGCCATCGCCAGAGCGCTTTCCTCCAATCCCGATATTTTACTCTCTGACGAGGCAACCTCCGCGCTTGACCCCAAAACCACAGAAGACATTCTCAAACTTTTGAAAAACATCAACGAACAGCTCGGCGTGACCATTCTCATGATTACCCACGAGATGGAAGTGGTGAAGCAAATTTGCCATCAAGTCGCTTTGATTGAAGGTGGGCAATTGGTGGAAACTGCGCCAGTAGAGCAATTTTTCACTGCCCCACAAAGCGCTTTAGGCAAACGATTCATCGCCCAAATCCAAAACTTCGAACTGCCTGAGCCCTATCAAAAACGCTTGCATCATGTGGGCAAGCACCCTATCGTGAAGCTTAGTTTTTACGGCAACCATGTTGATGAACCGTTGCTCTCTAGCCTAACAAAGCGCTTTGGCGTTGATGTCAGCATTATTCAAGCCAAAATTGAATACATCGGGCAAACGACACTTGGCTTGTTGATGGCAGAAATCATTGGCAGCGCCGAACAAACCGCCGAAGCCGTTTCCCATCTCAACACACTACCTATTCACAGCGAGGTGATTGGCTATGTTAACCCATGATTTATTAAACCTTTTACTCAAAAGCACTTGGGAAACTTTGTACATGACCTTAAGCGCCACCACCCTTGCCACCCTCATTGGTATTCCACTTGGCGTACTTTTGTATGCTACACGGCGCGGAAATTTCTTAGAAAACCGCTGGATAAACTTACCGCTGGGCTTTGTGGTGAACGTTGGGCGTTCCATTCCCTACATCATCTTAGCCATTGCCATTATCCCCTTCACTCGCCTTTTGGTTGGGCAAGCGATTGGTAACACGGCAGCGATTGTGCCGTTATCCATTGCCGCCGTGCCATTTTTAGCGCGTATGGTGGAGAATATGCTGAACGAAGTTCCTAGTGGATTGATTGAAGCGGCACAAGCAATGGGCGCGAAGCCTCATCAAATCGTCAGCAAAGTGCTACTGCCTGAAGCCATGCCTGGCATTATCAACTCCATCACCATCGCTCTCATCGCACTCATTGGCTACTCTGCCATCGCAGGCTCGCTCGGCGCTGGCGGATTAGGGAAAGTGGCGTATGCCTATGGGCATTTGCGTTACCGCACCGATATTATTTTGTACACCGTCTGCATCATCGTGCTTTTGGTGCAATGCATTCAATGGTTAGGCGACTGGCTTGCACGGCGCTACAACCATCGTTAATCCCTCAAAGTGCCTACAAAGCGCTTTGTCTCTCTCTTTTATCGAACACAAAGGATAATCCTATGAAAAAATTAACCTTAGCTTTACTCGCCGCTTTCAGCTTAAGCGCTTTGGCTGCTCCTTTTAAAGTAGGTTCTATGAGTGGTCAAGAATCTGATTTGGTTCACACCGCTGCCAAAATCGCCAAAGAAAAATTTGGCTTAGAAGTTGAAGTGATTGAATTTGATGATTATGTTGCGCCAAACGTTGCTTTGGCTGACGGCTCTATCGATGCCAATGCTTTCCAACATCGTCCTTATTTAGATGCTATGGTTCAAGATCGTGGCTTAGATTTGGTGGCAGTTGCCAACACATTCGTTTATCCCATTGGCGGTTACAGTAAAAAAATCAAATCTATCGATGAATTGAAAGATGGCGACAGCATCGCGTTGCCTAGCGATCCATCAAACGGCGCTCGCGCTTTGATTTTGTTGCACAAAAAAGGCTACATTGAGCTGAAAGATGTAAACAATTTACAAGCTTCTGTATTGGATATTGCTAAAAACCCTCGCAATTTCAAATTCCAAGAAATTGAAGCTGCCCAAATCCCTAATGTATTACCTGATGTGGACTTAGCCTTCATCAACTCTAACTTTGCCGTCAATGCTGACTTAATCCCCACGCGTGATGCTCTCATTGTAGAAGAAACCGATTCTCCTTATGTCAACATCATTGCTGTGCGCAAAGCTGATGCAGAGCGCGAGGAAGTTAAGCAATTTATCCAAGCTTATCAAACGCCTGAAGTTGAAGCTTCTGCGGAAAAAGTCTTCAAAGGTGCTGCGGTTAAAGGCTGGTAAAAGCACAAAGCGCTTTCAAAGCCTTTGACACTGAACATAAAACCCCCTAGCTGAACTAGGGGGTTTTGTTTTGGTTTCTGTACTGATGAGCAATACGATAATTTATCGCTGTTTTAAAGCCAACTGTTTCGCCCCAGCATAATCGGTTTTGCCACTGCCCAATACGGGAATGTTTTCAACGGTGAAAATCTGAGACGGCATCATCAAAGGATTCAATCCAGAGTTTTGCAGAAGCGCTTTGAAACTTTCGGGCGATTCCAAAGACTGTACCAACAGCACCACTTTTTCTCCCTTTTTCTCATCGGGCAAATTGACCGCCACCACAGGCGTATCCACAGCCAACAACGGACGAATCGCCTCTTCAACTGCGCCCAAACTAATCATTTCCCCACCGATTTTGGCAAAACGAGAATATCGATCCACAATCACCAAAAAGCCATTTTTATCCAAATAGCCTTTGTCGCCTGTTTGATAAAAGCGCTTTCCGTCCAGCTCGACAATCACTTGGGCGGTGCGTTCGGGGTCATTGAGATAGCCTTTCATCACCTGCCCACCGCCGATTAAAATCAAACCTGCCTCGCCCTGCGGAAGCGCTTTGTAGGTTTCGGGTTCCACAATCCGAATTACAGTTGCAGGCAAAGGCAAGCCCACCGAACCCGTTTGATTGAATTGTAATTCTTTAAAATGTTCCCGCTCCAGCATATTGGGCATATTGACGCAAGCCACAGGCGTGGTTTCGGTGGTGCCGTAGCCTTCGTAAATTTCCAAGCCAAATTTGAGACGGAATGCCTCGCGCACTTCAGGATTGAGTTTTTCCGCCCCAGCAATCGCCATACGCACGCTTTGGAACATCAGGGGCAAGAGTTTGGGATTTTTGCTGTACAGACGGAAAAAAGTAGAAGTGCCAAACAGAATGCTTACCCGATGACGAGCCACCATTTTGCCAACGGTGAGCGCATCGGTTGGGTCAGGCAGGCAGACCATTTTAATCCCCTCACACAAAGGCAACAGTGTGGTCACCGTCAAACCAAAGGAATGGAAAATCGGAAGCGAATTTAAAATCACATCGTCTTTTTTGAAATTCAGTAAATCACTCATTTGGCGAATATTGGTCAGCAAATTGGCATGGGACAATTCCACGCCTTTTGGCTCACCTTCACTGCCACTGCTGAACAAAATCACCGCTGTATCGTTCAAAGCGCTTTTCGCCAAATAACGCCATTTCAACCAAAAACGGGGCATCAAAAGCGCTTCCAAAAAGGTCAAAATTTTCTGATGGGACTTGATGCTGGTTTTGAGTTCTTCAGCAAAAAGCGCTTTAGGCGCAATCAAATCGTTCAAGATAATGCCTTTTTGTTGCAATTTTTCCAAAAACAACTCAGACGTGATGACGGTTTGAATATTGGCTTTTAAAAGCGCTTTTTCCAAAGTGGCTTGATTAAGAGTGTAATTCAAATGAATGGGAATTTGACCATTAAACATCAATGCCCAATTCACAATGCTTGCCCCTGCCGAATTGGGCAACATAACCCCAATTTTCGTGCCTTTTCCGCCCAAATGACGGATTTTCTTTGCAAAAAGCAAAACGGCTGTCAGTAGGCTGATTTGGTTTAAATCTGTCCCTTGTGCATCGCTCAAAGCGCTTTGGAACAGATTGCGTTTGGCGGTGTCCAAATAATGATGGGTAATGGGCTTTTGACGTTGGATATAGTCTTCCCAAGCGCTTTGTGACAACTCCACCACCTTTTGTCGCATTTCGGCAGGCGGTAAAACTTCATGAATTGGCTCACCAAAAGCGACCAAAATATCCCTTTTACCCCGTGAGCGAGTCAGATTTTTATAAAAACCGTCTGCCCGTGAAAAACTCGAACCCCACAAACCACGCAAATAAAACGGCACGATGCAAACCTCATCTAAATCCGCCAAAGCGCTTTCGTAGCCACGCTGGAAAACGTTGATTTGTCCGTTGTAGCTAATCATGCCTTCAGGGAACAACGCCACCACTTCGCCCCGTTTTAGGGTTTCTCGGATTTCGGCAAGTGCTTCTTGGCTGTTGCCCATGCCAATCGGAATCACTTTGAAGATTTTTAAAAACCAACGCAAATACCATTTTTGATAAATCCCACGATACATCACAAATTTAATCGCTCGTGGGCTGGCGACTTGCAACACCAACCAATCAATCCAACTGATGTGATTGCCCAATAATAAAACCCCACCCGTTTGGGGCAATTGATTCAATCCCATCACATTAAACCGATATTGGGCTTTTAAAATCGGCAACAGTAAGATGCGGGCAAATAAATGGGGCAATTGTCCAATGGCATAAAAAGAGGCAATTAAACACACCAAAGCGCTTAGAATTAAAATGGCTGTGGTGGAAAAGGATTTAATTGTTAAAACAATACTCAACACCAAAAAACCAACCATCGCAATATTCTGAATAAAATTATTGCCTGCCATGATTTTGCCACTTTCATGGTCTTGGGCGAAAAATTGAATGGTGGCATTCAGTGGCACCACCAATAATCCGCCTGAAAAACCAAAGGCAAAAGAGGAAATCCCCATGCCCAAAGCGCTTTGTGATGATGCCATACCCAACAATGAGACAAACAAGCCCACAGCACCCACAGGCACGGTGCCGTGTTCAATATGGTATTTAGACAATGCCCCTGATAATGTCGAACCAAACATAATACCAATGGCGCTCAAAGCCAAAATAGCCTGTATCATCAAAGCATTGCTGTTGCCCAAAAGCGCTTTGTAGTGCGCTGGAAAAACCGCCACCACAATTTGCGAAATCCCCCAAAATACGCTCAAACCAATGATGCTCAACCAAATATTGCGATTCTCATGCACCACACGCAAATTTTCACGCAAATAACGCAAACTTGCGTATTTTTGTAGCGAAAAATGCTCAATATCCTGATTTTCACGTCCCACTTCTGGCAATTGATAGGCAAAAAAAGCTTCCAAAGCACTTAATATCACCAACGATAAACCAATATAATGCACCGATTGTAAAAGCGCTTTAGGGTCTGTTGCACCTGAATAGGATTGTTCAAAGACAAAAGAATAGGCAAAAGAACTGAGCAAAATCGCTACAATGGTTAAAGCCTGAATAATGCCATTGGCTTTGCCCAATTGTTCTACACCTACTAAAAGTTTAATCATGCTGTATTTGGCAGGAGAATAAATCGCACTTTGCGCCGCCAAAATAAGGGTCAAAAGAAAAGCGCTTTGAAATGCCCCCAATAAATAGCAAAGATAAATTGCAAAAGTAATCCCAATTGCCAATAAAGCCGAATAACGCACCACTTTGGTTTGTGCATAGCGGTCATTTATCCAGCCCGATGGTGAAAAAAGAAAAATAAACGGCAACAATATCATCGCATTAATCAATGCCGTTAAAATCACCAATGAATCGCCCGAGTAGCTTTTCAGTAAAATATTTTGAATGGTAATCTTATGCCCCAAATCCACGCTGGCATTTAAAAATGCAATCATCAAATAGGATAAAAATCCCCTTTTTTGCCAAATATTCATATTTATCCTTTATTAAAAATATTGCATCACCATATACAACAACAATGCTAAGGAACTTCGATTATACGGCAATTTAATCAAAGATAACCCAATGAAAAACAAAATCATTTTACCAAAAATTGGTAGATACCAACCTAACCATGTAGGAAATACCATCATGGCGCACAAGCATGTCAGCGGTAATAACCCTATCCACAAGGGCAATTCCCCAAAGCGCTTTTGGCGAAAATAAAATAACCACAAGGCGGGGCGATTTTCTTCCGTTATCAAAGAAATCCATGCCAATCCACCATAAATTATGGCCAACACCATAAAAAAGATTTCTTTATCCACCCACAATGGCATAAAAATACAAGGTAACAACACCATAGCCAGTAAACGTTGTCCTTGAACTCGCGCCAAATGCAAAGCGCTTGCCATGCTCAAATACACCAGCCAACTCATCCATAACGCCATACCCAACGCTATCTTTAAATTGAATAAGCCATAAGGCAAAATTTCAAGAAACCTCACCCACAGGTTTTGGAAAAGTTTATGTAAATCTTTATGTTGCGCTAACCAGTGCTGCCCGTCTACAAGCAGCATTATCCCAGCGATAATGAACAAAATGCTTTGGACACGCCCACCATGCCAACGATAATGCCCATGCCTTGCCTGCAAACTGCTCATCAACGTCAAACACGCCAATGCCCACAGCCATAAAAACAGGGACGGCGCCCACACAGAAATAGGCACCCATGCTTGTTGATAATTGCGTATAACAGGGTGAAATGCCAACAAACCTAAGCCCAGCAAGAAAACTTGCCAGCCTAAAAGAGGCGCAGCAATCAAGCGAGCATACGTCATCTGCCCTACCGATAAGCTCGACATACGCAGCTGGTCAAACATAAAGCCGTTCAAATCACTTTTTACGCTACTTTGAATCAAGCCCAGCACCAAAAGTGCGCCGATAAACAATAAAATCAGCACATAATAAGCTTTCGCCTGAATCCCAAAGCTGCCTTCATCGTAAACCAACAGCGTCACCAACACAGGCAACGCCGCCAAAGCCCAGTGAAAATAACGCCATAATAAACGTTGAAATTCGGGGTTAATCCAGAAACGTGGCAGGCGTAAGTCTGTCAAAGCGCTTTGTGGCGTGCGTTTCATTGAACCTCCCGAATGGATTGTAAGCTTGATTGATAGCTCCCTAATAAGGAAACCTTTTCTTCATAAATGGCGCTCACCATCACGCCCTGCCCAAGTAAACAGTTCACCAATTCTGCCCGCGCTTTATCGCCTGCCACAATCTTCATCAATGCACCACGCTCCAACACTTTAAATTCCTCAATCATCGGCACATTTCGCAAAACCCCCAAAGCGCTTTGCTCATTAACCCATTCCACATGCACCCATTGCCACGCTTGGCTGGCTTGCAATGTTTGATGAGAAATCACACGCCCTTCATTAATCGCCAGCATATGCGTGCAGTATTCGTCCAGCTCCGAAAGAATGTGGCTGGAGACGAGTAAGGTCATGCCTTCTTGTTGCAATTGTTTGATGAGTAAAGATAAATGATGGCGAGCTTCGGGGTCTAAACCGCTGGCGGGTTCGTCCAGCAATAAAAATTCCGGGCTGCTGATGATGATTTGCCCTATGCCAACCCGTTGCTTCTGCCCGCGTGAAAGATGGCGTACATCAGCATAAGCTTTCTCCGTTAAATTCAACAAGTGTAAGGTTCTTTCCAACACTTCAGGCAAAGCGCTTTGGCTCACGCCTCTCGCACGCGCCGCATAACTCAAGCACTGCAACACATTCAGCCCATTCATCAAGCCAAAACTATCAGGCAAATAGCCTATATGTCGGAAATAATCGCGCAATTGGCTAAAAATAGGCACACCTCGCCACAAAACTTGCCCATTTTGTGGGCGTTCTAAACCAGCAATGCATCGCATCAAAGTCGATTTTCCTGCACCATTAGCCCCCACCAAACCTGTCACCGTGCCGCGTTCAAAAGACAAATGGATACCATGCAAAACTTGCTGCTGGTCGTAATAAAAATCTAAATGCTCAACCTGAATCATCTCTTTATTGCTCTTGGATTTAAAAAAGCGCTTTGGACGAACCATGTACCAAAGCGCTTTGCAAATGTTCAACTGTGATTACAAACCTTTACCATACTTGTATTCAGTTATCATATTATTATCCCTAATGATTTCTGGCTTGCGTTCAATGGGTTCTTTCCAAAGTTTCTCCAAATTCTCTACGCTGTATGGCTCAAATGGCTTATGCCCCACACTCTGCCAAGCACGTTCAATATCCTCTTCTGTTTTAAACAGTTTTTCTCCTGATTCAGACCACTGCAAATGTGAGAGAATCGTTTTGCCTTCAGACTCAGCTGGCAAAGAAAGCGCTTTGTTAGCAACCATTGCCATGCGCGAATAAATGTAAACGTAAGGGAAAACAGATTGCGCCGTTTCATAAGCATCAATGGAGCTGGTGGTATTGTAAAATGCAATGCCATCAGGCTTTAAATGCGCTTTCACCATCGTTAAAAATTCTTGGCTTAATAAATTACTGGCATAAGCCCGCCAATGCCAAGTGGTGTTCATCAAAATAACATCATAGGTTTGATGATTTCTACGCAACCAACGGCGACCATCATCAACCACAATCTCAATGCGCTTATCTTCTAAAAGAGGTGCAACTTCAGCATATTCTTTCATCAATGCCACATAATCAGGATTAATCTCTATCACCGTCATCTTTTTAAGATTTGGCATACTGGATAAAACGCGTACCCATGAGCCTGTACTTAAGCCTATCACCAAAACCTCTTGTGCATCAGGCTTGATTAAAGGAAGTAAGTAAGCCCGTTCAATACCATTGGTATTATAGAAAAGATTGGTATTGAATTTACCATCATAAACATTGGCACCATAGACAATGTAATCATCAATATAACCAGTTTCAGGGTTAAGATCATGATAAACTTGAATAAAGCCATGCTTATTTTCAATCAATTTATTGGGATAATTTCCTAAGGTGTAAAATAAACGCTCAGGTAAAAACAGAGAAAGCGCTAACACAAGCAAACCACCCTGCGCTAAACGAGCGCGAAAGCTTTTTCGCTCCATCGCTGGCAAGCAGTAAACTCCAATACCCAAAGACAATAAGCAGACTAAAACGTAAATCTGCTGCGTGCTAAACCAATCCAACAACACAAAGCCTATCAGGATAGGAGCCAATGAACTCCCTACCACATTGCTAAAATAAACATTAGAAATCTGCTTACCTGATTTTAATTGCCATGTTCCTAAATGATGCACCAAAGGAAACACAATACCACGCACCAAAGCACTTATAATAATAAGTAAACTCGCACCATAAGGGAAAATAACAACTTCAAAATCTGCTAATTGGTAGGCTAACAAAATCACCATGACATCAACAAAACCTGCCAATAAAAAATATTGACCAACCAAACGAATCGTTATGCCATCAGGTTGTTTTTCACAAATTCGCTTACCAATAGTTGCCCCTAAAGCAATACCAATCAAAAATAAAGCCAATGTGTAAGAGAAAGATTGAGGAACTGATTCAAAAGCAAAGCCCATAATCCGTATCCAAATCACTTCAATAGATAAGCTTAATGCGCCACTGGCAAAAGCTAAACCATAAATAATTTTAGGATTCCAAAGCGCTTTGGTCGGCTCTTGAGTCGAGTCTTGAAGGCGTGGGCTAGCTTGGATTTGATTAACTAAATCATTTTTATTACCTTGCTGAGAAGGCACAATTTTGGTGTAATAGTAATAGGTAAATCCTGCAATGCTTAAGTTGATAAAACCTGCTAAAGCAATGGTTTGAGATAAAGTCAAAAATCGATAGAACAATAAACCTGTTGCCAATGAGCCAATCGCTGCGCCCGCTGTATTGACATAGTACAACGCCCCGATAGATGCACCAATATTGCCCATATATTTATTGTAAAAACATGTCAATAAGGGAAGTGTTGAACCCATCATAAACGTAGGCAAGAGTAACACCAAAAAGTTAACTAAAGAAACCTCGATACGATTAGCATCAATCAATTGAGCTTGTACTGCTGAAATCAAGTCATAACTGATTAAACCAAAGACACCAATCAAAGCTTCAAATAAACAAAAAATGCCTAAAATACGGTTATCAAATCTATCTGCAATCCGCCCCCCAAAATAAGCTCCAACACCCAATCCCACCATAAAAATAGAAACAATTAAGGTTACTGAAGTCAAATCAATACCAATACCCGTAAACAACAAGCGTTGCCAACTGACCTGATAAATTAAAGCAGCCAATCCTGATAGGAAAAATATAACTCCTAATGGCGCCAATGTTTTGGTTTTATTCATAGTATTTAAGTTTCCTTTGCCTCAAAGCGCTTTGAAGCGTGAATAAAAAATTAATAAGGGTCTTTAGGCAAATGCAAGATTTGTTCCAAGTTGTTATCTGATGCGGGAATATCTTCTTGCTTGCCCCAAAAATCATAATTGGGTCGTTTTAACTCCTCAACTTCCAAACCTAACCAATCTGCAAACCCTGTTAAAAAATAAAAAGCACTACGTGTTGTTTTTAGGATTCTTTTCTCAATATCATCAGAAGATAATTTAACCAATGGTACATAAAAGCTTTCATAAGTATCGCCACCATGCTGTAAAGAGGCTTCTGATGTTTCTAAACCGATATGTTTCAATCCATGATCAGAGAAATAAACCAACGACCAGCTCTCTCCCTGCTCTTCCAGAATCTGAACAATATCTCTCATCAAATCATCGGTTTGTTTGATAGTTCCTACATAACACGATATTTTTTCGCTCTTGAATTCAAATGGTGTCGGATTTTCTAGTCGTTTACAAAAATCATGATGTGAACCCATAATGTGGAAAACAATCAATCTAGGCGCATGAGTTTGCGTCAAAAAGAGTTTACGGAAAGGCGATAACAGCAAGGTATCGCCTAAAAATCTACTGTTTTGATAATCTCCACGTTGAGTAAAGTAAACATAATCAGCACGTTGCGCATAGCTTGAGGTTTCATTGGCAAATAAGCCTAACATGCCTTGATTCGATAGCCATGCCGTTTCAAAACCTGCCTGCTTAGCTAAAGAAATGATGTTGTTATGATTCAATCGATCACCAACAAAGATTTTCTCAACTTCATCTAAATTAGAATTACGAAGGCTTAAGGTTTTTGGCAATGATGCCATCGTAAACTCAGCGGTTGACAAATAACCATCTATCAAAAGCGCTTTGCTCTGGCTTAAAAAGGGCGTATTCTCTAAAGGAAAGCCATAGGCATGCATGTAATCAGCTCTCGCACTCTCGCCAATAATCAAGACATAATTTTTATATCGAGGATTGATGCTTTGAATATGCCATGTTGAAGGCAAATTTGCCTGCTCCATCAAAGCGCTTTTCTTTTGGAAATAAATGTAAGGCGCAGAAGCCAAATCCAAATAAAACCCTACTGCATGAATCGGAAATGGGGCTTGGTAATCATGAATATCTAACCATTTATCCACTACTAATATCACCCTCAGCCAAGGAAATACCAATACCATCAACAATACCAACACCATATAAACTCGGTATCGCTTCTGCAATTGCTCAACTTTGTCCCATAAAGGCTGAACTTTATGCCAAGCTACCCATGCAAAAATTCCATAAGCGCTTTGCAATGCCCACACGTATTTCGGCACAAACAGCAAAAACTCTCTTATTTCTAAGCCATCTGCCTCCAATGCTCCGCCCACAATCTTAAAATTCGGCGCACCATACATCCAGCCAACAGGAAAATACAATGTGGTTACGATTAAAAAACAAGCAAACCACCAACGCGCTACTTTCTTAGAAAACAAAGCGCTTACTAAAAAACAAAGGGGTGTACCAAATGTTGCTATAACTACCGTACTAAAAGCCTCATCAAGCTGAAATGCATAACCTGTCGCATAACAAGCCAACCAGCTTGTTAAAATCATCAACAGCAACTGCACATATATCGAATTTTGCCTAAAAATCTGTCGAAAAGAGACAAAAGTAGTAAACGGCATAGTAGATAACCTAAAGTCGAATAAACAAAAAGCCACAACGATGTGTGGCTTAGTGATATAACAGTAGTGTTGATACACTACTTGATATTTATGGAATATAAATATGGCGGAGAGAAAGGGATTCGAACCCTTGATGAGGCTATAAACCCCATACTCCCTTAGCAGGGGAGCGCCTTCGACCAGCTCGGCCACCTCTCCGCGTTAAGGCTCCTTATTCTAGCCATTTATTTTCTGATGTCAAGCAATTTATGTTTTTGGCTTACATTTCCTTCAAACTTGTCACAAAGCGCTTTGTGCTACAATGCGATTCTTTGAAGTTGCGAGTTTGGTTACCGCCAAATGGCGCATTGTTACGCTCATCTCATGATTCAAAAGATGATGAGGTGAGCAGAAGTTTTAGGTTTGGAGTCTCTACCATGAGCGATTTACGAAAAGACATTGATCCCCAAGAAACCCAAGAGTGGTTAGCCTCATTAGCGAGTGTTTTACGCGCCGATGGCAGCGAACGCGCTCGTTTCTTATTAAGCGCTTTGACAGAAAAAGCCCGTCAAGCTGGCTTAGATCTTCCCACAGGAAGTTTCACAACCGATTATGTGAACACCATTCCTGCAAATGAGCAGCCTGCCTATCCTGGTGATTTAGACATTGAACGTAAAATCGAAGCTTATATCCGCTGGAATGCTTTGGCGATGGTAATTCGCGCTGGCAAAGAGACCAATGTCGGCGGACACATCGCCAGCTACGCTTGCTCAGCTATTATGTATGAAGTGGGGCAAAACCATTTCTGGCATGGGCAAGAGGGCGAGCATGGAGGGGATTTGGTCTTCTTCCAAGGGCATTCCGCACCAGGCATGTATGCTCGTGCTTATTTAGAAGGTCGCCTCAGCAAAGAACAACTTGACCACTATCGTATGGAAGTTGATGGCAAAGGCTTATCTTCTTACCCTCACCCTTGGTTAATGCCTACCTTCTGGCAATTCCCAACCGTTTCCATGGGCTTAGGCCCAATGATGGCGATTTACCAAGCCAAATTCATGAAATATTTGGAACAACGAGACATTATCAAACCTAGCAAACGCAAAGTATGGGCATTTTTGGGCGATGGTGAGATGGATGAGCCTGAGTCTCGTGGTCAGCTTTCGCTGGCTGATGTTTATGGCTTGGATAACTTGGTGTTTGTGGTCAGCTGTAATTTACAACGCCTCGATGGCCCTGTACGTGGAAATGGCAAAATCATTCAAGAGCTGGAATCAGAATTTAAAGGCGCTGGCTGGAATGTGATTAAGCTGATTTGGGGTAGCGGTTGGGATAAATTGCTGGAGCGCGATGTTGATGGGCATTTACGTCGCCGTATGATGGAAGTGGTTGATGGGGATTACCAAACCCTAAAATCGAAAAACGGTGCCTATGTTCGTGAACATTTCTTCAATACACCTGAACTCAAAGCGCTTGTTGCCGATATGAGCGATGATGAGATTTGGAAACTTCGCCGTGGTGCGCAAGATAGCTTTAAAGTTTTTGCTGCTTATAAAGCGGCAATGGAGAGCAAAAAGCCTACTCTGATTTTAGCCAAAGGCGTAAAAGGCTTTGCGATGGGCGGTAATGCAGAGTCTCAAAACGTGGCACACCAATCCAAGAAGATGGATTTTGAACAGCTGAAAGCTTTCCGTGACCGTTTCCAATTACCCTTAACTGATGAGCAAGTGGAAAAAGTGGAATACTTGCGTTTCCCAGAAGGCTCACCTGAACATCAATACCTAATGGCTCGCCGAAAAGAGCTTGAAGGCTTTGTACCCTCTCGCCGTGAACGCAGCAAAGCGCTTTCAATCCCTGATTTTAGTGCCTACGCTCCTTTGACCACAGCCACCAAAGAAGGTCGTGAAATCTCCACCACCATGGCTTTTGTTCGTTTACTCAATATCTTGATGAAAGATAAAGAGATTGGAAAATTTGTGGTACCTATTGTGCCTGATGAAAGCCGCACCTTTGGTATGGAAGGTATGTTCAACCAATACGGCATTTGGAACCCGAAAGGTCAGCAGTACACCCCAGCCGATGCTGGTCAGTTGATGTACTACAAAGAAGCCACCAGTGGTCAAATCTTGCAAGAAGGCATCAATGAGGCAGGCGCATTCTGTGATTGGATTGCTGCAGGCACAGCCTATTCTGTCCACAATGTGCCGATGATTCCGTTCTTTATCTACTACTCTATGTTTGGCTTCCAGCGCATTGGCGATTTTGCATGGGCAGCAGGTGACCAACGCACGCGTGGCTTCTTATTGGGCGGCACCGCAGGTCGCACCACTTTAAATGGCGAAGGATTGCAACATGAAGATGGTCATTCCCACATTTTGGCTGGCACTATTCCTAACTGCATTACCTATGACCCTACCTTTGCCTATGAAGTCGCCGTCATTATCAACGATGGCTTACGCCGTATGTATGTTGAGCAAGAAGATGTTTTCTATTATCTGACCCTTCTCAACGAAAACTATGCTCACCCCGATATGCCAGCAGGCTGTGAAGAAGGCATCATCAAAGGCTTGTACACCATTGGTAGCCACGAAGGTAAGCATCGTGTGCAATTGATGGGTTCTGGCTCCATCTTGATGGAAGTGATTGAGGGGGCAAAACTCTTGGCACAAGATTTTGGCATTGGCTCCGATGTTTGGTCTGCCCCTTCCTTCAATACCTTAGCGCGCGATGCTGCTGATGTTGAACGTTACAACCGTCTGCACCCAACAGAAGCTCCGAAAGTGGCTTATTTGAATCAAGTATTAGCCGATAAAGCAGGGCCAATTGTGGTTTCTACCGATTATATGCGCAGCTATGTGGATCAAATCCGCGCCTATTTACCGCGCGAACGCCATATGATTACGCTCGGCACCGATGGTTACGGTCGCTCTGATACGCGCGAAGCTTTGCGTCGCCACTTTGAAGTCGATCGTTATCATGTGGTGGTCGCGGCGCTCAAAGCGCTTTGTGATGAAGGCAAAGTTGAGGCAAAAGTGGTACAACAAGCCATTGAAAAATACGGCATCAATACCAACCTCTCCTACCCACTTTATCGTTAATAAATCCCACAAAGCGCTTTCTCAAGAGAGCAAAGCGCTTTGTAACACACGAGGAACACAACTATGAGCATTGAAATCAGAATCCCAGATATTGGCGCAGACAGCGTTGATGTGATTGAAATTCAAGTGAAAGTAGGCGACAACATCAGTGTTGGTCAAACTTTATTGGTTTTGGAAGGCGATAAGGCCTCGATGGAAGTGCCAGCTGAACAAGCGGGTACTTTGGAAAGCATTGCGGTTAAAGTGGGCGATAAGGTCAAAATGGGCGATTTAATCGGTACTTTATCGGGTGGTGCATCTACACCTGCGCCCAAAGCCGAAGAGCCGAAAAAAGAAGAAGCCAAACCTGCCCCAGTTGCTCCAGCACCCATTGCCGAAGCGCCAAAAGCCACGCCTGCCCCTGTCACTCAAAGCGCTTCGCCAGCATCTCAAATTGACGAAGCAGGCTTTGCCAATGCCCACGCTACGCCGTCCATTCGTAAATTTGCCCGTGAATTGGGAGTAGATTTGGGTAAAGTCAAAGGTACAGCTCGTAATGGTCGGATTACCGAAGACGATGTCAAAGCCTTTGTCAAATCCGTGATGACTTCAGGTGCCCAAAGCGCTTCTGGCGGTGCGTCATTGGGTGGCGGTTTGGATTTATTGCCGTGGCCGAAAGTCGATTTCAGCAAGTTTGGCGAAATTGAAGTCAAAGAATTGTCACGGATTAAGAAAATCTCAGGGCAAAATCTTTCACGCAACTGGGTCGTTATCCCTCATGTGACCGTTCATGACGAAGCCGATATGACAGAATTGGAAGCCTTCCGTGTTCAATTGAATAAAGAATGGGAAAAAGAAGGCGTAAAATTGTCACCACTGGCTTTCATCATCAAAGCTTCCGTAAGCGCTTTGAAGGCGTTCCCTGAATTTAATTCATCGTTAGACGGAGATAACTTAATCCTGAAAAAATACTTCCACATTGGCTTTGCCGCCGATACGCCCAATGGCTTGGTCGTGCCTGTGATTAAAGATGTGGATAAAAAAGGCTTAAAAGAAATTTCTCAAGAACTCACCGAATTGTCCAAAAAAGCCCGTGACGGCAAACTCAAACCCCAAGAAATGCAAGGCGCTTGCTTCACCATTTCAAGCTTGGGTGGCATCGGTGGTACAGGCTTTACCCCAATTGTGAATGCGCCAGAAGTAGCGATTTTAGGCGTGTGCAAATCCCAAATGAAACCCGTTTGGAACGGTAAAGAATTTGAACCTCGCCTGATGTGTCCGCTTTCACTTTCCTTTGACCACCGTGTCATTGATGGCGCAGCTGGCATGAAATTCACCGTCTATCTCGCAAAACTCTTGCAAGATTTCAGACGCATCACCATCTAAAAGCGCTTTGGTCATACGCTAATCTAACCACTGGGCTTTATGATTTGGGGGGACGTTGTCCCCCAAGCCCCCTACAAGGGGTGTAACACCCCTTGACCCCAGAGCATTAAAAAGTAAACCCCCCACTCAAAACAAAGTTTTGGTGGGGGGTTTACTTTTTAAAATACTTTGCGGGGTTCAGGGGGTCTCAGACCCCCTGATGGGGTTCGGGGCAAAGCCCCGAAAACAAAAAGTTCAATCGTTAGATTAGTGTATGACCAAAGCGCTTTAGGGTGTGGTGACAGCAATCATGCCGACAAATTCACTCCAATGGAAAGTGTTGGCATAGTCTTTGACGTACCAAGATGAAATGGAGCCATCAAGGTAAAGTGCGTTATTGCATCCTTGTTGTTGTAGTGCGGTGGCGAGTTCATAGAGGTTGGGCCATCGTTCTTCATAAGAGACCGTCATAGCAAACAACAATTCTCCCATAGCAGTCGTACAAACCGCATTACGTTTATAACTATGCATATTGTTAGCTTTAAAGCGAGGATTGATGGCGCCATCGATAACCAGCATAGGCCCTGACTGCACGGCAAATTCAGGTTTTACATGGGATTTTTGGTAATCTTGCGTGGTGCGAACAAAAGCCTCGTATCCACCTTCGACCTTTTCAATAGAAAACACCCCATTGGGTTGCATGTGGAAGTTGCCTGTGCCTGATTTGGTATTAAGCGTTTTTAGGGTTTTGCCACGTTCAATCCAAAGTCCTGCAGGCGTTAAATCTTCGCTGAAAATCCCTGCATTCATCAGCATCAAAGCGCTTTGGTGGCGTGTATCAAGGGCTTTTTTAAGGTTGCTCAGTTGTTGATAAGCCTGCCCTTGCTCATCTTTCCAATGGAAGCTAACTTGGCTTGGTTTGGCACGGAAAAAAGCATATTGTACGCCGTTGATTTTCTGTTCATACACTGGCATTAAGGGTGAATCTACCGCTGAAGTTTCTGCAAAAGTCACTTGGTTCAACAATGCCACAACTGCGATACCAACTCCTTTTAAATATTCATGCATGATTCACCCTCTTAACCTGTAAACGCCCACCAACATCGCCAATGACCTCAATCAACGTTCCTTCTGCTAAAGCGCTTTGTTCGCATTCTAGTTGCCACAAAGTATCCCCAATTTGCAAACGCCCTCGCCCATTTTCAATCGCACTTTGCAGCACAAAGCGCTTTGAAACCAGCGCCAACCCACGATGATTCAATAAATCTGCCTCATCTATAGCTTGAGATTGAGATCTCCCAATTTTTCGCCACAACAACCCATTGATGAGAGCCAAACACGCAAAGCTTAAAGCCTGACCCTGCCAATTCATCTCCCAAAACATAACCACCAACGCTAATTCCAACGCTGCCAGCGCCAAAAACCAAAAGAAAAACATTGGTGTCAAAAGCTCTAAAGCGATAAATCCCCCAGCCATCATCAACCACTGCCACATACTCATCACCACCTCCAAAGCGCTTTAGGCATTATCGGATTTTTGGGCTTTTAACAATTCAGTTACACCTCCTAATGCTCCTAAAACACCTGTTGCATCAAGAGGTAAGAAAACTGTTTTCTGCTGTTTACTATCAGCAAATTTACCAAGCGCCTTAACGTATTCCTGTGCTACAAAGTATTGAATAGCTTGCTGATCTCCCAAACTGATAGCTTTCGAAACCAATTCTGTGGCGCGAGCTTCTGCCTCTGCTTGTCGCTCACGCGCTTCAGCTTCTAAAATTGCAGATTGTTTACGCCCTTCCGCTTCTAACACTTGCGCTGCTTTCAAGCCTTCAGCGCGTAAAATCTCAGCTTGTCGTTTACCTTCAGCTTCAAGGATTTGAGCGCGTTTGATTTGTTCAGCTTTTTTCTGTTGCGCCATCGCATGAACCAAGTCAGCAGGTGGGGCAATATCTTTGATTTCAACGCGTGTCACTTTCACGCCCCAAGGATCTGTTGCCTCATCAACAATCGCCAGCAAACGAACGTTAATCGCATCACGTTGCGATTGTAAATCATCAAGCGTCATCGAGCCTGCCACAGTACGCAAATTGGTGGTTGCCAGATTCATAATAGCTAATTCTAAATTATCCACCGAATAGCAGGCTTTGGCAGCATGCGTGATTTGATAGAACACCACACCATCAACCGTAACTTGTGCATTATCTTTGGTAATGACTTCCTGACGTGGCACATCAAGCACGGTCTCTTTCATGTTCACCACTCTATCGGCACGTTCCCATAATGGCACGATAATGTGAAAGCCAGGCTCAAGGGTTCGGCTGTAACGCCCTAAACGCAAAACCGTACGAACGGTTCCCTGCGAAACAATTTGAATGGCAGAACGCAATAAAAAAATCACCACCACCACAAATATCACACTAAACGCCGAAAAATCCCAATCCATTTTTATCCTCCAAAAATCAACGATGATGATAAGGATTTCAGTGTATCACAAAGCGCTTTGCCCCTGCTGATTTTGTTGCATTTAAACAACAAATCAAACCAACGCCAGTGCCATACTGGCAGCACTAACAAACAACCTCGCGCCCGCTGCCTCCATTTGCTCCAAAGCGCTTTGGCTACTCTCTTCAGTTAAGCCTCGACAAGCCCCAACATTAACCCACACTTGCCAACCACCAATATTGTGCTTAAGCAACTGTAAAACTGTTCTTTTTACGCAAAAATCCGTTGCTAAACCGCCCACCAAAATCACTTTTGCTCCGCGCATAAGCAACCATTCCAAAAGCCCTGTGCTGAGCTTTTCGGAAATATCGTGAAAGCAAGCTCCATAAGGATGTAATGAGGGTTCTATGCCCTTCCAAACGCAAAAATCATAGGCTGTTACATCAGGCAAACCATCAAGCAATTCAAACCCATAACTACCGACTATGCCATGCGAAACCCATGTTTGGTCAGCTTCAGGCAAACCTGTAGGCTTACCCATATCTTTGGCGTGTTCGCAAATCCACAAAGCGCTTGGGCTATGAGCCTCTTTGGACATCACTCGAAAATCAGCAAGTTTGGCTTGAGCATTCAGCTGCGCCACAATCAACTCTCCGCCTTCAATGGGTAATTCCAATGGACACAGGGGGGTAAATGTTTTTTGGGCATCAATCTCTAAGCTAATAATCATAATTGGTTACCTATTGAAAATTATCGCTTTTATCCAGCAATTCTATTATCATCATCTTGCGCACGAAGCGCTTTGAGCCTTTATTTTAAGACCACCACAAGGAAATTATTATGACCTATTCAATTGTTAGACGCTTATTCATCATAACATCACTTATGGTTAGCTTAGCAGAAGCCAAAAAAGTTGTGTTGTATGTTGACCACGCTACCTCTCCGACCATGCAACAGCTGATGCATTTTGCAGAACATGCCCACGAAAAAGAGACAGCTTTTGCCTTCGCTTTTAATCGTATTCAGCTGGAACCAGAATTACTAAGCGCTTTGCCCGAAATATTTATTGCACCAGCCAAGCAAGAAATTCCTTTCAATGACTATTTATTATCCTTGCTCCCTAAATACCCTGAAGGTTTAGAATTAGAATTACATAGCAATCTTCATTTAAGCTATACCAACATTAAACCTCTTATCCCTTTGATGCTGGAAAATAAAAACATCAAACTGAATCATCTTTATCTCTATGATGATGGAAGTATTGAATATGAGTCATTCGAAAAAATTCGTGATAAAGATATTGCCAATCATTTAGAAAAACAATACAAAATATTTAGTGATTTTGTTCACCAAAATATTGACCCACAAACCCAAACAACAGAATACGATTATCTCCTTCGCCATGTTTATCCAGCCTTCTTCCCTACAACTTATTATTATCTCCGACCTGATTATGTAGAAAAAGAAGCCTTCCTACAACCATTACGTGATTTCTATAAAAAACATCAAGCTACTATTGCTACGCCAAATCCAAAGCGCTTTAGTGAAATGAGCCAAGAACAACAGAATTTTTATTTAAAACTCATTAAAACAGAACGTTCTATATTGAACGATTTTACTGACCAACAACCTAATTATGTTTTTATTGGAACAAATGAAAATGCTTGGAATAACCCTAATGTAGAAAAAGCTGCTCAATATCAAGCTAATTTATTGAAACATTATGTTGATCCTAAAGGTCAATTTTATGTAGGAGAAGGTGTAAAAGTTTTTTATAAAGGACACCCAGCTGCTAAAGAACTCAATAAAATGGTAATGGAAAAAGTTCCGAATGTCACCGAAATCCCAGCTCATATCTCTTTTGGCACGCTTTTAATGCTTAATGCTGATATTGACCGTGTGATGGGTATGCAAAGTACCATTTTCTTAGGACTTCCCCCAGAACAAATTGGCGAATTGTTTTTCACGGATAAGCAAGGAGAAAAGCGTGAGGATATATTTGAAGCACCACTGGTTAAAATATTCAAAAAACTCAATAATCTAAAAGATGAGCAAATCCAAAAAGTCGAGGATTTACCACTGTTAGATTAAACCCTCTAACGTTAAAAAACCCCCGAATATTCGGGGGTTTTTTAACAAAGCGCTTTGGTTTATTTAAAGCTGCTTTCCACTTCCTTAAAGCGCTTTGCCAATCCTTCTGCTGCATGCTCATAAGCAGCTTTATCTGCCCACGCATTTTGAGGTTGTAAAATATCATCAGGCACATTCGGGCAATGCGTGACCACTTCAAAACCAAATCGGTTATCGGTAACAGTTGGCGCGTGATCCAAAGCGCTTTGGTTAATCGCATCAACAATAGCGCGTGAATATTTCAGCTTGATTCTCTCACCCACGCCATAGCCACCACCAGCCCAACCAGTATTCACCAACCACACTTTCACATCATGCTTAGCAATTTTCTCCGCCAAAAGCTCCGCATATTTTTCAGGCGACCACACCATAAACGGCGCACCAAAACAGGCTGAGAACGTGGCTTGTGGTTCATTGACTCCCTCTTCTGTGCCTGCAACTTTAGCCGTATAGCCAAGAATAAAATATTTTTTCGCCTGTTCTGGGCTGAGCTTCGCGACAGGAGGCAGAACGCCGAAAGCATCGCAAGTCAAGAAAATAACATGCTTCGGCTGACCTGCTACGCAAGGAATTCTCGCGTTGGGAATATGTTCAATAGGGTAGCAAGCTCGGGTATTTTCTGTTAAAGAAATATCAGTAAAATCAACATCTTGATTCTCTTTTAAGCCCACATTTTCCAACACTGCACCAAAGCGAATAGCTCCAAAAATATCAGGCTCTTTTTCAGCTGATAAATCAATAGCTTTAGCGTAACAACCACCTTCTATGTTGAAAATGCCTCTCTCTGTCCAAACATGTTCATCATCACCAATTAAATCGCGATTGGGGTCAGCAGAGAGGGTAGTTTTACCTGTGCCTGATAAGCCGAACAACAGGGTGGAGCTTTGTCCGTTCTTCTCGACCGTTGCCGAGCAATGCATGGGAAACTCGTTAGAGAGTGGCATCAGGTAATTCATGATAGTGAAGACACCTTTTTTCATCTCGCCTGCGTATTCTGTTCCCAAAATGACAACTTCCCCACGCTCAAAAGAAATGGCGACACAAGTATCGCTGTCTACGCCTTCTGCCGTGTTATCGGCTTTTGTCGCTCCTGCGTTGAAAATCACAAAATCAGGCTCACCAAATTGTTCCAACTCCAAAGCGCTTGGACGAATCAGCATGTTATGCATGAATAAGGCATGATAAGGGCGACTGGTAATGACACGAACTTTCTTACGGTAGCGTTCGTCCCAGCCAGCAAATCCATCAAAAACATAAACTCTTTCGCAAGCATTTAAAAACGAAAGTGCTCTGGCTCTTTGTTGGCTAAATGCCTCATCAGATAAGGGAATATTAACCTTACCCCAATCAATATGAGCTTCAGATTTAGAGTGTTGCACAATGCGCTTATCTTTTGGCGAACGTCCTGTTTTTTTGCCTGAATACGCGACCAATGCTCCACTAGATGCTATTTTTCCACCATCGTGCAAAATAGCTTGTTCGTATAAATAGGCTGGGGTTGCGTTGCGAACAGCATTTTGTGTGATACCGTATGAGCTAAGGCTGAAGGTTGGGACAGATTGCGTCATGATTGTTCCTCTCTGGTGATTGAACGTGATAAAGAAACTTTAATCATGACGATAGTGTAACATAATAACCATCAAATCCCCAGTAACAAATCTATTTTCTCGCACGCTAAGCCACAAGGATTTTGAGTTCGCTGAATATTCTAAGATTTAAAACATAAAAAAAGCGCTTTGTTTGCTGTATCAAACAAAGCGCTGTAAAAATTTGGAGCGGGAAACGAGGCTCGAACTCGCGACCCCAACCTTGGCAAGGTTGTGCTCTACCACTGAGCTATTCCCGCATTGTTGGAGGCTGGGGTCGGGATCGAACCGGCGTCCACGGATTTGCAATCCGCTGCATAACCACTTTGCTACCCAGCCAAAACCTTTTGAGGCAAACCTTTTCTCATGCCATCAAAATGAAAAGCGCCTTAAAAGCGCTTTTCTAAAATTTGGAGCGGGAAACGAGGCTCGAACTCGCGACCCCAACCTTGGCAAGGTTGTGCTCTACCACTGAGCTATTCCCGCATTTGAGAACGTAATTATAAAAGCGCTCTGGATATTCCGTCAAGTCTTATCAAGCTGTTTGGTAAATTTTTTACAAAATCCATTGTTTTAAAAATTGTTTTAAAAAATTCAGGCTTGCTGTTTATCCTTAATCTCACCTTCATATCTTCCCACCACTGCAGCCACCATGCAATCACCCAACACATTCACACTGGTTCGCGCCATATCCAAAATACGGTCAATACCGCCCACCAACATCAAGCCCTCTAAAGGCAATCCAGCGCCAGCCAAGACCATCGACAACATAATCAGCCCTGCGCCAGGTACGCCAGCTGTACCGATGGAAGCTAGAGTGGCAGTAAAGATAATGGTCACATAATGCGAAGTATTTAAATCAATACCATAAATCTGCGCTACAAAAATAGCGCACACACCTTGATAAATGGCGGTGCCGTCCATATTGATGGTCGCTCCCAATGGCAACACAAAATGGCTAATGCGCTCTGAAACGCCCAGTTTTTGTGTCACCGCTGAAATCGTTAACGGCAAAGTTCCTGCACTGCTGGTTGAAACAAAAGCAAATGAAAAAGGCTCCATTGTGGCTTTGAAAAAGCGCTTTGGAGGAATGTTGGCAAACAATACAGCACCTCCCCCAAGAATAAAAACCGAATGAATCGCACATGCCACATAAACTGCCACAATCAATTTCAGCAATGGCATCAATACCTGTACCCCAAATTTTGCCGAAACCCAGCTCATCAAAGCAAACACGCCAAGCGGAGCAACTTTCATCACCATCTCCGTCAAAGCATAGACAATCTCTGTAGCAGACTCAAAAAACGCTCGCACAGGAAGCGCTTTACTACCCACCTTATTCATCGCCAAACCAAACAACAACGCAAACACAATAATCTGCAAAATACTGCCTTTGGATAAAGATTCCATAGGATTGGCTGGCACAACGCTCTTTAAAGTCGCCATAAAATTCGACAACAACGTCCCTGTTTCTCTAACCTCCGCACTACCGATGGCTGGAATTTCCAAGTTCAACCCCAAACCAGGCGAAACCACATTCGCTACCACCAAACCAATGCTTACCGCCATCGCAGTCGTAACTAAATAAAGGAAAAAGGTCATGCCGCCAATACGCCCCATGCGTTTCAAATCGCCGTCCATGCTGACGATACCTGTAATCAGTGAACAAAAAATCAATGGCACAACCAGCATACGAATTAAAGCAATAAAAATATCACCTAAGGGCTTTAGAATCTCATTGGTGAGTATGCTATCGCCTACTATCAAGCCAACGACCAAACCCGCCACCATGCCGATTAAAATTTGCATCCATCGTTTCACTTAAGCCTCCTTAACCAAAGTGCTTTGTGCAAAATCAGCACACTATCCCCAGCCTATGTGTCCCTTCAAGCTCCTGCTAATCGTCATCGTTTATGCTAGGCTAATCCATCTTCCCTTCTACTCTACAAAGCGCTTTGCCCTACAAGGAACCTCATGAATCATCAAGAATTTCTCCATTTCTTCCGCCAAGCAGCCCCCTACATTCACACCCACCGCCACAAAACCTTCCTTATCGCCTTTGAAGGCTTGATTGACCACGCTCCTCTAAAGCGCTTGTTACACGATTGCGCCCTGCTCCACAGCTTTGGTGTGCGCCTAATTTTGGTACACGGAGCAAGAACAGCTATCAACCAACGCCTGCAATCCTTAGGCTTGGAAAGCCAAGTGGTTGAAGGCAAACGCATCACCAACAACGAAATCTTGCCCCCTATTTTGGAAACGGTTGGTCAGCTGCGTTTGAAAATCGAAGCGCTTTTATCAATGAGTATGGCTGGTGCGTTGGGGCAAGAAACGGGGATTCATGTCGCCACAGGCAACTTTCTAACCGCCAAGCCCATTGGCGTTAGGGAAGGAAAAGATTTTGGCTTTGCTGGGGAGATTCGCAAAATTGATGTTGATGGTATTCGTAAGCGATTGTCAGATAATGAAATTGTTCTACTGTCTCCCTTAGGATTTTCTCCCACAGGGCAAATTTACAATCTCAACAGTGAAGAAGTGGCAGCGCAAGTGGCAAGCGCTTTGAAAGTGGATAAGCTGATTTATATTGTTGATGGGGTTGATAACCATCAATCTCCACGCCAACTCACGCCCCGAGAAGCGCTTTCTTATGCCTCTGATGATGAATGGCTGAAGAAGAGTTTGCGAGCAGCGGCTGAAGCTTGCGAGCAAGGCATACGGCGCGTGCATCTGTTAGAGCGCGATGAAGAAGGTGGTTTGTTGATTGAATTGTTCACGCGTGATGGCATTGGGATTATGGTCACGGAAGACCGCTACGACCACCTACGCCGTGCACACATCAATGATATCAATGGTTTACTAGAACTCATTCGCCCCTTTGAAGAGCAAGGCATTTTGGTAAAACGCTCACGCGAGAAGCTGGAGCAAGAAATCGAGCGATTCTATATTTTAGAGCGCGATGGAACCATTATCGGCTGTGCAGCTTTGTACCCTTACATGGCGGAAAAAACAGCAGAACTTGCCTGCATGGTGGTTCACCCTGATTACCGCAAAAACCAACGCGCCGACCATCTCCTTGCCACCCTCGAAAACGAAGCCAAAGCGCTTGGCATTGAGCAACTATTCATTTTGACCACTCACACGGCACAATGGTTTGAAGAACGAGGCTTTGAGCCAATGACCTTAGAACAACTGCCTGAGGCGAAAAAAGCCGCCTATAACTACCAACGCAATTCTCGATTGTATTTGAAGGTATTACAAAGCTAAGTCACACCAAAGCGCTTTGGGGGGCGTGCTGGTCAGGGTTTTTATGTTACCCTGTAACCCTTATTTTGTTCAGCAAGGAATCCTTATCATGAAAAAAATATGGCTCATCGGCGCACTCATTGCCCAAAGCGCTTTGGCAGCTCCAAAAGTTGTCACCACCATCAAGCCCATTCATGCCATTGCCAGCCAAGTGATGGAAGGCGTGAGCGAACCAACACTTCTCATCAAGCAAGCCTCCCCACACGGCTACCAACTTACCACCCAAGATGCCAAAACCTTAAATGATGCTGATGTGGTGGTATGGACAGGGAAAGACATGGAAACCTTCATTCCCAGCATTGCGGCCAAAGTAAACGCTCAGTTTATCGATTGGAGCAGCTTAACAGGCGTAGAATTGCTGGCAACACGCTTTGGTGGTTCATGGGGCGAGCATGACCACGCCGAAGGCGAAGACCATCATCACGGCGAACATGACCTTCATCTCTGGCTCAGTACCTACAACGCCTCTATTCTCGCCACCGAAATCGCCAAAGCGCTTTCCAGCCTTGACCCTGAAAATGCTGAAAAATACCAAGCCAATGCCAAAGCCACGCGTTTGGAATTAAGCAAGCTGCACAAAGAGTTACACGACAAACTCAAACCATATCAAAAGCAAGCTTATCTGGTATTCCATGATGCCTATCAATATTTCGAGCATGATTATGACTTAGGCGCAGTAGGGAGCGTGCGTGTAACGCCTGAGCATGAAGCCAATCCAAAGCGCTTAGCGGAATTGCATCAAATGCTGAGCGAAAAGCAGATTGTTTGTGTGTTTAAAGAACCCCAATTCCCCAGCCGATTGGTGGATAAATTGGTTAGTGGCACTCAGGTTAAAACAGGAATTCTTGACCCACTTGGCACTGATGTTCCCGTAGGCAAGGGAGCTTATGCAGGCATTTTGCATCAATTGGCTGATGATTTAATTGCTTGCTTAAAATAAAGCGTTAAAACGTTTCTCAACACAAAGCGCTTTGTCGAGAAGCTTTATCGACAAAGCGCTTTGACATAACCGCTACTGCACAATGTTTTACACACTCAAAGCCAATCGGCGATAACGCGCGAAGGTTAAATCAAAGGGATTATGATCATCGCGTGGGGAGAATTCGCTGGCATATTGCTCAAAATCTTTTGCATAATCAGGGAAAAAAGCATCGCCTGTGAGTGTGGTATGAATATGGGTTATCCACAATTCATCTGCAAAATCCCAAAATGCCTTGTAAATCATCGCACCACCAATCACAAATGCCTTGCCATTTGAGGCAAAGCGCTTTGCTTGTTCCAGAGCTTGTGTGGGATTGGTACACCAAATCTCCCCATCATATTCGCCCTCCAAAGCGCTTTCGCTGAGCATAATATTTTTTCGATTTGGCAAAGGTTTGCCAATTGATTCAAAAGTTTTTCGCCCCATAATAATGGGGTTTCCTGTGGTTTGTTCACGAAAATAAGCCAAATCCCTCGGCAAATGCCACGGCATCTGATTTTCACGACCAATCACCCGATTTTCCGTACACGCGACAATCATCACAAGCTTCATCTTTCCTCCAAAGCGCTTTATACGCATCTCAATGTTTCAAACTATAACTTATAGCCAATATTAGAGCCGATTTTCTACCCTAATTCGTACCTTTTAGGTCAAAATAGCGTCAAAATAGGTGTGTAATATCAGATTTTCTTATACACTGTATCAGACGCATACCGCGCAAACTCCGTACAATAAACACCCATAAATTTTAACAACATGAGGCTATCATGAGCAGACAAAACCTAACCGTTGATGGCGTTTCCTACGCCTACTATCCTTTAAGCTCCGCCGCAAGCCCAGAGCAACTCAAAAAACTCCCCTATTCCATCAAAATTTTGCTCGAAAACATTTTGCGTTTTCGCGATGATGTAAACATCACAGAAGAAGATGTCAAAGCGCTTGCCTATTGGTCTCCTGAAACCAATGAAGAGAAAGAAATTTCTTTCACGCCTGCTCGTGTGGTCTTGCAAGATTTCACAGGCGTACCTTGTGTGGTGGATTTGGCGGCTATGCGTGATGCGATGGAAAAACTCGGCGGCGATCCGATGAAAATCAACCCTCTCGTGCCTGTGGATTTGGTCATTGACCATTCCGTGATGGTAGACCACTTCGGTAGCCCTGAAGCTGCTGAGCAAAATGCCCAGCTCGAATTTGAGCGCAACAACGAACGTTACACCTTCCTGCGCTGGGGACAAAATGCCTTCAATAATTTCCGCGTGGTTCCGCCTGATACAGGCATCATTCACCAAGTAAACTTGGAATATCTCGCGCCTGTTGTCTTCCAAAACAAAGACAATCCAGATCAAATCGTCATCTATCCTGATACGGTCGTTGGTACAGACTCTCACACCACCATGATTAACGGCTTGGGCGTTCTCGGCTGGGGTGTTGGCGGTATCGAAGCAGAAGCTGCCATGTTAGGACAACCTGTCACTATGCTTATTCCTGAAGTGGTAGGCTTTGAATTAACAGGTAAATTGAAAGCTGGCGTAACTGCAACCGATTTGGTTTTAACCGTCACTCAAATGTTACGCAAGCTCGGCGTTGTGGGTAAATTTGTGGAATTCTTCGGCGATGGCTTAGCCGATTTGGCGCTGGCTGACCGTGCCACTATTGCCAACATGGCTCCTGAATACGGCGCAACCTGTGGCATCTTCCCGATTGATGACGAAACCCTGAACTATATGCGTCTTTCAGGAAGAACCGAAGCACAAATCAACTTAACGCGCGAGTACGCTAAAGCCCAAAGTATGTGGCGCAATGCTGGTGATCGCCCTGTTTACAACACCACGTTAACCTTAGATATGGGAACGGTTGTACCTTCGGTTGCTGGCCCTAAACGTCCACAAGATCGCGTGGTGCTGGCTGAGCTGGCTGGGCAAGTTTCTGGTTGGCTACCAGCAGAGCGTAAAAGCGCTTTGGTGAAAATGGACGGTCAGGAATTTACCATGCAAGATGGCGATGTGGTCATCAACGCCATCACCAGCTGCACCAATACCTCCAACCCTTCTGTGATGCTCGCTGCTGGCTTGGTCGCGAAAAAAGCAGTTGAAAAAGGCTTAACGCGTAAGCCTTGGTGCAAAACATCACTCGCCCCTGGTTCACCTGTGGTGACCGAATATTTGGAAAAAGCAGGTTTAATCCCTTATTTGGATAAAGTCGGCTTCAACGTTGTAGGTTATGGTTGCACCACCTGCATTGGTAACTCAGGGCCTCTTCCTGATGAAGTTGGCGATGCCATTGATGAAGCAGGCTTAACCGTTGCAGCTGTCCTTTCAGGTAACCGTAACTTTGAAGGTCGCGTGCATGCTAAAGTCAAAATGAACTTCTTAGCCTCTCCGCCGTTGGTTGTTGCTTATTCTTTGCTTGGCAACGTGCGTGATGACATCACCAAAGACCCTATCGGCTACAACGACAAAGGCGAAGCCATCTACCTCAATGACATTTGGCCAACTCCTGAAGAAGTGCAAGATGCCATCAATGGTATTGAGCGTGGCATGTTCGTTAAAGGCTACGAAGAAGTGTTCAAAGGCCCCAAAATGTGGCAAGAGTTAGATGTTCCAAAATCCAGCAGCTATGCTTGGAACAACGATTCTACCTACATCAAAAATCCTCCCTATTTTGTAGGTATGCCCAAAAAAGCTCCTGAAACCTTCACCCAAATCAAAGGCGCTCGTGCCTTGGCTCGCTTAGGTGATTCCATCACCACTGACCACATCTCTCCTGCTGGTTCATTCAAAGCCGATACGCCTGCAGGTAAATTCTTGACTGCTCGCGGTGTCGTACCCAAAGATTTCAACTCTTACGGCTCACGGCGTGGAAACGATGATGTGATGGTACGCGGAACTTTTGCCAACATTCGCCTGCGCAATGAACTTGCCCCGAACACGGAAGGTGGCTTTACCACCAACTTCTTAACAGGCAATGTAGAAACCATCTACGATGCTTCTATGGCTTACCAAGCTGCTGGCGTGCCATTGATTGTGCTGGCTGGTAAAGAATACGGCACTGGCTCTTCTCGTGACTGGGCAGCGAAAGGAACCATCTTGCTTGGCGTAAAAGCTGTTATTACCGAAAGCTTTGAGCGTATTCACCGTTCAAACCTCGTGGGCATGGGCGTTCTGCCTCTGCAATTCCCAGAAGGCGAAGATCGCAACTCACTTGGCTTAACAGGCGAAGAAGTATTCGATTTCGGCGAAATCAAACGTGGTATCAAAACACTTGAAGTTAAAGCCACCGCTAAAGATGGTAGCGTCAAAACCTTCAACGCTCGCGTTCGTATCGATACGCCAAAAGAGTGGGATTACTACCAACACGGCGGTATCCTGCAATATGTGTTGCGTCAATTAGACCAACAAGCCTAAAACTTGCCTGCCCCAAAGCCAACAAAGCGCTTTGGGGTAAAGGCAACTTATTCTGCACCTAGCAGACCCACGCCTCAGTTGCACGTTTCAAACGTGAGGCTTTTAAAAGCAACAAATAATCACCATAGAGGACTTTGCCCCACTCGTGGGGCTTTTTTGTACCCTATTTCCAATAAGGCGCTTGGTTATTGAGGATAATATTTATGCTTTACTCGGGGCTTTGCCCCGAACCCCAGCAGGGGCATGATGCCCCTGCACCCCGCAAAGTATTTTAAAAAGTAAAACCCCCACCAAAACTTTGTTTTGCGTGGGGGTTTTACTTTTTAATGCTCTGGGGTCAAGGGGTGTAACACCCCTTGTGGGGGCTTGGGGGTGAAACCCCCAAATAAAGTATAGACATTAAGCTCAATAGCTAAGCGCATGATTGGAATTGGGGTACAATAAACGCCCTTTGGTTTTCGTTGAGGAATATTGATGGACGCTTTACTTGCTCTTTCGCCACTTGATGGTCGCTATGCATCTGCTGTTGCGCCCTTGCGCCCTTTATTTTCTGAATATGGTTTGATGAAAGCGCGGATACGCGTGGAGCTTGAATGGCTCAAAGCGCTTGCTCGTGAGCCAAGTATTATTGAAGTTTCGCCGTTTAGCGAAGCCACGCTTGCCGAGATTGATGATTTAATTGCTAACTTCAATGTGGATAATGCACAAGCCATCAAAGCCATTGAAGCAACAACCAACCACGATGTCAAAGCCATAGAATACTTTTTAAAACAATACTTTGCAAAAAACAGCGAAATTCAAAAGGTCAGCGAATTTATCCATTTTGCTTGCACATCTGAAGATATCAACAACTTATCCCATGCCTTGATGCTCAAAACGGCGATGGAAGAAGTGTATTTACCTGAGCTTCGTCAAATCATTGACTTTTTGCGTGATTTTTCCCATCGCTATGCCTCTGTTCCGATGATGAGCCGTACACACGGTCAGCCAGCAACCCCAACCACGCTCGGCAAAGAAATTGCCAATGTGGTAGCACGGCTCGAACGCCAAAGCGCTTTGCTCGCCAAGCAAGAGTATCTGGGCAAGATGAATGGAGCAGTTGGTAATTTTAACGCACACCATGCCGCCTATCCTGAAGTTGATTGGGAACATTTGGCTCGTGAAGTTATTGAAAGCGCTTTAGGCTTACGCCACAACCCCTACACCATTCAAATTGAGCCACACGATTACATGGCAGAACTCTTCCACACCCTCTCGCGCATCAACACCATCTTCATCGATTTCAACCGCGACATCTGGGGCTATATCTCCCTCAATTATTTCAAACAAAAAACCAAAGCTGGCGAGGTTGGCTCCTCTACCATGCCACACAAAGTCAATCCTATCGATTTTGAAAACTCCGAAGGCAATCTAGGCATTGCCAATGCGCTTTTACAGCATCTGGCGGAAAAGCTACCGATTTCACGTTGGCAACGTGATTTAACTGATAGTACGGTTTTGCGTAATATGGGCGTTGCGCTCGGCTATAGTTTGCTGGGGCTTCTAGCGCATCAGCGTGGTTTGCATAAATTAGAAGTTAACCAAAGCGCTTTGCAATATGATTTAGACCATACTTGGGCTTTACTCGCCGAACCCATTCAAACTGTTATGCGCCGTTATGGCATCGAAGAACCTTACGAAAAGCTCAAAGCTTTAACGCGTGGACAAGATGGCATCAACCAAGCCACCCTAGCTCACTTCATCAAACAACTCAATCTGCCAGCTGACGTACAAAGCGCTTTGTTGGAGATGACTCCTGCCAACTATCTTGGCATTGCTGAAACTCTGGCAAAAAGAGTATAATAATGAGCAGAAAGACTGTGGTTCTCGTGTTCCCATTAAACCCCTTGATCCTAATTTGATAAATTTAGGGGGTCAGACGAAACTGGGTGAGCAGGCTCTTCAATGAGTAGCCCGAAAGTTTACTGAGACTCCCACTTGAACCTCCGTGTTCAAGGGCATTGGCTAAAACGGTCTCGCGGTTTTTCTAAGCCACCTTCGGGTGGCTTTTTTTTGCCCAAAAATTTTTTGGCTCGACAATAAAATTATAATCATATGATTTTTATAAATTTTTAAAAGTTGGCACGCCGTTGGCATTATCCAAATCGTCAGCCTAGCTGACTCAACGAAGCAATAAAACGGCAGAAATGCCACAAAAAATTTTAAGGAATTATTTATGATGAAAAAAATCCAAAAAGGTTTCACTCTTATCGAGTTAATGATCGTAGTAGCAATCATCGGTATCTTGGCTGCTTTGGCTCTGCCTGCTTACCAAGATTACATCTCTAAAACTCAATTGACTCGTGTAGTTGGTGAGTTAGCTGCTGCAAAAACTGGCGTTGATGCTGGCTTATTCGAAGGTAAAACTCCTAAATTAGGTTCTAATACTTCTAAATTGAGTATCGCTCCTATCGGTCTGAAAGAAGGCGCTAACGATGGTACCACCATCCGTTCAAACTTAATTTCAGCTCTTGATTTGACTTATGATAAAGCAGCTAAACCTAACGAAGCTACTCTTACTGCGACTTTGGGCAACAAAGCTAATGCTGATATCGCTGGCTCTAAAGTAACCCAACAACGTAACAGCGAAGGCACTTGGTCTTGCATCGTTGATAAAGCTACTGCTAAAGGTTGGAAAGATCAATTCATTCCTACAGGCTGCAAGAAAAAATCTTAATTGTAGTTTTATTAAGATCAAAACCCCGAGTAATCGGGGTTTTTTATTGCTTAAAATTTAGAAATATCAGTATAAATATGGCATAATCAAAAGTATCCACCCACACACAATAGTTGCTAAAAACTTGAATTTAATTTTTCTCTAGGAAAAACTCATGGATTTAAAAATATTAATGCAGAAGGATTTTCAATTACCTCCTTTTCGAACTTATCGAGCTTCTTTGGGTCGAGGTTTGCTTTTTCTGCTACTCCCCAATGCGCTATTTTGGCTATTTGCATGGTATCTTCATCTAGCAAGACCATTAATTAATTTAGACTATTTTGTTGCATGTGCAATAATAGTATTGCCATTACCTTTCTATCTAAATCGAATTTTGGCAGGTATTGCATTTTTTGGAGTAGCTATTTTTGATATTCTAATGCTAACTATGCAACTGTTCCCTTTTATGGATATTGGTGCGATGATGTATCTTGCACCTTTTATCTTAGAAGGACCAAAGCAATATTTGATATTGACTATCATAGGATTACTTGCAGTTACTCTAACCTTTTACGCACTATACTACTTTGCGCAAAAACAAAATTCCAAAGCAGTTTGGGTATTAGCAATCATTCTAGGATTTCTAGGCTACCATGGTCGCTATATCACTTACTATGATGTGCCAGCAGAATATTTTGCAGTCAATCATTATTATATCTTTAATACCCAATATGGCTTATACAATGAACATTATGAAAATCCTTTTGTATCCGCCATTCGTGACAAACCCGAATTAGGTGCTGGTCAAGAAGAATATGCTTCAAAACGCTTTGGTCAACCCTATTCCGATAAATTGATGATGGTGGTGGTGGAATCATGGGGAGTTGCACGTGAAGAATCCGTTCAGCGCGACATTTTAAAAGCCATTTATGATCAATCGGATAATCTCGAATTTATTGAAGAAGGTTTTTTTGATTTCAGTGGAGCAACCGTTAATGGCGAATTGCGAGAACTTTGCCAAATGCGCGTCCTCAATGGCGGTTATGCTTTGGGCAAAATTGATGATGCTGTTTACCAAAATTGCTTGCCTAATAAGCTTAAAGCGCTTGGTTACAAAACAATGGGTATGCATGGAGCGAGTAGCTTATTGTACGACCGCTTATATTGGTACAAAAAAGCAGGCATGGATACACAAACCTTTGCTGAACATTTGCCAGAAGTTCCCAAATGCCATGCGTTCAATGGTGCTTGCGATACCGATTTGATGGAAATTATCGCCAAAGAATTTAAGAAAAATCAAAACAACAAATTCTTCTTTTATTGGCTGACGTTAACCAACCATTACCCCTACGCGCAAACCGATTTGAAGAATTCACGTCTTGATTGCGAGAAACACAATCTGTTTGCAGGCGATATTTGTCACAATTTCCGTCTACACACACAATTCTTTGATAGTTTGGGAGAATTGATTAAACGACCTGAAATGGCTGGTGTAGAAGTGATTTTGGTTGGTGACCATATGCCACCTATCGACACTCGCGATGTCCCCATTCACAAAAATGTTCGCTGGGAAGATGTCTCTTGGCTCCATTTTAAAGTGAAAGAACAAAGCGCTTTGCCATAACAAATATAAATTGGGTTATTTTATTGGGGGACATTGTCCCCCAAGCCCCCTACAAGGAGTGTTACACCCCTTGACCCCAGAGCATTAAAAAGTAAAACCCCCACCAAAACTTTGTTTTGAGTGGGGGTTTTACTTTTTAAAATACTTTGTGGGGTGCAGGGGCATCATGCCCCTGCTGGGGTTCGGGGCAAAGCCCCGAGTAAAACAGTTCAATCTATGTTTATGATAGCAAAGCGCTTAGCCAACAGGTTTTTCACCAATTTTAGCAACAATCTGAAAATCTTTATCCAAGATTAGGAAAGCTCCACGATATTTGCCCATAATAGCAAATGCCCATAATTTCCCATGTGTGTTTTCAAGTTCTGCCAATTGTTTCTTTTCTTCTTCATTCATAGAAAAACGAACAGTCTTTTCAACTTCCAATAAAATTTCTTTATCCATTTTTGCCAAATCAACGTATTCAACATCATCTTTTTCAGGCAAATAATGATAATAAACTACAGGCAAGCCATGCCATTTAGTATTCACCTCATCAATCTGTTGCCATTTCTCATCGGTTTTTAAATCTTGATAATTAAATACAGCTGCAGTTCCCATATCGTACATCATAATCGCTTTGGGATGTTCGACATAAACTGTCCATAAACCATAAAGCAAAGCGCTTAATTGCACAGCGCCAATGGTTGAAAAATCCAGTATTTTTTCACGCTTGCCTTTACTAGGATTATAAATCATCAGCGTTAAAACAGGGCCTAACACCACATCGACCATAAACATCAGCCATAATCCCTGCACACCACCACTCATCGTAATATGCATATTAGGGTACAAAATTAATCCAATCCACAAAGCCAGTATCAAAAAAATACCTAATGAAATTAGAAAATGAATACCCATCGCTTTAAATTTTTGCTGGATAAGTTGCTTATTGAGTATTGACATAAAAACCTTCATCAAAAAAGATAAAGCGCTTTGAACCAAAGCGCTTTGGGTTAGAAATAAACCCTGAATACCTTACGGAGTTTTGGTTTCAGGAGGAAGATGATTGAATGAATTCAATTCTGTTTGGCAACGTGCTGGCAAATAATCTTTAGGGAATGCACCATTGTTTAAACACGTCCAATTCAAGCCCAAATTAGGAATGTTGAAAGATTGCAAAAAGAGCTTATAGTTGTGCAAACTGGAAGCTGCTTGCTCATTGAACGTTAATTCCAAAGCACGTTGAGAATTGAGTAAAATTTTATAAAATTCACCTTGACTTAAACTAGGGTCAGGCAAGTGGTCAGGGAAATAACGATTTTTCTTGATAAACGACTCAATACTTGCTTTTGCCTCATCAAGGGCGGCAAGTGCTTGGGTAACTTGTTGTTGTGTGCGATATTTTTCGTACAACGGCTGCGAAAATGATGCACCAACAAACAACACGATACCCAACAAAATCAAGCTCACGAGCGTTCCTGTTGGCAACGCACGTTTAAATTTCAGTGCTTTATCTGCCTCGATAATATCTTCGCGCTTGCGCCTGTAAGGGCTATGTTGCAAATCAGAATCTTGAGATTCCTCTGTCTTATACGATTCATGACCACCGCCTGCTTTGTAATCGAAAAAAGATTTCATGCTGTTGGCAGAAAAAGCGCTTTGACTCGTATTATCAAACATATGCTCGTAATCTACACGGCGTTCAGGTGATAGATTGATAGAATCATCGTAGATTTGACGCTGCTCAGGGTCAATCAATGTATGCTCTATATTGTTAAGAATAATGGAAAAATCCCCACTTTTGTTTTGAGTTTTTAGCTTTTTAACCGCCCTTTGAATGGATTGAATCGTAGCGTTGGTTGGAATGTTGAGAATTTGATAGTAATTTTGCGTAGTAGACATAGCAGATTCCAAGTAAAAGCTTAAGAGAAGATTATCATGTTTTCGATAAAGGTTTGTTAAACTAGACAACAAAATACTTGCAAGATTTATACCATCACAGAGGATAATTATGGAAAATCGTTTCATTTGGCTGGATATGGAGATGACAGGGCTAGATCCTATGCGCGATAGAGTGCTGGAAATTGCCACCCTAGTTACCGATGCCGATCTTAATCTCATTGCTGAAGGCCCTAGCCTAGCTATTTATCAGCCCGATGAGATTTTAGATAATCTTGACGATTGGAACACCAGCCATCATACTGCCAGTGGGTTATTAGACCGTTGTCGCCAAAGCGCTTTGAGTGTACGCGATGCAGAAATCGAAACCTTAAACTTTTTGCGCCGTTACGTGGAGAAAGATAGCTCGCCCTTGTGTGGCAACAGTATCTGCCAAGACCGTCGCTTTATGGCACGCTGGATGCCAGAATTGGAGCAGTATTTCCATTATCGTAACCTTGATGTTTCTACCCTTAAAGAACTTGCACGGCGCTGGTACCCCGACTTAACTTTTACCAAAAAAAATCAACATACTGCCCTTGCCGATATTTACGAAAGCTTGGAAGAATTGCGTTTTTATCGCGCCCATATTTTTAAGTAAATTTTTCCTGCCCAAAGCGCTTTGCTTGGGCTTTTCTTATCCCATTTAGAGGAGTTTTTTATGACTACATTTACTTTCCCAGCCCTACCCTATGCTTATGATGCCCTTGAACCAAGCATTGATAAGTTAACGGTAGAAATCCATTACAGTCGCCACCACAAAGCTTATTTTGACAACTTCGTGGCAAATGTTGGCGAAACCGATTTGGATTTGGTTGGCGTATTGAATAACATCAGCAAATTCAGCCCAGCTGTTCGCAACAATGGCGGTGGCTTATTCAATCATACCTTATACTGGAACACCATGAGCGCTGATGGTAAACGTGCGCCTGAAGGCAAATTGCTGAACGCCATCAACGAGACTTTTGGTAGCTTCGAAGCGTTTAAAGCTGCTTTCAAAGATGCTGGTATCAAACAATTCGGCTCAGGTTGGGCATGGTTAATCGTCAATGCTGAAGGAAAATTACAAATCACCAGCACTCCAAACCAAGATAATCCTTTGATGGATGTCGTGGCAGTACGCGGCAAGCCTATTCTCGGCTGCGATGTTTGGGAACATGCTTACTATCTCAACTACCAAAATAAACGCGCAGACTACCTCGATGCTTGGTGGAATGTAGTGGATTGGGCAGCGGTTGAGGCTAATTATCAAAAAGCCACCAGCTCAGGCTGCGGTTGCTCTTGCTCACACTAAAAGCGCTTTGATGACCATGCTATGATTGGGATACCTTTATTGGGGGTTTCACCCCCAAGCCCCCACAAGGGGTGTTACACCCCTTGACCCCAGAGCATTAAAAAGTAAAACCCC
>JAUNEA010000017.1 GCA_030525785.1 Cardiobacteriaceae bacterium
AAGAAGTGGGAAGTTTACTCCCACTCCTAACAAAGAAGATTTGGATAAACAAAAATATTTTATAGTAGCAGATTCCGAGATAGCCACCGTCTTTTTGTAAATGAGAGCTTCAGGTGTTACAATATTGTTATCGATCAATTGATGTATGACAAATAAGCCTAATCCTTTTGATGTTTTTTGTAGCATCACTCGATGCATAATAAAATATTCTAACAATCTGAATATTTCATTTCTTTGTTCGCTATCTCTAACGTTGATTTGTACGAATAATATATAAGGAATAAGAAATGTATATCCCAAAGTGAAAATAATGAGATTTAAGCGTTTTAGCTAGTTATTGTGAGGTAAATTAATATTATCGATATTGGGTTCTAAAGAATGATAGAAGATTTGAGAATATTCTTTCATTTCTTTTATTAACATTGAAATATCGATTTTTTGTTTTTGGATAAAATCTTTATAAGATAAAAATAGTTTATCTACCCTTGTGTATTGTTGTTTTTCCACTGATGAAATAGCGTGCTTATACTTTGGTTCGTGAGTTTTTATTTGAAGGAAGCTGTATAAGAAGAAATCAATCATGGCACGACCATTATTGGCTATTGATTGATCCCAATAGGACTTTTGTTCTTCGTTATCAAAAATATTTTGCCAATATATTTGCAAGTTTTCGATGTTACTTTCATTATTAAATAAATAGTTCTTTAATAATTCAACAGTGGTTAATCTAACATCTAATGAATTAATCGAATCAAATATTTGTTATTTATCATCTTCTTTGCTTAAATTAATGGTAGTAAAGAGAAGGAGGTTTTTAATTCATTCATCATGGTAAACTTGATTATCGATATCATGTTGTGAAATCTTATTTATAAAAAATTATATGGTTATAAAATTGAATCTTTTTAGAATCTAAGGACTCTAAGCTTTTTTCTTCTCCAAACATAATGTCTCTGGAAAAATGGTATTTCAACTAATCGATTGCCATTAAAAAGATCATTAATTTTACTGATTCTTGCGTCCATTTTATTGCTCCAGTTAAGATATTTTGTGTTCTTTTATAAATAAAACCTGGTGAATGAAACTATGGATTTGTTTAGCTATATCTTGGTCAAATTTAGCTATAATAGCAAAAGGATTGTTACTTTTGCCTTCTTTTATATTCACAATTTCTCCTTGATAATATTGAAAGAAAAGCGCTTTACCGCCACGAATATTCCCACGATGCAATAAATAGAGATCACCTTTTTCATCTTGTGCAAAAGCTCCTGAAAGGCGGCTATTAATGCCAGCTATTGGGATATTTATCTCACTTTGAATACGAAGCGCTTTATTTGCTGGCTTATCTATCCCAAAAGCATTCCAAAATTTACCTTCTTGTTTTTCATGGTGATACCATAAATTCCATTCAGGAGAATAATATAAGGTAGCCTCAAATTTACCACCCATACAATTAACTTTTCCCCAAAGCGCTTCTGTAAAAGCGCTTTGTATTAAAGAGTTGCTAAATTGCTGTTGAGCAGATTGGATATCTTCTTCTTTCTGTAATAGGTACATAACATCCTCACATAAAACTTTTGTTTATCGACTATTGTAGCCAAATAAACGGCGAGTTTTAATTAATTCAACAATTTGTTCAGGCACATTTTTTTCCCAACCAGCACGATTGGTTCGGATATTTTCCAAAACTTGCTTAGCTTGAATGCTAAATAATTCCTCATGTGTACTGTGAATACCACGAACGAAGCCATTTTCAATAATGTATTGATAGAGTAGTCTTAGATGTGTAGGAATATCAAGATTAGTGTAATGGATATGTTCTCCATTCTTATTGATTTCAGGGTAAGCAAAAATACTGGTGTTATCAGGAAATAAGCGACCTAAGCCTTCCATAATTCCACCTTCAACGCCACGATAAAGGTCTTCATCAAAAATCTGGCGTAAATTATTCATGCCAACCACAATGCCAATTTGCTTCTGAGTAAATTGACGGAAATAAGCACGCAAACGAAAATAACGAACATAATCTGAAATCATCACATGGTATCCCATAGCGGATAATTGATCGACACGTTCAACAAAATCATGGTCGCTAACATTTTCATTATCGCCAACCAGTTGATTAAGCGTAATTTCAGCTAAGATGACAGTATTATTCTCTGTGACATCAGGTAACTGAGAAAATTCTGCCATGCCTTGTTCAATCATATCTTGATTGGTTCGAGTAAAGGGCTTAAAGGCTCCTCGAGTGACTAAAACATTTTTTTTATACAATAAATCCGCAGGAACACATACTTTCCCTTCAGGGTTAAACATAATGGCACGGGTTTTCCATGAACGAATTAAATGTAAATTGAGGCAACGATTATCCTCATCTTCAAAATAAGGACCATAGAATTCTATACTATCAATTTCCAATCGTTCTGAATTTAATCCATCTGTTAAAGAATCAATGATTTTACGAGGATTTTCAAAGTGATAATAGGCGCTGTAAATTAAATTAACGCCTAAGATGCCTAAAGCTTCTTGTTGGTCATTAGCTTCTTTATCCAGCATACGAACATGAACGATAATATCGCTAGGGGCGGCATCGGGATAAAGTTGTAATCGAATCCCACACCATGCATGGCATTCATTGTTGCGATTGAAACTTTTTGCAGCAACTGTTGCTGCATAGGCGAAATAGGTTGAGCTTTTGGGGCGAGTTGAGCCAACCCGTTCGATAACTTCATTGAATTCATGGCTTAACATGGCCATTAATCGATTACGACTAACATAGCGCCCATTAGCTTCTGCGCCATAGATAGCATTAGAAAATTGCATATCGTAGGCAGACATCGTTTTGGCAATTGTTCCAGCTGCACCACCAGCACGGAAAAACAATCTTGCCACTTCTTGCCCAGCGCCAATTTCTACGATGGTGCCATATTTTCGGGTGTCTAGATTGATCTTTAAGGCTTTTTCTTTAGGAGTGAGTTTTTCGTTTGTGGCTGTCATACAGTTAGTTCCTCAAGATATCATCAAAAAATAAAGCGCTTTGGCTTTCAGGTTTACAGGCTTTATTATAGCCTTGCCTTGCCAGATTGCGGAGGCTTTATGTTGAAGGAGTTTAGTTATGAATCCACAAAAACCACATCGTTATCAACCTCAACCAAGCGATCAAACCACACAAGATACCCTAAATACGGTTGCGACAGAGCCGAATAAGCCACGTCCTGTGGAAGTTGGAGGCCCTACAGGTTTAGAGCCAACGCGTTATGGCGATTGGGAGCGCGGTGGCCGTTGTATTGATTTTTAAAACAAAGCGCTTTGGGAAAAGTAAAAGGACTTATTGTGTCTTTAATATTGAAAATAGAAAATTTTTGAATCTATCTTCAGCAAAAATGCTTAATCAGGCAAAACTTACAGATAGAAAAGGTTTTCATTATTAGGAACTTAAATGCGATTTTTCTTGAAAGCAAAGCGCTTTGTCTTATAATAAAGGTTTAAGCCACTTTGTAATGATTGATAACAGATAACCATAAGGCAGTGTTTATGAGACCAAATCCCCATAATCGACCTCTCTCGCCGCATTTGCAGATTTATGCATTGCATCGTTTTACCTCGTTTACCTCTGTGATGCACCGTGCCACAGGTATTGTTAGCTCAATAGGTATGGTTTTTGTCACCATTTGGTTGGCATCAGCAGCGAGTAGCGAAAGCGCTTATTTGGCGTTTAATCGATTTTTCAGTAACCCTTTCATTGTGTTGTGTATGTTTATTTGGACGGGTTGCTTGTGCTACCACTTCTGTAATGGCATTCGCCATTTAAGCTGGGACATCGGCAAAAATTTAGAGATTGCCTCTTCATGGAGAGCAGCCAAAATGGTGATGATTGGCGCGGTGGTGATGAATTTAACGCTCTGGATTATTTTAAGTTTGGTGGCGTAAGGAGTAGCAGATGAGTATTTTACAAAATTTGAAAGCTGCCAAAGGCTTAGGCTCTGGGCATAATGGAACTCATCATTTTATTGTGCAACGCACAGTATCCGTGATTCTGATTCCGCTGGTGATTTACTTTTTTTATGCCATCATTGCGATTGTAGGAGCGGATAATTACGCTGAGTTAAAAGCGTGGTTCGGTAATCCATTGCATATGGGGCTGTTGAGTGCATTTGCCATCGCAGGTTTTTATCAAAGCGCTTTGGGTTTGCAAGTGGTGATTGAAGATTATGTTCACCATGAATTGAGCAAATATTTGGCATTGATTGCCGTTAAAGGTAGTTGCTTGATTGGGGGCTTGATTGCAGTGGCTTCTATTTTGCGTTTGGGTTTAAGTTCTTGATTTGGTGAAATAAGATTATGAGTACATCAGCATACAAAATTAATTATCACACTTATGATGTGGTCATCGTTGGGGCAGGAGGCGCTGGCCTACGGGCAACCTTTGGCATGGCTTTAGAAGGCTTAAAAACCGCCTGCATCACCAAAGTATTCCCCACCCGTTCGCATACGGTAGCGGCGCAAGGTGGCGTAGCGGCAGCGCTTGGTAATATGGGTGAAGACAAATGGCAATGGCATTTTTACGATACCGTTAAAGGTTCCGACTGGCTGGGCGACCAAGATGCCATCGCCTATATGTGTCGGGAAGCCATTCCTGCCATCATTGAATTGGAACATTATGGCGTACCGTTTTCACGCACCAAAGACGGCAAAATCTATCAGCGTCCTTTTGGCGGTATGACTACCAATTTTGGTGAAGGTCAAGCCCAACGCACCTGCGCCGCAGCCGACCGCACAGGTCATGCTATGTTGCACACTTTGTATCAGCAAGCGCTGAAGCATCACGCTGAATTTTATATTGAATATTTCGCCACCGATTTATTAATGGGTGAAGATGGTTCCTGTCGTGGGGTGTTGGCTTTGGATTTATCCACAGGCGAACTCCATGTGTTTAATGCCCAAATGGTGGTCTTGGCAACGGGCGGATACGGTCGGGCGTGGTTGTCTTGTACTTCAGCCCACACTTGCACGGGCGATGGCAATGGTATGGTGTTGCGGGCTGGATTAGCGCTTCAAGACATGGAATTTACCCAATTCCACCCCACTGGCATTTACGGTTCAGGTTGTTTAATGACCGAAGGCTGTCGTGGCGAAGGCGGTTACTTAACCAACGGCTTGGGTGAGCGCTTTATGGAACGTTATGCACCCAACGCCAAAGATTTGGCTTCTCGTGATGTGGTTTCTCGTTCGATGTCCATTGAAATCCGTGAAGGTCGTGGCGTGGGCAAATACAAAGACCATATTCACCTCCATTTGGAACATTTGGGTGCGGAAGTCATTCATAAGCGCTTACCAGGCATTGCGGAAACGGCACGCATTTTCGCAGGCGTTGATGTGACCAAAGAGCCATCGCCTGTGATTCCAACGGTTCATTACAATATGGGCGGCATTCCCACCAACTATCACGGTGAAGTGGTGCAATTGAAAGACGGTAACCCTGATGCCGTTGTACCAGGCTTGATGGCGATTGGTGAAGCAGCGTGTGTATCGGTGCATGGGGCGAATCGTTTGGGTTCTAACTCTTTGCTGGATTTGGTGGTCTTTGGACGGGCAGCAGCACATCGTGCTAGAGCGGTCATTAAACCCAATTCTAAACCAGCACCGATTCCCCAAAGCGCTTTGGATAAGGCTTTGGAACGTTTTGCCCAAGTGCATCATGCCCGTGGCGATATGAAAACCGCCGAAATCCGTGAAAACATGCAACGTACCATGCAAACCCATGCGGCGGTGTTCCGTACAGCAGACAGCTTGGTTGAAGGCGTAGGCAAAATGAAGGACATTTACCGCAGTTTTGAGCAAGTGCGGATTACAGATGAAAGCCTCAATTGGAATACAGATTTGGTGGAAGCCTTTGAATTGTCTAATTTATTGGCTTGTGCGCAGGTGTCCATTGTGGCGGCGGAAAATCGTCATGAAAGTCGTGGGGCGCATGCACACGAAGATTATCCTGAACGTGACGATGCCAACTGGATGAAACACACCCTCACTTGGTTGGACGAAGATGGCACGGTAAAAATCGATTATCGCCCTGTTCATGATTACACAGGCACGCCCGATGTCGATTATGTTCCGCCGAAAAAACGTGTTTATTAAAAATCATGGTACAAAGCGCTTCTAAAAGCGCTTTTCTACAAAAAACAGAATCAAAAGAGGCAATATGGCAGAATTTAAATTACCCGATAATTCGGTGGTGAAAAAAGGCAAACATTATCCTGCTCCCGAAGGCGCAACCAATGTACGGAGCTTTAAAATCTATCGTTGGGACCCTGGTACGGGTGAAAATCCACGCACCGATACCTATGATATTGATATGGACGATTGCGGGCCAATGGTTTTGGACGCATTGTTAAAAATCAAAAATGAAATCGACAGCACGCTGACTTTTCGCCGTTCCTGCCGTGAAGGGATTTGTGGTTCCTGCGCCATGAATATTGACGGCATGAATACTTTGGCTTGCACCAAAGCCATTAGTGATGTGAAACAAAAACAAGTACCGATTTATCCTTTACCCCATATGTATGTGGTGAAGGATTTGGTGCCTGATTTATCGCATTTTTATGCCCAACACGCTTCCATCAAGCCGTGGTTACAAACCGAAACCCCAGCCCCCGAGCGTGAGCGCTTACAATCGGAAGCCGACCGTGCCAAATTAGACGGTTTGTATGAATGTATTTTGTGCGCCTGCTGTTCAACTTCTTGCCCAAGTTATTGGTGGAACAGCGATAAATATTTGGGGCCTGCCATCTTGCTCCAAGCGCACCGCTGGATTATGGACAGTCGAGACGAAGCCACTGCCGAGCGCTTGGATTTCTTGGAAGACAGTTTCAAACTCTATCGTTGCCACACGATTATGAACTGTACCAACACTTGCCCCAAAGGACTAAATCCCGCCAAAGCCATCGCCGAAATCAAAATGAAATTGGTCGAACGGCAGGTGTAAAGCGCTTTGTTGATGTTGTAGAGGTAAAAAGGGTGGAGCATTTCCACCCTTTTTCTATAGAGAGGGCATGAGAAAATCCTTGTGGTTGAATCATTGGAGAAATAAATGGATTACGAATACATTTGGGCGCATATCCCCCATTTTTATCGGGCATTAAAAATCACCTTAGAATTGTCTTTTTGGGCGATTTTAGGCTCATTTTTTTGGGGTTTATGTTGTGCTTTAATTTTATATTATCGCCTCTGGGGGCAAAAAATCATTCAATTTTATATTGAATTGTCACGCAATACACCATTACTGATTCAATTATTCTTTCTTTATTACGGCTTACCCAAAATAGGCATTAAATGGGACGGCTATACTTGTTCGCTCATTGCTTTAATCTTTTTGGGTGGCAGTTATATGGCGGAAGCTTTGCGAGCAGGACTGAATCAAATTCAAAAATCACAAATTGAAAGCGCTTTGGCTTTGGGTTTAAATGGACGACAAATTTTATTAAAAATTATTTTCCCCCAAGCAGGATTAATTGCTTTACCTGCTTTAATTGCCAATGTTTTGTTTTTAATTAAAGAAACTTCGGTGGTTAGTGCGGTTTCGGTGGCAGAATTATTGTTTGTGACTCGTGAATTGATTTCTTTGGATTATTTAACCAATGAAGCGCTTTTTCTATTATTTTTAAGCTACTTGGTGGTTTTGCTGCCTTTGGTTTTGCTGGCGAAAATCATCGAAAAAAGAATGCGGAGCGTGCAATATGGGATTTAATTTTTTATGGGAAGGACAAAATTTCAATCGTCTTTTGATGGGATTGGCTCAAACATTGGGTATTTCTTTTTTCTCCCTAATTTTCTCCTTATTCTTTGGCACGTTATTGGGTTTATTATTGGTAAGAAAGAATAAATTTTTACATTATCTTTGCCAGTTTTATTTGGAAACCATTCGAATTGTGCCTTTATTGGTTTGGCTCTTTACTTTATATTTTGGATTGGCGACTTGGTTTAATCTTCATTTAAGCGCTTTTTGGGTGTGTGTATTGGTATTTTCCCTGTGGGGAACCGCAGAAATGGGCGATTTAGTACGTGGAGCCTTGCAATCCATCAGTCCTCATCAACGGGAAACTGCGATGGCATTGGCTTTAGATAAACGATTGATTTTCTTTAAAATTGAACTGCCTCAAATGCTGAAAATGCTCTTACCCAGCACCATCAATCTTTTAACCCGCATCATCAAAACCACTGCTTTGGGGGCATTGATTGGGGTCGTGGAAGTGGTGAAAGTGGGACAACAAATCATTGAAACTTCTTTGTTTTCTCATGCGACCATTTCGCTTTGGGTCTATGGTTTAATTTTTTGGTTGTACTTTTTGATTTGTTATCCTTTGTCCCATTGGGCAAAGCGCTTGGAGGAAGATTGTGAGTAAAATATTAGAAATCAAGGGATTGGTAAAATCCTATGGCGAACATCGGGTCTTAAATGGCATTGATTTGGCAGTAGAAGCTGGTGAAGTGGTGGTGATTTTGGGTTCATCGGGTTGCGGAAAATCCACTTTATTGCGCTGTATCAATGGTTTGGAAGAAATTCAGGGCGGACAAATCCGCTTTAAAAATCAAGTTTTGGGGCAGGATTTAAACTGGCTGGAAACACGGAAAAAAATCGGCATGGTTTTTCAAAATTATGAATTATTTCAGCATTTAAGCGTTTGGGATAATCTCCTGCTTGCCCCCATCAGCGTGCAAAAACGTGATAAAAAAGAGGTGAGCATTCAGGCGGAAGCGCTTTTGCAACGGGTAGGTTTGTTGGAGAAAAAACACGCCTTGCCACGTCAATTATCAGGTGGTCAAAAGCAACGGATTGCCATCATTCGGGCGCTCTGTTTGAACCCTGAAATCATGTTATTCGATGAAATTACCGCTTCGCTTGACCCTGAAATGGTGCGTGAAGTGCTTGATGTGGTTATGGATTTGTCACGTGAGAAAATGTCTATGCTAATCGTCACGCACGAAATGGGGTTTGCCCGAAAAGTGGCGCATCGGATTGTGTTTTTAGATAAGGGCAATATTTTGGAAGAAACCCAAGATATTCAAGGATTTTTCACTCAACCACAAACGGAGCGTGCCAGACAGTTTATACACAGTTTTGAATATTAATTTTGGTTATGATGGAATAAAAAAGTGTTACTTTCCAAAGCGCTTTTTAATTCTAAAATAGGCTCATCTTTTTATAGCAACAATTAAGGATTTTAGATGAAAAAACTTTTACTCTCATTGGCGATTTTATTTTCTGGAAGCGCTTTGGCCGATTTGGCAGAAATTAAAAACAAAGGCACCATTACTATTGGCGTTTTTGGCGATAAACCTCCCTTTGGTTATTTAGATGCAGAAGGCAAAAATCAAGGTTTTGATGTGGAAATTGCCAAATATTTGGCGAAAGATTTATTCGGTGATGAAAGCAAAATTGAATTTGTTTTGACTGAAGCCGCCAACCGTGTGGAATATTTAAAATCGGGCAAAGTGGATTTGATTTTAGCCAATTTCACCCAAACCGAAGAACGTGCCAAAGTGGTTGATTTTGCCAGCCCTTATATGAAAGTGGCTTTAGGCGTGGTTGCCCCTGTTAAAGCACCTATCACTTCTGTGGAAGCGCTTAAAGAGCAAACCTTATTGGTCAATAAAGGCACCACCGCTGATGCTTATTTCACCAAAAAACACCCAGAAATCAAGCTCCTAAAATTTGAACAAAATACCGAAACCTTTGACGCTTTGAAAGACGGTCGTGGGGTTGGTTTGGCGCACGATAATGCTTTATTGTGGGCTTGGGCAAAGGAAAATCCTGATTTTGCAGTCAGTATTGCCTCTATTGGTGACGTGGAATTCATTGCTCCAGCAGTGAAAAAAGGCGATGCCGAGTTGTTGAAATGGGTCAATGAGGAATTGGTAAGCATTAAACAAGACGGTCGTTTAAAAGCTGCCTATGAAAAAACCTTATTGCCCGTTTATGGCGATAAAGTCAAACCAGAAGATTTATTGGCAGAATAAGGCGTTATCTGCTTTCAGGCAAAGCGCTTTAAAGATTCAAAACCTCCCTTTGGGGAGGTTTTTTTGTGGATTGGGTTTTTGAAGATGAAGATAGTTTAATAGAATCAAAGCACTTTGGAGATGAGGTATAAAAAACGGTTATATTATAACGTATTGTATTTATTGAAAAATTTGCATTTTTCGCGAAAGTTGGGCATCATAATGTCGAACGTCATCAAAGGCAAGTGAGATGACAAAACTATCATCTTTCAATCTCTAGGAGGGACACGATGAAAGCTATGGTTTATTACGGAGCTAACGATATCCGCTTTGAAGAAAAACCCAAACCAAGCATTATTGATGCAGGCGATGCCATTGTTCGTATCGTGAAAACCACCATTTGTGGCACTGATTTGGGCATTTGGAAAGGCAAAAACCCTGAAGTTGCAGCAGGTCGTATTTTGGGACACGAAGGCGTTGGCATTATTGAAGAAGTTGGCGCGAATGTGAAAAATTTCAAAGTTGGCGATAAAGTCATCATTTCTTGCATCAGCAAATGTGGCTCTTGCGATAATTGCAAACAACAGCTTTACTCACACTGTGAAAATGGTGGCGGTTGGATTTTGGGCTATATGATTGACGGCACACAAGCCGAGTATGTCCGCACGCCTTATGCTGATAACAGCTTGATTAAATTGCCGAATAATGTAAACGATGAAATTGCCTTGTTGTTGAGCGATGCTTTGCCAACAGGTCATGAAATCGGCGTGCAATATGGCGAAGTTAGCTTGGGAGATACGGTTTTAATCGCAGGCGCAGGCCCTGTGGGTATGTCTGCTTTATTAACCGCGCAGCTTTATAGCCCATCTGCTTTGATTATGGTCGATATGGACGATAACCGCCTGAAAATGGCAAAAGAAATGGGCGCAACTCATGTGATTAACCCAGCAAATGGCAATGTGTTTGAGCAACTGAAAGCCATTTTGGGGCATGATAAAGGAGTTGATGTTGCCATTGAAGCCGTTGGTATTCCTGCGACTTGGAATATGTGCCAAGAGTGCGTGAAAGCAGGCGGTAATATTTCTGTGGTTGGCGTTCATGGCGTGAAAGTGGATTTCAACTTAGAAAAACTTTGGATTAAAAACTTATCCATCACCACAGGCTTGGTGAATGCAAACACTACAGAACAACTCCTGCGAGCTATTGCCAGCGAAACGGTTGATGTGAGCAAAATGCTAACCCACCACTTCGCCTTCAGCGAAATGGAAAAAGCCTACGATGTGTTTAAACACGCCGCAGAAAATCAAGCCATGAAGGTAGTTATTACCCCATAAGCTTGATGATCAACAAAGCGCTTTGGGGGTAGGAATATCTTGAATAGACTTTATTTGGGGGTTTCACCCCCAAGCCCCCACAAGGGGTGTTACACCCCTTGACCCCAGAGCATTAAAAAGTAAAACCCCCACGCAAAACAAAGTTTTGGTGGGGGTTTTACTTTTTAAAATACTTTGCGGGGTGCAGGGGCATCATGCCCCTGCTGGGGTTCGGGGCAAAGCCCCGAGTAAAACCTAAACAAAATGTTCTACCCCCAAAGCGCTTTGTTTATTGCCAAGTGTATTTATAGCCAATTTGTGCGCGAACGCCTTGACGTTTCGGGCTATTTTTGAAGCTTTTTTCGTAACGAGCATCGAGGTACCAGTAGCTGTTTTGGCTCAAAGCGCTTTGTGCGCCGATGCCCAGCTCAAACCATGTACGCGCGTGTTTTTCGCCCACGGTATCGCTTCCAATTTGTACGGCGGTTGGGTGTTTGAAATCATGCACGATATTGGCGTTGAGGTACCATTCTGTTGGGCGAGCTTCTGAGCTAGTTTGTTTGCCACGATGCAGTAAGCGAGCGCCCACGCGTCCGCGTAAGCCATGATGGGTGTCGCCATAAACGTGGCGAATGACATCGTAGCCATCTTCCAAGCGTAAATGCTGATAGGTCAGCTGGGCTTGTGGCTCGATGAACAAAGCGCTTTGTTCATACTCGCGCAAGGTATAGGCTTTTCCTGCTTCAACAGACAAGGAAAGCGCTTTGCCTTTTTGCTTGGCTTGGACATTTTCACGAGATTTGGCGTGAGAATTAATCCAGCTGTATTGCATCACGCTATCGAGATACGCGCCTTCAGGCGTGTAACGGGTATGGGTGACACCAAGTGAAACCGCTTTGTGGTTAGCATTGCCTGTAAAGCTATCATCGCTGATGAATCCATTCTCAGCGCGGAAACGGTCGTGGTAGCGCGCTTTATCACGGCTGTAGGAGAGATACGCGCCTGTGAGATGGCGAGTGCCTTGCTCTGTTTCGCCAATCATGAAATCGTGACCGATTTGCACGCCACGCAAAGCGCTTTTCAGCCCAAAGCGTTCTTTGCCTTCCAGCTTCAGTTCATGACCAAAAATGCGTCCCCAAGTTTGGGCGCGAGGTTTGGTGGGGTAATCAAGATGAAGGACTTGGTTTTCGCCACGTCTTTCATGCAAGGTGCCAAGATGCTGGAGTGAGGTTTCTAGGTTTGCTACCGCCAGTTGGGCATAAGCTGATGCTGTCGCATCATACAGTGCAGGCGCTGGTACTGTAGGCGGTGCAACAGGGGTTACTGGAACCACTGGAGTTACTGTAGTCA
>JAUNEA010000011.1 GCA_030525785.1 Cardiobacteriaceae bacterium
TTGTGATAACGACACCCTGTTAATCCTCGCCAACCCTATCGGCGAAACCTGCCATACGGGGGCGGAGAGCTGTTTTCATCAGTTTGAACAACTCAACCAAGCGCATTGGGTCTTTTTTGCCAAGTTGGAACAATTGATTGCCTCGCGTAAAGGCGCAGATCCCCAAAGCTCCTACACCGCCAGCCTCTATGCCAAAGGCACCAAGCGCATTGCGCAGAAAGTCGGCGAAGAAGGCGTAGAAACGGCACTTGCTGCCACCGTTAAAGACAAAGCAGAAACCATCAGCGAAGCTGCTGATTTAGCCTATCATTTAACCGTTCTCTTACAAGATGCTGATTTATCATGGAGCGATGTGATTAAAAAACTCCAAGAACGCCACCGACCCTAAAGCGCTTTGGGCGTAGGCATGCTTGGCACTGTTATAATAAACATCATCAGAAACCAACCGAAGGAAACCTCATGGATATTCGCCTGATTATTGAAAAAAGACCTGCCTTTTCTGATGATGCGCAAGCTCTTGCCAGCTTGAAACATGTGTTATCACTACCCAATGTCACAGGTCTAAAGCGCTTTGCACTTTATGATTTGCATCATTGTCCACTTGAGGTTTTTGAACAAACGAACGCCCAAGCAAAAGTCTTTGCTGACCCCATCACCGATATTGCTCAAAGCGCTTTGCCAGAAGGCGACTTCACACTCATCATCGAGCCATTAGCTGGTCAATTTGACCAACGTGCAGATTCTGCCGAACAATGCCTAAAATTGCTTGCGCCTGAGTTTGCTGGAGTGCGTGTTTTGAGCGCGGTAGCATGGGTCTTTACAGGCAATGTGAGCGCTGAGGAGCAAAGCGCTTTGCGCCACTACTTAATTAATCCCATCGAAACGCGCGAAAAAGATTTGGCTCAAACCGAATTGCCCATTCCACAACGTGCGCCAGATGTACCAACCTTTGAAGGCTTTTGCGCTCTTGATGCATCAGCTTTACAAGCCTTCCATCAAGCCCAAAGCTTATCCATGACGCTTGCCGATTTGGCGCTGGTGCAACGCTATTTCCAATCCGAAAACCGCGAACCCAGCGAAACAGAAATCCGCGTCTTGGATACTTATTGGTCGGATCATTGCCGACACACCACCTTTGCCACTCATCTCCAAGCTTTTGAATTTCCTGAAAGCGCTTTGGGCGCGGCGCTGAAAGCTGATTTTGAGGATTACAACACAAAGCGCTTTGCCATTTATGGTGATAAAGCTGAAAAACGCCCCTACACTCTTATGGACTTAGCCACGATCGATGCCAAATATCAACGCCAAGCAGGGGCGCTTGATGATGTGGAATTTTCTGCGGAAGTTAATGCGTGTTCGGTCTTTGTTGAGGTTGATGAAGAGGGTAAGACAGAAAAATGGCTCTTGCAATTTAAAAACGAAACCCATAACCACCCCACCGAAATTGAGCCTTTCGGTGGTGCGGCAACTTGCATTGGCGGCGCGATTCGTGACCCATTATCAGGGCGAGCTTATGTTTACCAAGCCATGCGTGTTTCAGGCTGCGCTGACCCACGAGAAGCACTTTCAGAAACCCTCGCGGGCAAACTCCCTCAACGCCTTATTGCACAAGGCGCTGCGGCTGGCTCCTCCAGCTATGGTAACCAAATTGGCTTGGCAACAGGGCAAATCGTGGAGTATTACCATGAAGGCTACAAAGCCAAGCATATGGAAGTTGGGGCGGTGGTGGCTGCTGTGCCTGCGCATCATGTGAAACGTGAAGAGCCACAAGCAGGCGATGTGGTATTGCTGATTGGTGGTGCCACAGGGCGCGATGGCTGTGGTGGCGCAACAGGTTCTTCCAAATCCCAACATGGTAACTCTTTACAAGAAAGTGCTGCCGAAGTGCAAAAAGGCAATGCCCCCGAAGAACGCAAGCTCCAACGCCTCTTCCGACAAAGCGCTTTTGCCTCTCGCATCAAACGTTGCAATGATTTTGGCGCTGGTGGTGTTTCTGTCGCCATCGGCGAACTTGCTGATGGCTTAGACATCAATCTTGACCTCATTCCTGTGAAATATCAGGGATTAAGTGGCACAGAGCTGGCGATTAGCGAAAGCCAAGAACGCATGGCAATTGTGGTTTCTCCCAATGATGTTGCCCTCATGCAAGCGTTGGCAGCAGCTGAAAATCTCAACGCCACCGCTATTGCCACCATCACCGATGACGCAACCCTTACCATGCGCCATCGTGAGCAAGTGATTGTTTCACTGAAACGAGCTTTTCTCGATAGCAATGGTGCAACGGTACAGCAAAATCTTGTTCGCCTACCGAACACACTGCCTCAAATTGTAACAGAGCCTGAAAACTGGCAAAGTGCTTTACACGACCAACTCTCTACCCTAGCTTTCGCCGACCAACGCGGATTAGGCGACCGTTTCGACCACAGCGTGGGCGCGTCTTGTGTGCTATTGCCTTATGGCGGTAAAACGCAAAGAAGCCCTGTTGAGGCGAGCGTTTATGCTCTCCCTACTGAAACCACCACCCATACTGCCTCTATTCTCGCTCATGGCTTTAACCCTCATATCAGCAGCCAAAGCGCTTATCATGGTGGACTTTTAGCGGTGATTGATGCGACATCACGTGTAGTGGCAACGGGTGGCAATGCTCGTAAAACCCATTATTCACTTCAAGAATATTTCCGCCGTCTCGGGCAAAATGCTGAAAATTGGGGACAAGTATTCGCTGCCCTATTAGGCGCACATCATGCCCTAAGCGCTTTGAATCGTGCAGCCATTGGCGGAAAAGATAGCATGAGTGGCAGTTTTCAAGATTTGCACGTTCCGCCAACATTAATTGCTTTTGCTGTCACGACTGTTCACACCGATAACGTCATCAGCCCTGAATTTAAAGCGACAGGAGATTATGTTTACTTACTCACCTGCAGACAAGATGACTTACAACGCCCTGTTTTATCAGATTTTATCCGCAACAATGATTTCATTTTCCAGCAAAATCAATTGGGTAATATTAAGAGCGCTCGTGCTATACGTCATGGCGGTGTCATACAAGCTTTGTATGAAAGCGCTTTGGGCAATGAAATCGGCGTTTCTATTCAATACGATAAACTTTTTGCCCCACAATATGGAGCTTATCTCATCACCAGCGCAGAAAAGCTTTCTGCAGAAGGCTTAATTTTCTTAGGACAAACCATTGCTGAGCCTGAGTTACGCATCAATGGCAAAGTTGAGCCACTAAGCGCTTTGTATCAAACAGCGGTTTCTGTCTTGCATGATGTGTATCCTTTGTATGAAGCGGCTGAAGAAACAGAAGCTTTACTGCTTGCTACCAGTCAAACGAGCAAAGCGCTTTGGGTTCCAAGCACGAAAGTCGCAAAGCCTCGCGTGTGTCTGCCTGTATTCTTTGGTATGAACAGCGAGCTGGATACACGCCGTGCGTTTGAACGCAATGGTGCTGTGGCAAGTGAAGTGTTGATTCGTAATCGTTCTTTTGATGAGGTGGAAGAAAGCTTAAACGCTTTGGAGAAAACGCTTAAAATGAGCCAAATTTTGGTGATTTCTGGAGGATTCAGCGCAGGAGATGAACCCGATGGCTCTGGCAAATTCATCGCCAACATTCTCTCCAGCGATAAAATTCGTAGCGCCATTGATGAATTTTTGGCGCGAGATGGCCTGATTTTGGGCATTTGCAATGGTTTCCAAGCTCTTATTAAAACAGGACTTTTAACCCATTCTCGCATTCAAACCCCACAAGCTCATGAACCCACACTTGCCCATAATCGCATTCGCCGACACATTGCTCGCGTGGCTACAACGGTTGTTGCGAATAATCACAGCGTGTGGCTCCGCGATTTTGCAGTTGGACAATTACACGATGTTTCCTTTTCACACGGCGAAGGGCGCTTTTATGCCAACCAAAGCGCTTTGGATTTGTTGCTCCAAAATGGGCAAATTGCTTTCCAGTATGCCAACCCAGAAAGCGCTTTGCCCAGCCAAGATCCACGCCACAATCCTAACGGCTCAGTTTACGCCATTGAAGGTATTACCAGCCCTTGTGGTCGTATTTTGGGCAAAATGGGACACAGTGAACGTCATAATCCTACTCATGGTCAGCTCAATTTCCCTCATTTCCGTGATCAAAATATCTTCAAAGCAGGTGTGCAAGCTTTTTCCTAAAAGCGCTTTGGTTGTCAAAGGGGCGCAATGCCCCTTTTTAAACCAGTGGTAAAGTGAGATGATTTTTAGGTAAAACCTCTTCAAAAGAACTAAAACCCACCAAACCCTCCCCTTTTTCATCACCGTATACCATTTCTCTTTTCAAATGCTCTACCATCAAAGCGCTTTGGTCATTCCAAGAACTATTTCTAGTCGTTATCAACGGCGAGCGAGCTACAGATTTGGCTTTTCGCTCTATTGTTTTTAAGTCCCAATGCGTACCATCATAGAATTGAATTTCATCGATTTTAAAATGAGGGTTGGTATTATAACGGCTAAAATGTTCTTTAATCGTAATACTATCTTGGTTATTCTGATGTTTTATAATAAGATCTGTGCCAAATTTAAACAATTGCAAATCTTTAGCTTGAATACCCTGACCAAATTGAATTCTATCATAAGATGCCGCAACATTTGTAAACCCCTGATTAAATCGAGTTTCTATAATGGTATCGTGTCCATCACCCAAATCAAACAGATAGACATCATGATGAAATGATCCATATAGAATATCCTTGCCTTTACCACCACGAAGATAATGAACCACCTCACTCTTTTGAGGTAATTTGGTACCAATATTAGCTGAGCCAAAAGGAATTGTTGTCAAGCTAGCATCTAAAATATCATTACCATCACCGCCATCTAATAAACTTGAATCTGCTGGATAAACAACATAAGCATTAGGATAGTGGCTGGTTAATTGTTCGACATTAAAATAAGGCTCTCCTGCACTACTCAACATCAAAATATCATTACCTGAACCACCCAAGAGCTTACCTATCCCATAAATTTTATCATCACCATCATCACCGTATAATTCTCCTTTACCTGTCAAAATATCATGCCCTTCATCTCCATGCAATAAACCAGAGCCATTAAGCGTATCATTCCCCAATCCACCGTATAATTGATTATGTTCTCCTATAGCAATTAATTCATCATCTCCTTCATTGCCATATAATTGACCTGAGCCCATAATTTTATCATTTCCTAAGCCTCCATCATAATAATTGATGGTATTATACTTTCCATTTAATTTATCCTGACCATCACCACCGTAAAGCTTGCCTGAGCCTTCTATTTCATCATCTCCTTCTTCACCATAAAGTTCACCATGCCCCTGCAATGTATCATTACCTTCACCACCATAAAGATAATTAACAAAATTATATTCACCTATTAAAGTATCATTACCAGCATTTCCATAAAGTATACCACCGCCCAGCGTTGTTAAATGATCATCACCGCCTAATCCGTGTAAATTTAATTGATGACCTGTGATATTATCATCACCTTCTGTTGTCAATATTAAATATCGATCAATATCGTTTACATCAATTACCTCATCAGGAAAATCTGCAAAAACTATTTTATCAATTCCCCAAGATTGATGATAAAATTGATGCTTGATGGTGATTGTATCTAAGGTACCTCTAATGCCGACAATCAAATCATCATACGATTTTCTAATCATCAAATCATCTTTAGAGATTCCATTTTTAAATTTTAAAGTATCTATTGATGCGCCATTATCTTTCTCCATAACAATGTCTTGCCCATCGCCACGACCAAATAAATAAGTATTATCTCCATAACCCACAAAATTAACTTTATTCTTAAATTCGTATTCATCATCAAAAGATGATGCATATTTTTTTACTAAGCGCTCTGGCTCAATCCACAAAGTATTGTATGAACCACCTACCAAAAGGTCATTTCCAGCTCCACCATCTAAAGTATCATTACCCTGCCCACCTAAAAGCCGATCATCTCCAGATTTGCCACTTAAAACGTTTAGCACAATTATGGCAAGATTTTCAACAAGTTGGAATATCAGTCGCTCGCTTAGGAGATATTTTTAATACTCCAACTGAAATTCCATCATCACGTTTAAATTTACCTTCTATCCGTGGCAGTATTCGCTTTGATTCTGTACGTTTTCGTTATCGATTAGATGGTCCAATCATTTTGCCCAATCTCTCATTAGATATTCATGCTGGAGAGATTGTTGGTATCGTTGGGCGGTCTGGGTCTGGAAAAAGTACCTTAACCAAATTAATTCAACGCCTTTATTTACCTGAGCAAGGTAGAATTTTTATTGATGGTCATGATTTATCATTAACCGATCCTGCATGGTTGCGCAGACAGATTGGTGTTGTATTACAAGAAAATATTTTGATGAATAGTAGTATTAGAGACAATATTGCCTTAACTGACCCAAGTATAGATTTAGAACGAATTATAGCAGCTGCCAAACTAGCGGGTGCACATGAATTTATCACTGCTTTACCAGAAGGCTATGATACATGGGTGGGAGAGCAAGGCGCTGGACTTTCTGGGGGTCAACGACAACGCATTGCTATTGCTAGAGCGCTAGTCACTCAACCTAAAATTCTTATTTTTGATGAAGCAACAAGCGCTTTAGATTATGAATCTGAATATGCTATTATGAGAAATATGTCTGCTATTTGCCATCAGCGAACTGTTATTATTATTGCCCATCGTCTTTCTACTGTACGCTATGCTCATCGAATTATTGCCATGGATAAAGGTGAGATTATTGAAATGGGAAACATGATGAATTACTTAAAAAACACGATGGTTATTATCGTTATTTGTATAATTTACAGCATCAAAACTCATAAATAATATGACTATGAATACTCATCATCAATCTTTGAATGGTTTAATTAAACATTATATTAATATTTGGCGTAACGTTTGGAAAATTCGCCATGAACTTGAGCCTATAGAAAGAAACCAAGAAGAATTAGAATTCCTGCCTGCTCATTTAGAATTGACTGAGTCTCCACTATCTCCTACTCCTAAATGGTCAGCCCGTTTAATTATGTTATTTAGCTTATTATCCATCATCTGGGCTTATTGGGGAGAATTGGATATTGTAGCCGTTGCACAGGGCAAAACCCAACCTAACGGGCAAAGCAAGATTATTCAACCCTTAGAAACAGCAGAAGTTAAAGAAATTTATGTACACGATGGCGCAATGGTACAAAAAGGCGATATTGTTATGAGCTTAAGTGCTTTAGGGAGCGATAGTGATGTTTTACAAATTAAAGCTGAGCAGCAAGCATTACAATTAGCCAACTGGCGCTACAAAGCGCTTTTGGAATCATTAGAACAAAAACAACCTCCTTATTTACCTCAAGATTTACCTATCCATGATTCAGATCGATTATCAACTCAGACTCTATTAAACAATCAATATCATGCATGGTTAGCTCAAGATCAACAAATTCAGGCGCGTATTCGTCAGCATGAAGCTGAAGCTGACGTTATTCGCAGTGAAATATCTAAGCTTAAGGCTTTAGAACATATTGAAAGTCGCCGTAGTGATGACTTAGCTAAATTGGTTAAAGAAAATTTTATTGCTGAACATGTTTATTTAGAGCAAAAGGGTCAACTATTATCCAATCGAAATGATCAGAAAAGCAAACAAAAGCAATTAACCCAAATCCTTGCTGCCATTGATGAGGCTAAAGAAAGTCGGCGTGTTAACACAGAAGTTTTACGCCGTGATACTGCTGATTCATTAAGACAAAATCATGAGCAATTGATAAAACTTGAAACAGAACTCATTAAAGCCCAGCAAAGACAAAATCTCATGCAATTAAAGGCTCCTGTTTCTGGAACTGTCCAACAATTAGCTGTTCATACGATTGGTGGCGTTGTAACTGCTGCACAGCCATTAATGGTTATTGTGCCTGAAGATTTTCAAACGATTGTTAAAGTTCAAATATTGAATAAAGATATAGGATTTGTGCATATAGGGCAAGAAGCCATCATAAAAGTTGAAGCATTTCCTTATACTCGCTATGGATATTTAACAGGTAAAGTCACCCAAATCAATTATGATGCTATCGAAGATGAGCATTTAGGGTTAGTTTATTTAGCAACCATCTCTTTAGATCATGACACTTTAATGATTGATGGAAATCCCATACGTTTAGGAGCAGGTATGAATGTGACGGCAGAAATTAAAACAGGAAAAAGAAAGGTTATTGACTTTTTACTCAGCCCTTTACAAACAACCATTGATGAGAGTATGAAACAGCGATGAATAAAAATAGCTTTATTTTGGGAGGCATTTTATTGCATCATGCTATTGCCTATAGCTCAACTTTAGAGGAATCTTGGCAGGCTGCACGCTTACATTCAGCACAATACCGTAGTGCCTATTATTCATATCTGGCTGCTCAAGAAATATCTGAGCAAACAAAATCTCAATTACGACCACAATTGGCTATTTCTACCGAACATAAACGTTTTAGCCATGATTATGGAGCTTATAGCCAAGATTGGAAAATCGAGGCTCATCAGCCTTTATTTAATCGACCTCATTGGCTTACTCATGAAACAGCACAGCTAAGTGTACAACAAGCAGATTATGAATTTAAACATCAAGACAGCGAATTATTACTCAATGTTAGCAAAGCTTATTTAAACGTTTTATTATCTCATGATAAATTAAAGACCAATCTTGCAGAACAAATATCCTATCGCCAACAAATTGAACAAGCCAAAGCGCTTTTTCATTCAGGAGAAGCTACCATATTAGATACCTATGAAGCTGAAGCAGGATTAGATGAATCAATAGCCAAATCTCTACATTTACAAACTGAGAAAATTTTAGCTGAAAATCAGTATCGAGATTTAACAGGTTTATCTCCCCAACAGATTACGCCTATCACTCAACAATCTTTACCTGATTTTACCACGGGAACTCATGAGCAAGAATGGATTGATAAAGCGCTTAAAAATAATGCTTCTTTACAGGCACAATGGCTATTGGTTGAGAAAAGCCTGCGTGATATAGAAATAGCTGAATCAGAACATTTACCACAGTTAAATCTGACAGCTGGTTACCAAGATAATCGCCATCATCAGCATGGATTAAAGCAACATCATCATGGAGCCTATATTGGTCTTCATTTTAGTATTCCTATTTACAGTGGTGGTCATACAGATAGCAGAATAAAACAAAGCAAAGCTCTTTGGGAAAAGCAACAATCTATTTTTGAGCATGAACAAAATCATATTCGCCTACAAGTTAAACAAACATGGGCAACTTTACAAGGACAAAAAGCACAAATTCAAGCCCAAGAAAAACTACTCAAAAGCCAAATAGTCAAATTAGAAGCAACGCGTTTAGGGAAACATTATGGCATTCGCCATAGTATTGATGAAATTCACGCAGAACAATCTTATGCTGAAGCACAAGAAAAATTAGCCTCAGCGCGTTATGCCTATCTTGAAGCTTGGTTTACTTTACTTCATTTAAGTGGTGAATTAACGAAATTACCCAATCTGGATAATCTTTACTTACCACATAGATAATCGTCAAAGCGCTTTAATAGAAAAAGCCCCTATTGGGGGCTTTTGATATTTTTTCACTATTTTTACGTCAAAATTATACCAAAGCGCTTTATGCTGAACGCAAAGCCTCTGCTTTATCTGTTCGCTCCCAAGTAAACTCTGGTAATTCACGACCGAAATGACCGTAAGTTGCTGTTTTTTGGTAAATGGGGCGAATCAAATCCAGCATTTCCACAATACCATAAGGCGTTAAATCAAAGACTGCGCGAACGCGTTTTTCAATCTCTGCGTCAGAAATTTTGCCAGTGCCAAAAGTATTCACCATAATAGAAGTTGGCTGAGCCACGCCGATAGCATAAGAAACCTGCACCTCGCATTTATCTGCCAGCCCTGATGCAACAATATTTTTTGCCACATAACGCCCAGCATAAGCTGCACTGCGGTCTACTTTCGAGGGATCCTTACCTGAAAAAGCTCCACCACCATGGTGCGCTGAGCCACCATAAGTATCCACAATAATTTTCCGCCCTGTCAAACCACAATCGCCCACAGGTCCACCAATGATAAACTGCCCTGTTGGATTAATAAAATACTTAGTATTTTTATCAAGCCATTGATGAGGAAGGACTTTATCAATAATTAATTCTCGTACCGCTTCAATCAAATCAGATTGCTTGATATCAGGCGAATGCTGGGTTGATAAAACGACCGCATCAATACCTGTAATAACACCGTTTTCGTAACGGAAGGTTACTTGCGATTTCGCATCTGGACGTAGCCACGGTAAAATACCTTCCTTGCGCACCGCCGCCTGACGTTCCACCAAACGATGAGCATAAGTAATTGGCGCTGGCATTAAGGTTTCAGTCTCGTTACAGGCATAACCAAACATCAAGCCTTGATCACCAGCTCCCTGTAAGCGCTTTTCTTCTCGGTCAACGCCCTGCGCAATATCGCTGGACTGCTTGCCAATCACATTCAACACCGCACATGTTGCCCCATCAAAGCCTACATCAGAGCTGTTGTAGCCAATACCAGTGATGGTTTTGCGGACAATATCTTCCAAGTCAACCCACGCACTGGTTGTTACTTCCCCTGCAATAATGGCCATGCCTGTTTTGACCAAAGTCTCACACGCAACTCGCGCATTTTTATCCTGAGCCAGAATTGCATCTAGCACAGCATCTGATATTTGGTCAGCAATTTTATCAGGGTGACCTTCTGAAACCGATTCAGAGGTAAACAAATATGAACTCATAAAAACTCCTTCGAAAAACAAACAGTCTACCAAAGCGCTTTGGTTTATACGAAAAATAAAGGGCGTATTGCTACGCCCTCCAGTTTCAGCATCCTAAGCGCTTTGGCTTTGATGCCTTAGCCATGCTTACGGCGCAATTCTTTGGCCGCTAACACCATATTTTCCAATGCTGCTTTGGTTTCCACCCAACCACGAGTCTTCAAACCACAGTCAGGGTTTACCCACAAACGCTCTTTTGGAATACGTTTAAGCGCTTTTTCCATCAAATCAACCATATAGCCAACTTCTGGCACGTTCGGGCTGTGAATATCATAAACCCCTGGGCCAATTTCATTTGGATAATTGAAGTTCTCGAAAGCATCTAACAATTCCATATCCGAGCGTGAAGTTTCAATGGTGATAGCATCAGCATCTAAATCAGCGATAGCTTGCATGATGTCATTGAACTCGGAATAGCACATATGAGTATGAATTTGGGTGGTATTTTTGACACCGTTAGCAGAAATACGGAATGCACGCACCGCCCAATCCAAATAAGCTTGCCATTTAGCACGTTTCAGCGGTAAGCCTTCACGAATGGCTGGCTCATCAATTTGAATCACGTTCAAGCCTGCTTTTTCCAAATCCAGCACTTCATCACGAATCGCGAAAGCAATTTGTAAACAGGTTTCGGAACGTGGTTGATCATCGCGCACAAATGACCAATTCAGAATGGTGACAGGCCCTGTAAGCATCGCTTTCATGGGTCGCTTGGTTAAAGATTGTGCGTATTGTGACCAGAAAACTGTCATCGGGTTCGGGCGTGAAACATCACCGAAAATAATTGGGGGTTTAACACAACGTGAACCATAAGATTGCACCCAGCCAAAGCGACTAAACACATAGCCTTCCAGCTGTTCGCCGAAATATTCCACCATGTCATTACGCTCAGCTTCACCATGCACAAATACATCAATATCCAATTCCTCTTGAATACGCACGCATTCGCGAATATCAGCTTGCATATCTTCAATATACTGGGCTTCGGTAATGTTGCCTGCTTTGAAATCACTACGCGATTTACGAATGATGGCAGTTTGCGGGAAAGAACCAATGGTTGTGGTGGGGAATAAAGGCAGATTCAACAGTGCTTGTTGCTCTTTCACGCGTTCATGATAAGGAGCTTGACGATTTGCCATATCATCGGTGGCCGCTGCAGTACGAGCTTTCACAGCTGGATTATGCACGCGTGAACTGTTCGCACGAGACTCAAGCGCAGCTTTGTTTGCGTCCAAAGCGCTTTGCACAGAAGCACGACCATTATCCAAAGCGCTTTTGAGTACACGCAATTCATCGAGTTTTTGCAAAGCGAAAGCAAGCCAGTTTTTGATTTCAGCATCGAGTTTATCTTCTTGTTCCAAATCCACAGGAACGTGTAACAAGGAGCTAGAAGGCGCAAGCCACAAACGATCGCCCAAACGTGCTTTGATTGGCTCAACCAAATCCAGCACTTTATTCAAATCTGTTTTCCAAATATTACGCCCATCAATGACACCTAAAGACAACACTTTGGTTGCAGGCAACAAATCCACCAATTTGTTCACTTCATGCGCTGCATTGATAGCATCTAAATGCACACCATCAACAGGCAAATCATGCAGCAAATCTAAGTTATCGCCGAAATCATCGAAGTAGGTGGTTAAGAGGATTTTCGGGCTGGTGCGATTAAGTTCGTGGTAGGCAGTTTTGAAGGCGTGTCTCCAATCAGCACTTAAGGTCGTCACCAAAGCAGGTTCATCAACCTGTACCCACTCTGCACCTGCTTTTGCCAAAGCCTCTAAAAGCGCTTTGTATACAGGCAACAAACGATCCAACAAAGCCAAACGATCGCTACCATCTTTGCTCTTACCAAACAATAAATAAGTGATAGGCCCAACAATCACAGGCTTAACCTTCACAGAAAGCGCTTTGGCTTCTTCAATTTGATCGAGCAAACGCTTAGCATTTAACGAGAATTGGGTTTGGGCATCAAATTCTGGCACGATGTAATGGTAGTTAGAGTTCAACCATTTGGTCATTTCGCCAGCAGCAACACCTGCTCCTTTATCAATAGGTGAACGACCACGCGCTGTGCGGAAAAAAGCATCTAACTCAGAACCACCACCTTCCAATGCGCGCTTAGGCAAGTTGCCTAATGTCACGCTCATATCCAACATATGGTCATACAAGGTGAAATCGCCCACTGGCACGAAGTCAAAGCCTGCTTGATTGCCCCAGTGACGCGCACGAAGCGCTTTGGCAACGTCTAACAATTGCTCTGCTGAGCTTTCGCCTTTCCAGTAAGATTCTTGGGCAAATTTGAGTTCACGGCGTGCGCCAACGCGTGGGAAGCCTAAATTATGAATAATGGTCATGATGATGTCCTCAATGATGTCAATAGCCAATAAAGTTGCGCCAAAGCGCTTTGTATGCTCACTATATCAGCCCAATACTTGGCAAACCAATGGTAAAAACGCATCATGTCATGAATTTATTTCATACTTTAGGAGAAACCATGACCTACCCTCTTCCTCTTATTGGCAATCTACCTTCTGGACAAAGCAATCATATCAGCGATGTTTCAGGCGTTCGCGTGGGGCATTGCACCCTTGATGAAGGCAAACAACAAACAGGCGTGAGCGTCATTTTGCCTGCTGATGGCAATTTGTTCTTACAGAAAATACCTGCAGCTGCCACCATCATCAATGGCTTTGGCAAAAGCATGGGCTTGATGCAGCTGCAAGAATTAGGTCAGCTGGAAACGCCTATTGCTTTGACCAACACCTTCGCCGTGCCAGCCGTTGCCCAAGCCCAAATAGAGCAAGCCATACAGGATACGCCTGAAATCGGTCGAACCCTCTCAACCATCAATCCTCTGGTTTTAGAATGCAATGATGGTTATCTCAATGATTTACAAGCCTTTGCCATCAAGCCCCAGCATTACCAAAGCGCTTTGCATGATGCAAAACAGAATAATCTCGCTCAAGGCTCCATCGGTGCAGGGCGAGGCATGAGTTGCTTTGGGTTTAAAGGCGGAATTGGGTCAGCATCACGCCTGATAGATGATTTTGTAGTAGGAGCAATGGTACTGGCAAATTTTGGTCGTGAACATCAAGCACAGCTTGCAGGCTATAGGCTGAAAGACAAAGCGCTTTGTGCAGAACCTGATAAAGGCTCTATCATCATGATTATCGCCACCGATGCACCACTTGATACGCGCCAATTACGCCGTTTAAGCATGAGAGCAGCCGCAGGGCTGGCGCGTACAGGTTCGAATTATGGACATGGCAGTGGTGATATTTCACTTGCTTTTTCAACCGCTTACCGAATCAGTCATCTTGAAAAAGAACAAAGCGCTTTGCCAATGTTTGTACACGAAAGCCGTTTAGATGCTTTATTCGATGCCGCTGCTGAAGCCGTTGAACAAAGCATCATCAAAGCGCTTTGGACAGCAGAAACCGTACACGGACGCGATGGGCATATTCGTGAGAATATTGTGCCATTTTTACACCAAAGCGCTTTTTAAACCTAAAAATCTATAATTATCAATAATTAGAACTTAAGGCACGCTGACGATAACGCAAAAGCTCGCGATTCAACGCCTCTTCCAGCTCATCGAACGCCGCGCTGATGCTCATTTCACCCACCACCACAGGCGTACCGCTCTTACGCAAATGACCCCGCAGAATATACCGCTGAAGAACATTTGTCTTATTTTCAATGAGTTGCTGTGGGCTGCGTATATCAATCAACAAAGCGCGTTGATTCCCCACTTTCCCTCGACGTATCCCGATAATCTCCGCCCAAGAAATCTCGCCCACGGAAAATAAAGTTGTTGCATCATCAATGCCTTGCGCCGAAAGATAAAGCCCAGCCCGCCGTTTAAACAACATTATCACGCTCGTCACGCCAAGAAACAGACCAATCAATACTGTGACAATGCCCAAAGATTCAGTGATAAAAGGAATGTATTTGTCCGAACGCTGCCCGTTTTCAAATACCCAAAAACCAATATAAACCAAAAAGATAGAAAAAAGTGCCCCGCTAAAGAATTTCACACGACTCGGCTTAAAGTGCCTATCTAATGGCATCCTATTCTCTCCAAACACATACAACAGACACAAAAAAACCACCAAATTGGTGGCTATTTTAAAAAGAATGGGGTGGATAATGGGACTCGAACCCACGACCTCCGGAATCACAATCCAGCGTTCTAACCAACTGAACTATATCCACCATAAAAACTTCAAACACCTTACGCCGTATTACAAGAGATAAATGGCGCACCCGACAGGGTTCGAACCTGTAACCTACGGCTTAGAAGGCCGTTGCTCTATCCAGTTGAGCTACGGGCACTTAGAAGATGGTCGGAGTAGAGGGATTCGAACCCCCGACCCTTTGGTCCCAAACCAAATGCGCTACCAGACTGCGCTATACTCCGAACGGTGCATTGAGGTTCTGTATTATAAAGATTTGGCGAACTTTTGCAATGCCCTTACCTACAATACGCTCATTTTTTGCATAATATTTTGTTTTGTTTAGCAAATAATCTGGGTACCTATCCCTTGCGGATTGCGCAAATAATGCACCAATGTTTCAGGCTCCACGCCATTTAAAATCACCGCCATCTCCGCACCTTCCAAAGCACTTAATGCACATTCTACCTTCGGAATCATACCACCTGCAATCACGCCTGATTCAATCCAAGCCTTTGCCATTTCTGCTTTTAAAATAGATACGCGCTGTTTGTCGCCATCGAGAACGCCCTCAACATTAGTCATCAAAATAAACTTTTTCGCCCCAAGCGCTTTGGCAACTGCTGCTGCCGATAAATCAGCATTCACATTGAGCGCCTGCCCTGTTGCCTCATCAAGTGCCAATGGTGCGATAACAGGCGTAAATCCATTGTGTAACAAACTTTCCAACAAAGCGCTTTGCACGCCACAAATCTCACCAACCAAGCCCAAAGCCTCATTTTGCCGAGCTTTCAACATCGCTCCATCTTGCCCACTCACGCCAACGGCTGGCACGCCTTCTGCCAATAATGCCCGACAAAGCGCTTTGTTCACCTGCCCACACAAAACCATCTCCACCACTTGCAAACTCGCCTCATCGGTGTAACGCTGCCCATTCACAAAATGGCTTTCAAGCGACAATTTATCCAACCAATGACTGATTTGTGGGCCTCCTCCATGAACAACCACTGTTTGATAACCCAAATCTTGCGCCTGTTTGATGGCAGACGCAAAGCGCTTTGGTGCATCATCATCAGCAATGGCATTGCCGCCGTATTTAATCACCAACAACATCATTGCACCCCCGTATGCCCAAAGCCGCCTTCGCCACGCTGAGTCTCTTCAAACTGAAGCACCTGAACCCATGCTGGACGCACAACAGGCATCACAACCAACTGTGCCACGCGTTCGCCTAAGGTCAGCGTGTAAGCACTTTGGCTGCGATTCCACAAAGAAATCTTCAATTCCCCCTGATAATCGCTGTCAATCAAGCCCACCAAATTCCCCAACACCACGCCATGCTTATGCCCTAAACCTGAGCGTGGCAAAATGACGGCGCAAAGCTGTGGATTTTGCAAATGAATGGCAATGCCCGTTCCCACCAAAACCGTTTCATTCGGCGCAATAGTGAGCGTTTCCCCATCAAACAAGGCTCGCAAATCCAAACCTGCGCTACCTTCTGTGGCATAAGTTGGCAAAGGAATTTCTCGCCCAACTCGCTCATCTAATACTCTAAATTTCAAGCTATTTTCACTCAACACCGACATAAACGCTCCTGTTGCAATAAATAATCCCAAATCTGCCCTGCCAAAGCGCTTTTGCTCTGGCGTGGCAAAGCGTGTTCACCTTGTTCACTTAAAATGATGACACGATTTTCATCGGAGCCAAAAACGCCATCGCGAATATCATTTGCCACCATGTAATCAACGCCTTTGCGTTTGCGTTTCTCGCGTGCATACTGCAACAAATGCTCGCTCTCTGCTGCAAAGCCCACGCAAATAGGTCTTTCCTCTAAACGGGCAACGCTTGCCAAAATATCAGGGTTTTCAATCAATTTCAGCGTTAAAACCCCATGTTCGTTCTTTTTGTGCTTCTGCTCCAATCTCACTTCAGGGCGATAATCCGCAACCGCAGCACAGCCCACAAACCAATCGACCTTTGAAACACGATTCATCACCTGTTCATACATCTCCAAAGCGCTTTGCACCTCGATTTTCTCCACGCCAACAGGCGTGGGCAATGCCGTTTTTCCACTCACCAACACCACCTCAGCCCCGCGTTTCCAAGCCTCACTGGCTAAGGCATAGCCCATTTTGCCTGAGCTATCGTTGGAGAGATAACGCACAGGGTCAATGCGCTCTTGCGTTGCGCCAGCAGTCAGCAAAATCTTTTTCCCCACCAACGATTGATGGCAAAGCGCTTTGTCAATATAACCCAGCAACATTTCAGGCTCTACCATACGCCCCGAACCCACATCGCCACACGCCTGCTCTCCCACATCAGGCAATGCCAAATGCACATTCGAACGCCCTGCCAATTTCTCCACTTGCTCCTCAACCGCCTCATGCTTCCACATTTGTTGATTCATCGCAGGAGCAATCAAAAGAGGAGCATTGGTTGCCAAAGCAAGCGTTGTCAGCAAATTATCCGCAAAGCCACCTGCCAGCTTCGCCAGCGTATTGGCTGTAGCTGGGGCAACCACATAAACATCAGCCCATCGCGCCAGCTCAATATGGCTCATGCCAAGCTCCGCAGCCTCGTCAAACAATTCTGTACGCACGGCATCGCCTGTTAGGGCTTGCAAGGTAATCGGCGTAACAAAGCGCTTTGCTGCTTCTGTCATCACCACACGAACATTATCGCCACGCTTACGCAACAATCGAACCAACAGTGGCATTTTGTATGCCGCCACCGAACCTGAGATGCCAATCAAGATATTTGCCATGTGACCCCCATTTGTTTTTACCTTGCAAAAGAACTCATTAACAGATTTAACCTCAAAGCGCTTTGACCTAGCTCAAAGCCGAGTTAAAACTTTACAAGAATTCTTATTGTTTATTCAAGTGAATCCTCTGCAAATATCTCAAATGCCTTACAATCGCATTTTCATTAAAAAATGATTTAAAATGATTGGGCTAAATGAAATTACCTAACATGAACCTTTGGTAAAGCGCTTTGAATTTGACGAATATTCAGCTTGGCTTCATAGTAAAAATATCTTTTCAAAAACCAAAAGGAATCCTCATGAGAGCCAGCCAAAAAGTGATTGACACCTTAAACCAACTTATCGGCGGAGAATTGGCCGCACGTGACCAATATTTTGTGCATGCTTTGATGTATAAAGATTGGGGCTATACCAAATTGTATGAAGCCAATCATCATGAAAGTGAGCATGAAACGCAGCATGCAACAGCCATGATTGAGCGTGTTTTAACCTTAGGTGGCACACCTAATATGCAAGTTCATGCTTTAAATGTTGGGCATGATGTTGAATCAATGATTAAAAATGACTTGCAATTGGAATACAATGTGCAAGATGCTTTGAAAAAAGCCATTAAAGTGTGTGAAGAAGAAATGGATTACGTTACGCGCGACTTGTTGCTGGTGCAATTAAAAGATACTGAAGAAGACCATGCCCATTGGTTAGAACAACTCGTACGTCAAATCCAAGATTTGGGATTGCAAAATTTCTTACAAAGCCAAATGTAAGGAGCCTATAATGCAGAGTAAACCACAAATTTTACAATGCTTGAATGGTTTGCTCCGCCATGAGCTAACCGTGATTAATCAGTATTTTTTACATGCGCGTATGTTTGGTAATTGGGGTTATACCATTTTAGAGAAAGTAACCTACAAACAATCCATTCGTGCTATGAAAAATGCTGATAAACTTATTCAGCGTATTTTCTTATTAGATGGCTTACCTAATTTACAAGATTTGGGCAAATTGCTTATTGGCGAAGATATTCCTGAAGCGCTTTCTTGCGACCATCAAGTTGCTAGTGCGCAATTTAAGGATTTAACCCAAGCCGTGGCGTTATTAGAACGTGAGTCTGATTTTGTTTCACGTGATTTGGTTGAGCAATTGCGAGCAGATGTGGAAGATTATCTCAGTTTCTTAGAAGAACAACAGCAGAAAATTGAAAATATCGGCTTGCCTAATTATCTCCAAAGCCAATTACCCCATTAAGATACTCAATAAACAAAGCGCTTTGTTTCTCTCTTCAAAATCTTTAAGGTTTTTTAGCTTAAGAGACCTCAAAGCGCTTTGCCATGTTAAACTATTGGCTATGTTTAACTTGGGAGAATCTCATGCGCCATTTAGCCACACTGCTACTGACTAGCCTCATTTTATCCGCCTGTAGCCATAATGGTACTTCGTTTGTAGTTGAAAAACCTGTTGGTGGAAAAAGTACCACCAGCTTCAACACCAACATCTCTTCAGGCTCAGGAGCCAATACCGTCACCATCAATACAGGCTCAGGTTCAGCGACAACGACTATTAGTTCAAATACTGTTTCTACGCCTATTACCACAAAAATTGATGAACATTGGTTTAAACCTAATCTTATTTTAAACGAACGCCCTCAATCTATCTATTTGGTTAATAAACCAGAACCACGATTACAAGCCGAAATTGAACAGGCTCTTAAAGACACCAATAAACTCAGGGCAGAAAAAGGATTATCTCCTTTGGTTTACGATGCCAGCTTAGCCGCTCATGCCCAACGCCGAGCTGAAGAAATTGCCCAACTTTATGCTCATCAACGACCTAATGGAGAATCTTATGCTTCGGGTAGTTCAGGATTCCTTAGCGAAAATATTACTCAAGGTTATAAAGACTCTCAAGGCGCTGTCTTAACTTCTTGGCGAAATAGCCAAGCTCATTATCAAAATATGATCAACCCCCAATACACAAAAATAGGCATTGGATTGGTTTATGTTAGTGGTAGCCAAGCAGGCTATCAATGGGTACAAATATTCGGTGTTGATAATACTGTTTCACAATATCAATTTAACAATAACCCCGCAAAAAACAATGCTCTAACTTTGAAAGAAACAGAAGAATGGGTAACCACAACACAGGATAACCCCCATTGGGTTTTTGTGGCAGGAAGGGGTATATCCATTCCCAGTCACTATGCTTCAGAACAATGGCAAAGTTTTAATAATGCTATTTATCAAGGCGTCATCAATGGCTATCAAAATGTTCGTTATGGTATGGTTCAAAAATCCCATGGAGATTATAAAACCTTTATTCACGGCAATCATACTCCTCTCGCCTCAATGCCTCAATCAGGCAACGCTATTTATTCAGGATATGCTGCCATCAGCGATGGGCAGAATGTCAATACCAACCTAACCTCTCATCTCAAAGCCAACTTCTCTGATAAGCAACTTACAGGGGCTTTGGCAGAGAATGGAGAAAAAATAATAGGTATTCAAGCACATATCAAAGGAAGCCATTTCTATAGCCCTGAGCAAGCCTCTGTTCAAACGGAAGGCGCGTTCTATGGTAGCCATGCTGATGCCGTTGGCGGTATGTTCCTTGAATCATCAACAGGGAAATATGGAACATTTGGCGCCAAAAAACAATAAAGCGCTTTGTTTTGCCCCTTTTTAGGGGCATTTTTAGGGAACTTTACCATGCAACAATTACGTTACCTTATCAGCAGCACATTAGCCCTCATAGCCGTCATCGCGTTTGCTCATCAATCTCGAGTGGAATTACCCAATACCACGCTACAGATAGAAATTAACCAAGCCATTATCGCCATCAATGAATTACGCGCGGAAAAAGGCTTAAAACCTTTACAGCCTAATCCCAGCTTAATGGCTTATGCCCAACGCCGTGCTGAAGAATTATCCCAGAAATTTTCACACACAAGACCCAATGGTCAAAAACCTCATCTTCCTCTCAAAAACTTTACGACCTTTGCCGAAAATATTGCCGCAGGCAGTAACACAGGAAAAGAAACGGTTTTGCAATGGAAAAACAGCAAAGGGCATTATCAAAATATGATGGGTAATTTTGATACCTTAGGATTGGGAGCTATTGATAATCCTCATACGCCATACCAATATTATTGGGCATTGATTTTATCGGATAAAAACGCTACGACAGAATATTATCTTGAATAAGTCCACAAAGCGCTTTGAAGCTCCAACATGATGGACAATTATGAAAAGCGGTATTGGATTGTTGTATCAACCACAAACACAATACCGCTATTATTGGGTTTTAATGATGGGCGGAAAAGATTCAACAACGCCCTATCCATTCCAACATTAAATACTTATGGCTGAGAGAAATATAACCTCTCTCAGCTATTATCAATCCAAAAAGCGCTTTTGTTTTAACTCTTTACTTTCGCGAATTTGCTCAAAAGCGACATAAATCGCAATAGAGGCTAAGCTCAATAATCCCAGCGTCGTACTCATTTTCCAAAAACCAATTTGAAATACTACGCCCCAAAGCATCATCAAACTAAAAATAACCCACACCAAGAAAAAACTTAATGCCGCAAAAATAAAAAATTTCATCTCAACTCCAATGCACTTTATCTACAAACATTACGTTACAATATGGTACGCTACAATGGAATCAAAAATAACAATTGTCGCAATAGATATTTGCCCAAATACCCATAATGCCGTAACGCTTGTCTTCACCCATAAAACAGCTCCTGTACCCAATCATGCCCATTTCATATTAGCCACGCTCTAGCACCACAACAAATGCCTCGCGCTCCCAAAAAAGCAATACACGGCGTGATTCTTTTTCCATCGTCACCACGCGCCAACCCTCATCTGCATGCTCATTCAAAAATTCAGTAAAGCGCTTTGGATTCAGCTTGGCTGAACCAAAAATCACCGAAGAGAAAATCCCTTCTCGATAAATCACCACTTTGTATTCTTTCATATCATTTCTCCTGTTTACTCAATTAAGCTCGTGGATAACTACCTAAAACGCGAAACATTGAAGCGCTTTGCTGTATCTCGCGGAATAAAGCTTGCATTTCAGGCTGCTGCTGATGCCCTTCCAAATCAATGAAAAACAAATATTCCCAAAGCGCTTTTTGGCTTGGGCGCGATTCAATACGCAACATATTGATATTATAACGATTAATATGAGACAACAAGGCATACAGTGAACCAGGTCGATTCGGTGCTGAAATCAAAACGGAGGTTTTGTCGCGCCCTGTTTTGTTGATGGATTGCGTACCAATGATGAAGAATCGGGTGGTATTGTTGCCATTATCTTCAATATGCGGATAACGCACAGGAATTTGGTACTGCTCCGCCGCCATTTTGCCCGCAATCGCCGCTGAACGAACATCTTGCGCTGCAATTCTTGCTGCCTCAGCATTGCTGGAAACCGTAATCAACTCTGCGTGCGCCATATTCTCCGCCAACCAATTCCGACATTGAACCATTGACTGACTATGCGAGTAAACGCGTTCAATCTCCTTCAATTGCAAAGCATGAGTCAGCAAATTCTGCTCAATGCGTTGCTCAACCTCGCCACAAATCAATAAGGGAGAATGTACAAAAGAATCTAAGGTATGGCTAACGATGCCACCTGTAGAATTCTCAATTGGCACAACGCCATAATGACAAACCCCTGTTTCTACCGCACGAAACACCTCTTCAACACTACGCTTCGCACGAACATTCGCCGAATGTCCAAACTGCTTCAAAGCTGCTGCTTGAGTAAAGGTGCCTTCGGGCCCTAAGTAAGCAATCTCCAAAGGTAATTCCAGCGCCAAACAAGCTGACATCACCTCGCGAAATAAGCGCTTAACCTCATCATTGGATAGAGGGCCAGGATTTTGGGCTGCCAAACGCTCCAGCACCTGACGCTCGCGTTCAGGGCGATAATAAATCACCTCTCCCCCCTCCGCCTTTTTCACCTCACCCACCAGCTGCGCACAACGCGCCCGTGCACAAAGCGCTTTGAGGATTTCATCATCTAAGGCATCAATTTGTTGACGCAATTCTGCCAAAGTGGGCAATTTTTCAGGGACTTCGTGATTCATACTTCAGCTCCTTCACTTGGCAAAGCGCTTGGTAAAGAAGCTTCTATCGTGCCTTCTGGCGATTCTTCTTCACCAATAATCTTCGCCACTGCAATCACTTTTTCCTCATCACGCGTGCGAATCAAGCGAACGCCTTGAGTATTCCGCCCGCTGACAGCAATCTCGGAAGCTCGCGTGCGTACCAAAGTTCCATTGCCTGTCACCAACATCAGCCCATCATTGGCTTGAATCTGCAACGCACACACTGCTTTACCGTTGCGCTCGCTACAATTAATGGAAATAACCCCCATACCACCACGCCCTTTGCACGGATAATCCGAAACAGGCGTACGCTTGCCATAACCATTTTCAGTCACGGTTAAAATCTCGCCTGTATCAGTCACCACACAAAGCGCTATGATGCTTTGCTCCTCTGAAATGCGCATACCACGCACACCTGTTGCTGAACGCCCCATACTGCGGACTTCACCTTCATTAAAGCGCATTGCCTTACCAGCATCGGAAAACAGCATAATATCTTGCTTACCATCAGTCAGCGCGACATCAACCAATTCATCGCCTTCATTCAGATTGATAGCAATGATGCCATCGTTGCGCGGACGAGCGTAATCGGTTAAAGGCGTTTTCTTCACCGTGCCTTGTTTGGTGGCAAAGAACAGATATTGGTCTTCAGGGTAGCTCCGTGTGGTCAAAATAGCATTGACACGTTCCCCTTCGGACAAAGGTAACAAATTCACCATCGGCTTGCCTTTTGCCCCACGACTCGCCAAAGGCAAAGCGTAAACCTTAATCCAGTACACCTTACCTTTGTTGGTAAAGCAAAGCATGGTGTCATGGGTATTGGCGACCCAAAGCCGTTCCACAAAGTCCTCTTCCTTAACCGCCGTGACGGATTTGCCTTTGCCCCCACGTTTTTGCGCCTCGTAATCCGAAAGTGGTTGAGATTTGATGTAGCCTTCATGAGAAAGAGTAATCACACGATCTTCTTCAGCAATCAAATCCTCCATCGATAAATCAAGATGATTGTGTAGGATTTCAGTACGGCGTTTATCATTGAATTGCTCACGAATCTCTTGCAACTCCTCCTTAATCACTTCTACCAAGCGCTTTTCATCGCCCAAAATACGCAACAATGCCGAAATGGCATCAATGTTTTCCTGATACTCTGCCAGAATTTTCTCTTGCTCTAAGCCTGTTAAACGATGCAAACGCAAATCCAAAATGGCTTGCGCCTGCTCTGGAGACAAACGATAGACCGCGCCATGCAAACCATAATGCATAGCCAAACCTTCAGGGCGCGAACTCACACCACCTGACCGTTCCAACAATTGCACCACGCCACCAGCTGACCAATCCCTTGCCAAAAGCGCTTCTTTCGCCAGCACAGGGCTGCCTGACGTTTTGATTAACTCAATCATCGGATCAATATTCGACAAAGCCAACGATAAACCTTCTAAAACATGGGTTCTCTCACGAATCTTCCGCAATTCAAACAGGCTACGCCGTGTCACCACTTCACGCCGATGGGCTAAAAAGACACAAAGCGCTTCTTTCAGTGATAACAAACGAGGACGACCGCCTACCAATGCCATCATATTAACCCCAAACGACACCTGCAATTGCGTCAAATTAAACAAATTATTCAGCACCACTTCTGCCGAATCTCCTCGTTTGACTTCAATCACCAAGCGAATGCCATCTTTATCCGATTCATCACGTAAAGCACTAATACCTTCTAAGCGCTTTTCTTTGACCAATTCATTGATTTTGAGCTGTAAATTGGTTTTGTTTACTTGATACGGCAACTCATCAACCACAATGGCCTGTTTTTCGCCCTCTTCACCTTCAATATGGGTTTTGGCACGAATGATGATGCGCCCACGCCCTGTTTCATAGGCTTCGCGAATGCCTTTCACGCCATTAATCAATGCTCCTGTTGGAAAATCAGGGCCTGGCACAAAGCGCATTAAATCGTCCAAGCTTGCTTCAGGGTTATCCAACAAACACAAGCACGCGTCCAACAATTCGCCTAAATGATGGGGAGGAATATTGGTCGCCATACCCACTGCAATGCCTGAACTACCGTTTAACAACAAATGGGGTAAGCGCGTTGGCAAAACCGCTGGCTCTTGCTGAGAACCATCATAGTTGGGATTAAAATTAACGGTTTCTTTTTCAATATCAAGCAACAAACTGTGTGCTACTTTCGCCATGCGTGCTTCTGTATAACGATAGGCTGCCGCAGGATCGCCATCAATAGAGCCAAAGTTTCCTTGCCCATCAACCAAAGGATAACGCAGGGAAAAATCTTGCGCCATGCGAACCAAAGTGTCATAAATAGCGCTATCGCCGTGTGGGTGATATTTACCCATCACATCGCCCACGATAGTCGCAGATTTTACATACTTCTTATTCCACGCATGCCCTTGCTTGTGCATAGAATACATCACGCGCCGATGCACAGGTTTCAAGCCATCTCTTGCATCAGGCAATGCCCGCCCAACAATCACACTCATGGCATAGTCTAAATACGACCCCTGCATCTCATCAGCTAAACTAACAGGCACGACTTCTTTGGCAAAATGACTCATTCACGATTCCTTGACTAACGAGGCTCCGCCACAGGCGAAACCATAAGAACAAAGCCATTATTCTACCACAAAGCGCTTTGCCCAAGCCTTCCGAAATCCTGAAACAAGATAGATGATAATTGAAGCTTTTTTCTCGCCTACTCAAGGTTTTTTCAGTATTCCTACATTTTCTGTATCATTTTTGACACAAAAACCCTGCGTTTTCTTTGCAATTTTGCAACAAAGCGCTTATCATGCTTAAGATTGGTGTCTACGATTGGCGTGATGCCAAGCAGGTTTTGGCGCTATGCCTTAACTATAATCTTCGAAGATTATTTAGGAGTTTCACTATGAAATTAAACAAAATTATTGCGGTAGCTGCGCTTGCCTTTGGTGGCGTTGCTTTTGCACAAGCAAATGAAAATTTAACCGATAACAGCGGTATCTTGGTTAAAAACAACTATGGCGAATGCGTAACTGTTCTTGCAAACAAAGGCTTAACAGGCTGTGGCGCTCAAGCTCCTACTCAAGCTCCTGCTGCTCCTGCTGAAGTGGTAACCGAAACCGTTACTGCAAGTGCTGACGCTTACTTCGATTTCGACAAATCTAACTTGAAACCAGCTGGCAAACAGTCTATTCAAGAATTGGCTGCTCAATTGAAACAACCTAACGTTCAATTGCAAGGCATTGAAGTTGTTGGTCACACCGACTCTAAAGGCTCTGACTCCTACAACCAAGCATTATCTGAGCGCCGTGCTTTAGCAGTTGGCAATGAATTGGTTGCTAATGGCATTCCTGCAAGCATGATTGTAGCTCGTGGCGAAGGTGAACGTAATCCTCGCGCAACCAACAACACTGCTGAAGGTCGCGCACAAAACCGTCGTGTAGACATCACTATCCAAGCAACGGTTCAACGCTAATCCCAAGCTGCTGCTCTGATTGAATTTCAAACCTCGCTTCGGCGAGGTTTTTTATTGCCCCAAAGCGCTTTGGATATTCTCAACAACTTCCATCTCAACAGCGTGGCTAAATCCGTTACAATAATCCATTTTTAAACCCAAGAGGTACAGCATGGACAGCACAACCGCTCCCTCATACGACAAAGCGCTTCCCATCAACGAATCTCTCATCGATCCTCGCGCCTTACGCATCATTGAAACCCTACAAGAAGCTGGGCATGAGGCTTATTTGGTGGGAGGCTGCTTGCGTGATTTACTGCTCGGACAACAACCCAAAGACTTCGATATTGCCACCAGCGCACGCCCACAAGAAGTTGCGGCCTTGTTTCGTAATAGTCGCTTGATTGGTCGCCGTTTTGTGTTGGTGCATATTTTCTTTGGTCGAGAATTTATGGAAATCGCCACGTTCCGCGCCTCCAGTGAACCTCATCTTTATCGACAGGATAATCGCGTGGTGGAAGACAATGTTTATGGCACCATGCAAGAAGACGTTGAGCGCCGCGATTTCACCATCAATGCGCTTTATTACAACCCCAAAACTCACGAACTTATCGATTTACTCCATGCCAAGCATGATATTGAAAATCGCCTGATTCGTATCGTGGGTGACGCCCAAACACGCTACCTTGAAGACCCAGTACGTATGATTCGCGCTGCCCGTTTTGCTGCCAAGCTTGATATGGAGCTGGAAGCAGAAACCGAAGCCGCCATTTTACCGTGCTTAGGGCAAATGAGCCATGTGCCACCTGCTCGACTGGAAGATGAGTGCAACAAATTATTCTTAGGCGGTTATGGCGAAGCCTGCTTTGAGCGCCTGCGCCGTTATGATTTGTTCAAAGCGCTTTTCCCCGATGCAGATCACATTCTCCACCACCCTAATCAGAACTTTGCCCATTACAGCGAACAAATGATTCGTATCTCTCTGCGCAACACAGATAACCGCATGCGCGAAGGTAAGCCCGTCACTGTTGCCTTCATTTTTGCCGCCATTTTGTGGCCTGTCTTCCAATTGCAATATCAAGGGCTTTTAAAGTCAGGGCATGACTGGCACCATGCTTTGCATGAGGCAATTGATGTAGTCTTGATTGCTGCCAACGAACGTGTAGCTATTTCCCAGCGCCAACGCGCGATGATTCGCGAAATCTGGAGTTTACAAGCACGTCTCGAAGCCACCAAAAACAGCAAGCGCAAAACCGATATTCTCGTCAGCCACCCTCGTTTCCGCGCAGCTTTTGATTTTCTACAAGTACGACTGGAAGCAGGCGAGCCTTTAAGCGCTTTGGTCGAACGCTGGCTACCCTATCACAGCCTAAATCACCAAGAAGAAGAGGCTTCTTATCATCTGCCCCCTACCCAGCGTAAGCCCTTCAAACGCCATTTCAACAAACGCCGTAAATCATGATGCGCCGTTATTTTGTGGCTTTTGGTAGCAACCAGCAAAATCCAGTGGCGCAACTTCGTACTGCACGCCAAGCCTTACGCGCCCATTTGTACGAACAACGCGCCTCTTCCCTGTATCAAAGCCCAGCATGGGGTTATGAAGAACAGCCTGATTTTGTGAATGCGGTCATCGAATATCAAAGCGCTTTGTCGCCTGATGAGGTTTTGACTGTACTGCAAAAACAAGAACTGGCTCAAGGGCGCGTGCGTTCGTTTCAAAATGCGCCACGAACGCTGGATTTGGATTTGCTCCTTTGCGATGACCTCACGCTGAACAGCGAACGATTGATTCTGCCACACCCGCGCATGTTCGAACGCGCATTCGTCATCTATCCTCTTTTAGAAATCGCACCTGATTATGTCTTTTCGGGTCGCCCTCTGGCTGAGCATTCTCTCGTCAATAATTTAAGACGCTTGTCAGAGACTTGGTAATCAAAAACTTACGGAAAAACTATGGATATTTCAGAAGAATTACAACGCCTTGTGCCTTTTTTGGAGATGATTTGCCCTGATGGCGGCGAAGAGGCGATTGAACGCGCAGAAATGGTTTTAGAGGAAACAGGTGGCTTGCCTGAATTAATGCTCTTGCAACAAGCGACAAACAACAAAGCGCTTTGGTATGTGGAAGATGACCGTTTTCAGCTGATTGAATCTATTCGCCATATTGCCGCCCTCTGGAATGCTAATGCTCTCAGCGCTGCTGATGATGAAGAGGAAGAGGCGGTTTTATACGATTTGGAAGAAAGCGCTTTGCTGGCGTTGGTGGCGCGTGAATTGCTGGGTTACGATTTGTTGGTGTGGCAAGTGGAACACCCCGATGCTTGCGTGGGCTTCATCTCGCGTGGAGAAGATGAGGATTTGATACGCAAACAAAGCGCTTTGCTCCGCCTCAATCTTACCCTTATCGAAACGTGGTAAAAACCCTCAAAAGGAGGATTGACGAATCCTCCTCAACTCTGCTCCTTCAACCACTTCGCAACCGCCATCACCACACGATACTGCATCTCCTGATACATCATAAACCAATCGCCACTCACAGTTTCATCAGGCGCTTCGGTAATCAGCTCCACGCCATAATCCATGTTTTCGTATTCATCAAAAGAATACGGTACCACGCCTTCATAAATCGGAAAATCCGCCTCGCCAACGGTGTCCAAATAAGCTTTAACCATCGCGAGGTTTTGCTCAACTTGTGGCGCATAACTCATCACCGCCGCCAAAGCGCTTTGTAGCACGGCTTCGGCTTGGGCTTTGTAGTCTTTGCGGTAACGAATGATGATGAAAAAGCCTTTGGGGATTGTCCAGCGTGCAAAATGGCGCGGTACATAGCCAGACAAGGGGCGCGTCCATTCATGGGCTGGGTAGCCGTGTAGATTAAGATGCAACCATGCTTGAGGCAAAAGCGCTTTGGCGTTTTGGGTGTGGGCGTACTCAGGCAACAGCGGCTCCGCATCGCCGTACGCCAAATCACAACCAGCAGCGGTGTAACGTGCGGCATGATGCATATGATTAGGAGCATGGTAACAGAGATGCAAAAAAGCAGCATAGCCATCAGGATTGCCCAGCGGTCGGTACGAAAAACCAATGTCGCCAGCTTCACAAAGCGCTTTGGCAGCACGTAACGCCCCCACAACACCACTCGATTCATTGGCATGTTGCCCAGCGGAAAGGGCGAAGGCTTGAGGGAGATGTTCGTTGATGAGTACGCCGTACAATGCTCGCCCCTGCACACTCACGCCATCAAAGCGCTTTCCGCCCAATCTTTCCACTTCACACGCCAAAGCTTGTGGGCAAAGCGCTTTGTTGCAGTGTTCATCAGCAAGGGTTGAACGCTCCGCTTGTTCTGCATAAGCTGATGGCTCAGCACTGATGGTGACTTTAAAAGAATCCTCTGCACCATAACGAACCACAGGCAAAATCTGCCCAGCCCGCAAACGCCGATTGCCCACGCCAAAGCGCTTTTCCAATATCTCCAACCCACTGAAATAAATCTCCTCATGCAAAGCTTCAGCAAGTGAGAGATGCTCATGCCCAATATTGAGAGGCTCATCTGTGCCTGTGAGGGTGATGTCGAAACGGATTTGGGTTTTGCCATCGCTTAATTCGCTCAAGGGTATGGTGTTGATAAGCTCGCAGGCTTGGTCATACAAATCCTCAAAAGCGCTTTGTTGTGGGAAAGAACCGTTTTCATCACATTGCCATGCTGTTGCTGCCAATTCTCGCGTTCCATCAGCTTTATCTTTCCAGCGCACAGGCGCAAAGATTTTTTCCTCACGCCCATCTGCAAACACCAAGCGGTAATACACACCACCGTTTTCGCCCAAAGCGCTTTTCTCCGCCACAAACGCTATCTCACAATCAGGATAGAGCGCCTGTAAAGGATAAGTTTCCAAACGAAAACGCAAAGGCTCATCGCCCTCCACAACAGGGTAATACAACGTCACCGCCGCTTGCCCCACCAGCAAATCACGCTCCAAAACCTCACATAAAAGCGCTTTGTAAGCACTTTTGTAACTTATCTCTGGATTTTGGGCAGAAAGCGCTTTGCGTTCCTCACGCGTGTTAAAAAGCCATACTGTTTTCATGCTTTATCCTCTGCTCGCCCCAAAGGGTCAAGATAATCTCGTAACCAATCGCCCAATAAATTCAAGCCCAGCACGGTAAACATAATCGCCAAGCCTGGAAAGATGGTGACCCACGGCGCGGTCTGAATGTAGTTTCTACCATCTGCCAGCATACCGCCCCAGCTGGGTGTTAAAGGGTCTAAGCCCAAGCCTAAGAAGGTCAGGCTACTTTCGAGCAAGATATTGTTCGCCACATTCAGCGTCATCAAAATAATTAAAGGCCCAAGCGCATTGGGCAAAATATGGCGGAACATGATTTTTACATTCGATAAACCATAGCTTTTCGCCGCCAACACATATTCCGCCTCACGAAGCGATAACACCGCACCACGTATCAACCGCGCATATTGCACCCACTGCGCCACCATCATCAAAATCACAATCTGCCATAAGCCTGGCCCAATGATGGCAATAATCGTCATCGCCATGAGAATAAACGGCAAGCCTAGCTGAATATCTGCAAGACGCATAAAAATCGTATCCCACCAACCGCGATAATAACCTGCCAACAGCCCAACCACTGTACCCAAACTCACCGCGCCCAAAGCGCTTAGTACCCCCACGATAAACGAAACCTTCCCACCTGTTGCCACACGAGCTAAGACATCGCGACCCATCGTATCCGTGCCAAGCCAAAAAGTTTCGTGAAAAGGGGCAGTCAAACGTGCAGCAAAGTTCATCGTTTTACCACCATCAGGAAAGAAAACAGGGGCAAACAAAACCAAACCACCCATCACCAACAACAGACTGGCTCCTAATATAAATTCAAAGCGCTTAAAGGCTTTCATCTCTATTCCTCCTATTGGATTGACAACTCAATGCTTTAGTACGATAGGTTACTCTTGTTTATGGGGGACGTTGTCCCCCAAACCCCCTACAAGGGGTGTTACACCCCTTGACCCCAGTTTTTCGAGACAGCGCCCCCCACGCATGTGGGGGGCGCTGTCTCGATAAGTTGCGGGTGCAGGGGTCTCAGACCCCTGCTGGGGCGTGGGGCAAAGCCCCACAAATAAGAGCCACCGATGGTTCCAAAGCGCTTAGTTTGCCAAACGAATACGCGGGTCGAGTAGCACATAAGCCACATCGACCAGCAGGTTCACCACCACAATTGCCATCGCAGAAACGGTAATCACCGTTTGTAAAATTGGGTAATCGCGTTGGGCAATGGCTTCAATCGCCAGCGTTCCCATGCCCGGCCAGTTGAACACCATTTCGACAATCACCATACCGCCCAAGAGGCTACCGAATTGCAAGCCCAGATAAGTGATGATGGTGATGGCACTGTTACGCAGAGCATGTTTGTAAATCACGCTGTTCTCGCTCAAACCTTTAGCTCGCGCAACCATAATATGTTGTTTGGATAAGGTTTCCAGCATGGCAGAGCGAACAAGGCGTACGTTGCTAGCGGTCAAAATCAAGCCAATTGTGATGGCAGGCAGCAAAGCGCTTTGCCAGCCTTCAAAGCCTGAGGGTGGTAGCCAACCGAGCCATACCGAAAAGCACAACATCAGCATAATCCCCAGCCAGAAATTGGGGAACGACAAACCAATTAAGCTGAACACGCGCACCGCTTGGTCGCCCCATGAACCACGATGCACGGCGGCATAAATACCCAATGGCAAAGAAAGCATGAGGGAAAAAGAAAGCGAGAGTATCGCTAAAATGCCTGAAGCCTTCATCGCCTCCAGCATCAAAGGAGCAATGGCTCCTCTGAAAAAGCTGTTGCCCATTTCGCCACTTAACAATCCACCCATAAATTGGGTGTATTGCGCGAGAAACGGTTGGTTCAAACCCAGAGCTTGTCGAATATTTTCAATATCCTCTTGGTTAATCGCACTGCTTTGGCTGAGCATCATCACCGCTGGGTCGCCTGTTTGCCGTATGGCAAGTGCCACCAAAAGCGACACCGCCACAATCACAAACAATGCCTGCACCAAGCGCCGACTCAAATACGCAAAGATTGGCATAAATTACTCAACATCTGCTTGGAAATAACGCACGCGTGTATCAGGCGCTGCCAAGAATCCCTTCACTTTATTGCTCACGCCATAAAGCGCTTTGGGGTTATAGAGGGGCAAGTGATAGGCTTCATCATGGGCAAGTTGTGCTACTTCACGCAAAAGTTTCAGGCGTTCTTCTTGGTTCGCGCTTTGGCGTTGCTGCTCCAAGAGTGCGTCCATTTTTTCGGATTTGAGATAGGGATTCCATTTTTCGCCTGTGTGATAAGTAAGGTAAGCAGTGTTATCAAAATCAAATGTCCAGCCGCCCCAGCCGAATTGGAAGAGTTCGTGGGTTTTACCATTGGGAACCATATCATTCAAGAATAAGCCATCTTCAACAGGATTCACGCTGGCATCAAGCCCAATCTCTTGGAAAAATGCCGTCATCGCTTGGACAATTTCGCCAAAGGTGGCATTGTTGGCGCGATAATCAATAGTGATTTTCGTACCTTTAGGAACGCCTGCTTCTTCCAGCAATTTTTTTGCACCTGCTGGGTCATAAGGATAGCCTTTGAGATTTTCATCGTAACCAAAGCTCAAAGCGCTTTGAATGGAGCTGATGGGGCTGGCGTAGCCTGCCAAGAAAGCATCAATCAGCATTTGCTTATCCACCGCCATATTAAGCGCTTTGCGCACGCGTACATCTTTGGTGATGCCGTTTTCGAGATTGAATTGTAAAGACATAATGGTTGGGCCTGTAACCGCAATCACTTGATGGTCTTTGGATTTCTCAATCACAGGCACGGAAGCAATGCTGGCATCGTGCCACACATCAACGCGCCCAGCCTGCAATTCTGCCAAAGCTGTTGCGCTTTCTTTGATAAAGCGGTAAGTGAGTTTTTTCAGCTTCGGTGCACCACCCCAGTAATTGGGATTATCGGTTAAAACCAAGCGATCGCCACCTTTGTAGGATTCAAACTTAAACGCGCCCGTGCCAACAGGATTAACGTTGAAATACTCATCTCCTTTTTCAGCAATGTATTTGGGTGGCACAATCATTGCACCATAGCCTGAGAGTTTGGTCATTAAGACAGGGTCAATAGTGTTAAGCACCAAATCCACTGTGTAATCATCAACGATTTCTACTTTATCAATAGCGGTGTAATTGGAGCGCTGTGGCCCTTTCTTACCATCTTCACCAAGTAGACGTTCAAAGCTAAATTTCACCGCCTCAGCATTAAATGCTTCTCCATTGTGGAATTGAACGCCTTGACGCAAGTAAAAACGCAAGCGCTTTCCACCGTCCAACTCTTCCCACTTTTCCGCCAATGCAGGTTGGATTTGCAAATTTTCATCACGCAAAACCAAACCATCAAACAAACTCGCGCCAGCTGATGCCCATGCCACCATAAAGGTATCGATAGGATCCCAGCTACCAGGATCGCCTGATTGGGCTACGGTGAGTTCATGGGGGGCGGCGTATGCACTGCCAAGCGCTAATGCCATGCTTAACGTGATTTTTTTTAGAAGTTTCATGTTGTTTCTCCGTTGGTTGGTTAAAAAGTTGGTGTGGGGGACGAAGGCTCCGAATTGGGGTCAAGGGGTCTTAGACCCCTTGTCGGGGGTTTGGGGGACAAAGTCCCCCAAGTACAACAACAAAGCGCTTTGGGGGGCTAAAGCCTCCCTAAGCGCTTTGATATTCTGCTTGTGGGGCGTTGCCCCACGCCCCAGCAGGGGTTTTCAACCCCTGCACCCCAGCCCAGAAGCATTTCGTTACCCCACTGCCACAAAATGCCCACTTTCCACTTCGTGGTATTGCTTCACCACAGGTGGATCATTGGCAGCACGAATTGGGCTAGGAATATCGCCACTCCATTCCACGCGTGTGGGTTCGCGGTCTGGGTTCATCTGCGGCACAGCAGCCAATAAGCGCTTTGTGTAGGGGTGTTGTGGATTCTCAAAAATCTGACGACGTGAACCCATCTCCACTATCTGCCCCAAATACATCACCGCCACGCGATGGCTCACACGCTCCACCACCGCCATATCATGGCTGATAAATAAGTACGCCAAACCACGCTCTTGTTGCAAATCCATTAATAAATTAATCACTTGTGCCTGAACCGAAACATCTAACGCTGAAACCGCCTCATCAGCGATAATCAAGGCTGGTTCGGTTGCCAAAGCTCGTGCGATACAAATCCGTTGTCGCTGTCCGCCTGAAAACTCATGTGGAAAGCGCTTTGCCCACGCTGCAGGCAAATGCACACTTTCCATCAAACGCCCCACTTGCTCATCAGCATTTTTCACCAAACCATGCACACGCATCGGTTCTAGCAAACTCTCACGAATGGTTTTACGCGGATTGAGTGAGCCATAAGGGTCTTGGAAAATGTATTGAATGTCTTTTTTGAAACGCTCGTGGTTTTGCCCAAACACATCTTGCCCACGAAACAACACTCGCCCTGAAGTGGGTTTGACCAATTGTTGCAAAGTACGCCCAATGGTTGATTTACCCGAACCACTCTCACCCACCAGCGCCAGTGTTTCACCAGCAAAAATCTTCAATGAAACCTCATGCGCAGCATAAACTTTATGCGTCAATCGCCCAAAAAAGCCACTATGAATGGGGTAATGGGTGGAGACTTTTTGTAATTCCACCAAAGGTTCCCTTCTTTCAGGCAAAGCGCTTTGTTGCGAACTTTCAGCTTGCACTCCAATAGAAGGAGTATCTTCTGTCTCCTGATGTTCCACTTCAACAGACAAAGCGCTTTGCGCCTCGTCTATGGTTTCTAAAACAGGGAATTTGGCGGGCAAATCCGTGCCTTGCATCGCGCCAATTTGTGGAACCGCTGCCAACAACTGCTGGGTATAAAGCGCTTTGGGCGAGAGAATGATGTCTCGCGCAATGCCGTATTCCACCGCATCACCGCGCCGCATCACCAGCAAGCTATCCGCCATTTCCGAAACCACACCCATATCGTGGCTGATGAAAATCATCGACATACCCAAATCTTGCTGCATCTCGCGCAAAATCTGCAAAACTTGCGCCTGAATGGTGACATCTAAAGCGGTAGTCGGTTCATCGGCAATCAACAAACTTGGACGACACGCCACCGCCATCGCAATCATAATCCGCTGCCGCATACCGCCTGAAAGTTGATGAGGATAGCGTTTGGCAAGCGCTTTGGCATTGGGCAAATGCACGCTGTCCAACAATCGCACCACTTCATGCTCCGCCGCCTCACCCTTCAAACCACGATGCAAAGCCAGAACTTCCGCAATCTGATGCCCAACGGTAAAAACAGGGTCAAGCGAAGTCATCGGCTCTTGGAAAATCATGGCGATTTCTTTGCCACGAATATGGCGCATGGTTTCATCGGAGGCTTTTGCGAGGTCAAAGCGCTTTGGGCTGCCATCAGCTTGTTTCTGTTCAAACCAAATCTCGCCTGCGCTAATTCGCCCACCTTGCCAGCCCAAAAGACGCATGATGGCACTTGAGGTCACCGATTTGCCCGAGCCACTTTCACCCACAATGGCTAGCGTTTTGCCCTGTTCCAATGAAAAAGAAATATCGCGCACCACCTCTTTATCGCCAAAGCTTACGCTTAAATTTTGTACTTCTAACAACGCCATTTGCCTCTCTCCGCTGATTTTTCCTTATGCTCTTGCGCCAACGCAATTCGATGTCATCATGTTCATCTTTCTGTCATATTGTTTGCACACAAGCCTTGCATCATAGCGAAAAAAGCTTGTTGGTGAAAAGCTTTCATAGTCATGATGACCCAAGCATACAAAGCGCTTTGAGGCGTTGTTATGGGCAAAAGATGATAAAAAATTAAGCTACAATAATCGCTCAATCTCACAACTTTGGAAGGAGTACGATGAAAATTTTAGCGGTTTGCGCCCATGGCTTGGGCAGTAGTTTTTTGATGGAAATGAACCTCAAAAAAGCGCTTTCTAAATTGGGCATTGAGGCAGAAGTGGGGCATTCGGATTTATCGGTAACGGGTAATGATGATGCTGATTTGTTTGTGATGGGTGCAGATATTGCCCAAAGCGCCAGTTTGGATAAAAACAAAACCATTGTGATGAAAAATCTCATGAGCGCTTCAGAATACGAAGAAAAATTAAGCGAATATTTCAAAAGAGGATAATCATGCAATTCATTGTAGATATTTTAAAAGTACCGTCTATTTTGGTCGGTATGATTGCCTTAATCGGCTTGGTGGCGCAGAAAAAAAGTTTGCCCGATATTATTAAAGGAACCATTAAAACCATTTTGGGCTTTATCGTTTTAGGCGGTGGTGCGGGCATTTTATTGGGTTCGCTCAATCCTTTGGGAGAAATCTTTAAAGAAGCCTATCACATTCAAGGGGTTGTACCCAATAATGAAGCCATTGTTTCGATGGCGATTGAAAAATATGGCTCAGCAACGGCTTGGATTATGCTGTTTGGTATGGTGGCGAATATTGCCATTGCCCGTTTCACCCGTCTGAAATTCATTTTCCTTACAGGGCATCATACGTTCTATATGGCGTGCATGATTGCGGTGATTTTGGTGGTTGCTGGTTTTGAAGGCATTTTGTTGGTTTTAACGGGTTCATTGGCATTGGGTTTGACGATGGCTTTTTTCCCCTATTTGGCTCAACCTTATATGCGAAAAATCACAGGCAGTGACGATATTGCTTTTGGTCACTTCAGCATTTTAGGCTATGTATTGGCCGGAGTGACTGGGCAATTAACCAACAAAATTTTACCTTCTAAATCCACCGAAGAAATGAATTTGCCTAAGAATTTAAGTTTCTTACGTGACAGTTCGGTTTCGATTGCCTTAACCATGATGGTGATTTATATCGTCTTAGTGGTTTCTGCAGGTTCAGAATTTATTACGGCAAAATATTCCAAAGACCAACATTATTTGGTCTGGGCGATTATTCAAGCCATTACCTTTTCGGCTGGGGTATTTGTGATTTTACAAGGCGTGCGTTTGATTTTGGCGGAAATTGTGCCAGCATTCACGGGCTTTTCCCAAAAACTCGTTCCTGATGCCAAACCTGCTTTGGATTGCCCCATTGTCTATCCTTATGCGCCCAATGCGGTGTTGATTGGCTTTTTATCCAGTTTCAGCGCTGGTTTGGTCGGTTTAGCAATTTTGGGCAAATTGGAAATGACCTTGATTTTGCCTGGCGTGGTACCCCATTTCTTCTGCGGGGCAACGGCTGGGGTATTTGGTAATGCCACAGGCGGACGTTTGGGCGCTATTGTGGGCGCATTCTTACAAGGTTTATTAATTACATTCTTACCCGTGTGGTTGTTGCCGATTTTAGGCGATTTGGGCTTTGCCAGCACCACTTTCTCCGATGCCGATTTTGGCGCAGTGGGCATTATTTTGGGTAAATTGGCAGGCTTGGGACGATTCGCCATTTTAGCCTTCTTAATCGCCATTATTGGTGCTTTGGTTTATTGGGAAGACAAAGCGCTTTTCCACAAGCTCATTGCCAAATGCAAAGGCAAAGCTGCGTAATGAACCTTAAATCCTCCTCTTGAGCAAAGCGCTTTGGAAATCCACCAAAGCGCTTTGTTATTGATGACACACCAAGCATTTGGTGATAACAGAATTTCTAAGCTATCCCCTCATTATTTTGCTAAAATCTTTATCCCAAATGCCTGTTAAATCCTGTTAAATAGGCGATTGTTTCTTTATTTAGGAGTATGACCATGTCTAAAAATGTTTCTATCGAAGATTGCTTACAAGAAGAAAACAACCGTTTTCGTTTGGTGTTGGCAGCTTCTAAACGTGCGCGTCAAATTTCCACAGGGCATCAACCATTGGTGAACAACGAAGGCAACAAAAGCACCATCTTAGCTTTGCGCGAAATCGCCGAACGAAAAGCCAGCATCTCTCATTTATTGAATACGGAAAGCTAATCATCATGCCTGTGTCTTATCCTCTGGTTTCTAATCCCTTTGCTGAATTTTATGGCTCTGAGTTATTAAACGAGCATTATCAACTACTTGAACAGGCTATCAGCCAATATCTTAACCCCTCTGATGTGGAGAAGGTTCTGGCGGCAGCAGTTTTTGGCGCACAAGCCCACGATGGGCAAAAACGCAAATCAGGCGAGCCTTATTTTACCCACCCCATTCAAGTAGCATTGATTTTGGCAAAAAGCCGATTTGATGTGCCTGTCTTACAAGCTGCCTTGTTACACGATGTGCTGGAAGATACGCCCGTCACCAAAGAACAGATGACAAGACACTTTGGCTTACAAGTCGCCAATATCGTTGATGGCGTGAGCAAGCTTTATGAACTCAAGCACAAAGGCCCTTTGGTGGTTCAAGCAGAAACGTTCCGCCATCTCTTGATTTCTTGCGCCAAAGACCCACGCGTGATTCTGATTAAACTCGCTGACCGTCTGCATAATCTGCAAACCTTAGATGCCTTCAAAGACAGACCCGACAAACAAAAGCGCATTGCCAAAGAAACCATGGATATTTATGTTCCTATTGCTGACCGCTTGGGGCTATTTTTGTTTCGGATTGAATTGGAGGATTTGGCATTTTCTTATTTATTTCCTTGGCGCTACGCTGTCATCAACCATCATTACAAAGCCCAAGAAACTCGCAAGCGCCAAGAATCCAGCGTTAAAGCGATGCATCAGGAAATTGAGCCACTGTTCAAAGCGCTTGGTATTTCCGCCAGCGTTCAGTTACGCCCTCGTTATTTGAGCAATATTTACCAACGCATGAAACGCAAAGGCAGCTTTCATGAGTCCATGAAAACCCACTCTATCCGCATTTTGACCGATTCCATCGACAACTGTTACCGCATTTTGGGCTGCCTCCACAGCCGTTATCGCCCCATTGAAAACAAGCTTAACGATTACATTGGCTCGCCCAAAAGCAACGGCTATCGTTCCTTGCATACCAGCGTGGTGAACGAGGTTGGGCAAGTGTTTAACGTACAAATCCGCACCCACAGCATGCATGCGTTGGCGGAAATGGGCATTGTTGCGGTCTGGCATCAAAAACTGAAAAATCAGCTGAATCAAGAAGAAGAAAGCCACAGCGTCAATGTGAACAAAAATATGCGCGAATTTCTCACGCGTATCAAAGATATTCAAGATTTTACCCACGATCCTGAGGAGTTTTACGCCACCGTCAAAGCAGAGATGGGCGCAAAAGATATTCGTGTGTTCACCCCTGATGGCAAGCCTATTGATTTACCTCTGGGCGCAACCCCTATCGATTTTGCCTATGCCATTCATACCAACATCGGACATCATTGCGTGGCAGCGATTGTAAACGGGCGAGATTATCCCATTACCCAAGTATTGCAGCACGGGCAAACAGTCAGCATCAAAACCGATCCTAATGCCCACCCACACCCACGCTGGGTGGAGCAAGTCGCCTCTCCTCGTGCTAAAACAGCCGTTCGCGATTACTTCAAAAAAGTCAGCTTTGAACAAGCCAGCGATATGGGTAAAAAGCGCTTTGCCCAAGCGGCTGCGCGTTATTTGAATGATGAAGTATTGATACAAGCTCGCTTAGAGCATTATTTATTGACAAATCAATTGGATAAAGAAACTGTGTTTGCGGAAATTGGCTATGGCAAACGCCAATCATCTTTGCTGGCAGCGCATTTGTTTGATGACTACCCCTTGTTGCCTGCCAGTACACAAGCTATTAAAGTCCAAAGCGCTTTGCATGAGACCATTCACCTCGCAAGCTGCTGTCGCCCTCTGCCTCATGAACCCATCACAGGCGCTCTCGATAGCAAAACCGATGGCATCACCATTCACCGCCGCGACTGTCCCACCACCAAATCCATCAACCAAAGCAATTGGGTTTCAGCCGAATGGGCGGAAGAAGTGCAAGGCTTATTCGCTACCCAATTGCTCATTGATTGCATTGACCGCCGTGGGTTACTCAATGAAATCACCCACATCACAGGCGATAGCATCGACATTCGTAACCTCAAAATCGAAAATCACCCCGAAACCAAAACCGCGCGTCTTATCATCGATTTAGGCGTTGCGAATCGAAGCGCTTTGGCTCGTGTGATGGCGAGATTGCGCTCTGTGGAGGGTATCTTAAAGCTTAGCCGTACTTAAGCCCAAAGCGCTTTGCTGTTTTATTCTGTTCCATTCACTCAAATCAGGAGATTCTTATGTCTAAAGAAATCATCAATGCCCCCAAAGCCCCTAAAGCTATTGGTGCCTATTCTCACGCAGCAGCGGTTGGGAATTTGGTGTTTTTATCGGGTCAAATCCCACTTAACCCCGAAACAATGGAATTGGAAGAAGGCTTTACCAATCAAGCTAATCGCGTATTTTCTAATTTACAAGCCGTTTGCGAAGCTGCTGGCACCCATTTGAACAATGCCGTCAAACTCAATATCTATTTGATGGATTTAGCCAATTTCGCAGAACTCAACGAAATCATGGCAAAATGGATTGACGCTCCTTACCCTGCTCGCGCCGCTATTCAAGTGGCTGGTTTGCCCAAAGGTGCATTGATTGAAATTGAGGCGGTGGTTTCTCGCTAAGCCCAAAGCGCTTTGAAATCTTATGCCCTTTCAAAGACCTATTGAAGATTTGGTCAGCGAAAAAGCCCTGCCAATTTTAAAACAGGCAGGGTTTCATCATTGGGGCGATGTGTTGTTTCATTTGCCCATTCGCTATGAAGACAAAACCCATCTTACTCCCATTGCACAACTCCGAGCAGAACAAAGCGCTTTGGTTTGGGGGAAAATAGTAGGGGTTCGTGTTTCGCCCAAAGTGTTGAATGTTCGGATTCAAGACCAAGCAGGGCATAGTATGCAGATTTTGCTGTTTAAATATTACCCCAATCAAATCAAGATGTTCACAAAAGGTCGTGAAGGGCTTTTCTACGGCAAAGCGCTTTGGCACCACGATGGTTTCTCTTTTCATCACCCCAGCATCACTTGGCTCAAAAAAGATCAATTGCCCACGCTAGAATCCTCCCTCACCCCTATTTACCGTAGCTTTCCTTCTATCAGCCAACGTCAGTGGCAAAGCTGGATAAGCAAAGCGCTTTCTGCTCTCCCCGATGAACCTGACCCTCTCGCGCTCTTTCATCTACTTCCACTCAAACAAGCTCTTATCACCCTCCACCAACCCAGCCCCAACGATTCACCCAGCCAACTTCTCCAACCTGAACACCCTGCCAGATGGCGTTTGATTGTTGATGAATTGCTCGCCCATCATGCCAGTATTGCTTACGCTCGCACTGAACGAACACGTCTCAAAGCCTATAAACTCCCAAAATCCAAAGCGCTTTTGCCTGCGCTCAAAGCGCTTTTGCCGTATCAACTGACCGATGCCCAAGAACGTGTGATACAAGAAATCGAAAACGATTTGAAAAAAACTCACCCCATGCAACGCTTGGTACAAGGCGATGTAGGTTCAGGGAAAACGATGGTAGCCTTTGCTGCCTGTTTGCAAGCGATTGAAGCTGGGAAACAAGCTGCCCTCATGACCCCAACCGAGTTACTCGCCGAACAACATTTCCTCAATCTAAAGCGCTTTGCTCAATCGCTCGACATCAGTTGTGTTCTCCTAAGCTCCAAACAAAAAACCTCCGAAAAGAGGAATCATCTCCAAGCCATTCAAAGTGGAGCAGCTCAACTGATTATCGGCACACATGCCCTGATTCAGCAACAAGTGCAATATCACGATTTGGCGCTGGTTGCTATCGATGAACAACATCGCTTTGGCGTGCATCAGCGTTTACAACTCCAACAAAAAAACCACCGCCGCACGCCTCATCAACTCATTCTTACCGCTACTCCCATTCCACGCACCCTCGCGATGAGTCATTATGGTGAGCTGGATTTATCCATCATCGATAGCTTGCCTAAAGGTCGTAAGCCTATTCAAACCAGTGTGATGAATCGAGAAAAGCGCTTTGCCATTATGCGCCGTTTGGGCGAGTTGTGTGCAACAGGTAAGCAAGCGTATTGGGTTTGCCCTTTGATTGAAGAAAGCGAGATGCTCGAATGTGAAAATGCTGAGGCAACATTTGCACAATTGCAAAGCGCTTTGCCACAAGTAACTATTGGCTTGGTTCACGGACGTATGCCCACCGCTGAACGCCAAGCAACCATGAAGCGCTTTGTGGACAATGATGTACAACTGTTGGTGGCAACGACTGTGATTGAAGTCGGCGTTGATGTTCCCAATGCTAACATTATGGTGATTGAAAATGCGGAGCGATTCGGCTTATCCCAATTGCATCAATTGCGAGGACGCGTGGGGCGTGGCAAAGAACAAGCGCATTGTGTGCTGTTGTATCAAGAACCGCTGGGACATGTCGCAAAATCAAGGCTGAATATTATGCGTCAAAGTCATGATGGTTTTTGGATTGCAGAACAGGATTTATTGTTGCGTGGAGCAGGTGAATTGCTGGGAACACGACAAACAGGAGCGGTAGGTTTTTTGATGGCAGAATTGCCACGCGATGAAGCACTGTTACCCAAGCTTGGTTCCTATTTTGCAACACTCTCACCAACAGAACAAAGCGCTTTGGTAAGAAGGTGGTGGATTTCTCGTTCGCAGTATTTGGCAGCTTAAGGAGCCGTGCTATTCATCAAACATTCAGGCATAAAAAAAGCAGCTTGATTGCTGCTGTTTTTCTTTTCTATGAAGGTGGTGCCCAGAGTCGGAGTCGAACCGACACGGTATTTCTACCGAGGGATTTTAAGTCCCTTGCGTCTACCAGTTTCGCCATCTGGGCAACAGGTGGAGATGATACGCCTATTAAAATGCTTTGTCAAGCATTTCTTTTCTGTTGTTGTGCCAACTCAATAAAACCTTTGATGTAATCCAAATCCATATCCGCATCGCGCATACCTAAATGAATATGCTTGAATACACCATCTCCCAATCTCAAGGTTTTAATCGGCAAATGTGAAGCCTGCTGCTTCACCAACCACAAGGGCAAAGCGCTTACCCCTCGATTCTCTGCTACCAAATGCAACATCATTTCTGTGGTTTCTGAAGTTTTGTGTTGCCAAACATCAGCTTGATTAGGCCATAAAAAACGCGAAAAAATATCCAATCGCTCTTTTGGCACAGGGTAAGTAATCAAAATCTCATCACACAAATCCTGAGCTGAAATTGCCTCTTTCGCAGCTAATGCATGTTTTTCTGAAACCACCAGCACTTGTTCATACGGAAACACGGGCAAAAAAGTGAGGCGTGGCAAAGTGATGGGGTCAGGCGTAATCAACATATCCACTTCATACGCCAAAAGCGCTTCTGCTCCCTTGAATTTCACTTGCTGGCGAACATCAACATCAACTTGTGGAAAAATCCGCAAATAATCTGCCACAATCCGCAATAGCCATTGATAACATGGGTGACATTCCATGCCAACACGCAAAAAGCCCACACGCCCTCGCACGTGGTCTTTCAAATGATTCTCCAAGTATTCAAACTGTGGCAAAATCTTCTGCGCAAATTGATAAAGCTTTTGACCTGCTGGCGTAAGCTCTAATTGTCGTCCTTCTTTACGCCATATTTTGATGTTCAGATGATTTTCCAAATGGCGGATACTATGGCTCAAAGCGCTTTGGCTTAAATGTAGCCTCTCTGCTGCTCGTGTGATATTGCCCTGCTCAACTACCGCCAATACAATCTTTAAATGCTGTCTGTCTAAATACTGTGATGACATCAATCCCTCGCTAATTCCAGCATTCTTGAGTTGCCAGCGTACGGCTACTGTGTGGCACGGGCTCTTCAATGCTTTGCACATTTGCCATGCGCATATTACTCTGGGTGATGAAAAGCGCTTTACACGTATCTTTACGCTGTATGCCCTGCGCTGTCGCGCGTAACACATATCCTTGCTCACTGGGCAAGGTTGAAAAATCCACGCGATAACGGCTACTCACATCATAAATCCCCCAATCTTCTAAGGTTGAATGTGTGATAGCTTGACCATTAGGCAACTGATGCCAACGGCGTGTTTCGGTGTAATTCTTTTGCATTTGCTGAGCGGCAGTTTCCAAAGCGCTTTGGGCTTCTTGTCGATAAGCTCGCAAAGCATAACGCTGATAATGCCCCAAAGCCAACATCGATAAAATGCCAATAATTGCCACAACCACCATCAGTTCAATTAAGGTAAAGCCTTTGTGCTGCCGATTTTGCACAGTTCAACTCCTTGTTGCTGAGCCTTCCAAACGCCCACCTAAACTGATTTTCAAAAAACGACAATGGCTACCATCAGAGGAACAAATGCTGATTGTGCCTTGTTGGTTATTGATACGCCCATTGGCTTGAAATTCGATACCACGCGTAAAGCTTCGCGCAGATTCAATCCGAATCAGCACGGCTTGTTCATTCAACGAACGCCTCAAATCGCCAAACATCGTATCTTGAATAATGCGTGGCTCACTACTTTTGATAATAATCCAACCTTTACTGAAATCTTTAGCATGGTTACAACTTTTACCATCACTACTACCACATAAAGTCACCGTTTCTTTCAAACGCATAGCCTCTCGCTGAGCTAAGAAAAAAGCGCTTTGCCATTGATTCGTGGCGCTACGTACTTTTTCCCTCACTATCAAAGATTGATAAAACGGAGAAGCCATCGCCACCAGAACCGAAAAAATCAGTACTACTGTTATCATCTCCAACAAAGTGTAGCCACGTTGTTCAGTAAAGCGCATACGTTCCTTGCATCATGAGATTGCTTAACTGGCTATCTTTAGCATCACCACGCCCAAAGCCCAGTGCAGTAACGCGCAAAATGACCACATTATCTAAGGTTTTTTGGTCAGCTTCCGCCAAAGTCAGTTCGTTTGGCAATAAACGCTCCACCACAAAACGTGGTACTCGCTCACCACTGTTATTGCATGATAAACACTCCAATGTCTTCAAAGGGTTATCTAACTTTATTTTTGCTTGGCGTCGTTGATCATCAGCAGCATCTTCAGCTTGCTTTGCTTCACGTCCCCAAGACACACAAATCCACAAAGGTTGGCATTGAGGGTAATGTTCGTTCAGATAGTCGCCCGTATAGAATCCCTGCTGCCAAAGCGCTTTGAGGGGTGGTAGATTATCTGATGTAGGCAAATCCAGCTGAGTAATGGTTTCGCTGGGCAAACGCATCAATTGTGATAAATAAGAAGCAGCTTCTTGCTGGCAGTTCACATTTTCTGCTTCTTTACGCAATAGGCAATAAGCTTCACCTTGCTTGAGTAAATAATACTCCACATAATTAAAAACAGAGCGCGAACTCTCTCGCGCTAAGGTTAAATCCAAATCTATACTGGCTTTCTGTTCTTCCAGACGGCTACTGGTGACAGTGAAACGTAGCATGGATAACAATACCAGCAAAAACACCATACAAGTCAGTAGAATAACACCACGATCAAAGCGCTTTTTCGGTGGAGAATTATAGCGAGAAAGGAACAACGATGCCTCCTATACGCAAATCATTGCCGTATTTCTCTTGTCGCCGTTCAGCAGACAAAGCATCTTCAGAGTTATAACTCCAAAAAATCGCCAATAAATAATTCTCATGTCCCAAATCGCTAGGCAACAATTGAAAACGTGGTAAAGGTAAAGAATCTTCCAAAGCGCTTTGCCAGGATTGAATATCAGCTTTTGCTAACAATTCAGGGGTTTTACAGTCCCGTTCACAATTTTGTAAAGATTGCATATTAATCGAACGATACAAAGCGCTTTTCTCTTCTTCTGTAGCTTTAGCAAAGTGGCGGAGTTTTTGCTCATTTATGCCCGATTCTTGAAACATATAATGCTTCGCGGCCGAAGCATTAACCCGAATCTTATCCACCAATGATTGTGCCTGCATTTGGGCAGCACTAGTATAAGCTGCACTTTCTCCAAACCGAACACTCGTTTGTATCATAGAAACGCTCATCGCCAAAACGATACCAATAATCAGCATGGAAACCACTACTTCCAATAAATTCATACCTCGCTGTCGTCTGATTCTCATGATATATTGCTCCTCTCCTATTTATTGAAAAATAACGCATATATCATGCCAAACGAATTATAAATCTCACGATTTCTTAAAATTTCTTAAACTTGCCTCAATCCCTAACTGAGCCCAATACAAAAGCGCTTCGCTATCATCTATAACCTCATCTGGAATTTGATAGTAATTCAATTCTATACGTTGTCTTCTCTGGTCGCGTGTGATGAAATAGGAAAAACGCTCGCAACCTTCTTGTATAAAAAGCGCTTTGCTTATATCATCAGCTTTAATGTAAAGTTGCTCATCGTAAAACAATGCAAACATATTCTGTTGATAAAACAATCCACTACCACCAAACATCCGTTTTACCGAAATAGGTTGCAATGGGCGCAATTGCTCTATCACATAATCCATAAATTCGCTCATACCTATCCCATAAAAAGCCTCAAATTACCATAATTTGAGGCTTTTGGGTCTACTGAGACGAAATAAAATACCTTAATTTTAATTAATCAGTTAAAAAGTCACTAACATTTTTCATCTTATTTGCCCGCACCAACGCGTACTTTTTTATCTTTAATCAAAAAAGGTACGTCCGTTTCTAATGGGCGAGGCAATGCTAAATTAAGAGCTAAATTAATCGCTGCATGCACTTCTTCACGCAATTGGAAGGGAACGGTATGCACAATTTCGCCTTTAGATACCGCTTCTCTCGCCCACTCTGAACCTTCCATGCTAAAAATTGGATATTTCAGATTATGCTTCTTCAAACTTTGTACCAATCCATCGGTCAAACCATCTGCACAAGATAAAATCAATTCCAGCTCTTCAAAGCGAGGATCTTGTTTCCAACCTTCGACAGCAACATCAAAATCTTCTTGTTTGTATTGGAAACCAGGATAAACGCCAAATAATTGCTCTGCTTCTAAGCTTAATTGTGGGTAATTACGAATCGTACTGTGTGTCCAGCCATTGCGTTCTAAGCCTGGTGCCCACTTTTCAGCTAAACAAATTTGCGCAAACTGAATCACCCCATCGCCATTTTTATCCCAATCAGGGTTATTTCTCCAAGCGTTAATCACCGCCAAACCTTGAGAAACTCCAATATCGATGTTATCTGAGCCAACAAAATAAGCAATTGGGCAGCTTGATAATATCTCATCTCGTGGTGCAACGTTATGATAAACAGCTGGCACTTTTGCATTACAGACCATACTAACAATTTCTGCTGTTTGATTCTGGCTCATACCACCAATATGCAACACGAGCGCTTGCACACCCCGATCCAATTCTTCCTTAATCTGTGACTTTTGTGTTTCAAAGTCATCATTAGCATTTTTAAACGTTATTTGCATTTCGGGATGTTGCTCAATAAATTCCCGTGCAGCCCCATTAGCTGCTCGGTCAAAATAAACGTTGGGCAAATCGGAAGAAACCACAATCCCAAGTTTAAAGCCTTCTAAGGCCGAAGTAGAAGTTGCAGAATCTTCTTGTTTATTCTCTGTCACATTTTCCAAACATGCGCTCAAGGAAAATAAAGCGCCTGCCAATAGACTTAGTCTTTTCATGAGATATTCCTCAATAGGTTCAAGATAGGCCTGTCTATTTTCTCATATCCCCTTAATAAACTCAATGTAATTCTAATAATAACAAATAGTTTAGGTTATGCCATCTTAAAAAGAAAAGGTTATCTTACGCTAAGCAATTTTTATCTAAAGTGCTATGCTATAGAATCATAAAAAAAGCCCCAGATTGTATCTGGGGCTTAGTAAAAAAACCCTGACGATGA
>JAUNEA010000012.1 GCA_030525785.1 Cardiobacteriaceae bacterium
CGCCAAACGCCAAACTAAATCCTAAATCCATCATGGGAGCAAACTCCCATGACTAAACAACCCTCTCTTTTCCAACCCAAAATCCTCTCCTTATTTTCAGGCTGTGGTGGCTTGGATTTAGGCTTTCACATGGCAGGTTATGAAACCATTTGGGCGAATGATTTTTCCCCTTTTGCCTGCCAAACATTCCGCAAAAACATTGGCGATGTCATTATTGAAGGCGATATTGAACAAATTGACCCCAATGACAAAAATATTCCCGATTGCGACATTATTCTTGGTGGCTTTCCATGCCAAGATTTTTCCATGATTTGGAAACAACCTGGATTAAATGGCGAACGAGGTAATTTATACAAAAGTTTTTTGCGTTTTGTGAATGCGAAAAAGCCCAAAGTATTTGTAGCAGAAAATGTCAAAGGTTTATTAACCGCCAATAAGAAAAAAGCCATTCAACAAATCATTACTGATTTTGAAAATTGCGGTTATTTTGTTTCTGCCAAACTTTATAATTTTGCGGAATTTGGTGTACCCCAATTTCGTGAGCGCGTTTTAATCGTTGGTATTCGATTGGATACAGGTTTTGATTTTCAGCACCCAATGCCCACCCATACCAGCTCCGATAAAGTTTCAGGTAGCCTAAAGCCCTATTGCACAGCTGGACAAGCCATGCAAAATATTCCTGCATGGGCAAAAAATCAAGAATTGCTTAATATCAGCGAAAAAACTCGCAAAATGCTGGAACTTATACCTGAAGGAGGCAATTTTACCGATATTCCGCCCGAACACCCTTTATATGTAAAAGGCATGATTAGCCATGTTTATCGCCGTATGCACCGTGATGAGCCGTCCAAAACCATTATCGCGGCAGGCGGTGGTGGAACATGGGGTTATCATTATCCCGAGCCACGCCCTTTTACCAATCGTGAACGTGCACGGTTACAAAGCTTCCCCGATGATTTTGAATTTATTGGTTCGACTACCGAAGTGCGCCGACAAATCGGCAATGCCGTTCCGCCATTAGGCGTGGTTGAAGTTGCCAAAGCACTTTTGCCGATTTTTACAGGCTCTTATAAAAAAGTAGATTTGCATGAAAAATTGGCACAAGAAAAAGCCATTTTATTTGATAAAAGATTAAGCACAATTCGTGGGGGTAAAAAATGAAAACTGTATTTTCCAATTTACACCCTGCTAAAATTACCGATAAATCACTCAATGCGCTTTGGTTTGATTTGTTTAAATCAGCTGATGAAGTATTAATGGCAACAGGCTATGTTTCCAATGATGCCGTTAAAGAATTACACAAAATTTTGGAATTAAACAAGAAAATTCAAAAAATCGATTTATTGGTCGGTATGCATTATTTAGAAGGATTTAGCTTACCACAATACAAAAGTTTGCGTGAATTGCATGATTTTTTATCAAGCGAAAAACGCGGTGCGGTGTATGTTTCGCCTTTTACCAAATTTCACGGCAAAATGTATTCCTTTAAAAATCAGGATAAATATGATGGCTTAATTGGTTCGGCCAATTTAACGTGTTTTTGGGATAATTTAGAGCGCACTTATGAAACCATGTTTCATCTTGATGAGACACAAAGCGCTTTGCAATTGCGAAACAATATTCAAGACACCATTGAAAAATTAGGTACACCCATTCATCAAGCTAATGAGCCAACCCTTTTCAAGCCACATAATGTGCATTTAGAAAATTGCTTGGGCGTGGAGAAAGTTGATGAAAATAAAGTTGCTACACTTTTCAGTCAGACTTCACAGTATAAATTTGCCATTCAAGCGAAAACCAAAGAAAAAAGTAATTTAAATTGTTTTTTTGGCGAAGGTCGCAAAGATAAACGTGGCTTTGTCAAACCACGTCCTTGGTATGAAGTGGAATTGATTGTATCTAATGAGATTACACAATTAGATGGTTATCCGCGCCACAAAACTTTTACCGTGATTACCGATGATGGTTGGCAATTTCAATGCAAAACCTCAGGTGATTTTGCCAAAAACTTTCGTTCTGAAAACGATTTAAAAACATTAGGAAAATGGATAAAAGGGCGTTTAGAAGTTTCAGGCTGCCTGAAAACAGGGCAAATGATTACCGATGATGTTTTGCGTGAATATGGAAATCATAATATGGAATTACGCTCAACTGATAATCCCGATATTTGGCTATTGTCTTTTAAAGGCAAAGGGGAATAAATCATGCTGCAAACCTATTTAAATCAACTCAATCCTCCAGAATTGGCTCAATCGGTAAAAAATACGACAACTGAATTTTTAGAAAAATTAGACCACATCACACCGAAAAAATCCCAAAATGTGTTATTGGTGGGCAATGTACAAAGTGGCAAAACTGCGCAAGTTTTTGGTATTGCCAGCGCATTGGCACAGCGTGATTACCAAATCTTTTTATATTTGACCACCGATAGCATGGATTTACAAATGCAAACGCTTAATCGTGCCAAATCCAGTTTGAGCCAATTTACGGTATTAGATGAACATCACGACAATTTGCTTGACGATAATTTAAAACAAAATAAACCCATCATGATTGTCATCAAGAAAAATGCAAAGATTTTACAGCGTTGGCGTAATGTATTTCAAAGCAAAGCGCATTTAAAAGGCTATCCACTGATTATTATTGACGATGAAGCCGATGCCGCCAGCTTAAATACCCATGCCAATCAAGCCAAAGAACGCAGCACCATCAATCACCATCTAAATGACATCAAAAATGCCTGTTGCCAAAGCCTGTTTATTCAATTAACTGCTACACCACAAGCATTATTGCTACAAAATCAGCAATCCAATGGGCAACCTGAATTTGTGCATTATTTTCAGGCTGGCGAAAATTATGTTGGTGGAAAATTCGTATTCAGCGAACCACCCAGTTATATTGTGCGATTTGTGGATAATGAATTAATGGAAATGAAAGACGGCAGTGCGGAAATATCCGATGGCGTATTACAAGCCTTACAGGCTTATTTATTAACGTGTACAGAATTTAAATTATGTGGGAAAACCAATTGCAATTTTGCCTTGCACCCCAGTATAAAAATTGCCGACCACCGTGCTTTTGCCGATAAAATCAAAGAACATTTGAATGATTTGGTACAATCTTTAAATCATGGCGATAATTTAGCATCTTTTTTTCAGGTAGCCTATCATGATTTAAAAAGAACCAAACCCGATATTCATCATTTTGAAGACCTTTATGCACAATTATGTTCATTATTGGAGCAAGAAAAATTCACCGTTTTGGTGCTTAATTCGCAAACCGAAAATGATTTTCAACTGGATAATGGTTTCAATATCATAGTGGGCGGTAATGTGATTGGGCGGGGTTTAACCATTCCCAAATTGCAAACGGTTTATTACAGCCGCACCGCCAAAAAGCCCAATGCCGATACCTTTTGGCAACACTCGCGCATTTTTGGTTATGACCGCGACAAAGCGCTTTTGCGTTTGTTTTTGCCATGTGATGTCTATCGTTTTTTTGTTACCCTCAATCAAGCCAATGATTTGTTGATTGAACAAATTTGTTCGGATTATCACAAGATTCAAATGATTTATCCGAAAAACATCAATCCAACGCGTCAAAATGTTTTGGTTTCAAGTAGTCTGAATCATTTGGTTGGTGGCGTGAATTATTTTCCCAGTTTTCCTGATGAACATAATTTATCTTCAATTAATGATTTGATTGGCGATTTAGATGATGGTTTGCATGAAACAGACAGTGAAAATCTGTTACACCTTTTGCAAAATTTGGGCGAGTATTCAAATGATGATTGGGATAAAGAAAAAATCATTGCCAGTATTTTGGCTTTGCAACATCAACGACCAAGTTTTAAAAGCCGACTTTTAATTAAGCGAAATCGCCAATTAAGCAAAAATACAGGCACGATGTTATCCGAAAATGACCGAAAATTAGGCGAAAAATATCCCAATGATTTGCTTTTGACTTTGTATCATGTTCAGGGAGCAAAGGAACGTGGCTGGTCGGGGCAAGATTTTTGGTTGCCCAATATCAAATTGCCACACAAAGGAGCGGTGTATTGGAGTATAAGAGATTAAAATCAAAAAGCGCTTTGAATCCAAAACCCAAAGCGCTTTGTTAAAGATTGAAGGCAAAAATTACAACACAAAACGGCTCAAATCTTCATTTTGTGCCAATTGCCCCAAAGCATTCTCCACAAATGCCGCATCAATTCTCACCACCTCACCATCAGGGCGGTCTGGCGCTTCAAAGGAAAGTTTATCCAACAAACGCTCCATCAAGGTGTGCAAACGGCGTGCGCCAATATTTTCTGTCGTTTTATTGACGTGATACGCCATTTCGGCAATTTTCTCAATGCCATCATCGGTGAAATCCAAAAACAATTGTTCCGTTGCCAAAAGCGCTTTGTATTGCTTGATGAGGCTGTGGTCTGGTTCAGTCAAAATGCGTTTGAAATCATGAGCATTCAAGGCATCAAGCTCAACGCGAACTGGCATACGCCCCTGAAGCTCAGGTATCAAATCAGAAGGCTTCGCCAAATGGAACGCGCCTGAGGCAATAAAGAGAATGTGGTCGGTTTTGATGGGACCATATTTGGTGGAAACCGTTGAACCTTCAATCAAAGGCAGCAAATCGCGTTGCACACCCTCGCGTGATGGGTCGCCTCCATGTTCAGAGCGCTTGGCAACCTTATCAATTTCGTCAATAAAAACAATGGCATTTTGCTCAGTATTGCGCAAAGCTTGGTGACGAATCTCCGCCTCGTTCACCAAATTTCCCTCTTCTTCTGCAGCAATGATTTTCAACGCCTCCGCAATTTTCATCGATTGTTTAACCATCTTCTTGCGATTAAATTGCTCCATCATCGCTTCCATTTGTTGGGCAATTTCTTCAAATCCAGCAGGCCCAGCCACTTCAACATGCGTGCTTTTCTTCTCCTCGATTTCAATCTCGATGACTTTATCATCTAACTCGCCACGCAAAATCCGTTCACGATAAGCCTTCCGCGCAGGATTGGCTTCATCACGCACAGGCTGAGCATTATCTTCCCAAAAAGCGCTTTGGGGCTTGTGGGCTGGAGGAACCAAAGCATCTAACACGCGCTCTAATGCCACTTCTTTCGCCTGTTCACGCACCAATTTCCGCGCTTTTTCTCGCTCCAATTTAATTGCCACATCAATCAAATCGCGAATGATGCTCTCCACATCGCGCCCCACATAGCCCACTTCTGTAAACTTGGTTGCCTCTACTTTGATAAACGGCGCATCAGCCAATTTTGCCAAACGCCGCGCAATTTCTGTTTTGCCCACCCCAGTTGGGCCAATCATCAGGATATTTTTAGGCGTAATTTCATGGCTCATGGGTTCGCCGACTTGTCGTCTACGCCAACGGCTACGAAGCGCATTGGCAACCGCACGCTTGGCTTTATCCTGCCCCACAATATGGCGGTCTAAATCCTCCACAATCTCGCGCGGAGTCATGCTTACTTCTTGCTGAGATACTTGGTTCATACAGTCTCCTTCAGTTCATCGCTGATGATGTTGTTGTTGGTGTAAACGCAGATATTGCCTGCAATATGGAGCGATTTTTCCGCCATCTCCAAAGGATTCATCTCGGTATTGTGATAAAGCGCTCTGGCGGCTGCTAAAGCGTACATGCCTCCAGAGCCAATCGCTGCAATGCTGTCTTCTGGCTCAATCACATCGCCATTGCCTGACAAGATAAGGGTGTGGTCATGATTGGCGACAATCAACATCGCCTCCAATCGGCGCAGCATTCTATCTGTACGCCAATCTTTCGCCAGCTCAACAGCAGCGCGTAACAAATGCCCATTTTGCTCTTCAAGCTTTCCTTCAAAGCGCTCAAAAAGTGTAAAGGCATCAGCAGTTGCCCCAGCAAAGCCAGCCAACACTTGATTTTTATACAAACGGCGGATTTTTCGCGCATTGCCCTTCATGATGGTATTTCCTAAAGAAACTTGCCCATCGCCTGCAATAGCAACGTGTCGCCCACGTCTGACCGATAAGATGGTGGTGGAATGTGCATCAAACATGATTTTTCTCCTAAACAATCATTTTCACGAGATGGAGGTCATCGCCATCTTTTCAAGCTTGCTTGTTCATGAGGTTTACACCCAAAAACCCTCAACTCAAGCAACAAAGCGCTTTTCTGCGAGAGAATGAATAAATGGTTAATATCTGTGCTAGAGTATTCTGCCAACAAGAAAAATCAGCCCAAAATCAGTTTATTGAGGAGCGTATTTATGATTCGAGTCGGGATAGTTGGCTATGGCATGGCAGCGCAAGTTTTTCATTTGCCATTTTTGTTGGAGCATTCAGATTTTCACGTACAAGCTATCGTTTCCAGCCAACGAGAAGCTTTACAAAGCGCTTTACCTGAGATCAACATTTACGAGGATTTAAACGCCATGCTTGAGCGAGAATCCTTAGATTTAGTGGTCATCACCACGCCCAACCATCTGCATTATCCTCAAGCCAAACAATGCCTTGAAGCAGGTATTGCAGTAGTTTTGGAAAAACCTATGACCACCAACTTCGATGATGCCAAACGCCTCAAAGCGCTTTGTGAACAAAAAAATGGCTTTTTGCGTGTGTTTCACAATCGGAGATTTGACGGCGATTATTTAACGGTTAAAACTTTAATTCAGGAAGGAAAGCTTGGAAAAATCAAAGTTTTTCAAAGTCATTGGGATAGATTTCGCCCTGTGGTGCGTGCGCGGTGGCGAGAAGGCTCTGGCGATGGCGCAGGGATTTGGTTTGATCTTGCTCCTCATTTGCTTGACCAAGCCCTTGATTTATTTGGCTTACCACAAGCCGTGACCGCTCGACTTTCTATTTTGCGCGAAGGTGGCTTAAGCGATGATTACGCCCATGTTTTACTGCATTATCCTGAGCATGAGGTTATTCTGAACACCTCACCTTTCCAAGCCGCCCCTAATCCACGCTTTCATATTCAAGGCACGGAAGGAACTTTTGTTAAATATGGTCTTGACCCTCAAGAAAATCATCTCAAAGAAGGCTTACGCGCCAAAGATTCCGATTATGGTATAGAGGACAAAGCGCTTTACGGCACACTCTATCGCCCTAACCAAATCCCTGAAATCATTCCTACCCAACGCGGACAATTTACCGTTTTCTACCAAGAAATTGCCAAAGCACTGCATCAGCCTACTGATGAATCCTCACCACTTGCCAGCTTTAACGAAGCATTAAATGTCATGCGCGTTTTAGAAGCCACTATCCAAAGCGCTTTGCAACAACGCACCCTTCTTCTTTCTTCTTTTTAAGGAGCTTCATCATGACCATAGCGGTTGTTTTAACCACACACGGACAAGCAGCAAAAGCCATGCTTGCTTCTTGTGAAATGATTGTCGGTGAACAAGAAAATGTCGCCACCATTGATTTTATTGCTGGAGAAAATGGCGATAGCTTAACTGCCAAAATCCAAAGCGCTTTGTTGGATTTAGATATTCAAGACGGCGTTTTATTCGTGGTGGATTTATGGGGTGGTACGCCATTCAATGCCTGCAACCAACTCACACAACAATTCAAGCGAGCAAATGTCATCACAGGCATGAATATTCCTCTCCTTATCTCTATTTTGATGAAACGAGAAGAAGTGGGAAGCTTTGAGGAATTGGTACAAGAGGCGTTGGCTGATGGCGCAGACAGCATTCGCGCTTTGCACGCTATACAAACCAACTCAGCCAGCCAAAGCACAAACACCTTACCCATGACCACGAGCGAATCCTCCAAACAAAGCGCTTTGCCACAAGGCTTGAATGAGCAAGAGATAGAGCGTCTCAAAGCTGATGCTACAAACCAAGTACAAAATGTGGCGCATATGAGCTTTGGACTATGGCGTATTGATGACCGCTTGATTCATGGGCAAGTGGCAACCAGTTGGACAAAAGAAACGCGCGTCAATCGCATCATTGTGGTCAATGACCAAATCGCACAAGATCAAACCCGCATCACCATGCTCAAGCAAGCCGTACCAACTGGAGTTTCGGCGCATGTGGTCAGCGTGGATAAGATGATGCGTGTCTACAACAACCCTGAATATGCAGGAGATAAAGTGATGCTCTTGTTTACCAATCCTTCTGATGCCTTAACGCTTGTCAATCGTGGTGTACCCATTCAATCCATCAATATTGGTGGCATGGCATTTAAAGAAGGTCGCGTGATGTTGGATATGTCGGTTTCGGTAGACCAGCGTGATGTGGAGGCTTTCAAAGCGCTTTCCGAAAAAGGCATTGAGCTGGAGGTGCGCAAAGTGGCGGTGGATAAAAAAGTTCCCATCATGGATTTAATTCGAGATAAGTATCGCGTGTAGGAGGCGTTTATGGAACTCTCAAGTTTGCAGATTTTATTGGTCTTTTTGGTCGGCTGCTTGGCTGGCGCTGGCTCCGTATTAGATGAATTTCAAACCCATCGCCCACTCATTGCTTGCACCCTCACAGGCTTGGTATTGGGCGATTTGAAAACAGGCATCATTGTGGGCGGCACGCTGGAATTGATGGCGCTTGGCTGGATGAATATCGGCGCGGCGATGGCTCCTGATGCCGCGCTGGCTTCTATCATTTCTACCGTGCTGGTGATTGGTGGTAAACAAGAAATCACCACAGGCATCGCGCTTGCCATTCCGCTGGCTGCTGCTGGACAAGTACTAACCATTGTGGTGCGTACCTTTGCGGTTGGCTTCCAGCAAGCAGCGGATAAATCCATCAAAGATGGCGACCTCAACCGTATCACATGGCTACACCTAAGCGCTTTAGGTATGCAAGCCATGCGTGTCGCGATTCCTGTTGCTATTGTGGCAGCAACCGTTGGCACAGATACGGTCAGCCAATGGCTAAAAGCCATTCCTGATTGGGTAACAGGTGGCTTGAAAGTTGCAGGTGGCATGATTGTGGTGGTGGGCTATGCGATGGTGATTAACATGATGCGCGCGCCTCATTTAATGATGTTTTTGTTTTTAGGCTTTGTGGTCGCAGGGTTTACCCAATTTAACTTGGTGGCTTTGGGCATTTTGGGGGCAGCGATGGCGTATTTTTATATCCAATTACACCCCAAATACCATCAAAGCGCTTTGCAACCAGCAACCAAAGATACAGCCCCTAATCTTTTAGACAACCAACTGGATTAAAAGGAGATTATCATGGAAAACCTCGCTCAAACCCCAAACCCATCTTCCAAAATCCGCCTCACACCACAAGATTTGAACGCCTGCTTTGTGCGTTCCAATTTCTTACAAGGTTCATGGAACTTCGAACGCATGCAAGCTCTAGGTTATGCTTTTGGCATGGTGCCAGCCATCAAGCGTTTGTATCCTGAAGGCTCTGAAGAACGCAAACAAGCCATCAAACGCCATTTAGAGTTTTACAATACCCAACCTTTCATGACCGCTCCTATCTTAGGGGTGACGCTTGCCATGGAAGAAGAACGCGCCAATGGTGCGCCCATTGATGATGGTGCTATTAATGGTGTGAAAATTGGTTTAATGGGGCCTTTGGCTGGCGTGGGCGATCCTATCTTTTGGGGAACGGCTCGCCCTGTGCTGGCTGGTATTGGTGCTGGCTTGGCGCAACAAGGCATGTTGCTGGGGCCAATTTTGTTCTTTGTCTTATTCAACGCTATTCGCCTCTTTTTCCGCTACTGGGGCATTCAGTATGGTTACAAAAAAGGCTTGGAAATTGTCTCGGATATGGGCGGTGGGGTGTTGAAAAAAATCACCGAAGCTTCCGCTATTTTGGGCTTATTCATCATGGGGGCTTTGGTCAACAAATGGACAAGCATCAACATTCCTTTTGTGCTCTCTGAATTTGAAAACCAGCTAGGCGAGAAACAAATTACCACCGTACAAAGCACGCTGGATAGCCTATTGCCAGGTTTGCCTGCTTTAGGCTTGACGTTTTTATGTATGTGGCTACTGCGCAAAGGCGTTAGCCCATTGATGTTAATCTTAGGGATTTTTGCGCTCGGCATTATTGGCTATGTGCTAGGTATTTTGGCGTAACATGGCAAAGCGCTTTGGTTCCTACCAAAGCGCTTTTTTTGATGGAGGATAGATGACAACAGGGATTTTGTGGATATTGGTCATGCTAAGCCTAAGCTTGATGATTTATGGCTACCATAGCCTACCCAAGCGCTTTGAAAGCCATGAATTACGAGGCATTGTGTTTTTAAAGCGAACGCGCTTGATGGATTGCCTTTTGGTGATTTTGGTGTTGGGTTCGGCTTTGATGTATGAAATACAAACAGGGAAGAATCTTGCTAACCAAAGCGCTTTGGTGGTTTTAATCGCTCTGTTTTACTTTCAAGGCATGCGTTATTCGCGATGGCTGATTTATCGCGATGGTTTTTTGGTTTTTGGAAAATTCTATGGGTTTGAACAGCTGGAGGCGATGATGTTGGCAGAAAACGGCGTGTTGCAAATCAATCTTAACGATGGCAAACGCCTACAATTGCCCGTTCTCCATATGGGCGAACTAGAAAAAGCGCTTTGGCTGCTTTCTGATGGTCAAGCTGGAAAATTACCCACGCTGGATACTTAATATTTGGCATGCACCTCTATCAACACCGATCCACTATCTTTATCAAAATCTTGCTTGATGGCAAAGGCTGCAATAGCAGGGTGGCGTTTGAGTAATGATAATACTGCACTGCGCAACGGCGCCTTCACTTCATAACGCGCACTCCTACGCCCCTTACCATGCACAATCAACCAACACTGCCGCCGATAATTCTCCCGATGATGCAAAGCATCTTGCAAAACCCGTATTCCCTCGTCTACATAATACCCATGCAAATCAATGCAACGACTAATCCTCACTCTTCCCTCGCAAAGCGCTTTGAACGCCTCCTCTGAAATGCCATCTAAATTAACAGCAACCTCTTCAAAGTCTTCATATCTCTCGTGCTGGGCTTCGATTAAGCGACGGTTTGGCGTTTTGATGCTTCGCCCAAATCCCTGCACAAGGTCTTTTCCTCTCAACGGCTTAACCTCACCGCCCGATTGCTTCATCAATTGTAAAAACTCCGATGAGCTAAAATCTTCACTCATCACTGCCCCCCTGTTAAACTATATTCATCTTTCCCACCCAAAGACTTGGGTCATTATCAGAGGCATATTTTAAGGAGTTTCCCATGAAAATTGGCATTCACGGCATCAACGGCAAAATGGGTCAAGCCATTGCGCTTGAAATTTTGAATCAACCGCAATTCACACTTGCCGCCGCCTCCGTTCGCAATGGTCATGAATGGGCGGATAAGCGCCTTGACGAGGTATCTGCATTAAACTCTTCTGTTCGCTTAACCACCAGCCTTGAACAATTGTGCGCCAGCGTTGATGTAGTCATTGATTTCACACGCCCTGATGCTACCCAAACCCTATTGCCTATTTGCCGCAAACTCAAAAAGCCCATGATGATTGGCACCACAGGCTTTAGCCAAGAAACTTTGGGCTGGATTGAAAAAGCTGGGCAGGATATTCCCATTGTTTTGGCTGCCAATACCAGCTTAGGCGTAACGATTTTGATTGAAGTCAGCCGACAAGTTGCCGCGCATTTGGGGCAAGAGTGGAATATTGATATTTTCGAAGCCCACCACAAAAACAAAATTGATGCCCCATCAGGCACAGCCTTACGCATTGGGCAAGCCATTGCCTCCGCACAAAACAGCGATTTCGAAAGCCGCAAACGTTACCCTTATACCAACAAACGCAAAGATGGGGAGATTGGGTTTTCTGTGGTTCGCGCTGGGCAAATTGTGGGCGACCACAGTGTCTTTTTTACCAATGATTTTGAACAATTAGAATTCACCCACCGCGCTCAAGACCGCCGTATCTTTGCACAAGGCGCTTTAACTGCCGCACGCTGGGTTGCCGATAAAGAGGCTGGTATTTACAACATGGCGCAAGTGTTGGGCATCAATCCTTAACCAACCGACAAAGCGCTTTGTCTTCAAACACTTTAACCCTAACAAGAGGAAACAACATGAAATGGATTAACTTACTACTCGCGCTGGCATTGGGCGTTCTCTTCGCTGTTTTAGCGATTTTCAACGACCATATGGTTCAGGTGGATTATTTACTGGGGAAAGGTGAAGTCGCGCTGGTGATGGTCTTGTTGGGGGGGTTTTTATCAGGCGCATTGCTAACCTTGCTCATTTTTGGTGTGAAGGCCACTTATTGGAAAAGTCGCGCTATGGCATTGCATCATCAATTAAGCCGTGAGCACCGCGATGCCGATTATGCCGAAATTGAAGCCCAGTTCCGAGCCGATCATCAAAGCGCTTAAGGCTCACTCCCCATTATGCTCAGCCTGCTGATTATCCTTATCCCACTGGCTGCTTGGTCTGGCTTTTGGCTGGCGTTACGCCACGAAAGCCGACAAGCTCGCCAACATGCCTTACGCAACACCTACCTTGAAGGACTCAATGCGCTTTTGCATGACCAAACCGATGTTGCGCTAGAGAGCTTTATCCATCTCAGCAGCCTTGACCAACAAACCCTTGACACCCAATTAACCCTCGCCGCCTTATTCCGAAAACGTGGCGAGCTTGACCGCGCCCTACATTTGCATCAGCAGCTTCTGGAATATCCTCTATCCACAGAACAACGCCATGCCATCGAAATGGAGTTGGCGCTGGATTACACCCAAGCTGGCATGTATCGCGAAGCTTTGTCTTTGTACGAAGCGCATTGGCAAACCCAAACCAACCCCACCCAAAAACGAAAACTCGCCCATGCCCTCTTAAAGCTTTATGAGCGTTTGGGCTATTTCCAAGCGGCTATTACTCTGTTGCAATCGCTCCCTTCCCCAGCTCTATCCGAAGATAACGAACATCTCGCCCATTACCATTCAGAGTTGGCGCAACTTGCTCTCAAATCTCAAGATATTCCTCTGGCACGCGCTCATCTACAAAGCGCTTTGAATGCTGACCCTCAGCATATTCGCGCCCATTGGTTACGCGCAGAACTCGCCCTACAAACCCAGCAACCTATCAATGCTATTCACGATTTGCACCATATTGCCGACAATGCGCCCTCCTTTCTACCCGAGCTATTGCCTCTTTTAGAACGCGCTTATCACGATTTAGGACAACGCGTGGCGTATGAAACATGGCTCTTGGAGCAAGAAGCCCGTTACCCCAATCCTCGCTTAACGCTTGCCACAGTCGCCTCCTTAAAGCCCACACAACCCCAACTTGCCAAAGCGCTTTTGGAAAAACGATTGAGTGAACAAAAAAGCCCCCTGTTACTCTCAACCTACTGGCAAGAAACCACCACCGATGAGCTATCTCAATCGCTCATCAAACCCCTACAACCCAGAACAGTTTACCAATGCCAACATTGTGGCTTTCGCCAGCAAGCTTTGCGTTGGTTTTGCCCCTCATGCCACTGTTGGCATGGCTATCAGCCCTTGCTTATTTTGCATCAAGAATCTAAGCACCCCCGCAGCTAAAGCGCTTTATGGGAAGGTTGGCATTATTTAAGAAATATAGGGTAGCTATGATGCTTTTGATCGCTAAACTATCCCTACATCACTCGACCCACTGGAGCTTTGGGTAAATGGTTTTGGAGCTTTTTTATTTTTGGAGTTTGTTATGTCGCATCTTACTCATTGTCCACTCATCATTGCACTTGACCACCACGACCCCCAAGAGGCGCTCCAGTTGGCAAAACAATTAAACCCCAAGCAATGCCAACTAAAAATTGGCAAACATCTGTTTACTCGCGCAGGACATCAGCTGATAAGCGCTTTGCATCAGCTGAACTTCCGTTTGTTCTTGGATTTGAAATTTCACGATATTCCCAACACCGTTGCCACAGCCGTTCATGCAGCCGCAGAATTGGGAGTCTTTATGGTGAATGTGCATGCCAGTGGGGGCGTGAAAATGATGCAAGCAGCGAAACAAGCTCTTGCAGGCTTTGAGCATCCGCCACTTCTGATTGGAGTCACTGTACTGACCAGCCAAAATGACGAAGATTTGAAAGAACAAGGTATTGTGCGAACCGTTGCCGAGCAAGTATTGCATTTAAGCGCTTTGGCAAACCGCGCTGGCTTAGATGGCGTGGTATGCTCTGCTCAAGAAGTTCGCTCTATCAAAGCGCTTTGTGGACAGCAGTTTATGACCGTCACTCCAGGCATTCGCCCTCTTTGGGCATCATCTGATGACCAAAAGCGCATTGTCACTCCCAAACAAGCCCTGCAAGATGGTGCAGATTATTTGGTGGTGGGTCGCCCCATCACAGCTGCTGATAATCCGCTACAAGCCCTCGAACGCTTGTCTCAAGAAATCTCATTGCCGTTATAACTCAAGGAAATCTCTATGCGTGGTTTCAAAGCCATTTACTTATTGCCCAATCTTTTCACTACTGCCGCACTGTTTTGTGGTTATTACGCCATCATTTGTAGCTTGAATGGTCTTTTTGGTCGCGCTGCATTGGCGATTTTCATTGCCATGATTTGCGATGGCTTAGATGGACGCGTGGCACGCTGGACGCATACCGAAAGCGCTTTCGGCGTTCAATACGATTCCTTAGCCGATTTGATCTCTTTTGGTCTTGCGCCAGCGCTTTTGATGTATCAATGGGTTTTAAAGCTGACTGCCACTTTGCCCAATTATCCTAACCGCTTGGGTTTATTGGTTGCCTTTTTGTATCTAGCTTGCACTGCCATTCGGCTTGCACGATTCAACACACAAGCCGAAAACGCTGACAAAAGCATCTTTATCGGCTTGCCCAGCCCATCAGCAGCAGCGGTTGTGGCAGGTTATTTGTGGCTTGGGGCAAAACATGGCTGGAATCCTGAAGAACAAGTGGGCATGGCATTGGTCTTAACCACTTTGGTCGCCTTTGCCATGATTAGCGATTTGTATTACTACAGTTTCAAAACCTTCAAGCCCAATACACGCTTACCACGCATGAAAGCGATTTTGCCCGCGCTCATTATTTTCGCCATCATGCTTGACCCACCAATTACCCTGTTCACCATCTTCAGCCTGTATGCCTTGCATGCTCCACTGTGGTGGGCGTGGAGAATTTGGCAACGCAAACAAAAGCCCCAGAAGCCATGAGTCTTATCTCTTGGAATCCTGCTCAACAAAGCGCTTTGCAACTCTTAGGCTATAAGCGCTTTGTGCTACGGCGCGAATTATTAGCCCATCAAGAGCAAGAACATCAACGCCATCATCTGCCCAAAGCTGAGCCTCAGTTATCTCAAAGCGCTTTGAAAGAAAATGCCTTTGTTGCCCATCGTGCCGTCTCTCAAAGCCCACCAACACAAGCTCCTAGCCCCCATTTAACACAAGCAGAAAAACCTCCTAGCACATCAAAGCTTGAGGAAAACCAGCCCCAAACACTCGTCGTTACTGCAGGAACCATCACGCTCAGCCAAGCTTACACGCTGCTCCAAAGCGAGGCGTTAGCATTTGATTGGCTCCTGCCGCCTTTAACGGGCTTTATTGGGCAATTGTGTTTTTTTCGCCATAAAAGCGAAAGCGCTTTGTTGTTACAAGGTTTAAGGCGAGTTGGACTGCATGAAGAGGCGCAGGAATTGGCAACACTTTTGGAAGCCTCCTTACCCCACACACTTCCTCCACACACCAAGCCCCCTGAGCTAAACCCATCAAAAACCTTAGTTTTACTGGGGCAAAGCGCTTGGCGTTATCATCAAGCCCATATCGCAAGCCAAAGTTCAAAGTCTGTACACTATCTCCCTCACCCACATCACGCGCAAAGCGAAGGCTCCGCCAAAAAAGCGCTTTGGATTTCGTTCAATCAACTTCGAGAATTATTGTGAAACATTCTGTTTTAAAATACCTTTTCAGCCTACTAACTCTCCTTTCACTAAGCTCTCAAGCCTTTGCGGCTCGTGGGCAACAAGCGTGGATTAGCGATCAACAACGTATTCCTGTTTACCAAGACACCAGCACCAATCGCCGCTATCTTGGGCAAGTTAATTCAGGCGATGTCGTACAAATTCTGGAGCAAAAAGAAGAGTATGCCAAAATACGCGCAGGGGAATTAACGGGCTGGGTTAATCGCCGTTATTTAAGCGATCAGCCCTCTATTCACAGCCAATACACTCAACAACAAAAAATCCTGAACGATCTTCAAAAAGAGCATGAAAACCTCAAAGCCGAACATCAAAGCGCTTTGAATCAGCTAAGCCAATTACAAAGCGCTTTGAACGGCTTGCAAAATGATGAGCAAAAAGCACGAGACCAATTGGTCGCATTGGAAAAAGTTTCAGGCAATGTTATGGCAATTGATAGACGCAATCGCGAATTGGAAACCAGCATTGCACAAGTAGAGCAAGAGAATTTGACCTTACGCCACAAAAATACCCGTTTAGAGGAAAGCTTGAAAGAAAAGCAGATGATGACAGGCGGCTTGTTGGTGATGATGGGGGTGGTGTTGAACTGGTTGTTTGGCAATGTTTTGAATCGCCGAAAATATCGCGATTTTTACTGAGATGATGAGGCAAAGCGCCCTCCTAAAACTATCAAAGCGCTTTGTGCTATACTTCCTTCCACCTATCAACGACACAACTCTAGGAAATTTCTATGTCTAAACTCTCTCAAATCGTTCCTGCTGGCGTAGTCACTGGCGATGATGTGCAAAAAATCTTTGCCTACGCTAAAGCTCACAATTTCGCTATTCCTGCTGTGAATTGTGTAGGAACCGATTCTGTTAATGCTGTTTTGGAAACCGCTGCTCGCGTTAAAGCTCCTGTTATTATCCAATTCTCTAATGGTGGCGCTCAATTTTATGCTGGTAAAGGCTTAAAGCCCACTTCTGGCGCTCGTACTGATGTGCTTGGCGCTATTGCAGGCGCGAAACACGTTCACACGTTGGCAAAAGAATACGGCATTCCTGTAATTCTCCACACCGACCACGCTGCCAAAAAGCTCCTTCCTTGGATTGATGGCTTATTAGAAGCTGGCGAAGCGCATTTTAAAGAAACAGGCAAGCCTTTGTTCTCTTCTCACATGATTGATTTATCAGAAGAGCCTATCGAAGAGAACATGGAAATTTGCAAAAAATACTTAGCGCGCATGCATAAAATGGGCATGACGCTTGAAATTGAAATCGGCATCACAGGCGGTGAAGAAGATGGCGTGGATAACTCTGATGCTGATGAAGCTCGTTTATACACTCAACCTTCTGAAGTGCTTTATGTTTACGACCAATTAAGCCCTGTTAGCCACCGTTTTACCATTGCAGCCGCCTTTGGTAACGTGCATGGTGTATACAAACCTGGCAACGTTAAATTAAAGCCCAGCATTTTGGGCGATTCGCAAAAATTTGTTTCAGCAGAACGCAATCTCCCTCACAATAGCCTTGATTTTGTGTTCCATGGTGGCTCAGGCTCAAGCCAAGAAGAAATCCGCGAGGCTATTTCTTATGGTGCCATCAAAATGAATATTGATACTGACACACAATGGGCATCTTGGGAAGGCATCTTGAATTTCTACAAAGCCAACGAAGCTTATTTACAAGGTCAGCTTGGCAATCCAGAAGGCGAAGACCAACCAAATAAAAAATACTACGATCCTCGCGTTTGGTTGCGCAAAATGGAAGAAAGCATGAGCAAACGCTTAGAGCAAGCGTTTGATGATTTGAATTGTCGCGATGTTTTATAAGGAGGTTTTATGAACACTCGCCCACAAGGAGAAGAACTTTTACAATCGATTGTGCCAGCTGATGAGGAAATGGAGGAAAGCTCAACAGGCTGTGGCTGCGGTTGTGGTGGCTGTGATGCATAAAGCGCTTTGAACGCAGGGGAGCATTGCTCCCCTTATTTGTTGAGGATTCCATGAACCTCCCACCCTATAAGCTTTCTATTTTTTCATTCTATTCTGCGCAAAAGCAAAGCGCTTTATCCCCTTTTCGGCATCTTTTCCCCTGATTTTCTCCACGTTTTTCGGTAAAATAGCTACCAATAACCAATTGGCATGTTTCTGGCGTTAGATGAAAGAAATCGCCCTCTTGCGATAATTCTCTTAACCAAAGCGCTTTGCCTCTGGTATTTCATTCACTTTAAAGGAGTTGCTTATGTCATCATCTGCTCTATGGCGAACCAAAAAAGCCAAACTCTCTCTTGTCATCATGGGAATTTTATCCTCATCGGAAGCTTTTGCTTTATCAGGCGGCTTTGCCAATATGCCATTAAACATTGAACGCGCATTAGCTGATGATAGCTTAGGTAGTAAATTGCGCGTCAATCCAAACGTTTTATTCCTCATTGACGATACAGGGTCGATGTCTCAGAACATTTATGGTAGCGGATGGAATCGAGAACCAACTCGAATGACGGTTACTAAAGAGGCTATGATAAAGCTAGCAGATAAACACCGTGATGGCTTGAACTATTATGTTCTCGATATTTGCGGTAGCTCTCGCCAAATGCCAGAATTTGGCAAACCCTTAAGTTATAGCCAATTTCAGAATATTATAAGAAACATGGTAGCACTTTGTGGTGACCCTGCTGACCATAGTACAGAAGCCTATTATGATTCTTTATTCTTCTTAAGAAAAAATATGAATGAAGCTGAAGGACAATACCGTTGCCAGAAAAACTTCTTGCTGTATTTTGGTGATGGAGAATCAAATCCAACAGTTGTAGCATGGGACAAAGATGGTGTTCCTTACGGGAAATCTTCATCACTTGCCACAAGTAGCTTCATGCTTTACTATTCTCAAAGGGCTGGTTATCTCGATTTTGAGCAAATGAAAGCAGTAACAGGGAGCTATTGGGACTGTGCAGAAAGAACTAGTTGGAGTGCATGGAATGGTAAAAGGATGTCTCCTACTCGCCCAAATTTTCTTGCCAATATAAATAAAGAATACTGCCGTTATGTGCGGACACATCCAAATGATTGGAAAAAGTACTCTAAGTATGAACCTTCTCCAAGTGGCATAGGAGATTCTCGAGTATTCGATAAAGTTTCTTATGTCGCTTCCAGTGGCAGCGCTAGGTATAACCAATACACTGATTATAGTGTGTTAGCAGGTCCTGCAGATTGGGTAGGATCCCATGACTTGGTTACCGAACAATCCTCACAAGAGGGACGCGGTACCAAACTCGATGCTGCGGGTAAATCATGGGACGACCCCGATTTCCCACCACAAACCATTGGTACTTATGCTGTAGGCTTAGGGGTGACTGATGGCGCTTATTTAAATGGTGCTTCAGCTTCTAACGAAGGTCACCAAGCGCTTTTGGCTCAAACACCAGACGGATTATTTAACTCTCTTGACAAAATCCTGAGCGATATTCGTATTAAATCAGAACTAAAAATCCCTGAAAGTTATTCCTACACCTCGCCTGCAAGTTTAGGTGGCGCGACCATTGATAGCGCAGTAGGCGTGCATTTATTGGAAGGCACAACGCGTAGCCAATTGCGTTTCTTTAAATACGACCATAGCAATAAAAAATTCGAAGATAGCTACACTACCCCAACCCTCCCAGCACGAGCAGATAGACGCTTTAATCCCCCAAGAGATACTCCACAGCGCCCTGTTTTAACCTATGCTAAGGATCAATATTTCTTCCTCAACAATCCTAATGGCGTTCGTGGCTTAAGCAATTGGGATTTTGGCTTAGACGCAAGCGGTCGCAATCCTGATGAATTCAAAAATGCAATGATTCCTTGGATTACCTTAGGATTAGCCGATGGCGTACAAGATAACGATGCACAAGTTAACAGCATAGCTGCTGGATATGCTTATCAATACCCTAGAGGTATCACCTCAGGCGATCGTTATCGTCTTCGCGAAACGGTATCAGGTAAACATGCGAGTGAATACTACATGGGCGATATTTTGGATTCGCCAGTCGTTGCAGGCGGTGCCAATATTGATAATTTGCCAGAATTCTTATTTGCCTCTGCTAACGATGGCTTAAGCTATATTTTCAAACGCCAAATCGCTGATCCAAAAAGCTCAGATGTCACCAAGCATGCGCCTTATTCTTTAGCACTTCGCTATTTCCCTATGGAGATGGATCGCGATGTTAAAGGGCATACCATTGGTAAAGAAATGAATAATCTGCGTCGCACAGACTATGCCGTGCGTGGCAGTAACTATCCGCATCAGTGGATGAATAATGGTGGCGTTACCATTCGCAGCATGACTTCTCGCCGTTACAAAGATTCGAAATACCAATACAGCATGGTCGTTTCAACGCCAGGTCAAGGCGGACGTGGCTTGTTTGCGCTCTCTTTAGGTGGTCATGACTTTTTCAACGGTAGCCTCTCAGGCTTGAATGATTCCACCAAGCCATGGACTCAAACCATTCCTTTGTTTGAAACACCAAAACTGACCAACAACGATTTGGGCTATATCTTAGGCAACCCATCTGTCGCTCGTTTATCACTTTGCCGTGGTCAAGACAAAGATGGCAACATCGTTCCAGCAGGCAAAGCGCTTGTCTTTGATGGCTCAAGCCGAGTTTCCTGCCCAATCACCAGTGGTATTGTTGATACCAACAGCAATGCTGATGAAGGCGTGGTCTATACCACCATCTACGGCAATGGCTACCGCCACCCTGATAACGTTTATGGCGGAAAATTTGATGAGTATGACCCAACCACAGCGACTGTGAATAACGTTAAAAGCGCTTTGCACGTTCGCTTACTTTGGAATAAAGATGTGGGCTTGAAAGGCGATGGCTCAACTATCCCTAGTGCCCAAAATGGCGCACTGATTGCCAAAATTGAGGTAGATAACTACAGTGGTTTATCGATGCCTGTTTCTGTGGATATCGACTTTGACGGCATTGCCGATCTCGCCTATGCCTCAACTTATGATGGCGACCTCTATCGCTTCGATTTCCGCGCTGCAGACCCCAGCAAATGGTCAGCGACTAAATTATTCTCAACCCAAGAAGTGGATTATAAATACTTGGAAAATGATGCTGGTGGTGTGAAAGTAACCTCTGGTGGTGTGCCAGTTCTGGTTGATGGCAAAGCAAAAGTGAAGCAAAAAGTGATGGCTGCGCCTGATATTTTCCGTAAGGAATTTCCATGCGTACACGATAAGGAAAAAAAATGCATTCGCTACTATGTTTCTTTCGGCACAGGCAGCAACATCTTCTTGTCTGATTTGTATGACCGTTCCTTACAATCTACCTACACCATTGAAGATCGCCCTGAAGAAGAAAAAACCCCTGCTATTGTCACGCTGGATAAGTTGATTAAACGTGAATTTGTGGACGACCCTGCTACAGGCTTACGCGATGTCAAAGCTCGCCCAGCTGATGCAGACGACCCCAACAAACGTGGTTGGTATGCTAACTTTGATTCCAAAGATAAATTCGGCTATCCCTTTGGCGAACGTATGGTGGCATCTCCGATCATGATCAAAGAAATGGTGTTGAACAACACGGTAGTTTATGATTTTGCTCGTAAAAATGCCTTCTCTGAAAGTGGTGTAGGTGGCAAAGTCGATTTATGCTACAAAGATGATAAAACCACCATCACCAACTCTGGCTGGGTCATGGGCTTGAGTCCAACCAATGGCGACTCTAACTCACCTGAAAAAGATGGCTCTGGAACGACTGGAACAGGCACTGGCACTGGTAGTGGTGGCAAAAAATCTGTTACTCGTGTTTCACTTGATGGTTTGAATGCTGGTAACCCAACAGATGGCTCAGGTGGCGCAGGTAAAAAACTCAGTGGCGTAACCAACTACACCCTCTTCCACCGCCGTCAAAGCTTGGATACTCAATCATCGGTTACCGATAATGGCGGTCTCTTAAGTGGCTTGGATCCTGAGTTGAAATCAATGTCTGTTCCTAGTAACGAGTGCATGACCAAACCTGAAGCTGAAAGCATTCGCTTGATTGGTCAATCCAAAGAGGGCTTAGACGATAGCTTGACCGTTATCCCGAAAATCTGCCCATCTGGCGGTGGCTTGTTACGCTTGAACTTGCGTGATGTTCCGCTCTAATCTTTAACCAACGCCTTGCCCATAAAGCCAAAGCGCTTTGTGGGCAAGACCTTCGAACCTTTGAGGAGTCCTCATCATGTTGCCAAGCATGAAACCACGTTTTTTAAAATCATCATCAGGTATGACTTTGCTAGAAGTCCTCGTGACTATGCTGTTAATCGGAAGCGCTTTGGGCATGAGTTTGTCGATGATTCAAAGCAGCTTACAGTTTGAACGCAATGCGCTTCGCACAGGCATCTTCATCAATGCTCTCGATGAAATCGGCGCTCTTGCTCGCTCCAATAAATTATGCGCTCCCAGCTATGCCTTCTCTGGCTTTACCCTTGATGGTAATGGTCGTGCTAATCCAAAATGGACAACTACATCATGCACAGCAAACTATAACAGCGCCATTACTTATAACGCCAAGAATCTGATTCAACTTTCACATGAACGCGCCCAAACAGATGTTATCAACTGGCTTACCGATTTAACCCAACATTTCCCACAAGGCGATGAACAACGGAGAAACACCAAAATTGTTTACCACGCTGATGAAAGAAGCATTAGCATTGAACTTCCCTATCTGAACATAGTCGAGACCGCTGCCTTAGCTGAAGGCGATGTCACCAATATCGAAGAATTCACCTTTAAACAGAAATTACAACTATGAAGCGCTTTTCTGAATCGACCCGTTTGCAAGCCCAACGTGGCTTGACCCTGCTTGAGCTGATTGTTTCTCTAACCATTGGCTTATTCCTGTTGCTCGCCATGGCTCTCACCTACAACATTGGCTTTAAAGTCAGCCAACAAGTATCCGATATTGCCAACTTACACGCCAATGCTAAAGCCGTTTTTGACCGTGTCGGGCGTGACCTTGCCTCTGCTGGCTATGTTGATTTGATGGATAGACCTCATACGCCTTTTAAAGATACTTCTGGCAACGTATGCCTTAAGTTCGATACTACAACAAACCCCAACCAAACTTATGCCTCGTTCACGCTGAATTTTGGTACAGACCTTGTCCCTAAAATCTACTCTCGAGCAGTTGATAACAATACTGATGCTAAGATTTTGCGTAATCAGCTCAGCACCATTGGCTTTGTCAGCTGTGGCAATATGCAACCTATCGTTGGCTGTGACCGTGACAGCAGAAGAACCAGCCCCACCTACAATAGCGGAGCTTTTGCCTTAGATAAACCATCAACAAGCGCTTTGCTCGGTGCATCAGGTCAAGTATGCAACAACAGCTATAACCCCACGACAGATCGCAACAGAGATAGCCAATTGCAAATTGCTTTCCAAGCTCAAAGCGTGGGCAACACTGCTCTAGCAAGCTTACGCAGTGGCGCAACCCACCAAGCAGACCAAACAGGCATCAACAGTATGGATACCGCTGTAGGCACTCAACCTCTTGATTGCGCTGGCAATCCAATCCAAGAAGCCGACAATGGCTTTGTTGTCAATCGCTATTATTTGGAAGATAACCAATTGGTTTGTAAAGGTAATGGTGGAGCAGCCAATGCGGACGCTGTTGCCATTGCAAGCAATATCCATGAATTCAAAGTTCGTTACCGTTTAGGCGCTCATGAAGAAGATGCGAAAAAACTAGGCGAAACACGCACCAGCGCTATCGTGATTGATACCAAAATTGCCAGCGAATTGAACAATGCTGTCAATCCTGTTAGCAATGGATACAGCAATATTGATAGCACAGAGATGAGCTGGTCTCGTGTGGTAGGCGCAGAGATTTGCATCATTGTCTCAGGCTCTCCAACTGATGGCATCATTCCCAGCAATTTACAAGAATCGCAAGCCTTTATTCCAACTTGCCAACGCGATGCCAACAATCGTGAATTGTATGCCGCAGGAACCCCTCGTGCTGCTGATGATAAAAAATATTATCTCCGCTTAACCAAAACCTTCTCTATTCCTAATTCACTCTTCCAATTTGAGGTTAATCGCTCATGAAAGCCTTAAAATCTCCTCAATCAAAACAACAGGGCATCGTACTGTTAAGTTGCTTGGTCTTACTCATCTTAATCCTCTCTTTGTTGCGCTTTATGATGAGTACCAGCTATTTAAGCGAGCGCCGTTCTAGCGTAGATAGCGAAATGTTCACCGCTAATGAACAAGCCCTCAATGCTTTAAAAATCGCCGAAGATGCTTTGCTTTGTATTAATGCAGATGGCACGCGCATCACGGGCAAATGTGATTCTAACCAAGCAGAGACACGCAAAGGCGCTAATGAATTCTGGCGTAGTTGGTTGGTGGATAGCTCTAAGCCTCTTCCTAGCGAATTGAAAAACTCTTTCGTTCGTGGCAAAGATGTGAATCGCTCGGGAGATTGTCGCCACATTTGGAAATGCACCAACTGGCTAACGGGAGGCTCCAAAGTCAATACGTCCAACACTTACACCCCCATGAATGTTGTTGACCCTAATAATCCCTCTTTCACTCATGGACAATTCATTGTAGAAGTTTTCCCTGGCGAAGCGCTTGGCTTAGACGAAAAATCAGACAACAAAGACAATATCAGAAATGTTATTTTCCGCGTCACCGCTATGGGTTTTGGTCAAGTTCGTTCAGGCAATACGGTGGAAATGACCAACCATCTCGTTCAAGCCGATTATGTATTCTCTAAAGAAGAGGAGTAACCATATGTTGTTCATCAATACCCAAAATAAGCAACGTGGTTTAACGTTAATTGAGCTTTTGGTGGTGATTTTGATTGTGGGCATTATGGCATTGATGGCAGCACCTAATTATGCTCGTATGGTGGAAAAATCTAAATTGCGCGAAGCCATGCAAGAATGGCAAACAAGCTTTCATTTTGCACAAGCAGAAGCGATGCGTACACAACGCCCTGTGCGCATGTGTATCAGCATTGATGGCAAACAATGCGCACAGGCGAGCGCAGCCGAAGCCAAAGCGGGCAATTTTAATGCTGGCTGGATTGTGATGAGTCCCAACCCCAAAGGTAGCGATACAGGTAGTGTTTTGCGCGATGTTTTGCCAGCTGCCAAAACCAATATGTTCTTGGTAAGCTACCGCGAAGGCTCCCCCAGCACAGAATCCGTCCATAATATCTATTTCTTAGGCAATGGGCGCATTCAAATCAACGGCATAACCGATAATCGCGCACTCGCCTTTGCTGTAAATGCCGATGCCAATAACAAAACCCTAAGCCCTAGAGACGGCTTATGCATCATCATTTCTAAAGAAGGTCGTATGAGATTACCTCAAAAACTCCCTCGCTTTGATGAGCATGATTATTGCAAAAGAACCTAAAAACCTATCCCCAAAGCAAAGCGCTTTGGGGTCTTCTTTGGAAGGAATTTTTATGAACACTCAACAACACTCCCAACAAAAAGGCTTCACTCTTATCGAATTGATGATTGTAGTAGCGATTATTGGCATTTTGGCAGCCATTGCCATTCCAAGCTATCAAGATTACATGCGACGTGGTCATCGCGTTGAGGCGCGTAATGCTTTGATGGAAATTTCACAACATTTGCAAAAAAACATCACCATCTACGGCAATGCTTTCCAGCACAATATTGATGCTTCAGGAAAACCACAAGTTTATTCTAATGGCGATGATGTTTTGAACAAACTCAATCTCAAAAAACTCCCCGCCTCTGGCTTGGCGCGTTATGAACTCAGCATCGAGTTTGATAGTAAAACGCCATTAACCTATTTCATCACTGCCAAAGCTGTCGGTACACAAACAGATGACCGTTGCACCATGCTTGGCCTCAATCAAAACCAAATCAAAACCGCAACCAACAAGAAAAGCCCAAGTGTGGCTGATGCCAAAAGTGCAAGCTCTCGTGATGACATCTCTCAGGAATGCTGGAAACGTTAAAACAAAGCGCTTTTCGGTCATCTAAAATCGTAAAAAGGTGGGATTTTAAGCCCACCTTTTTTCATGGAACCTCGCGCAAACGCCAATTTCCTTGCCCATCGGTTTGTAAAAAATAACGACCATCTCGCGAACGATAGCCTCCTTTGACACTCTCCAACAAAGCGCTTTGTTCTGAGAAATTCAACCCCAAAAGTTCAGCTTGTGAATAATCCTCGCCCAAAACCACATAAGCCTCAGGCAAGTGAATCTCCGCCTCCTGAATCACCAACAAACAAGCTTGCCTCAATTCTGACCACTGATACCCCGAACCACTCACACAAGGCTTTTGCTCTTGAGCACCACACGCCATCAATCCTAAAATCAACAAACTCCGTAAGTATTTTTGCCATCTTCTTTAACTCCTCCCCAAAGCGCTTTGTTGGCACTGTTTGGATTGCGTGGGAGCTTGAAGAAAAAGCCTCCCACGATGTAAACATAAGCGCTTTTAGCTTAAATCCACATTTTTACTGCCCCATAACCATGTGGTCACAAAGCCACCAATCCATGCGCTGACCATACCTGTTAAATACACCTGAATACCCAGTAATGAGCCTTCTTGAGAAGTCATTAGAGGAATGGCGAGTAATCCAGAAGGCCCAAACACACTATTCAAGCCAACAGGGTAACCTAAATAGGCAAACAACCCAATCACAAAGCCCCCACACGCTCCCCCTAAGCAAGCTGTGATAAAAGGCTTAATGCGTGGCAAGGTCACTCCGTAAATCAATGGCTCGCCTACGCCCAAAAAGGCTGGCACAATCGCGCCTTTAATATGCTGACGAAGCATAGAATCCTTTTGCGCACGCACATAAAGTGCCAAAGTCGCGCCAATTTGCCCAGCGCCCGCCATTGCCAACACAGGGAATAGAGAGTTAAAACCTTGACTCTCGACTAAAGCCATATATACAGGCACAAATCCTTGATGAATGCCCATCGTCACTGCCACTAAAAACAAACCTGCCAAAATTGCTGTTCCTAAAGGATTGCCACTCAAGTTTCCAAACAACCATGACATACCAACAAACAACCAGCTTCCCACAGGCATAATCACCAAGAAAGTCAAAATCCCCATCACCAATAAAGTCAGAGCAGGTGTCACCAACAAATCCAAACTTGGCTTCACATAACGGCGAATACCTTTCTCAACTTTCGCGCAAACAATAGCTGCTATCAATGCGCCAATGATGCCTCCGCGTGGGTCAATCTCGATACCAAAGAAAGTGCTTAAGCCTGAGAAAACTCCTTTGGCTTCAGGGCTATAAGTCATCACAAAAAAGCCTGCCAATACAGCGCCTAAAGCTCCTGTTCCTCCAAAAGCTCGCGTGGCATTAAAGCCTATCATCAGGGCTAAAAAGCTCATCAAGCTCTTATGAAACACCTTCATATAAAGCACAACATTTGACCAAAACGCAGAGCTGGCAAGCTTTTCCGCTCCAAGCATTTGTTCTAACAACGAGGCAATCCCTAACAGTAAGCCCACCGCGATGAAAGCAGGAATGAGTGGTGTAAAAATAGAGGCAAATGTTGAGAGGAACTGATGGAATTGGGTGGAATGTTTGGCTTTGAGACGCGCTTTCTCCACATCAGCAATAACCGTCAAATCATCACGATTCAATACAGGATTATTACGCACGGTCAAAGCGCTTTGTCCGCTACCTTCTACCACCAATTCACGAAAAATCTCTGCTGCAGGCGCTGATTTGCCAACCCCTAGCACAACTTGATACTGCCCACCAGCAACCACTACCGCCATCACGCCTGAAAGCGCTTTGATTTCCTCAAGCTGTACGCGGCTATCATCATGCACGCGCAGCCTTAAACGTGTAATACAATGTTCAATATCTGCAATATTCTCTGATCCACCCAATAAATTGAGTAGCTCTGAGAGTTGTTCACGAGTCATCATGCTCCCTCCTAACGATAAAGTTTCCTAAGATTACTTGGGGTATTTGCAAGCAAAAAGCTTTACTCACCAAGCGCTTTGTAGAGTTTATTTTCAGCGATATTCAAACGAGTACGCGCCTCATCTAATGTGCAACCTAAGCGCTTCATCACAATCGCCACTTTCACATCACCACCACTCGCCTCTAAAAGCGCTTTGGCGGTTTCATCATCACAATCCAACGCCGCACAAATGATATTGCGCTGACGCTGCACCAATTTGGCATTCGATGGTCTCACATCAACCATCAAGTTACGATACACCTTGCCCAGCTGAATCATGGTTGCGCTGGAGAGCATATTCAGCACCATCTTTTGCGCCGTGCCTGCTTTCATACGCGTTGAACCTGTGACAACCTCTGAGCCAACCACAACAGTAATGGCTTTATCCGCCAAAGCTTGCATGGGGTTGTGTTGCGTACAGGTCAGAGCAACTGTTGTTGCACCAAGCGCTTTGGCGGCTTGAAGCCCACCTAAAACATAAGGCGTGCGACCACTTGCCGCAATCCCCACCACCACATCATGCGCCCCAACGCCCAAAGCGCTTATATCCTCTTGCCCCAGCGCCTCGTTATCTTCCGCGCCCTCCACTGAACGAAACATCGCGCCCTCTCCTCCTGCCATCACACCAACAACCTGCGAAGGGTCAGTGTTGTAAGTGGGTGGACATTCGCTGGCATCAAGAATGCCTAATCGTCCTGAGGTTCCAGCACCCAGATAAATCAAGCGCCCACCAGCTTTCATACCTACCACAATCTTATCCACCACATCGGCAATCTCTGGCAAAGCGCTTTGGACACGCGTGGCAATTTGCGCATCTTCTTGGTTGATGGTTTGCACAATCTGCAAACTATCCATGCGGTCAATATATTGGCTGGCTTGGTTGCTTTGCTCAGTCTCTAAGGCAGCTAAATTCAACAAAGAGGAAGTTGGCATGGAATTATCCTATCTGGCAATGATGGCAATATTGTAATCTCTCACCATGCGGCCTGCAGAAAAGCGCTTTACTCGGTTGTTTTCTCACCAATTACATGCCATACCTTCCACACCGCCAAACAAGCATTCACTGCCAATCCTACAGCAATCCCTGCCCAAAGACCCACAGCACCATAGTCAAAACCATATGCCAACAAAAGCCCCAAGGGAAAGCCTAAAGCCCAGTAGCCAATCAGGGCAAACATCATCGCGCTTCGTGTTTCTTGTAAACCACGCAAAACCCCAGCTGCACAAACCTGTATGCCGTCAAACAGCTGAAACCACGCCACCACCGCCAAAATCTCTACCGTTAATGCCACAACCTCAGCATCTAAACTGTACCAACGCGCGATAACTTCACCATACAAAGATACCAATACCACAAACACCAACATCAGCCCACCGCCCAAAGCCATGCCCGATAAAGCAACGTATCGCAAAGCGCTTTGATTTTTAGCTCCTTTAAAATAGCCAATGCGCGAGGTTAAGACATACGCCAGTCCTAAAGGCAGCATAAAAGTCAAACTCGCATAATTGAGCGCGATTTGGTTGGCACTGGTTTGCACCGCACCGCCACGACTGACCAACAACCCTACCGCCGTAAACAAACCCACTTCTAACATATTCGCAATAGCTATCGGCAAACCCACGCGCACAAATTCTTTGATGTGCTTGAAATCAATTGGTGCAAAGGATTGAAATAAACGATAAGAAGCCCAGCGTGGATTTTTCACCACTGCTCTCAACATCAAATAAGCATAAAGCCAAAAGCATAAGGTGGTCGCAATCGCCATACCACGAACCCCCATCGGCGGTATCCACCAAAAGCCCTTCAAGAAAATATAGTTACCCACAATATTGCAGGGAATGAGCGCCAATTGCACCCAAACCGCGGTGTTGGGATATTGCACGCCTTCTAAGAAAAAACGTGCGCCTTGTGCAAAAGTCATCGCCCCAACGCCCAGCGACAAAATCCACAAATAATCTCGCACACCATCAGCCACAACTTTATCCGTGCCAATAACATAAGGAACATAGGCAATCACCAAAATCCCCACCGTCACCAACACCGCCAACAAAGCGCTTAACCACAAGCCCTGCTGAAAGCTACGCCGCACACCTACGCTATGATGAGCGCCATGATAACGTGCGACACTGGTAGTTATTGCAACGGCAATTCCTATCCCAAACAACAACACAAAACCCAGAAGTTGCGCTCCTAAAGCCACCGATGCCAATACTTGTGGCGATTCACGCCCTGCCATGACGGTATCCACCACAGGCGCAGCATAGCCAAGCAACTGCGTTAGCATCATTGGAATCGCTAAGCGCAACGTATCTTTCACATAGTTCTCTTTCATCTTCATCCCTCAAGCAAAACAAAGCGCTTTGCCCTTGTTTATCCTTCCATATACGCTCTAAATGGCTACTCTCATCAAGATAAGCATCAGGCATAAGTTTGCTTAAGCATGATACAATGACTTTATCTTTTGACTTGTTTCTACTGATATTCTGCCCATGAACCAATCCCTTATCTTTGGACGCGACAACACAGGCTATGCTGTGGTTGCAACCGACTCCAGCAAACCCAATAACCCACCTGTCGTGGTCAGTATCCACTTGGGCGAAAAACTCGCTCACACACACGCTGTGCAAATGCAAAGCCGTTCACGCACCTTACAATTTGACATCATGGCCATTGAGATTGGCTCTATTCAACCCTTGCAAGGCAAGAAAAATCAAACCAATGCTACCAAGCATACCCCACGTTTGCTCAATCCCGTGAAATAGCCCTCTTGCTCTAAGCTCATGCTTATCCTCACCCAAGCCAACCACCCCAAAGCCTTAAGCCAAGCTTTTATCCGCGATTTTAACCCCCAAACCCCTTTCGAATACCACCCCCTCATCACGCCCACCATCAGCATCGGCAACCAGCTTATCAATGAGCTGACCGTACAAAAAGGAGTTGTGATGGGGTTGAAACCACAACTGTGGTCAATGCTGGAATGGCAACTGATTGAAGATGCTCAACCGCCAGAGTATGCCAATCATCACAGCGAATTTGCCCCACTTTCCACTGCCTCCATTCATTGGAAAATTTTCTGCCATCTCGAACAACAAAGCGCTTTAGTGCAACAACAACCCCAACACCCACTCTACCCTCTCCTCTCCCCTCTACTCCAACACACCACCCCCCAACAACGCCAACGTCGCCTATGGAGTTTGAGCGCAGAATTCGCTCGTTACCAAAGCGCTTATCTCCATCAACGCCCTGATTGGCTCCAGCAATGGCAACATACTCCGCCGCCCTTGCCAGAACTTCTCCCCTTCTACCCTCCCCAAGATTATCCTCAATGGCTACAACAAGAAGATGAGGCAAGTTATCGCGCACAAGTATTTTTGTATCAAACACTACTGCTTGAAGACCATCAACACCGCCAAGCTAAAGAAGCCCATTTCTGGAAGCATCTCCATCAACACCCTAGCCTGCCCAAGCATCTTTGGATTTATCTCTTAGACCAAGCCAGCCCACGCATGTTGGACTTTTTGGTGAGACTCGGCAAACAAAGCGCTTGCCAAGTGCATCTTTATCACTACAGCGCCAGCGAGCAATACGTGGCAGATTTGGTAGATGCACAATGGCTTGCCCAACACAATGATGAAGATGCTCATTATGACAGTGGCAATTATCTGTTCTCTCGTTTTGGCAAACTACAACGCTCAACCGCTCGAGCTTTGCAACAACATCAGCTAGAAGCAGAACGCACACTCCATCTTCAGCCCTCGCCACAAACTCTGTTGCAAACTCTAAAAAATGCCATCAATCGCCTCGATGATGATTTAAACGCCGCTCCAGTCTTTAACCCTATTCAACCAGACGATAGCCTGCAAATTCATGCGTGTCATGGCTTGTTGCGGCAACTGGAAGTGTTACGCCATCGTTTGGTGCTATGGCTCAATGCGGATAAAACACGCAAACTCTCCGATATTTTGATTGTCGCGCCCAATGTCAGCAACATCAGCGCCAGCCTACATGCTATTTTCCCTCGCTCAGGACAATACGATGGTTACACTCTGCCCGCGCGAATCACGGGGGTTTTAAACAGCGATGATGAGCGTTTGTGGCAAAGTTTGCGCGGACAATTTGTGCTTGATGAACAGCTGGATTTACCCACCCTCGCCGAATGGCTGAATTTGCCCGAAACCAGCACTGCTCTTGGCTTGAGCCACGAACAAACTCAACGCGCCCTCCAGCTCCTCCAACAAGCAGGCTTTCGTCGCGCTTTAGACGAAAGCGCTTTGCGTGAACAACTCGTTGCTGATGATGACGACACACGACACTGCTTCACCCACGCTCTCGACCGTATCCTCTCAGGCATGCTCATGCCTCAAAGCGCTTTGCATGCGCCATTGGAAGCCGTTAGCCTACAAGATAGAGTTATTGTGGAAGCGCTTTGCCGTTTGGCAGAACAATGGCTCCGCTATCGTGCTGAACGCCCAACAAAACAGGCAAGAGATTGGCTGAGTGAGATTCGTCAAGCCCTTGAAAGCCAGTATCAAGCCTACCGCCACCACGCAGGATACGCCCATCTTGACCATATCCTCCGCGATTTACACTACACTCTGAATAATCCCTTTACGCCAGAACATCAAGCCCTACATTTGCCGTTTTTGTTGGAATATGTGGACGAGCATTTGGCACAAAAGAATACAGGTGGCGAACCATCAGGCGTGATTACCATTGGTCAGCTCAGCGCCATGCGTTCTATTCCCTACAAGCTGATTGCCTTCATTCAAGCTGATCAAAGCGCTTTCCCCAGCCATCTACAAGAAGAACGGCATTTGTTGTTATCCCTAGACCGACCACGCCATCTGGATTACAACCGCCAACACAACGACATGAACGCCTTTCTCAGCACATTGCTTTACGCCGAACAAAGCGCTTGGTATTTCTACAGCCATACCGACCCCCAACATCATGAAGAGCAAGCGCCTTGTTTTCCTGTGCAAGAACTTTTGGATTACCTTCGCCGCCATCGCCCTGATTTGGAAGCTCAGTACTTTATTCAACACCCACAAGACCCTCTCGATGATACCCACAGCGCTCCGCTTTGGCGTGCCTTGCATGAGGTAAAACCTCAAGCTCATCAAGCAATGGTTACCCTATCTCATCAAGCCCAAAGCCTAAAACCTCTCAACCAAGCGCTTTCACTCAAAACCCTAAACCATCAACTGCTCCGACCAGCCAGCGCCTTTCTCAAGCAACGGCAAATTGCCCATCTTGATGAAGAGCCAATCCGATTTGAAGCCCTCGAACCCCTTTCTCTTTCGCCAAAAAACCAAACCCATCTGCGCAAACGCCTTATTCAATCGCTAGACCTCAATCCCAACACCTTCCCAGAATTGCCTGTTGGCATTATTGGTAAAACACTGCTCCAACAAGAGCAAAGCGCTTTGCGCGAGCGTATCGAAGCCTTTTTAAATGAACACCACGCCAAAGCGCTTTCAGAAACACAAGAGCAAGAAGTGCGTTTAAGCTTTGGCACATTGCGAGCGAGCTTGCCTATTCATCAGCATGAAGCGTGGCTGACTTTAAGCGCCAGCCGTAACCATGTAAAACATCGTTTATGGCACTGGCTACATCATCTGCTGTGGCAAAGCATGGGCGCCAATCAGCCGACTATCGTTTCCTTTGTGCAAAACACGCTCACCTTTCCACCGCTAAGCCGTGATGAGGCGGAAGACGAATTGGCGCGTTACATCGCCTTATGGCAACAAAATAGCCAAATCCATAGCCAAGATACGAGCGAACAAAGCGCTTTATCTCCTATCCTATTCACGCCAGCCTTTTTTGAACTTATCAGCATCACAACAGACCTACCCAAAGCCCTAAGCAGCTGGTTGCAGCATCTCTTTGCCCCACAAACCTATTTAACCCAACCCTATCCCATCGATAGCCATGCAGCGCTGCGTTATCTACTTCAACATCAAAGCGCTTTGCACGATAAATTGCTCACCACCACTCAGTTTTACCAACACCATTTTGACCTCACCCCCTTTCAGCCATAAGCCACATGAAACCTAGCCCTGCCCTTTCTTCACCACTTTTTGGCAAAGTCCTCATTGAAGCCTCCGCTGGCACAGGTAAAACATGGACTCTCAGCGCCATCATTATTCGCCTGTTGCTGGAACGTGGTGCTTTACCCAAGCACCTCATCGCCACCACTTTCACACGCAAAGCCGCTGCCGAACTCAAACGCCGTATTCACCGTCGCCTACAAGAAGTCGCGGAAGCTTACCAAGCTCAAAGCGCTTTGCAACCCGAACAACGCCTCTCTTATCAACTCAACGATGCCCTCCTCCAGCATCTCTTCTCCCAAGCTTCAGTATCACAAAACACATGGCAAGCCTTAGGCTTACGTCTACAAACCAGCCTCATGCAAATCGAGCAAATGTACATCGGCACGCTTGATGGCTTATGTCAAAAATGGTTGCTGGAAAATCGTTTGGAAACAGGAGCCGATGAGCGCCAACGTTTTGTTGAAGATAGCCAACTCGCCCACACCCTTACCCATCACCAACTCCGCGCCCACCATCACCACATCGCCAAACAAAATCCCGAACATTACGCCAACTATCTCCAAACCCAAGCCTTAGACAGCGAAACCTTGTTCCACAAAGCCAAAAGCGCTTTGACCTTCAGCCGAGCAACCCTAATTCCTCCTGCGCCCATCATCGAGCAAACCGCTCCCCAATTTCCCAGCAAACAGGCGTTTCAACAGTGGTTTGAGCCGTTGCAAAGCTTGCCTGTCAACCGAAATTCCTTCAATGCCAAACGCATGGCACAAATCGCCAACTTGGGAGAAGGCATCATCGAGGATAGCGCAACGCTCATCAAGTTGCTGCAAGAGCCACCGTTTAACAAGGGAGCGGAAGCTTTGCGAAACGCTTTTATCCACCACCCCATCACAAAGCAATTGCTTACTGTCCTTCATCATCATCAAGCTCAAGCCAAAATCCCCCAAACCATCGCCCAAAGCGCTTTGTATGAAGTGGCACATCATCTGCGCCAAGCCCTGCCAACCGTTCTTGAACAACAAAACCTCACCACTTTCCAAGAAAGCCTCCAGCGGCTCAATATCGCCCTCGAACAACACCCCAAACTCGCCCAACAAATCCACCACCGCTATCCCATCATCTTGGTTGATGAAAGCCAAGACTTAAATGATGAACAAAGCGCTTTGTTGGAAAAGCTCTATCTCCAACACCAAACCAAAGCCTCGTATCTGTTGTTGGTTGGCGACCCGAAACAGGCGATTTACCAATTTCGCGGTGGCGATGTAGAAAACTATCAACGCCTCAAAGCGCTTTTTACCGAAGAGGAACGCTATCAGCTCACCGAAAACCATCGCTCCAATCAACCCCTGCTCAACGCCCTCAACCATCATTACGCCCAAAGTCCAGAGCTTGGCAAAGGCATTCAATACCATGAGGTTCACGCTGCCAATCCAGAACCCCAAATCATCAGCCAACCACCTCGCTTGGAGCAAATGTATTGGTTGAATAGCTCCGCCGCCGAAGAGTGCGCCAACATCGCACAGCTCATCAGCCATCTCCTCAGCCCACAAAGCGCTTTTTCTTGGAAAGATGGGCGTAGGCTACAAGCGCGAGATATTTTGGTCTTGATGCCCAAAAGCAAACAGTTAGACGAGCTACAAGCGCATCTCAATCAACATCAGCTTAGCGCCGAATTGCAAAGTGAACGCAGTATTTTTGAAAGCCCCATTGCTGAGGAATTGGGCTGCCTGCTGCAAGCCATGCATCAACCACGCCATCAAGCTTGGCATCATCGCCTGCTGAGTGGCGCGTTTTATGCTCTTCCCTTAAGCGCTTTGCAGCAGCATGACACCTTTGCGCTCAGTGAGGCATTAATCGAGGCGGAGCAGCGTTGGAAAAGCTATGGTCTGCTAAGCGCTTTGCACCCCTTTTTACAACAACAACGCATCTGGCACACCCTCGCCACCCAAGCAGAGGCGCGTCAATGGGTCAGCGATTTACGCCGCCTGTTGGAAGTCATTGCTGAACGAGCCAAGCATTTGAAACCTGAAGCCCTGATTGTATGGTGGCAACAACAACTCCACGACCAATCTACCGCCGAATGGGCACAACCCTATCCCAGCTTAAGCCCCCAAACGATACGTTTGATGACCATTCACAAAGCCAAAGGCTTGCAAGCGCCTGTGGTGATTGTGGGCGGCTTGGGGCGTACTCACGTGACAAAAGCTGATGATTTGCAACTGTTTCATTATTATCAGCAACAAAAGCGCTTTTTAAGTGCCACTCCTCCTGATGAAACACTGTTAGCTGAGATGAACCAAGCCTCTCACGATGAAAGCGCACGCCTGCTTTATGTAGCTCTCACACGCGCGGAACAATTGTTGTTTGTCTACCGCCGTCCAAAGGATAAAGATTGCTCCGAAGCCTTGCTATCGTTGTATCAAGCTGGCGAACACCCTAATCTCTGCCTTGATTATCCCCAACCCAACGAACCTCAAAGCGCTTTGCCCCCAGAGCCATATACGCCTGAACCCTCTTTAGAACCCACCCCCAAAATCCGCCATTTTTACGGCAGTTATCGCAGCAGCTTCAGCGCCCTGACCGCCGAACATCATGAAAAAGGTGATGCTTCCTCGCGTGGCGAATATGACACCGAACAGCCCGACCACGACCAACACGCCCAAAGCGCTTTGTGGTTGCCTGCTATGGAATCTGACGCACCTCTGCCCTTTCAGCATTTATTGCCTCGTGGAGCTCAAGCTGGCTCTTTTATGCATCATGTGTTGGAACAAATAAACCCTCGTGCGCCACAATCATGGGCATGGTTGTTGCAGCGGCTGGCAATGCGTTATCAAATCATCAAAGCCGATGAACGGCTGGAGCCTTTGGAGCAGTACGAGCAATGGTTGCAAGCTATTGTGCAACTGAAATTGGAAGGAAGCGGAGCATGTTTACACAATTTAAACCCCAAAGCGCTTTGTCGCGAACTCAGCTTTACCTTAAGCCTAAAAAATGATGATTTTTCGCCCCAAGCCCTCAATCAACTGTTTGCACGATACGGCAAAGCGCTTTATCTTGATGAAAACGACACACGCCATTATCCCTTCTTGCGTGGCGAAATCGATTTGGTTTACGAGCATGAAGGGCGCTATTTTGTGGTGGATTACAAAACCAACCAATTGCCCCATTATGCCCAAAGCGCTTTGGTAGACAGCATGAATCAGCATCAATATTGGCTGCAAGCAGCGTTGTATCAGCTGGCTTTGTATCGTTTTTTAAAAACCCATCGCCCTTCTTTTTCGCCTACAGAGCTGGGAGGCGTGAATTATCTTTATTTGCGTGGATTAGCGCAGCATTTGTGGTCTATACCAGCTGAACTCCTCCTTGAACTCGATGCCTTACTGGGGTAACTCATGCCGTATCCATCTCTTGCGAACTATCTCACCCGCCGCCGAGAAATCCCTTACCCAGAAGCCTACCAAGCGCTTTTGGAACAATTGTTTGAGGCATACGAAAGGGGCAACACCTTAATAGAAGCCTCCATTGCCGAACCCTGTTTACACGCATGGCAAGCTGCTGGACTCTTGGGGCATGATGCGCCTGTTATCGCTCAACTCAATGACAAACTAGGGCGCTTTTGGCTGAATGTGAACCACCAACAAGAGCGCGAACTCTCCACATGGATTCGTAGCAAAGCGCTTTGGGCTGAGGATAAGCCATCATCATTACCGCCACCGCCTAATGGTCTCAATGTTTTACAACAACGCGCTTGGCAACACGCACAATGCCATCGTCTCACGCTTATCAATGGTGGGCCGGGCACAGGGAAAACCCACACCCTCGCCCATATCGTTAAAAGCCTCCTCCAAAAAAACCCACCACCCAGCATCGCCCTCGCCGCCCCCACAGGCAAAGCAGCCAAACGCATGAGCCAAAGCTTACAGGAACTTCCACTAGAGCCTGCCCAAACCTTGCACCGTTTGCTTGGCATCAGCGCCAATCCAACCCCTCGTTATCATGCCCAAAATCCCTTGCCTTATGATGTGGTGATGGTTGATGAGGCTTCGATGCTTTCGCTACAACTTGCCCACGCCCTTTTCGCTGCCCTCGCTCCCCAAAGCGCTTTGATTTTGCTGGGCGATGCGCAGCAATTGGCGGCGGTCGATGCTGGTGCAGTGTTGGCGGACATGGCGCAAAGTCCTGATTTATCGAATCACGTTATCACGCTGGAAGAGAGTCGGCGTTTTCATCAACACAGCATCATTGGGCAATTGGCTCGCTTTAGTCATCAGCCAGAAGCCTTACTTGAATGCATCAAAAAACCCCACCCTGATTTGCATTACCAAAGCCATGCACCCACCCTCGAACAACTCGCCGCCCCTTATCGTCCTTACTTAAGCGCTTTGCAAGAAGGGAAAAGTTTTGAAAGCTTGATGGCGTTGTTTGATGGCTATCGCATTCTCAGCACCACCCATCATGGCAAACTCGGTATCCGCGAAATTAACCAAAAAATCGCCCAATGGCACAAAGCGCTTTGCCACCAACCGCCTCACGCTGAGCCGTTTCATGGTCAGCCCATCATCATCACGCAGAATGATTACCGATTGGGCTTGTTCAATGGCGATATTGGCTTGTGTTTGCAACATGAGGGGCGGTTGCGTTTGTTTTTGGAGGAACGCGAACCCATCGCCATGCAGCATCTCAACCCCACGCAATATCAAAGCGCTTATGCTTTGACGGTGCATAAGTCGCAAGGTTCGGAATTTGAGCATGTGGCTTTGGTGTTGCCTGATGATGAACATCAGAGCCGAGAACTTTTGTACACAGGCATCACACGCGCCAAAACCAAACTCAGCCTTTACGCCAGCCAAAGCGCTTTGCTCCAAGCCAGCCAAACCCCCACCCTGCGCCAAACAGGATTATTACGATACCATTAACACACCATGAATCCATCGACTTTGATTTTATTATACTTTTTAAGGCTGGCATATTTTTTTCTTCGCCATAAATGGATAGACTGCCCTCCCAAAGCGCTTTGGCTCTTGTAAGAGGGCATTGTTTTTTATCGTTTAAAAAAGGACTTTTATGAGCATAAAACCAACTCAAACGGCTCTCACTGGCGCTGTATTAAGCGCTTTAGTGGCTATCATACCCCCACAAAGTGCAAACGCGGCAGCTTGCACCCCTAATGGCGATGGAAACTATGTGGTAAGCAACAATTGCGATGCCATTCCAGACACCACAACCCCCGTCACCCCTACCTCTACCGCCGACTTTAAGCATATTCAAGTCAATCAGCTACAAAACAATGCGCTTACCATCGGCAACTTAGACGTTACCCATCAAAGCACCCAAGCAACCAATATTTTGAATGTTGCCAGCAGAAACCACACAGGTGGTACCATCACCATAGGCAATATCAACGCCAACTTAGGCAATCAGCAGATTTCTAGCGTGATTTATGCACAAGGTGGTGTGAATGTTACCGCCAAAGATATCAATGCAACCTTAACCTCTAACGCGGTTTTGGTAAGATCGGGTTTCTCTGCCAATAATTACGCCATTTTGGCGCACGGCGCTGGCGCTCCCGTTGGCAGTGTCTCACAAGTAACCATTGAGAACATGAATCTCACCAAGCATTCCCAAGACGGCGTTTTTGGTTTTCTTGCCGTAACCAACGCTGCATTACGCGCTATTCAAGCGTCTGATAATAGCGGTACTCCTACAGGGGGCGCGGGCAAGATTGTGGTCAAGCAAAACCTCAATGCCACTCTCTCTGGCGATTTGATTCAAGGCATTCACGCTTCTGGCTCATCAACAAATGCAACAACGGGTGTTGAAGCCGTTTCTACTATTGAACTCAACAACGCCAATTTACGCGTTATCAACAATGTAACCTCCCCCCTTCATACTCCCTACAGTGCGGCAATTATGGTAGGCAAACCTATCAGAAATAATACTCGCGATGCTGGTGCAGGCAAAGGCTTGATTACGGTCAGCGGCACACTCAATATCGATGCCAGTGAATTACACAAAGATGCTGATGCCATTCGCCTGTTCCATGATGACTCAAAATTGGAAGCAACAGGAGAAACCAATGTGTTGGCTTCTCGTAGCGCTATTGCCATCAGCCCTGTTTATGACACAGTCTCTGATGGTAGACACCCTGCCTCTAACATCAGCGTCTCCTTAAACAACGCCACGCTGAATACCAATGGCACAGATGCCTCACTCATCAAAATCTACAACAACCAAACCAACACCAACGTTTCTATCTCTGGTAAGAATTCGCTTTTACTCGCTCCTGAAAAAGGCTGGTTGCTGGAAGTAGGCAATGATGCCAGCGATGCAGGCAACGCTACTACCTTCACCCTCGCTGGCGGTCAGCATTTCGGCTTGGTTCATAAGCACGCTGATAATCATCAATTAAACGTGGATCTTGATGGAAAAACTACTTGGTATTTAAAACCCAAAGACACAGAACGCACCAGCACCTTCACAACCCTCAATATCGGCGCTGACGCTGCTCTTGATGCTACCAATGCCCTTGCGCCAAACATGGATAAAACAGTTACTATGCACAATGGTCATAGCATGACGCTCAGTGGCAGTGTAGGAGAAAGTGAATTAGGTGCAGACCAAACCTTCACCCTCAAAGGTAATGTTACGAATGCAGGCACCATCAATCTCTTCGACCCTATTGAGGAACTAACAGCAGATTTACCAAAACATACCAACACCCTCATCATCGATGGAAATTATGAGGGTAAAGATGGTTCAACCATCTACATGAATACGGGTTGGACACATGAAAGTGGCTCTGGTAACGGAAATTCCAAATCCGATCTTTTGCGTATCAAAGGAAAAGCTACAGGAACAACCAAAGTTATTCCTCAAACTTATAACGATGAAGGTGAGAAGCAAAACAATATCATTACAGGCAATGCCGAAAAAACAGGCTCCGAACGTAACAGCGTGCCTGTGATTATCGTGGAACAACATGATGGTGGCTCACATTTTTCAGGCACAGCAAAAATCAAAAATAGCCCTGCGGAGACACAATTAACCAGCCGAGATAATGGCAGCGGTGGGCGTGAATATTATTGGACATTGGAGGCTACTACTGCTTCACCTTCACCTACACCAGGAACACCAGGAAC
>JAUNEA010000001.1 GCA_030525785.1 Cardiobacteriaceae bacterium
ATTGTGTTGATTGATGAGCCGCAAAATATGGAAACGGATTTGGCAAAACAGGCGATTGATGCGCTTAATCCTTTGTTTGTGTTGCGTTATTCTGCCACCCACAAACAGCCGTATCACAAAGTATTCAGTTTAAATCCGATTGAAGCCTACAATCAGAAATTGGTCAAACAAATTGAAGTGAAATCGGTTTTGGCAAAAAATGATGTCAATGGTGCGTATGTGGCGTTGAAAGAATTTGTATCGGGCAAACGCAAATTGACCGCCAAAGTGGAAATCCATTTTCAAAATGAAAAAGAAACCAAAAAGAAAACGGTTTCGGTGGTTTCGGGCGATGATTTGTTTGTGAAATCTGGAAATCATGAAACCTATCGTTATGGCTTTATCATCAATGGTTTGGACGCTGAAAACGGCACACTGGCATTGTCCAACGGCACGGTTTTGACTTTGGGCGAAGACCAAGATGTGATTCGTGATGAAATCATGAAAAACCAAATAGCGGCAACCATTAAAGAACATTTGCAAAAAGAAAAACGTTTAAATCCACGCGGCATTAAGGTTTTGTCTTTGTTTTTTATTGATAAAGTGGCGCATTATCGCCATGGCGGCAAATTTGCCCAATGGTTTGAAGAAATTTACCAACAAGAAACGGGACAAAGCGCGGACGGTGTGCATGACGGCTATTTTTCGCAAGACAAAGACACAAGCGGTAAAACCAAAGCCGATGACGATACTTATGCTTTGATTATGAAAGATAAGGAAAAATTGCTGTCGTTTGATTCGCCTTTGCGTTTTATTTTTTCGCATTCTGCTTTAAAAGAAGGTTGGGATAATCCGAATGTATTTCAGATTTGCACGCTCAATGAAACCCAATCGCCGATTAGAAAACGGCAGGAAATTGGGCGCGGTTTGCGTTTGGCGGTGAATCAGCAGGGCGAGCGCGTGCATGATGAAAGCGTGAACATTTTGACCGTGATTCCGAATGAAAGTTACGAAACCTTTGCCGCCAATCTGCAAAAACAATACGAAGACGAATGCGGCATCAAATTCAGCAATGGCGGTGCGAAAAATGCCAATCAGCGCAAACGGCAAACTTTCCGCAAAGGTTTTACGCTTGACCCCGTATTTTTGGACATTTGGCAGAAATTGCTGCACAAAACGCGCTATTCTGTACAATTTTCGCGTGATGATTTGATTCAGGCTGCCTGTAAATTGGTGAAAAATATGCCTGCCATTCACAAACCGCAAATTGTGGTGCAAAAAGCCAAAATCAATCAAAGCCAAACCGATGGCATTTGGGGCGAACAAACCCATGCTCAAACCGTACAAGTGGAAAATGCCGATTGGGCAATTCCTGATGTTTTGTTGGCTATCCAAAAGAAAACCAAATTGACGCGCCAAAGCATTTTTGAAATTTTGCAACAATCGGGGCGGATTGGCGAGATTGCCCATAATCCGCAGCGTTTTATTGATTTGGTAAGCGAAAAGATTTTGTTGGCGTTGAATGGTTTGATGGTATCGGGCATTGAATATTTCAGACTGTCTGAAAACAGCGATTTGGCGTATCAGCAAAGTTTGTTGCAATGGGAAAATTTGGCACAAAACGGCACGGAATTTTTTATCAATGCACATACTTTTTCCGTTCAAAATCAGGATAAAACCATTTTTGCCGATTACATCAACTTGGATTCGCAAACCGAACACGATTTTGCACGGGATTGTGAAAATCACGAAGATGTGGCTTTGTATTTCAAATTGCCGTCTTGGTTTAAAGTGCCTACGCCAATTGGCAATTACAATCCCGATTGGGCGGTGGTGATGAAAAACCGCGAGCGCGTGTATTTTGTGGCGGAAACGAAAAACACGGGCAAGGGGATTCAAGATGGGGTGGATTTAGATGCTTTGCGATTGAGCGAGCAACAAAAAATCCACTGCGCGAAAAAGCATTTTGGTTTGTTTGATGAGGTGGATTATCGGGTGGTGACAAAATTATCTGAATTATCAAATAAATAAATCATTTTTCCAACAAAGCGCTTTGTGGATACCAGCTTCCTTTTTTGAAAGAACTTTCAAAAGTCAGTCTGCATTTTAGAATTACCTTACATTTTGCTTTGTAAGCTTGCTATAATATGAACCCATTGTAATTTCTCAAAGGGTGAAAAGATGGCAGAAAATTTGGTTTTAGCAACGATTGCCCACCATAAAGTCACAGGCAAAGGCGGACTGGTGTCCATTTGTAGCGCACACCCTGCAGTGATTGAAGCGAGCGTGCGTTTGTTTAAAGACGAAAAAGCGCTTTTATTACTGGAATCGACCTCTAATCAGGTGGATCAATTTGGCGGTTACACAGGTTTAACCCCTGCCCAATTTGTCGCCCAGACTCAAAAACAGGTGGCAGATTTGGGTTTTCCTTTGGAACGTTTGGTGTTTGGTGGCGACCATTTGGGGCCAAATGCTTGGCAACATTTGCCAGCCGAAGAAGCGCTTTTAAACGCTGAAGAATTGGTGCGTCAATACACTTTGGCAGGTTACGACAAAATCCATTTGGATTGTTCCATGTCCTGCGCCGATGACCCTCAAATTTTAGACGATGAAACGGTAGCAACTCGCTCAGCACGTTTGATGAAAATCTGCGAAGAAACGAGAGCTTCCATGAAAAATGCCTCGCCCATTGCCTATATTATTGGCACAGAAGTACCCGCACCAGGTGGGGCAAAGGAAGAATTTGAAGGCGTACCACCGACCAAAGTGACAGACGCAGAAAAAACCCTCAAAGTTCATCAGGAAGTATTTGAAAAAGCTGGATTATCAAGCGCTTGGCATCGGGTGATTGGTTTGGTGGTGCAACCAGGTGTGGAATTCAATCACCATGAAGTGGTGCATTATGACCGAAAGCTTGCCAAAGATTTATCTGACCTGTCAAAGCGCTTTGAATATGCCGTTTTTGAAGCCCATTCAACCGATTATCAAAAAGCCAGCGCCTACCGTGAATTGGTCGAAGACCATTTCGCCATTTTGAAAGTCGGGCCTGCTTTAACCTTTGCCTACCGTGAAGCGCTTTATGGTTTGGCGGAAATCGGAAAAGTGTTGTTTGGTCATCAAGCGCTTGATATTCAAGCGGTTGTGGAAGAAGTCTTGTTAAACAACCCCAAACGCTGGGCAAGTTATTATCACGGCACAGCCGAAGAGCAAAAAATCTTACGTCATTATTCTTTATCCGACCGTGTCCGTTATTACTGGGGCAATGAAACCCTCCAAAACGCTGTCCAAGCGCTTTTGGCACAGTTTGGCGAACAAAAAATCCCCTATGGCGTGGCGCATCAATATTTGCCCCAAGCCGCCGAACGTGCTGAATCGCTCACGGCAAAACAACTCATCATGGCGCAGATTCAAAGCGCTTTATTCCCTTATTTACAAGCGGTTACGGAGTAAAACATGATTGAAACCAGTCAAAAACACGGCGCAGGCATTACCGCCAAAGAAATCCAGCAACAAAGCGCTTGCTGGCGAAAAATCCCTGATTTATTAAAAAATATTCCAGCAGAAGAAAAATCCTTTTTGCGAGCAACTTTATTGGATTCAAGCGCTTCGGTGATTTTCACAGGCGCTGGCACTTCAGGCTATGTGGGCGATATTTTAGCTCCAACTTTTGCCCAAAGCGCTTTGGCGCATTGTGTTTCCCATCACACCACCGCCATTGTTGCCAATCCTGAGGCTTGTATTCCCACAGGGCAGGGGGTTTTGTTTTCCTTTGCTCGTTCAGGCAATTCACCTGAAAGCGTTGATGCGGTAGAAAAAACCATTGAATTAAATAAGGAAATTATTCCCGTCAATGTTACCTGCAACGAAAAGGGAAAATTGGCAAAAATGGAAGACACCATCTCCTATTTGATGCCCCCCGAAACCCATGATGAAAGCTTCGTGATGACTTCCAGCTTTTCGACCATGACCTTATTTACTTCTGCCTTGTGTCGTGAGGTATTGGGCTTGCGTCAAGAAAATCTCCAAATCGTGGCAGAGGAAGCCTTACGCATTCAGGAGACTTATTTCCAAAGCGCTTTATTATCAGAATTGTCCCAAAAATCCCGTTTGATTTATTTGGGCAGTGGCGCACTTTATGGCGCAACCCGTGAGGCGAGTTTAAAAGTTTTGGAAATGACCGCAGGGGCGATTTCTGTAATGGCAGAAACCTCATTGGGATTCCGTCATGGCCCTAAATCTTTTGTCAATCCAGATACAGCGGTGATGATTTTCGCCAGCAATGACCCCTACACCCAGCAATTTGATGCCGATATTGCTCTTGAATTGGCGGCAAACGGCAAAGCAAAAGTGGTCGTGATTGGCACCCAAGCCTTTTTTGCCCGCTTTGAAAAGCGCTTTGAGGGCTTCAATATCGAACGCCTCATCTATTCACCTGAACTCAATTATGCCTATGACGACAGTTTGGCGGTTTTGGGAGTGGTTTATGGACAATTGATTGGTTTAAAAGCAGCGATTCATCATGGCGTTTCGGCGGACAATCCCAGCCCAGATGGCACGGTGAATCGGGTGGTGCAAGGCGTAACGCTTTATCCCTATGCAAGATTTTAAAAAGTTCCTCTCGGAGGGATTTAGGGTGGGGGCAAAGCGCTTTGGCGCCCTTAAAACAACAAGGAGAAAACAGAAATGCCAAATATTTTATTAACTCGAATTGATAACCGCCTGATTCATGGTCAAGTGGGCATGACTTGGACGAACTGGCTCGGCGCCAATTTGGTGTTGGTGGCAGATGATGAAATCGCCAATGACCCCGTTCAGCAAAGCCTGATGGACATGGCCATTGCGGGCAATGTACAGAGCCGTTATTTCACTTTGCAAAAAACCATTGATGTGATTCACAAAGCCGCCGACCATCAAAAGATTTTTATTGTGGTACGCACCCCTCAAAGCGCTTTGAAACTGGTAGAAGGAGGCGTGCCGATTAGCGTAATTAATGTGGGGAATTTACATTTTGCGCCTCACAAGCGTCAGGTAAGCAAGGTGATTAGCGTTGATGATGCTGATGTTTCAGCGTTTAAAGCGCTTGAAGCCAAAGGTGTGGTTTGTACGGCGCAGGGCGTGCCAGAAGACCCCAAAGTTCCGATTCTAACCCTTATTGGAGAGTAAGCATGGAAGCAATTGTTGATATTTCGGTGTGGCAGATTTTTGCTGTTGCCGTTTTCGCAGGTTTGGCAGGAATTGACCTGTTCAACGTTTTAACCCATATTCACCGCCCAATCATCACTGGCCCTGTGGTGGGGATTATTTTAGGCAATCCGCAGGCTGGTTTGGTGGCGGGTGCAACCTTTGAATTGATGTGGATGGGTTTGGTGCCACTGGCAGGGGCGCAACCGCCAAACGTGGTTCTGGGGGGCATTATTGGAACGGCCTATGTGATTGTAACAGGACAAACGCCAGAGCAAGCGATTTTGGTGGCGATACCGTTTGCGATTTTGGTGCAAATGTGCATCACCTTGCATTTTACCGTGTTCTCACCTTTGATGAGCTATGCCGATAAATGTGCGCAAAAATTGGATTTCAAAGGCATTGCCAATTTGAATTATTTGGGCATGGCGATTTTGTTTGTCTTCTATTTCACCATTGCTTTTGTGGTGATTTATTTCGGTGCCGATAGTGCGAAACAATGGGTAGAGAAAATCCCACGTTGGATTACCGATGGCTTAGGCTTTGCAGGTGGCATGATGCCTGCGATTGGTTTTGGTATTTTGTTGAATATCATGTTGCGCCGTGAATATGTGGCCTATTTCCTCTTAGGATTTTTACTCGCAGCTTATTTGAAACAGCCTTTACTCGCTATTGCTTTGGTGGGTGTAGTCTTTGCCTTAATTGAATATTACTTGCGTGAAGCCTTTGAAAGCGCTTCTGGTGGTCAAAAAGCGCTTGCCAATCATTCAGAAGAAGAGGGGATTTAATCATGACAGAGTTAAATAAAGATATGCCAAATGTGGTAGAAAACACAGTGCCACAGGATATGGAAAATTATACCGATACCCAAGTCGAAAAAGTTTTAACCAAAAGCGATATTAATCGCATGGTTTGGCGTTCGTTATTTTTACAAGCCTCTTTCAACTACGAAAGAATGCAAGCCAATGGCTGGCTTTACACCATTTTGCCTGCGTTGCGTAAAGTTCATAAAAATCCTGATGATTTGCGTAAATCCATGCAAATGCATTTGGAATTTTTCAATACCCACCCATTTTTGGTGACCTTTATTTCGGGTTTGGTCTTGGCAATGGAAGAGGCGAAAGAAAAAATCTCAACCATTCGTGCCATCAAAATCTCGACAATGGGGCCAGGTGGTGGCATTGGTGATGCGGTTTTCTGGCTGACCACCTTATCCATTTGCGGTGGTGTAGGAGCCTCATTTTCGAAATCGGGTTCATGGTTGGGGCCAATTTTCTTCTTGGTACTCTTTAACTTGGTGCATTTTGGTTTGATTTTCTGGCTCGGACATTATGGTTACAAAATGGGCGTTTCCGCCATTGCCAATTTGAAAAATCAAACCCGTAAATTGGCACACGCAGCCTCTATTGTGGGCTTAACCGTAATTGGTGCTATGACCGCTAGCTATGTGCGTTTGGAAGCTGGATTACAAATGGTGGTGAAACCTGAAAATTCAGAACCCTTTGTCTATGGCTTACAGAAAGATTTAATTGACCCCATTATGCCTTCTTTATTGCCCTTATTATGGACTTTATTCATTCTTTGGCGCATTAAAAAAGGCTCTTCACCGATGAAATTGGTTTTCTATACCGTAGGATTTGGTTTGCTTTGCACCTTAATTCCTGTTTTGGTACGCCAATTCTTTGGGGTGGATATTATTGACAGCGCCGTTTTAAATGCTCGTATGGGTATGCAATAAAGCGCTTTTTATCTCATTTAGGCGGAATTCTATTCCGCCTTTTATTTAGGAAAGATTTATGAAATTAATCGTCAGCGGACACGGAAACTTTGCTTCAGGATTGGTAAGTGCTGCTCAACTGATTGGCGGTGAACAAAGCGCTTTGGTAGCTATTGATTTTGTGGCTGGTATGAGTGGAGAAGCATTGCGAGCAGAATTAAGCAAAGCGCTTTCTTCTGAGCCAACATTGATTTGTACTGATTTATTGGGCGGTGCGCCTTTTCGTGAGGCGGTATTGTTGAGTCAAGGGCGAGATGATGTGGTAGTGATAGCTGGAACAACCGTACAATTTTTGCTGGAGGCAATGCTCACGCTTGATGAAGCTGGGGAGAATTTGCGAGCATGGGCTGATGGTTTACTGGAAAGTGCGCGAGAAGGTGTCACGGCATACCATCAACAACCCTCACGCACACAACAATCCAGCGATGATGGTATTTAATCACTAAAACAATCGCCAAAGCGCTTTGGGAGGCATATGGAGAAAAAGAGTTTGCATTTGCTGGTGGGCGATTATCGAAACACCGATGTTTTACAGCCGATGTTGGAGCAATCTTATGTGGAACAAAATATTGCGACCATTCAGGCAATGCGCTTTAAATTGGCTGATGCAGACCCTATTCAGCCTGACCATCATTGGGTAGCGCCAGCAGATAATAAACAATCTCCTGTTTCTCTTTATGTTTTTTTGCCACAAAGCGCTTTAGACAAGCCTTTGCCCTTGATTTATTTCATGCATGGCGGTGGCTATATTTTGGGTAATCCACGCCAACAAAATGCCGCGTTGAAAGCATTGGCTGAGCAAAATCAGGCGATGGTGGTAAGCGTAGGCTACACCTTAGCAACCACCAAACCCTATCCAGCTGACTTAAACGATGCCTATCATGGCTTACATTATCTTTACCAACATGCTGCCCAATATGGCATCGATGCTGAGAAAATCATTGTTATGGGCGAGAGTGCAGGGGGAGGGTTGGCAGCTCGTTTAGCACTGAAAGTGCGCGATGAAGGGGAAATATCATTGAAAGGGCAGGTGCTGATTTATCCGATGTTGGACTATCGTACAGGTACAGCAGAATCGCCTTACCCCAATGCATACACAGGAGAATTTGTATGGACGGCAGAGCGAAATCGCTTTGGCTGGTCATGTTTGCGTGGTGGTCAGACATTTTCTTTAGAGGAGCTGGGCTATTTTTCGCCGACCTTTGCTCAAAAGCTAAGCGCTTTGCCACCCACTTTTATCGTGGTCAGCACGCTGGATTTGTTTGTACATGAAGACATCGATTACGCACAAAGGCTGATTCAAGCAGGCGTTCCCACAGAATTGCACGTGATTGATGGAGCTTATCATGGTTTTGATAATGTTTTGCCACAATCGGAGCAGACTCAGCAATACATTCATTGGCGTACTCAAGCCATCGCGCGTATGCTTAGCCGTTAAAAACCAACAAAGCGCTTTTGTTGGTTTTGAGGGCATAGGATTTTTAAGATTTAACAGCTGCGGTAAATTTGATTTCTACTTTAAACTCTGGCAATGCCAAAGCGCTTTGTACACAAGCACGCGCTGGCGCACGGTTTGGCGCTGTCCAACTATCCCAAACTTCATTCATGGCAGCATAATCTTGCATATCAGCGAGATAAATGGTGGCTTCTAAAATATGGGCTTTGTCGGAGCCACAACGCGCCAGCAACGCATCAATTTGCGCCAAGACGCTGCGTGTTTGTTCGCGAATATCGGCATGTTTATCTTCTGGAACTTGTCCTCCGCCGTAAATGATGCCGTTATAAATGGTGGCATCGCTGTAGCGTGGTTCGGGGTCGAGGTAGAAAATATCTTGCATAAAGCCTCCTTTGAGTCAGAGTTAAAGCAAAGCGCTTTGTGGGGAATTAACGATGATATTGGGGACTGAGTTCGGCGAGGGTTTCCAAGACCACACTCAAATGTTCAGGTGGCACATCTGGGGTAATCCCATGCCCAAGATTGAATATGTGACGATGACCATGCCCATAATCCGCTAACACAGCTGCCACTTCTCGTTTGATGGTTTCAGGGTTGGTGAGCAAAATGGAAGGATCAAGATTGCCTTGTAAAGTCAATTGATGACCAGTGCGTTCACGGGCAGATTTTAAGGAAACCGTCCAATCCAAGCCAATGCCTTGTGCGCCTGAATCAACCATTTGCTCCAACCACATACCACCGCCTTTGGTGAACATCACTTTCGGCACATCATGAGGTAAGCGAGAGAACACTTCACGCATATAACGCAAAGAGAATTCAGGATAGGCACGATAAGGCAAAAGCCCGCCCCAAGTGTCAAAAATCATCACTGCATCAACGCCAGCCTCAATTTGCATTTGCAGATAATCTGCCACAGCTTGAGCTAGAGTCTGCAGTAAGGCATGCATGGCTTCTGGGTGTTCATAGGCAAAGGCTTTGCTTTTGGCGTGGTCTTTACTGCCACCGCCTTCAATCATGTAGGTTGCCAATGTCCATGGGCTACCAGAGAATCCAATAAGAGGAACTTGTTGATTTAATTCTCGTTTGATGGTTTTTACCGCATTGCCCACATAATCTAATGAGCCAGCCTCAGGCACACAAAGCGCTTTGGCAGCTTCCACGCTACGAATCGGGCGTGCAAATTTCGGCCCTTCGCCTGCTTCAAAACGCAAACCCAAGCCCATTGCATCAGGAATGGTCAAAATATCAGAAAACAAAATCGCGGCATCGAGAGGGTAACGGCGCAGAGGTTGCAAGGTGACTTCGCACGCCAGCTCTGCATTTTTGCACAAGCTTAAGAAATCGCCAGCTTTGGCTCGCGTTTCACGGTATTCAGGTAAATAACGACCTGCTTGACGCATAATCCAAGCAGGCGTACGGTCAATAGGTTGCCCCCAAAGCGCTTTGAGGAAACGGTCATTTTTTAAGGGTTCGCGTTTTGATGTTGTTGTGGTCATGGGAGCTTCCTTAGAGTGGAGAAAGGGTTTCGAGAGCATCGCGTAAGGCATGTGTGATAGAGCTTAAATCGCCACATTGTAGGCTACTCATCTCACAAAGCCATGGACACTCTAAAGCGGCGATATTGGGCTGGTTGGCATAATCGCGAAGGTTGGTGATGTTGATGCCACCATGTGCGACCCATTGCAACTGTGGTGCAATGCTGTACAACGCTTCCAGCATTTTGATGCCACCAATCAAGGCGGTGGGGAAGAGTTTGAGTAGGCTAAAGCCTTGCCGATAGGCATATAAGGCTTCGTTGGGTGTCATCACGCCTGGAATCCAAAAAAGCGCTTTTTCGCGGACAAATTGCGCAATTTCATCGTTGTAAATGGGAGAAATGAGCAAATCTGCGCCTGCGGCATGAGCATTCTCAGCATCTTGACGGCTTAAGATGGTGCCAGCAGCAATGGTGACTTGGTGTATTTCTTGTTCTGCTTTCGCAAGGCTGATGGCTTCCAAAGCTTGAGGGGAACGGAGAGTAATTTTGAGGATTTGTCCGCCAGCATCATGAATCGCGTGTGCCAGAGGGGCGGCATATTTGGGGTTATCAAGGGTGATGGTGGGAATGATGGTTTTATGGGAGAACAAAGCGCTTTGTAGCGTGTGAGGTGTGGGGTGTGACATAAAAATGGTAAGGTAAAAAGTAATGGGTGAGCATTATAGCCCTCTGAACCTATGGGCTTCAAACCGCAGCAGCAAAGCGCTTTTCGCGATATTGGCGGAGATTTTGTTGGTAAAACGCATGATGTTCTGCCAACCACCAATGGCTGGCTTCATTTTCAGGATAAAGCGCTTTGGCAATGCGCTTGAGGGTGTAGTGTTCGGGGGAGAAGGCGAGCTGGTAGCATTGGGTGGTGGTTTGGGTGAGAAGTTGTTGTTGTATCAGCCTCTGCAAAATAGGCGCGAGGGTTTGGGGGGAGATTTGGGCTTTTTGGCTGAGGGTTGATAGCGATAAGGCATTTTCCCCACGATGGAAGGCGAGTTCGATGTGGGCAAGGGCATCGTAGGCAATTTGCTCAGGGTGCAAAGCGCTTTGTGTGCGAGGGGGGTGTTGTATCCAAACCGATAATTGCGCCCCCAGCAAAAATAACCACCAAATACTGTGTAACCACAACAACAAAATCATCAGCGAGGCAAAGCTGGAGTAGAGAATGGAGTAACTACTGCTATAGCGCATGAATAAGGCAAAGAGGGAAGAAAGAGGCAGCCAGCATAAAGTAAACAGAGCACCGCCAAGCAAAGCGCTTTTTAAACGTACGCTTGCATGAGGTAAGTAGTAATACAAAGCGCTTATCAGCCCCCACAAGCCTAAAAATCGTAAAACATCAGAAAGCCATTGTTGATAGCTTAACCACAAAGGCAAACCCTGCATCAGCGCTCCCAAAAACAATGGCACCAACACAATAAAGCCAATGGTGCTGATTAAATCCACCAGCGATAAGCGCTTTTCCTCCACTTGCCACAATCTATCCAGCGCTGCGCTCAATTGTTGGCGTAAGCGTTGCACCGAAAACAATAAAAAAACCACACCCACAGCCCCTAAAGATTGCACATCAGCTTGCGCCACAAATTGCAACAAATAATGAACAATCGCCTCGCCCTCTGCGCCCATCGGCTTGAAAAGACCATAAAGCCACGGCTCCAAAACTTGGTTAAAGCCAAAGCCACGCAATAAAGCAAATGCCACCGCCAACAGTGGGACTAAGGTCATCAAGGTAGTAAAAACCAAGATTTTAGAATAAGCATCGAGGGTTTGTATGACTTGTTTCTGTTTGACATAACGCCAACAAGTAAACCAAAAATCATTACGTAAGCTTATCGACTGTCTAAAAGAAACATTGAAAAAATGAGGGAACATAGCAAAATCAGCGCATCAAAAGTCAAAGTGATTATAATAGAAGAGGGATTGCAAAGAAGCCAAGCAAGCCCATCAAAAAGCCAAGATAAGGAGCCGTTATGCCAAACTATAAACATGTTTTACTCGTAACCGACTTACGCGAAGATGCAGGTGTTGTCATGATGCGTACCCATGCTCAGTTAGGAGAAAACACCAAATTGAGCGTGTTGCATATTGTAGAAGAAACTGTTCTGGCGGCGGGATATGAGATTATCCCTATTATGCCTGTCATTGATGAAACGCAAAGTGTGGCAGATGCTCGTTATGAAATGAAGCGTTTGTTAAATCAATACGGCTTAGAAGCTGACCATATTCATGTGGAAACGGCTTTATCCACACGGCGTGGTATTTTAGACTATGTTGAAACACATCAGCCTGATTTGCTGGTTATTGGTCGCCATACTCGCACAGGCTTAGCTTCATTGCTGGGTGCAACAGCTGACGATATTTTGCCTAGCGTGGGTTGTGATGTGTTGGTGGTTAAGTTAGGAGACCCTGTTTAACCTATTTTCTTTTCTGATAAATAAAGCGCTTTGATAACTCTTTGTGGCAAAGTGCTTTGTTTTTAATCAACTCAAACAAGGATATACAATGAAAAAAAATTATTTGACTCTAGCAGTTGCGATGATGATGTCGCTCAATATGGCAAATGCTCAAGAGCTAAGCTCTGACCAGCAAAAACTTGGCTATGCTTTAGGCTTGGATATGGTCAGCAATTTGCAAGAAATGGGCATGGTTGATGAGATTGATCAGGAAGCTTTTATGCGTGGCTTGCGTGATGGTCTTAATCCTGAAGCCAAACGTGCTTTAACAGAGGAAGAAATTGAGAAAACCTTTGAAAAATTCATGGAAAAACGTTCTGCTGAAATGGAAGCTGAACTCAAAGCTGAAGAAGAAGCTCGTCAAAAATTGAGCGAAGAAAACGAGAAGTTAGGCAAAGCTTTCTTGGAAGAAAACAAAGGTAAAGAAGGGGTGAAAGTAACCAATAGTGGTTTGCAATACAAAGTATTACAAGAAGGTAAAGGTGAAAAACCAACCATCGATAACGAAGTTGAAGTGCGCTATAAAGGCACTTTGATTTCTGGCGAAGTGTTTGATGCCAGTGAAAATAGCACGGTTAAATTTCCTCTGAAATATGTGATTGCAGGTTGGCAAGAAGGTTTGCAGTTGATGACTGAAGGTTCAAAATATCAATTCTTTATTCCTGCTGAATTGGCTTATGGCAAAGAGGGCGCAGGTGATGATGTTCCACCTAATGCAACTTTGATTTTTGAAGTCGAATTAGTCAAAGTCATCAAAAGCGGTAAGTAAGTATCTCAACGCCAAAGCGCTTTGAACCATTATAAAAGAGGATATTTTACTTGGGGGTATTACCCTCAAACCCCCATCAGGGGTTTTCAACCCCTGAACCCCAGCCTAGATAATTAAAACAAAACCCCCTAGTTCTTCAGGAACTAGGGGGTTTTGTTTTAAAAATTTACATTGGGGTCAAGGGGACGAAGTCCCCTTGCGGGGCGTGGGGCAGCGCCCCAAAATAAAGCCCCTTTATAATGGTTCAAAGCGCTTTGGCGTTGAGATGAGCGAGCATACCGCGGAAGAGTAAATCGGGTTCAATTTGGTAATTGGGTTGGTTACCAAAGAGAATTTGGGCATCGCCGCCAAAAGCGAAACGTTGAAAATAATCTCCGTATTTACCTTCGAGTTCATCAGCAATAGCGTTAATGCCTGCTGGTAGGGCATGATGAATACCAGCGCCGATGCAACTGGCAGTATCGGTGCCGAGCAGGTGAGGTGTCCAGCGCATGGGAACCAGCTTTTGGGTATTGTTCAACAAAGCATTTTCACACAATCGAATGCCTGGCAAGATAAAGCCTCCAAGATGGTTGCCGTGTTTATCGAGCGCATCGAGTGTGATGGCGGTGCCACAACCAACCACGCAAAGCGCTTGGCTACACAAATCACGAGCGCCTAGTAAGGCAAGAAAGCGGTCGGTGCCGAATTTTTCGGGTTGTTCATAGGCAAGCGTGAGATTGAGAGGGTTATGTTTTTGAGGGACAAAGGTTTCCACGTCTCGTTGCCACAATTGCTGCGCCAAATCGCGCACAAATTGAGCTACCTCACCATGATTCACATTAGAAAGCGCGATATGGCGAGGCTCAGGTAATAAATGCCATGCGCGGTAGAGCCTTTCTTGCCAAGCGCTTTTGTAGGAAACGGCCTCCACAATGCCAGGTACACCTCTGCCATACAGCCATTTGACACGTGAATTGCCTGCATCAATCAACAGATACATCATTAACCTCCGCAAGACTCGTTAAAATCCGTGTGTTGATGAGCCATTCCATGCCTTGTTCTCGCTGGATTTGCAAACGTCCGCGTTGGTCAATGCCCCAAATGATAACCTCGCCGACTTCCTCACAAAGCGCTTTTTTCTGATAAAAAGCATCGTATTCTGCCCAGCGATGCGTTATGGGTAAATAAGGTTGCTGTTGCCAAGCATCGAGGCAGTTGAGTAAAGCGGGCATGATGGCGTTGATGACTTCATCAAGTGAAAAATGGGCAAGTGATGGTATTTGATTTAAGCCAGCGAAAGCTTGATACTCACGTTGGTGAGCCATCAGATTTAGCCCAAGCCCGATGGTTAAACAAAGCGCTTTATCCACTTTTTTGGACTCCACCAACAAACCCGCCAGCTTTTGCCCTTGAAAGTAAACATCATTAGGCCATTTGAGCTTCAAATATTGGGCTTGGGGGTCAAGTGTTTGTACCAAACTTAAAGCGAGCGCTTGTGTGATACCTTGTAAATCTGCGTAATCATTGGGCATTACATAGTGGAAAGATAGATAAAGCTGACCTCGAGGCGATTGCCACAGGCGTTCGCGTTGCCCTTTGCCATGGGTTTGGGTATCGGCACGACAAAAAACAGCGCCCATAAAAGGGTGGCGATGGAGGAAAGTTTGCGTGCTATCGAGGGTGTCAAAATGATAAAGCGCTTTGAAACGCGATTGCCAAGAAGTCGCCATAGGCTCACCTGTAAACGAAACCAGCAAGCATTGTATACCAGCTTTTTGGGTTGGGCATGGGGGTTTTTGGTAGAATTCTAAGCTTAGGTAATCAGCCTTCAACCTTTGGAATCATCAGTTAGGAGAACATAACATGAGCGTATCATCAAAACCTTTTTGGATTGCTCCCTCTATTTTGTCAGCAGATTTTGCGCGTTTGGGTGAAGATGTGGAGAAAGTTTTACACATGGGCGCTGATGTGATTCACTTTGATGTGATGGATAATCACTTTGTGCCAAATTTAAGCTTTGGTGCGCCGATATGCAAAGCGCTTCGCCGTTATGGCATTACAGCGCCGATTGATGTGCATTTGATGGCAAGCCCCGTTGATGATTTGATTAGACAATTTGCAGAGGCGGGCGCGGATTATGTCAGTTTTCACCCTGAAGCCTCAACGCATATTGACCGCTCTTTGCAACTCATTCGCTCATTGGGCATGAAAGCAGGCTTGGTGTTTAATCCAGCAACGCCTTTGAGCTATTTGGATTATGTGTGGGATAAGCTGGATTTGGTGCTGATTATGTCGGTCAATCCTGGCTTTGGTGGACAAGCCTTTATTCCACAGGCTTTAGAAAAGATTCGTGCGGTTCGTCAGATGATTGATGAACGTGGCTTGGATATTCGTTTAGAAGTTGATGGGGGCGTGAAAGTGGGCAATATTGCAGAGATTGCCAAAGCTGGAGCGGATATGTTTGTGGCAGGTTCAGCGATTTTTGATATGCCTGATTATGCAAGCGTTATCCAAGCCATGCGTGAGCAGCTTTCTGGGGTGCGTTCATGAGTTGTTTCACCCATAAAGCCGTTGTCCGCACGCTGTTATCGGATTTATTAACGCCTGTTGCCTTGTATGACCGATTGGCGAGTTTGCCTTATGCCTACTTATTAGAATCGGTGGAGGGAGGTGAACGTTGGGCGCGTTATTCCATCATCGGATTGCCAGCTCGTGAGCGGATTGAGTTGCATCATGGGGAGATAAAGCGCTTTGTGCAAGGGGAATGCGTGGAAACGTTGCGTCCTCATGACCCACTAGCATGGATTGCTGATTTTCAAGCCAGCATTCGCCCAGCGCCGTTATCACTTGATGTGCCGTTTACAGGGGGCTTGGTGGGATATTTTGCCTACGATTGTATTGGCTACATTGAACCCCGTTTGCAAAAACGCCCTGATAATGACCCATTGGGTGTGCCAGATGCTTTGTTCATGCTGAGCTTTGATGTGGCGGTGATGGATAATTTGCGTGGTGAGTTGCATTTGATTTGCCACTTGGGCATTGATGAAGATGAGGCAATTGCTCACGCACGTCTTGATGCTATTGAGGCACAATTGTTGCGTTCTGGCGTTGCTAAGCCAACCAAAGCGCTTTGTCGTCATGCACCATTGCCAGAGGTTTCGCATCATTTCGCAGAAGATGAGTTCTTAAAAGCGGTCGATAAGATTAAAGATTACATTGTGGCAGGGGATTGCATGCAAGTTGTGCTGGCGCAGGGTATGCAAAGCGCTTTTGCTCATTCTGCTTTGGATTTTTACCGAGCTTTACGTGTAACCAACCCTTCGCCCTATATGTATCTGCTGGATTTGGGAAATTTTCAAGTTGTAGGTTCTTCGCCTGAGATTTTGGCACGGGTGCAAGATGGGGTGGTAACCGTTCGTCCCATTGCTGGCACTCGCAAACGTGGGCAAACGCGTGAACAAGACCTCGCGCTTGAAAAAGATTTGCTGGCAGATGAGAAAGAAGTAGCAGAGCATGCGATGCTGATAGATTTGGGGCGCAATGATATTGGTCGCGTGTGTGAAGTAGGAACAGTACGTGTGACAGAGCAAATGGTGGTTGAGCGATATTCACATGTGATGCACATGGTATCCAATGTGGAAGGAAGGCTGCGTGATGGTGTGAACGCGATGGACGTATTCAAAGCTACATTCCCAGCAGGAACGCTTTCAGGTGCGCCGAAAATCCGAGCGATGGAAATCATTGATGAACTTGAGCCAACCAAGCGTGGTATTTATGGTGGCGCAGTAGGCTATTGGGCTTTTGGTGGCAATATGGATTTGGCCATTGCCATACGCACGGCAGTGTTAAAAGATGGTATTTTGCACGCGCAAGCTGGTGCTGGTGTTGTTTACGATTCTGTGCCTGCTTCTGAATGGCAAGAAACGTTAAACAAAGCCAAAGCGCTTTTCTCGGCGGCTTCATTGTTGCGTGAGGATAAACCATGAGCAGAAAGCGAGTGATTTTGTGGCGACATGCTCATGCTGAGCGTTTTGTGTTGGGCGAACGGAATTTGGTGGAGCAGGGAGAACGCGAGGCATTGGAAGGGGGAGAGTGGCTAAAGCGCTTTTATCCTGATTGTCCTGTGTGGATTTCACCTGCCCAAACCGCTTACCAAACCGCGCTTTATTACGCTGATGAGGAGATGATGTTTTACCACGATGAGGTGCGCATCAGTGCTGATGAGGCGAAGGTGAAAGTAGCACTTGAGGAGGCTTTGTTTGAGGGAGAAAGCGCTTTGGTGGTGGTGGGGCATTCGCCGTGGATTGGTAGTCTGGCGACTTTAATGACAGGTGATGCAGAGTATCTGTTCTTTGAGAATGGTCAGATTTTGGTGCTGGAGCGCGAGATGGGTGAACAGCTAGATAATGGAGCTGGGCATTGGTTGGCTATCGATAGCTTCAGCCCTAGTGATGTGTGATGGGTACTGTGATGACGAGCGGCTTGGGTAGCACTCGATTGTATCGGCAATTGGTGGACAGCTTACAGCAGGGCATCTGTGCAGAGCGTTATCCTGTGGGTTCGTATTTGCCGAGTGAGCGTGACTTGTCGAAGCAGTTTATGGTGAGCCGTAGCACGGTGCGCGAGGCGATTATTGCACTGGAGGTTTTGGGGTGGATTGAGGTTCGTAGTGGTAGTGGGGCTTTGGTTTTGGGGGAAGGCGGTGGACAAAGCGCTTTGCCTTTTGCCTCACCCACGATATCTGAGAAGGGGCTTCATCAATCTTCTGTATCACCAGCTCCATCACATGATGCCATAAAACGTATCCATACCACCTCCTCTTGCGCCCATGATTGGTGGAATGCGCGTTTGTTGTTAGAGCCAGAGGCGGCAGCTTTGGCAGCGCGTCACAAAAATCCAAGCGCTTTGGCGGCGATTAAAGAAGCTTTTTTGCAAAGCGTTGCAGAAGATATGCATGGGCATCACGATTTTCAGGGGATACGGCTTTTTTACCAACGTATTGCGCAGGCAAGTGAAAATGGCTTGGTGGCGGATTTGGTGGAACAATTGTTGAACCTTGCGGAGGCGATAACTTATTTGCAGGCTTATCACCAGAAATTTGCTAAAGAGCAACCGTTTTATGCTCAACAAGAGCGTTTGGGCTTGTTATCGGCGTTGGAATGTGGCGATGAATCATTGGCACGTTATCGTTTGCGTAGCCAATTGATGGCAGGTCTATAGCCTACAAAGCGCTTTGTAGGCTTTAGGGTTTGAGGATATCCAAAACCATAGCTTGATCAAGCTGAGGGGCGGATTCTGTGATGGTTAAACTTTCGCGATAGATTTTTGCCGCCAGTTGCCAATCATCTTCATTTTGGGCATGAATCATGGCGAGTGGTGTTTGGCTATCAACGCGTGTATTCAAAGGAACCAGCTCACTCAAGCCCACGCTGTGGTCAATCTCATCATGGAGATGATAACGCCCGCCGCCCAGTGCGATTAAAGCTTGGCTTGCCATGCAAACATCCATTGCGCTCACATAGCCCTCTTGCTCGCTAAAGACAGGCTTCACATAAGCTGCTTTGCGCAAGTGCGATTTGTAGGTATTGCAGAAACCATCAGGGCCATCTTGAGCGAGAATCATATGGTTAAAGCGTTCTGCAGCGCGACCACTGCTGATAGCCTCTTGGATTTTGCGCTTACCTTCTTCGAGGCTGTCAGCCAGTTTGGTATCCCAAAGCGCTTGCCCACAAATAGCCAACACCAATTCTTTCAAATGCGCACTCACTTTATCGCCACGCAACAATTTCACCGCCTCAATCAGCTCCAAGCTGTTGCCGATACTGCTGGAAATCACTTGGCGATGATCGCTTAAAATCACGCTGGCTTGTAGCGGTTGCCCCTGTAGACGTGCGAGCAAATCTAAGGCTAGACGTTGTGCGCTGGCGCGATCGTCAAATTGTGGGTCATGAGGGCGGACTTTAATATCCATGACAAAATAATTTAGCCCTGTTGCGAGCTTTTGCGCGATGATGGCGTTGCTTAAAAGGCTGGGAGATAAAGGTAAGCCACCATAAAGCAGAGGTTGTGTAGCGGGAGCGAGATTTTCGGTTTGACCAATAATGGCGCAACCGACATTTTTGACAATATGCGTAAGCGCTTTGGTGGTTGTTTTGCTGGAAAAGCCAGAGATGGATTCCAGTTTATCCAATGTTCCGCCTACATAACCTAAGCTTCGGCGTGCAATCATGGGGACATAACCACCACATGAGGCAATCAATGGCGCAAAAACTAAGGAAACAATATCTCCTACACCACCTGTAGAATGTTTATCTAAAACAGGAGCATGGTCAGCAATTTTCTGCCAATTTAACACTTCACCGCTATCGCGCAAAGCGCGAATTAATGTCTGACTTTCCTCCAAGTCAAACGGCTGTTGTAAAAGCGTTTTGCCTGAGATATCAAGGGTTTCACTGTGGTGAAATAAAAGCTGTTGGGTAAAGGCTTGTAAGGCGCTTTGGCTTAACGGAGCTTGTTGTTTTTGCTGGAGTAAATCTTCCCACATAGGTTAATCCTCTGCTTTAAAACGCATCATCGGCGGCAATTGCGCCTAAGCTGTTGAGAATTTCGGTCAGCAGGCTAGAACAACCAATGCGCACATATTCTGCGCTGAGTTTTTCTTGTGGGAGTTGTTCGCTAATATGTTGGAGGTAGTAGAGAGTTTGTTCAATATCCAAGCAACCGCCTGAGAGTTTGATACCAACGGTTTTCCCACTTTTCTTGATTTCATCGATCATGATGGATAACCATTCTGAGCTTTCATGTTTGTAGCGATGGCTGCTGCTTTTGAGAAAGCGTGCGCCATGTTGAATAGCAATTTGGCAGGCGCGACGTAAACTTGCCTCATCATCGAGCTGGCTACATTCTAAAATGACTTTCAACTCAGCGCCTTTGGTTAAACATAAGGCACGAATGCCTGAAATATATTGCGCACAAAATGTCTCATTGCCTTCTCGATGTGCAGCCACAGGGTAAATCACTTCAATACTGTTCGCGCCTTGATCTAGAGCTGTGTCTACGCGTTTTAAAATATCCTCTTCGTGAATTTCTTCAGGGCAGAAAACAGTGGTGACACCAATGGAGTTGGCATGAAGTTCATCGAGTGTTTGCCGAGCAAGATTCACAAATGGTGGCGCGACACAAACGCTGGCAACGCGACCAAAAGGGGTAGTAGCATTTTTGCAGAATTTAACAATCCGCTCCTCCGATTCATCAGGATTAAGAGTTGTTAAATCAATCAAGGGGATAAGATGTTTGAAATGTGCCATAAGAAGGATGGTAACCAAAAAGAAGGTTATCAGTTTAGCATAAACCACCCATAGCAAAGCGCTTTGTTCCGTGTATGGTTGTAGCGTTATAAAGCGCTTTGTGTGGGGGAAGTAAGGGAAATTAGCCAGCTTTTCCGTCTATACGTGGTTGGTTCCAAATAGTCCAATAGGCGATGATTTGTAAACCGAAGGCTGCTAACCAAAGCGCTTGGGCGAGCGCAATCCAGTGTAGATAATGGCTGGGGAGCATGAGAGGCAGCAGCACACGAGCCACAAAGCAGGCTCCCATCAGATAAAGCCCAATACAAAGCGCTTTGGGAGGCTGATGAACAGAGCGACCTGTATGCCCCAAGCTCACGCGCCCAATCATGGAATAAACCATCAGCCCTAAGCCACCAATCGCCATAGCGTGCAAGGCTAATGATTCATTGCCCCAGCCCAACGGCAATAAGCCATACAATACAAACCCCACCAACACAAAGCCAATTGCTAAATACATGCTCCACAATAAGGGGAAACGCAAAATGTCACGATGCCACCAGCCTTGTAAACGGTAGGCATTGAGAGCAGCAGTGATAAGAGCGGCGAGTGAGCCAAGTGCTGAGATGATGGCAAACAAAGCGCTTTGTCGTAAACCAGACCAAAACGGCTCCAATATCGTTGGAATAAAGACCCAACAGAAGAAAAACAGCAAGAAACTCCGCAATGCCCATTGGTCAAGGCTATCACTATTACGAGGCTCAAACGGCTGAGGCATAGCATTTTTGGTGAAAAAGGGCATCACGCGTCTACCAATCGTTAATACCAAGCCAATAATCACAAATACCCCAAAATACAAGCTTTGGCGCATCAAGATGGGAGAGAAGAGTAATCCTAAGAAAAATAATATATTTCCTGTAGAGAGCAACACCAATTTGGCAATAATGCCTGCTTGGCGTTTGCTTTGACCCTCAGCTTGCCGACAAGCATGAATCACCGTTTTGGCTAGTTGTACGCTGAACAACATATCTAAGGCTGCACCGAGTAAGGCAAAGGTAGGAGCAAACCAAAAAATGCTACGCGCCAAGAACCAGCTCAGCCAAATCCGACAAAGCGCTTTGCCGTGTGGCATGGGAACGCCTGTCCAATTTTGCACCGCCGTCAGCAAAAAGCCAGCAACCACAGCTGATGCCATGCCATAAATCATTTCATGACCATGCCAATATTGTGCAACCAGCAGTTTGCCTACAGGTAAACCAAGATGGTGTTGATATTCCAAATACCACCACAACATGGCAAAAAATCCCATCAGCGCAGTGGATAAAAAGAAAATGCGGAAACCTAGAAAGAAAACAGGCTTTTGGGCGAGGGTGCGTAAGCATTTGCGAAAGGTGGCGATTAAATGGATATGGTGCAGGGTGTGCAACAGACGCAGGAGCCAAAGTTTGAACATAAAAAACCTCCGTAAAAACGGAGGTTAGATTAACGCAAAACGCTTTGTTTTGGGATTGACTTAGGGCAAAGCGCTTCGGTTGATGGCTGAGATTAGCGATTTTGAGGGCGGAAAGTAAAGCTTCCCTCTTGATAATCTGCCGTGAGAATAGCTGCTTTATCGTTCGATAACAGCCATTTTGCCAAAGGATTTTCAAGATACTGCTGAATGGCGCGTTTCATAGGGCGTGCGCCATATTGAGCATCGTAGCCTAAATCCACCAAAGCGCTTTGGGCGGCTGGGGTGAGCTGGAGTTCTATATCGCGCTCTTTAAGCCGTTGTTGTAAGCGAGCCAGCTGAATATGGGCAATTTTTGCCATATGAGATTTGTCGAGCGCATGGAAGACCACCGTTTCATCAATCCGATTGAGAAACTCAGGGCGGAAATGCCCTTGCACCACATTCATCACCGCTTGTCGCATGGTTTCAAAATCATCTTTTAAATCATGAATATAAGATGAACCAAGATTGGAGGTCATGATGATGAGTGTATTTCGGAAATCAACAGTACGCCCTTGTCCATCGGTTAATCGACCATCATCAAGCACTTGCAACAGCACATTGAACACATCAGGGTGAGCTTTTTCTATCTCATCAAGCAAGACAACAGAATAAGGCTTACGGCGTACGGCTTCTGTTAAATAGCCACCTTCATCATAGCCAACATAGCCAGGAGGCGCACCAATCAAGCGCGATACACTGTGTTTTTCCATAAATTCGGACATATCCAAGCGCACCATCGCCTCATCGCTATCAAACAAAAATTGGGCAAGCGTTTTGCACAATTCTGTTTTGCCCACCCCAGTGGGGCCTAAGAAAAGGAAAGAACCCATCGGTTTGTTGGGGTCAGATAAACCTGCGCGAGCGCGTCTGATGGCATCAGAAACCGCCGCTACAGCTTCATCTTGCCCAACAACGCGTTGATTCAACACGCTCTCCAGCGCCAACAATTTGCTTTTTTCACTCTCCATCATTTTGGAGACAGGAATACCTGTCCAACGCGAGACAATGTGTGCAATTTCTTCTTCAGTAACGCGATTGCGCAACAGTTGGAAATTGTGTGCGGTTTTGCCTTCGCTGGCAGAGATTTGCTTTTCCAATGCAGGGATTAAGCCATATTGCAACTCGCTGGCGCGTGTGAAATCTCCTTTACGTTTGCTAGCTTCTAGCTCGATACGGGCTTGGTCAAGTTGTTCTTTCAGGGCAGCGTTACCATGAATACTGGCTTTTTCAGCTTTCCAGATTTCTTCTAAGTTGGCGTAATCGCGCGAGAGTTGCTCAATCTCTTGGTTGACATCAGCAAAGCGCTTTTGGCTGGCAGCATCTTCTTCTTTGGATAGGGCAAGGCTTTCCATTTTGAGCTGAATGAGGCGGCGGTCAATTTTATCCATACGTTCAGGTTTAGAATCCAGCTCCATACGGATTTGGGCGGCGGCTTCATCAATCAAATCAATGGCTTTATCGGGCAGTTGGCGGTGAGAAATGTAGCGATGCGATAGCACAGCAGCTGCCACCAACGCTGGGTCAGTGATGTCAATTTTATGGTGCAATTCATAGCGTTCCTGTAAACCGCGCAAAATAGCGATGGTATCTTCCACGCTTGGTTCATCAACCAATACCTTCTGAAACCGTCGCTCTAACGCTGCATCTTTTTCCATGTATTGCCGATATTCATCGAGCGTGGTTGCGCCAATGCAGTGCAATTCGCCACGTGCTAAGGCAGGCTTCAACATATTGCCAGCATCTATCGAGCCTTCACTTTTGCCAGCGCCCACCATAGTATGAATTTCATCAATGAAGAGGATAATCTGCCCATTCGCGCGTTCAATATCTTTCAGCACGGCTTTTAAACGTTCCTCAAACTCACCACGATATTTCGCACCTGCCAATAAAGCCGCTAAATCCAAAGACAATAAACGCTTTCCACGCAAACTCTCAGGAACTTCGCCATTGACAATCCGTTGCGCTAAGCCTTCAACAATAGCTGTTTTCCCTACGCCAGGTTCACCGATTAAAACAGGATTATTTTTATGTCGGCGTTGCAAAATCTGCATGGCACGGCGAATTTCTTCATCACGACCAATCACGGGGTCAATTTTGCCTGCCTCCGCGCGAGCGGTGACATCAATGGTGTATTTTTTCAAAGCCTCACGATTCTCTTCTGCGCCAGCATCATGCACTTTTTCACCACCGCGTAAGTTTTCAATGGCTTTATCCAAAGCGCTTTGATTTAAGCCTGCTTGTTTCAACAGGGTAAAAAGTTTGCCGTTATCACGCACAATGGCTTCTAAAAAACGCTCAGAGGCAACAAAGCTATCGCCAGCTTGTTTGGCAATTTGGGTGGCGAGGTTAAGTAGGCGTGAGAGCTCGTTGGAGGCTCGTAAATCGCCAGAATGATTGGGGAGCGTGGGGAGTTCTTGCAATTGTGCTTGGAGCTGTTGCATCAAAGCGCTTTGATTGACGCCAGCTTGACGCAACAATTCTGCCGTTGCATTGCCTTGTTGATGAATGAGGCTGTGGAGAACGTGAATAGGCTCAAGTTGGCTGTGGTTTTGTGTTAAGGCAAAGGTTTGAGCATCGAGCAAAGCGCTTTGGAAAAGTTGGGTAAAGGTTTCAGACATGATTTAAATCTCCTTAAGATTTTTGGATACATTAATTTGGATAACTGATTTATGGGGGGAGGCAAAGCGCTTTTCAATGGTGCTGAAAAAGGGGGTAAAGTTAATATTTGGTCATGGCAAGAGTGGGTATCAGCCTTGAAGGTGATGGCTTTTGTTAAAATGGGGCTTTTTGATGTAGAGGACAAACGATGGAACTTAATCTCGTTTACGAAAAAATCAAGGATTTACAAACGCGTGAGTCAGCCCTTCGGGGGTATCTTTGACTACGAAACCAAAGCCGAACGTTTGGAAGAAGTGAATCGCGAGTTAGAACGCCCTGATATTTGGAACAAACCTGATGAGGCAACCAAGCTGGGTAAAGAACGCGCGATGTTGGCGGATATTGTGGAAAAGCTGGATAAGCTGAAAAGCGCTTTGGTTGAAAACATTGAGATTTTAGAGCTTGCCGAATTGGATAACGATGAATCCCTAGCACAGGCAGCCATGCTGGATATTGATGCACAAGAAGCCATCATTGAAAGCATGGAATTCCAACGCATGTTTTCGGGAGAATTGGATAAAAACAATGCGTTTTTGGACATTCAAGCAGGTTCGGGCGGTACAGAAGCGCAAGATTGGGCTTCTATGTTGCTTCGTATGTATTTGCGTTGGGGCGAGGCTCGGGGCTTTAAAACCGAAGTCATCGAGGAATCAGCTGGCGATGTGGCGGGCATTAAATCGGCAACCATTGAATTTCAAGGCGATTATGCCTACGGTTGGTTGCGGACGGAAATTGGGGTGCATCGTTTGGTGCGCAAATCGCCCTTTGATTCGGGCAATCGCCGTCATACTTCTTTTGCGGCGGTGTTTGTCTCTCCTGAAATCGATGACAATGTTCAAATTGAAATCAATCCTGCCGATTTGCGGATTGATGTTTATCGGGCTTCGGGGGCAGGCGGTCAGCACGTCAATCGTACTGAATCAGCCGTTCGGATTACCCATTTGCCCACCAATATTGTGGTGCAATCACAAAGCAGTCGGAGCCAACACCAAAACCGTGATATTTGTATGAAACAGCTCCGTGCCAAACTCTATGATTTGGAAATGAACAAAAGAAGCGCTTCGGCACAGGCTTTGGAAGACAGCAAATCCGATATTGGTTGGGGGAATCAGATTCGTTCCTATGTGTTAGACCAATCTCGGATTAAAGATTTGCGCACAGGACACGAAACCTCAAATACTCAAGCCGTTTTAGACGGCGATTTAGATCCGTTTATTAAAGCCAGTTTGAAACAAGGAGTTGAAGTATGAGCGAACACAAAGACAGCCCTGAAAGCGCTTTGGATACCAATCGTTTGATTGAAGAGCGCCGTCAGAAGTTAAACAAAATCCGTGAGCGAGGGGTGGCATTTCCCAATCATGTTCGCCCAACGGTAAACGCCAAAGCGCTTCACGAACGATTCGGCGAAGAGCAAGATAAAGAAACTTTGAAAGCACAAGGCACATGGACGGTTGCAGGCAGAATGATGCTTCGCCGCATCATGGGCAAGGCAAGTTTTGCCGTGTTGCAAGATGGCAGTGGTGAGCGGATTCAATGCTACATTGCGCGTGATGAAGTGAGCGAAGCCGTTTATGCTGATTTTAAAACGTGGGATTTGGGCGATATTGTTGCGGTTGAAGGTTATCTGTTTCGCACACAAACAGGTGAACTTTCCCTACATGCCTCTAAAATTGAGCTTTTAACCAAAGCGCTTCGTCCATTGCCTTCGGATTTTCATGGTTTGAGTGACCAAGAAATGCGTTACCGTCAGCGTTATGTGGATTTGGTGGTGAACCAAGAGAGCCGTAAAGTTTTTGAAATTCGCCACAAAGCGCTTCGTTTCATTCGCCGTTTCTTTGAAGAGCATGATTTTGTGGAAGTGGAAACCCCTATGATGCACCCCATCGCAGGTGGCGCAACGGCTCGCCCATTCATCACACATCATAATGCTCTTGATATGCCTCTCTTTTTACGCATTGCGCCAGAGCTTTATTTAAAGCGCTTAGTAGTGGGGGGATTTGAGCGTGTGTTTGAGATTAACCGCTCGTTTCGTAATGAGGGTTTATCCACGCGTCACAATCCTGAATTTACCATGCTGGAGTTTTACCAAGCTTATGCGGATTATCGCGATTTGATGGTCTTTACAGAAAACTTGATGCGCGATTTGGTGGTGCATTTGTTTGGCAAGGCTGAACTTTCGTATCAGCTGGGCGATAAAGAAATTGTGATTGATTTTGCGAAACCTTTTGACAAAATCTCGATGGTGGAAGCCATTGAAAAATATGCGCCACAGTATGCCAAAGCGCTTTTTGATGCCAAAGCGCTTTGTCAGATTTTGCGTGAGGATTTCAAACAAAAAGCAGATGAAAAGATGCCGATGGGCAAATTGCATACCATGCTTTTTGAAGAGGCGGTGGAGCATTTGTTGTTACAGCCAACCTTTATCACCGAATACCCAGCGGTTACCTCGCCTTTGGCTCGTCGCAACGATGAAAAACCTGAGATTTGTGACCGTTTCGAACTTTTCATTGCAGGGCGCGAGGTGGCAAACGGCTTTAGCGAATTAAATGATGCGGAAGACCAAGCGGAGCGTTTTTTGGCGCAAGTAGCAGCAAAAGATGCGGGTGATGACGAAGCCATGCATTACGATGCCGATTATATCCGTGCATTGGAATATGGTATGCCACCAACCGCAGGGCAGGGTATTGGCATTGATCGTCTGGTGATGTTGCTGACCAACAGTGCCTCTATTCGCGATGTGCTTTTCTTCCCACATATGAGACCTGAATAAGGTTTGGAAGTTCCAAAGCGCTTTGATGATGTTATTTCTCAAAGCGCTTTGGGTACAAGGATAGATAATTTTATGGTTGAGGAGTTTGTATGAAACAAGGATTATTCAAAGCGCTTTGCGTGAGTGTGTTGGCATTCAGCGGGCTGGCTAGAGCGGAGGTTTTTCCGTTGCCACCTCAGAATGAGACAGTCGTTGGCTACACTGATATTTATATCGCAAGAAAAGATGAAGCGTTTAAAGATATCGCGCGGAGATTTGGTGTAGGCTACGATGCGTTGGTGTATGCCAATCGAGATAAAACCACAGGCAACCGTGTAGATGATTTAAGCGTAGGCAATGAGGGTGAGCAAATTATTTTGCCAAAGCGCTTTATTTTGCCTGATGCTCCACGCCAAGGCATTGTGGTGAATCTGCCCGAAATGCGTTTGTATTACTATCCACCCAGTGGGAAAACGGTTGAGGTCTATGCGATTGGTGTAGGTCGTGATGGTTGGGAAACGCCGTTAGGTTTGCAAAAAATTCGCGAAAAACGTGCCAATCCAACATGGACACCGCCAGCATCAATTCATCAAGAACGCAAGCAAAATTGCATCACGGGCGAAAACCCTGACCATTGCAATCCGTTGCCTTCTATTGTACCAGCAGGGCCTGACAATCCGCTGGGCTTATTTGCCATGCGTTTGAGCAACCCAAGTTATTTGATTCATGGCACAAACAAACCTGATGGCGTAGGTATGCGTGTCTCTCATGGCTGCATTCGTATGTATCCTGAGGGGATTGAGGAATTGTTTTCAAAGGTTGGGGTCGATACGCCAGTTAATATCATTAACCAGCCTGTGAAACTTGGGCATTATGGCGATGCTTGGTATTTGGAAGTGCATCAGTGGTTTGACCATGAGAATGGCGTGGTGGCACGAGGTTATGATACCGAGACTTTGCAACGTCTTGCTGATCAATTGGTTATGAGCAAGCTTGGTGAGCGTGCGGAGGAAGTTAGTCGTGCTAAGGTGCAACAGGTGGTCTTAGAAGCGATGGGCTTGCCTGCGAACGTAGGTGGTTTGGAATGACAGAACACAGAAACCATACTCAAAGCGCTTTGGGCATTTGGGGCTGGGTATTGGGAATTGGCTTGTTGCTGGGGGTGGCGTATGGATTACGCGCCCCTCTTTGGGGTTTAATGAATTTTGCACTCCACATTGACCAGCATTTGTTACGCATTACAGAAGATTACGGCATTTGGGTTTATGCCTTGTTGTTTTTGATTGTGTTTTGTGAGACGGGTTTGGTGGTTTTACCTTTTTTGCCTGGTGATTCTTTGTTGTTTGTAGCGGGTTCTGTCGCGGCTTTTGGGCATTTGAATGTTCATCTGCTGGTTGGGCTACTGTTGTTGGCAGCCATTTTAGGTGATTGGGTTAATTTTCAGGTCGGTAAGCATTTGGGCGTGAAGCCATTTGAAAACCCAAACAGCAGAATCTTTAAACGCGAATATCTTGCTCAAACGGAGCAGTTTTACGAAAAATACGGTGCAAAAACCATCATCATTGCGCGATTTGTGCCAATTGTGCGTACCTTTGCTCCGTTTGTGGCAGGCATGGGGCGTATGAGATATCAAAAATTCATGTATTACAATGCATTAGGTGCGTTTTTGTGGGTGGTGTTGCTTAGCTATGCGGGTTATTTTTTGGGGCGGATAGCGTGGGTGCAAAAGCATTTAGGCGCGATTATTATTGGGATTATTGTGGTATCTGTGTTGCCTGCGGTCATTGAAGTCATGCGAGAATATCGAAAATCCCGCTTGGAGAAAAAAGTTTAACGCTTGATGAGAAATAATAAATTAGGAGAAAAGTATGGCAAAAGCCAAAAAAGCTAAGGCAAGCAAAACACCTAAAAATGCAAAATCAACGCCTGTGGAAGTAACCTCGTTTGAGCAAAAGGAAAATCAGCACGTAGCAGTTGCAGAGCATGTGGCAGAACAAAGCGCTTTGGTGGAAGAAGCAGCTCCCACGCCAAGCTTGCCCAGTGATGCGCCGAGTTTAGAGCGTTTTGAGGCATGGGTTTGTGAACGAAACGATGAATTGGCATGCCAAGAATTGTTGGCTATTTTAAGTAAAATTGACAGCAATTTTGGCAATATACAGGGCATTTCATACCAAGTGCCTTCCCAAATCCAATACGATGAGTTGCAAGAAATGGCGCATTTCTGCACCCGTTTGGCAGCGGCGGTGAGCCAATTGTTCATGGCAAAGGATTTTTATTTATCTCCCAAAGGAGCGTTGGATTTCTTAACCTTGCAACGTTGGCTTTCATTAATCTTTGGCTCTTCGCCTTATCACAATGCTGACCATGTTTTGAGAACCTACAATGTCAATCCTGAAGAAACCACAGGTAATAACGTACACTTGCCTCCAGAACAAAGCGCTTTTTTCAAATTTTGCGTGCTGTATCTGATGGAATCCAATATCACCCTAAACTTGGATACTATCTATGAGATTAGCCCAAAATTAGCGGTCAGCTTGTGCATAGCATTGCAGTCTTCACGTTTCATTGGCACAGAAAGCGCTTTTGCAAAACGCCACGCTATTTTGAAATGGCTTCCTGAAAAGCTGGCGATGATGGATAGCTTTGATGGCTTGCCTACAGGAATTTTGCATGATGTTTATATGCATTGCAGTTATGACATTGATGAGAACAAACACCAAATCAAATGGGCGCTCAATCAAGTTATTCGCCGTCATATTTTGCAATTGGGCTGGCAAGACCGAGCTGTCAATACTATCAATACCGTCAATGGTAAACCCGTAATGCTGGTGTTATTGGAGCATTTCAATGCTGGGCATTCCATTTATCGTACACATTCCACCTCTATCCTAGCAGCACGTCAGCATTTTCATATCATTGGCGTGGGTAGCTCTGCTGTGGATACGGCAGGGAGAGAAGTGTTTGATCAATTCTATGAATTGGAAGGCTCTCATTTGATGGATAGGCTTTCGTTTTTGCGAGAATTATGTGAACGCTTTGGTGTAGCTGTCTTCTATATGCCATCAATTGGCATGGATTTGACCACTATTTTTGCCAGCAATACACGCCTTGCTCCGATTCAAGTCATCGCGTTGGGACACCCAGCAACCACGCATTCTAACTTTGTGGATTATGTTTTGGTGGAAGATGATTATGTAGGAGCAGAGGAATGTTTTAGTGAGGCATTGATTCGTCTTCCTAAAGATGCCTTACCTTATGTGCCAGCACGAAATGCGCCTGCATCAGTGGAGTATCGATGGGTTGAGAATCCAGAGGTAGTGCATATTGGCGTTGCTGCAACCACGATGAAACTGAATCCATATTTCTTGTCAGCTTGTCGGGAGATTATGCTCCGTTCGCATGTTCCTGTTCATTTCCATTTTGCTTTAGGGCAATCCATAGGCGTAACGCATATTTATGCAAAGCGCTTTGTGGAAAGCTATTTAGGTACGCAGGTTACGGTTTACCATCATTCCCCTTATGAGCAATACCTCAAGCATTTATACCAATGCGATATGATGATTAATCCATTCCCCTTTGGCAACACTAATGGCATCATTGATATGGTCACTTTGGGCTTGGTAGGGGTGTGTAAAACGGGTCGTGAGGTGCATGAGCATATTGATGAGGGCTTATTTAAACGTTTAGGCTTGCCAACGTGGTTGATTGCGCAAACTGCAGAAGAATACATTGAATGTGCGGTTCGTTTGGCAGAAAACCATGAAGAACGTTTAGCTTTGCGTCGTCATGTCATTGAAAACAATGGTTTGCAGACTCTTTTTACAGGAAATCCAGAGCCTTTAGGCAATGTATTGTTGGAAAAATTACAAGCAAAAATGTAAGCCAAAGCGCTTTGGATAATGCCATCTTCTCGGTGGCGATAAGAAAAAGGTGGGCATCAAACCCACCTTTTTTATTGCTCTGATGGCAATCCACTCATGGTTCAATAAATCAGTTGCACAGCTTGCTGACCCAAAGCGCTTTCCAGTTGAGATAGCACATTGAGATTCAGCAAATAATAGCTGGGAAGGGTTAAAGTTCCTCGTGTGCCGTGTGTGGTGGTGATAAGAAGTTGTACAGAAACTCCATGTTCTTTGATGGTTGGAACCAATAAATCACGCAATATCAAGGCATAATCAGAGCGAGTTTGGGGCATGATATGCAACAAAAGCTGCTGAGCTTTTCCTGCTCTCGCCTGTTGAAAATCAAGGATTTGCTCAGCAGCAAAACGCCAGCGTTGGCGCATAGGGTCATAATCGGCTTTTGCTTGTATGACCACAACGGTATCTTCCACACAAAGCGCTTTGTTCTCCGCCGCTACTTGCCCAAAAACCCCTACCTCAATTTGCCCTGAGCCATCGTCAAGCGTGAGGAAATACATGGTTTGCTGGCGTTTATTCAGCACCGCACGTGCTTCAGTAATAATGCCTGCCAGATGCAATTTTGCAAAGCGCTTTTCGCGTTCCATTTGCTCAGGGGGCTTATCATCAGGATAAAGCTCGGGCAAATCTGAGAGTCGATGGCTGGTTAGCTGGCGTAAAGTTGGTTTGATGTCATCAAGTGGGTGACCGCTCAAAAACAGCCCCAGAATATTTTTCTCATGCTCCAGTTGCTCACGTAAAGACCATGCATGATTGGGGTCAATCGCCAAGTCTTGCTCATTCAAAGCGCTTTGTTCGCTTGCGCCTGATAAAAGCGTAAAGAGGTCAGTTTGTTGGTTTTTTTGGTCTTGATGATGTTTTTCAGCCATTGCCATGATGGTGGGTAAAGTATGAAGAAGCCCACCACGATTTGGCTCGAGTTGGTCAAATGCGCCAACGGTAATCAAGGTTTCCAAAACACGGCGATTCAGGCGTTTGATGTCTAGTCGCTGACAAAAATCGCGGATAGAACGAAATGCCCCATTTTTCTCGCGCTCTTCAACCACATAAGCAATAACCCCTTCTCCAATGCCTTTCACACCGCCTAAACCGTACACAATGCCACCGTCCATCGGCATGAAGTGATATTGGGAACGATTGATGCAAGGTGGCAAAACCTGTAAGCCCATTGCGCGAGCCTCTTCCAAAAACTTCACAATTTTTGGCGGTTTACCAATTTCAGAACTCAAAACCGCTGCCATAAATTCAGCAGGATAATGCGCTTTGAGCCATGCGGTTTGGTAAGACAAAATGGCGTAGGTGGCGGAGTGGGATTTGTTGAAACCATACTCTGCAAAAGTTTCCATGAGATTGAAGATGTTGGTAGCAATGGCTTCATCAACGCCATTTTGCACTGCTTTTTCAGTAAAAATCAGGCGATGTCGCGCCATTTCTTCCACTTTCTTTTTGCCCATCGCGCGGCGCAATTCATCAGCGCCACCCAGTGTGTAATTTGCCAAAACTTGCGCAATTTGCATCACTTGCTCTTGGTAAACCACGATGCCATAGGTGTTGTTTAACACGGATTCCAGCGCAGGGTGGGGATAGCTAATTTCCATAGCTCCCTGTTTTCGTTTGATGAAATCATCAACCATGCCTGCTTTCAAAGGGCCTGGACGATAAAGTGCGACCAAAGCAATTAAATCTTCCAATTGGCTGGGCTGCATTTTGGCAATCAGCTCTTTTAGCCCTTGTGATTCCAGCTGGAAAACAGCAGTTGTTTCAGCACGTTGTAAGAGTTGATACGTTTTCTCATCATCAAGAGGTAAATCCATGATGGACAAAGCGCTTTGCCCCATTTTCTGGCGCTGACGGTTCACATGTTGCATTGCCCAATCAATGATGGTGAGCGTACGCAAGCCCAAAAAGTCAAATTTGACTAATCCTACTGCCTCAATATCATCTTTATCAAACTGGCTGACAATGCTGCCTTCACTCGAATAGAGAGCTGTAAAATCGGTGAGGTGAGAAGGGGAAATCAACACACCGCCTGCATGCTTGCCAACGCTGCGTGTTAAGCCTTCCAGTTTCAAGGCATAATCTACCAATGTTTTAACTTCTTCGTTGGTTTCATAGGCTTGGATTAAATCAGGGGAGCGCATTTCCTCTTTTTTGGGGTCGGAGGATTTAGGAGCTAGGGCATCGGATAAAGTAATCCCCAACACAGGTGGAATCATTTTTGAGATTTTATCCACCACAGGATATGGCATGCCCAAAACACGCCCAACATCGCGTAACACGCCTTTGGCTGCCATAGTGCCATGGGTGGCAATCTGGCAAACGCGGTCATGCCCATATTTATCCATCACATAGTGAATCACTTCATCGCGCCGATCCATGCAAAAATCAATATCAAAATCAGGCATGGAGACACGTTCTGGATTTAAAAAGCGTTCAAAAAGTAAATCATAGGGCAGGGGGTCTAAGTCTGTAATTTTGATGGAATAAGCAACCAGTGAGCCAGCTCCTGAACCACGACCAGGCCCAACAGGAATATTCTGCTCCTTTGCCCACTGAATAAAATCCATCACAATCAAGAAATAGCCTGAAAAGCCCATGCTTTGAATCACTTGAATCTCGCGATTCAATCGTTCACGATAACGAGGTTCTTGTTGATGGCGTTCTTCGGGGTTGGGATAGAGCATTTCCAAGCGTTTGGTTAAACCATCATGGGCGCATTGGGCAATGTATTCTTCTTGGCTTTGACCCTCAGGCGTTGGAAAAGGTGGCAGATGCACTTCGCCCAAAGGTAAAACCACATTGCACTCTGCGGCAATGGCATTGCTGTTGGCAAGGAGTACTTCAGGGTGCAAAGCGCTTAATTCTGCTTGAGTTTTGAGGGAGTGGTTTTCGGTGTAATGTCGTGGACGATTAGGAGAGTCTAGCTGGTCACCGTTGGAAATACAGACGCGAATCTCGTGTGCCTCGAAATCTTCAGCATTTAAAAAGCAAGCATAATTGGTAGCAACAGCAGTGATTTTTAAGGACTGACTCAACTCTGCCAAAGCGCTTTGATAAGCAGGAGGTTCGTTGCCCAAAGCCGTTATTTGTAGATGATAATTGCCCCCAAAAATAGTTTGCCAATGTTGAGCTTTCTCGTGGGCACGGGAAACATCGCCACGCAACAAAGCAAGCCCAACATCGCCTTCCATGCCGCCTGATAAGGCGATTAAATCTTGACAATTCTCTCTCTGCAAATGGGAGATAGAAAGCGCTTTGTGGGTATGTTCTTCGTCAAGATGTAAGGAGCTGAGTAGGCGACAAAGCGCTTTGAAACCTTCGCGATTTTTAGCAAGCAATACCAATTGAAACACCTCGCCGCGCTCATCGCGTATGCTCAAATCACAACCCAAAATGGGTTTGATGCCTTTGCTACGAGCGGCTTTGTAAAATTTGACTGCGCCAAAGAGATTGTTGCGATCGGTGAGGGCAAGGCTGTGCATACCTTGTTCGCTGGCGAATTTTACCAAATCATCAATGGTTAAGAGGCTATCGATGATGCTGTATTCGCTGTGGGTATGAAGATGGGTAAACATCAGTTACTGGCTCGAGTTAAAAGGCGTATGGCAGCCCATAGATAAATGATACCTAAGGCTATCAACGCCAGCGGTAAAGCTTTTTCCAGCATCGAACGGCTTTGGCGTATCTCTGCAAGTGGCGATTCTACATTGCCCTCATAGCTTTTGCCTTGATAAAGCGCTTTGCCAACAACGCCATGTCGCCAAATACCATTGTCGTAATAATAAACAAGGGTTAAGGCATGGGCTGGCAGGGTCAAACGAGCGCGGAAAAGCGCTTTTTGTTCTGTGGTGGCGAAATCTTGCTGTTTGCTTTGGCTTTTCATGAATGCGCACAAACCGCTGTTATCGTAACGGCAAGGGATTAAATACTTGAATTCGCCTGATGTAAAAGAGATGTCATTTTCTGGGCGTTCATCATCGCCATTGCGACTTTGACGGTAGTTATATTCAAGCTGAAGAGGTTCGGCAAAGCTGATGGTTTGGGCTTCGTGGAGATAGAACTGGCTGCCGCGTAAGCTTAAAAACAAAATCCCCGCTGCGAGCGCAAAAAAGAGGGTGAGTAAAAAGAAAGAATGTAATTTATTCATAAGACTGAAGATTAATCAACGGCTGTAATGTTCCAAAATATCCAAGACACCACGCGCATAAGGATAGGGGCTGGTGTATGTGCAAAGCGCTTTGAGGTCAGGGTGGGCATTGTGCGGACAGGCAGAAATTTCCACTTGGCGCAAAATCGGTAAATCTCCATGACTATCACCAATGGCGGCGAGGCGTTTATTTTGGATTTGTTGGTGTTTCAAGTAAAACTGCGCACCTTGCCATTTATCCAAACCTGCGATGGTGAAATCAACGGTTTTCCCTGAGGCGTGTAAATCAAAGCCGTGATAATCAAAATTTTCCATGATGTAAGGCTTTAAATCGAGGGCGTTTTGATCTTCAGCGACCAATGATAAGCTGCCTGCTTTTCCGTGCGAGAGGCGAAAGCGAGCGTTGGTTAAAGCTTCTTTGGCAAAAAAGCTGGTTAAATCATGGAGTTTTTGGCGAGCTTCTGGCGTGAACAGAGGGTGTGAGATAACCGTATCGCTTTGCAGGTGAAACAACAACGCGCCATGATCGGCAATTGCCCATTCTCCCAATTGCACCACCTGATAAAGCGCTTCCAAATAAGAAAGTGAGCGACCCGTACACAGCACCACTGATAAATTCCGCTCTTGGCAAAGCGTTTCCAAATCGCGCAATGCCTCTAAATCAAAGCGCTTGAATTTACCAGCGCTCAAGCAACCATCAATATCTAAAAACCAAAGAATATTTTTCATCACTCGTCCTCATCAAACAGCTCAATACCTACTTCCATAAATTGCTCTATTTCTTGGCGAGAAATTTTGGGCGTTGCGCCTGCTTGACCAGCCACCATCGCCCCAACAGCACAGCCAAATTCTAAAGCGCTTTCTACCCCATTAGGTTCTTGCAAATATTTCCATAAAAATGCGCCAAAGAAATTATCGCCCGCGCCCACCGTATCCACTACATCAACCCGATAGCCAGCGCAATAGGAGAAGCATTCTTCATCGGTATCATAAAAAACAGCGCCATGCGCTCCAAGCGTGACGCAAATCTTAGCGCCAGAGGCTTTATCGCTTAAAAACTGGATATTCTGTTCCAAGCTGCGTTTTTTACAGCCCATTTCACTTGTAATTTCAAAGAGTTCTTCATCATTGAGTTTGATTAAATTTGCTTCGCTCATCAAATAGCGTAAGGTTTCGTAGTTGTAGTGTGGGGTTCGAAGATTAACATCGAAGATTTTGTATTCGGCGTGAGCTAAAAGCGCTTTGAGGGTTTGGAAGGAGCGTTCATCACGAGAAGCAAGTGAGCCAAAAACAAAAGCATCAGCTTGTTTGACTTCATCTAAAGCGCTTTGGGTGGGCATGATGTTGTCCCATGCACAGGGGTAGACAATATCGTAAGTTGCTGAGCCTTTGGCATCTAAATGCACATTGACAAGGCTGGTGGGTAGATTGTTGCGTTGGATTAAATCAATATAGACGCGTTGTTCTGCTACTTTGGCACAAAGCGCTTTGCCATCGTTGTCATTGCCACAGGCACTGATGATAGAGGCTTGAGCGCCCAGTTGCGCCATACGCACCATCACATTCAACGGCGCACCGCCCAAAACTTTGCCACTCGGCAAGTTATCCCACAAAATTTCGCCAAAAGCAGTTATCCGCATATCCATCTCCGATTAAGTCCTGAGGAGATGATTTTAGCTTATACTGGCAACTTTGGTTATTTTGTTGATTCTTTGGCTTGAGGTAAAACATGAAACAGGTAGCAATTGGTATTATTGGTTATGGCACGGTTGGGCAGGGCGTGGTTGAAGTATTGCGTCAAAATGAACGTGAGATTTTGCGCCGTACGGGTTATACCTTGAAAGTGGTTTGTGTGGCAAAAAGGGATTGGCGAGGCATCGATCAAAGCGCTTTGCCGTTTGTTTGCGAAACAGATCCGTTTAAAGTGGTGCAGCACCCTGAAGTGGATATTGTTTTAGAACTTATGGGCGGCGAGGAGCCAGCCAAAAGTTTGATTGAGGCGGCGCTATCCAATGGAAAACATGTGATTACCGCAAACAAAGCGCTTATTGCACGACATGGCGAATCTTTATTCACACTTGCCAAACAAAAGGGCTTGGATTTGGCATTTGAGGCATCGGTGGCAGGCGGTATTCCTGTGATTAAGGTTTTGCGCGAGGCGATGAGCGCGAATGAAATCAGCGAGGTGGTGGGCATTATCAATGGTACCAGCAATTTTATTTTGACCGAGATGGCGCAAAAAGGTCGAGAATTTATGGACGTTTTACGCGAAGCCCAAGCTTTAGGCTATGCCGAAGCTGACCCCAGCTTTGATATCAACGGCACAGATGCTGCCCACAAAATCACCATTCTTGCCTCCATTGCTTTTGGTATTCCGTTGCAATTTGACAAAGTCTACATTGAAGGCATTGAAAGGCTCACGCCAGAAGACATTCAAAATGCCGCCGATTTGGGTTACAAAATCAAACATTTGGGTATGGCGATTCGTAGAAATGATGGGGTTGAAATTCGGGTTCACCCAACGTTAATCCCCCAAAGCGCTTTGCTCTCTAGCGTCAATGGCGTGATGAATGCAGTGCAAGTGAAAGGAAATGCGGTGGGCAATAGTTTGTACTATGGGCCTGGCGCAGGAAGATTGCCGACAGCATCGGCGGTAGTAGCAGATTTGGTGGATATTGTGCGTGAGCTAAATTTGGCTGGAACAGATCGTTTGCCTGAATTTGGATACGAGTATGTGCATCAAGCCAGTGATTTACCTGTATTGGAATCAGGGCAGTTTGTGAGCGCGTATTATTTACGGCTCAATGTTTCTGACCGCGCAGGTGTTTTGGCTGATGTAACGGCAATTATGGCGAAACATCATATTTCTATTCAATCAATTATACAAAAAGTTGAGCAAAAACAAGGCGATTTGATGCCTTTGATTTTGATGACGGAACGTGTTCGCGAATCACAGTTGCAAAGCGCTTTGCAGGCATTGCAGGCGTTGGAGAGTGTACATGGCGCCATTCAGTGTTTGCGGGTGGAGTCTATTGCTTAGGAGTGGGTGATGGAATCTGCCAAGCTTCATCTGCGCCCCTATCTCTGTAACCCTCTGGATTTTCCCGAAGATTGCCCTGATTTGGTACGCACGCTGTATGCAAGGCGTTTGCAGCAGCCAACGGAATGGGATAAAAGCCTGAAGCATTTATTGCCTGCCGAGCTGAAAGATATTGATAAAGCAGTGGCGAGGCTTATCAAAGCGCTTAAGGAGCGCGAGCCAATTTTGGTTTATGGCGATTATGATGTTGATGGTGCTTGTGCTACAGCATTGATGGTTCGCGTACTCAAGCGTTTAGGTATGCAGGTTTCTTGGTTTATTCCTGATCGTTTGCGTCATGGTTATGGCTTGAGTGTGGCAGGTGTGGCGGCAGCGCGAGTGTATCACCCACAGATTCGGCTATGGCTGACCGTAGACAATGGCATGAACAGTCATGCGATGGCAGAAGCCTTAGCCAATCAAGGCATTGAGCTTATCATCACTGACCATCATCTTCCCCTTGAACACGAAGAAAGCGCTTTGCCTACCGCCATTGCTGTGGTCAATCCCAATCGTTTGGATTGTGGCTTTGCGAGCAAAGCGCTTTGTGGCACGGGGGTGGCGTTTTATGTGCTGATGGCATTGCAGCAAGCTTTGAAGCATGATGTAGAGGGCAAAGCGCTTTGGTCTCTGGATTTGAAGCTGACAGAATACTTGGATTTGGTGGCATTGGCTACCATCGCTGATGTGATGACGTTGGATTACAACAACCGTATTTTGGTGGAACATGGTTTGCGTTTGCTTAGACGAGGGCAGGGCAATATGGGGCTGAAATCGCTGTTGGCACAGGCGAATGTGGATTATCGTTTTGTGAGCGCACAGGATTTGGCCTTTATGGTTGCGCCACGTTTAAATGCCGCAGGGCGTATCGCGCACATGAAAGAAGGTTTGCAACTGTTGTTGAGCGATGAGCGCGTGGGAGCGCAGGATTTGGCGTATCGGCTTGATGAATACAATCGTGAACGCAAAGCGCTTGAAAACGATTTATGGCTACAGGTCAAAGCTCAAGCCAATCCTCAATCGGCTTTGAGCTATGCCTATTTGAACGGAGGGCATGAGGGATTGTTGGGCATTTTGGCAGGAAAGCTCAAAGCGCTTTGGGGGAAGCCAAGCTTGGTTTTATGTGCCTCTCAGGAGGAAGATTGGGTGAAAGGGTCGTTGCGTTCTTGCTATGGCGTGGCACTGGATAAGGTGTTAGCAGAAGCGAGCTTGGCTCTCAAGCCTGAGGACTTACGCTTTGGTGGACACGCGATGGCAGCAGGATTGAGCGTGCATCAAAGCGCTTTGCCACGTTTGCTCTCTGAGATGGAGACCATTTTATCGCGCGATTTTCCTGACCATTATCCTGAAGAGCCAGAATGGAGCGATGGCTATCTCAGCCCTGAGTATTTTACAGTGGCATGGGCGAATTATTTAGAATTGCTGGAGCCTTGGGGTTCTGGCTTGCCAGCGCCTGTGTTTTATCAAGTTTTTGAAGTGCTTGATGAGAGGGTTTTGGGGCAGCATAGCCGTTTGCTGTTACGACATCCTGAAAATGGAGAGAAATTTCAGGCAATGTGGTTTTTTGCCAATCAACGCCTGATGGTTGGAAATTTTGTTGGCGTTCATTATCGTTTATCTGTTAATCGTTTTCATGGTGATGAACGATTGGTTTTACACATTCAGAGTGTGCAAAGCGCTTTGTAGAATAAGGAGGAGAGCTTATGCAGTGGTGGATTTCGGTTAGCCCGCTTTCACGCGAACAAGAGGATCAAATGACTCCTGAGCAAATCGAGCATTATCGATTAGCGAGTTATCCCGCGCCTGTAGAAGGCTTAAATTTCTTTCAAGATTTGGCAGATTTTGACCGTGCCAGCATGATGGGCGATGGCTATCCTTATTATTTTGTGATGAGTATGGCAGATGTTTTGGTGGAGTTGCGTGCGGTTTATGAGCAACATCAGCATCAGCCACCTGAAGGGTTCTATATGGCATGGCAAAGGATTGAGCAGTTGCCTGATGATTTGGTGGTTTTTGTGACCGCTTGGGATTTGAGCTGAGGGATAGTTAAGTAAGGAGAGATAATGGACGATTCGAGCAAACAAAAGCGCATTGAAGAACTGTTGCGTAACAATGCCGCATGGGCTAAAAAATTTGCCCAAGATAATCCAGGTATTTTCGAAAAACTCAGTCACCAACAAGCCCCTAAATATCTTTGGATTGGCTGCTCTGATAGTCGTATTCCAGCCAATGAAGTGATGGGACTCTTGCCTGGTGAAGTTTTCGTGCATCGTAATGTGGGGAATTTGGTGCATTCGATGGATATTAATTGCCACAGCGTGATTCAATTTGCGGTGGAGTATTTGCAGGTGAGCGATATTATCGTGGGTGGGCATTACGATTGTGGAGCGATAAAAGCTGCATTATCAGGGCGCGATTACGGCATGATGAATAACTGGCTGAGTAGCATCAAGAATGCTTACATGCTGCATAAGGAAGATATTGAGAGTGTTCCTTTGGAAAAAAGGCTGGATAGGGTTTGTGAAATCAATGTGATGCAACAGGTGAAGAATGTTTGTAAATCACATGCTGTGCAGAAAGCATGGGCAAAAGGGCAAGAGCTTTATGTGCATGGTTTGATTTACAGTGTGCGCGATGGCATTTTGAGAGATTTAAAAGTTTCTGTGGACAGCCATGATAATCTTGAAGATATTTATAAACTTCATCTTGATGGTAGTATCTAGGTTACAATAAAGACATCATTTATCAACAAAGGAAACCTTGATGACTCATCATTACACCATCACCCCAAGCCAAAGCGGTCATTTCTTTAACATCACTTTGAAGCTCAGCTTAGAGGCTGGCGAGCATGAATGCTGGTTGCCGGTTTGGATTCCAGGTAGTTATTGCCGTCGTGATTACAGTAAACACATTACGGAACTCTCTGCCAAACAAGGGCAAAGCGCTTTAACGATTCGTTATGTGACGGCATCACGTTGGGCTATTTCCGTACCTAAAGCGGGGGAGATTACGGTTTCTTATCGAGTTTATGGTCGCGATGTTTCTGTGCGTGGAAATTATTTAGACCACGAACGCGCGATGGTTAATCCTTGCCCAACTTGCATTGTTTTTGATGAACATCAGCCAGTTATCATTCGATTTGATTTACAAGGCAAACATCAAGGCTGGGGCATTTCAGGGGCAGTTGCTGAAGCAGACGGTAGTTATCATTTTGAAAATCATGATGAAGCAGCTGATACCCCCTTTATGTTGGGCAAAGCGCTTTGTCATCATTCGTTTGTTTTAGGTGGCATTGTGCATGATTTTTACTTCACAGGCGTGAATGAAGACGATGATTTGGAACGTTTGATGAAGGATACGGAAATCATGTGTCAAAGCGCATTGGAGATGTTTGGGGCGTTTCCAAAAGCCGTTAAACGTTATCAGTTTATGTTGCATCTAACAGGTAGTACACGCGGAGGCTTGGAGCATCGCCAAAGCACACTGTTGATGGAGAGAAACAGCAGTGTGCCGAAGATTGGGCAAAGCGCTTTGCCTGAGAGATACCTCGATTTGGCAGGTTTGATCATTCATGAGTATTTCCACACATGGAATGTCAAAGATTTAAAAGCCAAAACGCATCAACCTTATCGCATGGAAGCTGAGCAGTATGATGATTTACTGTGGTTTTTTGAAGGTTATACCGCGTATTTTGATAATTATTTGATGTTGAAAAGTGGCGTAATTAGCCCACAAGCTTATATTGATATGATTGCCAGCGACCATTCTCGACACTTGCCACATACAGGACGTTTCCGTCAAACATTGGCACAGTCCAGTATCGAAGCGTGGACAAAATACTACAATCCTAATGAAATTGGCGCTCAACTTAGCACCAGCTACTATGTTCAAGGATCGCTGGCTGCACTCTGTACAGATATTTGGTTGTTTAAACATGGTTTGCGTTTAGAAGATGTGGTGGCGCACATCTGGAAACAATACGATAAAACTCAACAAGGCTTAACAGAGGCTCGTTATTTTGAATGGGCAAGAGAAGTGCTGCCTCAAGAGCTTTGGGAAGGATTTGAGGCGTTGGTTGGTGGCTTTATTCACAGTACACAACCTCTACCTATGCAAAGCGCTTTGGCAGAAGTAGGTTGTGTGGTTGAGTATCAAGCCAAATATGCGGTAGATTTTGGATTTGATACGAAAAATGGCATGGTAGCTTTAATTGATGAACACAGCTCCGCCGCACATGCTGGGCTTGCTAACGGCGATAAATTGGTGAATATTAATGGTGAGGCATGGGAAAGTCGCAATTGGCAGGGCGATGCTTCTGCTGAATATCAAGTGGGACAAGCTATTGCGCTTGAAGTAACACGTGATGGTAAGCCATTCACTTTCCATTTTACGACTCAAGCGCCGCGTGAAGATAAAGTGCTTTATCGCTTTGAAGGTGAAATTTCTCCCTTCTTCAAGCCACAGGAGCGTCTATGCAAACGCTAACCTTGCGTACACCAGACGATTTTCATATCCATTTACGAGACGGAGCGTTTTTGGCGCGAACGGTAGCTGATGTGGCAAAGCAGTGTGATCGAGCATTGGTTATGCCGAATTTGGTGCCAGCGGTGGATAGTATTGAAGCGCTTTGTGCATATCGTGAACGGATTTTGGCACACATTCCAGCAGGGCAAAATTTTTTGCCCTTGCTGACTCTGTATCTTTCTCCCAATCTCACTGTGGAAACCATTATCAGAGCGAGGGAGGCAGGTGTTATTGCAGTGAAATGGTATCCCAAAGGCGCAACTACCAATTCAGCGCAAGGCGTTGGGCAGATAAGCGCTTTGTATCCTGTTTTGGAGAAGATGCAGGAAATTGGGTTGCCATTGCTGATTCATGGGGAAGTAACAGATCCTGAAATTGATATTTTTGACCGAGAAGCAGTATTTATCGAAAAAACGTTGATTCCCTTACGCGCTCAATTTCCTGAATTAAAGATTGTGATGGAGCATATTACGACTGAGAATGCCGTGCAGTATGTGCAAAGCGCTTCTCATAATTTGGCTGCTACCATCACCGCCCAGCATTTGCTTTTTAATCGCAATCAACTGTTGGTTGGGGGTGTGAAACCACATTATTACTGCCTGCCTATTTTAAAAACAGAGCATGACCGCAAAGCGCTTTTATCTGCTGCCACCAGTGGTGATGCACGTTTCTTTTTGGGAACTGATAGCGCCCCGCATGAACGCCAAACCAAAGAGAATGCTTGTGGCTGCGCGGGGTGTTATACCAGCCCTTATATGTTGGAATATTATGCTCAAGCTTTTGAAAGTGTAGGAAAATTAGATAGATTAGAGGACTTCGCTTCTCGTTTTGGGGCGCAATTTTATGGCTTGGCACGTAATGCGAGTGTGGTGAGTTTGGAACGTGTAGAACAAGAGATTGAAAGCGCTTTGCCTTATGGTGATGGCGAAGTTGTGCCTTTGCAATTAGGGCAGCCACTCCACTGGCGATTTGTGGGTAAGCTTCCATTATTGTGATGTTGTAACAAATGGTCATCAAAAGTAAGGCAATTTAAGCTTTACAGTGTGGATTAGCTCTTTATAATGAGAAAAGCTAGCATTTAGGCTAGCGCACTATTGTTTACCGTGTTTTGAATCAAGGAGGTTTAATTATGAAATGGACGTTCTATTTAGGTATAGCTTTGGGGTTAACCTTAATTAGCCCAAATACTTATGCTAAAAATAGCAAAAATCCTGTTCGTCAAAGCGCTTTCATCTGCGAGAACGGTGATACCGCAACCCTTCGTTATCTTGACGAAAATACCGTTGAACTAGCGTTAAAATACGACAACAAAGCGCCTAAAAAAGTACAGTTGAAACGTGCTCGCTCAGGCTCTGGCGAGTTGTATCGTGCCAAAAAAGGTTTTTTTGGCTATGGTGCAGAGTGGCACGAAAAAGATGGTGAAGCGAATTTAACTTACAATACGAAAGAAGGCGAATTATCCATGCCTTGCCAATTGGCAGAAGAACAAGAGCGACCTAACCATACCGAAACAGGGATTTTTGAATGCGAAAATGGTGACCGTTTGCGCATAGTGTACTTAGGGCAAAAAGGTATCGATATCGCTTTAACTTATGATGTCGGTGAACCCCAAACTGCACGCCTCAAGCCTGCGAAATCAGGTTCTGGTAGTCGTTTTGTAACAAGCAAAGGCTTTTTTGGCTATGGCGCTGAATGGCATGAGAAAAAAGGTCAAGGGTATTTGAGCTACAAAGACGAAGACGGTGATGAAATTTCGATGGTTTGTACCAGCAAATAATGGATTCGAAAAGTGCTTTGTGTGACAGGAAAGGAGCTAAAATGAAAGCAAAATTAATGATTATGGTGATGAGTGGATTGTTATTGAGTGCTTGTGGTGGAAAAAAACATCATCATGAACCTGCGCCACCTTCGATGGCTTTTGTGTGTGAGAATGGCGATACCGCAACCATTACGCATTTTGATGGGCTGATTGAGTTGGCATTGAAATATGATGTAACGCCTCCGAAAACGGTTCGCTTACCTCAAGTTCAAAGCGGTTCTGGTGAAACATATGAGAGCAATACGGGCTTTTTTGGCTATGGCGCACAGTGGCAAGAAAAAGGCACATTAGGCTATTTGAGTTTTAATACGCCAGAGGGTGCAGTGGAAATGGCTTGCCAAGCTCAATAAAAATTCCTCGACTAGACCATAAAAAACCTCCCAACTGGGAGGTTTTTTGACAAAGCGCTTTGGTTTTTAACCTTTTAACCACGGCGACGTTTTAAAGTATCAATCAAAACAGCCACAATAATAATCATACCTTTGACGATTAATTGCCAGTTAGGGTCAACACCTAATAGATTTAAGCCTTTATTGGTAGTGCCAATAATCAATGCACCAATGACACACATTGGCACAGAACCAATACCGCCATTTAAAGAAGTCCCACCAATAACCGCTGCAGCAATAGCATCTAATTCCCATGAAACACCATATGTTGGGTTACCTGCATAGGTTCTTGACGCAAGCATAGCGCCTGCTAATCCTGCTAATGCGCCTGCAAAAGTGTAAACCATAATTAAAGTTTTGCGTACATTAATACCTGAAATACGAGCAGCATTTCTATTACCGCCAATGGCGTAAATATGGCGACCAAATTGAGTGCGACTTAACAAAATATGTGAAAGAATAACAATAGCCACATAAATAAAGACTAAACCAGGAATGCCATTAAAAAGTTTTAAATCAGCGATCCAAGTAAATCCATCGCCACTGGCATCAATAGGGCGACCACCAGAGGACAATTGTGCTGCTCCACGAGCAATAGTCATCATGCCTAAGGTTGCAATGAAAGGAGGGATTTTGCCAATTGCTGTGAAAGCGCCGTTAATCGCGCCACAGAAGCCACCAATACCAATAGCAGCCATAAAAGCGAGTAATGCCAAAAATGCGCTATCTGAGCCTGTAACAATAATCGCTGCCATGACAGAAGCTAATGCAACAATAGATCCTGATGATAAATCGATGCCTGTCGTAATAATAGCCATAGTTACGCCAATAGAGATAATGCCGAACATAGATACTTGTTCTAAAATACTTAAAAGCGTTTCAACAGAATAAAATCCCTGAATTTTAATCGAAAATCCTGTATACAAAACGACAAGAATAATCAACATGCCGTAAGTATTGAATAGATGTTTGAGATCTAATTTGATTTCTAATTTGTCTGTCATATGATTAATCCTCTAATTTTAATCCTGATGCTAAGTGCATCACTTTTGCTTGCGTTGCTTCTTCTCGAGATAATTCACCTGTGAATTGACCTTCTGCCATAACCATAATACGGTCACTCATTGCTAATAATTCCAACATATCTGATGAAATCATAATAATCGACTTACCTATTTTGGCCAGCTCTACCATCAAGCGATAAATTTCCGCTTTGGCTCCTACATCAATCCCTTTGGTGGGCTCGTCTAAAATAAGGACATCAGGGTTTAAGGTTAATTGGCGACCAATCAAAACTTTTTGTTGATTGCCACCTGATAAATTGCCAGTTAAAACAGAAACGCTGGGTGCTTTAATTCGCATTTCTGTCCTTTGCTTTTCGGCGGTTTCTTTTGCCAAACCATTGGAAATAAGAAAATTTCTTATATATGGGCTAAGGTCAGGCATGATGACATTATCGGTAATATCCATATTTAAGAATAAGCCCGTTAGCTTACGATCTTCAGTAACCCAGCCGATTTTGTGTTTTTGGGCATCATTAGGATTGCGTACTTCAATTTTTTTGCCATGCATAATAATATCGCCACTATCACACGGACGATAACCATACAAACTTTCCGCAATAAAGCTTCTGCCAGCGCCAACCAATCCAGCAATGCCTAAAATTTCTCCTTTTCTGACATGGAAATTGATATTCTTAAAGCAACCCTTAAGATTTAAGTTTCTGACTTCTAAAACTTTCTCTTCACCAATCTCAACTGCTTCTTTAGCATACATGTCACTCATTGAACGACCAACCATTTCTTCAATCAGTTGTTCTTTACTAATATTATTTGCTTCATGTGTGGCAACTAATTGACCATCGCGCAAAATAGAAATACGATCAGAAACACGGAAAACTTCATCGAGTTTATGAGAAATGAAAATAACAGCAATACCACGTTCTTTAAGCTTATCTACGATATTGTATAAATATTCCACTTCGCTTTCGGTTAATGAGGTTGATGGCTCATCCATTAAAATAACTTTGGCATCGTTAGAAACGGCTGTAGCGATGGCAACCAACTGAGCATGAGCTACAGAAACATCGCTCATTTTTTTGGTAACATCCATCGTAATGCCCAAATCTTTTAACGTTTGCGCACAAACTTCGTTCATTTTCTTATTGGCTAAAAAACCCAAAGAGCCAAAGGTGATTTCTCGCCCTAAAAAGAAATTCTCCGCAATCGTTAAATTGGTCGCTGGGCTAATTTCTTGTGGCACCATAATCAAGCCAGACCGAATAGCTTCAATGGGTCTGCTAGGGTTAAATGGTTGACCATCAAAGCGCATTTTTCCACCACTGTCAAAAGAATAAATCCCATATAAGACTTTCATTAAAGTGGATTTGCCTGCGCCATTTTCGCCCATTAAAGCATGGACTTCCCCTTTTTTAATTTTTAAACTCACGCCATTAAGCGCTTTGACACCAGGGAAACTTTTGCTGATGTTTTCTAATTCCAGAATATATTCACTCATCAATCTGCCTTTTTGTTTATCCCTTTTGATTTATGGTTATCCGAAATAAAGCGCTTTGACGGCATTAAACTATCAAAGCGCTTTGATTTTATTTGCTTTCAGGGGTAATTAATTGGAAGGGAACATTGATAATGTGTTCGGCTTTTTCGCCTTTTGCCCATTTGTAAGCCGCTTCAATGGCACCCAAACCTTGACCTTTGGCATCTTGTAGAACGGTGGCATCTAAGCCTTTACCCAAATATTCCAAAGCATCGGGTGTGCCGTCTAAGCCGACAATCACGAAATCTTCGTCTTTCAAGCCTGCTTTTTGGGTTGCTAATAAAGCGCCAATTGCCATTTCATCGTTGTTGGCAACAATGACATTCAATTTGTAGTCTTTACTTTGTAACCAATCTTCGGTGATTTCTAAGCCTTTGGCACGGTCCCATTTGGCTTCTTGTTCAACAATCACTTTGATATTATTGGTTTTTTCAAAAACTTGTTTATTGCCAGCGGTGCGGTTGATTTGTCCGTCTAAACCCAAAGGCCCCATCAAAATACCCACTCGACCGTCTTTACCAGCCAATAATTTTTCAATGATTTCACCTTGCAAAATACCGCCTTGAATCTCTTCAGAACCTACAAAAGTATTCACATTGGGCAAATCATCATCGTTGGGACGGCGATTGACGATAATCAACGGAATGCCAGCTTTTTGCAATTTTTTCGCAATGGGACGCACCACTTGACGGTCAGTAGGGTGAATAATCACAGCGCTAACCTTTTGAGAAATAAAGTTTTCAATATCCGCCAACATGCGATTAGGGTCATCGTTGGCATCGGTTAAAACCACTTTGACATCATCGTGGGAAGCATCAAATGCCTTGATTTCGTCCATCACATAGGTGAGCCATTTATCGGCAAACTTGGACATAGAAGCGCCAATAACGATTTCATCGGCAGCTTGTGCGAAGCCAGCGCAGAACATGGCGGATAAAAGTGCTAATTTTTTCATGGTACTACCTCTTTGGTTGGGTGAAAAAAGAAGGCTTAATCTTATTAACTGGCGTTAATTTTTGTCAAGGGTTTTTGAAAAAAATTTTCAGAAAAAATAATTTGAAAAAATTTTTACAGCTTTCTATAATTTTTCGTCATGGAAATGTTAGACAGGAGAACACGATGAGCATTCAATTTCCGAATAATCGTCAATATGATTTGGCATGTTTAGGGCGTTTAGCCGTTGATTTATATGGGGAAACTATTGGCGTAGGTTTAGAGAACACCCCCAGTTTTCAGAAATATTTGGGAGGCAGTTCAGCGAATATTGCCTTTGGTACCGCACGTTTGGGCTTGAAAAGCGCCATGATTTCACGGGTGGGCAACGAGCAAATGGGGCGGTTTTTAATCCAAACCTTGCAAAATGAAGGTTGCGACACTTCCCAAATCCAAATTGACCCCGAGCGCTTGACTGCTTTGGTATTTTTGGCGCTGAAAGACCAAGAAACCTTCCCGCTTCTGTTCTATCGCCGTGATTGCGCTGATATGAACATTGATGAAGCCCACATCAGCGAAGAGTTTATTAAAAATTGCAAAGCGCTTTTGATTACAGGTACTCATTTATCCACTGAAAAAGTATTAAACGCCAGCCGTAAAGCGCTTTCTTACGCTCGAAAACACGGCACCAAAACGGTTTTGGACATTGATTATCGCCCTGTCCTCTGGGGCTTGACCAGCACAGGCGATGGCGAAACCCGTTACATTGCCAGCGACCGTGTCAGCCAACATTTACAAGCCCAATTGCCTTTGTTTGATTTGGTGATTGGTACAGAAGAAGAATTTTTAATCGCAGGTGGGGTAGAAAATGATTTGATTGCCTCACTGAAAAAAGCACGGGAATGCACCGAAGCCGTCTTTATTTTGAAACGTGGGGCATTGGGCTGTCAGGTTTTAACGGGTGCGATTCCCGATGATTTAAGCGCTTTGCCGATTTACGCAGGCGAACGAATTGAGGTTTTAAACGTGTTGGGCGCTGGCGATGCTTTTGCCTCTGGCTTTTTGTATGGCTTGATTACAGGCAAAAATTACGAAGAAAGCGCTCGGATTGCGAATGTTTGCGGAGCCATTGTGGTGTCCCGTCATGGCTGTGCGCCTGCGATGCCAACTGCCGATGAATTGGCCTATTGGTTGAACAAAGGGGGCAGTCGTCCTGATTTAGATGAGCAATTGCAACATTTGCACCGTGTCAGTTTGAAACGCAAATCGTGGGAAGAACTTTGTGTTTTAGCCTTTGACCATCGGGCGCAATTTGAAGACTTGGTACTCAAACACGGCTTTGACTTGAAAAAAATCCCCGAACTCAAAGCGCTTATTTTTGATGCCTATTGTGAATTGGAAAAAGAAAATCCTGAACTGGCAGGCAAATGCGGCATTTTGGCGGATAACACCTATGCGAAACAGGTTTTATCCGATGCCACCGAACGCAATCCACAATGGTGGATTGGTCGTCCTGTGGAGCAACCGTCTAGCCGTCCGTTGAATTTTGACCGTACTTTATCCATTGCCAGCCAATTGTCCGCCATTCCGAAAGAACAGACCATTAAATGCTTGGTCTTTTATCACCCTGAAGATGCGCTGGAATTGCGCTTGAACCAAGAAAAGCGCTTATTGGAACTTTGGGAAGCAGTGCGTCATTCAGGTCATGAATTGTTGTTGGAAGTGATTGCGCCTTTGGAAATGCCAGCCAGCGCCAAAGACAAAGACCCCGATAGTATTGTGTTACGTTCGGTGGCTCGTTTCTATAATTTGGGCATCAAACCCGACTGGTGGAAGCTCGCAGGCATGAGAGCAGAATCGTGGGAAGCGCTTTCTGGCTTGATTGCCCAACATGACCCTTATTGTCGTGGGGCGGTGGTTTTGGGCTTGAATCAGCCTGAAGCCGAATTGATTGCCAAGTTTAAAGAAGCGAAGCACCCTGTGGTGAAAGGTTTCATGATTGGTCGGACGGTTTGGGCAGAGCCATTAAGCGCTTTGTTGCAAGGCAAAATCAATGCCGACCAAGCCAAGTCACAAATGAAAGACTGCATGAAACGGCTGATTGATGGCTGGTTGCACAGAAAGTAAGGATTTTTCAATTGGAAAGCTCCCGAAAAAAGAAAAATAAGGAACAAACATGAGTAAAAAAACAATCAGATTAACGATGGCACAGGCTTTAACCCGTTATTTAGCCTCTTTAAAAATTGAAGACGAAAACGGACAGCTTCACGATTATGTGGGCGGAGTTTGGGCGATTTTCGGACACGGCAATGTGTGCGGTTTGGGGGAAGCGCTTTCGGAAGTACGTTTGCCTGATGCCAATAGAGCGTTCCGTCCTAATGGTTTGCCTGTCTATCGGGGGCATAATGAACAGGGCATGGCTCATGCGGCCATTGCTTACGGAAAAGCCAACTTCCGTCAAAAAATCATGGTAGCGACTTCTTCCATTGGGCCAGGTGCAACCAATATGGTGACTGCTGCCGCTTTGGCCTATGTGAATCGTTTGCCTTTGTTGTTGTTACCGGGTGATATTTTTGTCACCCGTGACCCTGACCCAGTATTGCAACAAAGTGAAGATTTTTCTGCAGGCGATACCAGCGTGAATGATTGCTTCCGTCCTGTATCACGCTATTTTGACCGCATTACCCACCCTGCTCAATTGTTAAGCGCTTTGCCCAGAGCGGTGGCGGTTTTGACTGACCCTGTGTTATGTGGGCCTGTGACTTTAGCGTTACCGCAAGATGTTCAGGCGTGGGCATATGATTACCCTGAAGAATTTTTCAATCCCAAACCGATTAAATTCCGCCGTTTGCAGGCTGATAATCGTGAAATTGAAGAAGCGCTTTCTCGTTTAAAAACTGCGAAAAAACCGTTGATTATTGCAGGTGGTGGCGTTTTATACAGTCAAGCCAGCGCTGAATTACAAGCTTTTGCGGAAAAATACGGCATTCCTGTAACCGAAACCCAAGCAGGTCACAGCGCTTTGGCGTGGCATCATCCGTTAAATGCGGGGGCGATTGGGGTTTCTGGGGTGACTTCAGCCAATAAACTGGCAGAAGAAGCCGATTTAATTATTGCCGTTGGCACCCGCTTACAAGATTTTACCACTGGCTCGAATGCTTTGTTTTCGGCTGATGTGTTGGCGTTAAACGTTTCGCCTTTGGACATTACTCGCCGTCATGCCCAAGCCGTTTTGGGCGATGCCAAACTTTCGCTCAAAGCGCTTTTACAAGCGGAACAGTGTGGCGATAAAACTTGGACAGAACACGCCAAAGCGCTTTGTTCAGCATGGCAAAAACGGGTCACTGAACTCACCACTGCTGTTCCTACAGGTTTGCCCTATGATGCGGAAGTGATTGGTGCCGTGCGTGACAGCATTGAACATTCTGATAAAAACGATGTGGTGGTTTGTGCAGCTGGAACCCTTCCAGCCGAATTGCATAAACTCTGGCGTGCCGATGGTGCAGGCAATTACCACATGGATTATGGCTATTCTTGCATGGGCTATGAAATCGCTGGCGCACTGGGGGTCAAACTGGCTCGTCCCCATCAAGAAGTGATTGTGATGGTCGGTGATGGCTCTTATTTGATGATGAACAGCGAACTGGCCATTGCCCAAATGTTGGGTTTAAAAATCATTGTGGTGGTTTTGGATAATCACGGCTATGGTTGCATCAATCGTTTGCAACGCTCCAGCGGTAGTCCTAATTTCAATAACTTATTGCAACATTGCGTCCCTGAAAACGGCAACGATGTGATGATTGATTTTGCTCTGCACGCACGCAGTTTAGGCGCTCATTCGGAAAAAGTCGCCGATGTCAAAGCGCTTTCCGAAGCCATGAAATCTGCACGCCAACGGGCAGGGGTTTCGGTGATTGTCATTGAAACCACCCCAGAACGCATTACTCAAGATGGTGGCACATGGTGGGAAGTCGGTATTCCTGAAGTCTCCCATTATCCTGCGGTCAATCAAGCCCACGCAGGTTTAAAAGAGGCGAAAAAGAAACAACAGAAATAAAAGCGCTTTGATGAAAAGATAGGAGATAGATATGCACGGAATTTATGCATCAACATGGGAAAGTATTAAAACCCACACTTTGCCTGAATGGTTTGAGGATTACAAATTGGGGATTTTTATCCATTGGGGCATTTATTCCGTGCCTGCTTTTGCGCCGAAAACTTGGGAATTGGGAGAGGTGCCAGTTGATGAAACGTGGTTTTGCAATAATCCCTATGCAGAATGGTATTTCAACTCCATTAATGTGAAAAAAGGCGCAACCTATGAACATCATGTAAAAACTTATGGTGAAAATTTTCAATACCAAGATTTTATCCCTCAATGGAAAGCTGAGCATTTTAATCCTGAAGAATGGGCAACTTTATTTAAGGAAGCTGGTGCTAAATATGTAGTGCTGACGACCAAACACCATGATGGCTTTTGCTTGTTCCCCAGTCGATATACTGATTATCATAGCCTTAATTTAGGGCCTAAGCGTAATATTATGGGAGAATTAACCAAAGCTGTACGTCATCAAGGCTTAAAAATGGGTGCGTATTATTCGGGTGCAATTGATTGGACATTTTCACCTGCGCCCATTTTTACCGAAAGCCAAAATATGAGTAACACCAGCCCTACCTATGCTTATGCTGATTATGCTTTCAATCAAGTGCGTGAATTGATTGATGATTATCAGCCATCTGTCTTATGGAACGATATAGGTTGGGTGAAACAAGGGGAACATATGTTGCCTACTTTATTTGCCCATTATTACAACCGTGTAGCTGATGGAGTCACCAATAATCGGTGGAATAATCTTTGGCATGATTTTGTTTGCAAAGAATACAAGCATGGTGAGGTTAATCGCCAGCAAAAATGGGAAATGTGTCGGGGATTGGGGTTATCGTTTGGTTATAACCAAAATGAAACTGATGAGGATTATATTCAACCCAAAGCGCTTATTGAATTATTGGTGGAAGTAGTCGCCAATAATGGTAACTTGTTACTCAATGTTGGGCCTAAAGCTGATGGCACTATCCCGCTTGAGCAGCAAAAGCGCTTAAAAGCTTTAGGAGAATGGTTAAAAATCAATGGTGAGGCGATTTATGGCAGTCGCCCTGAGCGAGAAAGCTATAAAGAACAAGATTTAATGTTCCATTTTACACAAAAAGAAAAGCAGAAATATGCTTTTGTGGCTGGATTGAATCAGGGAAAAAACGATTTTTATTTGCCATTTAAAGGAAAAATTAAAGCACTTTGCCAAGATTTACAGTTTTCTGCTAAAGAGCATGAACAAGGAACTTTTATAAGCGTTCTTAATTATCAAACGGATTTTCATGTTTTAACATTTACTATAGAGGAGCAATAACATGAGTGGATTAAAGCAAAAACTCATGGATTACATGAATAACCATATCGCGCCATTGGCAAAACGTATGGAAAATCAGCCACATATTGTGGCAGTGCGAGATGGTTTTATTGTCGTTTTACCTTTTTTGGTAGTCGGCAGTTTTATTATGATTTTCTTAATACCACCTTTTGCAGAGAACACTCAAAATTGGTTTGGTAAAGGTTGGTGGGCATTTGCGCGTTGGGCAAGTGATTACGGCTGGCGATTCTTCCAAATGTCCTTCAATCTAATTTCACTTTTTACCGCAGGAAGTATTGCCTACAATCTTGCCAAAGCTTATAAACGTGAGCCTTTACCAGCTGCTTTTCTATCCATTATGGCATTTATGTTAATTTCCATGCCTGTGGTAGAAGGGAAAATGGATATTAAATTCTTTGGTGGAGTAGGTTTATTTACTGCTATTTTTACCGCTATTTATACAGTAGAATTAACAAGATTCCTAGAGAAGAAAAATATTCGCATTCATTTACCGAAAGAAGTTCCTCATGCAGTAGCGGAATCTTTAAATATTGTGATTCCAATTTTAGCGATTTGTTTAACTTTATATCCTTTGGCATTGATAATTGAACATTTTACAGGAAGCATTATTCCTCAGATTATTTTGGATTTTATGGCTCCTTTAATTAAAGCCAGCGATTCCATTTGGGCGATTATTTTGTTTGTTTTTGCAACCCATTTGCTATGGTTCTTTGGAATCAATGGTTCTTTGGTATTAATGCAGTTATGGACACCATTTTTATTACAAAATATGAGTGCTAATTTAGAAGCACTTCAAGCTGGACAACCTTTGCCTTATATCATTACTAATTCCTTCTGGGATTTTTATGTAGTACATGGTGCATCAGGTGGTGTCATTGCACTGGCTATTTTAATGGTACGCAGTAAATCACAGCATCTAAAATCAATTGGTAAAATTGGTTTGGTTCCTTCGATTTTCTCTATTGGCGAGCCAATTGTGTATGGTGTGCCGATGGTAGTGAATCCTACTTTCTTCATTCCCTTGATTTTTGCTCCAATTGTTAATGCTATTATTGCTTATGTGATTTTGGATATGGATTTAATCCATCGTATTTATTTAATGGCTCCATGGACAACGCCTGCTCCTTTTGGTGCTTATTTGGTATCAGGAGGAGATATTTGGGCGCCGATTTTAAGTGCAGGGTTAATCTTGCTTGATGTCTTGATTTATTATCCATTCTTTAAATCTTATGAGCGGCAATGTTTGGTTCGTGAGCAACAGCAAGCCAATGAACAGCAAAGCGCTTTGAGTCAAAATGATTTAGCATTGGAAAAACAGGCGGAACAATACGCGAAATAAAGCGCTTTGTTCTGATAAATTTTATACTCTAACAAAGGACAAATACTATGGCATTAAACGTACGCATTGGCATTAACCCCATTGGTTGGTCAAACGATGATTTACCTTCATTGGGTGGTGAAACGCCATTAGAAACTGCTTTAAAAGAAGGGGCGGAAATTGGCTATGTGGGTTTTGAATTGGGCAATAAATTCCCCAAAACGGGCGAAACCCTAAAAGCGAAATTAGATGAATTTGGGGTGGTTTGTGTATCGGGTTGGTACAGCGCACAATTGGGCAATAAAGATTTTACCGTAGCCCAAGAAATTGAAGCCTGCCGTCAGCATATGGAAAAACTGGCCTATAACGATTGTAAAGTGGTGGTCTATGGTGAATGTGGCGACACCATTCAAGGACAAATCAATACGCCATTGTCTCAACGTCCTCGTTTCGCCAATGATGATGAATGGAAGCGCTATGCCGATAAATTGAATCAATTTGGCGAACATTTAATCAAAACCTATGGCTTACAAATTGCCTATCATCACCATATGGGCGCTTATGTTGAACACCCCAATGATGTGGCAAAACTGATGAGTTTAACCGACCCCAAAGCAGTGGGTTTATTGTTTGACACAGGACATTGCTGGTTTGGTCAAGCGACCAATAATCCTGAACAAATCATTGATGTTACCGAAATGTTGAAAGCCCATATTCATCGGGTGAATCATGTGCATTGTAAAGATGTGCGTCCTGCGGTGATTCGTGATATTCGCAACCGCAATCAATCGTTCTTAAATGCTGTTTTGGCAGGGGCTTATACCGTTCCTTCTGATGGCGCGATTGATTTTGATGCCGTTTTGAAGATTTTAAGCGAACACAATTATTCAGGTTGGTTGGTGGTTGAAGCCGAACAAGACCCCAAACTTGCGCCATCTTATGAATACGGTAAAAAAGGTTACGATGCCTTAAAAGCTTTGGTGCAAAAATATCAATAAAACCGAAAAGAAAGCGCTTTGTGAAACCTCAATCCGCAAAGCGCTTTGGAGAATAAAGAGAGAATAAAATGGCGAAATTATTATTAAAACCCAATCCTCAAGGCGCTTTGATTCACGATGTGAGTAAAGACAGTGCAGGTTGGGGCTATGTGGGTTTTCAGGTTTTGAAATTAAAAGCAGGTGAAACTTTTGCCTTTGATGCCTTAAACGATACGGAAAGATGCTTTACCGTTTTAACAGGCAAATGCGATGTTTCTTTGGATAAAGCACTTTTTGCAGAAAACATTGGCGAACGGGAAAGTGTGTTTGAAGACAAATCACCCTATGCGGTTTATGTTCCACCGAAAGTATCGGTAGAAATCAAAGCACTTTCAGATAATCTGGAGATTGGCATTTCGACTGCTCCTGCCGAAGGAAAATATCCGCCTCGTTTGATTAAACCCGAAGAAATGAAACGTTCGGTGCGAGGCAAAGGTTCTAATACTCGCTATATTTGCGATATTTTGCCCGAAACCGATAAAAGTGCGGAAAGTCTATTGGTGGTGGAAGTGATTACGCCTAATGGCAACACGTCCAGCTATCCGCCCCACAAACACGACCAAGCCACCGCCACCGAAACCTATTTGGAAGAAACCTATTATCACCGCATTAATCCGCCACAAGGCTTTGCTTTCCAACGGGTTTATACCGATGACCGCAGTTTAGACGAGGCAATGGCAGTGGAAGACGGCGATGTGGTTTTGGTGCCGAAAGGCTATCACCCTTGTGCCACCATTCACGGCTACGATTTGTATTATTTGAATACGATGGCAGGCGGTGAGCGCCGTTGGCAGTTTTACAATGCCCCCGAACATGAGTGGTTATTAAAGGTTTAAATCATGCCCTATTCGCACCCCGAAGCGCTTTTTGAAGCCATAGAAAATCGTTATGAATCCTTGAGTAAGCGTTTGCAGACGGTGGCTCGGGATTTACCTGCCTATCGTGAGCGCTTGGCATTGATGAATGTGGAAGATTTAGCAAGCGCTTTGGGGGTTTCAACGGCAAGCGTGGTGCGTTTTGCCCAAACCTTTGGTTTCAAAGGATACAGTGATTTAAAAGCGCTTTTCCAACGGGAATGGACGGCACAAATCAACGATTACGGTAGTCGGATTGAGCAGAATTTAGGAGGCAAACATCAGGCGGAAATGGAAATCGTGCAAACGGTTTTTGAAAACAACATCAAAGGTTTGCAGGATTTGATGAGTCCGCAATTGGTGGAGGCTTTGCACGCCAGCGTGGATTTGATGATGAACGCACGGAGTTTATGGATTATGGCAAGCGGACGCAGTTTTGGTTCTGCTGCCTATTTAACCTATTTGGTGCAACACAGTCCCAAGCCTGTTAATTGGTTGAATGGTCTGTGTTTTAATCTGGAAGGCAAGCTCCACAGCATTGGTAAAAACGATGTGTTGATTGTGATTTCCTATGCGCCCTATGCGGAAAGCAGTGTGCAAGCGGTGTATATGGCTCGTGAGCGAGGGGCAAAAATCATTGCCATCACGGATAGTCCGCTGGGGGAAATCGGTAAGGCTTGTCAGCAGATGATTCCTGTACGTGATGCCAGTAGCTATGGTTTTCGTTCTTTGGTGAATTCGGTCAGTGTGATTCAAGCGCTTTTTTTGCTTTACGCTTCACGGGCTGAATTTGAAGCCAAAGAGTATTAAGATTTTTCAAACAAAACAAAAGGATAATATATGAAAGTAGCCTTATTTGGAGCAGGACGGATTGGAAAAATCCACGCCAGCAATTTAACCGCCATTGATGGTGTGGAATTGGTCTATATTCACGACCCATACGCCCCCAATGCCGAAGCGCTTTCGGCGCAAACAGGTGCGAAAATTGCAGGTGTGGAAGAGATTTTTGCCGACAAAAGCATTGATGTGGTGGTGATTGCTTCTTCAACCGATACCCACAGCGATTTATTACTCAAAGCAGCGGCTGCCAAAAAACACGTTTTCTGTGAAAAACCCATCGATTTATCGCTGGAAAAAGCGCTTTTATGCGAAAAAGCTGTCAAAGAAAGTGGCATTACGTGTATGTTGGGTTTCCAACGCCGTTTTGACCCCACGTTCTATGCCGCTAAACAACGCATTGAACAAGGCGAAATCGGCACGCCAGAAGTGTTGATTATCACCAGCCGTGACCCTGGTGCGCCACCTGTGGAATATTTGAAGGTTTCGGGCGGAATTTTCCGTGATATGTTGATTCACGATTTTGATATTTGCCGTTGGATTTTGGACGATGAAGTGGTGAGCGTATTTGCGCAGGCTTCTTGCTTGGTAGATAGCAAAATCCAAAGCGAAGCAGGCGATTATGACACCACTGCTGTTACCTTGAAAACCAAAAGCGGACGTTTGTGCCAAATCAACACCACCCGCCGTGCGCCCTATGGCTATGACCAACGTTTTGAAGTCATGGGTGCCAAAGGTCTGTTGCAATGCCACAACCACAAGCCCACCGAAGTGCAATATTGGGGAACAGCGAATGTCAGCCAAGATTTGCCTGAACATTTCTTCTTGGAACGTTACCGTGCCGCCTATCGTTTAGAAATGGAACATTTCTTCGATTGCGTGAAAAACGGCAAAACCCCACGCACCAGTATTTCCGATGGCGTTCAGGCGCAAAAACTTGCTGATGCCGCCACTCAATCGGCAAAAACTGGACAAGTGGTTCTTTTGTAAATCAAAAACCTCCCCACCTCTTGCTCCGTTTTTTTGGGGTGGGGAAAGCGCTTTCAGGAAGATTGGGAACGTAAAAAGCGCTTTGAACCAGAAAGAAAATGAAAAAATAGGGCAGGTTTGTTTGGGGATTTTGGGATGGGTCATGGGAATTGCCATCATCAAACATTGGATTTTATAAAGCGCTTTGGGTTTATTTTTTAAAAGGAAAGACGATGAAAATTGGGATTGTTGGATTAGGAAGATTAGGCAAACGCCATGCCGAAAATTTATTAAAGCGCATTGATGGCGCAGAATTAGTGGCAGGGGCTTCGCCTGTTTTAGCTGAACGTCAATATGCCGAAAGTTTGGGTTTAAAAAGCTATGAAACCTTAGAAGCGCTTTTATTACACCCCGAATTGGAAGCAGTGATTTTGGTTACGCCCACTGCCTTACATGCCGAGCAAAGCATTGCCGTATTGGAAGCAGGCAAACATTTATTTGTGGAAAAACCTTTGGCGCTTAATGTGGAAGATTGCGAAAAAGTTGAAGCCGTCTATGGTGAAACGAAAAAGCGCTTTCCCAAACAAATGGCGATGGTGGGCTTTGTCCGCCGTTTTGACCCCAGCTATGCTGCCGCCAAAAAAGCGCTTTTACAGGGGGAAATTGGCGAGGCATTTTTTATTCGTTCGCAAACCTGCGACCAATACGACCCCAATGGTTTTTTCGTTCAGTTTTCGGCGACATCAGGCGGATTAATCATGGATTGCAATATTCATGATATTGATTTGGTGCGTTGGTTTTTAAGCGATAAAAATGGTAATGCGCCTAAAGCGCTTCGTTTTCACGCCACAGGCAGTGCCAATATTTATCCCGATTTAAAAGCCTTTCAAGATGTGGATAACGCCATCGCCACCATTGAATTTGAAGGCGGAAAATTCGCTCATCTCTATGCCTCTCGTTCCTTTGCACATGGACACGAAACCTCCACCGAAATCATCGCCACCGAAGGCAAACTCTTAATTGGGGCAGGGGCGCATTTAAATCGAGTGGTGAAAAGCGATAAAAACGGGGTCAGCCATGAAGCCTTACCTGATTTTTCCGCACGGTTCAGCGAAGCATTTATCTATGAATTACAGGCTTTTGTTGATGCCTGCGCTGGCAAAATTCCTGCGCCTTTAAGCCTCAACGATGCCACCGAAGCCACCCGCATTGGGGTAGAACTCACCAAAGCGCTTCGAGCAAATTTAAGTTAAACATGAAAGTCAAAACACAGGAGTATTTATGACGATTATTCAACACTATATTCAAGGACAAGCCACTTCCGCAGGCTCTACCCGTCAGCAGGCGGTTTATAACCCAGCCACAGGCGAAGTCACAGGACAAGTTTTATTGGCTGAAGTCGCTGATGTGGTATTGGCAGTCGAAAAAGCCAAAAGCGCTTTTCCTGCTTGGGCAAGAGTCGCACCTGTACGCAGAGCAAGAATTTTGAATAATTTCCTGCAATTGCTCAATAAACACCACGATGAACTCGCCGATATGATTTCACGGGAACACGGCAAAGTTTTCACCGATGCCAAAGGCGAAGTGATGCGTGGCATTGAAATCGTGGAATTTGCCATTGGTATTCCCCAACTTTTAAAAGGCGGATTCAGTGAAAATGTTGGCGGTGGCATTGACAACTGGGTGATGCGTCAGCCGTTGGGCGTGGTCGCTGGTATTACGCCATTTAACTTCCCAGCGATGGTGCCGATGTGGATGTTCCCTGTAGCGTTGGCTTGTGGCAATACTTTTATCCTCAAACCCAGCCCCAATGACCCCAGCGTTTCGCTTCGTTTGGCTGAACTTTTAAAAGAAGCTGGCTTGCCTGATGGCGTATTTAATGTGGTGCAGGGCGATAAGGTGGCGGTTGATGCTTTAATCGAACACCCTGATGTCAAAGCGCTTTCTTTCGTGGGTTCAACGCCAATCGCCAATTATATTTACGAACGTTGCGCCCATTTTGGCAAACGTGTTCAGGCTTTGGGCGGAGCCAAAAACCATATGGTGATTATGCCCGATGCCGATTTGGAAAAAGCCTGCGATGCTTTGATGGGCGCCGCTTATGGCAGTGCTGGCGAACGTTGCATGGCAACAGCGGTGGCTGTATTTGTCGGTGGCGTAGGTGAGAAAATGTTGCCGATGTTGCGTGAGAAAATCAAAGCGCTTCGCATCAAAAATGGCAAACATTTAGATGCCGATATGGGGGCAATTATCAATAAACAAGCCCTTGAAAGAATTACCAATTATATTCAAATCGGTGTCGATGAAGGCGCTGTTTTATTGGAAGACGGCAGAACCTTCAAAAATGCCGAAGACCCCAATGGTTTCTGGCTCGGTGCCACTTTGTTTGACCAAGTCACCCCTGAAATGCGGATTTACAAAGAAGAAATCTTTGGCCCCGTTTTGGCTTGCGTTCATGTGGATAATTTGGAACAAGCTATTGATTTAATTAATAAGCATGAGTTTGGTAATGGCACTTCCTGCTTCACTCGTGATGGCTACACGGCGCATCGTTTTGCTCACCATATTGAAGTCGGTATGGTTGGCATCAATGTGCCGATTCCTGTACCGATGGCGTGGCAAGGTTTTGGCGGTTGGAAACGTTCCTTATTCGGCGATATGCATGCTTATGGCGAAGAAGGTGTACGTTTCTATACTCGTCAAAAATCCGTCATGCAGCGCTGGAACGAATCTCATACTGGCGCAAGTTTCGTGATGCCGACTTCTAATGATTGATAAAAGCAAAAGGACGGTAAAGCCGTCCTTTTTTCACTTTGTTTGGGTAAACCAAGCTTACTTTGGGTTGTATAGAAAGCAAAGCGCTTTGTTGGTTTCTTTGATAATAGATTAGCGCTATTAGTAAAGTTAAACAGAAAAAGGAACGGTCATGAAACCCAAGCCTTCTGCACGCAAAACCGCCCAATCTCAACTCAACGCCACCAAAGCCTATTACGCCAAAGCTCTTGAAAATATAAATGTGATTTTGAGTCAGCATGATTATCCCCCAGCGATTTTATCTACATAAAACAGAATTTTTATTTGCACGATGATTTCAGATATGCTGCAAATAAAAATCAAAATAGTGTAAATAAAAACGGTAGCGAAATCAGCATATGCACCTCAAATCGTCAGATGGGTAAAGTTTAGCGCTGGAGAAGATTTGACGATTTGATGATTTTGCGAATTATAGAAAACATGGTCGCCTATTTTGGCTTGTCCTGCAAGCAGGAGGGTTGTGCCACTGGAGGTTTGGGCGATGATGGTTCCATCAGCTTTAATGCCAATAACTACAGCGTGATAGAGGGCATGATTTGGGTTAAGTGATTGCAGTTGCTGAAAAATGTTGTACATAAAAACTCCTACAAAGCGCTTTGGAAGCGGTCAAGTGTGATGCTTTGACGCACTTCAAACCCGCGCGCCTCTATCTGAACACCGCGCACGATGCCATGCCAGCTTTCGCCGATTTCTTCAATCTGCCAGACCTCGCCAAGCTCTGCTAGTCTTGCTCCTTGTTTTTGATGCAAAAACGTTTCCACCGTTTCGATTTTATGCACCCCTGAGTCGGACAACACTTGCGTGGCTTTGGCAAGCCAAACGGGCTGGTCGGTGTATAGTGGGTGGACTTGGTCTGGAGCTTCAGGGCTGCCGTCGGTGCCCTCGCGCGTGATGTAGCCTGCATTGCCCCCCGATTGCGGAATAACGCGTACGCCGTTTAACAAAGCGCTTTGGCGAGTATTGCCACTAATGGCTTGAATCAGCGAGGCGGGCAATGTATGGCTTGGGCTTTGGGTTTGCCACGCGGGTTTGGGGTAGCGCGGTTTAAGATGCAAAAGCGCTTTGATGTGGTCGGATTCAACAAAGCCACCAGCTGCTTCTGCAATATCAGCAAGAGTAGCGATCAGGGTTTTGCCGCCAAGCGAGTAGGTATTCTCAGGCACAAACCAATCAGCAATCAGCCAGTTGCCGATTTTAAACCCCGTATTTTCCAAAAGCTCATCAGCGATTTGTCGCGCGTAACGACTGCCGTCAATCAGCCGTGTTTGCGGTTTAGCGTAATCGGCGCCGAGTTTTGCGGTGACTGAACGCATAGGAATTTGATACGATTTTCCACCGTGCGCTGCGTGTTGGCGTTTGTCGCGCACATCGCGCTCAAGCATCATGCGCCACTGATAGCCATTAATATCAATGATAACAATAGGCTCATCGCCAATTTTGCGTTCGAAAAGCTTTAGCGCATCAAAATCTTTGGGCGCAAGCTCAATAGAACCCTGCCATAAAGCGCTTTGGTCGTCAGTCTGAAGCGACAAAGCAAGCGCATCAAATGCTTTGTCGTCAATGGTGATGGTGATTTGGTTGTACATGATGATGCCTGTGTTTCGTGGTTTTGTGATAACGGGCTCGTGCCAACAATTCAGCGGCAGCGGTATAAGTTTCGGGTTAACGTGTGGCGAGCGCGAAAGGGGCAAATGCAGGCGATTGGACGGCGGCGGTGGTTTACAAACGCTGGGCTTGGGCGGTGCGTCAAACTTAGGCAACACGAGCGCAACAAAGCGACACGGTGAGACGATGCGCTCCGCCTTGCTACTCAAAGCGCTTTGGCAACGCTGAGCTTTACCGCGCGTTGTTTGTTCCAACAAGCATTTGGCGAACATTGCGGAGGCGGTTTCTTTGACACTGAGACTCAAGCTCGCCTCGCGCGGCTTAGGTAAAGCGTGGCGCGTGCAATGTTGGCTTAATTCAACGCATTGTAGCCTTAAGCCCAAAGCGCTTTGCAGGCTGGGATTGTGGCGCGTGGTCAGTGTTTGCGCGTTGTGCAACGGAGAGAGACTAGCAAAGCGCTTTGCTTGACAGGCTTGCCATTTATACGCCATACCAGCGCGTAAGTCTTGACAGGCGTTCACGGACGCGGTAGCTGCTTCATTGGCAACCCAACGCGCCCCACGCGCGACGCTTGGACTTTGCGTTACCTGCTCACTTGAAGTCAAAGCGCTTGGTTTTGGCAACACGGTTTGACAGCCGCTGATGCTCACCAAACGCTTAACCACCTCCTCGTCGATTTGATGATGGCGGCGTTTCAGTGGTAATGGCACCGCGCCCAAAGCGCTTTGACGACGCGAAAGGGGCAAGGGCAGCGGAAAAGGTGGCGCTATCACGGACGTGTTAAACCCAATTCAGCAGCAAAAGCGCTTTGTTCGAGGGGGCTTAAATCGCTGGCAGGTGTGAGATTATCCCACGCGTAAGGCGCGTAATCGGCATGGTGGTCGCGCACCATCACAAGATAACGCTCATGTGGATTCAGTCCGCCCAAATAATAACGCCCATCGGGGCGTGACCACGTTGCCGCCACGACTTTCCGATAGCGCGGTGAAATCACCCACACAGGGCGTGAGGCAACACGCCCTGCAACCGTCACCAAGCCATCACCCATGCCCGCAAAATAGCCCGCACCACTGCAATAGATGTCACGCCGCTCGAGATGGAGCGGCAAAAGCTGATTTTTGGGCGCACGCAAACCGCGTGGATTTTTCCGCGTCTGCAAGCCAAGCTCGAGTATGCGGTTGGTTTTGCTGGATTTTCTCGACTTGCTGGACACCAGCCCCAGCGGCAGTATTTGACCCATCAGATCGCCCAGTTGCTGACGTTGATAAAACTTGTGTGGTACTCGTGTTTGATAGCCATAAATTGATCGGTCGTGCCTTCAAAATGGTCAAGAATCGTAAAAGTCGGCTGGTTCATCTGATAAACATCAGAAGCAAACACACCCGGCAAAAGCCCGCGCACGCTGGAATAATCCCCTTGCAAATGCTCGCGCAAAAATACGGGCGCGAGGTTCACGCCTTGACAAATCGGGTCGGGATATTGAACAAAACCATGAAACAAAGCGCTTTGCGGCGATACTGTCACGGGATTAAGGGCGTTGTAATCCATAGCTACTGTGCCACGATGATTGGGGTTGAAGCGTGGCCGCTGTGAGCCAGAGAGATAAGTTGAATCATCAACCGTATTGATTAAGCAGAAATTGTAGGGGTCAGCAGCAACAGTGCTTTTGAAATCGCCGATGAAGCTCATTTGACTGTATCGACTGTAATCGCCGCATGTAATAAACCAAAGCGCTTTGTCACAACCAATGAGCGCCCAATGTGTTTTGCGGTTATGCGGTGCATATTCGCTGACAATGCCAAGCGGGCGTTCAGGAAATTGCCCTGTTCCTTGATTTAAGGCGGTCATGGTGCGGTAGCCTGTGACTTGGGCGCGAGTCTTCTCGCTATTGTCGAGTTGGAAATACAGGCGACTCGATTGCTCGTTTTTGGAACGGAACACAGCGCGATGATTGTCAGAAAAAGGCATTTCAAAGCCCAGTGGCTGCTTGTCGCCATAGCCTGTAACAAGGCACGCCTCGAAGACAGTTTTAATCGCGCCTTCGGTTGGGGTGATTTGTGGTGCGTCTGCGTCAGTGGAGCGGTAAAGCGTCACGGGGGTTGTTGTCGTCAGCATAAAAACCTCGTTTAAGTGATATTGAACAAAACTTAAAACGAGCTTAAATCCAAAGCGCTTTGGGGCAAGAGATGATGGCTTGATGTGTTTTATATTATATAATATAATTACAAGCATAAAGAAAGGGTGTTGGCGCACCCTTTCCAAAAGCCCAAACCGTCAGGGTTTTGGTTGACGGCTAGAAGGAGCATAGCGATGAACCCAACGAAATTCATCATTATTGTGATTCTGCTGTTGTTAAGCTTACCAGCTTACTAAGTAGAAAGCCTGAGCACACAGGCTGGGGGTTGGGCAACCGCCCCCTCTCCTTAAAAGTCATCTTATAAAAACGAGGTCGCTATGTCAAACCCCAAAACCGCTCAATGTCAACTTGATGCCGCGAAATCTTACCAAGCCAAAGCGCTTGAAACGTTTAAAATGCTCATAAGCCAACATGACCAAGATGTATTTGACGCCCTCCAATCCATCAAAGCCCATCATCAGGGCAATCGCTCAGGCGCGGTCAAAGCTGCTATTTTGCATTATGCTCAAAGCTTAGAGTCTCAATAAGCTCTTCTTTTAGCGGCGTTATAAAGCTCTTGTGCAAAGTGTTGTGCGCCGCGTTTTTCCGCCTCTTGAATCCGTTTATCCCACGCGCTCGCGACTTGCTCCGCTGACAAAGCGCTTTGGGTTTCTTGCTCTGCTGAGGGCTTCGCCCCCACACCCCCAGCAGGGGACGTGTCCCCTGCACCCCAGCCTTTGGTTTTTCGTTCAGCCTCTTGCTGTTTACGCGCGGCATCTTGTTTGTTTTGTTCAGCGTGGATTTGGCGCTGTAGCGCGAGGGCGCGTTCGTATTCCGCGACTTCATCACGATTGCCGCGCCCCAAAGCGCTTTGACGTTTCTCTTCCAAAGCTTGCAGCTCTTTAGCTTGCTCGAGTGCGCGTGCTTTAGAATCATCGCCCTTGAGGCTAGACAATTTCGCTTCCAGCTCGTCCGCCGTGTCTTTGGCTTCATCACGCAAAGTTCCAAGCTTTTCACGCGCTTTATCAATGCTTTGATTCAAGCGTGATAAGGTTGCTTTATCGAGCAGTGAAAAAGCGCTTTGGGTTTTCTTTGTGATAGCCTCTAAATCACTCATGGAAAGGGTGCCATCTTGAATTTTGCCCTCCAATGCCTCAATTTCTTCATTAGCTGCACGCATTTGTTTGGATAACTGGCTGATATGTTTAGCGAGATTATTCGCAACTTGCGCCGTTTGCCTCCCCACAAACGCTTTAAAAAACGCCTCTTCCCAGCGTCTGGCATGGGTTTCAAGCTCGGCGATTTGGTCTTTCAGCAGTCCTTGTTTTTGATACAAGCGTATAACCGTTGTCTCCGATTGCTCGCCTGCTTTTTTCACACTTTCCGCCACTTTTTCAACCGCTTTCGCGTTCTCCAAAGCGCTTTGGCTTGACGCTTGGTGGGCTTGAATTTGGGCTTGCGCGGTTTTTTGGCTTTGTTCGCTAACATTTTGATAAGCCAGCTCAATTTGCTTAACCGCTGCCGCGCCTCCCTGTGCGCCCACTTGCAAGACGTGCATTTGCTCGGTGGTCAAAAGTGCGGCGCTGCCTGTCTCCTGCAAAGCGCTTTGTAGTGCCTTGAAATCTTCGGCGCTGTTTAGGCTGGATTTAGCTCGCTCAAAAGCGCTTTGTACAGCTGTTGCGGTAAGCTCGCCAGACTCTTTCAAATAACCAAACCCCACGCGCCAGTTATCCACTGTCTCAGATACACCTGAAGAAAGACCGCGTTTAACATCTTCCAAAGACACCCCAAGCGATGCCAAAGCGCTTTGGGCTTGCTGTGCGCTATCCACCGCCTTTTGAGAGAAATCTTTAAAGTTTTCCGCTGTTTGAATGACCTTGTCTGCTAAGCCAGTTGTGTGCGCTGTGCTTTCTTGCAAAGCGCTTTGCAAAAGTTTTTGCCCTTCAGCGCTTTGCCCGACCGCGTCACGCGCGGCATTGTAGGCACGGGCGAGTTGTTCTACGCTTTGCGTGTTGGTTGCCAGCACTGAAAAGGCATCAACGGCTTTTTGCGCTGATTCAGATACGCCCGTCTCAAATTCAGAAAACGACAAGCCCAAAGTCTCAAGCGCATCTTCATACTTGCTCCAATACTCAAGGTCCAGCGGCTTAACAATAGGCATAGCGCGAATGCTCTCGCCAAGCTTTTCAATCGCTTCTTCTGTTTCAGCGAAAGCCAAGCTGTTTTCTAGCCCAGCCTCTGTCATCACTTCTAAAAAGGCTTGCAATGTGGCAATTTCGGCGCGTGCTGATCTCAAAGCGCTTTGGTAATCTTCTGCACTCAAGGTTTGCGTCTTCTGACTTTCTGTTGCCAAAGCGCTTTGTTTGGCAAGCGTTTCTTGTTGAGAAGCTAAGATTTCTGTTTCACGAGCAAGGCGAGCGCTGGCCTCTCTGCTGGTTTCAAACTGTGTAGCAACGTCTTCTAATGTTCGCTCTGTCACTAACGCATCAAGATAAGCCAAGCCGCGCGCAAGCTCATCGCCCAAAGCACGCGCCCAATCCGAACTCTCACGCAACCACGTCCCCAAGCTTTCGCCAACCTCAAATGCTGCAAACAAGGCAGTGGCTTTTTGTGTCCAGCTGACCAGCGTTTCCATGCGTGTTGCTAAGGTTTCCGTTGCCGTGCTGGCGTTCGTAAGCCCTGTTGTTGAGAGTGCGCCAGTAAGAGCATTCACGCCCGCCAAAGTGCTTTTAATCGCGAGCAATGAGGTTGCGAAAGCGGCAATCGTGGGGTGAGCTTTGGCTAATTCATTAAGCTCTTGAGTGAGTGCCGTAAATCCTTTTGCCGCGCCTTGAACAATAGGCAGAAATTGGGTTCCGATCGTCTGCAAGAGATTATCAAGCGATGCTTCAGCGGCTTTAATTTGCGCTGAAGTTGTCGCTGAAGCTGCTGCAAACTCAGCATTCATCGCGCCTGCGTTCTTTGCTTTGTCTGAAGTGAGCGCCAAAGCTTTTTGAAACTGGTCAAGGTTCTGAGTGAGCAGCGCAATATCGTCTGCATACTCTGCACCGAAAAGCTTGCTGTTGATAATGGCTTGTTGTTGCTTGGGTAATTCAGCGAGTTTGCCCAAAAAGTTGCTTAAGGCTTGTTGCGGATTGGCAGCGATTTGTTGGGCGAGTTGGTCGGCGGATAATCCGATGCCTGCCAAAGCGCTTTGAAATTCTTTGCCCTGACTTTGGGCAGTCATCAGCTTTGTTAAAAGCGCATTGATGCCTGTCGCGGCCACCTCAGGCGATTTGCCCAGTGAAATCATCGCAGCAGCTAAGCTTGCTGCTTGCTCTTCTGCCAAACCAAACTGCCGCGCCGAACCACCGATGCGCAGCATCGCCTCAACAATCTCGCGCTCTTTCGCTGCTGTGTTGTTGCCGAGCGTGTTAATGGCATCGCCCAGCTTTTCAACTTCTAAAACAGGGATATTGAACACGTTCGCGAGTTTTGCGGCAGCATTGCCAGCCTCATCAGCTGTCATATTAAACGCAACCGACATTTTGCCCGCCATTTCTGAGAATTTTGCTAATTCATCAATCGGTACGCCCAGCTGTCCACCTGCCGCCGCAAGCTCTGCAACGGCAACCGACCCCAGCCCCAAGTCCACGCCCAATTGCTGAATCTGCTCATTGAGTTTTTGAAACTCTTCAGGCGTACCCTCAACAACTTTTTTCACACCCGCCATCGCGCTTTCAAAGTCAATCGCTTGTTTAATAGCCTTACCCAAGTCAGACGCCCCTACGGCGACTAAGGTACTGTTGAGGCTCCCAATACTGTTGCCTCCTAAATTTTGAGACATAAGACCTCCAAATCTCCTACGCTAAACGCCAAAGCGCTTTGGATTGAGTTGATAGCAAAAAAGCCCCGAATGGGGCTATCGTTACACGGTCAAAAAGTACAAGGTGGCGTGGTAGGGGACATTTATTTGATCGTGGTACCAAAGCACAGGCGCGAGGCTCAAAGCGCTTTTGGCAAAGCAGACAGTCAATTGGCGTCCGTGATAATCAAGCGTCATGGTAAGCTCAGGCACGTCCGCCCAATCGAGCAAGGTTTGGGCAGTGTGGTAATCCAGCCAATTGTGCTTGTCGTCCCCGCCCAGCGTGACAGGTCGCCCCGCCAGTTTGCGCCCTTGCTGCAGCACAAACGCGCCTGACAGCGTGTACTCGCCATCGGTTTGGGCAATCGCTCGCCACGCATGCTCGTCTGTAAAACGCAAGCCATTGGGCAAGATTAAACTTGCGTCCGTATCGTTACGCGTTAAAGTAATCATGACAGCACCGCCACATCGCACACAAAGCGAGTTGGAAAAAAGGCATAGCCCTGATGGTATTGAATCGGCAAAGGATTTTGGGCTTTAAACGGGCGCACGCAAAGCGCTTTGCCGTCCTCATCAATTGGGTCAAAGCCACAAAGCGCTTTGAGGATTTGAGTCAAAATGGCACCGACCGAATCAGCGGTAGGGCTTGGGGTGTAGTGGCGTTTAACCAAAATCACGCTAAAGCCAAGCTCAAACAGCTGCTCGCGGCGCTGGCTGTTGTCTTCGCGCGGCGTAAAGCCATCAAACACCAAATACACCGCGCCATCAAGCGGCGCCAGCGACCGCTCGCGCGTTAAACTGTCCAATGCCTGCGCCTCCAGCACGGTTTTGATACCCTTAATGCCTTGTAAACGCTCAAGTAAATACGGATACACCGCCAGCATATTATCGCGCCAAGCCACGATTGCCTCCTAAAAAATAGTCGTTGATGAGTTCACGCAAGTCGTGTTCGTCCTGCTGTGAGATGCCCAAAAAAGCGCGTTGTGGGGCGAATTTCGTGCCGTCTTGCGCAAAAATGCCGTATGCCTGATGGGTGCCAATCGCCACCCCAGAATCCCGAGCCTGAAAGCCCAAGCCTTCCAACCTATCGCCATGCTCGTCCAGAATATCGCGCTTGCGTAAGATGATTCTGAGGGTGAGCGGCGCCCACGGCTTGCCCTCTGGGTCTTGCTCGTCTTCAAAGCGCTTTTGTGTGCTGCTTTCTAGCAAACCGCCGATAGCACGCGTAAGCGGTTGTAAAGAACCGTTAAAACGGCGTTCCATTTGGCTTAAATGCTCGTTTAAGCGTGGAAAAGTGTGGAAGATTTGTATTAACATGATGAGGTACTCGGAGGGCTAATGAATTTTCATGAAATTGATTTAGAACAAATAGATAAAGATACTTTGGAGCGCTTGGTTATGATTTTGAACTTAAAACAACTGGATATTACCAACGAAAAATTTAAGGAAGAACTGCGCCTGATGCGTGAACGCGATGCTTTGGAACGCCAGCGTTATGAACAAGAGCGCGAGGAAGCCAAAGCACGTTATGAACAGGAGCGCGAGGAAGCCAAAGCACGTTATGAACAAGAACGCGAGGAAAGAAACAAACGCCATGAAGAGGAACGCCAGCGTTACGAGCGCGAACGCGAAGAATCCAAAGCCAGAAGTGAAGCAGAGCTTTTAAGATGGCGAGCGGAAACCCGTAAATACAACATGGAGGGCTTACTGTATCCCTTCATTGCGGGGGCAACGATTATGGGAGCATTTGCAGCCTTGCTGAATTATCTGCGTCCTTAATGCCGACTTTCTTTTACGCTAAAACAGAGGCAGGAGCGATCGCAATTCCAGACAAAGCGCTTGGGCTGGGTTCAGGGCCGATTTTTAAAAGTCTTGGATTTTTCACCACTTCTTTCAAAAAGCTGATGGCTTGCTGGTAACGTGCCTCAACAACGGTCGTCACGCCATCTTGGTGCAAATAATACCGCGCCATATCGCACACCTTAATCTTCAAAATCGGTGCCGTATGCACGATGGCATCACTTAAACCCGCGGCGCGTAAATAGCTTTTGGCTTCTGCTTCAGCGTCTAAAATAGCAGCCTTTAACACGTCTTCGTTGATGTGTTGGTAATGCTCGCGATCGGTGAGACGGATTAATTCCGCCTCGCCAAAGCGCTTTGTCAAATCATCGCGCGTTATCATGTCATCACCAAATCCCACACCAAATCAGGGCGCTTCACAAGTGGCAAAGGGTTAGATTGGGCGTAAAGCTCAAATCCTGCTTCATGCTTGAGTTTTTCGCGAGAAGCGTAATAAGGAAGCGCTTTGGTGTTCACTGTGCTGCTCATATTGGCAGGCGCAAAGTATTCAGCAAATGCATCTTTAAGACCTTTGGGCAAGAAAATGGCTTGATTGTCTTCAATTTTTAAACCGCTCTCGTATGCTGTGGCGTATTGCACAAACTCAATGCCCGCGGTTACGAATCGCCCGTCAAAGCCATCATGCAACGTTTTAGCGCCTTGATAACGAAGATAAATATCAAGCATGGACTTGTGGGCAATCAGTTTTTCAAAAAAAGACGTTGAACACAAACACACCCAACCGCTCACGCTCTCCGCGCCCTTTTGACTGCGCAAAGCGCTTTTCACGCGCTCAAATTCAAGCGTTAAATTCGCGTTGGAGGCATGGTTGATAGCAGCATTTTGACGACTCAAACCAAAGCGCTTATAAAGATCAACCAATTCACGCCCATCAGCATCAACGATTTTGCCTTGCAAAGCGCCCAGCATTAAATGCTCACGCGTGTATTCAATATCAGCTTTCATCGCCGAAAGCTTATCATTGACCAGCTCTGCAACCGTTTGCGCTTGATTATTTGAACCTTGCCACGCCTGCACATTTTGCACATCGTCTGCATAAATAACGTCTGTTTTAGGCAAGTGCAACATATCAAAATTGCCGATATGGTTGTATTCAATATCAACGCCATGACCTGTTGCGCCACGAGGCTGGTGGGGAACCAAGTTTAAGGTCTGATTTTTCTCGCCAACGCGCACGAATGTTGTGGTTTGAGGTTTGGGCGTGAAAATGCCTAAACTGCGGATAACCGTAGGCGTTGTGGGGATTTTGTTAATGGCTTCTGTCATCGGGCGGACGCCAAAATGACTTTCACTGGATAGAGGCATCGGTACTCCTTGTGATTGAAAAGATTAAAAATGGGCTGGCGTGGGCTGATCTACGGCAAGCTCGGCGGCTCTACCTGAGGTGGAGAGGGGGGCGATGGCTGAGGTAATGTTTGAACTTGCTCTAAGCGCTTTTGCAGTTTTTCAACGCCAATATAGGTAATGCCAAGCGCTGTGCCTGAGGCGAGCAGTTTTTGCAACAAATCCTGCGGTTGCTCTGCATTAAAATGGCCGTATTGGGGATTAAGCGAACCGTGCATTTTCAAATGCTCAGGCCTTAAATGCGAAAGATCGACCACACACGCGCTGGGCTGAATCAATACTTTGCCGTGTTCACTGTTAGACAAAGCCACCAGCAAATGCATTTCTTGATACGCCACCAGCTCGCCAATCTTCACGCCTTCCAACAAAGCGCTTTGACGTTGGTTGGGGTCTGATTCAGATTTGAGCAAATCACCAAGTGAGAGTTCTTTGTGAGTCATCGCGCCTCCTTAAATGCCCATCAACGCCAAATCAAATAAATCCAAAACCTCAGGCGTGAGCTGGTGGGCTTGAATATTCTGCAAATGTGGGAAAATTTCTTTTATGATTTCAAGGTAATTCTGTTGATGATGTGAGGTCATGATGGTTCCTTTAAACGATAAAATGAAACAGGGTTTATGGTTGTTGGGGGCGTTGTTTTTGCTGTTGGTGTTGGCGATGTGCGGCGAAAGGGACAACACGGACTACCAAGCGCTTTGCGCCGAAGGCAAAATCCAAACCGCCAACACCAACACCTACCGCCTGCGTTTTGAACTGCATTGCCCACCGCCAGAAAACGCTAAATAAAAGCGCTTTGCTGGGCTTTATCGAGCGAGAGCAAAAGCGCTTTGGCGTTGGTTGGGGTCTGATTCAGATTGAAGCAAATCACCAAGTGAGAGTTCTTTGTGAGTCATCGCACCTCCTTAAATGCCGATTAAAGCCAACTCAAGGGCAGAACGCCATTTAAGAGCGATGGTCTGAGTTAAAAAGCGATAACGGTGATTGCTGTTAAGGATTTCAACAATATCCAAAGTGGCTCCCAGAAGGGCTTTGGAGAAATCGTAAGGATTTTTGGCAAGAAACAGGTCAAGCGCTTTGCTGGCAAGATAAGCGGTTAAAGCGATTTGCTTGGTTGTTTCTATGAGTTCCCGCATCAAACCATCAAGCATATCGGCAACATCATGATTAATATGGTGAATTTGATAATGGTTGAGCTGTGGGTACAATTCTCGCAAAAGTTTAAGATAATGCTCTCGGCTTTCTGTGTTCATAAAGTCTCCTAGGAGGGAAGAATGGAAAAATGGCTTAAGCCTTTGCTGTTGGCTTGGTTCTGCTTTGCTTTATTGCTATTGGCAACGTGTTCTTCTGTGAATCAAGAGAATGCTAAGCGCTTTGAAGAGGCGTGTGCCAAAGCGCACGATGGCAAGATTTATACGCGATATGCTATTGGTGGCATTACTTGCCATGACGCTAAATAAAAGCGCTTTGTTTGGCGCGTTGTTCAGCATCTTGAAGCAAGGGATTGTCTGAAAGCTTGACATCAGGAGTATTCAAAGCGCTTTGGTGCGGTTCAAATAAGGCTTTCGGTGCTGCTTTGGGTGCTAAATCAGCGAGCAAAGCGCTTTGCTGGGCTTTATCGAGCGAGAGCAAAAGCGCTTTGGTGTTATCAGATAAGCCCAACCATTGCCCCTTGGCATCTTTTTGAAACCCACGTGCGGAAAGTTCAGCGTTTAGGTCTTGCTCACGTTTTGCTTGTTCTTTTTCTTGCTCAAGTTTTTGTTTTTCGGCGGCGAGGGTTTGGATTTGGTTTTTAAGATTGGCAATTTCAGCCAAGGCTTCTTCAAGATTCATCTGGTTTTCCTTTGGGTTAAAAGATTCTGATAAAACAACAGCATGGGTGTGATTATCCACACCTGTTGGCGTAAAACTCACTTCGCGCACCAAGCAGTTGCGATAAATAGCGATTTCGCCGTGTACGGTTTGACCGTTCACCAAAGCGCTTTGCCCTGCCTTGATTTCGTCAATGCGCGTGGGCTGAAGATGGGCAGAGAGTTGCCATGGGAAACCCTCGTCAGCATCTTGCGAGACCGTTTTGCCGTGTTCGTTAGAAAGCAGCGTGCCTGCGATGATTAAGCCGTCAGCGCCAAGCGTAAGACGCGCCACGCCTGCGCGCTTCTGGCGATCGTGTTCAATGAGTACGGGAATTTGTTCGGCAAACTGCAAAGCCGATAAATCAACAACGCAACGCTTGCCGTTGTGGACAAATGGCTTGCCCGAATGCGCCACGCCTGCAAAAGTGCGCGGGCTGGCGTTGGGGGTGCCTGCATCAAGTGCAGCGAGTTGTAACGACGCTGAAAGCAATAAAGAGGACATGGCTTGGTCTCCAAAAACGACAAAGCGCATTGTGTGGCGATGGGGGGCAAGCCATGAGTTGATGACCAAACAAAGCGCTTTTTCATCACACCGTTCAAAATCACGCCCCCCCCTAAACCTTGTTTAAAACCTTTTTAAAATCGCCCCCATTTATTTAAAAATTTTGGACAAGGGGGTAAGCCTCACCCCAAAGCAAAAAACCGCCAAAAAGGCGGTTTTTTTTAACCCAATGCACCAAGCTGCTGTACAATACGAACTTAAGAATCTCAACCTTAAAGGAAATGCTATGACGTACCCCATTTATCGCGCGGTTGATGTAGCTGATGCTTTAGTGCGTTTGTCGTTGTCGGAACAAAAGCCTCTCACCAACCTTAAAATTCAAAAATTGACTTATATTGTCTACGGCTACTGGCTGGGGTTTACCAATTTTCAGTTGTTTCAAGATACGGTTGAGGCTTGGCAATACGGTCCAGTGATTCCCGAGTTATATAAACAACTCGCACGGCATGGCGCAAACTTTATCCAAGAACCCATTTTGAAAAAAAACACGATTCCCAAAGATAGCGATGCTTACCAGCTGATTTGCGCAGTTTATAACAAATACAAAAATCTAGAGGCTTGGCAACTGGTTTATTTAACCCACCAGCCCAACACGCCCTGGAGTCAAACCGAACAAGCTTTACCCAATCGCAAAGCTGTTATTTCTCCTGATGTTATTCGCGACTACTATAAAACTCATATGATAAAACCAGAATGAGAACATCATTTTCAGAACGTTTGGGCAGTCCAGAGTCCACAGAGTAGCCTGATTTAGCTTTACAACAAAGCTCTTTGCAAGCCGTTGAAGAAATGGAAATTGCGCTTAAAAAAGATGCTTTGGATATTCGTGAGCGTGAAAGTAGCCTTGCGCAAAATGAAGAGTTACACCAATTTCGCCAACGGGGCTATTTAGCTTTGTTTGGTTTAATTGTGGCTTGGCTGGTCTTTATTGCTGTTGTTTTATATAGCTCGGGGCGTGGATTATTAGTATTGGCAAATAGCGTGTTAATCACCTTACTCACCACTTCAACCGCAACCGTTTTAGGCATTTTTGCCATTGCTGCCAAGTGGTTATTTCCTAAAAATTAATCCCCCAAATCGCCTAATGGCAACTTTTTGGGAGGATATCAATGAGTGACCAATTCAGCCCAACCACTTCAGTGCGGCAACTGTTGCACTGCTCGCGGCAACGGCTGCCAAGATAGGCGCGAGTAACCAATCCATGCGAACCTTTCGGCTCTCGTTGCGCATTTTTTCTATTTCGTGTTCATGTCGCTCACGGCGCAAAGCCATTTCTTTTTCGTATCGCTCGCGTTCTTGTTCGTGGCGCTCACGCATAAGGCGCGTTTCCTCGTCCATTTTTCGCAACACAGCAATCATGTTCATTTTATTCAGCTCCTGTTCGGTCAAACCGCTCAAATCTTCCCAGTTCATGATCTACTCCAGTATTTCACGCATCATACCACAAAGCGCTTTGGCTACTCGCGCGGTTCAGGCAGGGTAAAACTTTGCGCTAAAGCGCTTTGGGCAGAGCTGGTGGCTAAAGCCCAAAGCATATGCAAAGCGTCTGGCCCATCGTCGTGGTCGGCTTTGGGGAAGTGGCGCAATTGCTCCAGCAAAGCGCTTTGTTCTGGCTTGAACAGGATTAAGCCGTTGGCAATATGTGGCTGTAGGGATTCAATGCGCAGCATTTTATCGGCGTTGGGCGTAACCGCACGCGCTGGCACAGGATTGCCGCGCAAAGCGCTTCGTTTCACCAGTTCTGTGCGCAAAAATTCTTGAAACTGCACTGCTTCCACTGCCCATACCTGACAACGATAGCGCTCATGAAATGCCATGACATCTTCAATAATGCGATCAGGCAAGCGCTTTTTGATGCTCGCCTCCAGCACAAACAGCTTGCCCGTTGTCGTTTGATACGCGCCCACCACAATAGCCGATGGGTCGCGCCCTGTGCCATGTTTGCCGAGTGATGGGTCTACCGCGCCGAAAGTGAGGCAGTCGTGCGGCAGATCGCCGTAAAACTGCATACAATCTGCAAATGGCGCATCATCGCTACTTACGGGGTCATTTTGCAATTCTGTGTCGAAATTTTGATGCCCTTCTTTCGCGCGGATACGCATCAGTTCATACAGCGGACGCGATGCCCACGAAACCACCGCTCCTTTGTCCATTTCTGCTTGGTTTTCAAGGTAAAATCTTTCTGCTGCGGCATCGCCTTCACTGTGAAAAATCGCCTCGAACTCGTCCCAGAGCGCCATATTATCAGGATAAACACAAAGCGCTTTGAACAGCGCCGTTTTCCAACCTTTGTTTTTTAGAACACGATTTAAAACAGAGTCGTAATGCAAAATCGTGCCAATGTAAAACACGTCAAACTTTTCGCCCACCGCTCCAAGCTTCATCACCGTTGCATTCAACCAGTTTTGCAGCTTGTCGCGCTGCTCAGGTTTGCGCACGTTCTCATCGTTCTCGAGGTCGTCCAAAATCACCAAATCAGGGCGATACGCGCCATGCACAAAACCCCGAAGCGCTTTGGCAGCGCCTGCCATTTGGATTTTTACGCCGTTTCGGGTGATGATTTTTTCCACTTGCCACACGCTGCCCTCGCCAAAACATTCAGGAAAATCAATCTTAAGGCGCGGATTGGCTTCCAGTTCTGTTTTGATCGCCGCCAGAAATTCTGCCGCTTGGTCTGAGGTGTTGGAGATGATGACAATGTAGCGCTTTTGTGACGTTATCGCGCAGTACAAGCTAAACAAACGCGTCACAATGGTTGATTTGGCTTCACCGCGCGGAGCAGCGAGCGCATAGCTTTCTGAACGCGGCGATTTGAGCATCGCTGGCAATTGTGCAAATAAATACTCATGCATCAGACTTTGGTTTTGATGGCGCAAATAGTGTGGAAAATAATTTTTGACAAAATATTCAAAGCCGTGTGTTTTATCGAACACTTTGGCATGCCGCGCTTCAATGGCGGTTTTGCGGTCGTCCCAACCCTCAAAAGAGGCTTCAATTTGCTGCTTCAAAGCGCTTTGTAATTCCGCTAAACGCTTATTGAATTCCTGCTGCTTCATGCTCATCTCAAAATCACCACCCTAAAGCCCAAAGCGCTTTGGTTTGAGTTGATACCTCACCCAAAAGAAAATCCGCTCTCTCCCACTTGTGATGGAGGGTTAGGGTGCTGAATTTGGGGCGAAGTTGCGCCACCACCACAATGCTGTCGTGGCAATACCCGTCACAGATCTTTGAGGGTTTCGCCAAACGGGGCAAGGATTTCTATAAACGGCTGTAACAAATCAGGTTTTTTGAGCTTAAGATAATCAGCTAAGCGCTCTAACACCAACAGTGCGATGGCAAGTTTGGAAGTTTCGGGCAGCAATTTTTTATTCGCGGCAATGGCTTTGTGGTAACTGTCGGCGAGTGAGGTTAAAAGCGCGACGCGTTCTTTCGCCTCCAGCGGCTCGTGGTTGAGCGCGTCCATTGTCGCTTTAAATTGCAAGACAAGGTCGGTCAAAAGCTGGCGAGCAACATCCTCAATTTCGCCGCCTGCTATGGTGTGGGCGGCGCGCACTTTATCCCAGTTATCGCCGTTTTGCTTGGCTTCACTTTTCCAGCGCTTGGCGCTGGCGTAAGAGATTTGACACAAATCAGCCGCGCGTTCCAGCCCCATGCGCTCAAAGCAATACAGCTGGCGCAACTTGTCTTTTAGGGTCACATCGTGTGCCATTTAGCCCCCAAATTTGGCTTTGATCATCTCGATGCCAATCGTCACCATCGCGCCCGAGATGGAGCCTGCCACACCACCTGCCACAGCACCGCGTCGGGTGGCGGTTTGCTCGAGTTCGTCGATGCGGTTTAACAACTGTTGTTGCTGCCCATGGATTTCACGCAACAGGCGCATGATTTCGGGATTGTCGTTCATTTGTCTGCCTTTTGGTCAAGTTTGTCATTGATGCGAGTGATTTGGTGTTTAATGTCGCGCAGCATCTCCATCAAAGCGCTTTGGTCTTTGTGGGCATCATCGCGGCGCTGGTAATGGTGGCGGATTTCAGCCAAAGCGCTTTGGGTGCGCTCTTCTATTTTGTCCATGCGGGCTTTATCCTCGTCTTGTTTTTTGTCGATGCTGCGTACCCAGTACCAAAACACCGCCAGCAAAAGCCCCATCATGCTGTTAAACAGCTGGTCAAGATTCATGGGTCAAGGCTCATCTGCACCTCCGCAAAGCTCGCGGTGGGTTTGGTTGTGGGTGAGGATTTGGCGCTTGGTTTCCACCGTGTCGCGCTTGCTCGCCGAGATGGGGACGAAGGCGTAACAACTGCTGTCGAGGTAAACGGCTTTCTGTTCGCAGGCACTCAGCAAAACCACCAAAAGCGCTTGGGGGACTTTACTCATCACGCAACGCCCCCAGTTTTTCAAGCTCGGCATCAAGTGCAGCATGGTTAAGATTTTGATTGTGCGCCAAACGCTGAGCGCGATGCCTGACTTTTTCCAGCAAAGCGCTTTGGGCTTTGAGCTGGTGCTCTTGTTCAGCCAAAGCGCTTTTTAAGGCTTTTTTAACGGTCGTTAAATACGCCCACAGCAGCCCAAGCAAAAACCAAGGCAGTAAGGTCAATAAATTACTCATCTCGCGCTCCTTTTTGCTGATAGCTGGACACAACCCCTTTACTGATGGTTAAACCGCCACAGTAACTGGCAAAAATCAAATACAGCTCGCTCGTCTGCTCACGATTGAGCAACACGCTGAGCATCAACAGCAGTGCCAACACGACAAAGCCCACGGTTTGTATGGTTTTGGTGGTGGAGAGGTGACCATCACGGTGGCTGATTAAGGCGATGGTTTTTTGTTTGGTTACATCGCTAAACCTCATGACGCTGCTCCTCGCAAACATGCCGCAGCAATGGCTGACGATTGCTTTGCAGCCAAGTGGCGACATCAAACCCCGGACAGATTTTGAGCCATTCGTGCGGCTCAACCGTGCCATCGCCATCTAAATCAGGGGACAAATCCCGATGCCCACAACAAAGCGCTTGAGGGTAAAGTGCTTGGAGGCGTTGCACCAAATCCGCCAAAGTCGCCCACTGTTGCGGTGTAAATTTATCCGTACCGACCAAGCAAATGCCCACACTGCCCACGTTATGCCCACGCACATGCGCCCCAGTCTCGCCAAGCTCGCGCCCAGTGTAGAGCGTGCCATCGGTCTCAATCACAAAGTGATAACCGATGTGGGGCAAATGCGCGTTATAACGCAGGTTTTGGCGTTTAAAACCTCGCGCCTTGTGCCAGTTGTCAATGCGCTTGGCAGCACTCTCCGTCAGCGTTCTCAAAGGTTTGCCGTTCGGGCTGGCCGAACAATGCACCACGATTTTTTGCATCACAATCCTCCAAAAAACCGCTACGCTACGCCCCAAACACCAAGCCCACGAGTTGATGCTAAGGTTTGAATCGTAAGCAACTAAACCAAAGCCCCCATTTGGGGGCTTTTTTGTGGCAAAACAAAGGGGTTTGGCTTACTCGGTGTACTCGGTGAAGCGCATGGTGGGCTTGCTATCTTCTTTGATGAGCGTGCCTTCCATGCCATTTTCCCACCAGTCATCGCTAAACCAATCCAGATCGCCAGCGCTTGACAACACCGCGTGCGGAATCCACAAAGACCCCTCGCGCCCTGAAATGCGGTCTTTGCCCTCCAGTAAAAGCTCAAGCTCAATTTTGGGCAAGGTGTTGGAGTCAATAGAAAAGCCTGCGCGTTCTTTGGTTTGATAGCTGATTTTGACGGCATCGCCTGCTGTCAAAGCGCTTTGTTCGGTGAGTTCGACCATGCCCAACACAGCGCGAAGCTTGTAAGTATCGGGGTCTTGCTTTTGGTCAGACTCATCAAACAGTTCAAATGTTGTGGGGTCAATGTCTTGATGTTCGAGTTTTAAAAAGCCAGCTTTGGGCAGGGTAAAACTTTGTTTATCCACCGTTTGCTTGGATTTTGCTTTATCCACCGCTTCACCCATCAAAGCCCGCGCCAAACCGTCTTTATTGAAGCTGTTAAAGCTTAAATTGATCTTGGTTTCTGATGGCTTGATTTCAACAGAAATGGCTTGCCCATAATCATCGGCTCCTGTGGATTTCAACACGTCTTGCTCAATTTCGGTGCTGGTTTTCAAGCCTGAAACATTGCCCAATTTTTCAAAGCCGTCTTGGCTGCCGAATTTACGACCGTACAAGTCTCCTGAATACTTGCGCCCCTGTAGTTTGTCCATATTTGCTCCTTAAAAAGTCCCATGCTACAAGGCAAAGCGCTTTGGGCTGGAGTTGATGGAGGAGTTTGTCAACTGGGGACAAAGCGCTTTATGCCGTAGGCTTCAGTTTTTTGCAACAGGATAAACATGTGTCAAACAACCACCAAAACCAGCCTTTGATGGAGGCGCGTGATGATTAAAAATGCCCCATCGCTTAAGGCGCTAACCACCAACCTTGATGCCAACCTAGACACCAATGATGGCAGCCTTGACGACTTAATCGCTGAGACAGGCAAAAGCGCGTTAGAAATCTTGAGCTTTTGCTTATCCGATGACGAGGTCGAGAGTTGCCGCGAGGATTTGTTTGCCGCGATGATGGCACGTCCGTTTCGGATTTGGGGCGAGGGTGTGGACGAGGTGACGATTAACCGTCTGTACCGCATCATGCAAAGCGCTTTGCCTGTCTTTATCGATTTGGCGATTGTGTCCAAATTATACGGTTACGCGGTGGCGGAATACGTTTATCGACAAGATGCCGACGGTTTTTTGAGCCTCAAGCAAGTGCACTCCAAAGACGGCTTACTCGATCGCTACCAGCCCAAAGCCGATGGACTGTGGTATCAAGGTGATAACGGAGAGGAGCTTTTGGACCAACAACTTAAATTTTTGTTGCTGACCCACAAAGCCACGCCATCGCGCCCCAAAGGCGAGATAAGCATTATCCGCCTCTATCCTGCCGTGCAATTGCGTAAACGAGTAATGGCGTACGCGGGGCAATTTGTGCGCCGTTATGCGCAACCGTATGTGGTCGGCAAGCAAGCAGGCTTTGCACCGCTGACCGATTTTGTCAAGCAACTGTTTGGATTTTCCAACGGTGGCGCGGCAGCCATTGGCAAAGACGATGAGATAACACTGCACCAACTGCAAGGCGATGGCGAGGCATTTGCCAAACTTGAGCGCATTGCCAATGCGCGGATACAAAAGCTGTTGCTGGGGCGCGTCAAAACCTCCGACCTCCAAAACGCCAGCCGTGCCGCGCAAACGGTCGAAGAAGCCACGCGCAACGAGCGCATCGGCGGCTATCTCTTGATGTTGAGCAATGCCATGCAACACGCTATCGATGCGATGTTGCGCGTGAATCAGCTGTACGGCAAGCCTATTCACGCACCGCAGGGGGTGTGGTTTGAGTTTCAGACGCCAGCGGCGGTTGATATCGCACGCGCCGAGCGCGATGCCATCTATTTGCAAAATGGCGTGACTTTAACGCGCGAGTATTATCAAAACATGGTGGGATTGGAAGAATCGCACTTTGAGATAAACGCCTCATCTGGCTTGGATTAATCAGCTCACCCAAGACAGAGACCTTAAAACCGTATTTAATCGCGCAGGGCTGGTGGGGCGAAAGCCTCATGACCGACCCCAAAACAGGCGAGCAACAGCGCGTGCAACTCGGCTCCGACCGTTGCCTCAAAACCATCTACCGCACCAATATGCGTACCGCCTTTGCTGCTGGTAAATGGTAACAAATTCAATCCACTAAAGACGAGCTGCCCTATTTAAAATACCTCCCCAGCCGTGCCGAACATAAACGCGATGCCCACAACCACGACCGCCTCACGGCAATGCGTCAGCTGTATCAAGAAAAGCTACAACGCTGGCAGCATATTGAAAATAAAGAAGAAAAATCAAAGCGCTTTGAGGCGGAACTCCATGCCTACATGCTCGATTTAATCCACCAGAATGACTTCCAAAGCCAAACCTCAACCGTTTTATCTGTAGACTTTCAAAAGCGCTTTGCGCAACCAAACAAGCAAAAGCCCCCATTTGGGGGCTTTTTGGTTACCAAAGCGCTTTGGTTTAGGATAAATCCAGCGTGTTGCCACGCAAGCAGGTGGTGATGCCGTCTTTTTGGCTGTGGCGATTGCTGGAGGGTTGCACTGCGCGAATCAACCACACAGGCACTTGCGTGCCAAAAGTATTAAAGCGAATGAGATTACGCGCCGCCCAGCCGCGTCCGAATGCCCCTTTGGGCAGGGTGAAATACGGCGTGTTGGTGGACGGATTAATCGGCGCTAAGTCGCTGAAAATATTGCCTTCAAACACCAAGCCCAAACTTTCGCCGATTAAATCAAAAGCGCTTTCGGTTTTAAACTGAATCGCCCAGCGCTGGGTAATCGCGCCCAAGCCATCGAGCTGGAACGGGTGATTGCGCACATCGAGCTGCGCCAAAAGTGGATCAGCCGTGCGCTGGTCTGACCAGCGTTTGTCCCACGCTTGCTGGCTAAAGGGTTCTGAAACGCGTACCATCAAATCGCCACCCATCAAGGCATTGGAAACCATCGTCTCTCCTGCCTTAAACGCAATATCCAGCGGAAATTGCAGGGTTAATTCGCCTGAAATATCCACGCCAACCACGCGGTTCTCGCGTTCAATGGTGTGGAAGGCGGTGAGCGGCATCTGGTAGGGCGACAAATCCAGCCCTGTGCTGCTCCATGTTATCGCGCCTGCCTCTAAATCCACCGTATAAAGCTCAGGCGAAAGCGCTTTGCCACCAGCATCTTTGAGGCAGACTTTTGAAAGCCCAGCACGAGAGAGTTTGACGGTTTTGCCGCTTTGATGCGCCGCGCCCAGTCCGTCTTTTTTGAGATGAGACAACACAACCATATCGCCCACCGCAACCCACGGCACGCGCCCATCAATCGGCAAACGCACGGCATTAATGCCAATCTGGCGCGAATCAAGCGGCAAATAACTGTAGCTGATGGCGCTGAATTTAATCGTATCAGCGTGAACGTAAATGGGCTGCCAGATGTTGCCTTGCGCGTCTACGTTTTCTGCTACAAACCACGGCTCGCTCTCTTTGCCTGCTGCTTTCACCATTTTGCCAAACCGCGCCGTCACCACGCCGAATTGTTCGTGAACCTTGCCTGCAACCTCTGCTCCTTCCAAAGCGCTTTGTTTGTTTAGCACAGCTTTTATCTCGCCACCGCCGAGTTTTACTGCGGTGAGCGTGAGCGATTGCGGACGAATCGGAGCCACTGGCACGCGGAAGGTGACTGCATCGACAGGTGTATGGTTCAAATAAGTGGCAAGGCTTTCAAGCTTTAAGCTTGCAGGGTCGCCGATAAAATCCTCCAAAAGCGCTTTGCCCGTGTGGTAATTGATTTGCCCACAAAGTCTTGCCTCGCCTGTGGGCTGGTGGTCGGTGTAAATCGCGCCACGGCGGTCGGTGTAGCGTTTGCCTGAAATCGCAAACGACACCGTGCCTGCTTTGATTGGCTCAGCGTGATTGGGCAACAAATCAAGGCTTAAGTCTTTTAAAATCAAGGTTTCTTGCTTGGCTTCCAAAGCGCTTTGGCTGCGGTATTTCACTTCAACCTTAAAACTTTCATCAATCGGCGCTGTGGCTGCCGCTGGCACGTACTCAAGCTCGGTGAAAAGATTGCGTGCAAAGCGCTTGACTGTTTCCGTACCATCGCCGTTGTTTACCACTTCCTCGCCCACGACTTGTGGGGAGAATTTTGGTTTGGGAATGGTGACGGTGGTGTCTGGATTAAAGCTGATTTTACCGCTGGCGTAATCGATTGAGCCAAAGCGCTTTGCATTCGTGTCTAACAAATTGCCGTTACCATCGTCAAACACGGTAATGTAAGGATCGACTGGGAAGGTTTGAGTAGGCTTACGCTCTTCGCTAAGCAGATAAACCGTTGAAGCGTCATAATCTTGGATTAACACATTCCAGACCATTGAAAAGCTGCGCGGAGCAATGGGCTTTTGTTCAAGCGTCACATTCACAGCGCCCGTGTGATCGCGCAAGGGGGCGGTAAAACTTTGGGCTTTGGGTTCGCCGCTTTGATAGTTTACGCTGAGTTCAAGGTTGCGACTTTTGTGGTAACCGTTGGGGTTTAAAAGGATTTTGCCTGTGGGGTAATGGATGGTGCCTGATAGCTTGCCTGTGAGATTGCCCACGCCATCATCGCTGATTTGGTGGTCGCCGTGGTCATCAGTAAAGCTGATGTTTAGACTGCTCGGCGCAACGGGCGCATCTTTAAGCTGCAGCTCATAAAGCGCTTTGGGCTTGGAGTCGTGGCGCTTTTCAATCGAAACCTTGCTCCCCCAAGTAAACAAAATACTTGAGCCCACATCAGGCAAGGCACCGCATTGCACATAAATCTCGCCTGTGACAACATTCACAAAGCCAGATCCATGATTGGGATTGCGCCCACGCAACGCGCCTGTGCCGTCATCGATTAAATCGTACCACACCCCTTGTGCGCGATAAGATACTTGTGTACTGCCTAAAGCAGGCGCTGGATTAACGGTAATTGTGTGGTTAAACGCTTGGTTATTGATCGAAATTTCTTTACTCGCCGAATCTGAAACGCGTTCAATAACAGCCGCTGGTTTGAATGAAGCTCTTGAATCGTACAAATGATAACTTCCGCCCAGACTTCTTAACACGCCGTGCGCGTAATCAATACTGCCTACCGTCTCATCTCCACGCTTGAGATTGCCCGCCCCATCATCTTTGATTTGATTATAAGTATCCGTGTAACTGCCCGGCATGATGCCGCAGCCCACGTGATACGCTGTATTTTGATTTAACACGCCACTGGTGAAAATCTTCATGCTTTCGCCTGCTTCAAGCAAAAGCGCTTTGTTGCCTGCGGCGTTTAAGCCCAACATTGGCGTTTCCGTTTGCGCCGTTGGCACGATTTTTTCAAACAAGCCGTTGGTGTGGATTTTTAAGTCGCCAGCTTTGGCATCTTGAGAAAGCGCTTTGGCGCCGTAATACTTGGCAGCGGCTGCCACATGCGTTTCTTTAATCTCGCATGGTGGGTTAGCTGAACCTTCAACAGGATAATCCACGCCGATAAAATCATGTTCTAGTGCTGTGCTAGTCTCCATTTTGACCACCATCACCGTGAATTTTTTACCGCTGGGGCTGGTGAATTGTCGCTTCTCGCCCTCAGCTTTGATGATTTGTACGTACTGCTCGGCTTCAGGATAACCACGCATCTCTTGTTTCAAACAGTACACATCGCCAACCAGCGGCAGCGGCTCATTTTCTTCTTGATACGCCAAGACCATGCGCGAACCTTTGGTCTGCTGGGCAAATAGTGTCATGCGTGATTTGACGGAGGCGACCGAATACGCCTCAATCCGATTCATCACCTCAAAGCGCTTTTCGGCGTATTTATCGGCTGGAAACAGCATGTAACTGACATTCTCTGCTTTGGGCAACTCGGAGATGATGGCATGCGCTCCGTAAAGGCTTGCGGTACCTTGCTTTTGCACCGCGTAATAGAGCAGCCGCGCATCAAACGCGCCCTTCACTCTATCCACATCAGAGACAGGTGGAAAAATCTCGCCGTCCGCGCCTGTGAGTGGGCTTGATGCCATTGCGCCACCGCCGTCAGCGTGATCGTGCATTTGAAGACTGGGGAAAATTTTGAGATCTTGGGGGGAAAGTTCGGTTTTTGTCATCGCGCATTCCTAAAAAATTTTAGACTAATCTCTAAAGCGCTTTGGCGGAGAGATGACAACCACACAAAATAATCAAAAAAGATTATTTTTTACCTTGACAAAATAAGCAAAAATGATTATAATAACTCTATCATCAACGATAGGAACCAACCATGAAAAGGCGAGATTTGATTCAACTTTTAACCCAGCACGGTGCTGTTTTTAAAGAAGGTGCGAAACACACAAAAGTCTACTTAAACGGCAAACAAACCACTATCCCACGTCACCAAGAAATCAAAAAAGAAACCGCAAAAGCCATATTAGAACAACTGCAAGTGGGGGGATAACCCCCACTTGCTCAAACAGGAAATCCTCACGTTGATGATGTTTATTTAATTATTTTTAAGGAGACTGTATGTACTATCCAGCCCAATTGATTGCCGCAGAAGAGGGCGGTTTTGTGGTGAAGTTTCGCGATATTCCAGAAGCCATTACACAAGGCGACAGCAAAGAAGAGGCGCTCGCCATGGCGCAAGACGCACTTTTAACTGCTATTGAATTTTACATCGAAGACGAACGAACCGTGCCGCCGCCCAGCAAAGCCAAAAAGAACGAGGAGCTGGTGGCTCTGCCTGTCAGCGTTTACGCTAAAATCTTGTTAATCAACGAACTAATCGCCCAGCAACTCACGCAAGCCGAATTAGCACGTCGTTTAAAGACTCGTCCACAGGAGGTGCAACGTATTGTCGATTTAAATCATAGCACTAAGATTGACACCATTGCGCAAGCCTTGCATCAACTGGGCAAACGTTTAGATGTTGTGGTGTCGTAAGCGCTTTGAGCATGCCATAAAAAAGCCCCTTTCGGAGCTTTTTGTGGGTGGGGGGTTAGGGTGGGGTTTAGAGGGTGATTTGTCCGTTGCGCTGCTGGCGCAAAAGCTCGTTGGCGAGGCGCTCGTTGATGCCATAGTGATAACCAATTTTTTGGATTGCGAGCTTTTGGCTTTCGCCTTGCGCCATCAGCTCAGCAAGATGCCGCAAGAAATGCCGCACTTTCACCGCGCGAAATGCCTCGCGACACATGTAAATGTAGCAATTGGCACCACCGTAGATTTGCATGAGCTTGTCTGCAGCTGCCACGCCCAAAATTTCTTTTAAATACATTCCTCTCGGGCAATCTTGTCCGCCTTTGGGGATATAGTAATCACAACCACCAAGGTAGTGAGCAAGCTTCATGGCTGCTTCCACCCCAATCACGGCAGCGATTTCTTGCATGCCGCGGGGCATGTGGTCGGCAAAAACCTCAATATCACGCTGTTCATTGATTTTCAAATCAAACATCACACCACTCCTAAAATCCATACCCCCATCATGTTCCGCTTTATTGCTCCCATGCAGGAGTTGATGATCTGGCATGATGGTGTCGTTTCTCTTTTTGCAAAATTTTAAAAATCTGCAACACGCCCACATCATCAAGGTCGTTAAATAGGCATTGATAATTGCGTTGCGCGATGGCGTTGAGGTAGCTGGGGGTTTTCCCAAGCTCCTTTAAAAGCGCTTTGATTTGCAACAAACGCTTGTTTAACAATTGTTTGGGCGTTGTGATGGGGCGTGGTTCTCGAGCTTTGTAGGCTTCAAAGCCTTGAGCTTTCAGCGCTTCCAGCACCAATGACAGTTGCGCAATGCCCATGTCTTTACAACTCGGGCAGCCTGTGGCGCTGATGAGTAAGTGGCGGTAAGCCTCTTCGCTGAGATTTAAGAATTTTTTTCCAATGTGGATTTTGGCGATTAAGGTTTGGCGGAGGTTTTGTCTTGATTTCATAACATTTCCTTAATTTTCCCCACCCAAAGCGCTTTGGGTGGAGAGAGGGGTGTTTAAGCGCTTTGTTCAAATGGGCGAATGATGAAATCCTCGCGCCCTGAAAGAATTGAGATACCAGACAGGGTCGCCGCCAAACTCGGCTCAGCAAGCATTGCCTCTTTATTGATTTCTTCTTTGTGGCGAATAAATCGCTCCAAGCCCAAAGCGTGCAGGTTTTCAAGGACTTGTTCCACACCGCGCACTGTGACCGATGGCGGACGCGTGCGCCAAGAAACCTCGCCTGTGATAAGGTTTGCCGTCTTACCGCCATCAGCGCAAAGCGCTTCGCGATTTGCCTCACACCAAGCTTGTATACCTGCTTGTAAGTAGGCGATTTTGTCATCGTAACCATTGATGGCTTCTTTGTAACGCTCTGTAATAGCTGCGATTTGGTCGTTCATTTCAGTTAAAAGACGCTCACGCTGACGGCTTTGATCGCCCAAGCGCTTGATCCAAGCCTGTGCTTCTGTGCGATTTTTCGGCGTATCTATCGCTTGAGATTTGTGTTTTTTGCTCATCATGTTCTCCTCACAAAAAATGCTCAGGAATGGCGTAAGCAAAGCCCAAAAATTGCTGTAAGTAGACAATGGCTACAGTATGTCGCTGAGCGCAAAGCGCTAAGCCGACTGGGCAACCCTCGACCGCTTGAAGAAAATCAGCGCTATAAGTAACATCGTTAAGGCGTACTTTGCCAGCTGTTACTTCGCGAAAGTAAAGAAAATCATCGGTTTGACTGAGAGATGACGGAGGGATTGAATCAAAATCGATACGAGACATAAGAGTTCCTTGTTGTTTAGAAGTAGATTGCGCGGAAAGCGTTAATCGATGAGCATTTGCGCGTAACGCTCGATAAAAGCGCTTTCAATGGGGCGCTGATTAATCATTGAAAGCCGATACACGCCCTTCAATAACTTTGAAAGCCTTCTTGTGTTGCCTTTTGAGAATTTGTAAAGTTCTTGATTAAAATCAGATGTTTGCAAAGCGCTTTGGGCGATTTGAGCGCAATCCTCTAAACTGATTTTGTCTTTCAAATCTAAGCAGCAGCCCACGCGGCTATAAAGCTGTTTGTACTCGCCACGCGAGCCGCGCAAATTAGCGCGCAATCTCGGCATACCTGCCAAGACCAAGCCAACGCCAGCTTTATCATGAATACGGCGCAGGATTTCCAACGGTTGATGCGCGAGTAGCTCCGCTTCATCAACAATAATTAAACGATTAGAATCTTTGAGTTTTTCAACCACCGCATCAAGCATGGCGGCATTGGTGCGCTCTGCTCGTAACCCCAGCTTTTCACAAAGCGCTTTGAGTAAAGTTTTAGCCGTGTAAGTGGGGTCTATTTCTAGCATGATGACATGGCTATGGTTTTCAGCGTAATGTTTCAGCGCAACGGTTTTACCAAGCCCAGCTTCTCCGATAACCACGTGACACTCATTCATCGCGTGCGCTAAACCAACAATCTCAAGAATGCGAGCGGCTGTTTTGGTTTTGACAAACACAAACTCCAAAGCGCTTTCTTTTGCAAGCTTCTCGCGCTTAATCATGTCAACCACCGCTTTATCAAGCTTTGAAACATCGCCCTGATATTTGTTTTGCAAGTACTGATTGACGGCTGCTACAGAAACGCCGAGTTTTTGAGCTATTTCCGCTTGCGTCAGATGGTGCTTTTCGATATACTTTTTGAGTTCTTTTTCCATAGGACACTCCTAAAATCAAAAGGTTAAAGAGGTGGGATAGGCGTTTTGAGGGCGCACAAACCCCTAACGCTGCAAAGCGCTTTGCCTCGGTGTTACTGTGGTTTAACCGTGTGTTACGGTGCGTTTAAGTGTTTTTTAAAGCTTACTTAAGCGCTTTTTTTATGGCTGTTGATCGCTGGCAAAAAGTAATATTTCAGCCTCCTCTTTTACAGGGTTAAAGGTTTGCCAATCTAAGTCACCCACCAAAGCGCTTAAATCTTCCTGTGCCTGCAGCTCAATCGCTGGTCGTAGCTCAGCTTTGGCTTTGCGTGCCTCATCTTCGAGGCGTTGCAACTTGCGTTCGGCGCGTTTTTGGCGTGATTGCTCAATCAGGGATTGGGCAAAAGCAGGTGCCGTGTTGCCGTTTAATTGCGCCTCACAGAGGTAGCGTCCATCTAAATCGCGGACAATCACCGTGCGTGGGTCGTGCTGATCCACCAGCATCAACACCTCTTGCTCGTTCAAAGCTTCCAAATGGTTGTGCCAGTAGTGCTGATTAAATAAGGTCAGCCAGCCACGTTGTACCTTGCGTTTAAAGGCTGGGCGGAACAATTCTTTGGCTTCCCATTCGGATAACATCACAACATCATCGTCAGGATAAAGCGCTTTGAGTTCTTCGCGCCGCTGAAAAGGCGTGCATTTAAGCTCTGAATGCTGATGATGATGGTTGTAGTTATCCACAGATTCTTGAATCACGGTGAGTAACTCGCGCCATTTCGGTAGCTTGCCCAAAGCGCTTTGCTGTTTTAGTGTCAGCTCGGTGCGTTTTTCCGCAATCGCTTTGGATAACGACACTGTGGCTTGGCTGATTTGACGTACAGCATCACGGTCTGCCCCTGTGCCGTAATAAGTCTGAAATCTTCTCGCGATCGGATAAGCCAAAGTTTGCATCACGCGCTCAATAATGCCGCGCCCCTGTGGGTTGCCCGGTATCCCCGTTTGATGGTCAATGCCCAAGCGGTGCAAAATCCCTGTTAAATCAGCGTCCAAAATTTTTGAAGTTTGACCAGCGCCATTGTCTGAATAGTAAAGCGCTGGAATGCCGTGATTTATCATAGCGTTACGCAAAGCATCAGCGACCGCAAAGGTATTTTCACTGTACGCCAAGCTCCAACCCACAATGTAGCGACTCGCTGCGTCCATAATCAGCGTGAGTTCAGGCGTAAACGGCTGTCCGTGTTCGGGGTGTGCCACTTTCATCTTCAAACTATGACCATCGCCCACCCAGACATCATTATTATGTAGCACCGACCAATCGCGTTTGGTGTAGGTCGCCATCGCTCGCAAAGCGCTTTGCCCTTTACGCCCACGCTCGCGCACCAAAGGTGGGATTTTGCGCATCACTTGACGCACCAAGTGTTCTGACGGCAAGGACTGATGCGGATATAGGCCTGCAAAACGCAAGGCAAAATTGCGATAAGCCTCCGCCAAGGGAATCCCTGTAAATACCTGATAGCATTCCAAAAAATCTGGTAGCCAAAAATACTGCGACAAGGATTTTTTCGACCGACCACAACCTACAGGCGCAAAAGTTAAGGTGGTTTGCACCAAACCTTGACAGCGCTCCGACTGACAAAGCCATTCGTTCAACGTCCGCACGCCAATCCCATTGCCTGTATTGCGTGCCAATGCCTTGGGCAAAGCCTGAGCAATGTTTTCAGGCAAGCGACCTTCGCGACTCTCGCGGCTCACACGCTCCAACGTCACACGACGTTTGTCGCCTGATTTTAAAAGCGCTTTGATGTAATCCACCACCAACAGTCGCGCCTCAACCGTCTCGCGCTGTTTATCGGTTAAAGCACTCATGCGCTTCGCCACTTGCTTGTCCGCTGCAACCCTCTGCTCCCGTGCTGCTTTCGCCTCCGCCAAAGTGCTTTCTGCCAGCGTCAAAGCCTCTCGCTCCGCCAATGCACGCTGGACTTCAAGGGGGAGGGAGGTAATCAAGTATTCGTACACGTTGCCTTCTGCATTGGGTTTTCTTCGTCGTATCCAGTTTTCGCGTTTTGCTTTTTGGTTAATACCTTGTACTGTGCTTGGCAAAGTATTAACGCTCATCAATTCAACTATTGTTACCCATTTCATCACGCCACCTCGTAACGTTCTGCCCAAATTTCGCAAGGCTGCACCCCAATGGCTTCTGCAATAATGCGCTCTCCTTTCGGATAACGCATGCGCAAAGCATTCTTAAGTGTCGCGGGTGCCAATCCCGCTTGCACACTCAAGGCACTTAACGTTAATCCTCGTTCGGCAAGCTCGTATTTAATCCGTGCGTTGCTCCAATTTTTCATCACTCTTTCCTCCTACTGTTTACAATAAGCCGTTTACACCGTCAGGCGCTTACTCGTGCGCCTTGTGAGGCAAGTTTATTTCAAAATAAACATAATCAGCAAGAGCAAAATAAACTATTTTTTCCTAACTTGTTGCTTTATTTTGAAATAAATGATGAAAAATTTGTTTATTTTGTGTTTATTTTGGGGTGGGATATGGGATCATGGATTACGCTTAAAGAACTCAAAGAGTTTCTCGAGTTATCAGGTAAAAAAATCACGATGCAAGGATTGAATCAGTCGGCAAAACGACAAAAATGGAAGCGTCGTCGCAAAGAGGGCGTTGGTGGCAATGTCTACGAATACCTTGTGAGCTCCTTGCCTCCTGAAGCCCAAAGCGCTTTGCTCAAACAAACACACGCCACAAGCACAAACGACCCAGACATCAACGCACAAATCAGTAGGCTACAAAATGAAATCCATACGCTTAAAACACAAGTATCCAATCAAAGCGCTTTGGATAGTCTTAGTGAACAAGAACAAACCCTTATCCATCTATTTCGCAACGCCACCGAGATGGGCAAAATCGCTATCCTCGCCACCGCTCATGGAGCAGAAAAAAAAGCTTCTGTGGTTAATCAAGTAGCCTAACTCAAAGGAAAATGAAAATGAAAGATACACAAAATATGCGTAATCGTCTTTACGCATAGATTCATGTAAATGTGGAAAATGTGGTATCGAGAACACTTGAAAAGTCGTTATGGAGTATATAGCGCCTCAGAATTTGGTCGCGACTATCTATTTCAGCAGAAGTAGTACTTAAAAATGGTTTAAATGATCTCAAAACGAGCAAATAAAAAGCTCAAAAAAATCCACTTTGGGCGTGTTTTCGCTCATTTTGATACAATGCCTTTATTTGCACAAGGTAGTGCGCAGGGCTTTGCAATAACTGACTTTATTCCCAACGACCGCGCCACCTCGCCTGTGCAAATATAATCCCTCCCCCTCAGACATACAAAGCGCTAAAGTGGTATCGTGCAGGGATTAAGGCGACACAAGATAAAAGCGAGCTTTATTTGATTACTTTATTTCAAACCAACCAGCAACAGATGTGGAATTTGATTGAAAAAGCAAGCCAAGAGGGCAAAGTGTTGTATCAAAAATAAAGCCTTGATGGGGAGGCACGAATCCACTCCCACGCGGTCATGAAGCCCCGCTTCAAGCCTACGGCATCGTGATTCACCGTGTTTCATCAAAGCTTACTCTATGATACCGCTATGCTTATAAAAACAAAACCCTCATTGTGGGGGCTTTGTTTTGGGGCACTGTTTTGCCAAAGCGCTTTGGCTAATCTTCCTCTCGCGTTTGCGGTGGAGCTAGCCCAAATCCAGCGTGTTGCCACGCAAGCAGGTGGAGATGCCGTCTTTTTGGCTTTGGCGATTACTGGAGGGTTGCACGGCACGAATCCATCACACAAGTACTTGTGTGCCAAATGTATTGAAACGAATGAGATTGCGTGCCACACAGCCCACGCCCAAACGTTGCAAAATATTCTTACGGTCTGGTAAGCCAATTCAATAGACGTTTTAAAGCGGCTTGAATTTCTCGCGCAAAACGTTCAACTTCAGCACTTTTATAGCGTGGGTGAGTAATGAGAAGACTGATAGTATTGCGTTGAAAGCTGTAACTGATGCTGATTCCATCAGAGGTTGTGGGAGCGAAACAGAGATTTTGAATCCATTCGCTACTGTGGTTGATGGTGACAAAAGGATGTTGGCGAAACCATGACCAATGCGTATCTTGGAAGAAAAGAGGCGGGTTAGGTTGAAGTAGGCGCTCGAGATGGCTCAGTTGCTGATGAGGATTATTGCCTGTAAGACTAAGGGTTTGGCGACGCTGATATTCTGTGATGTAATCACGCATCAAAGCGCTTTGCGGACGTTCTTGATTGACCAAAGCTTCTGCTAGTTTAACTGCAGCAGAACTGACTGTTTCTTGCATGATGGGTTGTGAGGCATGGAATTCGATGGCAAAGGTGCTGCGTAGTTGTTTATAGGTACGCAGTTGAGCGTAATGCAAGAGGAGATGAAAGAGGGCATGTGGGTGGTTCTGGTGAAACCGTTTTCTCTCTTCATCGCTTAGGAAGAAATGGTAAGGCGTGCTGATGAGGCGTTCAGCTTGGCGCTCATAGATGGCATGCTGTTCTTGTAGCATCTCACGCGTAGATGGGTCAAATGACCAATCAAGGGCTTGACGAGGAAGTTTATCAGGTAGATAGTTGCGACGAGGGAAATTGGCAGCATGATAATGGGCTTGAACCGCCATAAGATGATTGGTGACTTCTGCTGGATTGATGAGGCTGGTTTCGCTGTGGAGATAGTAGTGGTTGTCGCTTAAATTGGCATGATAACTAAGCGCTTTGACGCAAAGATATTGCCCACCATCGCCAAAGCTGGCATGGAAGAGGGCATCTTCAGGGTCGCTGATGTGGTTATCGTCAAGGCTGATGCTAAAAAGTGCTTGAGTGATTGCCTCACAGATGCGTTGCTGATGATGAGTAGCATGTTGGAGCAACTCGATTTGTACTTCGCGAGTGAGATAACAAGGTAGGGCAAAAGGCAAATCAGCACTTTCGCGCGTTTGGCGCATCAAATCATAGAGCGAATTTTCCAATTGTGCAGGTGTTGCGGGGCGACCTTTAATATCAGTAACCAGCATTTTCCATGCATGACCTTTGTATAACACCAGTAGATAACGGCGACCTAAGCGATTGGAACCAAAGGCGTATTGGTCTTGCTCAAGTGCTGGTATACGCGTTGCACTCAAGGCGCTGATATGGCTAGGTTGGAGATGTTGAATAAGCAACGCATTCAGGAAATGAGTAAAGCGCTTTAGTCCTTTTTGTTGGGTAGAAGACCAACGAATTTGCGAACTTATATTGCTGGATAGTGCCAACGATTGGCGATTGCTCAGAGCCAAATAACGCTGATGATTCAAGGATTGATGACTATTTTCCAGTTCAGAGATAGCTTGTTGCGTATCTTCATACAAGCTTTGATACAAGCTTTCGGCATGCTGATAACCTTTATCATCGATTAATGGTCGAATGGTGCGCAGATACTCACGTTCCAGATTGTGCAAGGTGCTGGAGCGTGAGGAGGGATTATTGAGGAGATGAGAGGAGTTCATCGTGTGCAGGTATGGGTTTGGGTTCAGAGAGGCTTACGCGGATAGGGGATTTTAGCGAAAGCGCTTTGCCTTTGTTTCCTCGTGCTTGACGATAAGCTTCACGGTCATGCGGAGGGATAGGGAGGGTTTGTTTGCCATGTTGTAGGGAGATGTGAGTATGTTCGTTAAGCAGAGCCAATGTGCTGAGTTGTTTACCCTGTGTAAAAGCTTTGGCAGGAATACTGATAAGCATCATGCCTTTGCCTTTGTTGAGCTCAGGTAATTCATGAGTTGGCATAATGAGGGCATGACCATCGTTGCTGATGAGTAACAACTCCTTCGCCTCATGCAAAGCTTGCAGACAAAGCGCTTTGCCCTCTCCAGTGGTTAAAAGCGCTTTGCCATTTTTGGTTTTGCTAACCAAATCAGAGCCATGTACCTTAAATCCATAGCCATGTGTTCCAGCAACCACATACCAAGCCTTTTCATCAAGCAAAACAGCTTGCACAAGGCTGGCTTCAGCCTCCATTTGGAAACGGCTACTTAATGGCTCGCCCTGCCCACGCGCACTGGGCAATTGATGCAGGGGGAGTGTGTAAACGCGACCATTGCTCATGAGAAGGCAAGCGCTTTGGTTGCTTTTACCATTGAGTTGAAGCAAGAACCCATCGCCGTTTTTGTAGCTCAAACTTTCGCCTTCAACTTGATGACCTTTTGCGCCACGTATCCAGCCCATTTGTGAAACAATCAAAGCGATGGATTCAGAGGGAGCAAGGCTTTGTTCATCAAGTGCTTGAGGCAGAGCTTGTGGGCGGATTTGGCTACGGCGAGGGCTATGATATTGTTCGCCATCATGTCGCAATTCTTCGGCGAGCAAAGAGCGTAAGGCATTGGGGTTGTTGAGTTGATGTTGGAGTAAATCACGTTCTTGTTGCAAAGCGCTTTGTTCGCGTTCAAGTGTGATTTTTTCAAGCTTGGCAAGCTGTTTGAGTCGAGTATTCAAAATCATCTCAGCTTGTTCCAAATCCAGATTAAAGCTTGCCATCAAAGCGCTTTGGGGCAAATCTTCCTCGCGGATAATCCGAACCACTTCGTCTAAATTCAAATGTGCCACCATCAAAGCACGAAGCAAATGCAGGCGTTGTAAGACACGGTGCAAACGGCTGTGGAGGCGACGTGTGAGGGTTTGTTCGCGATATTGGAGCCATTCTGTGAGTAAGCGGCGCAGATTTTGGGTGCTGGGTTTGCCATCAAGCCCAATCACATTCATTTGGCTGTTGTAGCGTTTTTCCAAATCTGAACTGGCGAACAGATGCTCCATAACGCGCTCATGCTCAATTCTTCCTTTGGGGATTAACACAAGCCGCGTAGGGTGTTGGTGGTCGCTTTCATCGCGAATATCGTCCAAATAGGGCAACTTTTTGGCTTGCATCAGCTTGGCAAGTTGTTCTTGGATTTTGCTCCCTGAGACTTGATAAGGAAGTTCTGTGATGACAATCTGTTGTTTTTCCAAATGATATTTTGCGCGAACGCGAACGGTTCCGCGCCCTGTAAGATAAAGTTGTGCCAAATCCTCAGGGCTGGAGACAATCTCGCCACCTGTAGGAAAATCAGGCGCAGGTACTAAATCCAAAAGCGCTTTATCCTCAAGTTCAGGATTTTCCAAAAGTGCCAGACAGGCTTGCACCAGCTCTTCAATATTATGAGGCAAGATGGTGGTGGATAGCCCTACTGCAATGCCCATCGCGCCATTGATGAGGACATTGGGTAGACGTGCTGGCAAAGATTTGGGTTCTTGCAATGAACCATCAAAATTGGGTTTCCAATCAACCGTATCTTCTGATAATTCTTGTAAAAGCGCTTTGGCATAAGGGGTAAGGCGGCTTTCTGTATAACGCATGGCAGCGAAAGATTTGGGGTCATCAGCGCTGCCCCAGTTGCCTTGCCCATCAATCAGCGGTTGGCGGTAGCTGAAGGGTTGTGCCATCAGAACCATCGCTTCATAACAGGCGCTATCGCCATGAGGGTGGTATTTACCAATCACATCACCAACCGTACGCGCGGATTTTTTGGGCTTACTTTGTGCCGATAAGCCCAGCTCGCTCATGGCATAAATAATCCGCCGTTGAACAGGTTTCAAACCATCGCCCACAAAAGGCAGAGCGCGGTCTAAAATCACATAGAGCGAGTAATCCAGATAGGCTTGTTCCACAAAGGGGCTTAAAGCATGTTGTTCATTCTTTTCAAACATCGTCATCATCACAGAAAAAAACAAAGCGCTTTGTAACAAAAATCCTCAAAGCGCTTTGGGAAACAAAGAGATTATTCTAGCTGGGCATGGAGAGCATTTTGCTCAATCCAAACACGGCGGTCAGCCGCGCGTTTGTCAGATAACAGCATATCCATCAAGGTGTTGGCTTGTTCGTCATAATGCATTTGCAAGAGGCGGCGAGTATCAGGATTCATGGTGGTTTCTCGCAACTGCTCAGGGTTCATTTCGCCCAAGCCTTTGAAGCGCGTGATGTTGATTTGCCCTTTGAAGCCATCTTGTTGAATACGAGAGAGAATTTGTTCACGTTCAGCCTCATCAAGAGCATATTCCACCCGTTTGCCTGCATCAATGCGATATAAGGGTGGCATGGCGATGTAGAGATGTCCAGCACGTACCAATGCTGGAAAATGTTTCACAAACAAGGCACAAAGTAGTGTTGCGATATGTTGTCCATCAGAATCAGCATCTGCCAAGATGCAAATTTTGTGGTAACGCAAGCTACTTAAATCATCAGAAGCTGGGTCTAAGCCAATGGCTACCGCGATATCATGGATTTCTTGCGAGCTTAAAACGTGTGTACTCTCATCTTCCCAAGTATTTTTGATTTTGCCTTTGAGGGGCATGATGGCTTGCGTACGGCGGTCACGAGCCTGTTTGGCGCTGCCTCCTGCGCTATCACCTTCAACCAAAAAGAGTTCACTTTGGCTGGGATCTTGGTGTGTGCAATCAGCAAGTTTGCCTGGTAGTGCTGGGCCTTGCGTGATTTTCTTACGCGTGACCACTTTTTGGCTGTTTAAACGTTTGGTTGCCCGTGCAAGAGCAAGCTGGGCGATGGATTCACCGATGTGGGGGTGTTGATTGAGATAAAGGGCGAATTGATCTTTCATCAAGGTTGCCAACCAAGAAGCGCATTGGCGTGAGGTCAAGCGTTCTTTGGTTTGGCTGGAGAATTGAGGTTCGCTGATTTTAACGGATAACACAAATTGGCAATCGTCCCACACATCTTCAGGGGCAAGTTTGATGGTGCGTGGTAAGAGGTTTCGAAATTCGCAAAACTCGCGCAATGCTTCTACTACGCCAGTACGTAAACCATTCACATGCGTACCGCCGCCGATGGTTGGAATTAGGTTGGCATAGCTTTCGTTCACACGCAAAGCGCTTTGTTCTACTTGCCACGTTAAAGCCACTTCCAGTTGTCCATTATCGTCTTGATGTTTCAGGTGATACGGTTCAGTAGGCAGAGTTTCTTGTTCGCCGAGTTGTTCACGCAAATAGGAACCAAGCCCTTCTTGGTATTGCCAAGTAAAACTTTCTTGTTTGATTTCATCAAAGTATTCGATTTTTAAGCCAGAACATAGAACCGCTTTGGCTTTGAGAGACTGCTGAAGACGCGAGCTGGAAAGATGAGGGCTATCGAAATAGCGTTCATCAACCCAAAAACGAACCATCGTTCCATGCTGACGGGCTGGGGCAGTACCGATTTCTCGCAAAGCTTCTACCACCTCGCCATGTTCACATGCCATAGCAAAGCGCTTTGACTCACGCTCAATCACCACTTCCAAACGTTTAGAAAGCGCATTGACAACCGATACGCCAACACCATGTAAACCACCGCTGAACGTGTAGTTTTTTTGGCTGAATTTGCCACCTGCGTGTAGGCGAGTCAAAATCAGCTCCACCCCTGAAATGCCTTCTTCAGGGTGTAAATCAGTGGGCATACCGCGCCCGTTATCTTGCACACTTAAGGAGCCATCTCGATGGCGAATGACTTGTATCCAATTGGCATGACCTGCCAGCGCTTCATCAACACTGTTATCAATCACCTCCATTGCTAAGTGGTTGGGGCGAGTGGTATCGGTATACATACCAGGTCGGCGTTTGACAGGGTCAAGCCCTTTCAAAACATCAAGATCTGCAGCGCGGTAGCTTTGACTCATGGATTAACTCTCGCCTTTGCCTGCATTGGCTTTACGTTTGGCAGCTTCACGCTCAGCACGATCTTTCAGAATCAACTCATGCTCAATTTGTTCGTTGGTTAAAACGTTGAAATTAGAGCCTGAAAGCTGGAGTTCTGGTGGTAAGGGGCGCTTAGATTCTGCACGTAATTTAATACGGAAGTTGTTGGGTGATTCTACATACTGCAATGCGTCTTCATAGTTAATTGCGCCTTGTTCGTACAAATCAAAGATAGAGCGTTCGAAGGTGAAAACGCCATCATCAGGATTACCACGTGCCATTGCTTCAGGAATATCTCCAAGATTTCCTTCTAAAATCAATTGACTAATATAAGGTGTGTTCATCATCATTTCCATTGCAACCACACGACCATTGCCGTCAGAGCGTGGTAATAATCGTTGGGTAATCAGGCAGTGTAAGTTTTCGGATAATTCTGATTGCAGCTGTTTACGCAGTTCACGAGGGAAGAAGTTGTAAATACGGTCAAGTGCTTGTACGGAGTTGGTAGCGTGGAGTGTAGCTAAGCATAAGTGACCTGTTTCAGCAAAGTGCATCGCATATTGCATGGTTTCAGAGTCACGAATCTCACCAATAAGAATCACATCAGGGGCTTGGCGGAGCGAGTTTTTCAAGGCTATGCCATAAGATTTGGTATCAATACCAATTTCGCGCTGAATAACAACCGATTGCTTGCTGTTGTACATAAACTCAATCGGATCTTCTACTGTGATGATATGGTTTTGAGCATTAGCATTGCGGTGGTCAATCATAGAGGCGAGGGTAGTGGATTTACCGTTACCTGTTGCCCCGATAACAATCACCAAGCCACGCTTAATCATCGCCACTTTTTTCAGAAGTTTTGGGCGTGGCAGATTTAATTCATCAAGGTTAGGAATTTGGCTAGGAATCAAACGCATGACCAGACCTGGCAAGCCACGTTGTTTGTAGGCATTGATACGAAGGTAAGTCACATTTGGCACCTCCACCATGAAGTTTAGCTCATTTTCATTCAAGAAATCTTGATAACTTTGGGGGTGGGAGATGGTTTCGATGAGATGGTAAACATCTTCCTCATCAAGATGAAGGTCATTGAGTTGATTTAAGCGACCATCAACTTTAACTCCAACGGCGCTGTCGCAGTTGATAAAAATATCAGAGGCTTTATGTTCTGCTGCAAATGTGACGAGTCGGTCAAATAAGGGGCGGATTTCTTCTTGTTTTATCGTACTCATGGTTTCTTCCTATTAAGAAAGCGCTTTGTATGCTTTGCAGGGCGCAAAGAGACAAAGCGCTTTGGCTAACGCGATTTAGTAAACGCCAAATAAGCTCTTATCTTGTGCTTTCGAGGCTGCTGTGTCACGGTCAATAACGCCTTGTTGCACCAAACGCTGCAAGTTTTGGTCAAGGGTTTGCATACCATCGCGTGAGCCTGTTTGAATCATGGAGTAAATCTGAGCGATTTTATCTTCACGAATCAAGTTTTTAATAGCAGATGTTCCCACCAAAACCTCATGCGCTGCCACACGTCCACCGCCGATTTTCTTCAACAAGGTTTGCGCCACAACAGCACGCAAAGATTCAGACAACATAGAGCGAACGAGTTGTTTTTCTTCGCCCGGGAATACGTCAATGATACGGTCGATGGTTTTGGCAGCCGATGAAGTGTGCAAGGTTCCGAATACTAAGTGACCTGTTTCTGCAGCAGTTAATGCCAAACGAATGGTTTCCAAGTCACGCATCTCACCCACCAGAATAATATCAGGGTCTTCACGAAGTGCAGCACGAAGCGCATTGGAGAAGCTTCGAGTATCACGGTGTACTTCACGTTGGTTGACCAAGCATTTTTTGGATTCATGCACGAATTCGATAGGGTCTTCGATGGTCAAAATATGCTCGTTTTTGGTTTCGTTGATATGATTCAACATACCTGCCAAAGTTGTGGATTTACCCGAACCCGTAGGCCCTGTTACCAATACCAAACCACGAGGCACATCAATGATTTCTTTAAATTTCTCTGGGGCATTCAGCTCTTCTAGCGTTAAAACTTTCGAGGGAATGGTACGGAAAACTACTGCAATTCCTCGGTTTTGGTTGAATACGTTGACACGGAAACGCGCAATGCCTTTCACTTCCGTTGAGAAGTCAGCTTCCCAAGTTTCTTCAAAACCGCGCACCTGTTCATCGGTCATGATGCCGTAAATCATAGCTCGGAGTTGTTCAGATTCAAGGGCAGGGCCATTGATACGGCGGACATCGCCGTCAATCCGCACCATAGGAGGTAAGCCAGAGCTTAAGTGCAAGTCGGAGGCTTTTTGTTTAAAGGTAAAGCGTAGGAGGTCGTCTAATTTGACTTCTTCTGACATGATTCTTCTCTCAAAGTAGGGGATAAAAATGGGTAATGGGTCAAACGCGCCAGTGGCGTGATAAAATGGGCATTTGGTTTTGGTACTTAAGGAATGGTTATGTCCTCTTATACTCTTGGCTTTTTGGGCGCTGGTCATTTGAATCAGGCGCTGATAAGTGGTTTATTGCAGCAAAAATCCGAAACACCCACTCATCAACAAAGCGCTTTGCCTCAAATCATTGCAACCTGCAAAAGCCCCGAAAACGCCGATAAGGTTTCCTCGCATTATAAAATCAAATGCACCACAAATAATAGATGGCTGATTGAGCAGGCTGATTTTATTGTGTTGGGCGTGAAGCCACAGCAAATGAAGGAAGTTTTGGAGATGCTGGGCGAGTATGATTTGGGGGATAAAATTCTCATCAGTGTCGCGGCGGGGATAACTTTGGAGCAGTATCGTTTGATTTTAGATGATGATGTTCGCCTCATTCGCGCCATGCCCAATATTGCCGCCAGCAAACAAGCCGCTTTAACAGGAATTTACTCGGATATTGAGTTGTCTGAAGAAGAGATGGAGCGTATTGAAGCGCTTTTCGGTGCTGTGGGTGGAGTGGAATGGTTAGAAGATGAAACTCAACTTGACGGCATTCTCGCTCTTTCAGGCTCTGGCATTGGCTTTGTTTTCCGTATGATGCAGGCGATGGCAAAAGCTGGTGAGCGTTATGGCTTTGAGGAAGATGCGCTGTATGACATTATTGCGCAAACAGTTTTTGGCGCTGGCGTATTGGCGTTGGAAAATGAACAAGAAACCCCACGTTTCCAAGATTTTATCCGCCAAATTGCACGTAAAGGTGGTACAACAGAAGCAGGTTTAAGCGCTTTGGATACGCAAATTGACCGCTTGATGGAAGAGGCTTTTGGAGCGACTGTTGCTCGTAATCAAGCATTGGGTGAAGAGTTGACACGAGATTGGGGAACGCGTTCATGAGTTTGGTATTAGGCATTTTCGGTTGGCTGATAAAGCTTTTGGTGATGGTGTTGTGCATTCGTTTTCATACACGAGGCTATTTTCTGCCCAGCAATGAGCTAGTGAAAGGCTTGCGACGATTAACTGATGCTTTGGTATTGCCTTTTGAACGCTTGCTCCCAACAAAGCGCTTTGACCGCGCAGCTTTGGCGGCGGGATTGGTCGTGTGTTTGCTGCACTCGCTTATTTTGTTGTGGAACTTGAATTCCTTTTCCCTGTTGGCGTTGCTTCGTATTGGCGTGGGTAATTTCTTGCTTTCATGGTCAGATATGATTTTTTACTGCATTATCATTGGCGTGATTGCATCTTGGCTACAAACACCAGCTCATAATCCTGTTATGCAAGTGGTTCATTCTTGTAGCCAGTGGTATCTAGCACCTATTCGCAAATGGATTCCCTCGCTTCCCATGCCCAAGAGTTTAGGGGGCGGATTGGCGCTGGATTTGTCGCCTTTGGTTGCCATGTTGGGGCTGTTTTTGTTTCAGACGATGGTCATTGGCTCAATCTTGAAGATGTTCATGTAACAAGGGATTTCTAAAGCGCTTTGAAGAGAGCTTTAAAACGATAACAACAGAAGAAAGAGAGTATTATGAAATATCCCAAGCATTATGATGTGATTGTGGTGGGTGGTGGTCATGCGGGTGTGGAGGCTGCTTTGGTTTCTGCGCGTATGGGCGTACAAACCTTGCTTTTAACCCACAATATTGAAACCATTGGGCAAATGAGTTGTAACCCTGCCATTGGCGGCATCGGCAAAGGGCATTTGGTGAAAGAAATTGATGCCTTAGGGGGCATTATGGCGCTGGCGGCTGATAAATCAGGCATTCAGTGGCGAACACTCAATAGTCGCAAAGGCCCTGCCGTTCGCGCCACTCGCGCCCAAATTGACCGTAATCTCTACAAAGCGCTTATTCGTCATGCTGTGGAAAATCAAGAAAATCTCGAGGTTTTCCAAAGCCCTGTAACGGATATTATGGTGGAAGGCGAGAAAGTAGTGGGGGTAAAAACGGAACATCAAATTGATTTTTACGCGCACACGGTCGTTCTAACTGCAGGAACCTTCTTGGACGGTAAAATCCATGTTGGACTTCATAACTTTGCAGGCGGACGAGCAGGCGATCCACCCGCCAAAGCGCTTGCCTATCAATTACGTGAATTGAATCTTGGCACAGGGCGACTTAAAACAGGCACACCGCCGCGCATTGACCGCCGTACCGTCAATTTCGCCAAACTCCAAGAGCAAGCAGGCGATACACCGATGCCACATTTTTCCTATTTGGGAAGCGCTTTGCTTCACCCTGAGCAGGTCTCTTGTTTCATCGCACGAACCAATGAACAAACGCATGACATTATCCGCCGTTATCTTGACCAATCTCCCATGTATGCTGGTGTGATTGATGCCAAAGGCCCACGCTATTGCCCTTCGATTGAAGATAAAATCGTGCGTTTTGCCGATAAAGAAAGCCATCAGATTTTCATTGAACCAGAGAGTTTAACCACCAACGAACTTTATCCTAACGGCGTTTCAACCAGCTTGCCATTTGAAGCACAAATTCAATACATTCGTAGCATGGAAGGCTTGGAAAATGCGCGTATTACTCGTGCTGGCTATGCCATTGAATACGATTATTTTGACCCACAACGCTTACACCATCATTTGGAAACCAAAGCGCTTTCTCATCTCTTTTTCGCAGGGCAAATCAATGGCACGACAGGTTACGAAGAGGCGGCGGCGCAAGGTATTTTGGCAGGCATCAATGCGGCATTGCGTGTGAAAGGTGAAGAGCCTTGGTATCCAACGCGTGAGCAAGCTTATTTAGGCGTTCTGATTGATGATTTGATTACGCAAGGCACAACAGAGCCGTATCGTATGTTTACGAGCCGTGCTGAGCATCGTTTGTTGTTGCGAGAAGATAATGCTGACCAACGTTTGACGGCGATTGGTTACCAATTGGGCAGCGTTGATGAGGCGCGTTATCGTGTCTTTTCGGAAAAAATGGAACAATTGGAGCGTGAGCGGGAACGCTTGAAAGATGTGGTGATTAAAGCGGAAAGTGTCGCGCATTTAACGCAAATGAGCCAGAACTTGCCAGCGCTTGAATTGTTAAAACGCCCTGAAATCGATTATGAAACACTAAGCGCTTTGCCCGAATTCCATGCGCCTGATTTGAGCGATGAAATTGTGGAGCAAATCAATATCTTGGTCAAATATGAAGGCTATATTCGCCGTCAGCAATTGGAAATTGATAAATTACAAAACAATCGACAAATGAAGCTGCCTGTTCCATTTGACTACCATCAAATCAAGGGCTTATCTGCAGAACTTACCGAAAAACTTCAGCGAACCCAGCCCATTGACTTGGAACAAGCAGGGCGTATCGCAGGCATTACACCTGCAGCCTTATCGCTTATTATGATTTATTTGAAGAAACACAAAGCGCTTTGAAGATTAGGTTCTTTATCTCGGGGCTTTGCCCCGAACCCCAGCAGGGGCATGATGCCCCTGCACCCCGCAAAGTATTTTAAAAAGTAAAACCCCCACCAAAACTTTGTTTTGCGTGGGGGTTTTACTTTTTAATGCTCTGGGGTCAAGGGGTGTAACACCCCTTGTGGGGGCTTGGGGGTGAAATCCCCAAATAAATAGCCCTCATCTCAAAGCGCTTTGTGTTACCACTGATAACCATAAGAAACGCCGACCATCGGGTGTTTTTTGCCTTTTGCGTTTACAGAGCCGCTAACCTTAATAATATGTTGGCTATTATCAGACAAAGCCGAATAGCCAATAGCGACAGCAGGTTGTCCACGATAAGTGACAGCGCCCACACCAATCAGTGATTTGCCAGAGAGATGAGGTTGAGGGAGCATTGCCATTGCTCCAGCCACCGCAGCTCCTTGGTGCAATTTCTCGCTCAAAGCTTCTTGTGCATAGTAGAGCTGAGCGCCGTTAACGGCTTCCAAAGAGGTGGGTGAGATTTCTGCAGGTTTGACATTAATCACATTCTGATGGTTAGCATCAATGCCTGAGGGGGTAATATAGGTGTTGCCACCAATAGTTAAGCCAGCATCGCTTAAGCCAGCGTAGCCTGTTTGTGTGACATAGGTGTTGGAGATAACGGTGGTATGGCTGACAATTTCTGGCGTTGAAATACTGATGGAGCCATCAGCTTTATTCGTTAAGGTAATGTTTTTGCCAGCATCTAAAGTTATGGTTGAGCCAGGTTTGACGAATTGATTACCTGCTACGCCTGTAGAATTAGTAACCACGCCAGTCACAGGGTGTTTGGTTTCAGTAATCACAGTTCCGCCATTAGAAGCGGTTGTTTTTAAACTAAAACCAGCGTTATTGATGGCATTAGCGATATCGCCAGCAGTCATAAGCGCATTGGCTGCATCGCCTGTTGGCTCTTTCACTTTGCCCGTATCATCAACTTCTAATGGAGCGGTTTTTAGTAAATGATAAAGCTGTGATCCATTAATGGCATCGGTAGATTCAGCGGAGATTAAGCCTGCGGCAACGTTAATAATACGGCGTTCATTGCCAAGACCACCAACTGAAACAACGCCTGTTGCGTCTTTGCCAGAGAAATAATATTTTGAGTAATCAATCGTACCACCACCAAAACGCTCAATTTTGGCATCGCTCACTTCGCCAATGCCATCGGAGATGGCGCCTTTTCCGTAATAAGCGGACGCATTCCCCAAAAACACAGAATTAGCAACATCTGCTGTGACATTGTTACCTAGCACAAAGCTATTTTGTGCCGTAACGGTATTGTTATTCCCCACCACACGCGAGCCAGAGGCATCTGTTTCACCTGTTAAACCTGCACTTGGGTCTAATTTTGAGCCATCGTAGGTAGCTTTAGCCCCAATTTGGTTATTGTTACCAAAAGCGCCTGTGTTTGTCGATTGGCTACCAATAGCATTGTCGTTACCTACGCCATAAGAGCCAGCACCTGCAATAATAGAGGGGTCACCAAGCGCTCCTGCATCTTTTGCCGTAACTTTATTACCAGTGCCAATAGAGATACTGTTTTCTCCTAAAGCTTCTGAGCCTGTGCCAATGGCAATAGCATTGGTTGCATTGGTGTTAGCACGCGCTCCTGTGCCAATGGCAATGGTATCTTTTGCATAAGCTTTGGTATCTTTGCCGAGCGCTATGCCATTCTCTGCATCACTTGATGCTCTTGCACTTTCGCCAATCGCAATTGAACTCACAGCTTCAGCGCGTGAGCCTGTACCAATGGCTGTTGCGTTACTGGCGGAGGCATTGGCTGAGCGACCAAGCGCATTAGCATTTTCACCACTGGCGTTTGCATTATGACCTGTGGCAATAGCACTTTCAGCACTGGCATTGGCGTTATTGCCAAGAGCTAGAGTGTTATTATTATTAGCTTTAGTATTAGCGCCAATAGCAATGGCTTGTGCGTGACTAGACTGTGCCTTAATACCGATAGCAATGCTATTGTCGCCAGATGCATTAGCAGAGTTGGTTGCAGCAAAGGCGTTTTTAGCGCTGGCTGTCACGTTACTGCCAAATGCAATAGCGTTGTGTCCAGAGGCATTAGATGAAACGCCAACAGAAATTGTATTGTTGGCGCTGGATTTTGTACTTGCGCCAATGGCAATACTGTTTTCACCAGATGCGTTGGCGGAATTTACGGCAGCAAACGCATTGTTAGCTGTGGCATTTGCTCTATTGCCGAGACTGATGGTGTTGTTGCTGGTGGCATTAGCTTCAGCACCGATAGAAATACTGTTGCGACCAATCGCATTGCTTTTAACCCCGAGAGCTATGGTGTTTGCTTCAGATGCGGTAGCGTTTGAACCAGCAGCAAAAGCGTTAGCCTTTGTTGCATTAGCTCCATGTCCCAAAGCAAAAGCATTGATTCCGTTAGATGAGCTGCTAGACCCAATGGCAACAGCTTGCTTATCTAAGGCTTTGGCATCGTTACCAATAGCAATAGTATTGGTGCTGCTAGCTGTTGCATTGCTTGAAATGGCTACGCTGTGTATATCAGTTGCATTGCTATTCCAACCAACAGCAACCGCATTATTTTGGCTTGCCTTAGCCAGATAGCCAATCGCTACGGCGCGTATTCCTGTTGCGTTAGCTTCTTGACCTACAGCCGTTGCATTATCTTTTTCTGCTTTGCTTTTAGCGCCAATAGCAATAGCATTATTGGCAGTAACGTTACTCTCAGCACCGATAGCAATAGAATTTTTTACATCTTGAAGGGTAATTCTATTCCCAAAGGCAATACTGTCTCCTGATTTGTTGTTTGAATTCCCAGTATTTTGTGTTCCTCCCCCAATGGCGATGTTGTTGAAGTCTGCTTTCGCATTTCCATTTGGCATTCCAGTCATGCCGATAGGTAAGCCTGTCCCCAATCCTGGAATCATTCCACCCAAAGCGCTTTGGGAGAGGGTTAGGGCAAGGAAGGTGAGAGCTATGTGTTTTTTGGTAGAAGATTTTCCTTTACCTTTTGCAAGTTCTGACACAACTGACCACAGGCCAGTAGCATGATTAAAAACAACCTTGTAAATCTTATTCATAGAGTACCTCAGTAATTTGATGATAAAGCGCTTTATTATGGCGCTTGGTTATAAAATGAGTGAAACGATGGTTTTTTATAACCAATCATTATAATCCAAATCTATCCTTGCCATTTTTATGCCAACTATAGAAATCTTGATGGCGTAAGGTTGATTAGATTGATTAATTTGTCAAACTGTAGAATGATTGTTATTTAGTTATTTCGATTGACCATAAGCTATTATCACTGAGTAAAGCCCAAGCGCTTTGGGAATTGGCTCGGAGCTGTTGAATTTTTTTGCCGTCAAAATCGAGGGATTGGCTGAATCCATTTGAGGTTAAAACCGCAAGCGATTGGTAGTTGCGATGAGGGATTAGCGCGAAGTTTTCTGTGATGGCGGTGAGGTTGGTTTGGTGGTCATGGATTTTGTGGTTACTGTAACCTGTGCCAAATGATTGAAGGGGCAAAGCGCTTTGTTTGTCTTGGAAATCATATTGCACCAGTTCTCCTGATAAATGAGGCATACGAACGGCATAGAGTTTATCTTGAAAGGCAAAAGGCGATTGCCAGCGATGGCTTGGTAAGGCTTCGCTTTGGCTCATGATTTCGAGTTTATTTTGGGCTTGTCTGATGATAACCGTTCGCGCTCCTTTACCATCGCCTGCGACTGTGCTTACGGCAAAGCGCTTTTGAAACGGCTGAACTTCATTGGCTTCAAAGACCAGCCCCTCTTCCAACACCAAAGGCTCTGCGAGATTCTCCAAGCTATGGCGTTCTAAGTAATAAAGCGCTTTGGCTTCGAGGCTATCGCCGAGTACACCATGTTGGTAGGTTTTTCCATCAGGTTGCCCTAAAACCACCAAATGCTCACCCGAGCCTAAATCCATTTGCTTGACTACCGCATCAGGTAAGACTTCAAAATCTCTACGTATTGCCACCATTTCCAAAGCCTCGCCGCGTTGTTCAAATCGCGCGATATGGAATTTTTGCCCCTCTTGGACGATAGCAATGGTAGCAAGAGGCAGTGCCAAAATGGGAGCTAGAGGGCTGATGGTTTCCTTAGCGTGGGCTTGGCTTTGATTGTGTAGAACCGTTAAACGTTGTTCACGGTCTGCCAAAGCGATACGACCAAATTGGGCGATGGGCGCAGGGCTGGTGGCAAAGGTTTCTTGGCTGATTGCTTGAGCTTGGTTTTGATGGAGGGCATAGAGTTTGCCGTGTTGGTCAAGCCAGATGGGGTTGCCTTGTTCGTTGAGGGTAAAATGGGTGATGGGAGCGGTGTGGGTGATGGTGTGTGTGGTGTGCATATTGGCTCCATAGCTTAGGCTGGTGAGTAAAAGGAATGTCCATTTCCACATAAAAAGTGTTCTCCAAAGATAAAAGGGAAAAGCGCTTTGAGGGATTTTAGAGAACAAAGCGCTTTGGAAAAATGATGGGGGGTTTATAAGGAATTATTCACGACTGAGTGCCTCAACAGGGTCAAGCCTTGCGGCATTGCGTGCAGGTAAATAGCCAAAGAGTAAACCAATGCCAGTTGAGCATAAAACCGCCACCACAATGCTTTGGCTAGAATAAATCAGGCGCATATCACTGCCCAATAAATGCGGAACATAGCCCAAAGCATAAGCCAAGCCAACGCCAATCGCGCCCCCCATAAAACACAGCATCAAAGATTCAATCAAAAACTGCTGCATGATGTCGCGCTGGCGTGCGCCGATTGCCATGCGAATGCCGATTTCTTGCGTGCGTTCTGTTACAGAAACCAGCATGATATTCATCACGCCAATGCCTCCAACCAACAACGCAATAGCGGCAATGGTGGAGATGAGCAGGGTAAGCGCTTTGGAGGTTTCGGTGATGGCTTTGCGGATTTGGTCACTGTTGAATAAGCTAAAATCTTTGGCGCGGTGTCTTCGTTCTAAAATGCGTGTGATAGCATCTTCTGCCATTTGCGCCTCAACACCATCTCGAATGCGTAACACCAAGCTGCTTAAATGGCTACGCCCAAGTAGACGGTTCATGGCGGCGGTGTAGGGCATCAGCATCATGATTTGGTTATTATTACCGCCCAAGCGTTGGTTTTTGCTGGTGTCGATCACGCCGATGATTTTTACAGGCACATTTTCCAACAAAACCACCTCGCCCAAAGCGCTTTGTGGCGATGAGAAGAGTTTTGTCGCGCCTTCTTGATTGATGAGGGCAACGGCATGGTAACCTTCGATGTCGTGTCGGTTAAAGTTTCTGCCTGCTGCCAGAGGGAGATTGTACACCTGCAAATATTGCTCACCCACGCCTGTAATATTGGCATTCAAGCTTTGGGCTTGGTAACGCAAGACGGAAGAGGAATTAACCACAGGCGTGGCGCTATCAATAAAGGATTGTTCTGCCAAAACGGTGGCATCATCTGGAATGAGCGTGCGGATACGAAAGGAGCGGCGGTCGCCAAAAGTGCCAGGGAAAACTTCAATGGTATTGGAGCCTAAATCGCTGATTTGCGCCAAAACCTGCTGTTGTGAACCTTGCCCCAATGCCACCATGCTCACCACCGATGCAATGCCAATGATGATGCCAAGCATGGTCAAAAATGCACGGAGTTTGTGACCAAAAATGGCTCGCACCGCCATGCTCAGTGCATTGCCCAGTTGCCCAAAAAGGGAATGGCGCTTGGGCTGTGCGGGTGGAAGCGCTTTGTTGGGGCTGGTGGTTATCACTTTGCGTTCATCGCGCAGGATTTCGCCATCTTTTAGTTCAATGACACGGTCAGCGTGGTCGGCGATTTCGCGGTCGTGGGTGACCAAAATGACCGTATGCCCTTCGGCGTGTAATTCGCGCAAAATGGTCATTACTTCTGCACCACTTCTGCTATCCAACGCCCCTGTGGGTTCATCTGCGAAGATAATCTCGCCACCATTCATCAGAGCGCGAGCAATAGAGACGCGTTGCTGCTGACCGCCTGAAAGCTGATTGGGGTAATGATGGATTCGTTCAGAAAGCCCAAGTCTCGTTAAAAGCGCTTTGGCGCGTGTTTCTCGTTCCTGTAGCCCCATGCCTGCATAAACCGCAGGCATCGCCACGTTTTCCCACGCCGACAAGCCTACAATCAGGTGATAACGTTGGAAAATAAAGCCGATATGCTCACGGCGTAATTGTGCGCGTTCTTCAGGGCTGAGGTTAGAGACATTTTGACCTTTGATGAAATACTCACCTGAAGTGGCGGTATCGAGAGTCCCCAGAATGTTCATCAGAGTGGATTTGCCCGAGCCTGATTGACCAATGATGGCGATCATTTCGCCTGCTTGAATCTCCAAATCTAAGCCTTTCAAAATCTCGACAATTTGATCGCCGTTTTGAAATTGGCGGCGGAGGTTTTTGATGCTGATGAGAGGTGTCATACCATTCCTTTACAAAGCGCTTTGGGTGTGTGGCGTGTTGATGAGGCGAGAAAACTAAAACATACGAGGTGTTCGTGGCATATTGGGCGTGCCTTGTCTGTTTTGGCTGACCACCACCGCATCGCCTTCCTTCAAGCCCGATTTAACCTCCACCATAACGCCATCATTTAAGCCCGTTTCGATGATTTGGCTGCGAGCAATGCCATTGTCCACCACCTGCACCGATTCGCCCTCAGCCGTATTTTGCACCGCCGTCATCGGAATCAACAGGGCGTGTTCTGCCTCTTCAATGGTAATCACGACATTGGCTGTCATGCCCATGCGCAATAAACCTTCATCGTTTTCATGCAACAGGCGTGCGTAATAATAGACGGCGCTATCGCTTGAGCTGGTGTTGTTGGAAATGGCAAGTGGGGCAGGGTCAATGGATTCGATTTGGGTTTCAAAGCGGCGTTTATTGTTGCCGAGCAGAGTGAAATAAGCTTTCATGCCCACGCTGATTTTGTTCACATCGGCTTCGGCGATTTCTGCTTTGATGCGCATGGTATCGGTTTGGGCGAGGGTGACTAAAGTGGGGCTATTTTGGACTGCATTAACCGTTTGCCCTTCCTCAACCGCAACCGCAATCACCACACCATCAATCGGCGCTAAAACCCGCGTACGACTCAGGGATAATTGGCTGTTGGCTAAGGCAATTTCATAGCGGCGAACCTCTGATTTAGCTTGTTCCAAAGCGCTTTTTGCCTGTTCCAAAGCGCTTTTGGCACTGTCTAAACTTTCTTTGCTTTCTGCCCCTGATTGGTTGAGATTTTGGCGGCGGTTGTAGGTTTGTTGAGCTTCTTGGCGTTTGACTTCAGCCGCGCTTAATTGAGCTTTGCTGGCTTCAAGCAATGCCAAAGCGCTTTTTTGCTCGTTTTGTTGAGTGCGAGAATCAATGGTGGCAATCAAATCCCCTTTCTTCACTCGGTCGCCAATTTTTACAGGCAACTGGCTGATTTCGCCCGAAACTTGCGCCCCAACTTTCACTTCTTTCATCGCTTGCACAGAGCCCGTTGCCAAAACGGTGTCGGCAATCTTACCCCGCCGCACCATTTCTGTAATATAAGTAGGCTGTTGGGGAGCTTGGTTTTGTTGTTGATGGTAAACGTAAGCTCCGCCTGCCAAAGCTAAAAGCATGATGAGCTTGCCGAAGCCAAAGCGCTTTGTTGCCATGTTTTACTCCTTGCCTGTGATATGCATGATGACCACTTCTGAGCGCGAACCTAAACGCAATGGTACGCCCCAAAAGCCGTAGCCTGAAGTGGTGAAGAAATGTCCATTGCCCCATTGTGCGTAGCCATGATGGAGAGGATACATTTTTTGGGTGATGAAATTGGCGGGGAAGATTTGCCCTTTGTGGGTGTGTCCTGAAACTTGAATATCGATATTTAAATCAGCGTGCTGCAGCATTTGGTCAGGGCGATGATCCAGCAGGAAAATGGGCAATTGGCTGAGGGATTGGGGAGGTAAGAGTTGGGCGGTTTCGGTGCGATGGTCTTGAACGTCAGGGAGCAAATCCTCAAGCAGTTCATCGAGTAATTCGGTGGTGGTAGCGCGGTTGCGGTTCATTTGGTCATCACGACCCACGATAACCCATTTGCCATCAACAACCTGTATCTCATCGCGCAACAGCTGAATGCCACCATCGCGTAAGGCTTGGGCGTTTCTCAATTCATTGCCGTAAAATTCGTGGTTGCCCATTGTTCCGAATACGCCAAGCGGAATGCGTGAAGAAAGCGCTTTGAGGGCTTTATCCATGCCTTGTGCGTAGTAAGGCGTGGCATCATCGTTGATGATGTCACCAGGCATTAGCACCATATCCACTTGTTCTTGCTGGAAAATATTAGAAAGCCTCTCGATTTCTTTCACGCCAACCTGATTGCCCAAATGCAAATCCGCCACAAAGCCAATGGTGAGCTTGGGGGAGGGTTTGTTGAGGGTGATGTGATAATGTTGAACGACAGGGCTATGGGCGTTGAACCATGCATAAGCCACCATGATCACAAACAAAACAGGCAATGCAGTACGGCAGGCTTGTTGCCACCAAAGCGCTTTGCTGACCAAACTTGCCAGACTGACCACCGCGCTAACCATCGCAAAAATCCATAATAGCGCCAAAAAGGTGGCAAAAATGGCGAAAATGCCATGAAAACCATGTAACGTTCGTGAAAAAGCTAAAATGATTAGCGTAATGGCTGGCACAAAAAAGCCAAGACAAAGCGCTTTGGAAGGTTTAAGCCCAAAGCTCCAACAAATGCCACGATAAAAAATATAAACCAGAGCCAAAAACAAGCCCATCATGGTCAGCAACCATGCGATGCGTCCCATTGAATCCTCCCATAATGTATTTATGTTGTGTGAAAAATGGGAAATGGTAGAGGAAAAAGCGCTTTGGGGTGATGAAGAAGTGGTGATTTTTAAGCTAGAATGCAGTTTCAGCTTATCTGAAACTTTCCCTTAGGAGCTTGTATGAACAAAAATTTCCGATTTAATCACACTATGTTGCGCGTTAAAGATGCCAAAGTTTCTTTGGATTTTTATACCCGTATTTTGGGTATGCGCTTATTGCGCGAAAGTCATTACCCAGAAGGCAAATTTAGTTTGTATTTTTTGGCTTATGTTGATGAAAAACAAGATTTGCCCAGCGATGAAAGCGCTTTGAAGGTTTGGATTGCAGAGCAGGCTGGTGTATTGGAATTAACCCACAATTGGGGAACGGAAAGTGATGAACATTTTGCTTACCATCATGGCAACAGTGAGCCTCGTGGTTTTGGGCATATTTGTGTGAGCGTGCCTGATTTGAAGGCGGCGGTGGAGCATTTTGATCGCGAGGGCGTGGTGTTCCAAAAGCGCTTAGAACAAGGCAGTATGCGTGATATTGCTTTTATCAAAGACCCTGATGGCTATTGGATTGAGATTATCAGCTATCGTGAATAATTAGAGATAAAAGAAAAAGCCACCATGAGGGTGGCTTTTTTGAGATGGGAAGAAAGCGCTTTGTCTTTTATTCTTTGCGCAACAGATTGTTTTGCTGAACCATTTGTTTGCGAATGGTCAAAAGCTCTTTAATATCGCGCAACAATAAAACTTCTTCGCTTGGCTCAGGCTCAGGCTCAGGCTGTGGAGCCGCTTCTTCTTCTTTCTTCAATTTTGCCGTTAATTTATTCATTGGCGTGACCACAAAGCTATAAATCGCTAACGCTATCAGAAAGAAATTGACGACTGCTGTAATGATTTTGCCGTATTCAAAAACCGTTGGCTCTTCGCCTAATAATGGTGGTAGAGTAAAAACCAAAGCATCAAAATTAGGCTTGCCTACCAGCCAAGCAATCAACGGATTGATAAAGCTTTCTACCAAGCCATTCACTACTGCTCCAAAGGCAGCACCAATCACAACACCTACAGCTAAATCGACCACATTGCCACGCGCAACAAATTTTTTAAATCCTGATAGCATAATTGTTCCAAGTAATAAAATGTAAAGGCACAAAAAAGCGCTTTGGCGCAAAAACCAAAGCGCTTTGGGCGAAGTTTAACGAACGCCTGATAGCAATAGGATTAAACTTTGTCTAAGCCGAAAGCATCGTGCAAGGTGCGAACCGCAAGTTCTAAATATTTCTCATCAATTCCTACCGAGATTTTGATTTCTGATGTGCTAATCAAACGAATATTAATGCCTTCTTTCGCAAGAGCTTGGAACATGCGACTAGCAACCGATGCATGCGAACGCATGCCCACGCCCACAACAGAAACTTTCGCAATGGGTGAACCCGAAACTTTAACCGAACCGCCTTCAGGGAATTGTTTTTTCAAAATTTCAAGGGTTTGATCGTAATCGGTTTGGGCGACAGTGAAGGTGAAATCGGTTTTGCCGTCTTCGCCAATGTTTTGGATAATCATATCCACGTTGATATTGGCATCTCCTACGGGCGCTAAAATTTGATACGCCACGCCAGGTTGGTCTAAAACATCAACCACATTGATTTGCGCCTCATCACGATTGAACGCAATGCCTGTAATAACCGCTGATTCCATTTCATTTCCTTCTTCTAAACTGATTAATGTTCCTGAATGCTCGCCTTCCTCAAAAGAAGAAAGAACACGCAAAGGCACTTTGTATTTTCCTGCAAACTCAACTGAGCGAATTTGTAACACTTTTGAGCCTAAACTCGCCATTTCCAACATTTCTTCAAAAGTAATGCGGTTAAGTTTTCGGGCTTTGGGTTCTACGCGTGGGTCAGTGGTGTAAACGCCATCAACATCGGTGTAAATTTGGCATTCATCAGCTTTTAAAGCAGCGGCAAGAGCAACCGCTGTGGTATCCGAGCCACCACGACCTAAAGTGGTGATATTACCTTCAGAGTCAGCGCCTTGAAATCCAGCCACCACAACCACTTTGCCCTCAGAAAGCGCTTTGCGAATGTTGGTATCATCGATAGAGCGAATACGAGCTTTGGTGTGGGCGCTGTCGGTTTCAATTTTCACTTGTGCGCCTGTCATCGAGATAGCGGGCTGTCCACGTTTTTCCAGAGCAATCGCTAAAAGTGCAATGCTGACCTGTTCGCCTGTACTCATAATAACGTCCATTTCACGAGGGTTCGGGCGTTTGGTAATGTCATTGGCGAGCTTGATGAGGCGGTTGGTCTCGCCACTCATGGCGGAAACCGTGACCACCACATCATGCCCAGCTTGGCGTGTACGAATCACGCGTTCGGCAACATTTTCAATGCGCTCAATGGAACCCATTGAAGTGCCGCCATATTTTTGTACGATTAATGCCATGTGTTGTCCTATGAATAATCAATAAAATAATAGCCAAATAGGAGGAAAGACAAAGCGCTTTGGGGAGTCTCCTGCAAAGCGCTTTGGGGTTAGATTACGCTGGTGGTAAAGCAGATTCAAGAGCAGCCAAAGCGCTTTCTAGCTGGGCAACCTCTTTGCCACCTGCTTGTGCAAAGTCAGGACGACCACCGCCTTTGCCACCAATTTTCTCTGCCAAAACTTTGATAATATTGCCTGCGTGCAAGCCACGCTCAACAGCAGCTTTCGAAACCGATACCACCAAACGAGCGGTATCCTCATCAACAGCGCCGATGATAACGGCATCAGCTTGTTGTTTATCGCGTAATTGGTCAGCAGTATCGCGCAAAGTGGCGTTATCAAAACCATCACGGCGAACCGCTAAAACTTTCCAGCCATGAATTTCGCGTAAACTTTCTGAACCAGCCCCTTGCCCTGTAGCAAGTTGGCGTTTGAGGTTTTGAATTTCGCGTTCAGCATTTTTAAGCTGTTGTTGCAAGCCAATGACACGCTCAACTATTTGAGGCGTATCGGTTTTTAAGATGGCGGTCAGTTGTTGCATTCTTTGTGTGCCTTCACGGAAAATCTCCATCAAAGCTTGCCCTGCCACGCATTCAACACGGCGAACCCCACTTGACACAGCCGATTGAGAAACAATTTTCACCAAACCGATATCGCCTGTGTTCGCCACATGTGTACCACCACAAAGCTCAATCGAATAATCATTTTCACCCATGCGTACCACACGCACTACATCACCATATTTTTCACCAAAAAGCGCCATTGCGCCAAGCGCTTTGGCTTCATCAAAAGGCATTTCTTTAATGATAATAGGGGTGTTGGCAAGGATTTGGGCATTGATGCGATTCTCCACCTGCACCAATTCTTCATCAGTTAAGGCGTTATCATGAGAGAAGTCAAAACGGGTTTTGAACTCATCAACCAACGAGCCTTTTTGTTGCACATGAGTGCCAAGTGTTTCGCGAAGCGCTTTGTGTAATAGGTGAGTGGCTGAGTGATGACGTTTGATTTGCGCACGGCGTACGCTGTAAATCTCGGCTTTAACTGATTGCCCTTGACGTAACTCACCTTGTTGTAGCATGCCAAAATGGAGCAAATTATCACCTTGTTTTTGTGTATCTTGCACAATAAAAGTGCCAAATTCGCCAATAATGAGACCGTGATCGCCCACTTGCCCGCCACTTTCTCCATAGAAGGGGGTTTGATTCAAAACCATCACCGCAGGATCGCCACTACTCAAAGCGCTTACTTCTTGACCATCAACGAAAATAGCCACAATGCTGGATTCACTTTGCTCTTCGGTGTAACCCAAAAATTGGGTTTTGCCTGTCAGCGGATAGTGGGTGTTGGCTTTGAATTTACCAGCACTTTTGGCGAGTTCTCGCTGTTTTTCCATCGCTTGTTCATAGCCTTTCATATCCAGCGTTAAGCCGCGTTCACGAGCAATATCAGCTGTTAAATCAACAGGGAAGCCGAAGGTGTCATAAAGTTTGAAGACAGTCTCGCCAGCAATTTCTGTGCCACTCAAAGCGCTTAAATCGCGTTCTAAAACTGCCATGCCTGAATCAAGTGTTTGAGCAAAACGTTCTTCTTCGCGCAAAATGGCTTGTTCGATGCGTTGCTGAGCTTCTCGAATTTCAGGGTAGGCTTCGCCCATTTCAGCGACCAGAGTTGCAACCAAACGATGGAAGAACGGCTGTTTTTGCCCTAATTTATAACCATGACGAATAGCGCGGCGCATAATACGGCGTAATACATAACCGCGTCCTTCATTGGCTGGCAGAACGCCATCAACCATGAGGAAAACGGTGGCACGAATATGGTCAGCAATCACTTTGAGGGAAGGGTGGTGTAAATCTTCACGGTAGCCTGTCGCCTCTGAAGCGCTTTGAATCAGATGCTGGAAAATATCGATTTCATAATTGGAATGGACACCTTGAAGTACAGCTGCAATACGCTCTAATCCCATGCCCGTATCAATGGAGGGTTTGGGCAATGGCTTCATATTACCTGAGGCATCGCGTTCAAATTGCATGAAAACAATGTTCCAAATTTCAATGAAACGATCGCCATCTTCTTCTGCAGAACCAGGAGGCCCACCCCAAACATCAGCGCCGTGATCGTAGAAAATCTCAGAACAAGGGCCACATGGGCCTGTATCGCCCATTGCCCAAAAATTGTCTGACTCATATTTTCCTTTGCCTGCTTTATCGCCGATACGAATAATTTTATCTTTGGGTAAGCCCACCACTTCATGCCAGATATTGAAGGCTTCATCGTCTTCATGGTAGACCGTAACCAAGAGTTTTTCTTTTGGAATACCAAAAACTTGTGTAATTAAATTCCAAGCAAAGGGAATGGCATCAGCTTTGAAATAATCGCCAAAAGAGAAGTTGCCGAGCATTTCAAAGAAAGTGTGATGGCGAGCGGTATAGCCAACATTTTCCAAATCGTTATGTTTACCACCAGCGCGGACGCAACGTTGCGATGAGGTGGCGCGATGATAATCGCGTTTTTCTGCGCCTGTGAAAATATCTTTAAATGGCACCATGCCCGCGTTGGTAAACAGCAATGTTGGATCATTACCAGGAACCAATGAGGCAGAATGCACAATTTTATGCCCATGTTCAGCAAAATACTGAAGGAATTTTTGGCGGATTTCTTGCGTTGATAGTTTTTTCATGATGTTACCGTAGATAATCAAGGGAAAGAAGGCGCGTTTTTTCAGGTTTTCATGACGGTTTGAATGGTTGAAAAGTCGAAACCACGCGAAGCCAGAAAACGCATACGTTTTGCGCGTTCCTGAGGTGTTTGGGGAGGATTAGGGTATTTGCGTTGATAAAGTGCCAAAGCGCTTTGGGCAAAATCCAAAGCTTCCCCTTCGGATTGAGCATCGGCTAAAGCTTGTTGGATTTGTTCTCGTGAGATGCCTTTGTCATGCAAAGCGCTTTGGATTTTGCGTAAACCCTGACCACGCGAGGCTTTGCTGCGTAAATAGCTTGCCACAAATCGAGCATCATTTTGTAAATCCAGTTGCTGTAATTCTGATAAAACCTGCTCAACCAAATCAGGCGAAAAGCTTTTGCGATGGCAAAGCGCTTTGTGGCGTAACTCCGCCAAGCTGTATTCACGTGTAGACAACAGGCGGAGAAGATACGATTTTAGGCTGTGAAAATCAGAAGTTGTCTTCATGGTCTTCGGCATCAGCGGCAGCACTTTGTTTGTCTGCTTCACTCATTTCATTGCTAACCTCGCCACTTAAGAATTTATCGCGAATGGCGCGTTCAATTTCTGTTGCAAGATTCGGATTTTCTTTCAAAAACAGGCGGACTTTTTCTTTGCCTTGCCCAATTTTCTCACCATTGTAGCTGTACCAAGCTCCTGATTTTTGAATCACACTGGCAGCAACCCCCAAATCGATAATCTCACCAATGCGCGAAATACCTTCGCCATACATGATGTCAAATGTCGCTTGTTTGAAGGGAGGTGCAACTTTGTTTTTCACCACTTTGACGCGAGTCTCGCTGCCCAACACTTCTTCGCCATCTTTAACAGAACCTGTACGGCGAATATCCATACGAACAGAAGCATAGAATTTAAGCGCATTGCCGCCTGTGGTGGTTTCAGGTGAGCCAAACATGACTCCAATTTTCATACGGATTTGGTTGATGAAAATAACCAGCGTATTGGCTTTTTTGATATTGGCGGTTAATTTGCGCAAGGCCTGACTCATCAAACGCGCTTGTAGACCCATATGGGAGTCGCCCATTTCGCCTTCGATTTCGGCTTTAGGCGTGAGAGCTGCAACGGAATCAATTACAATCACAGAAAATGCGCCAGAGCGAACCAAAGCATCAGCAATTTCAAGAGCTTGTTCACCTGTGTCAGGTTGAGTAATGTATAAATCATCAGTATTAACGCCTAATTTACGTGCGTAAATAGGATCAAGAGCATGTTCAGCATCAATAAAAGCACAGGCTCCGCCTTCTTTTTGTGCCTCTGCAATGACTTGCAAAGTGAGCGTGGTTTTTCCTGAGGATTCAGGGCCGTAAATCTCCACAATACGACCTTTGGGAAGACCACCAATCCCTAAAGCAATATCCAAGCCTAAAGAGCCTGTGGAAATAGCTTCAATATTTTGGTTCACTTGGTCGCCAAGACGCATGACAGTGCCTTTACCAAATTGCTTGTCTAATTGAGCTAAAACAGCGCTAAGCGCTTTCTGTTGCTGTTCATTCATAAATATATGACCTTTTTGAGTTATTTATCTTTGGGAAGTAATTTAGATAGTGCTTCCAAACGCTCGTTTATCATAGCATCATCGGGATTTTGTTGATGTGCCTTTTCAAAAGCGCTTTGTGCTAACTGGAGGTAAATTTCTCCTCGATTACGATGTACATTTTTTTGTTCTGGGTGGGCTTGGCTAAGTTCGCGTAAAATGAGTTCTGCCTCGATGAGTTTGCCTTGAGCTTGGTAAATCACAGCAAGCGCATTGTATGGCTGAGGCAGTTTGGGGAATTGTTGTCGCATACTTAAGAACCAAGCCTCTGCATTCTCTCGTCTACCCAATTGCATTAAGATTAAGCCTTTCAGATAAGAGGCTTTGGCATCGTTAGGGGCTTGAGTGAGTCGAGTTTCAAGTAGAGCAAGAGCTTCGGTAGCCTGTCCATTTTGCGCCATGCTTTCTACTTTAGCGTAATCATTCCAAACTGCTGGAACGGCTTCATGATTTGAAGGAGCTTGTGATGGCATAGGTAAAGCGCTTTCTGGGGCTTGATTGGCAGGAGATAACAAAGCCACAGGAGGCGGGGTATCAGCCAAAGCGCTTTGGGTTAAAAAAGCGAAAAGGGTGGGAAAGATTAATTTCTCCATCGTAAAATCCAACGTTCAATGAAAGTCATGAGTGTGCCCAATACTAACCCAAGCAATGCCAGAATCACTACGCCAGCTAGCAATTGGTCAATTTGATACAAAGCGCCTGCATTAGAAATGTAAGCGCCAATGCCATAATGGGCATTCATCATCTCAGCTACTACTAAGAGTGTAATGGCAATAGAGATGGAGATACGAAAGCCTGCAAAAATGCCAGCCATCGCACCTGGTAAAAGAATATGGCGAATAATGGTTGGCTGAGGAACACCAAAGGCAATACCCATGCGAATCAGGCTTCTATCCACGCCATCAATGGCGCTATAGGTTGCGATAACCGTTGGGAAAAAGGTGCCAAAGGCAATAGTGGCTATTTTTGAGCCTTCTCCGATGCCAAACCACACCAAAAACAATGGCAATAATGCTACTTTTGGCACAGGAAATAGAGCTGAACTTAGGGGTAATAATGTTGCACGCGCCAGTCGAGAAATACCAATCATCACTCCAACCAACACGCCCAAAGCGCTTCCTAAGCCAAAGCCAAAGCCTAATCGTTTGAGGGAGGCGGCGAGGTGTTTGAGCAGTTCGCCAGAGTTCCAGAGTTGTACCAGTTGATGATAAATTTCGCTGGGGGCGGCAATAAAAGCCCGATTGAGCCAACCGAAACGAACAGCTCCTTCCCATAGTAACAATAGCGCCAAAAACATCAAAGCGCTTTGCCACCAATGCCCTGTTTGACCAAAATGATGTTGGCGCAGCGGAATAGGGGTTTGAATTTCTGAGGCTAAATGATGGCTCATGTTTTCGCTCCTGTTTCTAACTCTCGGTCAGCTTCGATAATTTCTTGGCGCATTTCTTGCCAAAGCGCTTCCTCAAGAGCGACAAGGTGTGGGTCATGTTTGTGGCGTTCGGAAATGGGGGTATCCACACGAATGATGCTGCGGATTCTGCCAGGCCGTCTGGATAACACCATAATCTGATGACCCAAACGAACCGCCTCACCTAAATGATGGGTGACATAAACGGCGGAAAAGGGTTGTTGTTGCCATAGTTGCACAAAATCCTCCAAAACCAATTCTTTGGTTTGACTATCAAGTGCGGATAGAGGTTCATCAAGCAACATAATGGCAGGATTAACCGCCAATGCTCGTGCAATTGCAACCCTTTGTTTCATGCCTCCTGAGAGTTGATGAATCCATGCATGGGCGAAGTCGGTTAGCTGAGTACGTGCTAGAACATTCATGATGCGTGAATGCTGTTCTTCCGCTGAAAGGCGATGGTGCTGTAGAACCAAAGCAATGTTGTCATAAACTTTTTTCCAAGGGAGCAGAGCAAAATCTTGGAAGACGTAGGTGAGCGGATTCAAAGCGCTTTGGGGTGGCTGACCTTCCGTGTAAATCTTGCCCGAACTGGGAGCTTCTAAGCCACCTAAAAGGCGTAATAAAGTTGATTTGCCACACCCTGATGGCCCAATGATGCATAGAATTTCTCCAGCAGGGAGCTGAAAGGAAATATCCTGCAAAATGGTACGTTTTTGATAATGATGATGAAGTTGTTCAACGGTTAATTGCATACCGAATCCTGAGAAGGCAGGGTGGGGCATAAGGTTGCAACCAAAAGCGCTTTGATGGTGTGCATTCGGTTTTCAGCTTGGTCAAAGACCACTTCAGCGTGTTGTTCAAAGACAGCATTATCCACTTCAATCCCTTCTAAGCCATATTGCTGGTAAAACTGTTCACCTGTAGGGGTATTTCTATCGTGGTAGCTGGGTAGGCAGTGCATGAATTTGGCGGCTGGGTGAGCGTGTTTCATCAATTCTGGGGTAATGCGGTAGGGCATCAACAGTTTGATGCGTTCTTCCCATACTTCTTTAGCTTCACCCATAGAAACCCAAATATCAGTGTGAACAAAATCAACTCCCTGCACAGCCATTTGGGCATCTTCGGTGATGAGGATTTTTGCACCAGATTGGGCTGCTAAGCGCTTTGCTTCGGATAAAATGGCTTCACTTGGCTGAAGCGCTTTGGGGGCTGCGATACGAACGTCCATGCCTAGCAATGCCCCTGTTAAAAGTAAAGAATTGCCCATATTGAATCGAGCATCGCCTAAGTAGGCAAAGGAAATATCACAAAGCGCTTTGCCCGTATGCTCTTGCATAGTTAGCATGTCAGCAAGCATTTGGGTAGGGTGGAACTCATCGGTTAGACCATTGTAGACAGGAACTGTTGCAAAACGCTCCAATTCTTGAACTTTTGCATGTGCAAATCCTCGATACTCAATGGCATCGTAAAGACGACTGAACAAACGGGCAGTATCGGCAATGCTTTCTTTATCGCCGATTTGACTATCTTTTGAGCTGATAAAAGTAGGATTAGCTCCTTGATCAAAACAAGCAACTTCGAAAGCACAACGTGTGCGTGACGACGTTTTCTCAAAAATCAACACAATATTTTTACCACGTAAATAAGCATGCTCTTGTCCTGATTTTTTGGCAGATTTTAGTAGGGTAGCGAGTTCAATCAGTGTGTGAATAGCAGAGGCTGGGTGGTCAGCGATGCGTAGCAATGAGCGTTGGTACCAGTAATTCATGAGTATCTCCAAAGTGATAAAGCCATAAAGGCAATTATAGCCAAGCACTTTGGCGTGGCAAGCCTTTTGAGTAAGAAAAAACCAAGCGCTTTGGGCAAAGGCTGTAGAAAAGTTACCATCAAGTGCTTTATTATATTTGTCATAATGCAAATTATTAAATAATAACAAATGAACAAAAAAATAAAAACAAAACCAAAAACAAAAAACAGTCTCTACCCAATCCCATAGAATCGCCTCATAATATCTACCATCATTCTTTACAATTGGAGAAACGCATGGATTCCTCTATATCTATTATCATTCCAGCACGCCTACGTTCAACACGCCTACCTAATAAAATGCTGCTTGATGTTCATGGCTTACCTTTAATTGTACGAACCGCTAAACAAGCGATGAGGGCAGGTTTTCCAGTATTGGTTGCTTATGATGATGAAGCATTACGCAAGATTCTCGATGACCACCAAATCCCTTCAATCGCCACCCAACCTAGCCATGACAATGGCACAGAGAGGCTCGCAGAAGTAGTGATAACAAAGCGCTTTGACGATGAAGCTATTGTAGTGAATGTACAAGGTGATGAGCCTTTATTACCGCCTGAATTAATTCAGCAAGTTGTGCATACTTTACAAGCCAATCCTAACGCAGCTATGGCAACTTTAGCTTGCCCGTGTATGAATCCTGATTCTCCGAATGTGGTGAAAGTTGTATGCAATCAGGCTGGAGAAGCGCTTTATTTTAGTCGTGCGCCAATACCTGTGGTGCGAGATGGTGGGGCATTCCCTTATTTGCGGCATCTAGGCATTTATGCTTATCGTGCAAAAACCTTAAAACGTTACACTCAATTAAGCCCAACCCCATTAGAGCAAGCCGAGAAACTCGAGCAATTGCGTTTTTTAGAACATGGTTTAACCATTGCGGTTGGTCAAGTTCAATCAGCGCCACCTCATGGCGTAGATACTCATGAGGATTGGCTTTCTATTTGCAACTATCTCTCTGATCTTAAATAACTTGAATATCAAATATTTTAATGGAAACACGACGCCATTTTGACCCTCGCATTTTCTTAACACACGTCAGCCAGCAAGCTGGCGTATATCAAATGCGTAATCGAGAAGGGAAAGTGCTTTATGTTGGCAAAGCGAAAAATTTAAAAAAGCGCTTAGCCAGTTATTTTCGTGAAGATTTAAGCCCTAAAACAAGAGCTTTGATGAGTCAAGTGGTAGATATTAGCACCACCATCACCTCGAATGAATTGGAAGCTCTTATCTTAGAAAGCAATCTCATCAAAGCTCATCAACCCAAATACAATATTCTGCTAAAAGACGATAAATCCTATCCATACATTGCCTTATCTGCTCATGCCTTCCCACGCCTGATGTTAGCAAGAATTGGTATGAATCATAGACAAACAGGGGAATATTTTGGCCCTTATCCTAACGTGCAAGCAGCCCGAAGCGCTTTGGAGATGTTGCAAAAATTATTCCGCATTCGCCCTTGTGAAGACAGTGTTTTCAATAGCCGAACACGTCCTTGTTTACAATACCAAATTGCCCGTTGCACAGCTCCTTGTGTGGGTTACATTGAAACGTCAGATTATCGCGATAGCTTGCAGGATATGCGAGCTTTTCTTCAAGGTAAAAATGATGAGCTTATTCGTCATCTTACTGAAAAGATGATGCGCCACTCAGAAGCCGAGCGTTACGAGCAAGCGGCTATTTGTCGTGACCAAATCCAACTTTTGCGTCAGCTCACACAGCATCAATTCGCCATTGCAGGGCATGCTGATGTTGATGTTCTGGCGGTTGCGATTGATTATGGCGAGGCGTGTGTTTATGCACAGTTTTATCGTAATGGGCATAATGTAGGTCGCGAATCTTATTTTCCACATTTGCCTGAAGAGGCAAGTGAAGAACAAGTTTTATCTGCTTTTATTGCACAATTTTATGATAGGAGACCTGCGCCACCTCTGCTACTTTTGAGCCAACCATTGCCTCAAGATGCCCAAAGCGCTTTGGAGCAATTGCTTACACAGCGTGTGAAAGATAAAGGCTTAGAGTATTCCGTAGTGATTCATCATCAGGCTCGCGCAGAAAAACGCCAATTTTTGGAAAGTACACTCAATAATGCCAAACATAGCCTAGCTTTACGCCTTTCCAATCAGCTTTCTATGCAAAAGCGCTTTGTCGCACTTGCAGAAGCCTTTGGCTTGGCGCGTGTTCCCAAGCGGCTTGAATGCATTGACATCAGCCATACGCAAGGCTCAGATACGATGGCATCTTGTGTGGTTTTTGATGAGCGAGGTGCGGTGAAATCAGATTATCGTTTGTTCAAGCTTAAAGATATTGCCTCAGGTGATGATTATGCGGCGATGGCTCAGGTGGTTGAGAGGAGGCTGTTACGGTTGGAACGTGAAGCCAGCGAAAAAGAACAAAGCGCTTTGCCTGATATTCTCTTTATTGATGGTGGGCGAGGGCAGGTAAATGCAGCTTTAGCAGTAGTGGAAAAATTAGCACTTTCAAAATCGATACAAATCATCGGCGTATCCAAAGGTTTAGGAAGAAAGGCTGGCTTAGAGCAATTTTGGTTGCCTGAAATGAAACAAACAAAAACATGGCAGCCCATGCACTTGCCATCTAATAGCCTTGCCATGCATTTAATTTTGCATATTCGAGATGAGGCTCATCGTTTTGCTATTGGCGCTCATCGTCAAGCACGCACCAAAACCAGCCACCAATCTCGCTTAAGCCAAATTAAAGGTGTGGGAGCTAAACGCCGACAAGCTTTGCTCAAACATTTTGGCGGATTGGAAGGTGTTATGAAGGCAAGTGCTAAAGATTTGGCGATGGTGGAAGGTATTAGTTTGACTCTTGCGGAGAATATTTTTGAAGCTTTACACCCTATTTAAGGCTTTGGTGGGCTTTATGCCTCGAACGTTCTATAATAAGCCCATGAATAAAACTTAATTGGCTAATAGAGCAGGTAACGATATGGAGCGTTTTCGTGGTTGGGCAATGCGCTTGACTTTATTAAGGGTTTGGTTGATTCCTTTATTTGTGGTGACTTTTTATTTTCACCCTGAATCATGGAACCAATGGTTAGCAGTGGGCGTTTATTTTATTGCTTGTATCAGTGACTTTTTTGACGGCTATTTAGCCAGAACACTGAAAGAAGAAAGCGCTTTTGGCGCATTCCTTGACCCCGTTGCAGATAAGCTGATGGTGGCGATTGTGTTGATTGTGATTTTGCAAGCTCGTCCTGAATATTGGTTGATGTTTTGCTCCATTGTCATCATTGGGCGAGAAATTTGGATTTCGGCTTTACGGGAATGGCTGGCAGGGCTAGGCAAAAGAGATGTAGTAGCGGTTTCTAAAATGGGCAAATGGAAAACAACAGCACAAATGTTTGCTTTAGGCTTTTTGATTTATCAAAAAGCCTTATGGGGCATTCCCATTTGGGGCATTGGCAAAGCGCTTTTGATCCTCGCAACGGTGCTAACTTTGCATTCTATGTGGATTTATACCCAAGCTGCCATGCGTTATTTAAAACAATAAGGAGTTGATGTGTCAGATTTGATGGAAAAGCGCTTTCGTGGCTTCATGCCTGTAGTGGTTGATGTAGAAACAGGGGGATTTGAGGCGAAAAAGCATGCTTTGCTGGAAGTGGCAGCTGTGTTATTGGATTTTAATGAGGCTGGGCTTTTAGAGCGCAAAGAAACTTTGCACTACCATGTTTTGCCTTTTGAAGGAGCATTGCTTGACCCTGAGTCGCTCAAAGTCAATGGCATCTCTGACCCCTTCCATCCTTTGCGTTTAGCCTTTGATGAGCGGGTAGTGGCAGAACGCTTATTTGGCGATATTCGCAAGCATCAAAAACAGCTCAATTGCACACGTTCTATTTTGGTTGGGCATAATGCAGGCTTTGATTTGAGCTTTATCAACGCGATGGTGGAGCGTATTAAATACAAGCATAATCCCTTTCACCCTTTTAGCACCTTTGATACTGTGACACTCGGCGCACTAGCTTATGGTCAAACGGTTCTCGCGCGTATTGCCAAACTTGCAGGGCTAGATTATGACGGCGAACAAGCACACGGTGCCAAATATGATGCGGAATTAACCGCCGATTTATTCTGCCAAATTATCAATACTTGGCAAGAAAAGGTAGGCGTGGTTGGTTTGCCCCACGATAAAGAACGCCTCTAAAGGCACATAGTCCAAGCCTCCGATAAGGAGGCTTTATTGTATAATAACTCGCCATCTTAACAACCCAATGGAGTAAAACCATGCTAACCATCGTAGAAGAAGCACTAACGTTTGATGATGTTCTGTTAATTCCTGATTACTCCGAAGTGCTGCCTCGTCATGTAGATTTAAAGGTGCAATTATCACGTCAAATTCAGTTAAATATTCCGTTATTTGCTGCCGCGATGGATACTGTTTCTGAATCTCGCCTTGCTATTGCTTTGGCACAATTGGGTGGTATGGCAGTTATTCATAAAAATTTAAGCCCTGAGCAACAAGCTGATGAAGTGCGCAAGGTAAAGCGCTTTGAGGCTGGTATCGTGCGTGACCCTTTAACGACCACACTTGATGCAACAGTTGGACAAGTACGCGAAATTACTCGCGAGCATAAATTCTCAGGCTTGCCTGTGTTAGATAATGGGCAATTGGTAGGGATTGTGACACGACGGGATTTACGTTACCAAGAAGACCATGTTTTGGTGCGCGAAGTTATGACACCTAAAGACAAACTCATTACTGCACAAGAAGGAACCTCGCGTGAAGAAATCAAAGCGCTTTTACATAAGCATCGTGTAGAAAAACTGTTGCTGGTTGATGAAAAATTTGCCCTCAAAGGTCTTTTAACAGTGAAAGATTTGCGCAGCGCTCGAGATTATCCTATGGCATGTAAAGATGCGAATGAAAGTTTACGTGTTGGTGCAGCTGTTGGTACAGGAGCAGATACCGAAGAACGCGCTGCTCGCTTAGTGGCTGCTGGGGTGGATTTGATTGTGGTGGATACAGCACATGGTCATTCTAAAGGCGTTTTAGATATGGTACGCACATTACGCCGTCAATATCCTGATTTGACTCTGGTTGGTGGTAATATCGCCACAGCAGATGCTGCTCTTGCTTTATCCGATGCAGGTGCTGATGTGGTGAAAGTGGGGATTGGGCCTGGCTCTATTTGTACCACGCGAATTGTAGCAGGCGTTGGTGTGCCGCAAATTTCTGCTATTCATAATATTGCCAAAGCGCTTTTGGGGCGTGAAACTCGCCTTATTGCTGATGGTGGCTTGCGTTATTCTGGTGATATTGCCAAAGCGCTTGCTGCTGGAGCGCACGCAGTGATGGTTGGCGGTTTATTGGCAGGAACCGAAGAATCACCTGGCGAAGTAGAACAATTTGAAGGTCGCTCCTATAAATCTTATCGTGGTATGGGTTCATTGGGGGCAATGAGTTCTGGCTCTGCAGACCGCTATTTCCAAGCAGGACAAAAAGCCGAAAAATTTGTACCTGAGGGCATTGAAGGTCGTGTTCCTTATAAAGGAGCGCTCTCAGGTGTTGTTGAACAACTGATGGGTGGCTTGCGTTCATCAATGGGTTATGTGGGTTGTCATAACTTAGATGAGATGCGAACCAAGCCGAAATTTGTTCGTATCAGTAACGCAGGTATTCAGGAATCTCACGTTCACAACGTGACCATTACCAAAGAACCACCGAACTACCATCGCCGTTAAGCCAAAGCGCTTTGGTAAATCTCGTATTTTGCCCACAAAAAACCCCCATCAATATGGGGGTTTTGGTTGCTTACCTGATTTGGGCTAGCATTTAATAGCTAGAATTCACCAATACTTCTTCACCATATCCGCCTGCTTGAGGGAAAGGCTCATAGGTTGAGTTGGCAGCGCGTAACACACGAATACCGCGAATACCCGCTTCTTTGGCAGCCAAAATATCATCATCAGAATCGCCATAATGGAGTTTAACATTATGTTTGACGATATAAGTTGTTTTGCCATATTTGTAATCATGTTTCTGACCGCCTGAGAAATTGACAGGCTGCATATTTTTTACACCCAAATATTGCTCCAAAACAGGAGTAACGCCATCTTCTTTACCCGCTGTTCGCCCTGTAATGAAGAATACTTGGTCGCCACGTTCTTGGTGCATAGCAATAAGCGCTTTGGCAGAATGCTTAGGCAGAGAATATTTATCGCAACCTGCGTTGATTTCGTCCCAGAAATCTTGATTCTTCAAATAATCGAAATTATCAGGCGAATATTTTTGTTGACCATAGAAGAAGCAACCGCTGCTTGCCAAAACGGTATCATCAATATCAAAGCTTACATTCATGGGTGGCACGCCTTCTAAGCTGGCTTTAATTTGCTCAACAGAAACCCAATGAATAGGGGCTTGCTGTTCTTCAGCTTGGCGAACATTAAAACCAGCTTGGGTATAAGGTTCTTTAGGCGCAGCATAAGCTTGAACACTTAAAGCAAGACCCATCGCAACGATAAGAAAACGCATCATAAACTCCTTTAATAAAACTAAGTTTTTAAGTAATCAAAACGCCAAACAAAGCGCTTTGAGCCTTAGGTATCATACCACAAAGTGACAATATGTTCATTTGGCTTGTTGTGCACGCCATTGGGCAATAGCTTGGTTGGCAAGCTCATCAACCCGTTCATTATCTTTATGTCCACTATGCCCCTTAACCCAACGCCATTCAATTTCATAAGCTTGAACAAGCTGGTCAAGCTCTTGCCATAAATCTTGGTTTTTAATGGGTTGTTGATTGGCGCCACGCCAGCCTTTTTGTTTCCACTTGGGCAGCCATTCCGTCATACCTTGTTTGACGTAATTGGAATCGGTGGTGATGCATAAGGGAAGAGGTCGTTTAATGGTGCGTAAAGCTTGAATAACTGCCATCAATTCCATGCGATTATTGGTCGTGTAGCCTTCAGCACCACAAAGCGCTTTTTCATATTCACCATAGCGAAGCAAGGCTCCCCAGCCACCAATGCCTGGATTACCTTTGCATGCCCCATCGGTAAAAATCTCAATTTTCATCAATCAGCAACCGTAATTGCCTGCCCCAAATAAACTTTATCGCCACTTTCCATCAAAGCGCTTTGGAAATGTGGGGCTTGTTTTTGCGTGAGTAAAATAACGGTAGAGCCTAAATTAAACCGCGCAATTTCTTGACCTTTGCGATAGCTTTGGTTGTTGTAGTGATACAGATTATCCTGACCATTGTCCAACACATCACCATGCCAAACGGTACTCATGCTGCTAACATTCAATGCCCCAACCAACACCATCGCCATTTCGCCAAATTCAGTTTCAAACCAACAAACCACACGCTCATTGCCTGCAAAAATTTGTGGGATTTGATTGAGTAAAGCAAGGGATACACTGTGTTTATCGCCTCTACAAAAACGCATCGCCGTTAGCTTGCCATCACAAGGCATATGAATACGATGATAATCATCAGGAGCGAGATAAAGGGTTGTCGCATGCCCACCCTCAAAGCGCTTTGCCCATTCTTCTGAGCCAAGTAAATCACTGATAGAGTAGATAATATTCTTGGCTTGAAGTAGGGTATTTTCTGTAATGTGGTTGGTATATTCTGCACAACGACCATCAACAGGGCTAACCAATACATCTGCACGCCCATCGATAGGTCGCGCACCTTCTGCCAATGCTCGTGTGAAGAAAGCATTGAGGCTTTCATATTGAAGAGGATCTTTTTCAGCGGCGAAATCAGTTTTTGCGCCTGTGATACGCATGTAGCAACGGATAATAAGGTTTTTTAGCCATCGGGTTTTGATACGCGATAAATGAAACATCATTCGGCTTAAAAATCGTCTTGGCAATAAGTGGTAAAGGCGAATATTCATAGGAATTCCTGATTCAAAAAGAAAGCCCCAAAGCGCTTTGGGGCTAAGGACAAAAGTTTTGGCTTAGAAATCATTGATGGTTTGATCAAGATTGCTACCCAAATGCTCACAAATACGATTAGCGGTTAAAATTTCTTCTTCTACAGCACGGCGTTCTTTTAGTAAGGTAAAGGTCATATTCAAACCTGCCAAAATCAGCAATTGCTCTTTGGATCGTTCAGCATTTTCGTTTGAGAGGCTACGCAAAATTCTATCGAATTCCTGCCCCGCTTTTTCAAATAACAAACGATCATTCACATCGCAACGCATAGAATATTCATCATTCAACAAGCGAATGCTGACAGGAATAGTTTCATGGGTTAATTCATGCTGTTGTTCGCTCATAAGCTGGCTCCTGAGATGCGGTCAAAGAGGATTTTGTGGTCACGTTGCAAAGCGCTTAGCTGTTGTTTTAAGGCATGGATTTGTTTTTCATATTGCTCCGTCAGCTGCTCAATTTGGGCTTTGAAATTGGTTTCTAGCTGGACTTTATCTTCTTCAAAGCCTTGTTTTAGCGAGGAAACCAATTGTTCATGCTGGCTTTGTTCACCACTTAATGCCTCTTGATGGGCAATGTATTGTTGCTCATGTTGTTGTTGTAAGGCTTGATAGCTCTGTTTTAACTGTTCATGTTCATGGGTTAATGTACGCCAATGTCGCATAAGGGCTTCAGTTTTTTCGCTCACCTTGCGCAATTCTTCAAGATTTAATCGTGCCATATAGGGGAAACCTCAAAATAGGAATTCAAGTAGGGAATAGAGATTAGTGTAACATACAATAGGCTGTTGCTAATCAGCCCTAAAGCGCTTTGCTTAGGCATAAGACTTTTGATTTTTTCACAAGGATATTTATGAATACCACAACCTTAGATTATCAAGCTTTTTATGAATTGCTCAACCAACAGAATGCATGGTTTAGCCCATCGTATGCTCATGGCGTATTAAGTGCTTTAGTGGCTATCGATAAAGTAGAGCGTTACCCCCAATTTTTATTCTTCCAAGAAAGCCCAAATGATTTGATGCAAAAGGCATTTGCCATGCTCGCACAACATATTGAAAATTCTCTGAAACTTGAAACCCTAAGCTATCAATTAATGCTCCCTACCGAAACCTCGCTGAGCTGGCGTGCTGAAGCCTTAACAGATTGGGCTTTGGCAGTTACACGCGTTTGGTCAGAATTATCGCCAGAAGTTGCAGGCGAGGCAGAGGAGTTTGTGCAAGATGTTGCCAGCATTGCTGATTTAGATACCCAATTGGTAGACCACGACCACAACCAGCGGCAACTGATGGAAGTGGAAGAATATTGCCGCGTAGGGATTGTGTTGGTTTATGAAGAGGTTAGGGTAGAATAAAGCAAAGCGCTTTAGGTTGATTTAATGAGGAAGCGGAGGGGCTAGAGGCAGTGTGCGTTTATGATGAGAACGCTCATGCCAAAAGCTAATGCGTTCTTGAGCAATCTCAGAAACTGCTTCACCACGCAAGAAAGCATCAAGCTCTGCATAACTCACGCCCATTTCAGATTCATCGGTTTGACCTGTCCATAATCCTGCGCTGGGAGCTTTCTCTATCAAACGCCGATGAACACCCAAATACTTTGCTAATTCATAGACTTGCTCTTTGCGCAAGTGAATCAGTGGCACGACATCTGCTGCACCATCACCAAATTTGGTGAAATATCCCGTATGCCATTCGGCAGCATTATCGGTTCCCACCACAATCGCTCGATGGCTTTGAGCTGTCGTAAACAACATCAGCATGCGAATTCTTGCCATTAAATTACCGTGTAACACTTGTTGTCGTTCTGGGGCAGGGTGCAAAGCGCTTTGGAGCATGGTTAGGGCAAGCTGATAAAGGGGTTCGATGGATATTGTCTGACCAGTCAGACCAGTATCCTGCAGAACCTGCTCTGCATCACGCAAATCCTGCTCACTGGAAACAGAAGCTGGTAACATCAAAATATGAACGGGAGAGCCTGTTTTCGCAAGCAAATGTGCACATACCGCGCTATCAATACCTCCTGAAAGCCCCAACATATAGCCATCAAGTTGATAATATTGTTGTCGTTTTTCCTCAAGCCACTGAATGAGCAGGTCGCAATAGGTAGAAAGTTTCATAGTAGACCTCAAAAAAATCCTCCCTATAAAAGGGAGGATTTGGGGGAAATAGATTAGTGAAAAAGAGGACGGCGAATGATGGTTTGTACGCGATCAGGGCCTGTGGAGACAATATCAATTGGCACACCCAAGCATTTTTCCAAATACGCCACATAATCGCGAGCTAATGAAGGTAAAGCATCATAGTTGGTGATGCCGAAAGTTTGCGCGTTCCAACCTTTAAGTGTTTCATAAATCGGCTGACACTGGCTCAATTCATCAGCCCCCAATGGAGCAACCTCTAAGCGCTTTCCTTGATATTCATAGGCAACACAAACCTTAATTTCGCTCAATTCGTCCATCACATCAAGCTTGGTCATGCATAAACCTGTGATGCTGGAATTGATGATGGCACGACGTAAAGCTGGTAGGTCAATCCAACCACAACGACGAGCGCGTCCTGTGGTTGCACCAAATTCATGCCCAACTTTAGACAAATGAGCGCCTACATCATCGTGTAATTCTGTTGGGAAAGGCCCACTGCCGACACGCGTGGAATAAGCTTTCACAATGCCCAATATATAGTCCAAATCACGTGGTCCAATGCCTGAACCAGTAGCAGCGCCACCAGCTGATGTGCTTGATGAAGTGACAAAAGGATAAGTGCCATGATCAATATCGAGCATTGCTCCCTGCGCACCTTCAAAAATAATGTGTTCGCCTTGATTTTGATGTTTAGCTAATTCCAGTGTTACATCAGCTAGATAAGGACGAACGCGATCAGCATATGCTAACCAAGTGGATAAAACTTCTTCAACATCAATTTTCTCTGCATGGAAATAATGCTCCAACTGGAAGTTATGGAATTTCATCAACTCGCGTAAACGTTCTTCAAAGCGCTTTGGATTCTCTAAATCTGATAAACGCAAACCACGTCTGGCAATTTTATCTTCATAACAAGGGCCAATACCACGACCTGTTGTACCAATCTTTTGTTCGCCACGAGCAGCCTCACGAGCCTTATCCAAAGCTATATGGCTAGGCAAAATCAGCGCACAAGCGGGCGAAATCCGTAAACGTTCTGCCACAGGAACACCAGCTTCTTCTAAAGCCTCAATCTCTTTGAACAATGCCGCCAAACATAACACAACGCCATTACCAATGTAGCTGATAACATTTTTATGCAAAATTCCTGAGGGGATGAGGTGTAATACCGTTTTTTTTCCATCAATCACAAGGGTATGACCTGCATTATGACCCCCTTGAAAACGAACGACAGCGCCAACATTTTCCGTCAGCAAATCGACCACTTTTCCTTTGCCTTCATCGCCCCATTGAGCGCCAATAACTACCAAATTTGTTCCCATATTAGGCTCCTTTGCCTGAAATCAGACTGTAAAACTGTTTGTAACCAAAGCGCTTTGCAAAATCATTATGCCGCCAGCCACGACAACATCAATAGCACCACTGCTCCCACGCTTAACGATAAGCCAATTTTGCGCAGTTGAGAAGTTGGCAATCTCACCAACTCTACCATAATGCTTTTCCATTTATCAGGCGCAACCGAAAGTAAAAAACCTTCAAAAAATAACATCAAAGCGCTTGCCAACAACCAAACTTTCATCATCAACCTTTTTTATTGCGCCAACGAGGATTCTGTCTTTGGAAGTGCTGTGCTTTGTTCTAAGTAACGGAAGAATTGATTATCAGGCTTGAGAATCAAAGTATTCTGTTCGCCACTTAAACTCGCACGATAAGCATTCATGCTTTGCCAAAATTGATAAAATTCTAAATCTTGACCATAAGCATTGGCATACAATTTTGCCGCTTCTGCATCTGCTTCACCTTGCATGATTAAAGCTTCTTCTTGAGCTTTTGCCAACATTTCAGAGGCTTCACGCTCAGCAGTAGCGCGAATAATTTGTGATTTTTCTTCACCTTGTGCGCGTAAAGATTTAGAAACTCTTTCGCGCTCAGCTCGCATACGCTCAAACACATGCGCTCGGATATCATCAGAAAAATCAACTCGCTTCAAGCGAATACCTACAATTTCTACCCCATAGCGGCGTAAGGCATCTTCGGAGAGCTTAGAGCTAATATTGCCCATAATAGAACCACGACCTTCAGCAATAGCTTCTTTAACCGTGTATTTCACAAATTCACCACGTAAGCCCTCTTTGACCAATTGATCCAATAAACTGCTGGCACGGTCAAGGCTACCCTGTACACTGGTGTAAAAGGTACGAATATCTTTGATGCGCCATTCCACAAAATAATCCACCAACAGCCATTTTTTCTCGTTGGTCATGAACATTTCAGGATCCACATCTAAGCGTTGCATTCTGGCATCAAATCGCTCAACCTTATGAATAAAAGGCATTTTTATTTTCAACCCTGCGGAATCTTTGGTATCAATTAAGCGCTGGAATTGGGTGACTACTGCTACTTGCCTCTCATTGACCAAATACAACATATTCGAAAGCAGCAAGCTCGCCACAATCGCCACCATTAACAATACATTCATCATTCTATTCATGGTTTTCTTCCTTTATTAGCGACTACGCGAACGGCTATCGCGCTCGATTGGAGCTTTAACATCAGCTTGGGCAGGAGCGCTTGGAGAGCGTTGCTGCTGCTGAACAGCGCTGACCACAGGCACATGAACTACTTCTCTCTCTGTTGTCAAAGCGCTTTGTTGCCCACCCAAATTTAAGATTGGGGTAGCATTATCAGCATCGATGAGGATTTTATGGCTGTTTTGGTAGACACTGGTCATCGTGTCTAAATACAAACGTTCACGCATCACTTGTTTATCCAGTTGATAGGCTGCCAAAAGGTTATTGAAACGGCTGACATCTGCATTGGCTTTTGCCAAAACTTGCGCACGATACGCTTGAGCGCTTTGGCGCAACTGCTCGGCTTCACCACGCGCAGCAGGCAAACGCTGGTTCGCAAAAGCTTCTGCTTGTAATCTTGCGCGTTCTTCATCTTCACGCGCTCGAACCGCATCTTCGAAAGCCTCTTGCACTTCTGCTGGCGCTCTCGCATCTTGTAATTCAAAGGCAACAATCTCAATGCCCAAATCATATTGCTTCAAAATATCAACCATAATGCTCTTAGCTTGTTCTGGCCATTCATTACGGCGATCACGCAGAACATCATCAACTGTATTAGCTCCCACAACTTCGCGAATGGCAGAAACGACAATATCTGCCAGCACATCTTCAGGTCGATTGGCAGCGAATAAAAAGCGCTTTGCATCGGCGATACGGTATTGAACCGTTGCTCCGATTTCAACGATATTTTCATCACTGGTCAGCATTTGCCCTGTGCGTTGTTCTTTGGTGCTGGCGTTGCTTTTTTGAGTTTTTAATTCCCCAACGCGCATGGTAGAAATCGATTGCACATCAAGCTTTTCTACCTGTCCAATAGGGGTTGGCCAATTCCAGTTTAAGCCTGATTTGGTAGTGGAATGGTATTTACCCAAGACAGTTTCCACACCATGTTCACGCTCTTTAACGGTATAAACCCCAGTGGCTAACCAAATACCCAAAGCCAAAGCGCTTAATCCCAAAAGCGCTTTGCCACCAAAAGGAGGCAGGGAATGCTGGGAAGAAGGGCGTTCTTGGTTACCATTGCCACCTTGACGAGAAATACCTAGATTTTTAAAAAGCTTATCCAGCATTTCATCTAAATCAGGCGGAGCATCGTTAGGATTTTGAGAGGAGGGCGGTTGATGGGGATTGGGGCGTTGAGGCTGTTGATTAGGATTATTGCCCCATGGGTCTTGGGTAGACATAGCGATTGGAGCTTCGGGCGCAACCTTGTGTGGCGCATGGGATTTGACGGTCTGATAGCAGCCGAGAAGGAAATTAAACATGTAGGAGTCCCTATAGTGGTTGTTCAGATTGTAAAGAGATGGGGCGATTATACTGAGATTGCAACTGATAAAAGCGCTTTTTATCCAGCTTAATCAACAAACGATAATGCCCAAATTCATCAAGATATTCTTCCAAAATGGCTTGTTCACGAAATAAAGCGGCACGAATTTTTCCCTCATCAGGAGCTAATTTTAGCCAGCCATATTCATAATCGCCTGTAAAATAAGAAAACAAAGCGCTTTGAAAAGCCAGAACGCCTTCGCCTGTTAAAGCAGATAGATGGGCGCGATAAAGTTTGCCGTGTTCATCATAATCCAAGCGAGCAGACTCGCCTGTTAAATCGATTTTGTTGTATACCTTAACCACAGGCACTTGTTCTGCACCAATTTCCTTCAACACCTGATTGACAACAGCCTCACGCTCTATCCGCTCTGCATCATGGCTATCAATCACATGTACAATCAAATCTGCATAAATCGTCTCTTCCAATGTTGATTTAAAAGCCTCCACCAATTCGTGTGGCAAATCGCTGATAAAACCAACAGTATCGGCGAGTAAAAGGGTAGGATTCTGGCTGGTGTTCAGTTTGCGTAGGGTAGGGTCAAGCGTTGCAAATAATTGGTCTTTTGCTAACACAGAAGCATCGGTTAAAGCATTGAAAAGTGTTGATTTACCTGAGTTGGTGTAACCTGCTAGAGCAATGGTTGGAAATTCACGGCGTTTTCGTGCTTTTCGGTTTTCTTCACGCTGTTTATGCACTTTTTCTAAGCGTGTTTCCAGCTGTTTGATACGTGCTGCAAGCAAACGGCGATCGGTTTCAAGCTGAGTTTCACCTGGCCCACGCAAGCCAATGCCACCTTTTTGTCGTTCTAAGTGCGTCCAACCGCGCACCAAGCGCGTTGCCAAGTGATTCAGCTGAGCTAATTCTACTTGCAATTTACCCTCGTGGCTTCTGGCACGTTGTGCAAAAATATCAAGCACTAAACCACTTCGATCCAATACTCGAGCTGATAAAAGCTTTTCCAAATTTCGCTCTTGAGAAGGGCTAAGTTTGGCATTGAAAATCACCAATTCAATCTCATGAGCCTTCACCATTTCCGCGATTTGCTCTGCTTGTCCTTTGCCAATGTAATACCGTGGTTCTGGTTCGCCACGATTAAAATGATGGCACCAAAGCGCTTGTGCGCCAGCGCTTTCAGCCAGAAGATGAAACTCTTCTTCCACCGCAGGGTCATGAGCCTTTCCTATGTTCACTTGTATCAAGGCTGCACGTTCGCCACCTTTCTGGCGTTCAATAACCAAATTTCCCATTCAATGCTCCAAACAACAAAGCGCTTTGTGAGTATTCAAAGCGCTTTTATGGTTTTGATAGGTGGATTCCATCAATACAGTGGATCACTATGGTGATGGGGTTCTTCTACCAAAACCTCATCACTGGCATCTTGGCTATTAGGCAAACGGACATTGCGTGACGGAACAATTGTTGAAATAGCATGTTTGTAAACCATTTGCGAGATATTGTTGTTGCGTAAAAGTAAAACAAAAGCATCAAAAGATTCAATATGCCCCTGCAATTTAATGCCATTAACCAAATAAACGGAAACCAAAATACGCTCTTTGCGAATGGCATTTAAATAAGGGTCTTGTAATTGTAATGAAAGTGATTTGCTCACTGTGATTCTCCTGTTATGTTGTTGTGAATAAAAGGTGGATAAGCATTATTTTCCATGCTTCATGGAATGGAAGAAATCATCGTTGGTTTTGGTATTACGCAAGCGTTCAAATAAAAATTCAATCGCTTGAATTTCATCCATAGGGTGAAGAATTTTGCGCAGAATCCATGTTTTTTGCAGCACATCACTATCAATCATAAGTTCTTCTCGGCGAGTACCAGAAGGATTGATATCAATAGCTGGGAAAATGCGTTTTTCTGCAATACGACGACTCAAATGTACTTCCATATTGCCCGTGCCTTTAAATTCCTCATAGATAACCTCATCCATTTTAGAACCTGTGTCGATAAGAGCTGTGGCAATAATGGTTAAGGAACCCGCCTCTTCTGTGTTACGCGCTGCGCCAAAAAAGCGCTTTGGTCGTTGAAGCGCATTGGCATCAACCCCACCTGTTAAAATTTTACCTGACGCGGGGGCAACGGTATTGTAAGCGCGTGCCAAACGAGTAATCGAATCACACAAAATAACGACATCTTTCTTATGTTCTACCAAACGCTTTGCCTTTTCCATCACCATTTCTGCCACTTGAACATGGCGTGTAGCGGGTTCGTCAAACGTTGATGAGATAACCTCGCCACGTACTGAACGTTGCATTTCTGTGACTTCTTCAGGTCTTTCATCAATTAATAACACGATAAGATAGCAATCAGGGTAATTGTTGGTAATGGATTGTGCAATATTTTGCAACATAACTGTTTTACCTGCTTTTGGCGGAGAAACAATCAATCCACGTTGCCCTTTGCCAATAGGGGCAATCAAATCAATCATTCGTGCTGTAATATCTTCACTTGTTCCATTGCCAAGTTCCAATTTTAATTGCTCATCGGCATGTAAGGGAGTTAAGTTTTCAAAGGCAACTTTATGCCGTGCGGCATGTCGTTCTTCAAAATTGATGGTATCGATACGGGTGAGGGTAAAGTAACGTTCGTTATCTTTGGGGGGGCGAATACGCCCTTTGATGGTATCGCCTGTGCGCAAATTGCAACGGCGAATAATACTTGGAGAGACATAAATGTCATCAGGATTGGCTTGGTAAGAATTTATTTCTGAACGTAAAAAGCCGTAGCCATCAGGAATAAGTTCCAGCACACCTTCGCCAATAATATCTTCTCCATTTTTGGCTTGAGCTTTTAAAATGCTGAAAATCAAATCTTGTTTACGTTTGCGTGAAATATCTTCTAACCCCAAGCTTTCGGCAATACTCAAGATTTCTTGGGGGGATTTGAGTTTTAACTCGCTAAGATTCATAGAATTCTGTGATGTAAAAACAGCGCCCAAATGAGCGCTGGAGATAAAAGAAAGCGCTTATAAGTGAGCGCTGATGAAATTAATCAAAGCGCTTTTGCTTTGTAAACCAACGGTAGTATCAACAACTTTACCATTTTTGAACAACAATAAATTAGGGATAGAACGAATACCGAATTGGCTAGCAAGCTCACCATTTTCATCAACATTGATTTTCACCACCAATGCTTTTCCTTCTAAGCTTTGGGCTACTTCATCTAAAGTAGGGGCAAGCATGCGACAAGGTCCACACCATTCAGCCCAGAAATCTACCAAAACAGGTTGTTCGGCTTGTAATACCACACGCTCAAAATCAGCTTGTGAAACAGAAAGAGTTTTACTCATGAAAGGCTCCAGAGATAAGCGCTTTGCGCTAAGGAAAGAAGAACGGCATTGCGCCGTTGTGTGTGAGATAAGTAGTCCGTATCAAACAGACTACGAAATGTTTTATGGGGTTAGGCGCGAGATTTTCAAGTGCACCATTAAAGCCTATATCTTGAAAAGCGCTTTAGTTTACTCTTTCCGTGATGTTCTTTCAAGCCATTGCGCCATACTTCGCACGATAAACCTCTAGCGCCTCTAAATAAGGAGAAAAATCGGTTTGATGGCGCACAAATTCCAGTAAATCTTGAAAATGTAAGAGGGCGTGAGTAGGGAGTTTGGTTTCTTCGTTAAACAACTGAATAGCAGATTTACCTTCGCGCAAAATCTCCGCTCTATCCAAAGCCACCACGACAGCACAAGCCTTAGCATCATAATTTTCCAGCAAAGTAAGAGATTCACGAATGGCCGTTCCAGCAGTTAAAACATCATCAATCAACAAAACCTGTTTCCCACGCACATCAGCGCCAACCAAAACCCCACCTTCACCATGATTTTTAGCTTCTTTTCGGTTAAATGCCCATGGCAAATCCAAGCCGTAATCTTGATAAAGTTGCGTTGCCACCGCCGCCACTAAGGGAATACCTTTATAAGCTGGCCCATAAAGCACATCAATCGCCAAAGCGCTTTGTAGGGCATAAATTTTCTCAGCATAAGCTTTGGCTAGAATATTCAAAGCCTTGCCTGTGCAAAAAGCGCCAGCATTGAAGAAATACGGGCTTTCGCGCCCTGATTTGAGGGTAAAATTTCCGAAACGCAGAGCATTAACGGATACAGCGGTTTCAATAAGCTGCTGGGTAGACATCAAACTCTCCAAAATGAACAACAAGATGAACATAAGCTCATGTGCCAGTATAGCAAAAGCTCATGCTCAAAGCGCTTTGCTTCTCCATGATAGACAAAAGCCTGACGATTGGTTAATAATCCAAATCACGCCTTGTAGCGTTCAATACCTTAAAACAGTTTAGGAGAAACATCATGAAAAAAAGCTTACTTGCCCTTGCCTTAGTGGCGATGAGCCAAAGCGCTTTGGCGGAAAAGGCCAAAGAAACGCGTTCTACCAACGAAGTCATTGCCAGTGCCAGCGCTGATGATTGGCGTAGCATTCCGCAAGAGCGTCTGCTTTACTTAAACTTAGCAGACAAACGACAAGTGATTTTCGAATTAGCGCCAGAATTTGCTCCCAAAAGCGTTGAACAAATTCAATTCTTGGCAAAAAACAAATTCTGGGACGATTTAGAAATTTACCGTATGCAAGATAATTATGTGGTGCAATTTGGCGATGCCGCAGCCGTACATAACCCTGAAAAAGCCAAAAAACTACCTGAAGGTCATCAGCAGCCACCCGCTGAATTTGAGCGAGACTTAGAAGGATTGAAGGTAAGCTGGTTAGAAGACAAAGACCCATGGAGTGAAGGCGTAGGTTTTGTTGATGGCTTTGCCGTTGCCAAAGGCGAGGGGAAAGCTTGGCTAGCGCATTGCTATGGAGCATTGGGGGTTGGACGTGATATGGCACCTGATAGCGGAACAGGCGCTGAGCTTTATGTGGTTATCGGTCAATCACCACGTTATTTAGACCGCAATATTACGCTGGCTGGTCGCGTGGTTTATGGTATGGAACATTTAAGCGCTTTGAAGCGTGGTGGTGGCTCTGATGGCGGTTACGCAGGCTTCTATCAAGATCCTTCTGAATACACCAAAATTGAATCTATTCGCGTAGGCAACGAAGTGCCAGAGGCTGAGCAGTTGAAATTGGAAACCATGAAAACCGATAGCGAAGTCTTCAAGGCGATGGTGGAAACACGGCGTAATCGCACGGGCGATTGGTTTGTACGCCAAGTGGGCTATACCGATGTGTGTAACATTGCTGTCCCTGTACGCGTGGCTCAATAATGCATAGAAAAACAAAGGGGCATAAAGCCCCTTTTGCTTAAATAGTGATAAGCCTAAACAGTAAGCGCCAAAGCGCTTTGGAGGAATCATGCTTGAAGTGGCTTTAATGATGATTATGGGTAAACTGCAGAGTATCTCAGGAAAATCTTGGCAATGGGCGATTGCTTTTGCTGTGGTAGACGGATTGTTGAGTGGCTTTGCGCCGATGATTTTTGTGATGAGACTACTAGTCTCGCTACTTTACTTTCATTTGTTGGATAAATTTGAAAGCAATATACCTGTTTATTTAGCCATCTATATTCTTTTTCCACTGGGATTATGGGGCTTGGCAATGGGGGTTGCGTGAAGGAACATCATGGGCAAAGCGCTTTGGGGTGGTAAAATGAACACTTCTTTAGACATGAGGAACTTTTGATGTTGCACAGCCATAAAATCTTAATTTTGGACTTCGGTTCTCAAGTCACCCAATTGATTGCACGGCGGATTCGTGAGGCAGGGGTTTATAGCGAAATTTATGCTTGGGATTGTGACCCCCAAGCCATTCGTGATTTTCAGCCTAACGGCATTATTTTATCGGGCAGTGGCGAAAGCACGCTTGATGAAAACTCGCCCCGAGCGCCAAGCCTTGTATTTGAATTGGGCGTGCCAGTGTTGGGGATTTGTTACGGCATGCAAACGATGGCGGTGCAATTTGGCGGTCGGGTGGAAAAAGGCGACAAACAGGAATTCGGTTACGCCCGTTTGGCAACCCCAACCTCAAGCGCTTTGTTTGACGGCTTGGAGATGAATGAAGTTTGGATGAGTCATGGCGATAAGGTTTGCGTTTTACCCGAACGGTTCATTAAAACCGCCACTTCCGATAACACCGAGTTTGCAGGCATGGAATGGACAGAAAAGCGCTTTTATGGCGTGCAATTTCACCCCGAAGTCACCCATACGCCGAAAGGTTTTGAACTGTTAAAGCGCTTTGTGTTGGACATTTGTGGCTGTGCGCCTAACTGGACAACCGCCCATTTTATTGATGAAAGCGTCAAAGACATTCGGGCGAAAGTGGGGCAGGATAAGGTTTTATTGGCGTTGTCGGGCGGCGTAGATTCGTCTGTGGTGGCGTGTTTATTGAATCAAGCCATTGGTTCGCAATTGATTTGTGTGTTTGTGGATACGGGTTTGTTGCGTTTAAACGAAGGCGATGAAGTGATGGCATTGTTTGCCAAAAACTTGGGGATTCAAGTGATTCGAGTGAATGCCGAACAGCGTTATTACCAAGCGCTTTCTGGTGTCACCGACCCTGAAGAAAAGCGCAAAATCATCGGGCGTTTGTTTGTGGAAATTTTTGAAGAAGAAGCCCATAAATTAAGTGGCATCAAATGGTTGGCGCAAGGTACGATTTACCCAGATGTGATTGAAAGCGCAGGTTCAAAAACAGGTAAAGCCAAAGTGATTAAATCCCATCACAATGTGGGCGGATTACCCGAACACATGAAGTTACAACTCCTTGAACCCATTCGAGATTTATTCAAAGATGAAGTGCGTCAAACGGGTTTGGCATTGGGCTTGCCACGAGAAATGCTCTATCGACATCCGTTTCCAGGTCCAGGTTTGGGGGTACGGATTTTGGGCGAAGTCAAAGCCGAATACGCTCAATTGCTTCAAAAAGCCGATGCTATTTTCATTAAAGCGCTTCGTGACTATGATTTATACGATAAGGTCAGTCAAGCTTTTGCGGTCTTTTTGCCTGTGCGTTCGGTGGGGGTCATGGGCGATGAACGCCGTTATGATTATGTGATTGCCATTCGTGCCGTTGAAACCATTGATTTTATGACCGCACGTTGGGCGCATCTGCCCTATGATTTTTTGGACGAAGTCTCTCGCAGAATCATCAATGAAGTGAAAGGCATTTCTCGGGTGGTCTATGATATTTCGGGCAAACCACCTGCAACCATTGAGTGGGAATAAAGCGCTTTGTATTTGGAGATACCAATGAATAAAATGAAAACGTTAGGATTAGCCATTTATAGCTTGTGGATTTTTCAGGCTTGGTCTCAGTTTGTGCCATCATCACAACCAGTGAATGTGCCTCCTCCTATTCCTCAAAACAACCAAGCCCAGCACGCCAGCGAACAACAAGCCCAAAGCACACAAAAGCAATTGAGCGAGATGGTGAACCAATTTCAAGCATTGGCGCAAAGTGAGGAGATGAAAAAGCTGGTTGAGCAGGGCAAAGCGCTTACCGAACAAGTAAAAACGGATTTGAAACGCGATACCAGCGAAGTGTTGATGGACGTTGCAAAAATGGCACAACAGTTCTCCCAACAAGTCAATCCTGATAATCCTCTCCATACTCAAAGCTCTCATGGACAAAGCGCTTTGCCTATTGACCCTCATTTGCAGGGATTGGCTTATGTTCGTCAGCTACCTCATGGCTCACTGGTGCAAATGCAAGGCTATTTAACAGCACAAGTGGCGAATAAAGCTGACCGTTACTGGTTTAGCGATGGTCGTGAGCAAGTGTGGGTTGAGATTGAGGCTGAGGTTTTTCGTGGGCAAAAAATCAGCCCCAATACACTTATCCAGATTTGGGCAGAAGTGGAACGTCAGCGTTCCAACAATGGCTTCAAGGAGCTTGAAGTGGATTATCTGGAGATTGTAAAACCGTAAATCAAAAAAGGTGGGGCAATCCCACCTTTTTCTATTTTCTATCCAACGCTGTCTGTTAAGGTGAAGGTAAACGATTTAAAAATCTCTGATACACAGGGTTATAGGTTTCTTCATAGAACTCATAACCTATGCCACGCAAATACGCCATCAAATCCGTATCATTCAAAGCGCTTTGAATGCCTACCAGAACACTTGAGCTATCGCCACCATCATGACGATAATGGAAAAGCGTGATGTTGTACTGAGAACCCAGTGTGCGCAAGAAATGAATCAACGCGCCTCGCCGCTCAGGAAAGCCAAAACGAAACAATCGCTCATGCTCCAAAGCGCTTGGCACCAATCCTCCCACCATATAACGCACATGCGATTTTGCCAGCTCATTGTGGCTGAGGTTGAGGTAAGTGTAATGGTGTGCATCAAGCTTTTGCATGATGCCATCAAGAGTTTTCTGCCCTTGTTGCAATTGCACACCCACCAATATCTCTGCACGTTCGTGATCTTGGTAGCGGTAGTTAAACTCAGTAATCATCTCATAGTTTAAGGTTTCGCAAAAAGCGAGAAAAGCGCCAGCGCGTTCTGGAATCTCAACCGCCAACAAGCCTTCGCTCTGCTCGCCAAGAGCTGTTCGCTCGGTAATGTAACGCAGGCGCTCGAAATTCATATTGGCTCCCGAAACAATATGCATCAGCGTCAAAGGCTTTGATAAAGCGCTTTGTTGGCTTGACCATTTTTTTAATCCTGCCAATGCAACCGCCCCAGAAGGCTCAGAGATGGCTCGCGTATCTTCAAACAAATCTTTGATGGCAGCGCAGATTTCGTCTGTGGTTACCGTCACAAATTCATCAACATATTGTCGAATCAAATCAAAGGTTATCTCGCCAGGCTGTTTTACCGCCACACCATCGGCGAAAATCCCAACGGTTTTCAGCTCAATGCGTTCATTTTGGGCAACGGCTTGAGTCATCGAAGCAGAATCGACAGGCTCCACGCCCACAATTTTAATCTCAGGTCGCAATTGTTTTAACAACACCGCCACCCCTGCCGCTAAACCACCGCCTCCAATGGGTACAAAAACCGCATCAATAGGGTGAGGGTGCTGGGTAATGAGTTCTAAGCCAATGGTGCCTTGACCAGCAATCACATCAGGGTCATCAAAGGGGTGAATGTAAACGTAATCACGCTCAACACAAAGCGCTTTGGCGTACTTAGAAGCTTCATCATACACATCACCATGAAGCACGACTTCAACCCACTCGCCACCTAAGCGCTTTACCGCCTCAATTTTAATCGCTGGTGTTGTAACAGGCATCACAATCACTGCTTTAATGCCCAACTTATGCGCTGAGCAAGCCACGCCTTGTGCATGATTGCCTGCCGAAGAACAAATCACGCCACGCTCACGCTCCAAAGCGCTTAGGCGAGACATTTTGTTATAGGCACCTCGTATTTTGAAGGAAAACACAGGCTGCAAATCTTCGCGTTTGGCGTAAATTTTATGCCCCAGACGGCTGGACAATCGCTCCATGAGAGAGAGTGGCGTTTGTATGGCGACATCGTAAACAGGGGAGGTGATGATATTTTTAAGATAGTGATGAGTCATGGGGGTAAGCGCAAGGGTAAGTTTGTTTCATAGCGCCAGCTTTATCCAGCACCGCCTGTTTTAAATCATCTTGATAACGTTGCATTTTTTCGCAAATCTCAGGGTTTGAACTTGCAAGAATCCGAAGCGCCAATAAGCCTGCATTTTTCGCACCATTCAAAGCAACTGTTGCCACAGGAATGCCAGCAGGCATTTGTAAAATCGAGAGAATACTATCCCAGCCATCAATCGAATTGCGCGATAAAATCGGCACGCCAATGACAGGCAAAGGGCAAACCGATGCCAACATACCTGGCAAATGTGCAGCCCCTCCTGCGCCTGCAATAATGACTTGAACGCCACGCTCCAAAGCGCTTTGCCCGTAATGAAGCAATCGCTCAGGCGTACGATGGGCGGAAACAATCGTCACCTCAACCTCCACCCCAAAAGCTTGCACAATCTCCACCGCCTCTTGCATGACCGCCAAATCGCTGTCACTCCCCATCACAATCCCAATCATAAAGACTCCTTACACACTCGGATTTTCTCATAAAGCTCTTGCTCGCTCTCAGCAAGCAAAGTGATATGCCCCATTTTTCGACCTACTCTGGCTTCTGTTTTGCCGTACCAATGGACATAAACCGCCTCTTCATTCATCAGCTCATCAAGTGGTAAGTCCAAAGCGCTTATCCCCACCAAATTGAGCATGGCAGCTGGTTTATGTTGAGTCGTAGAGCCTAAAGGTAAACCACGAATCACACGATACATTTGATCAAATTGCGAACTCTCACAGGCCTCAATAGTGATATGGGCAGAATTATGCACACGGCAAGCTGTTTCATTAATCACAATTTCCCCTGAGGGTGTCACAAACATTTCTACTGCAAAAACACCAGCGCTATCCAAATGTTGTACCACCGAAAGCGCTAAGCTTCGCGCTTGTTGTTGCTGTTCTTCGCTTAAAGATGGCGCAGGCATTTGCACAAAATCGACTAAATTGAATTCTGGGTCAAAAATCATCTCCATCGCAGGATATGCCACACTGTAGCCATAATCTCCACGAACCACCACCACCGCAATCTCTAAAACCTCAGCGTAAAATTGTTCCAAAACACTCGGCACTTGCCACAATTTCTCCAAATCCTGCTGGGTTCTGATGATTTGTACGCCTTTGCCATCATAACCACCTGTCCGCGTTTTTTGCACAAAAGGCAAAGGCATCTTCTCCAAAGCGCTTTGAGGGTCAAGAGGGTCAAAGAGAATAAAAGGCGCGGTTGCCAATTGATGTTCTGCGTAAAATTGTTTTTGTAAGCCTTTATCTTGAATCAACGTTAAGGCATTAGGGCGCGGTATCACACGTTTGCCCATCGCCTCCAGCTGATAAAGCGCTTTAACATTAACCTGCTCAATCTCGATACCAATAGCCTCCAAATCACGACCAAAATCCAACACCGTTTGTTCATCACGAAAATCTCCCTCTATAAAATGATGGGCAAGAGGGCGAGAAGGGGCATGGGGGTCTGGGTCGAGAATATGGAAAGTGTCAGGGTAGTTGTGCGCCACTTGCAGAAACATTCTGCCTAGTTGCCCACCGCCTAAGATACCAATGTTCATAACAATTCCTCATGGCAAAAATTTAGTGTATCGAAAAGCGCTTTGGCTTGCCGAATCTTATCGTATCCTCTCACCGGTACAGGCATCGATGATTTGGCTTGGATTTGCCAAGCCTTCTACCTCACCATCAACCACGCCCAATCCTTCATAACGACCTGCAAAATACTGCCCAACTTCAGCCACTGTTTTGGCAGCAGGAAATCCGCTGGGGTTAGCAGACGTAGAAACTAAGGGACTATAACGACAAAGCGCTTTGAGGGGAGGATAGCTTGCAATACGAATCGCAATTTTTCCAACATTCACCAAATGCTTGGGAGCAGAATCGCTGGCAGGCAAAAGAAAAGTCGTTGGAGTTGAGGGTAAAGAAGGGTAGGGGCAGGTAATCCATGATTCAATTTGGCTAATCTCCGCCGCCACCAACAAACAGGTTTTTGTCATCTCTCGACCTTTTAAAGCGTAAATCTGAGCCAAAGCGCTTTGATGGAAAGGCAAGCAACCCAAGCCAAAAACCGATTCTGTGGGATAAGCCAAAAGACCACCTTGCTCCAAATGCCGAATAATGGCGTCAAAATGCTTTAGCGAGAATATCGGTAAAGCTGGTGATTGTAATGCACTCATCGGCTGTTGCACGTTTTCAGCTGATAGTGAAACTCAATGGCGCGGTCTTCTACTTTATCAGCAATTTCCATCAGCCATTTTTTAGCCAGATAGCTTTGTTTCTCATAGCCACCTAAACCTTCGTGGTACGCCAAATATTGCTCACGAACTTGATTGAGCTTAACCCCGTTTCTTGCCACATTCTGATGGGCATACCATGCGATAAAATCCGCCGAATCGTCAAAGCGCTCACGCGAACTATGAGGGCGCTGGCGTTTGAGTTGATACCATTCCCAAGTGGCATCTTTGGCTTGAGGGTAGCCATAGGCTTTGGATTTGGAAAGCGCTTTGGGGTTATAGCGAGATTCTTGATGCATGAATGCCAGAATATAGGAAGGCGGAATGCCCCAATGTTGTTCGGTTTCGTGTAAGGCAGTACGCCAATGAGGACGCTCAGCTAACAGAGCGCAGGGGTCAAGATGCAAGCGATGATGCGGTTGGCGCTCGTCATCAAAACGAGGGTCTACGGTCGTGGTTAATTCATTATCCACTACTTTAGCGTCAAGAGGTTTGGGTTTGCTGGAGCAAGCAATTAAGAACATAGCACAACCCAACAAGGGTATTAAAGGGGGGAAGGTATTGAGGATTCTCACGCATCTATCCTTAAATCAGTTTAGAATCTGGGTTTAACTTCAGGGCTAAAATCGGTTATTTTAACGCGATTCATGCCTAACCATAGATACAACAAGGAAATACCATGAGTAAAGAAGCCAAAGAAACCACAGAACCTGCCAATTTTATTAAAAACATCATTGAAGAAGATTTGGCACAGGGTAAAAATGAGGGCAAAGTGATTACCCGTTTTCCACCCGAACCCAATGGCTATTTGCATTTGGGGCATGTGAAATCCATTTGCTTGAATTTTGGCATGAAAGCGCTTTTTTCGGGGCGTTGTAATCTGCGTTTTGACGACACCAATCCTGAAAAAGAAAACGAAGAGTATATGTCCAGCATTAAAAACGATGTGCGCTGGCTGGGTTTTGAATGGGACGAACTCCATCACGCCTCCGATTATTTCCCTCAATTACTGGATTACGCTTATCAGTTGATTGATAAAGGCTTGGCGTATGTGGATAGTCAAACGGCGGAGGAAATTCGCCTCAATCGTGGGACTTTAACCGAAGCAGGGAAAAATTCGCCCTATCGTGAGCGTTCGATTGCCGAAAACAAAGCGCTTTTCGATGAAATGGTCGCAGGAAAATACCCCGATGGCGCCCATGTGTTGCGGGCAAAAATTGATATGGCTTCGCCCAATATCAATTTGCGTGATCCTGTGATTTATCGCATTCGTCACGCTGTCCATTTCCATGCGGGCGACAGTTGGAAAGTCTATCCGATGTACGATTACACCCACGCCCTATCCGATATGCTCGAAGGCATCACCCACAGCCTTTGTACGTTGGAATTTGAAGACCATCGTCCTTTGTATGATTGGGTTTTGGAAGCGCTTCAAACGCCTTGTCACCCCCAACAAATTGAATTTGCTCGTCTTTCTTTGGAATACACCGTTTTATCCAAACGCCGTTTGATTCAATTGGTACAGGAAAAACACGTTGATGGCTGGGACGACCCCCGTATGCCCACCATTGCAGGCTTGAGACGGCGTGGTATTCCTGCCCGTGCTTTGCGTGAGTTTTGCCACAAAATCGGCATTTCCAAAGCAGACGGCACCATTGCCATTGATTATTTTGAAGGCGTGATTCGTGACGATTTGAACCAGCATGCCGAACGCAGAATGGCAGTATTCAAACCTTTAAAAGTGACCATCACCAATTTGCTCGAAGACCACAGCGAAATCTTAAGCGTTGCCAATCACCCCCAAAATGAGGCAATGGGCAAACGAAACCTCAACTTTTCCAATCGGTTATACATTGAGCAAGAGGATTTTGCCGAAGTCCCACCTGCCAAATGGAAGCGCTTTTATTTGGGCGGAGCCATTCGTTTGCGTGGGGCTTATGTTTTGACCTGTCAGGAAATCGTGAAAAACGAACAGGGCGAAATTGTAGAATTATTATGCACTTGCGATATGAATACTTTGGGCAAAAACCCCGAAGGTTACAAAGCCAATGGGGTTATTCATTGGGTTGATGCAAAAAGCGCTTTGGTGGCGGAAGTGCGGGAATATGAGCGTTTGTTTAAACAAGCCAATCCGATGGCCTCTGAACATTTCTTAGACACTATCAATCCTGAATCCAAGCAAACCCTGTCGGTGTATTTGGAAAAAAGCGCTTTTGGCGAACCCACCACCCCCTACCAATTTGAACGGGTCGGCTATTATGCGGTGGATAAAGACAGCTCTGGCGATAAATGGGTATTCAATAAAACCGTTGGCTTGAAAGAAGGGTTTTAACCAACCGCACAAAGCGCTTTGAAATGATGAGATAAGACTTTTGCATAAAGCCATAATGCTTACTTCTACCTCATCAAAGCGCTTTGTGTCACAATGTGATTTTCCCCATTGGGGTATTTTTAAGGAGAACTCGATGAAAAAATTAACCTTAGCTCTTGTGTTGGGCTTAGCTGGTCAAAGCGCTTTGGCTGGCACACTTGAGGATATTCAAAAACGCGGCGAGGTGCGTTGTGGTGTGACTCAAGCTCTGGCAGGCTTTTCTGTGGCTGATGATAAAGGGCAGTGGAGTGGTTTAGATGTGGATTACTGCCGCGCTATCGCCAGTGCCATTTTTAAAGACCCTAATAAAGTGAGCTTCCGTCCAACCTCATCAAAAGAACGTTTCTCCGTGTTACAAGCAGGTGAGATTGATGTTCTGGCGCGTGTAACCACATGGACACTCTCGCGCGATGTTGATTTAGCCTTTGATTTCATTGGCGTAAACTACTATGACGGTCAAGGCTTTTTGGTGCGTAAAGATTTGGGCGTGAAAAGCGCTAAGGAATTGTCAGGCGCATCGATTTGCACCAACACAGGCACCAGTACAGAAGTTAATATGAGCGATTATTTCAAAGCCAATAACATGGAATACAAGCCTGTGGTCTTTGAAAAATCGGAAGAAGTGAAAAGCGCTTATGATGCAGGTCGTTGCGATGTTTACTCCTCTGATGTTTCTGGATTATACGTTCAACGTAAACTCTTAAAAGATCCTGAAGCTCACGTTATTTTGCCTGATGTGATTTCTAAAGAACCTTTAGGACCTCTCGTTCGCCAAGATGACCCACTCTTTAAAGACCTCGCCGCTTGGAGCCATTATTGCATGGTGAATGCTGAAGAGTATGGTGTCACTCAAGCCAATGTTGATGAGATGAAAAACAGCGAAAATCCCAATATCAAACGTTTGCTCGGCGTTGAACCCAATGGCGCAGCTAAGTTTGGTTTAGGTGATGATTTCTGCTACCACATTGTGAAAAATGTTGGTAACTATGGAGAAGCTTTTGACCGCAACGTTGGCGAGAAGTCAGATTTAAAAATTGCTCGTGGTTTAAATAACTTATGGAATAATGGTGGCTTGATGTACGCACCACCTTTGCGTTAATCAGTCAAAGCGCTTTGCGTTTTCAAAAAGCAAAACAAAGGGCAGGGAAACCTGCCTTTTGAGTCTTTATCCAACAATGATAGGAGTATGAGATGATTGGTGTTTATGCCGTTTGTCGTTTAAAAGAAGGTCAACAAAAGGCGTTTGAAGCATTGGCAGAAGAGTTAGCCCAAGCTTCACGCCAAGAAGTTGGTTGTTTGCAGTATCGTTATGGAAAAATTAAAGACCAAGATAACGCCTATGCCTTTATGGAACAATGGCAAAGCCAAGCCCATTTGGAAGCCCATTTTCAACAACCTCATTTTCTTCGCGCTGGCGAGGCTTTAGGTCAGTTGTTGGCTTCAGCGCTGGAAATCAGCGTAGTGGAATTGGCAGATTAAACCCCATTGCCATCAACAATAAACCCAGACCAGCCAAAAATCCCATCACCATCAACCCCTTCAGAACCCATTCGCCAAGCTTTAAGGTTTGAAACCACAGTTTGTCCAAAAAACGGGTAAAACCATCAGGTGGTCGTGGTAATTTCTGTTTGAGGGTAGGGAGATGCTGATGGATTTCATGATTAAAGCGCTTTGGTGGGTAAGGATTTTTGAGTTCACGAGCCAAAGCGCTTTGTTGCTCACGGTAGGCGAGGTGGCGAGGATTTAGTCGTCCCATTGAATATCTTTCAACAAATCTGCCAATTCTCCTTTTTCATGCATCTCCACCACGATATCGCAACCACCAATGAGTTCCCCTTTAACCCATAATTGTGGGAAAGTTGGCCAATTAGCGTATTTAGGCAGTTCGGCACGTAATTCTGGGTCTTCCAAAATATTAACATAGGCAAAAGGTGCGCCTGTTTGCTTCAAGCAATTAACCGCTTTGCTAGAAAATCCACACATAGGAAAATCAGGCGTTCCTTTCATGTAGATGATGACAGGGGCGCTGTTCAATTGTTCTTCGATACGAGCGATGATATCCATAAAGGTTCCTTGTTGTTTGGTTGAAAAGAGACTATCTTACCCCTTCGCCTTAAAGCGTACAAAGCGCTTTATTGAGTGTCTGTTTTTTGATGGAGGATTTGTTGATGAGCTTTTTGATGAGTAGCTATGCTCGGTTGCCGATTTCGTTTGTGCGCGGCGAGGGTTGTCGTTTATTTGATGATAAGGGGCGTGAATATTTAGATGCTTTATCGGGCATTGCGGTTTGTGGGTTAGGGCATGCGCATACGGAATTGAACGAAGTGATGCGTGAGCAAAGCCAAGCGCTTTGGCATGTGTCGAATTTGTTTACGGTGCCAGAGCAGGAAAGAGCAGGGGCGCGATTGGCAAGCCTAATGGAGATGGAGAAGGTTTATTTCTGCAACTCTGGCGCTGAGGCAAATGAGGCGGCTTTGAAATTGGCGCGTTTGCATGGTAAAGCGCGTGGTTTAACTGATGGTTTGGTGGTGAGTTTTAAAGGTAGCTTTCATGGTCGTACATTTGGTGCCATGAGCCTCACAGGCAATCCTAAAATCCAAGATGGCTTTGCGCCGCTGGTACCCAATATTGTGCAACTGCCTTACAACGATAAAGAAGCTTTAAGCGCTTTGGCTGGTAAGCGTGTTGTGGCGGTTCTTTTAGAGACGATTCAAGGAGAAGGTGGTGTCAATCCTGTAACGCCAGAATTTTTGCATTATGTACGTCGTTTTTGCGATGAACAAAGCGCTTTGATGATGGTAGATGAAATTCAAACGGGCATGGCACGCACAGGAACTTTTGCTAGCTATCAAGGCTTAGGCGTGATGCCTGATGTGGTGAGTATGGCGAAGGCTTTGGGCAATGGCTTGCCTGTAGGCGCAACTCTGGCTCGTGGAGCAGCAGCTTCTTATTTCCAAGCAGGCAAACATGGGTCTACCTTTGGTGGTACGCCTTTGGTATGTGCTGTCGTGGATAAAGTATTGGAGATTTACGAACGCGACAATCTGGCGGAGCGAGCAAAAGTGCAGGGCGATAAATTACGCGAGAAGTTGCAAAGCGCTTTGGGGCATCAGGTACGCGAGATTCGTGGGCGCGGTTTAATGCTGGGGCTGGAGTTGTTGGAAAAACGAGAAGGTTTGATGCAACGGGCTTTAGACGTGGGATTGGTGATGAATGTGACGGCGGAAAAAGTAATTCGCCTACTGCCACCTCTAATCATCAACGATGCTGAAATAGAAGAGCTGGTACACAAATTAACGAAGATTTTATAAGTTTCTTAGTAGCTTACCAAAAATGATAAGTTGATTTACTTAAATGTAACAAGGGTTTTGTTCAGGTTTTATTATGATTAAAACCTGAACAAAACCCCTTAGGAGTATTATCATGAAAAAATTTGGTTTAATGGCGTTTGCATTAGCAGCTGGTATTGCTCAAGCAGCAACTTATAACATTGACCCTCATCATACCAATGTTCGTTTTCACATTGACCATTTCGGTACTTCAACCAACACAGGTGGTATCTACGCTTTAGAAGGCAAAGTGGAATTTGATGCGGAGAAAAAAGAAGGCAGCGTTTCTGTTGAAATCCCTGTGAAATTCAACAGCGGTAATGCTCATTTTGACAATCATTTGGCGAGCGCTGATATTTTCAACGCCGAAAAATTCCCAACCATCAAATTTGTCTCTAAGCAATTTAACTTTGAAGGCGATAAAGTGAAAAGTGTTGATGGCGATTTAACCATTCTCGACCAAACCCACCCAGTCACTTTAAACGCTACCAAATTCAATTGCTATGATAGCCCTATGTTGAAAACGCAAGTTTGTGGCGGTGATTTTGAAGTACAATTAGACCGTAGCCAATGGGGCGTTCATTATTTGACGGATGTTGGCATGGCGAAAGATGTTCGTGTGACTGTACAAATCGAAGCTGCCAAACAGTAATAGCATTACGCTACGCGAAGCGCTTTATGTCAAAACCTTCCCATCATGGGAAGGTTTTTTATGTGTATCAGCTACCCAAATCTCATTTCGCATAATGATTATTATGTTAAATAACAAAGACTTATCTTGAAACCAATTGAAGCAAGTTTAAGCCACTTCTACTTAACCTACCTCTTTTGATACACCTCAAACCAATGTCTCATGTGTTGCCAATCCTCATCTAACGGCGCGATGATTTTGATGGTTTCTCTCTTCTGCAACGATTGAAAATGGAGCTCGTGGGCGTGAAGCCATAGCCTCGAAATACCCGTAAAAGATTGCATGGCACGATTTTGTTTCAAATCGCCATAAGCGGTATCGCCAATGATGGGGTGAAAAATATGTTTAAGATGGCGGCGGAGTTGATGTTTGCGACCTGTCTTAGGCATCAGTTTAAGCCACGAAAACCGTGAACTCTGATGCTTGGCTTGAACTTGAAAAGGAAACTCGGCATGCATCATGCACGCATAATGGCTCAAAGCGCTTTGAGCCTCAGCGTCAGGGTCTCTATGAATATCAGCAATCGGATCGTGAATGGGCTTGAGTGGATAATCAATGGTTCCTGACTCGCTCAACCAACCACGAACCACCGCCAAATAAACTTTCTGCACTTCATTTTGTTGGAACTGCTTGGCAAATTCATGAGCAGATTCTGAACTCAATGCCAATAATACAGCGCCTGAGGTTGGTCTATCCAAACGATGTACAGGGTAAACCTTTCGCCCAATTTGATTACGTACCGTTTGCAGTAAAAATGTTGTCTCATGAACATCTAAAAAACTGCGATGCATCAACATACCAGCAGGTTTATTCACCACTACGCAATCTTCATTTTGGTAAAGTATTTCTATCATTGTTCCAACCTTTAGCGAATTATTTATGAGCCATTCTATCGATTTTACTGCCAATTTCTATGGTGACCCTGCCCTATTGCCCATAGGATTTCAGCTCCTAACCTCGCCGCCTGAGCAAGATTTTTATCTGACTTATGAGCATGGTGGTTATATTCTGCGTGAAGGAGCAAAGCGCTTTGGCGAACTTTCTATTGATTTTCACGAAGCTTATTATCGCGCACGCGGTGGCACAGAATATCTTCCCAAAGCGCTTAAGGGTTTAAAAATGATGAGTGTTTTAGATGTGACGGCTGGCTGGGGTCGAGATAGCTGGCTGCTGGCTTATCGGGGATTTCAGGTCACAATGGTGGAGAGAAATCCTTATCTGGGCTTTTTGTTGCAACAAGCCGTTCAAACCGCGCAAGCTTCCAATAGCATTGGTACGGTTGCAGCAAGGCTATCGTTCATCGCAACAGACGCCCTTACTTATTTAAACGAATACTTAGCAAAGCGCTTTGATAATCTCTTGTGGGGTGCGATTTATCTTGACCCCATGTATCCTGAACGAAAAAAACAGGCTATGGTAAAAAAGCCGATGCAAGTATTGCAGGCTTTGCTAGGAGAAGCTGGAGATGGTGAAGATTTACTAGCATGCGCACGATTAGCGATAGCAGCTGGTTTGTGCGAACGGGTGGTGGTGAAACGTCCGCAAACTGCACCACATTTAAGCGTTGATAAGCCTGATTACAGCATTGACGCGCCCAATACTCGGTTTGATGTTTACCGCAATTGATGGAGACAATGTGATGATAGATACCCTCACCGCCTCTACCAAAGCGCTTTGCCAATTCTCACAACATTTTCCCAATAGCCACAACGCCAAGCTCTACGATACACCACTTGGCATCATGCTTGGTTTAATCTCCGCTGATGGTTTACATCATCTAACCTTTATCGATGATCCAACATTGCCCACCATTCTGAAACAGTGGCAAGCAAATACTGCGATGAATTCGCCTGATGCTCTATTGCTCCAACAACATCAACATTTAGCCATGTGGTTACATACCTATTTTTCTGGTCAGACCACAAGCCCTCCCCCTATGAATCTCGCCCCACAAGGAACGCCATTCCAACAACATGTTTGGCAAGCTCTATGCCATATTCCTTATGGAACTACTTGGACTTACCAACAACAAGCCCAATGGATTGGTCGTGAGAAAGCCTTTCGTGCTGTTGGCAGTGCTAATGGCTGCAACCCCATTGTAGTGGCTATTCCATGCCATCGTGTGGTGGCAAAAGGCAATGGTTTAGGCGGTTATACAGGAGGATTGTGGAGAAAAAGCGCTTTGTTGCATTTGGAGCGCACCCGAGAACCCTTGCCTACTCTACCCGAATATCAAACGCTCGACCAAGCCATTCAAAAGCTGATGCCTGCCGATGTTTTATCCTGTTTTCGTTTGAAAGCCTTATGAAGTGAGCGTTATAATGCAAGTCATCTTCTGCATTCTTTTCGCACTGTTTCAAAAACCCCTTGAGGAGATATTTTATGGAAAAAAAAGCGCTTTTGTATTCAGGTAAAGCCAAATCTGTTTATGCGACAGAAGAGTCTCAAAAAGTCATTATTTATTATAATGATGATGCAACAGCATTTAATGGCGAAAAGCATGCCATTATTGATGGTAAAGGCATATTGAACAATAAAATCTCTACCTTAATTTTTAGCGTATTACGAGGCGCAGGTGTGCCAACGCATTATGTAGAAACTTTGAATGAACGCGAACAATTGTGCGAACAAGTCAGCATTATTCCCTTAGAAGTGATTGTGCGCAATACCATTGCAGGCTCTATGGCAAAGCGCTTAGGCTTACCAGAGGGGAAAGAGTTGGATTACCCTGTTTTTGAAATTTGCTACAAAAATGATAGCTTAGGCGATCCGCTCATCAATGATGACCATGCGGTTGCGCTAGGGGTTGTTACTTATGAAGAATTAGACCACATTTATGAACTCACTGACCAAATCAATTATATTGTTTCGGGCTTATTCGCAGATTGTGGTATTCAATTGGTCGATTTCAAAATTGAATTTGGGAAAAATGCAGAAGGCGAAATTGTATTAGCTGATGAGATTAGCCCTGATTGCTGCCGCTTATGGGATATGGAAAGTGGCGAAAAACTTGATAAAGACCGTTTTCGCCGTGATTTAGGTAATATTATTGCCTCATATGAAGAAGTCTTAGATCGCTTGGAACAGGTAATTTTGCAAGAAGGTGAGGACGAATAATGGCGGGCTTAGATTACAAAAGCGCAGGCGTTGATAAAGAGGCAGGTTACGATACCGTTGAGCGCATTAAGCGCTTTGCCAGCCGTACTCATAATCCACGTGTGATGGGGCAAATTGGGGCTTTTGGTGCCTTTTACGATTTAAGCGGTTACCAAGAGCCGATTTTGGTCTCTGGCACTGATGGCGTTGGTACCAAACTCAAAATCGCCTTCGCACTTGAGCGTTACAACACCATTGGCATTGATGCGGTGGCAATGTGTGTTAATGATATTTTGTGTCACGGCGCTTCCCCCCAGTTTTTCTTGGATTACTTGGCTTGTGGCAAGCTAGAACCCACTGTAGCAGCGGATATTGTGCAAGGTATTTCAGAAGGTTGTTTACAAGCAGGCGCTGCCTTGATTGGTGGAGAAACTGCCGAAATGCCGGGTTTTTATCAAGCAGGCGAATATGATATTGCAGGCTTTGCAGTCGGTGTGGTGGAAAAAAGCGCTTTGATTGATGGGAGCAAAGTTGAGGCTGGCGATGTGATTATTGCCCTGCCCTCCTCTGGTTTCCATAGCAATGGTTATTCCTTGTTGCGCAAAATTTTTACCGATTTCTCGGAAGTGATTGATGGGGTGTCGGTTGGTGAAACCTTGCTTACTCCGACTAAAATTTATGTCAAACCTGTATTGGAAGCATTGAAAAAGCATCAAATTCACGGTTTGGCGCATATCACAGGTGGTGGTTTGCCTGAAAATCTTCCACGCGCATATCGTCAAGGTTTGACGGCGGTTATCGACACCAAAGCGCTTCCTGAATTGCCCTTGATGGAGCGGATTTATCAGCAGGTTCAACGTTCTGAATGCTTTGGTACATTCAATATGGGCGTGGGCTTTATTCTGATTGCTCCCAAACAAGAACAAAGCGCTTTGCTTGAAACTTTACGCTCACATGGTGAATCTCCTATCGTGATTGGGGAGATGCAAGCAGGTGACGAATCATTGATTCTAAAGGGATTATGATGAAACCTGTTGCTGTTATACCGCGTGTGGCAGTGTTGATTTCTGGTGGTGGCTCTAATTTAGCCGCCATCATTTCTGCTGTAGAACAAAATCTTTTGCCAATCAAGCTTGAAACAGTTATTGCTGACCGCGATTGCGCAGGCAAACAACACGCTTTTAATGCCCATATTTCTTTCCAAATGATTGACCGAAAACTTCCCGATTTCGCCATGCGTTTAAACGAGGCTCTCAAAGAAATCGATTGGATTGTATTGGCAGGGTTTTTAAGCGTTGTGCCAAGCGCTTTGGTAGAAAGATTTCCTCGTAAAATCATCAATCTTCATCCTTCTTTGTTGCCTAAATTTGGTGGCATGGGTATGTATGGTATGCGCGTACATCAAGCCGTTTTGGCGGCGGGGGAAAGTGAAAGCGGTTGCACGGTTCATTTTGTGGATAACGGCGTGGATACAGGCGAGATTATTGCGCAGGCTTCGGTTCCTGTGTTGGCTGATGATGTGGCTGAAACGTTGGCAAAACGTGTACAACAACAAGAGCATCTATTATTGGTCAAAACCTTACAAAAGCTGATTGCTCAATGATTGGGGAATTCGGAAAAATAATTTGAGCAAAGCGCTTTGATGCATGATGGCTTGAATAATCCATTGAATCGCTATCTAAAAACAGAGAGGTATGAAATGAAATTATTGATTGTTGGCTCAGGTGGTCGTGAACATGCTTTGGCATGGAAACTTTCCCAAGATCCTCGTGTGAGTAAAATTTATCTCGCATCAGGCAATGCTGGTGCAGTGTGGTTGGATAAAGGCGAGGCGGTTGAAGGTCTGACCAGTATCGAATCTTTAGCACAATTTGCGAAAAATCATGCTATTGATTTAACCATTGTTGGCAGCGAAGCCTTGTTGGTAGAAGGGATTGTGGATTATTTTGAGGCAAGTGGTCTGACCATCTTTGGCGCTAACCAAAAGGCCGCACAGCTCGAAGGCTCAAAGCGCTTTGCTAAAGATTTTATGAAAAAATATGGTGTTAAAACCGCAGCTTACGAAAGCTTTACGGATATCAACAAAGCGCTTGCCCATTTAGAGACTTGCCCTTATCCAACGGTGGTTAAAGCCAGTGGCTTGGCAGCTGGCAAAGGAGTCATCATTTGTCAAAATCAAGAAGAAGCGATTTTGGCGGTGCGTTCCATGATGGAAGATAAGCGCTTTGGCTCTTCTGGCAATGAGATTGTGATTGAGGAGTTTTTGACAGGTTTTGAATGTTCTGTACTCAGCTTTTGCGATGGTCAGACCATTGCCCTCATGCAAACCGCCAAAGACCACAAAACCATCGGCGAAAACAACACAGGCGAAAATACAGGTGGCATGGGCGTTGTTTCCCCTCACCCAAGCTTCACAGACGAAATGATGCTTGCTTTCAAGCGAGATATTGTCGAGCCAACTTTGCATGGTATGCAGCAAGAAAACATGAACTTTGCGGGCGTGATTTTCTTTGGCTTGATGGTGAACGAAAAAGGCGTTTATTTGTTGGAATACAATATGCGCATGGGCGACCCCGAAACTCAAGCCGTTTTACCCTTGATGCAAAACAGTTTACTTGACCCTATTTTTGCAGCACTTGAGCGCCGTTTAACCGAAGATGCTTTCGTGTTTGAGAAAAACCAGCACGCAGTTTGCGTGGTCGTTGCCTCAGGAGGCTATCCTAATCAATACCCTGTTGGCTTTGAGATTAAACATATTGAGCAAGCTCGTTTTTATGCACAGGTTTTTGTGGCAGGCGCTAAGTATGAACAAAGCGCTTTGAAAACCTCAGGCGGTCGAGTGTTGAATTTGGTGGGCATCGGTCATCATTTGCAACAAGCTCGTGAGAATGCTTATTCTGCCGTGCGACAAATTCAATTCGAAGGTATGGTTTATCGGCGCGATATTGGCGCATAAGTGGATAAAGCAAAGCGCTTTGATGGTCAGACCAAAAAAGCCCCGAGTGATTCGGGGCTTTTTTATGGGGGAAAGATGAAGTTGGGCGATAAAATCAAGTGGTAGCAATCCAATAACGTTCGATGCTTGTGTTTCCTGTATCGATGATATTTTCCAATACGCCACCATTTTTCTTAATAACCGCTCTTGAGGCGGCATTTTGACTTGAGCAAGTCACCAAAATACGCTCCAGCCCAAGTGATTTAAGCTTTCCAATGGCATATTTCAACATCTCACTTGCAATGCCTCGACCTTGATAATCAGGGTGAACCGAGTAACCAACATTCCCACCGCGTTGCAACAAAATATCACTAAGCTGATGGCGAATATGCATGATGCCAACCACTTTTCCATCAAGCCATGCCAAATAGGTGCTGTCGTTTACTTTTTCATATCCAAACCAAGAGGTTCCAGCAGGAGCTTCTACATAGTGGATCCATGCTCTAAATCCGTAATCTGTAAAAGCATTCAATTCATTTGAGCCATGAACATAATCGTAAACTTTCAGAAATTCTCGGCGGAAGGTTAGAATGGCTTCTTGATGTTCAAGGCTGGGTTTGGTTAAGTTAAGCATTTGATTCCTCTTTAGGGTTGATGGGGCTGTTGCCAATACAAAGCGCTTTGCATTTCAAACAATCGGCTTTGCAGTCGCGCGTATTCAAACGATAATTTCTTGCCTTGATAAATATCGTTTGGGGCGGCATCTAAGGTGAGCAGGAGTTTTACTCCTCTGTCGTAGAACTCATCAATGAGCAACAAAAATCTCCGCGCAGCATCTTCTTTATCTTCAGAGATGATAGGAACGCCATCAATCCCCACATAGCTAAAGCGCTTAGCAATATCGATATAATCTTTTTGTGAATAATAGCCTTCGCACAAGGTTTCGAACGAGAATGCCAAAGCATGGTCATTTCGTGCCAACACAGGGATTTCGCGACCACCTGTGAGAAATCCTCGTGTGCTGCCCAATGGGTTGCCTGATAGATTCGCTAAATCGCGCAACAAAGCGCTTTGGCTGTTTTCATCGCGTGGGAAACGAAAAACATCTTCTTGTCGGAAATGTCGGCGGCGGTAATCTTCTCCATCTAAAATCTCATGCACCACCAACTTTTCCTCAATCCATGCAATAGCAGGCAAGAAACGCTCGCGTTGTAAGCCATTTTTGTAGAGCTGATGGGGAATAATATTGCTGGTTGTGATGAGCGTGATGCCATAGTGTTCCATTGCGCTGAAGAGTTTCCACAAAAGCATGGCATCGGTAATATCGGAGACGGCAAATTCATCAAGGCATAAAACATCAATTTCATCAGAAAGCGCTTTGACCACTTTATCCATAGGATCAGCCACATTGCCTAAAGCACGTAACGATTCGTGCAATTCCAACATAAACCGATGATAGTGGCGACGGCGTTTGCGTGGGCTGGGGTGATGCTCCATGAACAAATCCATCATGAAGGTTTTGCCACGCCCTACCCCACCATATGCATACAAGCCTTTAACCCAAGCTTTTGATTTCGGTTGCATATCTGCATTTCGCCCAAACCATTTTGCGAAAAAGCCACCGCCTTGTTCGGGGGTGGCTTGTGGCGCTGCAAGTAAGGCATCACTGATGCGTTGCATTTCGTGCAACATCTTGATTTGTTCAACATCTTCTTGATAGTGATGTTTGCGTAAAGATGCGCGGTAATGTTCCAAAAGATTCATGAGATAAGCCTTAAAGCGCTTTTATCGTCTACCAAAGCGAGAAGATTTATCCTCATCTTCACCCCGATAAACGCCGTACAAAATTAAGCTATGGTCTTCTAAATCATAGCCATATTTTTGCGCAACCTGACGCAAGTCATTTAAGAGATTCTCATCATAAAATTCAACCACCTTGCCAGTTTTCAAGCAAATCAAATGGTTATGGCTATCGCCATTATCAATTTCAAACACACTATGGTTGCCTTCAAAATTGTGGCGTTTCAAAATGCCTGCTTGTTCGAATTGGGTTAGAACACGGTAAACCGTTGCCAAGCCAATATCTTCATCAGCTTTCAGCAAAATCTTGTAAACGTCTTCCGCGCTTAAATGCACATTATTATCACTGGTTTCTCGCTCCATGATTTCTAAAATCTTCATACGAGGACCTGTCACTTTTAAACCTGCTCGGCGAATTTGATGGCTCATAAATTTCTCCTAATTTTTAAAAATCTTCCGTATCTTGAATCCATGTGAACAAAGCGCTTTGATGCCTATCAAGGTTAAGCGTTTAAATATCCTTTCAATTGATTCATCGCTTGACTTTCAATTTGGCGGATTCTTTCGGCAGACACTTGATATTGCTCAGCTAAAGTTTGCAATGTGGCTTTACTGTTTTCATCTAACCAACGCGCTTCTACAATAGCTCGACTACGCTCATCAAGCTTTTTCAAGCCTTCTTGCAAACGGCTATGCATCAATTGCTCGTGTTCGTGATGGGCGAGATGATGGGCAGGGTCAGCTTCTTCATCACTTAACCACATCTCGGGACTAAAGCCATTATCTTCCTCTTCATCATCATGCAGACTGAAAGATATATCTTGCCCATGAATGCGTTGCTCCATTTCTAACACATCTTTTTTACTGACGTTCAGCTCGCTTGCAATGGTGCTGGCTTCTTGGTCGGTTAACCAATGTAAGCCTTTTTTCATACTGCGCAGATTGAAGAAGAGCTTACGCTGAGCTTTGGTTGTAGCAACTTTAACCATGCGCCAGTTACGAATCACATATTCATGAATTTCGCTTTTAATCCAATGAACTGCAAACGATACCAAACGTACACCGCGGCTTGGCTCAAAGCGCTTTACTGCTTTCATTAAGCCAATATTGCCTTCCTGAATCAAATCACCCATAGGCAATCCGTAGCCATTGAAACCTCGTGCAATATGCACCACAAATTTCAAATGATGCACCACCAACTTTTGTGCAGCCGCTAGATTGTTATCCTGATGTAGAGCAAGAGCTAATTGATATTCTTCTTCAGCTTCCAGCATCGGGATTTGTCGAACTTTAGCGATATAACGGTCAATATCACTGCTGGGCGTAAGCCATTGACCTGATGGCATTTCTGCCACCAAAGCGCTTTCATCTCCATACATAACAGCATCATCGTAAGCCATAGGGATAAGAGATTTTTCAATCATGACCATGCTCCTAGTTTTATATTTTTAATCATTGTAGAGTAGCGCATCGACAAACTCAACGGCGTTAAAGGTTCGTAAGTCTTCTGCTTGCTCGCCCACACCAATAAAACGAATGGGAAGCTTGAGTTTATGAGTAATGGAAAAAACAATGCCACCTTTAGCTGTGCCGTCAAGTTTGGTCATCACCAAACCAGAAACTTGCATCGCTTTATGGAACTGCTCTGCCTGACGAAGTGCATTTTGACCGTTGCCAGCATCTAATACGAGCAACGTCTCATGAGGAGCGTCAGGATTGAGGCGATGAAGAACGCGTTTGATTTTTTTAAGCTCTTCCATTAAATGGTCTTGAGTATGCAATCGTCCTGCAGTATCAATAATCAGCACATCAACCTGCTTTGCCATCGCCGATTGTAAAGCATCAAAGGCAACAGAAGCAGAATCCGCACCTGTTCCTTGAGCAATAACAGGAACACCATGCCTTTGTCCCCATGTTTGCAATTGCTCAACCGCTGCTGCACGGAAAGTATCTCCTGCCGCCAGCATCACTTTTTTCCCCTCATCTAAAAAGCGCTTTGCCAATTTTCCAATGGTAGTCGTTTTTCCTGCGCCATTGATACCAATCATCAGAATAACATGAGGCTTATGGTTGAATTCAAAATTAGCAACTTCATAAGGCTTAATTAAATCATACATATGATTAGCAACCCGTTCACGCACAGCGTGGACATCAGAAAGCGCTTTGCGCTCCAGTTGCTCGGTAATATCGTTGATGATGGCTTGTGTGGTTTCCATGCCAACATCAGCCGTTAAAAGCTGCATTTCCAAATCATCAATTAAATCCTGATCGAGTTGCTTTTTACCGAAAAAGAGGTTTTCAAAGCCTGTTCTGGTTTTGGATAAGCCTTGTTTGATGCGTTGAAAATAGCCCATAGAATTTGGTTTATCACGAGGTTGTGCGTGGGGTAACTCATCATGTAGGGCATGATGAGGTTCGGCAGAGGCTATTTGCTCTATAGAATCTTGTTGTGTTTTATCCTCTTCCACAGAAGTTTGTGCAGAGGTTTTCTTCTTAAACCATTGAAAAACCATATTATTACCTAAAAATCATCACACTAAATGGCAAAGCCATTACCCTAATCCTCCAACAAAGTGCCTTACCGTTATGGCGCATAAAATAATCGCTCAGATGATAAATGAAAACGTTTTGGAAACGGCAAAAAAGCGCTTTGTTGGAAGCTTGCTTATGCTAGCATAGCCTAGTTTATTGGTTTTTGGGAGTACCGAATATGATGAAATCCTTCTTATCACTTTGTTTTACTTTATTGCCCTTTGGGATTTTATCCACACCACTATCTGCCACCCCCCTCCAAAACACCCTCGAGCATGATAAGTCTTTCTTGCTCACCACTTACGCTCTTTCTAACCATCACTATCGCCAACAGGATATTGAAAAAACGATAGCATTGTCCTATCAAGATTACCTTGATGCCCTTGACCCATGGCATTTGTATTTTACGCGTGAAGACGTTGATGAATTCAAAGCGCTTTATCCCAAATCCTTATCCGTGGACAATCCACTGATTACGCCTTTTGCTATTTACAATCGCTATCTTGAACGCGCCAAAGCGCTTCATCAATGGAGCTTAGAACGCTTAGAACAACCCTTAGACTTAACACGAACCGATACCATCACTTTCCCCGATTTATCCGACCATCATACTCAGAGACCTTATTTTGCCAACTTAAGCGAAGCACAAACCTACCAAGAAAAGCGCTTAACTGACCAAATTATCCGCCTTATGCTTTCAGGGAAAAGCGAAGAAAAAGCTGTTTCCATGCTGAAGCGCCGTTACCAAAGCGCTTTGAAAGGCTTAGAACAAATCACAGCGCAAGATGCCTTTGATGTCTATATGAACGTTATTGCCAGCCGCTTTGACCCTCATACAACCTATTTCTCTCCCCGTGAAAGCAAAGACTTTGACATCAACATGAGCCTTTCTTTAGAAGGTATTGGTGCGGTTTTAAGCCAGCAAGATGAAAAGCTCTTAGTGCGCGAGTTGATAAAAGGAGGGCCAGCTGAGCGCGGCGGGGTTATTCAAGTTAAAGATCAGATTCTTGGCGTTGCTCAAGGGGCTGATGGTGAGATGGTTGATGTTGTAGGCTGGCGTCTGGATAAAGCAGTAGATTTGATACGTGGCAAAAAAGGCAGCACAGTTCGCCTATTGCTGGAATCCGAACAAGGAAATATCCGCGAGGTCAGCGTTGAGCGTGATCGTGTCAAATTAGAAGAACAAGCGGCTAGTTCTACTGTTGAATCCGTGACTTTAAATGGTAAAACCTACCGTTTGGGCGTGATTACCCTGCCCTCATTCTATATGGATTTTGATGCTGCTGCTAAAGGTGACAAGGATTACCGCAGTACCTCACGCGATGTCAAAGCGCTTTTGGAGAAGCTGAAAAAAGAGCATGTTGATGGCGTAGTTTTGGATTTGCGTAGCAATGGTGGTGGTTCTTTACAAGAAGCTATTGCAACGGTTGGCTTATTCATTGACCATGGCGCGGTGGTGATTGTGGATAACAAAAAAGGCAGACAAGTAGAATCTGATAAAGATAAAGGTGTGAGTTACGATGGGCCTTTGGCGGTGTTGGTTGATCAGAATTCTGCCAGCGCCTCAGAGATTTTCTCTGCTGCAATTCAGGATTATCAACGTGGGATTGTGATTGGTTCAACAACGCATGGCAAAGGTACCGTTCAATCGATGGTAGCCTTAAATCGCTTTGCCTCAGGTGCTGATCGCCGCTTGGATTTGGGCAGTTTGAAATTCACCAATGCAACATTCCACCGAGTTACAGGCGATAGCACACAATTAGCTGGCGTTAGTCCAGATATTCGTTTACCTGTTGGCTATAATCCTGAAAAACAAGGCGAACGTTCCACCAAATACCCATTAGAATGGCATCAAGTAAAACCTGCAAGCATTCAAGCCTATAAGCTTATCAATGACTCCATGCGTCAAGTGCTTTGGGAAAAACATCAAGAACGCATGGAAAATCTGCCCAGTTTGCAACGTTGGCAAAGCCATCTGGCGGATAATCGTCAGTTGTTGGAGGAAAATACTTGGTCTTTAAATCTTGAACAACGCCAAGCCTTGTACCAATCTCGTAAAGAATCTCGTAAAGCTTATGAAGCCTCACAACGAGAATCTATTCCTCCTTTAAAACGAGACGACAAAGCGCTTAAAGCATTGGAAACTGCTAACCTTTTCCGCGAAGAGGACGATGAAAAAGCAGATTTTGTCCCTGATGTAGCAATGTTTGAATCGCTCAATATTGTTCACGATTACCTTTCTTTATTAACAAACAAACTTCAATAAGGAGTGTTACATGAGTCATTATGCATTAATCGCAGGAGCTATCCGTACGCTTGCAATGGATGGTGTGCAAAAAGCTAATTCTGGTCACCCTGGTGCGCCGATGGGCATGGCGGATATGGGTGCTGTCTTGTGGAGAGATCATTTGCGCGTCAATCCTAAAAATCCTAAATGGATTAATCGCGATCGTTTTATTTTGTCTAACGGTCATGCCTCGATGTTTCAATATGCGCTTTTGCATTTAACAGGCTTTGATGTTTCTTTGGAAGATTTACAACAATTCCGCCAATTACACTCTAAAACACCAGGTCACCCTGAAGTGACCGATACACCAGGTGTTGAAATCACCACAGGCCCACTCGGTCAAGGCATTGCCACTGCCGTTGGTTTCGCATTAGCTGAAGCTCATCTGGCAGAGAAATACAATCGCCTTAATCTGCCCATTATGGATCACCATACTTATGTTGTTTTAGGCGATGGCTGCTTGATGGAAGGGGTTTCTGCAGAGGCAAGCGCTTTGGCTGGAACATTGGGTTTAGGAAAACTCATCTGTCTGTATGATAGCAATGGTATTTCTATTGATGGCGAAGTAGAGCCTTATTTTGCAGAAGATGTGGCAATGCGTTATGAGGCTTACGGCTGGCAAGTCATTCGTGATATTGATGGTCATGATTACGATGCTATCAACAAAGCGCTTTCTGATGCCAAAGCAGATAAAGAACGCCCATCGCTTATCATTTGTAAAACCAAAATTGGCTTTGGTTCACCTCATTTGGAAGGTTCGGAGAAATGTCACGGTGCGCCTTTGGGCAAAGAGGAAATTGCATTAACCAAGCAAAAATTGGGCTTGCCTGCTGGAGATTTTGAACTGGCGACAGGTGCAAAAGAAGCTGCAGATTTAACGGAGAAAGGCGCTGCCTTAGAAGCTGATTGGCAACAATTATGGTCAGCTTACCAACAACAATACCCTGAATTGGCTCAAGAATTAGATAGAGCCTTCAAATTAGAATTGCCTGAAGAAGTAGGTAATGTGGTTGCTCAAACGCTTTATAGCTATGAACAAGCTGGCGGTTCTGTGGCAACGCGTAAAGCCTCTGAAAATGTTCTGAATCTTTTAAAACCGATATTGCCAGAGCTTATCGGTGGTTCAGCGGATTTAACAGGCTCGAATTTAACATGGGCAAAATCAGCCTCACAAGCCATTTTGCCAAAGCGCTTTGCTGGTAACTACATACATTACGGCGTGCGCGAATTTGCGATGTCTACCATCATGAATGGTATGGCATTGCATGGTGGCTTACGTGCTTATGGTGGAACATTCTTGGTATTTTCAGATTACATGCGTAATGGCATGCGTTTGTCAGCCTTGATGAAATTGCCTGTGGTTTATGTTTTAACTCATGATTCCATTGGTTTGGGTGAAGATGGCCCAACGCATCAACCAGTAGAACATGTTTCCTCTCTGCGTCTGATTCCTAATTTGAATGTTTGGAGACCTTGTGACCAGCAAGAAACTTTGGTGGCATGGCATAGCGCTTTGAATGACCATACCCCAAGCGCTTTGGCATTGAGTCGTCAAAACTTACCTGAACAAAAACGCAATGCCGAAACCCAAGCCAATATTTATCGTGGTGGTTATGTCTTAGAAGAAGCCAGTGCGCCTGATGTGGTGTTGCTGGCAACAGGTTCTGAGGTTAGTTTGGTGGTTGAGGCAGCCAAAGCGCTTCGTTCGGAAGGAGTTCGCGTGCAAGTGGTTTCTATTCCTTGCTTGGATTTATTCTTGCAACAAGATACACATTATCGTGAGCAAGTATTGCCTAAGGGTGTAGCAAAGTTAGCTGTTGAGGCTGGGGTAAGTTCTCCGTGGTATCAATTGGTTGGCAACCGTGGCGCAGTTATTGGCATGGATAGCTTTGGAGCTTCTGCACCAGCTAATGTTCTCTTCCCTCATTTTGGCTTTAGTGTAGACAATATTGTTAGCAAAGCTAAAGCATTACTGGATCTTTAAGCCAAACAGAAGTCAAGGCGCTTGATAACAAAGCGCTTTGACAACTGCTGTGAAGCAGCAAGTTCTATTTGACAGATGTCTTCACTTAACCTAAGGAAATAACGATGAAAAAAATGTCTGATTTTGATTTGCGCCAAAAACGTGTTTTGATGCGTTTGGATTTTAATGTGCCTGTGAAAAATGGGGTCGTAACCAGCGACGCGCGTATCGTGGCAGCATTACCAACTATCAAAAAAGCATTGGAACAACAAGCTTCAGTCAGTATTTTGGCTCATTTGGGTCGCCCTGAAGAAGGTCAATATGATGAGGCTTTCTCCTTAGCTCCTGTGGCAAAGCGCTTAGGCGAATTGTTGGGGCAAGAGGTTCGTTTGATTAAAGATTACTTAGAAACTGCGCCTGATGTGAAACATGGCGAGGTGGTCTTATTAGAAAACTGCCGTTTTAATGTCGGCGAGAAGAAAAACAAGCCTGATTTGGCAGAAAAATATGCAGCTTTGTGCGATGTTTTTGTAAGCGATGGCTTTGGTGTGGTGCATCGTGCGCAGGCATCAACGCATGGCGTAGCTGAAAAAGCGCCAGCTGCTTGTGCAGGGCTTTTGATTGAGCAAGAGATAGGAGCTTTAGAGAAAGTGGTTCAATCACCTGAGCGTCCACTGTTAGCCATTGTTGGAGGGGCAAAAGTTTCCACCAAGCTTCTGGTTTTACAATCATTATTGCAAAAAGTTGATGTCTTGATTCCAGGTGGCGGTATTGCCAATACCTTCTTGGCAGCACAAGGTCATCAAGTAGGCACTTCTTTGATTGAACAAGAACTCATCAACGATGCTAAAGCTATGATTGATGATGCCAAAGCTCGTGGGGTGAAATTGTTGATGCCTGTTGATGTAGTGGTAGCAAAAGCATTTGCAGCTGATGCTGAGCATCGTGTGGCAAAAGTGAACGAGATTCAAGCTGATGAGATGATTTTAGATATTGGCCCTGAAACAGCTAAACTTTATGGCGATGAAATTCAGAAGGTTAAAACCATTGTATGGAATGGCCCTGTGGGTGTATTCGAAATGCCAGCTTTTGCAGAAGGCACCAAAGCGCTTACCCTTGCGATTGCCAAAAGTGCGGCTTATAGCTTCGCAGGTGGCGGTGATACCATCGCAGCGATTGATCAATTCGGCGCTAATGACCAAATTAACTACATCTCAACAGGTGGCGGTTCTATGCTGGAATACTTAGAAGGCAAAGACTTACCAGGTGTTTCTATTTTAAATTAAGCACAATCAGGTAAAATGGGCTGAATGAGGTGAGGATTCAGCCCTTCACCTAACTTCTTTATCATCAATTACCCTAAAACGCTTTGGCGTTAAATAACGAGAATTTTATGCTTCATCAACCCCCTTTGCCTGCCGAATATGTGTTCACCAGTGATTGGTTTAGCCATAATGTTGCAGCCATCAATGTTGTTTTTGATTATATCCAGCCCCAGAAAATTTTAGAGATTGGCTCACATGAGGGGCGCTCAGCTTTGTATTTTGCAGAAAAAGCACTTCAATATCATCGTAAAGTGGGCATTTGCTGTATTGACCATTGGGAAAATCTCAAGCCTGTGCAAGGCTATACACATGAACAAATTTTTGACCACAATATGCGCGTAGCTCAACAACGCCACGCAGGGATTAAACTTGTCAAATACAAACAAAAATCCCATCTACAAATGATGGACTTAATCACCAAAGGAAGAACAGGTTATTTTGATTTTATCTATGTTGATGGTTCACATAAAAATCCCGATGTAATGCTTGATGCTTTGCTGGCACATCAATTGGTGAGAATTGGTGGCGTAATTGCTTTTGATGATTATTTATGGTCGCCCAGTAGTGTTCCCACCAATCAAGACCATTACAGCCTTATCAAACCTGCGGTTGATCACTATGTGAATAGCTATCAGGAAAAAGTGCAGATTTTGCAGATGTTGCCGTGTTATCAATTGTACGTGCAAAAGATTGCTCACTGAAAACCCATCTGTTGATAGCAAAAGCGCTTTGAGTTCATCAAAGCGCTTTGTTTTTAGGGAAGTTATATGGAGGAAATGGAATTCTAACGTCTCTGCCTTCTTGCCTCAAATAGCATAATTCCACAAGCAACGGATACATTTAAGCTTTCCATCTCGTCATTCATCGGAATGGCAGCAAGGTAATCACAGGCTTCTCGAATACTTTGCCGTATCCCCTCCCCTTCATTGCCAACTACCAATGCCAATGGTCTTTTTAAATCAACATCGTAAATTTCAAGCTCAGTTTCACCAGCACCACCAACTACCCAAATGCCTTGTTCTTTCATCAATTCAAGCTCACGACGTAAATTGGTTACACTGAAAATAGGCAAAATCTGTGAAGCACCGCAAGAAACTTTATGTACCGTTGCATTAATCTCTGCTGCTCTATTTTGAGGAATCAACACTGCATCAACTCCAGCTGCCAAAGCGCTTCGTAAGCATGCGCCAAGATTGTGAGGATCTTGAATACTATCTAGCACCAATATCAAAGGCGAATCGATGCCATGAATCGCGTCTTGCCATGATTTCACGGCTCCCAAATGCTGGCACCAAGCCAAAATACCTTGATGGCGAACGTTGGGTAACTCCATATCCAATTGATAACCTTCTTTTTCCTCTATCGGAATCCTAAGCGCTTTGGCTCGTTCCACAATTGCCAAAACATTCTTAGAACGCTTGTTTGAACTCACCCATAGTTTTACCACTCCACCACGTGAAAGCGCTTCTTCAACAGCATGAACACCACCAATCCAATAATGTTTCATTATCTATCCTTATTCTATCCACTCACAACAACCAAGCATTTGCCAAGCCTAAAAAAATCAGAAAACCACAGGAATCTGTGAATGCAGTAATCAACACAGAACTACCTAAGGCAGGGTCGCGCCCCCAGCGTTCCATCATAATAGGAATGAGGACACCAACTGTTGCAGCCAGCAAAAGATTCAAGGTCATCGCAGCCAACATCACCAAAGCAATGCCCATATCACGATAAAGTGCGAAAGAAATCAATGCCATCACACCACCCCATAAAATCCCATTCACCAATGCTACGCCCCACTCTTTACGCAATAATTGCCACAAACGTAACTCTGCTGATTGCCCCATCGCTATAGCACGAACAATCATCGTAATGGTCTGATTGCCCGAATTGCCTCCAATACCCGCAACAATCGGCATTAAGGCTGCCAAAGCCACAATTTTCTCGATGGCTTCTGAAAAATGTCCAATCACATAACTGGCAAGTAAGGCCGTACAAAGATTAATCATAATCCATAACCAACGGTTTTGAACGGATTTCCATACTGGAGCAAACAAATCCTCTTCTTCCTTCAAACCTGCCATATTGAGCATATCGGTTTCAGATTCTTCACGAATGACATCAACCATTTCATCAATGGTAATCCGCCCTAACAAATAACCTTCATGGTCAACAACAGGGGCAGTAATCAGGTCATAACGAGCAAAAGCTGCTGCTGCTTCTTCTACATCATCATCAGGTCGAAAGCGTACAATATCTCTTGCCATGACCTCCTCAATCATCATCGATTCATCAGAAACCAGCAAAGTACGAATAGGCAAAACCCCTACCAAACGCTTGTCATCATCAACCACAAAAATTTTATCGGTATTATGAGGCAAGTGTTTAAAACGGCGTAAATAGCGCAAAAGCGCTTCACAAGTAGCACTCTGCCTAATACTGACCAACTCAAAATCCATTACAGCTCCAACAGAGCCATCTTCATGATGAAGCGCTTTTTCAACCCAAGCTTTTTCATCAGCATCACGTGTTAAAAGTGCTTCTTGAATGATGTTTTGTGGTAAATCATCAGAAAGTTCTACTAATTCATCAACATCTAAATCCTCAGCAACTGCCAATAATTCTTGATGATCCATGTCTTCAATCAAGGACTCACGCACAGAATCCGAAACTTCCAACAATACATCACCATCTTCTTCGGGTATCACCAGAAACCATACCAATCTACGTTCATCAGGAGGTAATGATTCCAAAGCAGTGGCAATATCAGCAGGGTGCAATTCGTGCAAAATCGAAACCAATTCCGACAGCAGCTCGTGATGTTTGGCATAACTCAATACCAAACCTGCATCTAAAAAAACAATATCAGGTAAAAGCTTGTTGGATAATTCGTAAATTCTTTCCACATCAAGAGATAAAAGTGAAGTGGTAGCGTTTGGGGTGGGTAATTTATCGGTCATCGCATCTACTCCTCAAACTGGCAAAGAATCGGTTCCTAAGGAACCCAATAAACCTAATATTTTACTGCAAAATCCTACTCATCGGCAGAGCAATCAAGTTAATAAACCATAGAAACACTTGCCTCATGATAATCCCTGTGTGCCCCAAAGCGCTTTGCCCCTAACTTTGTCTGAATTGATACAAATCAAACCTGTTTAATCCTATTTCATCTATAATCTTAATAATTGCTAATTATTCTTCTTTAGATAACTATTAGGAGTTTCTATGTTACATCGCCACACATTGCTAAGCTTAAGCTTTGCTTTGATAATTCAAAACCTTTATGCCCAACAAACCAATAACGACCCTCTAAACCTTGCACGCGCTGATGCCTATACAATGGCATACAATTTTGCCCCACCTGCCATCATAACGCCTCAAGTTGATTTAACAACCCCTTTACTTAACCCCTTTGATTACCAAAGCGCTTGGCTAAATCCCAGTGTGGCTCAAGATGTTTCAGGCTCTACCAAGCCCTTGCAATTGCATGCACAAGTTAGTGGCATTGGGCATATGGAACGTGCCTTATTCCGACATCGTGGTGCAAATTATTACGCTATTGCCCAGCTTTATCACGCCCAATTGCAGGATTATCAAGCAGGTGATGGCAGCACAGTGAAGGCAGGATACAAACGAGATGGTCAGCAATTAACGTTAGGTTATCTTCCTAATACTCAACAAGAATACCGCATTGGATTGGTGCATGATAATTTGAAAGATGACCATCAACCTCAACATCAAATGGATGTTGCCTCTACAAAGCGCTTTGTGGTTAATGGTATGGCACGTTTAGGCGAGAGCGATCAAAGCAACACCTTCAATATGCAAATCCGCCATATTGAGTTAGATCGCGAGGCGAACAATTTTGACTTACGCCAAGCGCCAATCAACCCCCAAACCAAGCAAAGCCAGCGCGTTAGCATGGACGTTAATCGTCAATTCACGGAAATTCAAGCTGATTATCGCCTTCGTTATGGTCAGCATCAATCCGTTTTGGGCATCATTTATGGCGATGATGAACATGGGGCAAAGCGCTTTGTGCATACCCCACAAGGCTTATGGCGCAACAGCTATCGTTTTCCAGACGTTCACAGCAAGCATTGGCATCTTTTCTATGATCACCATTTCCATCTCAATCCTGAGCAAACCCTAAGCTTAGGCGTAAGTTATGACCATCTTTCTGCTACCGCAACAAAGCGCTTTGAAGCTGCTAAAGTTGGGCAGCAAACCATTCCAGCTCCTGTCAGCTTGTGGCAAGCTCATTATGGTCAGAGTGTGGGGCAAAGCGCTTTAGGTTCACAAAAAACCGATGGTTTCGGTGCGGCGGTGCATTATCGTTATCAGCCGAACGAACAACAACAGTATCAAATCATGCTGGATAGCCTGATTCGTCAGCCTAATAATGTTGAACGTTACACGGCTTTGGCGGGAGAAAATGGCGCTGGCTGGCTCGGAAACCCAAGTTTACAACCAGAGAGACACAACCGTTTGACTTTAGAAGGAAAATGGCAAGGCGAACATTGGCTAGAATACGGCAAATCACAAGGAGGAGAATATCAAAGCGCTTGGCAGATAAAAGCCAAAGTATCCTACGATAAAGCCAAAGATTTCATTATCTTAGATCGCGCTCGTGGGCAAGAGGGTGTGGTAGCGAAAAATGGTAATGTGGTGAGTCGCGCTGTTGATGCCACTTTGCTGGCGGCTGAGTTAGAAACTTCTAAAAATATCAATGGAAATTTAGCACTACGTGGAAGTCTTCGTTACAACTATGGCAAAAACAATACCGACCACAAAGCGCTTTACCACATTAGACCATTAAGCCTTGATGTTGCTCTGGATTGGCGAGACTATGCTTCTTTTGGTAGCTATCATCTAGGAGCTTCTGTTCATCATTCTGCCAAACATAATCGCCGTGATGACGATAAAAAACAAGGTCTTGGCTTAGATTTACCCCAGCATCATCAAGCTTACACCACCGTCAATCTTTATGGCTCTGTACAAACCAAAAACCGAGTGGCTATAAGCTTTGGCGTACAAAATCTCTTTAACCGCCATTATTATGCTTTCCATGAAAAGCCTCATGTAGCAGCTTTGAATCCAATTCCCGTTGCCGCACCAGAACGCACGTTTTGGCTGGGCTTCCATACCAATTTTTAACCACAGGAGTACTTTATGACCATGAAACGCCGTCATTTTTTACAATTAGCCGCAGGAACGGCTGCCTTAAGCGCTTTACCTTCTCGCGCTCAAGAAGGTTTGACTTTGTGGGGGCCACCTGTTGCGCCAACCGTTTTATTAGCTGTTGCTGCTGAAATGGGAGAAGCTCGCAAGATTATGCCATTTAGCGTCAAAAGTTGGAAAAATCCTGACCAATTACGTGCAGGGTTACTCAATAAAAGCATCAGTATGAGTATTGTGCCAAGTTATGTGGCAGCTAATTTACGAGCACAAGGACAACCTGTACTCTTGCACAATATCATGACTCACGGTTTGCTGAGTATTATGAGCAAAAATGACAAGCTTGAATCTTTCCATCATTTAGTAGGGCAAAAAATTGTCATGCCCTTTAAAGGCGATATGCCCGATTTGGTGTTGCAAGTTTTGGCTAATAAACATCAAGTCAGCTTGGAAAATATGGTGACTTATACCGCAACTCCACCAGAATCAGTCGCTTTATTTTTAAATAAAGATTTCAATCATGCTTTGTTACCTGAACCATTAGCCTCCGCTTCTATCTTGCGCGGAAAACAATCAGGAGTTACTGTGGAACGCAGTATTAAATTAGATCATCTCTGGAATCAAACTTTTAATACTCAGCATGGTATTCCACAAGCAGGTCTTTTGGTTTCGGAAAGCGCTTTAGTTGAACATAAAGATTTTTTACAAGCTTTAGATGGCGATTTAATTCGGGCGGTTTCTTGGGTTATGGAAAATCGTAAAACAGCCGCTGAAATGGCTTCTCGTTATATGCCTGCACCTATTTCTGCTTTGGAATTGTCGTTTGAGCATGCAGCATTAAGTGCTGTTCGTACTAAAGATATTGCAGATGAAGTGCTGCAGTTCCTTAATATTATGCATGAGTTGAATCCTAAAATTACAGGAGGTAAACCAGTAGATTCGGCACTCTTTTCTACCTGAATGTAAGTACAGAACTCTATTTTTAGAGTTCTGTTTTTTTATATTTTATTTCTTCTTATTTTATGAAGTAAAAAACAATGCATTATGTTAGATATAATATTTAAACCTACAAAAAATAAGGCTTTCGCTATGCGCCATGCCTATTTTCTTTTATTCTAAAATACTTATACAATGCGTAGGAACCCTATCTGTTAGCCATACACCATTATCAGACTGATAAAACTTATATCCTTCAGCCATCATAGTTATCGTATTAACCTCCAAAATAATAGGCTTCCCATGCCGTGCTCCTACTTTTTGCGCACTTTCCCTATCTACACTCAAATGTACATAGTCGCGCCTCATAGGCTTCAAGCCTTCTCTCATGATACTCGGTAGTGAATGTCTCGCGGTTCCGTGATATAGAGGCATCGGTGGTATTTTAACTTGATGCTTGATATTTACCTGTGCCGTGCTATGCCCTTGAGCTGCCCTAATCCATAAAATTTGATTATCATCACAGCGCAAAGTAAAGCGCTTTTTAGGACACTGCTCTACAATATTCATCAATTGATGCAATGAAAGCTCTTTGCCATGTTGCCTAGCTTGGGTGAGCAAGGTCTCTACCCTCACCCAGCCTTGCGAATCCAAAACAATTCCAATACTTTCAGGAGAGTGGCGCAACACAAAACTCAGCCAACGGCTACTCATCAACCCCTCCCAAAGCGCTTTGTGGTTTTATCTTTCACTTTCTTTCTCGGCTTATCACGCTCTTTTGTCTGCCGTACTTTGTTCTTAACCTTTTTAGGAATCCTCTCTTCTTTAGTCTCTTTTTTCTTAAACGGCTTACCCAATGTCTTCAATCCCGAAAGCATAAATTCCATACGCCTATCTTCACGAGAAACCTGAACCAAAGTAACCTTCACCCCATCGCCGACTTTAAACACACGCCGTGTTCGTCTTCCCACCAAGCGTTCGTATTCAAATACATAATAATCATCGGTAAGCTGTGCCACAGGAATGAAGCCTTCGACAAAATAATCGTTCAACATAACGCCCAAACCATGAGCGCTAACACGGTTTACAGTTGCTTGGAAACTTTGCCCCACCAGAGGTTGCATAAAGCGGCATTTCAACTTGTCCAACACCTCACGGCTAGCATCATCAGCTCTGCGTTCATTGAATGAACAATGCGCCCCCAATTCCGAAAGCTCTTGCCATTCATGGGCTTGTTTTTTATGACCTCGCAATTTTGACACAATTGCTCGATGCACCAACAAATCAGGATAACGGCGAATCGGAGAAGTAAAATGGGAGTATTCTGACAAAGCCAATCCAAAATGCCCCAAACACTCAGGGCTATACACCGCCGCCGACATGGCGCGTAAAATAGAGCTTTCCAGCTCCTGCCCTCTCCCTTGTTCGCGGGCCTTATGCAACAGTTGCCCCACCCACTCTGGCGTAACCTCACCTCCAAAGCCTTTTAATCCAAAGCGCTTTGCCATATCCAGCAATGGCTCAATCTTCAAAGGTGGCTCATGATTACGGAATAAAGCAAAGCGCTTATGTTTCAACAAAAATTGCGCCGCACATACATTCGCTGCCACCATGCATTCCTCAATCAATTGGTGTGCTGTTAAGCGCTTTGCTGCGGTAATGGATTCAATTCTGCCTTCGTTATCATAATGAATCTCTGCTTCAGGCAACTCAAACTCAATAGCATGACGCGCCAAACGAGCTTGTTTCAAAGCATCATACACTTTCACCAAATCACGCAAAGGCTTTACTAATTTGGGATACATCAGCTTACCTTGTTCGGGGTCTTGGATAAAAATAGACTCCACTGTGTCATAGGTTAGCCTTTCATGCGAACAAATCACTGCCTCTTGAAATTGATATCGCAAGATTTTCCCTTCTGTGTTAATCGTCATCGCACACACCAACGCCAATCTATCCACGCGTGGATTCAATGAACACAAGCCATTGGAAAGTGCTTCGGGCAACATGGGTACAACACGATTCGGGAAATAGACAGAAGTTGCCCGTTCTCGTGCATCATCATCTAAAGCGCTTTGGGGGGAAACGTAGTGCGAAACATCAGCGATAGCAACATAAAGCCGATAGTTCTCACCGCTTTTTTTGGCATAAACAGCATCATCAAAATCTCTTGCACTCAAGCCATCAATAGTCACAAAAGGCAAATGGCGTAAATCTTTACGACCTATTTTATCTTCCTCGCGTACCTCATCGCCCCATTGCTCTAATTCAACATGGGTTTGTTTACTAAATTCCACAGGCAATTGATGCCCTGCAATCGCCATCTCAACTTCAATACCTGCTTGTTCAGCTTCGCCCAAAACATAAGAAATCTCCACCTGCCCCAATTGGTGCTGGCTTGGATATTTCACCACCTCTGCCAACACCATCTGCCCTACTTTTGCCCGTTTCAATCCTTGAGAGGTTAAAGTAAACATCGGCAAACGGCGGTTATCAGGTCGTAACCAAAAGCCCAAAGCGCTTTTCTCCACCTTTCCCACCACACGCGTTAGCCCATGTTCTAAAACTTTCAAAGGTGCAAAATCCCTTTTTCCTTGTCCGTCTTGATACAACACTTTGGCGCTAATTTTATCGCCATGCAAAATACCAGCCATGTGCTTGGGTGGAATAAAACCATCAGCGCTACCATCATCAGGCACAAAAAAGCCATAACCCTCAGGGTGGGCAATGACTTTGCCCGTTAAGGTAGCCTGTGTACTTAACGGAAGGAAGTGACTACGTTTGGTTTCGGTCAATTGCCCAGCTTTGAGCATCGCAAGAATACGGCGTTTAAAATAAACGCGAACTTCTTCAGGTAATGCAAAAGATTGAAAAATTTCCTCAAAGCTCAAAGCGCTTTGGCGAGAGTTACTTTGCTCATGTAACCATTGCAAAATAACATCACGGCTAGGAATGGGAGTGGGATATTTATCGGATTCTGCAGAATAACTGGGGTCATACTGTTGCCAGTCTTTGGCATTTATCATGTTCTTTTCCTTATATCTATTTGATGATGCCCCAATCTTCTCCCAAAGCGCTTTATGCTTAGCTTGATGGGCTAGAGATAGGGCTTAATCTGTTGAATGAGGTCTTGTAGCAAGCGCGAGAAACGAGTATTGCCTGTATCCAATCGAATATCGGCAAGACCTTCATAGAGCGCGAGCCGTTCCTCTCGTAACTTTTCCAATTTTTGGCGCACATGACCGCCTTGTACCAGCGGTCTATTTTTATCTTTCTCTACGCGTTTGATTTGCTCATCTATGGACAAATCTAAAAAAATCACCAGCTTTTGTGCGCTGATTAAGCGGCGATTTTCAGGCAACAATACAATTCCTCCACCACAAGAAACCACCGCCGTTGCTGGCTCACACAACACGGAGCTTAGCGCCTCGTGTTCACGTTCACGAAAACGACTCTCTCCTTCGGTGGCGAAAATGGTAGGAATATCCACTCCCGTTTGCTTACAAAGCACATGATCAGTATCAAAAAAAGACCATTTCAACTGTGCCGCCAAACGCTTGCCTAAAGAGGTCTTCCCTGCCCCCATAGGACCAATGAGGATAATTTTGTTGTTCATCTATCACTCCAAAGCGCTTTGAAACTCAACGCACCAACAACATATGCTGTGGCAAGTTTTCTTGGAAATAACGCACAATGCCTTGAGCAATAGCTTGCGCCAATTTTTCTTGATGCTCTTTAGAGGAAAGCAGCTTCGCATCTTGATAATTAGAAATAAAGCCTGTTTCAATCAAAATAGAGGGAATATCTGGCGAACGCAATACCATAAAGTTAGCACGTTCCACTGTTTTCTTATGCATACGACTAACTTGAGCAAGCTCAGAAACAACACGTTCTGCCAGCAATAAACTGCTTTCTAGCGTACCACCCTGTTGAATGTTGAGCAACATTTCTTGTAACTCATCATCATATTTCCCAACATCAACCCCCCATTTCAATTCTGAGGCATTTTCATTGTTTGCCAAATAATTAGCAATTTCTGACGATGCCGCTTTGGTCGAAAGAATATATACAGATGCTCCACGAGGATTAGGATTATTCACAGCATCTGCATGAATGGAAACAAAAATATCCGCGCCTTTTTGTCTGGCAATCTGCATACGCTGACGCAAACCTAAGTAAACATCTGTCTTTCTTGTTAAATCAACCCGAATATTGGGCGTTCTTTCCAAATGAGCTTTTATGCGTTTGGTAATCTCCAGCGCCACCTTTTTCTCATACAAACCTCGAATATCAGGGCTTGGCGCACCAGGATCTTTCCCACCATGCCCTGCATCTAACACTACCAAAATGGATTGATGACTGCGTGGGGGTTGCACCAAAGCGCTTTGTTGCTCTAAAACGCCCTGTGCTGAAACATGCCGCTCTAAGGTAACCGAAGGAGCAAAGGCTGTTCCTGCGCCAAAATTGGGCAACGATGGAACTTGAGTGCTTTGTTCACTGCCTACTCTCCCCACCGCGACAGGCAAACCATCATGGCTGGCTTGAGTAAGGGTAGCAGGAAGTTCTTGATTAAAGACATCAATCACAATACGCGCGGGCTTTCCTGTTTCTGCTGGCATGGTGTAGACATTGGCTCGTGCCATGTATTGCAAATCCAATACCACACGCAACACATTATCAGGACGAAAACCTGTGCGAATGGAATACAAAGCGCCTTGTTTGACCGTCAGCCCTGTTCGTTTGGTTAGACGTTGAGTATTGGGAATATCGAGAACAATACGCGGTGGATCCGCCAAGCTAAATTGCTGAAACTCAGTCGGACGGCTCAAATCCAGCACTACCTGAATTTTATCACCCAAAGCATTAACGCGAACGTTATCCAAAGAAGCTGGCGTTTGCGCCCATAAAGTCATGCTCATTAGCCAAAAAGCCAAACAAGCCAAAGCTCGAGATAATCTCACCATGTGTTGTTACTCCAAAATCTGCTGTACGCATTATGCCAAAAAGCGCTTTGGTTGCGCAGAGAAGCTAAGTATTAAAGTTCAAAAACATTCAAACTTTCAACATGCGTCGTCTGTGGAAACATATTCAGCAATTGCCCTTTCGTGTATCGATACCCCTTGCCAACCAATATTCCTGCATCACGTGCGAATGTTCCCGAATCACACGAAACATACACAATGCGTTTTGGACGACATCGCCCACCTACCGCCTCTACCAAAGCTTGTGCGCCTGCTCGCGGCGGGTCAAGTAGCCAGTAAGGATAAGCCTCAAAGCGCTTTAATTGGGCTTTGGTAGGGGAGAATAAATCAGCTCTTTCAAACCGACAACGCTCCTCCAAGCCCAAACGGTTCGCCAAAGCGCTTGCCTTTTGAACCATCTCATCAACTCCTTCTACGCCCAGCACTTGAGCGCCTGATTGTGCCAGCGCAAAGGAGAAGTTGCCCAAACCGCAAAAAGCATCAAGCACCCAAGCATTTTCTGGCAACTGCAACGCCTCCACTGCTCGCTTCACCATCTGCGCATTCACCTCAGGATTGACTTGTGTGAAATCCTCTGCTGTGAACGGAATGTGTAGCCCAAATTCAGGCAAGCTATAGCTTAATGCTGGCGCATCAGCAGGCAGATATTGTGTTCCGCCGCCACGCAATACAAATTGCCAGAAAATCCCATCTTCTGCTGCCCACGCCAAAGCGCTTTGTAAAAAACGATGAGGCGAAAGTTTTTGGTTTGCATGAATCACGACTTGTACCACGTCAGAACCCTGATGAATCTCGACTGCCACAATCGCATGAGCCACCTCAGCACAAAGCGCTTTGATATCTGCCAAGCGATGAGAGACCACCTCAGGCAATACCAAACACTGCTCAATCCTCACCACACGATGGCTACCACGTTCCAAAAATCCCAATTGCTGCGTTGCTGAATGCCACGATAATCGTGCGCGGCTACGATAATGCCACGATTTTGAGCTGATAGGAGCCAAAAGCTCTTCAGGCTGAACACGACCAATTCTTAAAAGTTGCTCCAGCCAAACACGCGTTTTCAAATCCATCTGAGCCTCATCATGCACATGTTGAAAACCACAGCCTCCACAGCGTTCATCATAGCGACAAGGCGCTACTCGGCGATAAGGAGAAGAGCTTAAAACCTCTAGCAATTGAGCTTGGGCAAAGCGCTTTTTCTCATGCGTTATCTGAACCCGAACACGCTCATCAGGCAACGCTCCCCCCACAAAAACCACACGCCCTTCAACTCGCGCCACACCACGCCCCTCAAAATCTAAGCCCGTAATATCCAGCTCTGTTTCTAATCCTCTCATACAATCCTTTTTCAAAGTCTCCATGCCTCTTAAGCCATTTCGCCTTACAATAGTGCAACCTTTTTAGGCTCATCATTGCAGCAGAAGCTCAATCATCATCAGGAGAACAACAATGCACATCATCATTTTAGGCTCTGGCGTTGTGGGTATCAGCACAGCTTGGTATTTATTGAAACAAGGTCATCAAGTAACCATTATCGACCGCCAAGCTAGCGCCGCTGAGGAAACCAGTAAAGCCAATGCAGGACAATTATCCTATGGATACACAACCCCATGGGCAGCACCCAACATTCCATTAAAAGTAGCGAAATGGCTGTTTAAAAAACATTCCCCCCTCATTATCCGCCCCGATTTCAGCTTATTTCAACTGCAATGGCTTAGCCAAATGTTGTTCAATTGTACCGAAAATGCTTACAAACGGAACAAAGACCGCATGGTGCGCGTTTCAGAATACAGTCGTCAAATGTTCGAAGCTTTTAAGAAAGAAACGGATATGGATTTTGAAGGGCGAACACTTGGCACTTTACAAATTTTTCGCAGTGAACAAGAAATCCGAGCCACCCAAAAAGATATCAGCGTTTTGCGTGATTATGGAGTTCCTTACCAAGAACTCAGCGCCGAAGAAGCTTTGCGCCATGAACCAGCACTCCAAAGCGCTTTGCACAAAATTGCAGGAGCGCTTTATCTCCCCAATGACCATACGGGCGATTGTCATCTTTTTACCACACGCCTTGCTATTTTATGCCGCGAAAAAGGTGCTAAATTTTTGTTCAATACAACCATTGAGGCGATTGAAAGTGATGGAAAAAAAGTAACAGGCGTTCGCGCAGGTGGACAATATTATCAAGCCGATGCTTATGTATGTGCTTTGGGATCTTTTAGTCGCCCTATGCTGAAACAAGTTGGACTGAATGTGCCTGTCTATCCTGTTAAAGGCTATTCCTTAACGGTTCCTATCAGTAATCACGCCCAATCCCCACGCTCAACCATCATTGATGAAACCTACAAAGTTGCCATCACGCGCTTCAATGACCGCGTGCGCATTGGTGGCATGGCAGAACTTTCGGGCTATGAAATCAAACTCAAACCCGAACACCGCGAAACCTTAGAATTGGTGGTCAATGATTTATTCCCTGAATCAGGCGATACGAAAAAAGGCATTTATTGGAGTGGCTTACGCCCTATGACTCCTGATAGCACGCCTATTATCGGACAAAGCGCTTTGTCTAATCTCTACCTCAACACAGGACACGGAACACTCGGTTGGACAATGTCGCTTGGCTCTGGTCGATTACTCTCCGATTTGATTTCAGGAAAAACCCCTGAAATTGATATGAGCGATTTAGGACTATCTCGCTATCGCTAAAACATGACCATCTCGCAAGCTATTCAGGTATAATCACGCCTTCGCGCCATCATAAGATGGCTCGATGGTTATTATTTTTGGAGCGTAATGATGTACGGCATGTTAGTTGATGGGAAAGACCCTGAATTCATTCTCAATATTGCGCGTGGTTTTGGCTCTGCCGATTTAGAAACCATGCATGATGATGAAAATGATCGCAGTATTTACTACATTCTTGGGCGTATTCAAGGCATTCGTTATCGGATTGTGTTCTATGAATATCGCGATGGCAGCATTTCTTTGATGTTCACTGCCTCATGGAAAAGCGAAGGTAAAATTTCCTTAGAACAAGTCAATCAATGGAACAAACGCTGCCGTTTTGCCAAAGCCTATTTAGACGATGATTCAGATGTAGGCTTTGATATGGATATAGAGCTTGATGGTGGCGTGGGCAAAGAAAATCTTGAACACATTTTTGAACGTTGGACTTCTTTGCTAAGCGACTTCTCCAACTCCTTCTTAAGCGAAGCTGACGAAGATGAACAAGACGAGGAAGACGATAATTAAATCCTTCAGCCTCAAAGCGCTTTAGCTTTTGAGGCTTTTTTATTGTCTATCTGAATTGCCTACCATTCTGCCCCAATGAATATCACCATTTAATTGCATCTTAGATGCAAGCATTGAAATGCAGTCCCCACCCTTCCCCCTATCCTTTGGAACCTTGATTATGTTTGAAAAACTTTTCGCCCTAAAAGCTCATCAAACTTCCATCAAAACGGAAGTTTTGGCAGGCTTAACGACTTTCTTAACGATGGTCTACATCATCTTTGTCAATCCCAATATGCTCGCAATGACAGGTATGGATAAAAACGCTGTTTTTGTTGCAACCTGCTTAGCGGCTGCGGTTGGCTGCTTTATCATGGGTTTTTATGCCAACCTGCCTGTAGCACTTGCTCCTGGTATGGGCTTGAATGCCTTCTTTACCCATACTGTTGTGCTGAATATGGGTTACAGCTGGCAGGTAGCTTTGGGTTGTGTGTTTTTATCAGGCGTTGCCTTTGTGCTGATTAGCCTATTTAAAGTACGCGAATGGATTATCCAAGCCATTCCTGAGGCTCTGAAGAAAAGTATTGCCGCTGGTATTGGCGCATTCTTGGCTTTCATTGCGCTACAAGGCTCAGGCTTAGTCGTTGATAATCCAGCGACTTTGGTTCACATTGGCAACATCAAAACCTTCCCTGCCTTAATGACCGTTCTTGGCTTCTTCCTGATTGTGATGTTCCATCATTATCGTATTCAGGGTAGTGTGATTTTATCGATTATCATCATTTCAAGCTTAGGGATTTTGTTTGGCGATAATCAATACACAGGGTTGATTGCCCCGCCGCCCTCATTGGCTCCAACCTTCTTTGAAATGGATTTACTCAAAGCGCTTGAGCCAGCGATGTTAAGCATTATTTTTGCGTTTTTATTCGTGGATTTATTCGACACCGCTGGCACATTAATCGGCGTAAGCGATCGCGCTGGTTTGACCAAAAATGGCGAAATTCCTAACCTCAAAAAAGCGCTTTTAGCCGATAGTACCGCAACCATCATCGGCGCGGCATTAGGCACTTCCAACACCACCAGCTATGTAGAAAGCACCGCAGGCGTTGCCGTTGGTGGTCGTACAGGTTTAACCGCAGTCACTGTTGGCATACTTTTCTTACTCGCCACGTTCTTCTCCCCAACACTCTCCATGATTCCCAGCTATGCCACCACAGGCGCTGTGCTTTATGTCTCTGTTTTGATGATGTATTCCTTAAATGGTATTGACTGGCACGATATTTCCGAAGCTGTTCCTGTTGCTTTAACCTTTTTGATGATTCCGCTCACCTACTCCATTGCTGACGGCATCTCCATTGGCTTTATCAGCTATGTCATCACCAAAGCGCTTTGCGGTCAGGCAAAATCGCTCAATATCGGCGTGGTTGTAGTCGCCATAGTTTTATTGGGACGTTTACTGTTCTTATAATCTTTCTACAGAAAAGCCCCCAAACTGGGGGCTTAATTTTTGGGGAGCTTTCGTGCAAAGCGTTTTTTACAACGCCTCTTCGTTCAGCTCACCTGTTCTAATACGAATCACCTGCTCAATGGGATAAACGAAAATCTTACCATCGCCAATTTTCCCTGTATTGGCGCTGTCACAAATCGCTTGAATCACTAAATCCGCCTGCTCATCAGCAACGGCAATCTCAATTTTCAACTTAGGTAGAAAGTCCACCACATATTCTGCGCCTCGATAAAGCTCCGTATGCCCTTTTTGACGACCAAATCCTTTCACTTCTGTCACGGTAATCCCATTAATCCCCGCATCAGAAAGTGCTTCTCGCACATCATCAAGCTTAAATGGCTTGATAATCGCTGTAATCATTTTCATAAGAACTCCTTATAAGGTGTAAAAATCCGCATCAAAACGAGCGTAACGATTGGGACGATAGGCATGATTTGGGGTAAAGGTATCCTCCAAATCCTCTTCAACTCCCAAAACACAAGCAAACAGCGCCATACGCATGGTTAAACCATTATCAGCTTGTCGGAAAATAGCTAATTGAGGAAGCGTATCCAAATCTGTACCTAAATCAAATGCTCCTTCGCGACTATCGCGTGGCAGAGGGTGCATAATCACCACATCAGATGGAGCATAAGTCTCAATCACCGAGCGATTCAAACGCAAACCCTCGCCATAGCCCTCCATTTCTTCTCCACCAACAATGCGCTCACGCTGAATGCGCGTTGCATAAATCACATCAACCCCAACCATTGCCTCCGCAACGCTATCAAATTCGCGAACCTCATGCCCACGCTCACGCAACAAGGCTACCAAAGCGCTTGGCACACGCAAGGCATCAGGAGCCACAAAATGAAACTGCACGCGCTCAAATTTCGACAACAATCGCGCTAAGGATTGAATCGTGCGACCATGCTTCAAATCGCCTACCATCGCAATCTTCATGCCATCAATGCGCTTACCCAAGCGAGCAAACTCACGCTCAATGGTGTAATAATCCAAAAGCGCTTGGCTGGGGTGTTCGCCTGTGCCATCGCCAGCGTTGAGCACTGGAACAAAAATATCTCGCGCAAATTCCGCCACTGACCCTGTATCAGGGTGTCTCATCACAATCACATCGGCATAGCCTGCAATCACTCTTGCGGTATCCGAAAGCGATTCGCCTTTGGAAAGAGAAGAGAACGTAAAACCTGTGGTATCACAAACCGAGCCTCCTAATTTGGCAAAAGCGGTATGAAAACTCATGCGTGTTCGTGTGCTGGCTTCAAAAAACAAATTCGCCAACACTGCCCCCTGCAATGCATGACAACGTAATCTCCCTTTAGCCACTGGCTCTAATCGCTCTGCAACCTGCTTTAAATACGCCAATTCTTCACGGCTAAAATCATCAATCGACAAAACGTGCCGCCCAACCAAATGACTCATCTTTTCTCCTCAAGTTTTAAACAATAAACAGAAAAAAAGCGCTTTGTAGATAGCCCAAAGCGCTTTGCGTTCAATTCAGAGCTGATATTCCATAATCACAGGCGCATGATCGGAAAAACGCTCATCGGTGTATATCCAAGCGCTTTGCACAGTCTCTGCCAATCGCTGGCTGATGATGTGGTAATCAATCCGCCACCCAACATTCTTCGCCCTCGCCTGCCCACGATTGCTCCACCAAGAGTATACATGCTCCTCTTGATTTTTCACCCGAAACCCATCGCAATAATGTTTCGCAAACAAAGCGCTTAACCACGCGCGTTCTTGGGGCAAAAAGCCACTGTTTTTGAGATTCCCCTTCCAATTGCGGATATCTTTTTCTGTATGCGCGATATTGATATCGCCACAGAGAATGATGTTCTCCGCTGCACGTTGCTCTAAATAAGGCAAAAGCCTAGCCATCATACTCTCCTTAACCGCTTGCCTTTCCTCACCACTTGAACCTGATGGCAAATACAGACTTATCACGCTAAAGTTCTCAAAAGCCACTTCCAAAAATCGTCCTTCCACGTCCATATCCTCCCAGCCAATGCCATGCTGCACATATTTAGGCTCGTGTTTGCTGTAAATCGCAACACCGCTGTAGCCCTTCTTCTGCGCACTGTGGTAGTAAGTGAAAGGCAGTGGGTGAAATTTGGCATCTTGCAATTGCTCTATTTGGGCTTTGGTTTCCTGAATACAAACCACATCAGGATTCTCTCGCTTTAGCCATTCAAAAAAACCTTTTTCGGCGGCGGAGCGAATGCCATTGGCGTTTAATGTGATGATTTTCATGCATTCTCCAAAGCGCTTTCAGCCGTTTTTGTAACCTTACGAGTACGCGTTTTTTTCACGCCCACATCAGTTTCTGCACTGACCTTTTGGCTTGCCCCTGTTTTCTTAGTGGCTGCTTTCTTCGTTGTGGTTTTCTTAGCAACGGCTTTCTTCGCACTTGTTTTTTTACCACTCTTAGCCTCTGCGGTAGTTTTCTTGGCAGCAGGCTTTTTCTTGGAGGATTTAGCGGTTTTTTTCGTGCTTTCCTCTTTCTTCAAAGCGCTTTCTGTTTTCTTGCTGACTTTTAAACGTTTTCTTGCACGAGCTTTTTCAAGCAACACCAATGCCTCTTGAACGCTAAGCGTTGCAGGATTAAGCGCTTTGGGGATTGAGGCGTTGATTTGCCCATCAGTGACATAAGGTCCAAATCGTCCATTCAAAACTTGCAAGCTCTGCCCTTCATGTTCCAGCGTTTGAATAAAACGATTACGCTCCTCTTCTTTCTTCTCTTCAATCAACTGCAACGCCAATTCCAAACTCACCGTAAATGGGCTTTCCTCTTTGGGCAGAGAAACGTATTTTTTACCGTAACGAATGTAGGGGCCAAATCGCCCATGATTGGTTGAAACCTCTTCTCCTTCATCGGTTTGCCCCAAAATGCGTGGCAATTGAAACAAGGAAAGCGCTTGCTCAAGCGTAATGGCTTCCATACGCATACCTTTAGGCAAGCTGGCAAATTGAGGCTTTTCTTCATCATCTTTGCTGCCGATTTGTGCAAAAGCTCCAAAACGACCAAACCGAACACTCACAGGTTTTCCTGTCGCAGGGTCATGCCCAAGCTCGCGTGCCTGCATCACTTCCTCACGACTAATATCCTGCTTTTGCTCGATATTGTGAGACAAATCTTTCCAAAAATGACGCAAAACTGGCTTCCAATCTTCTTCACCACGCGAGACCTCATCAAGCGTATCTTCCAACTTAGCGGTGAAATCGTAGTTCACATAACGCTCAAAATGTGTGGTCAAGAAATCATTCACCACACGCCCTATCGTGGTAGGCATAAAGCGACGCTGCTCCAGTTCAACATATTCGCGATTTTGCAAGGTAGATAAAATGCTGGCATACGTTGATGGGCGACCAATACCATGTTCCTCAAGCGCTTTGATGAGGCTAGCTTCCGAATATCTGGGAGGCGCTTGGGTAAAATGTTGGCTTCCTAAAATATCGTTCAGCGCCACTTTATCGCCCACCTGCAAACTGGGCAGCAAAGCGCTTTCCTCTTCTTGGGCATCATCATCTTCTTCCAGATACAAACTCATAAAGCCTGCAAACTTGATGGTAGAGCCTGTAGCGCGGAATTGGTCTTGCTCACTTGGCGCACCCAACTCCACCGTCACCTGTTCCAACTCCGCTGCCTCCATTTGTGAGGCAATCGCACGCTTGCGAATCAAATCATACAATTTCTGCTCATCTCCATCGAGATGACGCAGCTGCTCAACTGCCACGCTGACATCTGTTGGACGAATCGCCTCATGTGCCTCTTGGGCGTTCTTGGCTTTGGTCGTAAACACTCGCGCAACTTTAGGTAAATATACCTTTCCATACTGTTGCTCTATCAAATCGCGAATCGCCTCCACTGCCTCTTTTGCCAGATGGACGGAGTCTGTACGCATATAAGTAATATGCCCTGCTTCATACAAAGACTGAGCCACACGCATCGTTCTCTGAGCTGAAAAACGCAATTTACGCGCCGCTTCCTGTTGTAAGGTTGAGGTGATAAAAGGTGCTGCTGGCTGACGATGTTTTTTCTTCGCTTGCACTGATAACACATACAAAGCGCTTCCTGCCTGAGCTTTTAGCTGGGCAATGGCTTGTTTGACCTGTTCGCCTTCGTGAAAATCAAAAGGCTTGAGTTTTTTGCCTTGATAGACTGTTAGTTGAGCAGGGAAAAGCGCTTTGTTGACCTGAAGCTGGGCGGTAATTTTCCAATACTCTTCTGTTTTAAATGCCTCAATTTCCCGCTCCCGCTCCACAATCATACGCAAAGCTGGTGATTGCACACGACCTGCCGACAAACCAGCCCCAACTTTTCGCCACAATAATGGCGATAAATTGAACCCTACCAAAAAATCCAATGCTCGCCGCGCTTGCTGAGCATTCACCAAATCCATCGATAATGAGCGAGGATTTTGAATAGCCTGCACAATAGCTGTTTTGGTAATCTCATGAAACACCACCCGATGAAGCGCTTTGCCCGCCAAAACCCCTTGCTCTTTCAACAATTCCAGCAAATGCCACGAAATAGCCTCGCCTTCGCGGTCAGGGTCAGTTGCAAGATACAGTGTTTCTGCTTTTTTGGCAGCGGAGGCAATGGCTTGAACATGTTTGGCATTGCGAGCAATGGTTTCATAATGCATGAAAAAATCATTATCCACATCAACTGAGCCATTTTTCTGCACCAAATCACGCACATGACCATACGATGCCAAAACAGTAAAATCAGCGCCCAAATATTTATGCAGCGTTTTTGCCTTCGCAGGCGATTCCACAATCAATAAATTTTTACTCATAAAATCCCCAATGGGTGTCATGCACATTGGCACACGATGAACATTAAAAAACTTCAAGATACCTTTTATAACGATAAAGGCAAGTATGGCTGATGTGCAACTGTTCTCCCATTTTCCCCTACCCAACTTCCACCAAAGCGCTTTGATTTTGCTTTTCTTTATGCACCATATCGTTGAAACCGACCACCTGCTACACTCATCACTCTCCCATCAAGCTCCAACATCAAAAGCTGTGATGCCACTTGCTCTGCCTTCTGTCCTGTGCGCTCCACTAAATCATCAATGGTGCAAATTTCAAAGCCCATAGCCTCCAAAATGATACGCTCTTCTTCACTCAAAGCGCTTTGGGCTTTAACACTTGGCGCAAATTGTGGAGAAGCCATAGGCGTGGCGGAACTGGCAGGTTCAGCTTTAGCCAAAGTCTCTTTCATTTGCGCACGAATAGGATATTGATGATTCACCACACCACGCAATTCCTCCACAATATCTTGCGCACTTTCAACCAATTTCGCCCCCTGCTTAATCAAATGATGGCAACCTTTCGCCAGAGGATTATGAATGGAACCTGGTATAGCAAAAACCTCTCGACCCTGCTCGCTCGCCAATCGTGCTGTAATCAAAGAACCACTTTGCAATGAAGCCTCTACCACCAAAACCCCTGCCGCCAAGCCACTGATAATACGGTTACGGCGTGGAAAATGTTCGCTGCGCACCCCAACGCCAATCGGAAATTCCGACACCATCGCGCCTTGTTTCACAATCTGATGCGCGAGTGCATGATGTTTTGCAGGGTAGACGCGATCCAATCCTGTACCCACGACAGCAATAGTCAAACCACCTGCTGCCAAAGCGCTTTCATGTGCCGCCCCATCAACGCCTAATGCCAAGCCACTCGTAATCACCAACCCACAACTACTCAAAATACGTGCAAAATCATAAGTATTTTGCAATGCTCCACTGCTTGCCTGCCGACTGCCAACAATTGCTACCTGTGGCAACCAAAGCGCTTTGACATTGCCCTGCACAAATAGCACAGGTGGCGGATCATCAATAGCTTTTAAAAGAGGAGGATAATCAGGGTCATCAAAGGTCAAAATGTAACGTTCTTCGCCAGCCAGCAACCAATCCACATCTTGCTTTCCTTCATCGCAACACGCACGCCAACTCTGCCAAAGTGTTTCCTTCACTTGTGGCAAAGTTGCGCGAACATCAGCATCTGAAGCATCAAAAAATGCCTTTGGCGAACCAAAGGCATTAACAATCTGAAAGAAGGTTTTGCTACCGACTTTAGGCGCTCGCCAAAGCGAACACCAAGCCGCTATTGCTTCATTCATAACACGTTAGGGTCTAACCAAAGCATCAGTTAAGTAGATATTTTGAGTAGACTCCATCACCAAAGCCATACTAACATTATCCAACACCTCAATAATCATCACATAGCCAATATCTTTGGCGGGCGCTGTGACAACTTGACCATTAACCATGCGTGATGGTGTTTGACGAACAATCTTCCAAATATCGCCTACTCTCGCGCCATTATCACGACCAAAGCTGACAACCATCGTGTCATACTCTTTACCCATCAAGGTTTGATCAGAAGTATTGGCTAAGAAGTAGCCCTGTGAGCATTGATTGGTTGGTAATTGTGGGAAGTAATTTTGGATTTTAACTTCTGGATCTGCCAACGGTAACAATACATCACCTTCGCGCAAAGTCTGCGCCACTTCCAACAGTTTCAAGCGAGTTGCGCCTGAACCAGCATCAGTATTAATCACACCAGCTGTTGCGACATATTGCATCTCAACTGCCATAGGCTCAATATCTTTGTTGATTTTTTGCTGATCTAAATCAAAGTAAGTATTGGATTTGCGATAAATACCATAGAGGCTACCAAACTCAGGAACGCCTAAGCCTTGTGCGAAAACTTCTTCTTGTTGGCTTAAGGTCAAATAATCAATACCATCACCGTAAACAAAAGGCAGATTCTCACTTTGAGCAGGCTTCACAATACGATTTTTAGAGGCATGAGACTGAATAATACGACCTTTGATAGAGATAGGTTCAACCGTTAAATCCAAGGTGGTCATTTTTCCTGATTTTTCAGCAACATAACGCTCAATTGGACGACCATCTTTGGTACGTTTGCCTGTATCAACAATACCATGATGAACGCTTGGCTCGCCAATAGTTACACGCTTCTCGCCATTAACATTCACCACCGTCAAAACATCGCCAGGATAAATCAAATGTGGATTTTTGATTTTGGGGTTCGCTTGCCAAATGCGCTTCCAATGCCAAGGCTTGGTCAAGAAACGGCGAGAAATATCCCATAAAGTATCGCCTTTTTTCACCACATACTGCATGGGGTGTTGCTCGTGGAAAACCGCTTCTTCACTTGGGAAATGCGCATTGTCTACCGCACCGCCTGCCAAGCATAATTCTGCTGGGCGTTCGTATTTGATAGAAAAAGGATCCTTAGGAGATGAGCAGCCTGTTACCGCCAATGCAACCGCCACACCCAAAATTTTCCAAGAATTAGTCATCACAAATGCTCCTTAAAAGATAGAATCTACAATTTTACTCAATAGTTAGCTTTTCGCCATTTTAGCTTGTTTTAGCGCCAATGATGGATTTTATTTGAAAGCCATAGCTTCACGGCGCTACAATCCTATCATCAGTATACCTTTAGGAATGTCTTATGTCTTTACTCGAACTCTTAATTCACCCCGATCGTCGCTTGCGAAAACGTGCGGAGGAAGTTCATCTGTTTGATGAAAATTTAGCAGAACTTACACGCCAAATGTTTGAGGTGATGTATGAAAAGAAAGGGATTGGTTTGGCAGCAACACAAGTCAATGTGCATCAAAGAGTTGTGGTTATTGATATTCCTGAAGAACGACAAACAGAAGAAGAGATGAGCACACAAAGCGCTTCAATCCCTCAGCCACTGGTTTTAATCAATCCCAAGATTATCGAATCCTCTAAAACCTTTGCCCCTTATGAAGAGGGTTGCTTATCGTTGCCTGGTCAATATGCTGAGGTCATGCGCCCAGACTCTATTATCTACCGTTACCAAGATTTACAAGGCAATACTCACGAAGCACAAGCCACAGGACTTCTTTGCGTATGTATTCAGCATGAGATTGACCATCTCAATGGTGTACTCTTTATTGATCACCTCTCTGCCCTAAAACGCGAACGCCTCGAGAAAAAATTAGCCAAGAGTTTGAAATATTCATGAGTACCACTAAGCCACGCCTGTGGTTTTCAGGCACTCCCGAATTTGCCGCCGTATCCCTCAAAGTGCTTTGTGAATCAGATGATTATGAGGTTGAATACGTTTTAACTCAGCCAGACCGACCTGCAGGACGCGGACAAAAGGCTCAAATGAGTGCTGTCAAACAATGCGCTTTGCATTACGGCATACCCATCGACCAGCCCGAAAAACTCAACGACCCAAAGCGCTTTGAAGGCAAAAATCCGCCTGATGTGATGGTGGTGGTGGCGTATGGGTTGTTGTTGCCTGAGTGGGTGTTGCAATTTCCACGCTTGGGTTGTCTCAATATTCATGGTTCACTCTTGCCTCGTTGGCGTGGCGCAGCGCCAATTCAACGCGCTATTGAAGCAGGTGATTGTGAAACAGGCATCGGCATCATGCAAATGGATAAAGGCTTGGACACAGGCGCTGTGTGGCATGAAGAACGCTTACCCATTTTACCCACTGACACAAGCGCAACTCTGCACGATAAACTCGCTACTCTAGGCGCAAAAGCTTTATTGACCACACTTCCCCTCGTGCTGAATCAAAGCGCTTTGCCCACGCCCCAAGCTCATGAAAATGCCGTTTATGCGCATAAATTACGCAAAGAAGAAGCTTGGCTTGACTGGCAACAACCTGCCGACATGCTGGAGCGAAAAATCCGTGCATTCAATCCCTACCCGATTGCCCAAAGTTATTTAGGCGAGCAAATTGTCAGAATCCACAGTGCTACTTTTGTCCCCAGCAATCATCAAGAAAGCGCTTTGGGAACGGTTGTTCGCCATGATAAATCTGGCATTTGGGTACAGGCACACGGCGGCTTACTCGCCCTACAAGCGGTGCAATTCCCTAGCAAAAAAATTATTCTCGCTGCTGATTTACGCAATAGCCACAACCTCACAGGGCAACAGTTCACCAGCGCCCCTCTCCCCACTAAGGAATCTTCATGAGCCAAAGCCAACTCAATGCTCGCCATGCTGCTTTTCTCACGCTTGAAGCTGTGATTGTTGAACAGCAAACACTGAGCAAACTCATTCCCCATTATCGCCAGCGCGTGTTTGATGCAGACAAAGCGCTTTATCAAGCGCTTTGCTATGGTGTTTTGCGCGAATTTCGCGCCCTTTCTGTGTTGCGTGATCAAATGTTGAGCAACACTTTACCCAGCCAAAATCCTGCCAATATTTTGTTAAATATTGGGATTTATCAATTGTTGCGCATGAATTTAGGCGATCATGGCGTGCTGAATGAAACAGTGAAACTTGCGCATAAATATTCATTGCGTTACAAAGGGTTAGTCAATGCTATTTTGCGCCGCGTGCAAAGAGAGCGCGAACAGTGGCAAAGCGCTTTAAATCAACAACAACACGCTAACCTACCAACTTGGCTGCGCACGCTTTACCCTGAACATCGTGAACGCATTGCCCAAACCATCAGCACACCGCCTCCACTCACCCTACGCCTCAACCACAAACTGAACCGCACAGATTGGCTCCATCTTCACCCCGAAGCCCATGCCAACCCCATTCACCCTCAAGCCATCACATTGCCACATGGTAGCCAACTGGAAGATTACCCTGATTTTGCGGCAGGGAAATTGAGTGTACAAGATGCCAGCGCCCAGCACGCCACCATCATTTTGAACCCACAAGCAGGTGAACGGATTTTAGATGCTTGCGCAGCTCCTGGTGGGAAAACAGGTCATGTCTTGGAATGGGCCGATGTTGAGATGGTAGCGTTGGATATTGAAGAAGAACGATTGGAGCGCGTGCAACAGAATTTATCGCGTTTACAAAAATCCGCGCAGTTAATCTGTGCCGATGCAATCCAGCTTAAGCATTGGTATGACGGTAAACCTTATGATGGAATTTTACTTGATGCGCCTTGCTCAGGCAGTGGCGTTTTACGCCGTCACCCTGATATTTCATGGTTACGTAGCAAAACTGATTTGCAACAATACCCTAAAGTTCAATTATCGCTTTTGTTGGCATTATGGCAAACGTTAAAAGTTGGTGGACGCTTACTCTACACCACTTGCTCCATCTTGCCTCAAGAAAATGAAAAGGTTATTGCTGCCTTCCTAACACAAACCCCCAATGCGCGTGAACGACTACTGCAGCTAGAACATGCAGAAAATCGCCTACATGGCGCATTGCATCTGCCCAGCGAACATGGCGATGGTTTTTACTATGCCTTACTTGAAAAAACGGCTTAACGCTCGCCTCAAAGCGCTTTTCCTGAGAATCAACGGCTTATGGGTGTTGCATGCCATGGTGGGGGTGTGGCTGATGATAGCCATGCCCCAAAGCGCTTTGGCGACTATAGAAATTCAATCAGGACAATGCGATTTTAATCAACACACCCTCTCTCTCCAAGCAAAGCTCACACTCGATGAAGCTCCTACCGAAGCCCTGCACAGTGGCATTGGTTTATCTTTTGTGTACCACATTGAGCAAATTGGAGAAGGTTTCGGCGCACGTTGGTGGGGAGACTTTCAGAGCCATACTTATCCGCAAGAACTTTACTATAACCCCATCGCCCAAACCTACCGCCTCACAGGCATCGGCAAAGACCGTTACTACCATCATCTTGAAAACGCTCTCGCTGATTTAGGAACACTGCATGCCAGCTATCTGGCACCTAACCAAAGCGCTTTGCCACAGCCCTATGAAGTGCGCGTCAGTTTGCGGCTGGATACCGATACACTCCCAACCTCTCTCCGTTTAACTACTCACGTCTCGCCCCAATGGAAACAACTACAAAGCGCTTGGTGGAGTTGCCCGCCCTCACCTCCCCCCTCAATTTAGGCAAAAAAGCTCAATCAATTGTGGTGTTGATTGGTTTGGGTTTATTGTGTGCCAGTATCACACTGTTTTCCCTGCAGCAACTCAGCAACAGTGCCACCACACTCGAAAATGCGAACCAACATTACACTACCCTCCTCACTTTAACTGCACTCGGCTTTCTCGGCTTAAGTAGCCTAGCACTTTGGCAAATGATTCGTTTGGCAAAGCGCTTAGCTTCTCAACGCTCCGCCGCGCGTTTATCGCTTAATCTGAGCTTGAGTTTGTTTGTGGCGGCGTTGATTCCCATTGGCTTTTTGGCCAGCTTCAGTTGGCAATATTTGTCTTATAACCTAGAACAAACCTTCAACACCCATGTCAATGCAACCCTTGACCATGCTCTCACCCTCACCCGAAATACCATCAATCTCCAATCTCAACAAGCCTTAGACACCAGTCGCCAAATCAGCACCTTGATTACCGATATGAACCACGAGGCTTTGTTGTATTACATTGAATCTCTGCGGCGTGAAAGTGGGGCAAGCGCTTTGGCCGTTTTTGATTCTAACGGGATTTTGCTTGCTTTCGCCCATCAAAATCTTGACATCATCAACACCCCTGCCCCCAGCGCTGCTATGATTTCACGCGTCAATGAAACCCTTGAACACATCAGCTATTCTCAAGAAGCTGGGCAATATCAAATCAATGTCTTACTCTATCTTGATAAATTCGGCTACAGCCCGTTTTATCTCCAAAGCACTTTCCCTATGCCTTTGGCATTTAATCATTTGGTTAATGAAATTGAGCAAGGTGTCATGCAGCATCGAAGCTATGGGTTTTTACGCCCTCATATTCGTGCTAATTTGTTGTTTATTTTGGGCTTGGTATTGATTTTATCGGTGCTGATTTCGGCGTATTTGAGTTTGACGCTGGCGCAGTACTTTTCACGTCCTATTCAACAACTCATTGATGCCACGCGCCACATTGCCGCAGGGCGCTATTCTGTGCAGCTAAGCGCTTTACCTAACAACGAACTCGGCGATTTGGTCAGACATTTCAACCAAATGAGTATCGGTTTACACCACGCCCATGCCATCAACCAACAAGCCCAGCAAGCTTTACGCACCGAACAAAGCTATCTACAAACCATCATGGATAACGTTAGCGCAGGCATCATCGTTTTGAATGAACAACATCAGCTCGAACGCCACAACCAACATGCTAACTTCATTCTTCAAGCTGATTTGAACCAATCCTCCGCCAGCCTTCAAGAGCTTTTGACTCAGCTAGACAAAGCGCTTTGTAGCCCTCAAACCACTCATCAGCAAGAAGTTACCCTAAGTCAGCACAGCATGCGTAAAGTCTTGATGTGCCATCTTAGCCGACTGGCAAACGGGCATTTGTTGGTGTTCAACGATATTACCGAATATCACCACAATCAACGCCATGCCGCATGGGAAGAAGTGGCGCGTCGCTTAGCACACGAAATCAAAAATCCCCTTACCCCCATTCAGCTGCAAACCGAACGCCTCCAACGCAAACTCTACGATGCTTTACCCAACGAACAAGAGCGACAAATTCTCACCCGCGCTACCGATGTTATCATCAACCAAGTCAAAGCCATGCAACAGATGGTTGATGAGTTCAGCCAAATTGCTAAACCTCTGAATTTACGCCGTGAACGCATTAACATCAGTATCCTAATCCAAGAAATCGCCGAACTCTACAGCACCCAAAGCGCTTTGGAACTCAAGCTACCTACAGACCCCATCATCTTAGAGGCCGATCGCAATCAGCTACGACAAGTGTTGCATAATGTATTGAAAAATGCGGTGGAAGCAAGCTCTGATAAGGGTAGCCAGATTCTTATTGTGGCAGAATGCCAGAACCGTGAGCCTCAAAGCATGGTACACATTGCCATTGAAGACAATGGCACAGGCTTTATCAACCTCAACAAAGACCCCTTCGAACCCTATGTTACCCACAAAGAAAAAGGCACTGGCTTAGGGTTAGCCATTGTGAAAAAAATCATTCAAGAACACGGTGGGCAAGTTCATGTGGGTAACAGCAGCCAACTGGGCGGAGCTTGTGTACACTTCACTTTACCCATCAGCTAACCTATTTTTTATCCCCCTTTCTCAGATATTTTTCAGGAGCTTTCTATGAACCCAACCGAAATTCTCATTATTGATGACGAAGTGCAGATTGTTGAAAGTCTGCGTGATATTCTGGAAGACGAAGGCTATGTCGTCCACAGCGCCCACAACGGCTCCAGCGCAAATGAACAACTCAAAAGCCTAAACCCTGATTTGATTTTACTGGATATTTGGATGCCTGACATCGATGGCATCAGCTTATTGCGCCTGTGGCAAGAAAACGATTGGCTGCGTTCTCCCGTGATTGTGATGAGTGGGCATGGCACAATTGAAACAGCAGTAGAAGCGACCAAACTAGGAGCTTACGATTACCTCGAAAAGCCTCTCTCCAGCGCAAAATTATTACTCACCCTTGATCGTGCCCGTCAAGCCCATCAGCTCCAGTTACAAAATGCAGCTTTGAAAGCGAAAATCAGCCCACCACGCGAGCTTATCGGCAAAAGCGCTTATATGCAGCAGCTTAAAAAGCATGGTTTACAATGGGTTAGCAATACCTCTCTGCGCCACGTGCCATTGTTACTGACGGGCGCAACAGGCACTGGTAAGCAACATCTCGCCCATTATCTTCATCAAAATAGCCCAGAACATGATAATCCCTTTGTTTTCGCGCCACTCTCTGCGATGGATTCCAGCGAACACCAAAGCGCTTTGCTAGGTAATAGCAAACGTCTTGGCTTTATCGCCCAAGCTCAACACGGCACACTCTATCTCGATGAAATTGCCGAACTCTCTCACGAAGCCCAACAAACTCTCCTCCATCTTGCTCAACATCAAACCTATTTCGCTCAAGACCAAAGTAAACAACTCAAAGATAGCCAGCTACGTTTGATTATGGCAACACGTTTGCCTCTAACCCTTTTAAAAGAACAACTTATCCCTGAGCTTTACGACATCTTAACCATCATGCATCTGCATTTATTACCTCTTGCAGAGCATCGTGATGATATTCCCGAATTGTTGGAATACTTCAGTCAACAACTTGCTGATTACGAACAACTCAGTTACCGCCATTTCAGCATCAACGCGCAAAATGTGTTACGACAACAAACATGGCATGGCAATATCCGCGAATTACGCCATTTGGTACAACGCCTCCTCATTCAGCACGATGACCCCGAAATCAGCGCCGAAGAAGCTACCCAAGCCCTTTCCAGCCACGACGAGCAAACAAAAGACGAACTCTGGGCTCAAATTATCCCCAAAGATTTAAGCTTCCGTGATGCTCGAGAAAAATTCGAACGGCAATATCTCATGGAACAATTTCGCCGTTGTGACGGTAACATTGCACGGTTGAGTTCGCTTGTGGGTATGGATCGCACCAATTTGTATCGTAAATTGCGTAGCGTTAATATTGACCCCACCGTGAAACCAAAACAATCCTAAAATCTTCTCTCAAAGCGCTTTGGAACATCGATGAAACACAAATCCAACCCACATCAGCTTTTCATGCTTCTGCGTGGACATCAAGGCTCAGGAAAAACAACGTTCGCTGAACAACAAATCGCGGCATTTCAACACCAATATCCACAGGCAAAGATTGTGTGGCTGGAGAATGATCGTTTGATGATGGATAAAAATGGTATTTACCGCTTTTCTCCAGAAGCCATTGAACGCGCTATAAAAACCAATGAGCAAACCTTCCAAAGCGCTTTGAAACAAGCCAAAGATAATCGCCATCAACCTATCCTCATCATCAACTCCAACACCAACCAAAAAGCCAGTCATGTACAAAGCGCTTTGGCGCAAGCGAAAAAAGCAGGATTGGCAACAGAAGTGTATCGTTTGCATAATTTTTACCCCAATCAGCATCATGTGCCTGAGGAAGAAGTTTTAGCGGCTTATCTTCGCTTGAATGAGCAAAAAGTGGCTGGCGAGATTCATGTAGAAGCCCATCAACCTATCTCTGCCAAACAAAGCGCTTTGTTAGCTCAAATGGAGGCGTTTCATCTCAATCCCCTACCCTTTGATGCATCGCAACAAACTTATGTCACCGCCGATTATCTACGCTTTGGCTATCAGCGTTTTACTCGAAAACGCTCCAAACATTTTGAAAATCTTTCGGTGTTGAAATATAAACGGGAAGTGTTTTACCGCAATCTGTTTGACGAGGCTTTGCTGGAGATGCGAGGCATGGTGATTGATAATTTTGGGCGTATCATCGTGCGGCCGTTTAAAAAAGTGTTCAATTACAGTGAACGAATTGCGCCAAACAGCCCTTATCCTTTACAGCTCGATGATGAGGCGCTGGTTGATGCAGTGGTAAAGGTGAATGGCTTTTTGGGGGTGTGTACTTATGTGGATTTACCCCCTGAACACCCCAGCCATCATGCCCATTTTAATCGCCAAATCCTCTACTCCACGACAGGCTCTCTCGATAGTGATTTTGCCCACATGACCAAAGCGCATTGCGCACGTTACAGCGCTCTGTTTGAAGCCTATCCTAATCATACTTTCCTTTTTGAAATCAATGATGAAAAAGATGTCCACATTATCCACGAGCTTCTTGGAGAAACTTTAATCGGCGTGGTGGAAGTGGCAACAGGGAGAATGTGGCGCGAAGATGAGCTGGATAATCTGGCAAAGCGCTTTCAAGATTTGGGCGTAAGAAGACCTGAAGTATTGCGTGGTATCACTTTTGGCGCACTCAAAACGCTTTTGAAAACAGTGGAACATGAAGGGTTTATGGTTTTTGACCACCATAGCCAAGCTTTGCTGTTTAAGCTGAAATCGCCATTTTATTTAATCTCCAAACTTCTGGGGCGTAGCAATGAGAAAAGTTTGTTGAAAAAGCTGGATAAACGCTATGTCGATGAAGAATTTTATCCGCTCATTGATTATCTCAAAGTGCATCAAAACACTTTTAACACTTTGGCAGAACAAGAAAAAATAAAATTCATTCAAGATTTTTTACGAAATCATCTGTGAGCTAATACCATGAGTCGCCTTTTTTTCACCGCTGATTTGCATTTTCATCACGCCAATATTTTAAAGCTCGCCCCTCAGTTTCGCCCTTTTGCTGACCTTCAGGAAATGGAAAGCGCTTTGGTGGAAGCATGGAATCAAACCGTTAGCCCTGATGATATTGTCTACAATCTTGGCGATTTTTCTTTGTCTCGCTCGCCTGAACAAGTGGTTTCTGTGTTACAAAAATTGCATGGGCAACACCATCTTATCCTCGGCAATCATGACCATCTCCTACTCAAGCACCAAACCCTTTTCTTAAATACTCCAAAGCATGATGGTCACCCACTCCTATCCAGCATTCAACACTATCTCTATTTGCCTTTGCCTGAAAAACCAAAGCGCTTTGCTGTGTTGCATCATTACCCTATTCAAGAGTGGGACGGCTGCTTTCAAGGCTCCTATCATCTTCACGGACATATCCACAATCGCATCGCCCCCATCAAAGGTCGCCTTTTGAATGTGGGTTGGGATTTGCATGGTAGATTGCTAAGCCTTGAGGATATTCGCCAGTTCCTCGAACCTCTCCCTGTTTTTCCCTATCCCAACACACCAACCCTCACTCATTCCGCCACCGAACAAATCGCCTACCTCCAAAGCGCTTTGCAAACATTGAATACCTAATTAACCTTTGAGGCTTTACCCCACGTTTTTCTGTAAGGTAAAGCCTCAAATAATTGTGCAACGCAATTAAAGCCTAAGCATCATGTTGTGCTGTATTTTTTTGCGATTTTTCTTCTTGGTTACGCCAATAATTCGCCAGTATCGAGCCCGAGAGATTGTGCCACAAGCTGAAAATAGCAGCAGGAACAGCAGCCGCTGGATTCATCAAAACTTTAGTCGCCAGATTCGCTGCCAGCCCTGAATTTTGCATACCGACCTCAATAGCAAGGGTTTTTTGAACTTTAAAAGGCAATCCGAGCCAACGAGCCGTTAAAAAGCCCAACAACAAGCCTAAGCCGTTATGCAAAATCACCACCCCAAAGACCAACCAGCCCACTTCTGAAATTCTAGCCTTACTGTTGCCCACAATTCCGCCAATCAAAATAACAATGGCCAATACTGAGATTAATGGCAAGATTGGCTCAATTTTTGCCACCTGTGGCGCAAAATAACGATGCAGCAATACGCCCAAGGCAATCGGCAACAACACCACTTGAACAATGCTCACCAACATCGCCCACGCCGAAATCTCAAGCCATTCCTGTGCAAGAACATAGAAAATAGCAGGCGTTGCCAGAGGCGCTAACAAGGTTGTGATGGAAGTTACAGCAACCGATAACGCAACATCACCACGAGCCAAATAAGTCACCACATTAGAAGCTGTACCGCCAGGACAAGCTCCTACCAAAATAACCCCAATAGCAATATCTGCAGGCAAATGAAGTGCTTTAGCAAGAATATAAGCCACGCATGGCATGATGATAAATTGTGATACTACGCCAATGAGAACGGCTTTGGGGTGTTCGCCTAAAATTTTGAAATCATCAAGCGAAAGCGTCAGCCCCATGCCAAACATCACAATACCCAACAACAAGGGAATATGAGGCATCACCCATGTCAAAATGGGTGGATAAAGATAAGCCAGCGCTGATGCAATCAAAGCCAATAACGTAAAATTTCGTGTCACCCACTGACTACAAAGAATCCATATCTTCATCTGATTATCCTTAAAATTGAAAGAGCTGGCATTCTAACTGCCAAACAAAGCGCTTTGACCTCTAAAAGGTTACCATTTAAGTTACCATTTTGAATGCTTCCAAAAAGCAATAGTGGCAAGATTTTGGAAGGTTTACCGTATAATCCCCATTTTTAAGACCTCAAAAGTTCTGTTTATGCGCCTACCCTTCAACTTCTTTTCCCATTTACCACCATCTTTGGTACAAAGCGCTTTGTTCACCATCATCGCTAGCGCCCTACTTGCCCTGATCAAAGCTCAAGCTGGTATTATCGGCAATTCCTATGCCTTGATTGCTGATGCGATTGAATCAACAACCGATGTATTTTCTTCCTTATTATTGCTACTAGGTTTATCGTTTTCCCACTTGCCTGCTGACCATAATCACCCTTATGGACATGGTCGTGCTGAAACATTGGCTTGTTTTATGGTAGCGGCGTTCTTGATTGCTTCTGCCTCTGTGATTGTGGTGGAGAGTATTCAACACATTCGTACCCCACACAAAAACCCAGAACCTTTTACCTTATTGGTGTTACTGGTGGTTGTCATCATCAAAGAAAGCGCTTTTCGTTTTCTCAAGAAAATCAGCCATGAACATAACAGCATCGCCCTTGCCGCCGAATCCGAACATCAACGCAGCGATGCCATTACCTCCGCCGCCGCCTTTATTGGTATCAGCTTATCCATCACACTTGGCGAGGGTTGGGAAGCTGCAGATGATTGGGCTGCTATTTTGGCAGCAGGCATTATCTATCGTAATGCATGGCTTATCTTCCGACCCGCACTTTCCGATGCGATGGACGAAGATTGCTTTGATGAGTTAAGGTCTTATGTGAACGAATGCTTGGCGAAAGAGGCAGAGGTTGTATCGCTACAAGCTTGCTGGATACGGCGCATGGGAAGCGCTTTGTTGGTGGATTTGCGCCTTGCCGTGTCTCCACAACTAACCATTTGTCGCAGTTGTGAGCTCAATCAGCGCATTCGCCAGCAGTTGATGAGCTATGAGCCTTGTATTCAACGTATATTCATTGAAAACTGCTGCGGACATTCATCTACCACTACCTAAAATCTCTCACGAAGTTCCCCAAAACGCTTTGTTCCACGTCCAAACAAAAAGGGCAGACATCACTGCCCGCCCTTTTCCCTTTTGACACAGCGCTTTCCTTAGCCTGCCAATCCAGCCACTTCGCTCAATAACACCGATAAAGTTGCTAAGTTAATTGCCCGACTTTCAACCTCTACAATCGCTTGATCCAAATGAATCAATTGCGCCATGTGGCGACTTTGCCATGTGTCAAAGGCTTGGTCACTGCTGAGCAGTGTCGGCACAATCGCGCGTAACGTCTGATTAAAGGCATGAATTTGCGCCATTTGTGCGCGACGATCCCAGTAATCTTCTGTTGAAAGCGCTTTGATTTTTTTCGCAAACCATTCACCATGCAAGCGATTTTGGACTTGCAGATAGAGACGCGCAACATGAACAGGCGCAACTTTTTGTTGCTCTGCCAAGAGTACAATCTCTAAGGCGTTGATGTAATGAGGAAGCAGCGCCATCTTTTGCGCCAAAGCACTTGGCACACCAGCGGCGACAAGTCTTGCCATTTCATCTTCCACCTCTGCCCCAAAACTCCGCACAAAGAAAGCATCAGAAACCAACGTTTGCACCGCGTGACCAAAGCGCTTTGACAATGCCTCCACATCAAGTGGCATCGGCAAACGCAAGAACCACAATGCACCACGCTCCAACAATCCACGAACGCGCAACAACAGACCCGTTTGCACTTGGGCTGTAACCTGATTATCCAAATTCTTAATGGCTGTCCAAAGTTCACGCACCGCAAAAGTTTCGCTTGCCAAGCTATAAGCCTTCGTCACTTCCTCAATCTGATGCCCACTTTCTTCCATCATGCGGAAAATAAAGGAAATACCCATGTGGTTGACCAAATCATTGGTTAAATAAGTGCTGATGATTTCACGGCGCAAACGATGCTCGCCCATCTGTGCTTCATAAATTGAAAGCGCTTTGGGGAAATAGCTCAACAAATAGCGTTGATAGTAGGATTGGTCGGGCAAGTTAGAGGCTAAAACATGGTCATAGAGCCACATTTTGCTGTAGGCCAACAACACCGCCAACTCAGAAGACACCAAACCTTTGCCAGCTGAGAGTCGCGCCTGAATCTCTTCGTCACTCGGCAAATATTCAATAGCTCGATCCAATCGCCCTTCCTGCTCCAATCTGCGAATAATCCGCGCATGTTCACGCAAACGATATGGTGATGCCAAACTCACTGCCAAGACTTGTGGCTGCAAATCATTTTGACGCAACACCAATTCTGCTACCTCATCAGTCATACTTTTCAGAAGCGCATTGCGTTCTTCAAGGCTCATTTCACCTGATTCAACTTTCTGGTTGAGCAAAATCTTGATGTTAACTTCATGGTCTGAACAGTTCACACCACCTGAATTATCAATGGCATCAGTGTTAAGACGTACACCATGCTGAGCAGCTTCAATACGCCCACGTTGAGTCATGCCTAAGTTTCCGCCCTCACCAATCACTTTTGCTCGCACTTCGCAACCATTCACGCGCACAGCATCATTAGCTCGGTCTCCCACTTGTGCATGGGTTTCTTGGCTATGTTTAACGTACGTACCAATGCCACCGTTCCAAATCAAATCCACAGGAGCTTTCAACAATCGCTGAATCAATTCGTTCGGCGTTAAACGGCTTTCGGAAATAGCAAAAGCGCTTTGCATTTCAGGGCTAATATCAATCCATTTATCCGAACGATTGAAGCAACCGCCGCCTTGACTGATAAGCGCTTTGTCGTAATCTGCCCAAGTAGAACGAGCGAGATTGAAAAGACGCTCACGCTCAACAAAAGAACGAGCAGCATCAGGATTAGGGTCAATGAAAATATGCATATGGTTAAAAGCAGCTTGCAGCTTCAAATGCTTGGATAACAACATACCGTTACCAAACACATCGCCTGCCATATCGCCAATGCCTACTACCGTAATCTCATCGCGCGTTTGAATATCTTTACCCAACTCACGGAAATGACGCTTTACACTCTCCCAACCACCACGCGCTGTGATACCCATACCTTTATGGTCATAACCTGCAGAACCACCTGAAGCAAAAGCATCGCCAAGCCAGAAGCCGTATTCTGCTGAAACGCTGTTTGCCAAATTTGAGAAACTCGCCGTGCCTTTATCCGCAGCCACCACCAGATAAGGGTCATCAGCATCATGACGCACCACATTCGCAGGTGGCACAATCTCCCCAGCTTGCAAGTTATCGGTTACCGACAACAACGCGCCAACATAACGTTTGTAGCAAGCTTTGCCTGCTTCCATAAATGCCTCGCGCGAATTGGTTTTCTGTTTCACCACAAAACCACCTTTCGAACCCACAGGCACAATAATGGCATTTTTCACCATCTGTGCTTTCACCAAGCCCAAGACTTCGGTGCGATAATCGTCCATGCGGTCTGACCAACGAATACCGCCACGAGCAACTTTCCCACCGCGCAAATGTACCCCTTCAACATCAAGCGCATAAACAAAAATCTCAAACATTGGCTTGGGCTTAGGCAATTCTGGAATCTCAGAAGCTGCAAATTTAAACGCCAAAGCAGGACGATTAGGCACTTGATACAAAGCGCTTTGAGCAAGGGTTTGTTTATGATTTTGGTAGAAATTAGTGCGCAAAGTCGCTTCAATCAAAATCATCAACCAACGCAAAATGCGGTCTTCATCTAAGCTTTTCACATCGCTCAAAGCGCTTTCCAAACGCTCTTTTGCCTTTTGCATTTCCCCTTCACGCTGACGCAAATGAGGCGAAAAACGTGCATGGAATAAGCCCAATAAACCTTCTGCAATGGTTGGATTTTGGCGAACAGTTTGTTGGATATAATCGGCTGAAAAAGGTACGGCAGCTTGTTGCATATAGCGTGAGAGTGCGCGTAATACCAAAACATCATCACTATCCAAAGGTGTAGAGAGTATCAACTCGTAAAAACCATCACTCTCGCCATGCGTAGCTTCGTGGAGCGCGTGGAAGAAGCGATTATCGGCTTTCTCTTGAACATTCAAACCCTGCTTATGGCGCACATCATAACGCTGCACCCACAAAGTTTGTTCGCCATCAACCATCTCATAGGGGTGCATCGCCTCAACCTGTAAGCCAAAATGCTCCAAAATCGGTAACACATCGCTCGGCGTATACGGCTTACCAACCCCTGCCACTTTGATATACAAAGCGCTTTGGTCAGCAGGCTGTTGCAAAGCTGGATAGTATTGAGGGATAGAAGAGGATTGAAGGATTTGTTTCCACCATGCCAAATCGTGCAAAGCTTCGACTGGGGTATTTTGTTCACGATACGCCGCAGGCAAACGCTCTGCCCACGCAATCAAAGCGCTTGCCCCTGAAAGCTCCGCAAAACTTTGTTGCCAATCCACCAAAAGCGCATTGAGCTCACGTTCTAAAATCTCTGCATCAAAAGCTGGCACTTGCCCTGCTTTGGTGCGTAAATGCAACGACAAACGCACATGATGTCCATCGCCCCAACGAACTGTAAACTCTGCTGATAAAGCCTGCAAAGCGCTTTGCAAATGGCTTTGAATTTTCTGACGACTCTCAGTGCTGAAACGATCGCGTGGCACATAAACCAACGCCGATACATAACGCTGATAAGGGTCTGTACGCAGGAATAAACGCAGGCGATTTTTATCATGTAAGGCAAACAAAGCGCTTACCACAGGATAAAGCTCATCAACGCTGGCTTGTAATAATTCATCGCGCGGCATTTCGTGTAACAAATGGCGCAGGCGTTTATCAGCATAACCAAATTGAGGCAATGCCGCACGTTCCAAAATGGCGTTGAATTTATCGCGCAAAAGCGGAATATGTTCGGGCAAATGATGATAAGCACTTGAGGTAAACAAGCCTAACAAACGGCATTCGCCAATGAGCTTGCCTGTTTCATCGTATTTTTGAATGCCAATGTAATCCATATGCGCTGGACGATGCACAGGGGCAATACGATTGGATTTAGAAACCAATAATAATTTGGGCGCAAGCAACTCTTGTTGTAGCGCCAAAGGCAATTCACTAAAGCTACTGGATAAGCGCGTTTGCCCATCATCTCGCAACAAGCCTAAACCACTACCACCAACAGCATAAAGCGCTTTGACGCCATTCTCTTCTTGCAACACATAATCGCGACAACCCAAGAACGTAAAATTATCTTGCAACAACCAGCTTAAAAATTCTGCTACCTGATTGGCTTGGTAATCACTACCTACAGGCAAAAGCGCTTTTTTAGAAGCATAGCGATCTCGAACCTCTCCTAAGCGTTCACGCATAGCGCCAAAATCGCCCGCAATCAAATCCAATACTTCAATTTTGCTACGCAATTTGGCAGCAATATTGGCAAGTTGTACCGCATCTTGTTGGCGCTCAATTTCAGCATAAATGACAGAAAGATGGCGCTCGTTGCTATCGCTTACGCCTGTAATCGCCAGTGGGCTATTATCAGCAGCGCGCTCCACATGAATAATACCGTGTAACAAATGCTTAGCTGCCAAGCCAGATTCTTCTAAGCCCATCATCAAAGTATCCACCAAAAATGGGCGATCTCGGCTAACCATCATGACTACAGTATTTGAGGTTCCCAAACCATCTTGAGCTTCAGGGTTGAAAATCTCAATCAATGGTGCGGTGCGATTGTGGCTTTTAATCAGCTGATAATGACGTACTAAGCGCTTTGCCAAAGCTGCCTCATTGAAAATAGCAGCATCTTCGCTCGTTAAATGGCGAAAATAAACCGCTGCCAATGCCTCCAAATGGCTTGGCTCAACGCCCAACTGACGCGCGGCTTGCTCAGCAATGGTTATACTGGCTGTACTCATGGTGTTCTCTCCAAGATAGTAAGTAAGAAAGGTTGGTGAAAAGGTTTACTGATTATGACAGGCTTCATTTGTGCTTTGGGCGAACCAAAGTCCGCCCAATTTTATGATGATGCTGAGAAAGCGCTTTAGCGTTGTAATGCGGATACGCCTTGTTCCCTCAAAATCTGAGCATCTTCAGACCGACCAACAGCTTCTAAGGAATGAATGAGTTTCTCGAAAGCAGGTGTGGCACGTTTATGCTGCGGTGCTTGTTGTAGAAAATCGCCAAAATAGCGTGCAGCATAATCATAATTATGACGCATATAGTAAATATCACCCACAAAATAACGAGCTAAAAGCGCTTTTTCACCACTAGGTTGTTCACCCAAATAGCGTTCAAATAAAGGCAAAGCTTCATCAGTTTTACCCAATTGATAGAGGTTATAAGCCTTTTCGTAAGGGTCATCGGTTTGCACAGGCAACGCTACGCCTGTTGGCACAAGGCGAGATTTGGACACTTCTGTAATCTGCCCACGCAAGTTTTGCTGCTGTTGCTCCATTTGCGCCACACGACTAGCCAATTGATTATATTGCGATTGTAGCTGATTGTGTTGCGTTAAGCTTACCATCGGCTCTTGTTGCATACACGCTGTAAGCAACATTGCTACCAAAGCGCTTTGGATTTTCATCAACTTCATCATCATTTCCTTAGTAAACAATCACCACACGACGGTTTTTGGCGTAGCTACGCTCATCAGAACCCATCGCTGCGGGGCGTTCTTCACCATAGCTGAGTGGGTAGATTTGATTAGAACGTACGCCTAAACGTGTCATCAAAGCTTTCACAGAATATGCACGGCGGTCTCCCAAAGCCACGTTGTATTCTTGGGTGCCTCGTTCATCGGTATGCCCCTCTAAAGTCACGCGCACATTGGGATTGGCTGCTAAATAGCGCGCGTGTTCGCGAACCACCGCCTCTGAACGCTTATCAATGCTGGAGCTATCATACGAGAAATAAATCACACGATCTTTTGCGCCTGAACTCGGGCCACCAACCACATTCACGCCGTAACTGCGATCTTCGTAAAAATCCCCCACGCTTGCATTTGAGCCACCACCATAGCTTCCGCCACCGTATGTATTACCGCCATAAGCATTGCCACCATATGTGTTGCCATCATAAGCTGCGCCCGTGCCGTAAGGATTTGCTCCTGCTTGGTCACCAAAGCCAAAGAAATTTCCTCCCCCATTGGCATTGCTACCCATGTCACTGCCATAAAAATTACCATCACCGCCAAACTCTGAGCCATAAGGATAGGCTGAACCTTGAGTTCCTGCTTGTTGTGCGGCTTCATCAGCATTGTAAGACTTTGAGCAAGCGCTCAAAACCAACATCAACACACAGGAAAAGAGCATATTTTTTTTCATCACTTAACATCCTTCATTTTTGAATTCTCGTGCAAACACGAATGTTCTTTCATTTGCTATAGTCTAGCCCACAAATCTCCCTATCACCAAAGCGCTTTGATAAAACGCTTTGAATCAGGTCTTTTTGTAGACAACTTATTTACGTACTTCTGGAGCCCACGCTGGATTGCGCAAACGACCTTGCGGATCTGATAAAGTTTGCGCAACGCCTCCTTTGCTGTTAATTATCTTCAAAATAGATCGCCCGCCTTCATGAGTAGCATAAATCAGCATATCGCCATTGGCTGCAAAACTTGCTCCCTCATCTAAACGACCATTGGTCAAAGCCTCAAAGCGACCATGACGCAAATCATACAAACCAATCTGAGCTCCGCCACCACTTTGGCGTGTCAATGCCAAAAACTGCCCATCAGGCGATAAACTTGCATTGGCACTATAAGAGCCTGAAATAGGAATTCGCTGCTCACCACCACCGCTGGCATTCATACGATAAATCTGTGGAGAGCCTGAGCGGTCAGAAGTAAAATAAATATAACGACCATCAGGAGAGAAAGTAGGTTCTGTATCGATAGCAGCGTGATTGGTTAAACGCTGGCTATTGCCCGAAGCCAAATCAATGCTAAAAATATCCGCATTTCCATCAACCGATTGCATGTAAACCAAGCGTCTACCATCAGGAGAGAAGCTCGGTGCACTGGCTGTGTTGCGACTTTGTACCACGACTTTACTTCCTCCAGCCAAATGTTGAATCACAATCTGAGATTGGTTGCCGTTGTAAGTTGCAAAGGCAATAGCGCGACCATTAGGTGACCATGCAGGAGATAAAATTGGCGAAGCGCTTTGTACCAATTCTTTACGATTAGCGCCATCACTATCAGAAACCACCAAAGCATAAGAACGATTGCCACCTGAGCCACGTTCCAAAACATAAGCAATAGGCGTAGCAAAAGCACCACGTTTACCCGTTAAACGTTCCAAAATTCGGTCAGCTGATTCATGTGCGGCTCGGCGCATATCAATTTGTTGCACTTGTTCATTGGCTAAAATTTGCCCTGTTGCCACATCTGCCAACACAAATTGCACCATACTTGACTGCCCATTTAACGCTCGACCAATCACCACATAATCAGCTCCTAATCCCTGCCATTGCGAAAAATTCAACTCTTGAGGGCCTGTAGGGCGCATGGGGTAAGTTTTAGGGTCAATAGGCTGGAATTGCCCTGTTTTGTGCAAATCGCTTGAAATCACAAAATCTACTTGCCCACTACCATCAGCCACAAAAGGTACTACCGCAATGCGCTTGGTTCCTACCTTTGCCCCTGATACATTAACTTCCACTTGCGCCCATGTCGTCAGCCCAAAGCTCATCGCTACCAAGCCGATCCAAAGCGCTTTGATTGCTCTTCTTAGCACATTCATCTCCTTCCATTATTCAATCAGCCAATAAACAAACTCTTGGCACCATGTTGGCTATTTTAGCTTGTCAGCCCTGACTTTTAAACCGCAAGCCATCTGTTTGTCTCAAAAATAATCCTCTTTTCCAAGTGGTAAATAAGTTATCCACAATTTCTGTGTATAACTTTAAACTCATGCGCGCCAAAGCGCTTTATCATCAGATGACAACTTAGTTATTCTGCTTGAAAAGTTCAACGAAAGCACGCATAATCCCCAAAAATTAATTTATTTTTTTCTGATACTTAAGGAGATTCTCATGCGTTATTTACCCTATTTTATGATGGCTGGCTTTGTTGTTTTATCTCAATCTGCCATCGCTCAAGATACTTGCACCACCTACTACAAAAAACTCTACGAGCAAGGCGTATCCACCCAACAAATCAATAAACTCAAAAAAGAGATTGCTGGCTTAGGTAAAGGCGAACAGGAAGCGCATTGCGCCAGCAAGATATCTAACAAATGAGTTTTTTCAAAAAATATTTTTTTAAAAATCATAAAAATAAGAAATTTTTCTCCTAATCACTCACCAAAAGCTTGACCAACCTAATACCTTTCTATAAAATGCACTCCATCGACTCAAGCCTGAGTGGCGGAATTGGTAGACGCAGTGGATTCAAAATCCACCGTTAGTGATAACGTAAGAGTTCGAGTCTCTTCTTAGGCACCATATAAAAATCCAATAAGACTTTGATGAAAAAGAAGTTTTAAAGGAACACAAAAAAGCAACCAGAAAAGGTTGCTTTTTTATTTTGATAAAATCAAACTGAAGTTATTCTGTATCATTATTAGCTTTTACACCTAAAATAGGGGTACCAAATCTACTTGTCGGCTTGATTTCTAACTCACCAAGAACCTTCTCACGGCGATGTTTGAAGTATTGGTTAATGTAAACACCACTATCATGTCTGCCATATCGTGAAGTTTCTAAAAAATCTTCACGGAGACTCTCTAAATTATCAGTCCATTGGCTCAACAGGTTGCGCTCTTCCTGAGTGGCTTGTCGTTCCTCTTGCTTCAAAGTAGCTAACAATTCAATGATTTTGATATTGGTGTTGAATTGTTTTTTTAACCCTTTGACTTCATCATTATCTTCAATAACAAAATCTTCTTCAGGTAGCTTAGACTCTGAAGTGGTAGTCTCTGTTTTTTCATCTACCTGGTGACGGCTGGGTTTATTGCTAAGAACGCTGGCAGGACTGGAAACAGCAACTCCTACCTGGTGACGGCTGGGTTTATTGCTTTCATTATCGCGTTTAGATTCTGAATAATTGATATTCTGAGAAGGGCTATCTTGCTCTTTTTTGCCTTCATTTAACGCTGATGATTCAGAGACTCCAACCTGTGACACACTGTCACGCTTTTCTTTCTGTGTTTTATGACCCTTATTTTCTTCATCTTTTGGCGCTTGGCTTTGTTCTGTAATCGGCTTACTATCTAATTTATCGGATAGTGGTTTGTAAGTTAGCGCTTGATGGAGTATATTATGAATGTCTGTTGAAGTTAGTGAACCAGAATGCTTGCGAGAGTTTAGCTCTTGGGCGCTGGACATTCGGGGCTTCAACAGATTTTCTGATAAAATAACACTATGCAAATACATTCTTTGCGTATTTACGTCTCGATGCACTAACACCGTTAGCACATTATTAGCACCGTTAATACTTATTGGAGCAGAGACATAAAAACTATCTTCTTGGCTTTGCTGTTTATCAATAGCAACCAATGTTCCATGTTCTAGTGTATCCTTGACAGCGGAAAAGGACATGTTTTTGTATGGATTGAGTTGTTTATTATGCGCTAAACTATCTTTTACTGAACGATGCCCCAACCCCCTTATGCAAAGGGTTTTGGGGTTTAAGGTTTATGCTGGGGTACAGGAGCATAACACCCCTGCTGATAACTTGGGAGTACCACCCCCAAGTTATCATCGCCAATCTCAAAGCGCTTTGTTATTTTTTATTGACCTTATGTAAAGCACGATTATCTACCGCAAGGGCAGCTTCATGCAAAGATTCGGCAAGGGTTGGGTGTCCGTGCATAATACGTGCGATATCTTCACTGGCAGCATAAAACTCCATCGCAACAACCATCTCATGAATCAGCTCAGAAGCATTGTTGCCAATAATATGAGCCCCTAAGATTTCGTCAGTTTCCGCATCAGCAAGGATTTTGACAAATCCTGTTGTGGCATTGGCTGCTTTCGCACGACCGTTGGCAGCAAAGGGGAAATCGCCTTTTTTGTAGTTAACGCCAGAAGCTTTAAGTTGCTCTTCTGTTTGACCAATCCATGCGATTTCTGGGTGAGTATAGATAACCGAAGGAATCACATCATAACGCACATGCCCTGCCTGACCTGCGATAATTTCTGCAACCATCACCCCTTCTTCACTGGCTTTATGAGCCAACATCGGTCCACGCACGCAATCGCCAATGGCATAAACGCCTGCCTCTGCTGTTGCACAATGGTCATTGACTTCAATAAATCCACGCGCATCACGCTTGATGTTCACACCATCAGCAATCACATTATCGGTATTGGGCTTACGTCCCACCGCTACCAACAGCTTATCCACGCGCAATTCCTGAGCGCCAGTGGAAGTTTCATAACCAACCACCACTTCTTGACCTTCTACCCGCGAGCCTGTCACTTTTGCTCCCAAGCGAATATCCAAACCATTCTTTTTAAAAGCTCTTCCTGCTTCTTTTGCCAGTTGTTGGTCAGCCATCGGTAATAAATCATGAGAAGCTTCCAAAACCACCACTTCCGAGCCAACCGCATGCCACACACTACCAAGCTCCAAGCCAATCACCCCAGCGCCAATCACGCCTAAGCGCTTTGGAACTTCAGCAAAAGAAAGCGCTTCTGTAGAGCTGACAATGGTTTCACCATTCATCTTAGCAACAGGAATATCAATGGGTTGTGAACCAACCGCCAGAATAACCGCTTTGCTGGCTTGCAAAGTGGAAACTTCACCTTGATGGCTTACTTCTACCGTTTTTTGTGGCAATAAACGACCACGACCACGCACCCAAGCCACTCCATTTGCCTTAAACAATTGCTCAATGCCACCTGTTAATTGGCGCACAATTTCTGCTTTACGAGCAATCATTTGGCTAATATCCATGCGTACGCCTTCTGCGCTGATACCATGAACAGCAAACTCATGCTTGGCTTTTTCAAACAAAGCACTACTTTCCAAAAGCGCTTTGGACGGAATACAGCCCACATTCAAGCATGTTCCACCTAAGGTGTTTTCCATTTCCACACAAGCCACTTTAAAGCCCAACTGTGCCGCACGAATCGCTGCGACATAACCACCTGGCCCACCGCCAACCACAATCACATCAAACTGAGTCATATCAAACTCCTTCACTATCAATCCATTAATCAAATCAGCTTACAAAAAAAAGCGCTTTGATAGAAAACCAAAGCGCTTTGGCGTTTTACACGTTCAACAAAATACGCGCTGGGTCTTCAATAGCATTTTTAATCGCCACCAAGAAGCCAACCGCCTCGCGTCCATCAATAATGCGGTGATCATAAGTAAGCGCTAAATACATAATCGGACGAATCACAATCTCGCCATTTTCAACCACAGGGCGCTCCACAATATTATGCATACCCAAAATAGCGCTTTGTGGTGGGTTCAGAATAGGCGTTGAGAGCATAGAGCCAAATGTACCACCGTTAGTGATAGAGAAAGTGCCACCTGACATTTCTTCAATCGTTAAGCTGCCATTTTTACTCTTAGCTGCAAAATCTAAAATACCTTGCTCAATGCCTGCTAAGCTTAAGTGTTCTGCGTTGCGTAAAATCGGCACCACCAAACCACGTGGACTAGAAACGGCAATACCAATATCGTAATAATTGTGGTAGACAATATCATCACCATCAATCGAAGCATTCACCGCAGGATATTGCTTCAATGCCTCAATGGCAGCTTTAACGAAGAATGACATAAAGCCCAATTTTACATCATGTTTTTTCACGAAAGCATCTTGGTATTTTTTACGTAAATCCATGATAGGCTTCATGTTCACTTCGTTGAATGTGGTCAACATGGCAGCTGTGCTTTGAGCTTCAACCAAACGCTCCGCAATGCGCTTACGCATGCGTGTCATTGGTACACGTTCTTCATGACGAGAACCACCACCTGCTAAATGTTTCACCACATCTTGCTTGCTAACACGTCCACCACGACCTGTGCCTGACACATCAGAAGCCGCAACCCCATTTTCTGTTGCAATCTTACGAGCCGCTGGCGATAAAGCCTTATCATCAACTTTGGCAGGAGCAGCTGATGCTACAGGAGCTGCAGCTTTAGGAGCTTCTGTTGCAGGGACAGAAGCGCTTTGAGCAGGAGCATCAGCTGCCTCAATCAATGCCACCAAATCACCACCTTTAACTGTCGAGCCTTCTGGTGCTTTGATTTCTTTCAAAATCCCACCAACAGGCGCTGGCAATTCCAACACTACTTTATCGGTTTCCAAATCCACCAAATTATCGCCAGCGCGCACATAATCGCCCACTTTTTTATGCCAGCTTTGCAATACGGCATCTGCCACCGATTCAGGTAATGCTGGAACTTTAACTTCTGTACTCATATCTATCTCTACCTCTTACATTTCATGATGGGGCGAATGAACGCCCCTCGTTCTGACCTTAAGCTGTAATGCCCAAAGCGCTTTGAATGACTTGCTCTTGTTCCACATTATGGGTTTTGTAATGCCCTGCTGCGGTAGAAGCACTCTCTGCCCGTCCTGCGTACTGCAAACGGCGACCCGATAAAGCTGGCTCAATCCATTCGTAAATATTGCGCCATGCTCCTTGGTTACGCGGCTCATCTTGCGCCCAAACCAATTCTACTTGCTCAGTATATTGTGCCAAAAGCGCTTTGAGTTCATCTGCTGGGAATGGATACAGCTGTTCTACGCGGATAATGGCAATATGATTCAAGCCCAAATCTTCACGTTTTTGTGCCAAATCATAATAAATTTTGCCACTGGTCAGCACAATGCGCTTCACATCAGACGGCTTAACCACCTTATCACCAATCACATTTTGGAAACCGCCCTCTGCTAGCTCATGTAAATCACTCACAGCTGCTTTATGGCGTAACAAAGATTTAGGCGACATCACAATCAAAGGCTTACGGAATTCGCGCAGCAATTGACGGCGTAAAACGTGGAAAATTTGCGCAGGTGTGGTTGGCACAACCACTTGCCAGTTATTCTCAGCTGATAACTGCAAATAACGCTCCAGACGGGCTGATGAATGCTCAGGGCCTTGTCCTTCGTAACCATGCGGCAGAAGCATGACCAAACCACTATAACGACCCCATTTACTTTCGCCTGAAGCGATGAATTGGTCAATGATAACCTGTGCGCCATTGGCAAAATCGCCAAATTGTGCCTCCCAAATCACCAAACCATTGGGTTCAGATGTAGAGTAGCCATATTCAAATCCCAAAACGGCATTTTCACTCAAAATGGAATCAATCACGCGCACCATAGGTTGCTTATCGGCGATATGAGCCAATGGCATGTAACTATCGCCCGTATTTTGGTCATGAACCACAGCATGGCGATGTGAGAAAGTTCCACGTCCACAATCCTCACCTGATACGCGAACACTGTAACCCTGTTGCAACAGCGATGCATAAGCCAGATTCTCTGCACAACCCCAATCAAGCGGTTGCTTACCTGCGCTCATCTCTAGGCGTGTTTCATAAACTTTTGCCACAATAGGGTGCAGTTTGAAATCTTGAGGAACGTTGAAGATTTTCTGCCCCAAAGCGCTTAGCTTTTCTTGAGAATAGCGAGTATTCACAGGAGCTGACCAATCTTGATGACGCAAAGAACGCCATGCTTTCGCAAGTGGATCTTCTTCTGTAATTGGGCTTGGGCGAGCAACTCGTTCGCCTGCCTCCAAACGCTGACGGTAATTTTCTACCGATTCTGCATAAACGTCTGAACCAATCACCTTTTCCGCCTCTAAGCGCTTTGCATAAACTTGTGCAGGTACATCATGGGCGCGGATTTTTTTGTACATCATTGGCTGAGTCGCTGAAGGTTCATCAGCTTCGTTATGCCCTAAACGACGGTAGCACACCAAATCAATCACAATATCTTTTTGGAATTTATGCAAATACTCCGCCGCTAATTGGCTGACAAACACAATCGCCTCAGGGTCATCACCATTAACATGCAACACAGGCGACTGCACCATCTTCACTGCATCAGAGCAATACATAGACGAGCGAGCATCTAACAAATTCGAGGTTGTGAAGCCGATTTGGTTATTCACGATAATATGAACTGAACCCCCAATCCGATAACCACGCACTTGCGACAACTGCAAGGTTTCTTGAATAATGCCTTGCCCTGCAAAAGCAGCATCGCCATGAATTTGAATAGCTACTGCATGATTGGCAACACTCAAGACTTTTTCAGCCCCTTCCGCATGCATACGACGATCTAAACGTGCGCGAACAGAGCCTTGAACCACAGGATTCACAAATTCCAAATGCGAAGGGTTGTATGCCAAACTTAAATCTACCGCACCACCTTCTGTGTCTACTGCAGAAGAGAAGCCCATGTGATATTTCACATCTCCACTACCAACCATATGCTTGAATTTGCCATCAAATTCATCAAACAAATCAGCAGGACGTTTGCCCAAAATATTAATCAGCATATTCAAACGACCACGATGTGCCATTGCAATGCCAATTTCTTTGGTTCCATTTTTACCCAAACGCTGAATCAAGGCTTCCATCATGGGAATCAAGCCATCGCCACCTTCCAAAGAAAAGCGCTTTTGCCCCACATAACGTTTGTGCAAATATTTTTCCATGCCATCAGCAGCAACCAGTTGCTGGAGGATTTCGCGTTTTTGCTCGCTAGAGATGCCGTAATCCTTTAAAGTCGCAGCTTTTTCTAACTCTGTTTCTAACCAGCGACGCTCTTCTGTATTGTGAATATGATTGATTTCTGCACCAATATGTTGGGTGTAAGATTTTTTCAGGAAGGCAATCAAATCCTTCAATTTCATTTGATTGACACCTGAAATCCATGAACCCACCGCAAATTCGCGATTCAAATCTTGCTCACTTAAGCCATGATAGGAAAGCTCTAAATCAGGCACAGCTTTACGTTCACGTAAAGCAATGGGGCAAAGCTCCGCTACCTGATGACCGCGCGCCCGATACGCCGCAATCAACGACAACACCCCAATTTGCTTTGCCATATCGGCTTCTGATGCGCCACCTTCGCAAAAAGCGGGCATTTGCGCAATTTGTTCAAAGCGCTCTTGCACTTCCAAGCGCGAAACCTCACCTTCTCGCGCTCCTAAGCTTGCAAAATAACGTTGCCATGCCTCGCTTACACTGTTTTCATCAGCCAAATACTGTTCGTACAAATCTTCAATATACGCCGCATTGCCACCATATAAATGGGCGCTTTGGCGTTGAGACTGGTATTGACTCATGCTTTTTCTCCTTCTGGTAATCTTCGATTAAGTTTATGTCATAGCCATATCAGAAATAGCCACCATGTTATCCGTATTATAAAGGGCTTTCGCTGGAACAGTCACCCCAAAACCTCACACCATACCCCAACAAAGCGCTTTGGTTGGCATAAAACTCAAGATGCCACTTAAGGTTTAACCAGCTTTAATGTCCCTGACGGTTGATGATTTATAGCTGCAGGAGACAAAGCGCTTTGGGAGTGTTGAGCTCCAGCATGCCATGCCACATCACGATTAGGCATCATCAATAAATACGATTTTTCACTCACCTTAACCTCAGGTGGAACGCGCATACTTTCAAATGCCTGATAAATCGGAGCAAGCATCAGCCAGAAATCATGTTGGGGGTGAAATTTGTAGGCATTGAGCTGTTCACGTGTGAGACGGAAAGGAAAAGCATGAACATGAACCTTATCTTGTCCATGCTTTAAAGCGCTTTCAGTCAGATCATAAATTTCTTCAATTTGCTGATCTCCCATAGCGTAACAACCTGTGGAAACACAATCGCCATGAATCATCAAATATTTTCCTGTGCGACCATGTGCTTTATCAAAAGTATTGGGAAAATTAAGATGCAAAGCGCGGTGATATTGACTTTGTGGACGAAGCGCTTTGCGGTCAAGATGGTAAACACCCTCAGGTGACTGCTTATCACCAATGCGAATTTTAGGCCCCAAATCACCCGAATACACGCAAATAGGATAATCGCGAAACAGACGATAACGACCATCATCATCTTGCATCCAAATTTCCAGAACATTCTCTTTCTTGAAAATACGGATAAACATTGGACTCCCCCAAGCAAAGCCTTTTGCTTGCACCTGCTCACGTAAGCTCATCTTAGATTGTGTGGCTCGAGCTTGTGTTAAAGCTTTTTGTCCTAAAGCTTGCGAACGTTGCAAAGTCTGCACCTGACCGCCCCATAAAGATTGCCCTTCTTGCCCCAAAGCGCTTTCTATACTCAGCACCATCAACCAGCATAAAGCGCTTTGTTTTACATACTTTCTCATTGCTCAAACACCCAACGCATCAAACGATCTTGGAAGGTTCGGCTATTAACTGCCGTTTTCCCCTGCCCCAACACTACAACCAAATAAGCTCGTCCAGAGCGAGCATAAACATAGCCAGCAAAAGCACGAACCTCGCGCACCGTTCCTGTTTTTCCCCACACCTCGCCAGCCAATGGCTCACCAACAAAGCGCTTTTTCAGAGTTCCTGAACGACCAGCCACCGCCAACGAACTCAAAAACGCCTCCGCATGTGGGCTGAAATACATCACACGCAACAAGCTTGCCACCTCTCGCGCTGAGGTTTGGGTTTGGCGTGATAAACCTGCGCCATTATCCAAATACAAGCCTGAAATAGCCACACCATGCCCTGATAAAACCTGTCTGACCGCCTCACGACCTAATGCCAGCGTCCCTGTTTGACGAAAATAAGAAGCGCCTAAGTTCAACATCAATTGGCGCGTCATCACATTATTACTCATCTGATTCATCATCGCGATTTGCTCAGCAACAGGAACCGATTCTCCAACATGCAACAATTTTGCCGTACTTGGCACGCGACCTACACGCCCTGAACCTTGAAAAGTGCCTCCCAAACTCAGCCATTGTTCGCGAAAATGATAGTAAAACTGCTCAACCGCCTCACCTGCTACCAAAGCAACCGTTTGACTTCCACAGCTTGCCTGCATGGTTCCTGATAACACCAAATTCACAAAGCCCTGCTCTGAACGTTCTAATCTTGCAGTCACCGCCAAGCCTTTACATTTGCCTTTTTGCAACTGAATATTGTTTTTCAATGTCCAACTTGCCATGTGAGGTTTAATGGAGAGGTTTAAGCCACTTTTGCTTGGTGTAGCGGTTAAATTGATGGTGCGAAAATCCACCATCAAGGGGTGAGGAACAGCGTTATACGGACTCCACGGCGCACCATCAAAGCTTCCTGCATCGCGCTCCTCTGCACTTAACACAAACAAACCATCATCAAGCACAATATCGCCTTTAATATGCCGCACACCCTTGTGCATCAAAGCGCTTAAGGTATTGCGTAAGCGTTCTTGCACAAGATAAGGATCACCACCGCCTGCAATATACAAATTGCCCTGCAATACGCCATTGGCATCGGGTAGTTCATCAACAAAAAAACGAGTACCAAAACGATGTTCCGCCCCAAAATGAATCAATCCTGCAGCAGTGGTAAACAATTTAGCAACCGAAGCTGGGTGGCGCACAGTATCTACATTCAACGCCACCAACGGTTGCTCGGCATCTAATGCCTGCACCCAAACGCTCACATCTCCTACATTCACATGATCTTTGCTCAACATCTCGCTCACCGCCACAGGAACATTGTGTTGTCCCCAACTCAAAGCGCTTTGCAACATCAAAGCCATGACTAGCATCAGCCGTATAATTCTCATCACTCCTCCCAAACCCTAGAGCCAAAAGCCTGCTATTATAAGCCTTTTCACTTTTAACATTGGCATTCCAAGATGACACTCAAGAAAGAACATTCCCCCAAAAAAGAAAAGCAATACGATGAAGAAGGTCGTGTAATTCGTGAAAATCGTACCCAAGCCAAGCGCGAACGCGAACCGCTCAAAGCGCTTGCCAGCGAACTACTCAAACTTCCTTCGCGCCAGTACGCCCTACTCAATATCAGCGACACTTTCCAAAGCGCTTTGGTGGAAGGGAAACGTTTAACAGGCAATGCACTGGCACGGCATCTTTCCTTTTTAACACGATTGGTGGAAGAACATGGCTATGAATCTCTACGCGCTCGCCATGAACACATCAATCACCCCTTCCTGAAAAACGAAGGCAAAACACAACAAATCCTTTTTGAAATCAAACAACTCATCGCAGGAGATGCTGATATTTTTGCTGAGATGATGGCGCGTTACCAAGATTTTGACGCGCAACATGTTCGCCAACTCGTGCGCGAAATCCAAAAGCATCAAAAAGCCCAAAGCGCTTTGCAAGCCCAAAACCCTGAACATAAAATCGAACCCAGCAAGCATCAAAGCGCTTTGCATAAATATCTCTCTAGCTTAAGCCTCATCGATACCGATATCAGCGAATGATTCCTTTAAGTTTGTATGTGCATTTTCCGTGGTGTGTGCGCAAATGCCCCTATTGTGATTTCAATTCCCACACCCTCAAAGCTCCCATCGATGAAGTCAGCTATATCCAGCATTTGCTTGAAGATTTCCGCCATGATTACGATGGTCGCCCGATTCATAGCATCTTTATGGGCGGCGGCACACCAAGCCTCTTCTCCGCCCAAAGCATCAAAGCGCTTTTGGCTGGTTTACGGCAAGAAGCTGACTTCGAAACCGATTGCGAAATCACTTTGGAAGCCAATCCTGGCACCAGTGAACAAGCCAAATTTTCGGGCTATCGAGAAGCTGGGGTTAATCGTCTCTCCATTGGAGTGCAAAGCTTTGATCCACGCCAACTGCATATACTTGGGCGTATCCATGATACGCATGAAGCCGAACGCGCCATAGCATTGGCAATGGAGGTAGGCTTTCAACGGATTAATGTCGATTTGATGTTTGCCTTAAGTGAACAAACCCCTGCAGAAGCGCTTTTCGATATTCAACAGGCGGCTCAATATCCCATTGAGCATCTGAGCTGGTATCAACTCACCCTCGAACCCAACACCGCCTTTTATAAAAATCCCCCTCCCCTACCCGATACCGATACCCAACACGATATTTTTGAACAAGGAAGCGCTTTGCTCCGCGCTTTGGGTTTTCAACAATACGAAACCAGCGCATGGACACGCCAAAACCCCTCACGCCACAACCTCAATTACTGGCAATATGGCGACTACATCGGCATTGGCGCAGGCGCACACGGCAAACAAACCCACAATGGCATCATCACCCGAAGCCACAAATTCCCTGCCCCAGCTCGTTATCAATCTCCCATCGGAACTTTTAAAAATCCCTATATTGCCCAATCCTTTACGGTTCCCAAAGAAGAACAAGCCTTTGAGTTTATGATGAATGCTTTGCGTTTAAAAGAGGGAGTTTTGCGCGAGATTTTGGAACAACGTACCCAATTAAGCATCGATGAGCTACAAAGCGCTTTGTCGCCTCTCATCGCCCAAAAGCTGATGCAAAATGATACCAAGCGCTTTGTGACGACCGATTTGGGCTTTGCTCATTTAAACCATGTCATTGAGCAATTTTTGTAAGCAAAGCGCTTTGATGTCCAGAAATCGCTATAATGCCAAGCCAAAGCGCTTTGGCTCTGGTCATGCGTTTGGTCTTTTGATTATTGATTATGTTAGACAAGGAAGAAAGTATGAAGCTGGTCTTGATTCGTCACGGTGAGAGCCAATGGAATTTGGAAAACCGTTTTACAGGTTGGGTTGATGTGGATTTGAGTGAAAAAGGTGTTCAGGAAGCCATTGCCGCAGGCAAAGCGCTTTCAGATATTGAGTTTGATGTCGCCTTTACCTCTTATTTGAAACGCGCCAATAAAACATTGAATTTGGTTTTGGAACATAGCCAACAATTATGGATTCCCGTTTATAAATCATGGCGTTTAAACGAGCGTCATTATGGTGGTTTACAAGGTTTGAATAAAAAAGAGACGGCGGATAAATATGGCGATGAACAAGTGCATATTTGGCGCAGAAGCTTTGATGTTCCACCACCTGCTGTGGGCAAAGATAGCGAATTTTATCCAGCTCAAGAACGCCGTTATCGTGAAGTGCCTGAGGCTGAAATGCCTGTCGGCGAAAGCTTGAAAGATACCATTGCCCGCGTTTTGCCTTATTGGGAAAGCGATATTGCGCCACAAATTCGCGCTGGGAAAAATGTTATTGTTGCAGCACATGGCAACAGTTTACGCGCGTTGATTAAGTATCTTTTGAATATTTCCGATGAACAAATTTTGGAATTAAACTTAGATACTGCCAAACCTTATCATTTTGAATTGAACGAGAAATTGGAAGTTCTCCAAGCTCCTGACTTCTTCAAGAAATAAAGCGCTTTGATAAAAACAAAAGCCCTCGTTTCTTTCAAAACGAGGGCTTTCTTTTCTTGGCGCTGAGGAATTTCTTAGCGTTTGATTGCGCCAAAAGCGCCAGTTATCAAACCATCAGCTGCATTTTTATGGAACGTTCCGCCCAATTCTTCTGCTTTATCGCCAAAGAAATTCCCTTGCATGATGATGCCACTGTTTGAAGTTCCACCAAAAGCATTGCCTGAAATGGTGCCTTTTAAATGAATCGGTTGATAAAGATTGGCACCAATCAACCCATCAATGGTTTTGTTTGAAAAATCAACATTAAATGTCGCTTGATTATGTTTATCTTCGATATCGTTGTCATAAATATCGTGCTGTAGCCATAAAGCCTCTCCAAGATAAAGCGCTTTGCCTTGCGCAGGCATTTGCGCGGTATCGGTTAATAGGCCATGAGTGAATACTGTAGCACGAAGCATATCACCTATTTCACGATCATATATCCCAAAGCGCATATGCTTCATGCCACCAAACACCACCAAATCCTCATCGTGTCCATCAACATTATGGTATCTGCCAACTCTAAAGCCGAGCGGTATCAGCGTTTTGCTTTGACCATCAATCACCACACTATCCAAGCCTGTAGAAGGCAAAGCGCTTTGTGGAGCAAGGCTTGCCACTTGATGTGTTCTTTCATTCACCACCAAGCCCACAACAGAACCACCATACCCCTGAGCAGGTGTAACGGGTGTCACAGGTGCAACAGGCGTCAACGTTGAATTAGGGCGGCTGGGGCTAATGCTGTCACCACCGCCACCTCCGCCACAAGCCGTTAAGCATAAAGCCAGTAACCCATTAATAATCCATAACTTTTTCATTTTAATACCTCCAAAATTTATCTCAATATCTGGATTTACTCCATTAATAAACGATCATCGCTTAAGCTTTCTCCTTGCTCACGTTCGAACAAACGCAACAAGTCGCCAATATTAGCTTTGGCACGCTCTTCACCACGCAAATCAAATACGACTTTCCCCTGATGCAACATAACTGTTCGCGTACCATAATCAAGAGCTTGCCTCATGCTGTGTGTCACCATCAACGTTGTAAGCTTTTGTTCTTCCACAATACGCTTGGTAATTTCCAGCACAAAATGAGCGGTTTTAGGGTCAAGCGCAGCAGTATGTTCATCAAGCAATAGCACTTCGCTATTGGTCAAGCTTGCCATCAACAAACTCACTGCTTGTCGTTGTCCGCCTGAGAGCAAGCCCATTTTATCACGCAAACGATGTTCCAACCCTAAGCCCAAAGGTGCGAGTAAATCGGCAAAGCGCTTTTGATAGCTACCTTTGACAGCCCATGAAAGATAGCGTTCTCTTCCGCGCTTAATAGCCAATGCCAAATTTTCCTCAATACTCAAATCCGCACACGTCCCCAGCAAAGGATTTTGAAACACCCGAGAAATCCAAGCAGCGCGCTGATAGGTAGAAAGATGCGTAATTTCTCGACCACCAACCAAAATCTGACCGCTATCAGGTATAACATCTCCTGCAAGCGCATTGAGAAAAGTCGACTTTCCTGCACCATTAGAGCCAATAACCGTCACAAATTCTCCCTGCTCAAGGCTTAAACTCAAGCCTCGCAACACGGGGTTTTCCAAAGGTGTTTGCGGATTAAACGTTTTGTACAAATCTCTGACTTCAATCATTTTTCACCTCCATCAGAGGCTTTGACTTGGCTTTTGGTTTTCCATTTACGTCTTGCATCAGAAAGCACAATAGCACATGTCACCAACATCGCCGTCACCAAGCTAAAGTCTTGAGTTTTCAAGCCTAGCCATTTAGCATTCAACGCCAATGCAATAGCCAGACGATAAAGTATCGCTCCTAAAACACAAGCAAGCAACGCACGCAAAATACTTTTTGGCGACAACACTGCCTCGCCACCAATCAAAGCCGCCAAGCCTACCACAATCGTTCCTACGCCCATTTGTGCATCTGCATAACTTTGATTTTGCGCCATCAAACTGCCTGCCAAACCCACCAAACCATTAGATAACGCAATGCCTAGAATAATCATCAAAGGCGCGTTAATACCTTGTGCGCGAGCCATGCTGGGATTTGCACCTGTCGCACGCATCGCCAAGCCAATTTCTGTGTGCATAAACCACCACAAAGCGCTTAGCACCACCACAATCACCGCCAAGAAAACCCATATTTTCAAAACTGCTAAGGGCATATCGTAACCTGTGAGAATGGTTTGACTGCCATACAACGAGATATTGGGCGCACCCATCACGCGTAAGTTGATGGAATAGAGTGCTGTCATCACCAAAATGGAAGATAACAAATTCATAATCCCCCATCGAACATGCAATAACGCTGTCACACAACCAGCTAACATGCCCGCCGCAAAACCTGCCAAACAAGCAAGCCATGGGTTGTATCCTGCCGTAATGACTACCGCCGCCACACCTGCCCCTAAGGGAAAGCTGCCATCAACCGTCAAATCAGGAAAATCCAACACTCGAAACGACAAATAAATCGCAAAGGCAACCAACGCAAAAATCAAACCTGACGACACCGCGCCATAAACTTGGGCTAACGACAACATGGGCTTATTTCACCACTTCTTGCGCTCTCGCCCAAAGCGCTTCAGAGATAGTTAAGTTCAAACGTTTGACCGTTTTCTCGTTAAGCATCAAAACGGTTTTTTGAGGATTGGTTACCGCGATTTCGCTCACTTTCTTCCCACGCAAAATCTCCGCCACTTGCTTGCCTGCCTCACGCCCAACTTCTTCATAATCAAAGCTAACCGTTGCTAAAGCTCCCTCACGCACGGAACCTGTATCAGCACTGAAAACTGCCCAGCCTTGTTCCTCTGCTACCGTCAAAACTGCCTTAATCGCGCTAATCACAGTGTTGTCTTGCACCACATAAACCACATCAACCTGCCCCACCAATGATTGCGCCGCCTCCATGACTTCTGAGGTTTTGGTTGCCGCCGCCTCAACTAAAGTCAAGCCACGTGTTTGCAAAGCGCTTTGTAACGCACGAATAGCAGAAACTGAATTGGCTTCGCCAGCGTTGTAAATGGTGCCAATGCGTTTGGCATCTGGTTTAATTTCCAAAATCAAATCAAGATGTTGCTCAACAGAAACTTGATCGCTTACGCCTGTAATATTGGCGCTGGTGTCCTGCCAATTGCTCACCAAATTAGCCTCTACTGGGTCTGTTACCGCAGCAAAAACCAAAGGTTTTGAGCCTTGCAAAGCGCTTTGTAAAGCCTGCGCACTGGGTGTGCCAATAGCCACCGCCACATCAGGCGATAAGCCTGCAATTTTCTCCGCAATTTGTAAGGCTATTGCTCCATTGCCTTGCGCATTCTCGTAAACATACTGAATGCCATCAAATCCTTGTTCTTTCAGCTCTTCCTGAATACCTCGATAAACATCATTCAAAGCAGGGTGTTCCACAATCTGCGACACGGCAATCGTCTGCGCAAACGCCTGCCCTCCCCATAACAAAGCGCTTAAACCCCAATATTTGAATGAACTTAACCAACGATAATTGCCTTCCTGTTTCATGTTTGATAACTCCCATAAGTTATAGTTTTAAAGATAAAAAACCTCGTACCCTACGATACGAGGCTTGCCACAAAGCGCTTTGTTTACGGCACAATTTCGCTCGCTTGTTCCAACACAGCAGCAGGAATCTCTACCCCCATGCGTTTGGCAGCCGCAGGATTCAATACCGTATTCAATTTGTCCACATCAGTAACGGGAATTTCTTCAGGTTTAATGCCTTGCAAAACTTGCACAACCTGCTTGCCACTGACACGACCAACATCATAATAATCAAAGCCCAAAGCCGCAATGGTACCACGTTTAACAGAATCCGTATCGGCGCTAAAAATCGGAAGCTTATGCTCTTCTGCAACCTGAATTACCGCTTCCAAAGCGCTTACCACTGTGTTATCCAAGCCAATAAAAACAGCATCTACCTTGCCCACCAACGACTGAGCAGCTTCCATCACTTCCGAAGATTTGGTTGCAGGAACCGCCTCTAGCGTCAAACCTAAGGCTTCTAACTCAAGCTTTAATTTTTCTACCGTTGCCACAGAATTGGCATCACCCGTGTTATAGAGCGTACCAAAGCGCTTTGCCTCTGGCACAATCGAGCGCACCAAAGCCAATTGTTTACTTAAAGGAATATCATCGCGTGTGCCTGTCACATTTTTCACAGGCGTTTTCAAATCAGGCACCAATTTCGCCGCCACAGGGTCTGTTACCGAGGCAAAAATAACGGGCAGCTTACCTTCTGCCGCATTAACGGCTGCTTGCGCTGAAGGAGTGGTAATCGCCACAATCACGGTCGGATTCATGCCCACAAATTTTTCTGCAATTTGCTGAGCAATCGCGCCATTGCCTTGCGCATTTTCGTATTCATAACGAATGCTTTTACCCTCTTCAAAGCCCGCCTCTTTGACTTCGTCCACAATGCCACGATAAATCGCATTCAGCGAAGGGTGGTCAACAATTTGCGTAATCGCCACCACAGGAGCTTCTGCATGAGCCATGCCAACAGCCAGCGATAATGCACCTAAAACACGGCGTAAATTAGCACTGAAGGTAGGGGAAAAAGATGTTTTACGTTTCATAATGATTTCCTTAAGTTAGGTTACAGGTAGATGACGCTGCCAAATGCAACGTTTCCTCGATTATAGCGCGAAGTTTTGCAAAAAAAACCGCCCCCTCTTCCATACCCTCAAAATGAACCCCTGAAAGCAAATAAGCTCCCTTTCCGTACTGACCAGCAATAATAGCTGCCATACCTTGATGATGCGGATAACGCGCCACCACACGCTCCGCCTGCCCTATAAATGCACACCCACCATGATACACCACCCGATGTTCGGGAAATTCAGGCAACACCAGCTCCGAACGACTGTTTGCCGTTAAATCATACAATCGCCCCCCTGCCAAAGCCTTCCAAGAGCCTCGCGCAATCCCTGTAAAAAAACCCAACTCCCGTGAGCCATAAATACGATAACCTTCTCCTCTAAAATCAACCTGCTGACAAGCAAAATAAGCTCCTGCACAAATGCCCAGATAAATGCCACCATTTGCCACAAAGCGCTTTATTGCCTCTGTACCTTTGCCATGCAAACGCCGACAGTAAGGCAAGTCTGCACCGCCGCCGATGACCAACATATCTGCCACAATGCCTGATTGAATCCGTTCAGCATTCACACACTCCAGCTCAATCACCCAATCTTGCCAATAGCGAGGCAAAGCGCTTTGTAATTGTGCCAACCCTTCTTGCCCTACGCCATCATCATCATACAACCATACCAACATCTTTCCTCCTCTGCCAAAGCGCTTTGTTTGATGACATGGTGTTACGGAATTACCCAATCCCATGCCTAAATTAAGCTATAATCCACACCCTGCCCCCAAAAGCTTATTTTGAGGGCAAATATTTTGGTTTAACTCTTAGAGCAAAAAGGATTTTCTATGTCTCATACCGCTTCACTCATTCAAGCCAAACAATGGTATCTTTCTGATTCTCTCCAATCAACCCTGATTAAGGCATTTCTTGGCTCACTCATCATTGCCTTATTCGCTCAAATTTCTATTCCTCTGCAACCTGTTCCCATCACAGGACAAACTTTAGGGGTCACCATCGTTGGCTTTGCTTTAGGTGCAAAAGCTGGCACAGGAGCTGTCTTGATGTATTTGCTGGAAGGGGCTTTAGGCTTACCTGTGTTTGCAGGCGGTGCATCAGGTTATGCCGCTTTATTAGGCAAAACAGGTGGCTATTTGATTGGTTTCATTCCGAGCGCGTGGGTTTTGGGTTATGCCAGCGATAAGGGTGTTTTGAATCACAAATGGGCAACCTTAGGCGTAGCGCTGTTATCGGCTGCGATTACTTTTGCTTTTGGCTTATTGCAATTATCGTTCTTTGTGCCTGCGGATAAATTGTTACAATTTGGCTTGATTCCATTCATTCCAGGTGGGGTTATCAAAGCGCTTATTGCTAGTGCCTTAATTATTCCTGCATATAACTTCTTCAAAAAGATTTAAACCAAGCACATGGTTTATCGACAAACCAAAAAGCCCCCAATAGGGGGCTTTTTCATATCGACAAGCATACAAAGCGCTTTATTTAATCTCTGTGATTTCCCAAGGCAAGCCATATTTCGCCAAGTCTGCCAAGAAGGGATCAGGGTCAAATTGTTCCATATTGAAAACCCCTTGACCACGCCATTTGTTTTCCAACATCATTTTAGCGCCAACCATCGCAGGCACACCTGTGGTATAGGAAATGGCTTGCGAACCCACTTCGGCATAGCATTCTTCATGAACACAAATTTGATAAATGTAATAGGTTTTTTCCACTCCATCTTTAATGCCTTTTGCCACACAACCAATGCAGGTTTTGCCTTTGGTACGTGCGCCTAAAGAAGCTGGGTCAGGTAAAAGCGCTTTGAGGAATTGAATGGGGATAATCTCCACGCCATTGAATTTCACAGGCTCAATGGAAGTCATGCCCACATTTTCCAGAACTTTTAAGTGATTCAAATAATTATCGGAAAAAGTCATCCAGAATCGTGCCACTTTAATTTCAGGGAAATGTTTGACAATGGATTCCAATTCTTCGTGATACATCAAATAAATATTTTTTTCGCCAATGGTGGGGAAATCAAAAACCCGTTTATGGGATAAGGCTGGACTGATTTGCCAAGCACCATTTTCCCAATGTTTCGCATCAGCAGTCACTTCACGAATATTGATTTCAGGATTGAAATTGGTGGCAAAAGGATAACCATGGTCGCCTGCATTGGCATCAATGATGTCTAATTCATGGATTTCGTCCAAATAATGTTTTTTCAAATAGGCGGTAAAAACATTGGTCACACCTGGGTCAAAGCCCGAACCCAATAACGCCATAATGCCTTTTTCTTTATAGCGGTCGTGATACGCCCATTGCCATTTGTATTCAAATTTAGCTTCTTCAGGTGGTTCATAGTTGGCGGTGTCCAAATAATCCACCCCAGTTGCCAAACAAGCGTCCATAATCGGTAAATCTTGATAAGGTAAAGCAATATTTAACACCAAATCAGGTTGAACTTTTTTAATGAGTTCAATCATTTCACCCACATTATCCGCATCAACTTGTGCTGTTTTAACCGTTACCCCATAGCGCTTTTTCACGGCTTCGGCAATCTCATTGCAACGGCTTAGGGTACGGCTTGCTAAAGTAATATCTGAAAATAATTCCGAAGCCTGTGCACATTTATGCACCACCACATTGGATACGCCACCTGCGCCAATAATCAAAACTTTTTTACTCATATCGGATACTCCTAGTTTATTGTTCATAATAAGTATAGCCACGCAAGCCATCTTCAAATTTGCTGACCAACAATTGACGCTCACCTGCGCTGATAATACCGTTACGCACAGCTCGTTCTGCAGTTTGACGGAATTGTGCTAGTAAATTCGCAGGCTGATACTCTACATAACTTAATACATCTGCCACCGAATCGCCCTCAACTTCACCCACAAAATCAAAGCTGCCATCATCATTGATGTACACCGAAACCACATGAGTATCGCCCAGCAAATTATGCAAATCGCCCAGTGTTTCTTGATATGCACCAACCAAGAAAACCCCCAAATAGTATTCCTCACCCTCGCGAATTTCATGAAACGCTTGCGCTCGTTCAACTTCTGAACCATCGGTAAAGCGGTCAATTTTTCCATCACTATCGCAAGTCATATCAGCCAAAACAGCTAAGCGCGTTGGCTTTTCTAAATGACGATGCAAAGGTGCAACAGGGAAAATCTGATCAATGGCCCACGCATCAGGTAAGGATTGGAACACACTGAAATTGCCATAATAAATATCGGCCAACATGGTTTTAAACACTTCTGGCTCCGATAAAGCATCAGGGTTACGCTCAATAATCTTTGAGATTTCTGTCATCACTACCATAAAAATTTGCTCAACTTGCGCACGCACGCGCAAATCCAAATCGCCACGCATAAAACCTTCTCGCGCTTCATCACGATAATAAACCGCATCATTGAAGCATTCTTGTGCGTTTTTCTCCGAAAGCATATGATAACTTTCCATCAAACCACGAACCAAACGGTTCTCTTGGTTTACGGTTTCTGGCAAGGTGTTGTTGGCAAAACCTGTGACATCTAAAATATTGAACATCAGCACTGTAGAATAAGCCACTGTTGCTCGTCCTGATTCTGTCACAATGGTTGGGTGTTCAATACCTTTTTCATCAAGAACCGATTGAATGGTATCCACCACATCAACACAATACTCTTCCAAGCTGTAATTACGCGAATGAACCGCTGAACTGCGTGAGCCATCGTAATCCACTGCTAAGCCGCCACCCAAATCCAAGAACTTCATGGGCGCACCTTCTTCCACCAAATCCACATAATAGCGACAAGCTTCACGCACGCCTGTGCGAATATCGCGAATATTAGGAATTTGTGAGCCTAAGTGATAGTGCAAAAATTGCAAACAATCCAGCATACCCGCAGCTTTTAAGCCATCAACCACCGCTACCAATTGTGAAGCATTCAAGCCAAACATCGAGCGGTCACCTGAAGTTGCGTTCCAATGCCCCGAAATCTTAGAAAACAATTTAGCACGCACACCAATCACAGGTCGCACACCCATCGCTTTGGAACTCTCCACAATAATAGGCAATTCGGCAGGTGTTTCAATCACAAAAATTACTTGGAACCCAAGCTTTGTCATGCCCAAACCCAGCTCCACAAATTCACGATCTTTGTAGCCATTGCAAACAATCAATGGCCCTGGCTCTGATAGCATCGATAAAGCAATCATCAATTCAGCTTTGGAGCCAGCCTCTAAACCATGTTGGTAAGGCTTGCCAAAACGCACAATATCTTCAATCACTTGAGCCTGCTGATTAACCTTGATCGGAAACACTCCTCGATACTGCCCACGATAATGGGTATCACGAATCGCCTTACGAAAACCCTCGTTAATTAGCTTGATTTGATTTTCCAATAAATTTTGCACACGAAGCAACACGGGCATCGATTTGCCGCGAACTTCCATACCTTCAATCATATCCAACAGCGAAACCGATGCACTGCCACCATCTTTTAATGGCGCATTAACCACCAATTCCCCACGCTCATTCAAGCCAAAATAACCAGCTCCCCAACCCGAAATACGATAAAGCTCGTCCGAATCGCGAATACTCCAGTTTTGTTCCAATGTGGTACTCCTAAACAACGTTACATGCCATCATGATGAATAATGGACCCCAAAGCGCTTTGACGATATCCTTTCTAGGCGCTTGTTTTTCCTGATTTACTGTCTAAGCTCATCAAAAAAGCGCTTTGACAGTTCACCAAATGATTTAGTGTCTCCATAGGATTCATGCCATCAAAATCTTGCATTTGCTCAAGAAAAAGCTGCTGATGTTGCAAAAAAACCTGTAAAGACTTCTCTAAATATTGTCCAAGTAATCCTTGCAACAAAGGATCTTGGTATCGAAGAACTTCTCGCAAAAGCGCTTTGGAAAAAATAGCTTCATGATTGGCGTCTAACTCTGCCAACAAAAGCAAAAAAACCGAACGTGTAATATCAATACCTGTGCTCGCCTCTACAATCCTAACATCTTGCCCAGAACGAACCAAATCTCGTACATATTCGTTGCTGATGTAACGGCTTTCTTGGGTATCGTATAAACGGCGATTTGGATATTTCTTAATCAATCGGCTCATACAAAGCGCTTTGTTCTCAAGCTTGGGTTAAAAAATCCACCAACGCTTTGCCTGATAAGCATTAGGCGTAAACTCCCCTTCCAGCATTTCGCAATGGGTTTGCGTCATACTGTCTTGTGATTTGCACTGTCCTTCACGGCAAGGAGCAATATTCTGGCAAATTCCTTTAGATTGGTTATGGGTTCCTGCATTGTATGGCGCACAGGCAGAAAGTGCTATAAGCAAAGCTCCCCGTGCGCATAATTGCCAAAATCGTTGTTGTCGCTGCATGATTACTCCTAAAAATGAGAGAAATGCGGATAAAAAATTGTGCTGACGAGATAAGAAACTGCCATGCGTGCGCGAATTGTAGCGCAAAAGCTTCGATTGTGTAGCCCTTTTCAGTCTAAAACTCAAGGCAGCCGTAAAAAATCCTTTGCTAAAAAGCTACAATCGCTGGCTTTGAATAGCTTTCAAACTGACCAAAGGAGCGCTGGGATCAATGCCTTCCATAAATTGTTGGTGGCGATCAAAATGTGTTAATTGATATACAAGCCCTAGCCAATTAGCAAAAAGCGCTTTGGCAGTATCACCCCAAGTCATATCAATTTCCTGCTCTAACTCAGCCTCAGGGAAATAAGCCATTTCTTTACCTGAAGATAAGAATTGTTCAATCAATTCAATACCTCGTGGTGAAAAATAATGCTCAGGCAAATAACTGGCATAATCTATTTTACCTTGTAAATAATCACTCAAATCTCGTTTAAATTCTTTCAACAAGCTCAATTTATCGTATTCTGGGTGTCCCTGAAAAAAGACTTGTCGAATACCATCTTGCGAACAAGCTAAAGCAATTTCCCCACCATCATCACGAACCAAAATGGGCAATCCTTTTTCACGCAAAGCGCTTTCCGAAACGCCATTCCAACGCGAATGTGGCATATCAAAACGTGTATTCAAATTAGACAGTAAAGGATGATAAGTATCCACAACTCGATGAGTATAAACCCCAAAGCGCTTTTTCCGCGCTCGCACTCGGTCAATATCGTAAAAATGATGCAATGCTAAATGAGATGCCAAGCAAGAACATAAAACCGAAACTACATTTTTATCTGCCCAATCAAAAACTTGTTTTACTTCATGCAAATAAGGCTCTTGAGATAAATTAGGATAAACAGGATTAGTTCCTGTGCAAATAATAGCATCTAATCCTTCACGCTTTAAATCATCAAATTTTTCATAATGCTCTTCAATATAATGCTGCATTTCTGGGCTACGCGGAACACCATTAACCGTAAACAAATGCACATAAATTTGTGCAATCCTATTAGAATTACCAATTAATCGCAAAAATTGTCTTTCTGTTGCCCGCAATGCGCCATCAGGCATCATATTTAAAAGCCCAATATGCAATTCACGAATATGCTGACGATTAGCACGCTCAATCGTTAATACTTCATGACCTTCTGCTTGAATTCTTTGCAATGATTCTAATGGACGATGGGCAACCAAAGGCATATAAAACTCCTAATGTATCATTATCTTAGTAATAAGTATATGAGATATTCTCTATTATCTCTCTCTAGCCAGCTGCTCTACTCGCTCTATGAAAGCCTCTGCTGTTTTCATTTCCCACATTTCTCTTGCGGGTAAAACAACACCAAAGCGCTTTGCCAATTTCAAACAACGTTCACGGCGATGCTTCATCATTTTTGGTGTAACAAAACGAATAAAATCATTGCTGTCAAATTTATCAGGCGATATACCACTATTCAGCGCACTGTATTCATGAATTCTTGCTTGCAAAAAATCAGGATGATAACAAATCGGCTTAGGATAAGCTAAAGCTCTTGCTTCCAATTCTGCATACAATTCCTCATCTGTATCCAAATAAACAAATAGCGTTTGAGCACCTAAAGTTTGCAAAACTTCTTCATCATCAATCTCACAAACGGAACCACCTGCATCATTGATAAAGGCTGTATAACCAAATAAACTTTGCGCTCTATGAATAAATAAACCCACGTCTCGCATAGCTTTTAACTCTGCTTCAGCGAATAATTTTTGTCTCTCTAAAAATGTTTGCGTTTGATAACCATCTCTACCTAATTTCCCTACAAAGGCTGAAACAATATGCAATCGATCAATACTAACTTTACCCTTTACACTCACTGCATCATCTCGCATTAATGCAGATAAAGTTGGCTCACGTTGTGCTAATTGTGTTAGCCAATCACTAATAGGTTCATTTAAATAACGTGTAGCAATCCGATAATCTCCAGAATAATGAAACCAACCTGCTTGTTGTAACATAGTCGCTAAGGTTGTTTTTCCAACACCAGATGTCCCCAATAATGTAATCCTCGATATATGGCTCATACCTATCTCTCTTTCTGATAAAAAACCAAAGCGCTTTGCCAATCATCATAACAAAGCGCTTTGTTCTAATCAATCCTAATAGAACTGTATATTTTTAACCAACTTGAACACCATACTGTTGACATAAGGCATAAAGACCTCCTAGATATCCTTGACCAATAGCTCGGAATTTCCACTCTTGATTATATCGGTAAACCTCACCAAAAACCATAGCTGTTTCTGTACTATAATCTTCAGATAAATCAAAACGCAAAATTTCTTCATCATTTTCAAGATTCACCAATCTCACAAAGGCATTACTAACTTGTCCAAAATTTTGCTTTCTTGCATCAGCGTCATGTATCGTAACTGTAATGACAAGCGATTTAATATCTTGAGGAACCCTATTCAAATCAACAATTAAGCTTTCATCATCTCCATCTCCCTCGCCTGTTAAGTTATCTCCCGTATGCTCAACAGAGCCACAAGGAGATTGTAATTGATTATAGAAAATAAAGTAACTATCAGATAATACTTTACCATCATAACCAACCATAAAAACGCTAGCATCAAGGTCAAAAGGCAAACCATTACTGCTACGCGTATCCCAGCCTAAACCAATAATAATATTTTTTAAGCTAGAATTGATTTTACTTAATGAAACATTTTGTCCCTTACTTAAACTAACCGCCATTTTAATCTCCTCAATGATAAGATTTTAAATCTTGTTTTCTTCCTCTTTTTCAGGGAAAATTAATGAAGCTACAATACCCAATGCAAGCACTATCATCACTACAACCAACGAAGCATTAGGCGAAATATCCAAACCATGATGGACAATATGGTTTGTTGCCGATAATCCCAATTTGAAAGCAATAAAGAATAGCAAGACGATAACAGCTTTTTCCAAATGAACCAAATATCCTTTTAAAGCCTCTAATACAAAATACATTGTCCGTAAGCCCAAGATAGCAAACATCATAGCGCTATAAACAATCAATGGTTCTTTTGATACGGCAATTACTGCTGGGACACTATCAAAGGCAAACATAACATCGGTCAATTCAATCACCGCTAAACACAAAAATAATGGCGTTGCAACCCAAGTACTTTTATTCAATGGTTTAGGCTGATGATGCTCTGGGTGTTTAACATCTTCTCCTGCCAGCTCCAAATGAACCTCTGGGTATTTTTCACGAGCTGCCGCTAATTCCTGCTGATTGATAAAGAAATCATGTCCATGCAAACGAGGCCAAACAGGAAAATATTTATGCACCCAACGATAGGCTAAATGCTCTGAGTAATCCTCATCACCCTCGTCTTCTTCTTTACTTTTCAACATCATTACACCTGTCCAGGCAACAACCAAAGCAAAAATCAATTCCACATAAGGACCCAGCGCAAATAATCCTGCACCAATGGCTACAAAAATCATACGGAATACAATAGCACCAATAATGCCCCAATATAAAACTCGATGACGATAGCCTTCAGGCACTTTAAACCATGTAAAAATAGCCATCATCACAAATAAATTATCAACCGATAAGACTTTCTCTAACGCATAACCTGTGAAAAATAAACTAGCGTAAGCTCCGCCATGATGAATCCATAAATAAACACCAAAAGCAATAGAAACCACAATCCAAAAGATTGACCATATTGCAGCACTTTTTAATGTTAATGGCTTATCATCACGATGAGCATATAAATCTACTAAAATAGCACCTACCGAAAAAATCACAAAAATCAGCACTGTTTCTAAGGGAAAACCCAACGATGGCAATGCTGCTTGAACAGTTTCATTCATAACTTATCCTCAATAAACTCTTAAAAATGAACACTAACATTTTTCAAAGCACTTTGATTGTTAATCACCAACCATTTGCACTTGAATTAATCGACCACCCTGCCCTTTTTGCAACAAAATTTGAGCATGATTATCGAGCCTTATTTTATCACCAATAGGTATATTATTTTTATTAACAACATCATATAAATCTGGTAAAGATTCATTAACCAACCACCAGTCCCCTTGATGGAAAACAAAATAACCAACGCGCTTTGCATCTTGCACGTTTAGCTTTTCATTAGGAAAAACTCTATTGTCCACATGCCATTTAAATAAAGACTGCCCACTATAAACCATTATCCGACAATCATCTGAACGATAAGTGCCGCTAGGCGATAAAGAATACAAATTCAACACGGGCAATTTACCTTGATAGGCTGTTTGACAAAATGGGCAAATAGGTTGATACTTATTATCAAAAGGATACCATTTTTGCTGACATTGTGGATTTTGACAAGGCTGCAATAAATCAACTGTTTTTACCAAAGCGCTTTCCCATTCATCTGCAGTTGGTCGTAAATGAGGCTGATGTAATCCTTGAACAAAAGCTCGTTCAAATAAAGATGATAAATAAGGCCCACAAACTGTGTAAGGTATTTTTTGGGTATCTTTCCAAGGTAATTCATTAGGTTTTAAGTATTCTAATTTAATTCTATTACTTGTATCTTGAGGATGTTCTACAAAAAGCGCTCTCGAACCCATTGCTAATTCTTCATCCTTTTGGCTATCTTGGGTATCATGAATTTTATCACCTCTTAATGGGTGACGATAGAGCAAATACATATAAATTAAAACGGCCAAAGCATGCAAATCTGTTGTTCGACTAGGAAGCTTTTTTTGAGGGTCATTTTTATCCAAATAAGCCGTGGCAACAACCTCAGGAGCAATAAAATCTGGCGTTCCTGCAACCGTTGGTGGGTGAACACCTGGAACAACCAGACCATCAATATCAATCAAACAAGCTTGCCCTGTTACAGGATCAATCAAACAATTTTTATAACTCAAATCACTGTGACTTAGTCCTGCCATATGCATACGCCGAACTGCACGAGCCAACATAATACATATTTTCAAAAACATCATCCAATTACCTAATTCTCTTTCGTCAAGAAATCGGCGTGATGTACTCGCAAACCATTTTCCATCTTTATCCTTTCCTTTAATTTGAAGCATGTCTTGATTGCGACTACCATATTCAAAGAAAAAACAAGAACGATAAAAGGGAGAAACCACCCCAAGCCTACCCTGATATTCCACAACAGCAACAGGCCAGCAATAAAGATTTTTTAAATAATCCCCTCCATCTTGGTTAAAAATACGTTCACGATAACGCCCTGTAATCATTTCTAACCTTTCTCGCATGGCTGCATCAGCTTTATCACGAAAAAAGGCAACAACGTACGATTTATCAGGCGAAAACATTACATCTTTCATACCACCTTGTGCCTTAATTTCATCAACAAATTGATAAGTCTCGCCATTAGTCGCTTGAACCGTAACAATCTTACTCATAACTGAATCCTTTAGGCAATAAAATAACTAACGTTCTATCGTCATGATGACCTTTTGACCAAAAACCTAGCCATTCCTCTAAAGCCTGTGCAGGATTAGGCTCATGTTTGATAAATTTTAATTCATTCCAAAGTTCTTTCCAGTAACTCACTTGTTTCATCGATTCATCACTGGGGAATTTAGGATCTGAGACACCATCTGTCATTAAAAATAACAAAGGAACGTGGCTGGTTATATAAAGCTTACTTATTCTATCTTCTAATTCGCCACCATCTGCTTTTAGCATGATGCTTTTATGATTCAAAAATGCCGTTTCCCCTGAAAATTGTCCCGAATCATTTTGACTTAAAATACGCACCATACCTTGACTTTGTGGTTGATAATAAGCAATAACACCATCACCAACAGAATAAGCAATGGTCAGCCATTTACCATCTTCTTGTTTAAAAACCAATGCTACCAATAAAGTACAGTACAATTTTCTAAGCGACAATTCCAATCCATCAATAGGAGAATGGCTTGTAACAGCATGATAAAGCGCTTTATAGGCCGAATGAACCAGCCTTTGCATGAGTTTATTAGCTAAAATATCATTTTTTACTGCATTTTTGAAATCAGCCAAGCTATCATACATTTCTTGCTTAATTGCACGAACGACTAACTCTGAGCCATAACGTGAAAATTCTGCGCTTCCTGCCCCATCAGAAACAGCAAGAACATAAAGATTTTCTTCTTCAAATGCCTGAATTATAAAATCATCATCACAACAACTGCCGACATGAGCATGCGATCTCCCTCGTACCCTTGCACCAATAACATCTGCTAAGATTGTTTTTTGATATTCATGTTCATTATCTTGCTTATAAAAGGGAACCGTAGGATTACTTGGCTTATTTTGCCATAATTTACTTGGATTAGCATTAATATACAATTGGCTTATGTGAGATTGTTTTTGATGTAATGAATCTTGATAATACCAAAGAATTTCAACATTACCAGAATAATGAGGAATACCACAAATTTTATTTTCCTCTTGCTTCCATATTAATCCACATTCTGGATTAAACTGAACCACCTCAATACCACCAAAAGAAGTCTCATATTCATAATATTGACCTTCCATAGCATTAGGCAAGTGTTCTTTTAATAAAGATGATATTGTTTGGTTTGGAAAGTTACTATCACGTTTATTCCCTGCAATATCCAATGGCATTGCCTTATCACTTTCCAAAGCGCTTTGAGATGTTAAGGAATTTATTAAGTCTTGTGCATGATGTGTGCCATCTTGATGATTTTTATGATTCATATTTTAACCTCGTGAACGATTAATCGAAAAATCTTCATCACTTTCTACCAAATTTAGAGGACTATAACAAGCTGGACAATGCCCATGTTGCTCATCATTAGGATTAAAACAAAAAATTTGACCACAACCACAACTCACCAAACTATAATAAGCTTGACAATGAGGACAAGGCGCTCCTCCTATCAATTGAGACACAGCAATCGATCGTTGATAAGATCCTGATTCTGACCAATCTTGATAATCTGATTCTAATGGATAAACACCTGATAAAATATATTGCTCAGATGAAGACTCTCTTTTTTCATATTTTAAAATATAGGGTAATTTTATCTGGCGACATAAAGCACTTAAAATAACAAATGGCTCATCAATTGCCATCGCTTCATTTAATTCTTTAACCCATGATAAAGCAAAGCCTACTTCTTTTTTCTCTAAAGAAATCGGCTTATCCATACCTACACTACGGCTCTGTGTCACAATGGATTGAGTGACCCATTGAATAAATCCTCTTAACATTTTTTCTTCTGTATCTTCTAAACGCAAAACACAATGGCTTATTTCATGCAATACAGACAAGTCTGCATATTGACCAATACCAATGCTGATTAAATTAGCCTGCTTAGCATAATCATTTTTCCAACGCTCAATCGCTGAATAAGGATTATCGGTTGATTTTCCGTCAGACATTAAATAAACAATAGGTTTCCAGTCACCTTTTTTATCTACACTATTTTTGATAACTTGCCTATCTATTTCATCCATTAAATGATGAAGCGCTTTGCCCAATGAAGTTCCTGACCCTATTGGTAAACGAGGAGGATAGAATGCCATTAACTCTACCAGAGGTGTTAAGCTTTTTGCTATACCTGCAAAGCCAATAATCGATAAATAAACAGTTTCTAAGGCATGAGGATCTTTTCTCAACTCATTTATCAACCGAGTTATGCCTTCTTGCATCGTACGAAGAGGCATACCAACCATGCTTTCTGATACATCAATCACCAAAAATATAGGCAATCGTCTCATATTATCTCCTCTTAATAACCCAAAGCGCTTTGTTTTTATGTTAAAGCACTATATTAATTTCTGGCGGAGGTGGTGGCAATTGATTTAAATTAGGGCTTCCGACACTCATACTTGTTCCCGAAATAGTTTGCGTCACCCAAGTAAAGAATTGGCTAAAACCAGAGGAATCCATCGTATCCAGAGAAACCACATTATCTGTTAATTGCTTTAAATAATTAACATCAGCTTTTGGCCCTGCAGCACAAGCAACAATATTGCCAAAAGAAAGCGCTTTGATTTTTGGAACCGCTTCGCGGAATACTTGCAAATCCGTTGGTTTACCATCTGTTAAAACAATCAATATGGGTCGCCAATCACCTTTTTGCTGCGCGGTACTCACAATACGATCACGCTGAACTGCCATAGCGATATGTTCTAAAGCTTCGCCCAAAAAAGTTGCCCCACTTTCAGGGCAAACAATTTCAGGCATATTGACTTGTTCCAATGCTGTTAAAGGCAATACTTCTTTAATCACGCTATCAAAAGTAACTACACTTAAATAAACACTCTCTAAAGCATAAGGATTTTGTCGCAAAGCATTCATCAAAGCGCTTAATCCTGTATTAACAGCTTCAATGGGTTCACCACGCATAGAACCTGAGGTATCAATACATAAATAAGTCAATAATCTTCTACTCATTTCTTTATTTCCCAATATCAAGAAAGATTATAAAACAACATTTAATTCAGGCGGTGGAGGAGGCAATTGCCCATCATCTTTTTTATGCAAATCAATTTTGGTGCTGGTGGTTTTAATACTATCGGTTACCCATTTAAAGAAAGCGCTTAATGTTTTGGAATCTGCAGTATCTAACATGATCACAGCACCTTTTTCACCTTGCGTTTCTGCAATGCGTTTTAGTGTTTGTGTATCAACTTGTGAACCTGCGCCACAAGCCACCAAATGAGCCAGTTTTATCGATGAAATGGCTTGTAATCCACGATTTAAATCATCGGTTGGCATACCATCAGTCAATAAAAAAACCAAAGGTCGCCAATCGCCTTTCATTTCTACACTACCTTGACGCACTTCTCGCCCAATACAATCGCTCACCAATTGCAAAGCGCTTCCTAATGCGGTTACACCTGTTACCTGAATAGAAGGTTCCTGAAAGGAAGGCAAATCGGAGAGTGGCACAATTTGTCTGGCATCATTATCAAAAGTAATCACAGATAAATAAGCAGTTTCTAAAGCATAAGGATCTTGGCGTAAGCTTGAAAGCAACAAACGCAAGCCACTTCGCACAGCTTCAATCGCCTCACCAGCCATAGAGCCTGAAGTATCCAGTAATAAATAAATGGGTAAACGGCGTGACATATCGTTCTCCTTTCTTATGATGAATCACAGGGTTGAGGAATGACTCAGCATTCCTTACGCGCTCTACATTACCACACAAAGCGCTTTGTTTCTAACCATGAGGAGTTTTCATGCTAAAGATTCGATAATATTTTGCGTCGTCACCCAAGTAAAGAATTGGCTAAGACCAGAGGAATCCATCGTATCCAGAGAAACTACATTATCCGTTAATTGCTTTAAATAATTAACATCAGCTTTTGGCCCTGCAGCGCAAGCAACAATATTGCCAAAAGAAAGCGCTTTAATTTTTGGAACAGCCTCACGGAATACTTGTAAATCCGTTGGTTTACCATCTGTTAAAACAATCAATATGGGTCGCCGATCACCTTTTTGCTGCGCGGTACTAACAATACAATCACGCTGAACTGCCATCACCACATGCTCTAAAGCTTCGCCCAAAAAAGTTGCCCCACTTTCAGGGCAAACGATTTCAGGTAAATGGACTTGTTCTAAGGCTGTTAAAGGCAATACTTCTTTAATCACACTATCAAAGGTAACCACGCTCAAATAAACAAGTTCTAAAGTATAAGGATTTTGCCGTAAAGCATTCATCAAAGCGCTTAAGCCTGTATTAACAGCTTCAATGGGTTCACCACGCATAGAGCCTGAAGTATCCAGTAATAAATAAATGGGTAAACGGCGTGACATATCGTTCTCCTTTCTTATGATGAATCACAGGGTTGAGGAATGACTCAGCATTCCATCTCTATCTACGTTACCACACAAAGCGCTTTGAACGAAGGCTAGATTTAACCCATTGTAATCAATCTTCTAAATACCATTACACGAGAGATTCTCTTTCTTACATCGGCTTGGTTGAAACAAGGACTTAGATGACGCATAATTCAGACTTTGCGCACAAAGCGCTTTGTTTCTAACCATGAGGAGTTTTCATGCTTAAAGGTTCGATTGTGGCGCTGGTGACGCCTATGTTTGATAATGGGGATATTCACTGGCAACAACTTGCCCAACTCATTGATTGGCATATTGAATCAGGAACCAGCGCGATTGTTTCTGTTGGCACAACAGGCGAATCCGCCACTTTAAATATTGAAGAACATAAAGCCGTGATTCATTTTACCCAGCGCCATACCAGAGACCGTATTCCTGTCATTGCTGGCGCAGGTGGCAACTCAACAGGAGAGGCGATTGAATTATCGTTAGCAGCCTATCACAGTGGTTGTTATGCTACTTTGCAAGTTGTCCCTTATTACAACAAGCCTCCACAACGTGGTTTGGTCAAGCATTTCCAAACCATTGCCGAGAAAGTTCCCATGCCTCATTTACTGTACAACGTTCCCGGTCGAACAGCGTGTGATTTAAATGCCCAAACTGTCGCTGAGCTTGCCAAGATTCCCAACATCATCGGCATCAAAGAAGCTTCTACCTTAGAGCGTTTGCGCGAACTCAAAGCGCTTTGCCCATCTGATTTCTTGATTTTCAGCGGTGAAGACGGCATCAGCGCACAAGCTTACGCTGAAGGCACGATTGAGGGCGTTATTTCTGTCACAGCAAATGTTGCGCCTCAATTGATGAGTGAAGTATTTAGCGAACGCAGTCAAGCCATCTCGCGCAACGAGGCACTGGTGGATTTGCATAAAGCTATGTTCTGTGAATGCAATCCCTTGCCTGCCAAATGGGCGCTCCATCGTTTAGGCAAGATGGACGCTGGCATTCGCTTACCTTTGGTGCCACTTGCGCCTGAATCTTACCCTGTGGTCGAAAGCGCTTTGAAACGCGCAGGCTTATTAACGATTTAATGCTGATTTTGCGAGGATATGAACGTGAAGAAACGTTTTTTACTGGGGCTTGTAACCTTACTCACTGCCTGCAATGGTAACCAATTGGTTCCTGACCGTAGCCCTGATTATCGTCAAAGCAAAGTAGGCAAACAATTGGTATTGCCACCAAATTTTGTGCGCACAGGTCAGCAAGACCAACTCATCATTCCACAATTGGGGCAACAAACTTCCATCGCCACCTATCAGGATTACGAGCAGAACAAAATTCGCCGTGACCAACGTGGCTTTATTGAAGTTTTGCCTGAATTGTATGGTGTGCAAGTCATTGAGCCTTCGCCTAATGCACAAGGACAAAGCGCTTTGCCCTTTATCGTGACCCAATTGGGTATTGATGAAACATGGCAAGCCACAAAGCGCTTTTGGGAACAGCAAGGTGTGGCTTTAGATGTACAAGATACGGCTCTGGGCGTAATGGAAACTGCGTGGTTAGAAGATACCACCAAACTTCCCAAAACAGGCTTAAGCTCCATGTTGAGCTTTTTGTATGACACAGGAGAGCGCGACCGCTATCGCTTGCGTTTTAGTCGCGAAGGTAGTGGCACGAAAATTGTGTTGATGCATCGCAAAAGTGAAGATTTGCCTTCTGATACGGAAGACAACACCGCTTTCCGTTGGGTAGAAACCCAAAACATCAATCCTGAGTATCAAATCGAGATGACTCGGCGCTTAGCGGTTCAGTTGTCGCAGGAAGTCAAACGCCAACAAGGTAGCGCCCACAGCGAAGCACTTTATCAATTAACACAAATCGATGGGCAGCCAGCTTTACATCTCAACCTTGCCTATCAAAGCGCTTTTAAAGCGGTGGGCATTGCCTTAGACCGCGCGAGTTTTGCTTTGGAAAATAAAGATGCTAAGCGTGGTTTGTATCGTGTGCAGTATCAGCCCCAAAAAGGTAAACCTGTTGAGGGGATTTTTCACCAATGGTTTGCGAAAAAAGAGAAGACCCAAGAAAACCCTCACTACCACGTTCGTTTGGCTGAACAAGGGAAAAAATCAACACTGGTGCTGATTCATGATGAAAACGGTCAAGCCGTGAGCCAAGAGGAAGCGCAAGCGTTGCTAGACACTATCATTCGATATTTCTAAACCCTCTTCTCTCCCCCACCATACAAAGCGCTTTGGGCGCTTTGTTGTTTTTGGGGCTTTTCTTCTCCACCATTCTCTTTCCCAAAGCGCTTTAGGAGCCTTTATGAGCCGTATCCAAGCCCTGCCCCCTGCACTTGCCCAACAAATCGCTGCAGGAGAGGTGATTGAGCGCCCTGCTTCTGTTGTCAAAGAATTGCTGGAAAACGCCATTGACGCTGGCGCAAGCGACATTCAAATTGAGCTGGAAGGCGCTGGACAACAACGAATCCGTATCACTGATAATGGGCAAGGCATTCACCCCGATGACCTCGAACTCGCTTTTCAACTCCACACTACCAGCAAAATCCAAAGCCTTGAGGATTTGTTGCAAGTGCAGAGTCATGGCTTTCGTGGCGAGGCGCTGGCTTCTATCGCCTCTGTAGCTAAAGTAACCCTTACCAGCAAACACCACGAATACCCTCAAGCTTACCAATTCAGCCCTCATCTCGATAAGCCCCCACGCCCAACGGCGCACCCTCAAGGTACAACTATTGATGTGGTAGAACTGTTCTACAATATCCCTGCCCGCAAGAAATTCTTGAAAAGTGAACGAGCAGAACGCGCTCATCTTGACCAAATCATCAAACAACTGGCTTTGGCTCACACCAATGTTAGCTTTACCGTCAGCCATAATGGCAAACGAACTGCCCGTTACACAGGTAGCCTAGAAGAACGACTAAGCACTTTATTGGGCGAGGATTTTTTACACCAAGCCCACGCTATTCATGCTGAACGTGATGGTATGAAATTGATAGGCTATGTTGGCTTGCCCAGTTTTAGTCATGGGCAGAGCGATAAGCAATTTTTATCCATCAATCAGCGCATGATTCGCGATAAAAATCTGCAATACGCCATCAAACAAGCCTATCAAGACCAGCTCCATCATGGGCAACACCCTGTCTATGCTTTGTTTTTGACCTTGCCTGCGGAAGAAGTTGATGTCAATGCCCACCCCAGTAAGCTGGAGGTTCGTTTGCGACAAGGTAGATGGGTGCAAGATTGGCTGTATCATCAGGTGCGCGAAGCCTTGCGTACGCCTATTGTGGAACAATTTGGCTCCCAAATCCCAACCACCACTCCCCTTGAACCCACCCACCTTCCTCCCTCCTTTAAACCAACAGACACCACCAGCCGAGAACAAAGCGCTTTGCTTTCCTCTCGCTCACCGACATTTCATAGCACCTACAAAACCTCAGCCTTATCTCGTGATACCACACGATCCTCAGCCCATGAAAGCGATGCTTACTACCGTTTTGCTCAAAATATTCCACCAGCTCAAGCTCCTTTGATGACCGAGCCCCCTTTAGGCTATGCCATCGGAAGTTTGCATCATATTTTTATACTGGCGCAAAATCAGCATGGCTTGGTGATGGTCGATACCCATGCTGCCCACGAGAGAATTTTGTATGAAAAACTGAAGCAGCGTTTTGAAAACAGAACCCTTGAACAGCAAACACTCCTATTCCCTGTCTCCATGCCTCTAAGCGCTTTGATGCTGGAAACCGTGCAAGAACATGCAGAACTGATTGCTCAATTAGGCATCAGCTTACAAATCAACGCAGAAGCATTGCATATTTTGGCGGTGCCGAGTCTACTCAGCGCAATACCACCAAGCGCTTTGGTAGGGCAACTCTTGGAAGAATTAAGCCAATATGAACGAGCTGATAGCGTTCAACAGCATCTCCATCAACTGCTCTCCAGCATCGCCTGCCACAAAGCCCTTCGCGCTCATGATCCTCAAACCTTGAGCGAAATGAACCAGCTCTTGCGTGATTTAGAACGCACTGAAGCAGGCGGACATTGTAATCACGGTCGCCCCACATGGTGCCAACTGAGCCTTGATGAAGTCGGGGCATTTTTCATGCGTGGACAGTAAAACCAAAGACCCAAAGCGCTTTGCTCCCAACAAGACCTCTTTCTGGATAAAAGGATTTTCTGATGACCCCAAAACCCCAACCTCTTATTGCCCTCATCGGCGCAACCGCAACAGGCAAAACTGCCCTCGCGCTTGAGCTTTATGACCGCTATCCTGTGCATTTGATTAATGTTGATGCCACACAAATTTATCGTGGCATGGATATTGGTAGTGCAAAGCTAAGCCGTGATGAATTGGCTCGCTATCCTCATGCTTTAATCGATATTTTAGACCCAGAGGAAAGCTACTCCGCCGCCCAGTTTTGTGATGATGCCACGCGCGAAATACAAAGCGCTTGGGCAAAGGGGAAAATACCTGTCTTGGTAGGTGGCACCATGATGTATTACCACGCCTTATTCACAGGCTTAAATGAGCTACCCAATGCCAATCCCACGTTGCGAGAACAGCTCCAACAACGCCTGCTCCATGAAGGAAACGAAGCGCTTTGGCAAGAACTCCAACGCCATGACCCTGAAAGTGCGCAAAGAATCTCCCCTAACGATTCCCAGCGCCTTATTCGCTTACTGGAATTGTTTTACACCACAGGTGAGCCAGCCAGCGCTTTGTTTGCCAAACAAACACAAACTCGACCACACTGGCAAGTATTGGGGATTTCTCTGCAATTAGAACGCGCTTTGTTGCATGAGCGCATTGCCAAGCGCTTTCATTTGATGGTGGAGCAAGGATTTGAAGAGGAAGTGATGCGTCTTAAAGCCAGACCACAGCTACAACCTAATGCGCCTTCTATGAAGAGCGCTGGCTATCGTGAATTTTGGGCATATTTAGACGGCGAATGTTCACGTGCACAAGCCATTGAACAAAGCATTATCCACACACGCCAACTTGCTAAACGACAAATCACTTGGCAAAACAATCGACTAAAAAGCGCTTTGCCTCTAATAACGGTTGATGCTCTAAACCCCTCTACCTCATTAGAAATCATCCAGCGCTTTATCGAAAACCTTTGAATTGATACGCGCAAATTGCTTGCTAGTCTGATGCGAAAACAGGATAATTTCCGTCTATTTTTCAACTTCATCAACACTTATGTTACTGATTGACCACTACCTACAACACCTCAAGCACCACAAACTGACCACAGACAATTATCCCTCTGTCTCCCCCGAACAACTGAGTGCTTTTGAAACCAAATATCATCAACTCCCCGAGATTTTACGCCAAATTTATCTCCGATTAGACGGACAACGGAGCCATGTACTCCAAGAAAGCAATTATCGCCTATTGCCGATGGAATACATTCCTAGCGCTGTGGAAGATTTAATCGATTACGCCGAGCATCATTTTGGTCAAGATTATCTCGAGCAACTCAAAAAGGGACAAAGCGCTTTTTTCGAGAATTTACTCGATGAAGGTAGCGTGAAAAATGTACCCTACCATTTAAGCTGGTTGCCGTTTATGGAAGTGAAAGGGAATCGCTATTATGCTATTGATTATTCACCAGAAAAAGAAGGAAGCTATGGGCAAATTTTGCTGCTTTCTGCAGATAGAGAAATGCCTCAAGAACCTTTGCTGGTCTATGAAAGCATGGAAGAATGTATTGAAGATATTATCAAAACAAGCTTTGAAGATTTGGATTTAGACCCCAGCGTTGAGAGTTTTGAAGACTTCATGCATCATGCTTACGAACGTTTACGCGCCTATGATGACCAAGCTCCGCCTCACCAAAGCGCTTTGATTGCCCATATGGAGCAACATCTGGGCAAAGTTCATTTGTTTCATCAAGATGATGAAATTTCGCTGTATCACGTTATCGATGAACAACACGCCTACCAATTACTCTTCACCAGCGGCATGAGTTCTCAAGCCATGCAAGTTCCCTCAGGCTTGGCTAATCCCGAACAACACCAATACGCTGAACTCATGCTCTGCCTGCCCAAAAGCTTTGATTTAAATCATGAGGCTCACCAATGGGCAGGGCAATGGCTCAGCATTCTGGCTCATCTCCCTTTCCAACATCAGCAATGGCTGACCGCAGGGCATAGCATTCCCTTAAATCGCCCTCTTGAAAACACAGACTTTATCGGCTTTCTCATTGCCCCACCCTTAGGTTTGCCACGAGCTTTGCACCATTTAAATCATGATGGCGTGCATATCAATCTTTACGCCATGATTCCTTTGTATGAAAGTGAACTCGAATTCCTGAAAACTCAAGGCATTGAGGCTCTTATTCCTCATATCAATGAGGCGCATTTAACAGCGGTGTTTGACCCCAAACGAGCGCCTGTGGTGTAAGCGCTTTGGAAAGCCTCTTTCTTAACCCCTCGCCTGAGGGGTTTTGTATACTAAATTCTCTCTCAATAAGGAGCTTTTCATGAAAACTCTAATTTTGATTCTGGCGGCAGGTCAAGGCAAACGTATGCATTCCAACCGCCCCAAAATGCTGCAACCACTCGCTGGTCAGCCGTTGATTACGCATTTACTCGACACGCTCGCTCCTTTAGGCTATCCCATGGCGATGGTTTATGGTCATCAGGGCGAAGCGTTACAAAGCGCTTTGCAGCCCCATTATCCACAGCTTTTATGGATACATCAGGCAGAGCAACGCGGCACGGGGCACGCTGTTCAGCAAGCCATCGACATGATTCAAGGCTATGAGCGCGTGCTGGTATTGCTCGGCGATACGCCACTTATTCAAGCTCAAACGTTTGAAAAACTCCTCTCACAAGAACAGGATTTAACGCTATTAAGCGCTTTGGTGCCTGATAGCACAGGTTATGGTCGTGTGGTGCGCAATCGCGAGGGAGCGGTATTGGAAGTGGTGGAAGAAAAAGATGCCAATGCCAGCCAAAAAGCCATTTTGGAGATCAATACTGGCGTGATGTTATTCAAAAGCGCTTTGCTCCTTAAAGGTTTACCTGAATTACAACCTAACAACGCACAAGGCGAATATTACCTCACTGATTTAATTGCCTACGCCAGCCAAAATGGTTACCAACTGGAAGCCATACCTGTTGAGGATTACCACGAAGCACAAGGCATCAATGACCGCCTCCAACTCGCCAATGCTGAACGCTATTTGCGTACACAACGTACCGAGTCTCTCATGCGTCAAGGTGTTTCTTTGATTGACCCTGAGCGCGTGGATATTCAAGGAACGCTGACGGTTGGTCGTGATGTCATCATTGAGCCTAATGTTATCTTCAAAGGAAACAACACACTGGGAGATAATGTGGTGATTGAATCAGGCTCTGTGATTATCAACAGCATCATTGGCGCCAATAGCCAGATTTTGAGCCATAGCCGTGTGGAGGAAAGCGTGATTGGTGAGCATGTGCAAGTCGGCCCATTTGCCCGTCTACGCCCCAAAACGGAATTAGGGCATCACAGTAAGATTGGGAACTTTGTCGAAACCAAAGCGCTTTCTTTGGGTGAATACAGCAAAATCAATCATCTTTCTTATGTGGGCGATGCGAAAGTGGGTAAACGGGTGAATATTGGTGCAGGCACGATTACCTGCAATTATGATGGCGCACACAAACACAGCACTATTTTGGGCGATGACGTTTTCATCGGCTCCAACACTGCCTTGGTTGCGCCCATTGAAATTGGCAATTATGCCACTGTTGGCGCTGGCTCAACTTTGCGCACCAATGTTGATGCCCATGATTTAGCTCTAACACAAAGCGCTTTGGTGGTTAAGCCCCATTGGGAACGACCCAAAAAATAAAGAGATGGGTTAAGAGAGGCATTTCGCCTCTCTTAACATAACCATTTGTTAAAGTCATCAAAAATCAAGAGATTAAAACCCATCAACAAGTCTTGTATTCCTGCTTGTTTGCTTTACTATGAAGCTTTTGCACAACACAGGAGACACTCTCATGCAGGCTTATGCCATGATGCGCCATCATATTCATCTGCTTGGTCATTTCTTGGGCGATACCCTCGCCAGCGCCAATGGCTCAGATATTTTGGAATTGGTTGAACATATTCGCGTTCTCTCGCGCGATTCTCGCTCAGGCGATGAAAAGGCGCGTGAACAATTGCTCCACACCTTAACCCATCTTTCTGATGACCAAGTTTTGCCTGTGGCACGCGCCTTCAGCCATTTTTTAAATCTCACCAACATCGCCGAACAATACCAAACCTCACTCTATCGTCCTGATTTGGAAGCCAGCGGTCGTTCTTTGGAAGCTTTACTCAAGCGATTACAACAAGCCAACATCTCGCCTGAAGCGATTCGTGAACAGGTTGAAGCGCTTTGCATTGAATTGGTTTTAACAGCACACCCAACCGAAACCACACGCCGCTCCTTGATGAGTAAACACATCGAAATCAACCGTTGCCTCAGTCGACTTGACCGTGAAGGCTTGCCCGAAAGTGAGCAAAAAGCGATTCACAACCGTCTGCGTCAATTAATCGCTCTGATTTGGCATACCGAAGAAATCCGTAGCCAACGCCCAACGCCGATTGATGAAGCCAAAAATAGCTTTGTGACCATTGAAAGCAGCTTGTGGAAAGCCGTGCCACGTTTTTATCGCCAATTGAGAAGCCAGCTCAAAGCGCTTTGCCAGATTGAATACCCCATTGATAAAACACCGATTAAAATCGCCTCATGGATTGGTGGAGATCGTGATGGTAATCCTTTTGTCACCGCCAAACTCACGCGCCAAGCCTTACAATTGGCTCGTTTAAAAGCAGCAGAGCTTTTCTTAGAAGACATCAAAAAGCTAACCGATGAACTCTCTGTCACCCAAGCCAGCCCTGAATTCATTGCCAAATATGGTTCACACCCAGAACCCTACCGCGCGGTTTTAAAACCCCTGCGTTCACGCCTCACCAACACTGTTAGCCATTATCAAGACTTGCTTTCAGGGCAGAAAAAGCGCTTTGCTGATGAGGATTTATTGCTCAACAATGAAGCATTCTGGCAAGCATTGCATGATTGCTATCAATCGCTCAGTGCCTGTGGCATGAGCATGATTGCTGATGGTTTGTTACTCGATACTTTATGCCGCGTCAAAACCTTTGGCTTGGGCTTGTTACAACTCGATATTCGCCAAGAAAGCTCACGCCATCGCAAAGCGCTTTCCGAACTCACTCAATATCTTGGCTTAGGCGATTACGATGCGTGGAATGAAGCCCAAAAACAAGCTTTCTTAACCCAAGAGCTTTCCTCAAAACGCCCACTCCTGCCACGAAATTGGCAGCCCAGCGCCGAAACGCAAGAAGTTCTCGATACTTTCGCCGTTATCGCCGAGCAAGAAGCAGGCACCATCTCCGCCTATATCATCTCTATGGCGCAACAAGCCTCTGATGTGCTGGCAGTGCAGCTGTTCTTGAAAGAAGCGCTTTGCTTACACCCCATTCCCATCGCGCCTTTATTCGAAACCCTTGACGATTTGAACCGCTCCGAATCTGTGATAAGCGCTTTGCTCAACAATGAAGCGTATCGCAAACTTGCCGAACATAAGCAGATGGTGATGATTGGCTACTCCGATTCCGCCAAAGATGCAGGTATGTTGGCAGCAGGCTGGGCGCAATATCGTGCGCAGGAAAGCTTGATTGCGTTGTGTGAGGAACATGGCGTAGAACTGACGTTGTTCCATGGTCGTGGTGGCACCATTGGACGCGGCGGAGCGCCAGCCCATGCCGCTTTATTATCCCAACCGCCACGCTCCTTAAAAAATGGCTTACGCGTGACCGAACAAGGCGAGATGATTCGTTTCAAACTGGGGCTGCCTGCTATTGCTGTACAAAGCTTTGACTTATATGCCAGCGCGATTTTAGAAGCCAATCTCTTACCACCACCAGCGCCTAAACAAGCATGGCGCGATTTGATGGAACAAGCAGCTGAAGAATCATGCGCAGCTTATCGTGCCATTGTGCGTGAACATCAAGATTTTGTTCCTTATTTTCGAGCTGCTACACCAGAGCAAGAATTGGCGCGTCTGCCTTTGGGTTCCCGACCTGCCAAACGCAATCCCAAAGGTGGCGTGGAGAGTTTACGCGCCATTCCTTGGATTTTTGCGTGGATGCAAAATCGCTTGATGTTGCCTGCTTGGCTGGGCGCAGGTCAAGCCTTGCAGCAGTTAATCAATCATGGTCATCAAGAGCTTTTAAGCGAAATGTGCCTCCAATGGCCGTTTTTCTCAACTCGTATCGGCATGCTGGAGATGGTATTCAGTAAAGTGGATTTAGCGCTGGCAGAACATTACGACCAGCAGCTGGTAGAAAGCGCTTTACAACCTTTGGGAACTCAATTACGCGCCCAACTCCAAAAAGACATCGAAACCGTGCTACAACTTGCCCACCACGAACAACGCCTGATGGCGGATTTGCCTTGGATTGCCGAATCCATCGCCTTGCGCAACATTTACACCGACCCCTTGAATTTGTTGCAAGTGGAATTGCTCAAGCGTTTACGCCATCAAGAAAGCCCTGCCGCACAATGTGAAATGGCTTTGATGGTTACCATCACAGGCATCGCTGCTGGCATGCGTAATACAGGTTAAGCCACCTACAAAACTAGGCATTGGGGAGAAAACAAAGCGCTTTGTTTTCTCCCCAAACTGCTTTACCATCAAACGTTCCGAAAAACCAAATGGAGGAATTATTTTATGCAATCGGAACAACTAACCCTTAGCCTAAAAGAGGCTGGGATTGTTGCCAGCATTATCATTGCCTTGATGGGCGTGATGATGATTGGCTTGGAATGGGTACCTCATATTCCATTGCTTATCGCCATTTCTGGCTTACTGTGGTACGGCAAAATCAAAGGCGTACACGCCAATGCCATGCAGCAAGCAATGGCTGATGGCGTGATGTCGGGCATTGGGGCGCTGTATTTGTTTTTCTTTATTGGGCTAATGGTAAGCGCTTTGATGCTTTCTGGCTCTATTCCAACCCTTATGTTCTATGGCTTTGAGCTGATTAGCGCCAAACATTTTTATCTCTCCGCCTTTGTGCTGACCGCCATCATCGGCATTGCTATTGGTAGTAGTTTAACCACTGTCGCAACCTTAGGCGTTGCCTTTGTGGGCATGAGTGAAGCCTTTGATGCCAATGTAGCGATTGTGGCAGGTGCAGTGGTTTCTGGGGCTTTCTTTGGCGACAAGATGTCTCCACTCTCAGATACCACCAGCATCGCCGCCTCTATTGTGAATGTGGATTTATTTGACCATATCAAAAATATGATGACCACTACCGTTCCTGCTTTTATCCTAAGCGCTTTGGCATTCTGGGCATTGGGTAGTGAAGGAAATGGTGATTTAAGCTCTATCGAGACCTTCAAAAATCAATTGCAACAATCGGGCTTGGTGCATGGTTATGCCTTACTGCCGTTTGTGGTGTTGCTGGTCTTGGCGATTCGTAAAACAAGCGCTTTGTTTACCATCACAGCATCGATTGCCACTGCCTTAATCGTAACCTACATTCATTCCAGCCCAAGCCTCAAATCGTTGGGGAATATTTTTTACGGTGGTTACCAAGCTCCTGAAGGCAGCGATTTAGGGGAAGTCAGCCGTTTAATTTCTCGTGGTGGCATTGAGAAGATGTTTTTCAGCCAAACCATTGTGATTTTGGCACTGAGTTTGGGCGGTTTACTAAGCGCTTTGGGAGTAGTTCCTTCGTTGTTGCGTGGTATGGCTGGTTTTTTAACCACTGCACGCCGTGCTATTGTTCTTGCAGCCAGCACATCGTTAGGCGTAAACGTTTTGATTGGTGAGCAGTATTTAAGTTTATTGCTCTCAGGCAATGCCTTCCGACAAACCTATGAACAACTAGGCATTCCTGCCAAAAATCTAGCCCGAACCATTGAAGATGCTGGCACGGTGATTAATCCTTTAGTGCCGTGGAGTGTGTGTGGGGTCTTTATTAGCCATATGCTTGGGGTTGCGGTCGTGGATTATTTGCCCTATGCGTTTTTCTGCTATTTGAGTTTGGTGATTACGTTGGTCTTTGGAGCCAAAGCAATTCAACATCATCAGGCTTAAGCGCTTTTTTTGGTGGCATGGAGCATACTCCCTGCCACCTATTCCCAAGTATCAAGGCAAAAACTCTAAAACCAAGCCCCCCCAAATACTCGCTCCTACCCAATGGCTATGCATAAACATCGCCCAACAAACGTCTCGCTCACCATCACGCACACGATAAATCTCATACGCCAACAAAGCGCTTGCCACACCAATGCCTAAGTAATAATACCCACCCAATTGTGCGCATACACCAGCCAACACCAGCATCAACACCATCAGCCCTGCTACGGTTGATAAAAATCTCACCTCAAAGCCTCGTGCAAAAATGGCAGAAGAATGAATACCAATTTTCTCATCGTCTGCGCGATCCACTAAGGCATAAAAAGTATCGTAAACCAACGCCCAAAGCGCATTAGCCAAATACAGAAACACCAACGCCCAACTCAATTGATGATTCAGAGCCAAATCCGCCATCACAATAGGGCTGGCAAAGGCAATTCCTAGAACCAGTTGTGGAATTTTCACAAAGCGCTTACAAAACGGATAAATCGTCAAAACCGCCAAACAAAAATAAGAAAAATAGCCACTCAAACGATTCAAAAACCCAAACACCAGCACCGCACACAGCAGGGTTAAGACCAAAGCACACGCCAATGCCTCATAGAGGCTTAATGCACCTCGCGCCAGCGGTCGTTGGCAGGTTCGCTCGACATGACCATCAAAATGGCGGTCAGCAATATCATTAATCACACAGCCTAAAGAACGAGTGAGCAACGTTCCTAAACAAAACACCCACACCAAATCCGCCTCAGGTTGCCCTCTGCCTGCCAGCCAAAGCCCCCATAAGCTGTTCCACAACAAAATGACCGTACCAATAGGGCGATCAAGGCGCATCAATTGTATATAAGCTAAAGCTTTGCCTTGCCCCTTTAAAGTTTGCGTTTGAGACATAATCACCTCAAAGCGCTTTTTGGCGGCGAGCGTATTCCTCCGCAATCAAGCGTTCGCGCGTTTGGCTAATCCACGCCTCAGCTTCTTGTTGCACTTGGCTTAAGCTTTTGCCTTCCGTTGCTATCGGCTCACCCACCACAACCTCAATCGTACCTTGATGCAGTTTGCCTGTTGATGACCAAAACATACCCGCATTATGCGCCACAGGCACAATCACCACGCCTGCATGATGCGCCAGCATCGCTCCGCCTGCGAGAAACTTTTGCGGCGCATCAACAGGGCTACGCGTTCCTTCAGGAAAAATACTCACACTGCGCCCTCTCTCCAAAGCGCTTTTGCCGTCCTGCATCACTTGCTTCAAAGCCGCCTTTTTCTGTTCACGGTCAATGGCAATAGAGCCAAGACGCGTTAATGCCCAGCCAAACACAGGAATTTTCGCCAGTTCCTGTTTCAATACCCATACTTGATAGCGGTTTAACGTGGGTAAAAACGCCGTTTCCCATGTGGATTGATGGTTAGACATCAACACAAAAGCGCTTTGCCCAGCCAAAATTTTGGGAATATGCTCCTCTCCTGTCAGACGGTAATCAATCCCTGCCACCACTTTCGCCAACCAAATCACCGTATCGCCCCAATAGCTGGCAAAAATCACATGTTTACGCTCAGGCAAAAAGTAAGAGGTCAAGCCTATCGCGCTCGACCACAACAACGTCACAATCACAAACAAAAACTTAAAGCCATAAAACCGTATCGGATTCATAAAAACTCCTCATCAAGCCTAAAACAACCGTCATTATAGCCTCAAAGCGCTTTGATGGCTTTGGGGCTATAATGCCTCGTTCTGCCTGATGAGTGAGTCAGGCTTTTATTGAGGAAATCAGTATGTATCAAACCCTTGAATCCAAAACCAATCCTTTCCCAGAATCTTCTTTTACACTCCCCCCCAAACGCCTACTGCCCTTCATTTGGCATTTTTGTGCAGGTTTTCGCAAACCCCTTGCTGCCATCATGATATTGGGCATTTTGCTGGCGATTTTGGAAGTACTGTTATTTGATTTTTTGGGAAGTATTGTTGATTGGTTAGGGCAGCTCGATGCCAAAGCGCTTTGGCAAACCCAATCCTCTACCCTCATGCTTATGGCAGCTGTCACACTAATTGCCCTGCCTCTGCTCAATGCGCTTTCCACCACCATTCGCCACCAAATGATTATGGGCAATATGCCGATGGCGATTCGCTGGAAAATTCATCGCTATTTGTTAGGGCAAAGCATGAGCTTTTACCAAGATGAATTTGCAGGGCGCGTTTCCTCCAAAGTAATGATGACGGCGCTTGCGATTCGCTCTGTTGCCAATACGGTGATGGACGTGATGGTTTATGTCACCGTTTACTTCAGCTCGATTGTGGTTCTTTTGGGAATGTTGCACTGGGCAATGATGGTGGTGATGCTGTTTTGGTTTGTAGGCTATGTGATGTTGCTGCGCTATTTTTTACCGCGTTTAAAACAAGCCTCTGAAGAGCAATCCGATGCTCGTGCCTTGATGACAGGCAGAATTACCGATGCCTACACCAATATCGCCACCGTTAAACTCTTCGCTCACACCAACCGCGAAGCCAAGTATGCCAAAGATTCCATGCAATCCTTTTTAGGCACGGTGTATGGGCAAATGCGCTTGGTTTCTCGGCTCGATATTTGGCTGACCAACCTCAATTATCTGTTGATTTTCTCTATCACAGCGCTGGGTTTGAGCTTATGGCAACAAAGCGCTTTGACCATTGGCGGCTTAGCCATTGCCACCAGTTTAGCCTTACGACTCAATGGCATGAGCCAATGGGTTTTGTGGGAATTGAGTGGTTTGTTTGAAAACATTGGCACAGTTGCTGATGGCATGGAAATGCTAACCCGCCCGATGAAAGTGCAGGATAAAGAAGATGCCAAAGCGCTTTGTGTCACCAAAGGGGAGATTGAGTTTAAAAATGTTTCCTTTGCTTATCATAAGCATGATGATGCTAAGCACGTGCTGAACCAACTCTCTTTGCATATCAAAGCAGGAGAGAAAATTGGCTTAGTTGGGCATTCTGGCGCAGGCAAATCAACGCTCGTCAATGCGCTTTTGCGTTTTTATGATATTGATTCAGGTGAAATTTTGATTGATGGTCAAAACATTGCCCACGTTTCCCAAGATAGCTTACGCCAGCATATTGCGATGGTGACCCAAGATACTTCGCTTTTGCATCGTTCTGTGCGTGATAATGTTTTGTATGGCAAGCCAGAGGCTGATGATGAGGCGTTACACAAAGCGCTTTACCAAGCAGAAGCTTTCGATTTTATTGAACATTTAACGGATCCTCGTGGTCGTGTTGGCTTAGAGGCGCAAGTGGGAGAGCGCGGTGTCAAGCTTTCAGGCGGACAACGTCAACGCATAGCCATTGCTCGCGTTTTGCTGAAAGATGCGCCGATTTTGATTTTAGATGAAGCAACAAGCGCTTTGGATAGCGAAGTGGAAGCTGCCATTCAAGCCAGCTTAACGCGCTTGATGGAAGGCAAGACCGTGATTGCTATTGCTCATCGTCTTTCTACCATCGCAGCGATGGATCGCTTGATTGTGATGGAAAATGGCAAAATCGCCGAACAAGGTAGCCATGAAGATTTGCTGGCTCAAGGCGGTATTTATGCGCGCTTATGGGCAAGACAAACAGGCGGCTATTTAGGCGAGTAAAGGAGGAGAGATGTTTCGTTCGTTTTTTTGGAATAAGCGCTTTGTAACGTGGGCATGGGGCGGCTCGTTGTTGATTTTACTGACCACGCAATACCGCGTGACCCTTGATGTCAAAATCAACGATTGGTTTGGCGATTTTTACGACATTTTGCAAAAAGCGCTTGCCACCCCTAATAGTGTAGAATTTCAAGAGTTTTTAAGCTATTGCTTAACTTTTGCCAAAGTAGCAGGGATTATGATTATTGTGGCGGTGTTGTTGGATTTTTTCGTACGCCATTTTGTATTCCAATGGCGCACCGCGATGAATAATTTTTACACCCAACACTGGGACAAATTGCGCCATATTGAAGGCGCAGCACAGCGGATTCAGGAAGATACCATGCGCTTTGCTCGCATTATGGAAAGCTTGATGGTGAGTTTGTTGCATTCGGTATTGGTGTTGATTGCCTTTTGGCCGATGCTGAAAGAGTTATCCAAAAATATCAAAGAATTGCCTTGGATTGGGGCGGTGGATCACTCTATGGCGTGGCTGGCGATTTGCTCTGCTTTATTTGGCACCGTTATTCTGATGGCAGCAAGTGTGAAACTGCCAGGTTTAGAATTTAATAATCAAAGAGTTGAGGCGGCGTATCGAAAAGAATTGGTGTTGGGCGAAGATGATGCCAATCGTGCCGAGCCTCCTACGCTCAAAGCGCTTTATGAAGATGTACGTAAAAATTATTTTACTCTTTATATCAACTATTTATACTTTGATTTGGTGAAATGGAGCTATTTACAAGCCAGCGTTATTTTGCCCTACATCGCGCTTGCGCCAAGCATTTTAGCAGGAGCTATTACCTTAGGCTTGATGCAACAGATTATTCGCGCGTTTGGGCGAGTCGAGAATTCCTTCCAATTTTTGGTCAATTCATGGGGAACGGTTGTGGAATGGTTATCCATTTACAAACGCTTGAAAGCCTTTGAACAAGCCATCAAATCGTAAAAGGTTACAGCGCGGACGGCTAAATGCCTAAAGCGCTTTGTACTCTATATCTTCCACGCAAAAAAGCCGAATATTAAATATTCGGCTTGGAAGAATTTGGTGGGTCGTGAAGGACTCGAACCTTCGACCAATTGGTTAAAAGCCAACTGCTCTACCACTGAGCTAACGACCCGTTAGCGAAATCTTGATGTGTTGGTGGGTCGTGAAGGACTCGAACCTTCGACCAATTGGTTAAAAGCCAACTGCTCTACCACTGAGCTAACGACCCCCGTTAAGGGTTACGCATTATACCCTCTTTTAACCATCATGCAAGATATTATCAGCTTTTTTTCGTAACAAATTGATTTAATTATTCATCAATACGCAAACCCATCATGGTTGGTATGACTTCCTGATGCTCATCAGGAATTTTATCACCCAGCGCAATAATACAATCGCCCAAACCACTACCGCTGATTTTAACCGCATCACACACCGCCAAAGCCTCTTGAATATGCCTACGCTGTACCTCATCACACACCCCCAGCTCCTCCATCAATCCTTGATAACCATTGAGTTCCCCATAAAAATCCTCCCATCTTTCCAAACCAGCCGCCCAAAGCGCTTTGCCACTCACCTGCCCCATACGAGCATACAAATCAGCAAAATGCTTCGGATTTTGTTCCGCACGTTCTGCCAGCATCGCTAAAACATCAGCCGTTTTGGTTTTATAACCTGCATAACGCACGCTCAGACGCTTGGGTGGCAAGGGTAATGTGCTGAAACGAGAAGCCCCCTGCGGCGAATAAGCTACCAACCCCCCCAATAAAGCTGCCGCCAAATCCGCACCACTACCACGCCCCTGAACCTTCAAAATAACTTGATGCGCCAAGCGATGAAAACTCTGTTTATCGTTCAACAAAGCGCTTTGATGATAATGCGCCAACGCGCCCAGAGTCGCAATCACAACCGCTGCTGAACTCCCCAGCCCCATATTCGGATTAATCTCGCTATCAATGGATAATTCAAAGCCTGAGCTTGGCGTAAGCGCGACAATAGATTGCATCACAAAGCTAAGCTGTGGATGCATGATAAGCTCTGATAAGCTCGTTTCATGATTCGCCAAAGCGCTTTGAATGATAACGCGCTTATCTGTTCGAGGCTTTAGCCGAACTTTTATCCGCTCCGATACCGCCAACACCAACGCATCGTAACCATAAACCACTGCATGTTCCCCACAAATCATCAAACTGGCAGGCGCTGAGCTTTCCAACATCTTACTATCTCCTTTACAATCGTCACTTTGGTCAAAATGCTATTGTAGGAGGAAGACGATGAAATTGTATCAATACGACCATTGCCCCTATTGTGTACGCGTTCGAGTAGCCTTAGAACTGCTGGGCTATGAGTACGAACTCATCACGCTGTTAAATGATGACGAGGCCACGCCAATTAGCTTAGTCGGCAAAAAAGTGGTTCCCATTTTGGTCAAAGATGATGGCAGTGCAATGCCTGAAAGTTTAGACATCGTAAACTTTCTCAACCAAAGCGCTTTGAACGAAAGCTTAGAAACGAGCGTTCGCCCTGAGATTGAAGCTTGGCTCAAACAAATCGAAACCCCAAACCGCTATCTCTTACACCCACGCAATACCATGCTCCCTCTGCCTGAATTTGCCACCGAAAGCGCTTGTACTTACTACGATGAGAAAAAGACCGCCAGCATTGGTAATTTTGGTGAACATTTAACGTATACCCCCAAATATATAGCCGAAGTTGAGGCTTTATTTGAGCAACTGGAAGCGCTTTGTGTGGGCGAGCAGTTTTTCCGTGAAAAAGCCAGTTTAGAAGATGTATTGCTGTTTCCAATTTTGCGCAATTTAACGGCTGTTGCAGGCTTGCGTTATCCCGAGCGATTAAAGCGCTATGTCGCCACATTGTCCAAACAGTGCCATATCGCTACTTACGAAGAACACGCCATCTAAGCCCAAGCAAAGCGCTTTATGTTGTATTTTACCGATAGCCATTGCCATTTGGATTGGTTCACAGAGCCTGCCACCATCGCCCATCAAGCGAAAGAAATAGGCGTGTGGCGCATTGTGATTCCAGCAATAAGCGTGAGGCATTTTGAGGCAGTCAAGCAAAGCGCTTTGCTTGATGGGGTGTACGCTGCTTATGGGCTACACCCTCTTTATCAAGCCGAGCATTTGCCTGAACATCATGAGATTTTGCAAGAATGGGTGGCGCGTGAAAATCCTATTGCCATTGGTGAATGTGGTTTGGATTATTTTTATACCGAGCATCAAGCTCTCCATTCAGCCCAAATGGAAACCTTCCTGTTTCAGTTAAAACTTGCCAAACGCTTTGATTTGCCTCTGCTGCTGCATGCCAGAAAATCTCTCGATGCCATCTTACATCAGCTCAAACGCCATGCCATAAAGCGCTTTGTTATTCATAGCTTCACAGGCTCAGATCAACAACTCAGCCAAATTCTTGATATGGGAGGCTATGTAGGCATCGGTGGCACTTCAACTTACCCCCGAGCCTCTCGCTTACAACGCCAATTAGCGATACTACCTGCCAATCGTTTTTTACTCGAAACCGATGCACCTGACCAACCTTTATGTGGGCGGCAAGGTATCGAAAATACCCCTGATCAAACTTTTCACGTTGCCAAACACTTAGCCCAATTACGCGGCTGTTCATTGGCTGAAATCAGCGAACAAAGTGAAGCGAATGCAAAGCGCTTTTTCGGCTGGTGAGGCATAAAAAAGCGCTTTGAATCCAGCGAGAATCCAAAGCGCTTTGAGTTTAGGAAGGCTCAAAAATCAGGAAACTTGAGGCTTACTTGCACAGGTTTTCATGCCTTTATCCAATGTCCAAGCGCCACCGCCTGCGACAGAAATATAGAGGAAAATAAAGCTAAAAAGCATCGCTGCCTCGCCCCCTTTGGCTAAGGGGAATAAGGAAAAATGCATCATAAAATAAGCCACTGCCATTTGTCCTGACAACAAAAATGCCACAGGACGCGTGAACAAGCCCAACATCAACAACACACCCCCCACCAGCTCCAAAATCGTGGCGGCTCCCATCAAAGAAAACCACTGACCACCCAAGTAGGCTGTATTATCGACAGGAAAGCCAAAAGCTTTCGCTGTGCCATGCAAGAAAAAGGCGTAGGCGGTTGTGATGCGTAAAATCGCCAACACATGAGGTTGAAAGTTTTGTAAGCGAGAAAAAGGGCATTGAGCGCTCATCGGAGAATCCTCTAATTTAAAAAAATAACACAATAAAATTCTATCAAACTATTTTTCCAATCGAACTTACCAAAACGCAAACAATCCGCCACAAAGTGCTTTAGCCCTCGATTCTCAATTCAATCCTCTCTATTTACGATAATTTTTCCACCATAAAGGCTTTCAGTGCCTCAACATCATTTTCCATCACGCTGACTTTTTTCGCCAATGCCTCAATCCCCTCAAAGCGCTTTGGACGCGGTGCATCAAAGCCTATGGCTTCTACCATCGTGGCATTGAATTTGGCAGGAAGTGCTGTTTCCAGCGTAATAATTGGGCGATTGCTCACGCCTTTAGCGTAATCAAAAGCAGCTGCTGCGCCATCAGCGGTATGTGGGTCAATCAAGCGGTTAAAGGATTGATGATAATGACGAATCCATTGTAAACGTTCTGCATGATTGCTGCGGTAGCTGCCAAATCCTGAAGCTTGCACCGCTGCCCAAAGCACTTTGTTGGTTTTTTTCAAATCAAAAGAACCTACGCTATCCAATTGTTGCCAAAGCGCTTTGATGAGTGTCGCATCGCCATCGGATAAAGCATACAAATAACGCTCGAAATTGCTCGCCTTACCAATATCCATAGACGGGCTGGAGGTTTCGTGAACATCAACAGCAGGGCGTGGGCGATAAATTCCTGTTTGGAAAAATTCATGCAACACATCATTCTCATTGCTCGCCACAATCAAGCGCCCAATAGGTAAGCCCATCTTCTTCGCCAAAAAGCCTGCAAAAATATTGCCAAAATTTCCTGATGGCACAACAAAATCAGCCTCTTCATGGGCATCAAGTGAAAGCCAAGCTTTGAAATAGTAAACGCTTTGCGCCAAAACTCGCGCCCAATTAATCGAATTAACCGCGCCAATATGGTAAAGCGCTTTGAAATCAGCGTCTTGATTGACTACCTTGACCAAATCCTGACAATCATCAAATACGCCCTTAACAGCAATATTGAAAATATTGGGTTCATCTAAGCCATACATCTGCGCTTGCTGGAATGGGCTCATGCGTTCATGAGGTGATAGCATGAAGACATTCACGTTTTTCTTGCCCAACATCGCATACTCTGCTGCTGAACCTGTATCACCTGAGGTTGCCCCCAAAATATTGAGATGCGTTTTTCTCTCGTGCAAAGTATGCTCAAACAAATGCCCCAGCAACTGCAATGCCATATCTTTAAACGCCAACGAAGGACCATTGGATAATTCCAGCAGATAATGGCGATTGCCTCGCTCATCGGTATGAATATAGGTGAGTGGCGTAATCGCCTCAGAATGAAATACTTCTGCGCGGTAGGTTTGTTGGCAAAGCGCTTTGAGCGTATCGCTATCAATATCATCAATGTAGCGGCTTAAAATGGTGTGTGCGAGCTTGGCATAGCTCATGGGGCGCAACACTTCCAACGCCTGACGACTAAACTGCGGAATCTCTACAGGCATCGCCAAGCCACCATCAGGAGCAAGCCCTGAGAGTAAAATATCGGAAAAAGAACCTAATGAACTGCCGCGTGTGGATTGATACTGCATAAATATCCCTTTGAAAATACTGGTTTACACGCCAAAAATATTCGGCGAAGTTTCTAATTGTTGTAAAAAATACTCAAAATACTGCGCCAACAATTGCACTTCTTCCGTTGTTTTGAACAAATGCCCTGCTGGCACCAAAACCAACTGCGCCCGATGCTCGTTGGCATAACGCATACTGCTTTCAGGCAACACCACCGTATCTTTCATGCCATGAATAAGCAAAGTGGGGCAAGTGGCGCTGTAAGCGATTTGAGGATAATGCGCCAAATACAAGGCTGGCGCAATCAAAAAAAGCCCTTTTACCCATGCCTGATACTGACTCGCTACCGCCACACTACAATAGCCGCCCATGCTAAAGCCCGCCAAAATAACAGGCTCTTGCCAAGCTTCTATCAAAGCGCTTAATCGCGCCAAACGTTCAGCTGGGTCATCGGTATCAATATCATTGACCAAATGCACCTCATGCCCAAAGCGCTTTGCCACTCGCGCCAAATAAACCATGTCTTTGCTGTATTGATTCAGCCCACGCCCATGAGATAACACAACTTTCATCGTTGCTCCTTACGTTTTGCTCGGAAAAAATCCTGCAAAAGCGCTTTGCATTCTTCTTCTAACACACCACCTTGTAGGCGATGAATACGATGATTCAGCTTGGGGTGTCGTGCCAAATCCCATTCACTACCACACGTTCCCACGCGCGAATCATAAGCGCCGAATACCAAATCGGAAATCCTAGCTTGCACACTAGCTCCCAAGCACATCAAACACGGCTCTAACGTCACATAAAGCTTTGCCTGAAGCAATCGATGATTACCAAGCGCTTTGCCTGCCTCGCGTAAAGCTAAGATTTCGGCATGGGCGCTGGGATCGTGGTCAATGATGGTTCGGTTAAAGCCTCTCCCAATAATCTCATGATTCAAAACCACCACCGCCCCAATCGGAATCTCGCCCAAATCTTTTGCACGCTCTGCTTCGTGCAAAGCGCTTTGCATGAAATAACGATCCGTTTCCGTATAAGGATTCAAAAGCCCCATCAGCCTCACACTCGCTCATGCGTTTCCAGCAAATGCACCAACTGCGAAAGCGCTTTGGCTCGGTGGCTCATTTGATTTTTCTCCTCATCAGCAAGCTCTGCAACGGTTTTCCCCAAATCAGGCAACCAAAACAAGGGGTCATAACCAAAGCCATGTTTGCCTCGTGGTTCACGAGCAATCTCGCCATGCCAGTAGCCTGTGGCGATGATGGGTTCTGGGTCTTCTGCGTGGCGCACATAAGCCAACACACAAACATAGTAGGCATAACGATAACTCACATGCTCCATCGCCTTTAAAAGCTTGGCATTGTTAGCAGCATGATTACCATGCTCACCACTGTAACGTGCCGAATAAATCCCAGGCGCACCTTTCAAAGCTGGCACACACAAGCCTGAATCATCAGCAATGGCAATCTCCTGCCCCACGCTTGCCGCGTGTCTGGCTTTCAAAATCGCATTTTCCACAAAGCTTAAGCCCGTTTCCTCCGCATCAGAAATCCCTAGCACTTGCTGCGGAATAACGTGAAAATGATGCCCCATCAATAAAGAACGCAACTCATGCAATTTACCCACATTGCTGCTTGCCAAAATCAACCGTTTCATACCCCAATCCCCAATACTTGACGCTGAATCACCATCATTTCTTGAATACCTTTCTCCGCCAGCGCAATCATTGAATCCATTTCACTGCGGCGAAACGCATGTCCTTCCGCCGTTCCCTGCACTTCAATAAACGCTCCTGCATCGTTCATCACAATATTCATATCCGTTTCTGCTTCGCTATCTTCGGCATAATCCAAATCCAAAACAGGTACGCCTTGATAAATCCCAACAGACACCGCCGCCACTTGCCCATGCAATGGGTTTTTTTGGATTTTGTTCTTGCGTTTCAAATAAGCAATGGCATCAGCAAGAGCGACAAATGCGCCTGTAATCGAAGCGCAACGTGTGCCACCATCAGCTTGTAACACATCGCAATCCAGCGTGATGGTTCGCTCGCCCAAAGCGCTTAAATCAATCACAGCACGGAGCGAACGGCTAATCAATCGCTGAATTTCTAAAGTTCGCCCTTGTTGCTTACCTTTGGTTACCTCGCGCTGATTACGCTCATGAGTCGCGCGAGGCAGCATCGCATATTCTGCCGTAATCCAACCTTGCCCTTTGCCTTTCAAGAAAGGTGGTACTTTCTCTTCCACACTTGCCGAACACAATACATGCGTATCCCCACAACGAATCAACGCTGAGCCTTCAGCATATTTGTTCACCTGACGTTCAATGGTTAACACTCGGCGCTCATCAACGGCTCGACCAGAAGGACGTATCATAAAATTCCCCTTAATAACTCAAAATGCCACGATTATACCCCCACCCCCAAAACCCAACAACCAAGCTCCCTTACCGTAATAAAGCGCTTTGTAGAGATAACTTTTGGCGCTAATCATTTGTTCTTACTTGAACCCAAAGGAAGGTTCAGGGGATAATTTCCTCCTTTTGAACCATGATTTTTATCGGCTGATTTAAGGATACCCCCATGATGTTGCAAAGTATGACGGCATTTGCGAGACGCAGTCAGGAAACCCCACATTTTCGCTTGGCACTGGAGATACGCTCTGTGAATAACCGTTTTCTGGAGCTCAATGTGCGCATGCCTGAAATCTTGCGTCATTTGGAAAATGACTTGCGCCAGAAGCTACAAACTCATATCAAGCGAGGGAAAATTGATCTCACCATTTATCTTGAGCAAAGCAAATCGCAAGATAACCGTGTTCTCAATACAGAAGCCTTGAAAAACTGGGTGGATACTTTTAACAGCTTACCTGAGCAAAGCGCTTTGTTGGGCAAACCAACATGGCATGATGTGCTGAGCTTGCCCAATGTTTGGCAAGTGGCAACGGAAGAAGTTGATTGGGCGCATGAGGTAAGCGCTTTGTTTGAAGGCGCTTTGAGCGATTTTATTGCTATGCGTGAACGTGAAGGCGAGAAAATAGCACGCGTTTTGTTGGAAAAACTGAATCTCATTGAGCAACACGTTCTCCAACTCAAAACCCATTTACCAGAACTGGAACAACATATCCGCCAAAACATCTTACAACGATTTCAAGAGTTACAAATCAACGTTGATGGCGCTCGTTTAGAGCAGGAAATGGTATTTTTATTGGCGAAAAGTGATGTAGCAGAAGAGCTAGACCGCCTACAATTCCATAGCCAAGAAATACGTGATGTATTGCAACAAGGCAAAGCACAAGGCGAAGCCATTGGTAGACGGCTGGATTTCATCATTCAAGAACTGCACCGTGAAGCCAACACACTTGGTTCCAAAGCCGCTGATGTTGTTCTCAGCCAAGCCTCTATTGAGCTAAAACTCTGCATCGAGCAAATGCGTGAGCAGGTTCAAAACTTGATGTAACCCCTATTCCCAAAGCGCTTTGTTCCCCCTCCTCTTTATTAAAGACCTAAGGAAGCTCTATGACCGACTCTTACTCAAACTGGCAGTTTTATCTCAAACGCATTACCTCCGAAGTTTGGAGCATGATGCTTTTGGTGATGGCAGGCTTGGTGCTGATAACCCTGTTAGGCTATTACCCTACTGATCCAGGCTGGAGTACTTCAGGTTTAACTCATCAAGCGCCCAAACATGTTTTTGGCAGCACAGGGGCTTATGTGGCTGATGCACTCTTGTCTTTATTGGGCTTTGCGGCGTATTGGTTGCCTATTGGCATGGTGCATATTGCATGGCAAATTGTGCGCTCACCAAGCGGTTTGGAAGGGGAATTGGTGTTATGGCGTTTAGCAGGCTTAGCGGCTAGCACACTGGTGTTATCGTGCATTTTAGCCCTTCATCTTGACCACCCTATCAACAGTATCGCGCAAACAGGTGGCGGATTAATTGGGCAAGTGATTGGTATTGCTTTATTGCATTTGTTTTTGCCCCATCATGTACTTTGGATTTATCTGCTGTTGTTTTTCTTCAGCGCAACAGTTCTGTTTAACCTGCAATGGCTAAACATCAGCTACGCCTTAGGTAAGCTCCTTGCCAACCGTGCATTCCAAACCCTCAACCCTGATGCCAGCGAAGATGAAGTCATTCGTTTCCAAGAACCAAGCAGTTCACAAGCTGAACATCGCCTATCAGCCGCCCAACGCTCCCCTAGCACCCTGATGGAAAATCCTGACCCCATGCCCATCTCTGAACCTAAAAGCGCTTCTATTAGCGCTCCTTTCTCATGGCAGCGTTTTAACGAAGAATCCGAGCAGCGTAGCGAGCCAAGAGAGGAAGCATCAAACGCTATTCCTGAAGAAACGGTAGGATTTTTTGCGCCTAAAGCTTTTTCTGTACCTTTAAGCGATATGCCAACCTTGTTGAGCGAAATATCGCATGGTGATTACTTCCCTCCTGCTCCCGAAACACTTATCACGCCACCAAAACCAGCGTCACACAATACCCCTACCCATGAGCCTCAACAAATTGTTGAGCCTATTACGCCTGCAGAAGTATCCGTTGTGGAATCGAGCTTAGCATCTGAGGCTCCTACTGTTACCACCACACCCATAGCTACACAACCCATCACCACCTCAACAACCAACCCCACACCACCAAGCCTGACCTCAACTAATGAGCCTGTAGCACAAAGCGCTTTGCCTGAGCCAGTGGCACCTTTGATGGCAGACAGTCCTGAAGAAACCATTTCGGTCACAGTTGCGCCCATGTCCTCTAATCCAACTGAGCCTGAATCCATCGAACCCCTTGAGCCTATCATTGAAATTCCTGCGCATACGAGTGTTCGAATTAAAATCAAGCCCATGTCGCGCCCCATTCAGCGTCCTTTTGTCACAGAAACTCCTATGGTATTCCAGCCGATTGCCGTTGCTCCCGAATCAAGCCCAGAGACTGTGAAAACCAATACACATGTAAAACCAACAACACAAAGCGCTTTGGTTGAGCCTACGGTGGTTTCACCAATCACACCAACAGCTCCAGTAATGCCAGCTCCTATTGCAGCGCCTGTCATCACCCCCACATCAACACCACAAAGCGCTTTGGTTGAGCCTACGGTGGTTACACCAGTAACCGCAACACCTGTCACACCAGCCCCTGTCGCGCCTGTTATCCACACCATTCCAACCCCACCGACAACCCCACAAAGCGCTTTGGTTGAGCCTACGGTAGTTTCACCAATCACACCAACAGCTCCAGTAACGCCAGCTCCTATTGCAGCGCCTGTCATCACACCAACACCACAAAGCGCCTTGGTTGAGCCTGTGATGGAAGAAATGTCAGCGATTTTGGAAAGTGTTTCGGTCGACAATCTGGCTGACCCTGCCTTTTGGGAAGAACTCGAACATGCCCTCGAGCCAGAAGAATCATCTCCCCTCGAGCAAAGCGCTTTGCTTGAAGAAGAGATAATACCTCCTGTTGTATCTGCCATTTCTGTAACAACTGTCGCGAGTGTATCTGAGCCAACAGCAACTCCTGTGATGGCAGAAGTGGTGGTGGCGGAGCCAGTAACTCCTGTAGTGCCAGCGCCTGTAATAAGCGCCACAGAAGAACCAACCCCCATCAAAGAAGCTATTCCCCTAACTATTCCTGCACCAACCCCCAAAATCCCACCCATCTCTCCACAAAGCGCTTTGCAAACCAAATCTATCGCGCCTAATCCCTACCCCGATGAATACTTGCTGCCCTCCATGCATTTATTCAAACTCGATACCAGCCTCAGCGCAGGCTATAGCGATGAAGAACTCGATGAAATGGCAAATCTTTTGGAGCATGCTTTGCGTAGCTACCGTATTCAGGCTAGCGTTGCCAATATCGAGCAAGGCCCTGTGGTCACTTCCTTTGAAATTGACCCTGCTGCTGGCACCAAAGGCTCTCAAATCAGCAATTTAGACCGAGATTTAGCACGTTCTTTATCGGTGCCAAGTTTGCGTGTGGTGGAAGTGTTACCAGGTAAGCCTTACATTGGCTTGGAGATTCCCAACCGCCACCGCAGCATGGTGCATTTCCGCACCATCTTGGAAAGCCCAGCTTATCAGGCGCAAACCTCGCCTTTAACGATGGTTTTGGGTTGCAATATCTCAGGCGAGCCTGTGGTAACCAATTTGGGAGCGATGCCACATTTATTGGTGGCAGGCACAACAGGCTCAGGAAAATCGGTAGGCATTAACGTCATGCTTGCCAGTATGCTGTGCAAAGCCAAGCCTGATGAATTAAAGCTGATTTTGATTGACCCCAAAATGCTGGAAATGAGTATGTACGAAGGCATTCCGCATTTGATTACCCCTGTGGTCACGGATATGAACGATGCCGAAAATGCGCTGAAATGGGCAGTGGCAGAGATGGAACGGCGTTATCAGCTGATGTCTGGCTTGAAAGTTCGAAAAATTGATGAGTTTAACCAAATCATTAAAGACGCTCAAGCGCGTGGCGAAGTGGTATATGACCCCAACTGGGACAGTAGCCAATTTGTTGGCATTGCCCAGCAGCCTCCTATTCTAAAGCCTTTACCCTATCTTGTTATTGTGATTGATGAATTGGCGGATATGATGATGGTGGTAGGGAAAAAAGTGGAAGATTTGATTGCGCGAATTGCTCAAAAAGCACGCGCAGCAGGTATCCATTTGATTTTGGCAACCCAACGACCATCAGTTGATGTTTTAACAGGCTTGATAAAAGCCAATGTACCTTCTCGCATTGCCTTCCAAGTCTCGAGCAAAATCGATTCGCGCACCATTTTAGATGCGCAAGGCGCTGAGAGCCTGTTGGGGCATGGTGATATGTTATTTGCACCTACGGGCAAGCCGACTATGCGTGTGCATGGTGCATTTATCTCTGATAGTGAGGTTGATGCGCTCACCAAATACCTGCGTACACAAGGTGAGCCTGAATACGAAGAAGCTATTACACAGCCTGTTCCCCCAGCCAGTATGGGCGCTTTTGGTGCGAGTGAAATCGATGGCGAACAAGATGAACTCTTTGATCAAGCCGTTCATGAAGTTTTGGCAAGTGGTAAAACCTCGATTTCTTATGTACAACGTAAGCTCAGCATTGGTTATAACCGCGCTGCCAAGCTGATAGAAACAATGGAACGGGCAGGGATTTTATCTCGTGCTAACGATAGAGGCGTTCGCCAGATTCTTATCGAGCGTAACCCGTTTGACGATTGACCCATCAAAGCGCTTTGTAAAGCCTAAGCAACACAACAGCATCTAAAGGAGCTTACATGAAAAAATATCTCTTATCTTTCCTTGCATTAGCCAATTTGGTTTATGGGCAAAGCATTGAGCAACTAGAGCAATATTTCCAACAAACGCAAAGCCTTGAGGCGGATTTTGTGCAACGTGTTGGCAAAGCCGATAAAAGCAAAGTCAGCAGTGGGCATATGCTTTTGAAAAAGCCTCAATATTTCCTTTGGGATTACCAAAAACCCAATGTGCAACAAATTGCAGGCGATGGTGTGAAGGTTTACCACTATGATGCCGATTTAGAACAAATGACCATTCATCAGCCTGAACAGCTCATTGGCAACGTTGCTTTAACACTTCTCAGCAGCGAAAAGCCTCTGCGCCAAAGCTTTTTCATCAGCTCAACAGGCAGTGCGCCATTTTTAAGCGAAAATGCGCCCAATAGCGTGATTTATCGCCTCTCACCAACCGTTTCACAAAGCGAATACAAAGCGCTTTGGGTGAGTTTTCAGCAAGAGCAATTGAGCAAAGTTTTGATTGATAACGGCGACAATTTAACCGAGCTGAGTTTCAGCCAAATCAAGCGTAACCATCAGATTGATAATAAGCGCTTTGTGTTGAACGTGCCAAAAGGAACCGATATTGTCGGCGAATAAATCAAACCTCAAAGCGCTTTGACCCTTCATGCCATGAAACAAGCCTCTCTCTTTGCGCAAGATGCGCTGCGTAAAGCCCATGCGCCATTGGCAGAGAAATTACGTCCACGCACGCTTGATGATTACATCGGACAACAACATTTGCTGGGCGAAGGAGAAATGCTTCATCATGCCCTAGCTGCCCAGCAGCCTTTTTCGATGTTGCTTTGGGGTGAGGCTGGCTGTGGCAAAACCACACTCGCCCAATTGCTGGCTGATGGTTTTGCCTGCCATTATGTAGCATTGTCTGCGGTTTTTTCAGGTGTCAAAGATATTCGAGAGGCGGTACAGCAAGCCGAAAATCAAAGCGCTTTGGGGCAAAGAACGGTGGTGTTCATCGATGAAATCCATCGTTTTAACAAAGCCCAACAGGATAGCCTTCTGCCTTATGTAGAAAATGGCACGTTTACCCTCATTGGCGCAACGACTGAAAATCCCAGTTTTCACCTCAATCCTGCGCTACTTTCGCGTTTACGCGTCTTACGCCTCAATCCTTTGAATGAGGAAGAAATGATGCAGGTCATCACGCGTGGCCTTCATTTTTTGGGAATTTCCTTACCAACAAACACTATAAAATTAATGGCTTATCATGCCAACGGAGATGCACGGCAAGCCTTGAATCTCTTAGAACAAAGCGCTTTGGCAACTCGACAAGGTCTCAGCGCCGAACAAGCTATCCAACAAATTCTGCGCGATCGCCCTAAAACCATCGATACTTATGAATTACTCTCTGCCTTTCACAAATCTTTGCGTGGCTCAAGTGTTGATGGGGCGATGTATTGGCTAGCGAGGTTGATTGAAAGTGGAACCGACCCATTGCTCATTGCACGGCGTATGCTTTGTGTTGCCAGTGAAGACATTGGCAATGCCGATCCCAATGCGCTGAATCTTGCCTTAAATGTTTACCAAACCTACCAATGCTTGGGCAGCCCTGAAGGTTATCTGGCACTGGCACAAGGTGTGACTTATCTCGCTCTAGCCCCCAAAAGCAATGCCAGCTATTTGGCATTACAAAGCGCTTTGGCTTACGTTCGACAAAATCCTGCTCATGCCGTACCGCCTCATCTGTGTAATGCACCCACGCAATCCCAACGCAATTTAGGCTATGCCCAAGCTTACCGTTATGCCCACGATGAGCCTCATGCTTATGCTGCTGGCGAGCGTTATCTTCCGCCAGAACTCAGCAATCTACGTTTTTATTATCCTAACGAACGTGGCTTTGAACGCAAACTATCGGAGAAATTAGCTTATCTTCAAGCCCTTGATGAGCAAGCTCAGAAGTTTGGTTAACCCCAAACTCCAAAGCGCTTTGCCTCTCATCACTCTGCTGTTTCTCCACCACTTGACTATCTAAACCATAAAAAAACCCCCCATCATGAGAGGTTTATCAAAAAGAGGTTGGTTGCCGATGCTATTCGTAAAAAACTTCCAGAATATCAAGCGTTCTTTTACCATTTGGAATCACAACCTGAACGGTTTCTCCTGCCTCTTTCCCCATCAACGCACGAGCAATAGGAGAAGTATTAGAGATTTTATTCAGATTCAAATCCGCCTCATCTTCGCCCACAATTTGATAACGCAACACTTCGCCACTATCCACATCTTCCATTTCAACCGTTGTGCCAAAAACCACTTTGCCTGTGTTTTTTAACGTGGTTACATCAATAACATTGGCATTGCTCAGCTTGTATTCCAATTCTTTGATACGACCTTCAATAAATCCTTGTTGCTCACGAGCCGAATGATATTCAGCGTTCTCTTTTAAATCGCCTAACGCGCGAGCTTCGGCAATGGCTTCAATGATACGAGGGCGTTCTTGGGTTTTGAGTCTTTCCAGCTCAGCTTTGAGCGCTTCAGCGCCATTTTTCGTCATCGGAATTTTGGTACTCATTGTTGTTCCTTTGGGTTGTCGTTCAAGGTTTAACCATAAAAAAACAAGCCCCAGCTTGCACCAGAGCTTGTGTGAACCTAAAAAATTGGGCGTTATTATAACGAATTTATCCTGACGTTCAAGCCAATTAATTATTAATAATTTGATTTATATATAAAAAACAAATTAATTCTTCTTTTACTCAAAGCGCTTAATACAAACTTCTGCAAAAGCTTGCATTAAGCCAATCATTTGCGATACATTGCCGATATGTAAGTTGATAGCAACTTTACATGATTCAACCAAAAATATAGAGGATTCTTCAATGGAAAAATTGGTTAGTGAATTAAATGGAATTATCTGGAGTCCAGCCCTCATCTGGCTATGTTTGGGCGTGGGTTTGTTGTTTTCAATCAAAACACGTTTTGCGCAAGTACGCCATTTCAAGGAAATGTGTCGTTTGTTGATTCAGCGTAACGATAGTGCAGAAGGCGTGAGTTCTTTCCAAGCATTAACGATGGCATTATCAGGTCGTGTGGGTGCAGGTAATATCGCAGGGGTTGCAGCTGCTATTGGCTTTGGCGGGCCAGGTGCTATCTTTTGGATGTGGATGATGGCTTTCTTAGGAGCAAGCACAGCGTATGCAGAATCAACCTTAGCGCAGATTTACAAAGTTCAAGACCATGGTCAATATCGCGGTGGCCCTGCCTATTATCTTGACCGTTACTTCAATAAACCTTGGTTTGGCGTTGTCTTTGCCATCGCCATGTTGCTGGCGTGTGCTATTTTCTTACCAGGCGTACAATCCAATGCCAGCACAGGCTCTATTACCAAAGTGTTCGGCGATGGTGAAATCATTGCTACCAGCTTTGGCGATATTGGCATCAATCGCTTGATTGGCTTGGCGTGCATCTTGATTTTACTCGGCATGATTATTTTTGGTGGCGTAAAGCGCATTGCTAAATTCACCGAAGTCATCGTTCCTTTCATGGCGCTTGGCTACATCATCATTGCGCTTTTGGTCGTGTTCGTGAATATCGATAAACTGCCCGCGGTTATCAGCCTTATCTTCAACGATGCCTTCACGGCACAAGCTGGCTTAGGCGCTGCCATTGGCTGGGGGGTTAAGCGTGGGGTTTATTCTAACGAAGCAGGACAAGGCACAGGTCCTCACCATGCCGCTGCCGCCGAAGTAGATCACCCAGCACAACAAGGTTTGGTGCAAGCGTTCTCCGTTTATATCGATACTCTGTTTGTTTGCTCCGCAACTGCCTTCATGATTTTAATCACCAACAGCTACAACGTGGTTGATGGTAACGGCGTTTTCTTGGTGCAAAACTTAGCGACTGATACCAACATCAATGGCCCACAGTTTACTCAAATCGCAACCTCAAGTGTCTTTGGTAAATTTGGTCCAATTTTCACCTCTATTGCCCTATTCTTCTTCACCTTTACCACTATTTTGGCGTATTACTACATCTCTGAAACCAACGTTGCCTACTTACTGCGCAATAACCGTAAGCATTATGATGTTGGCATGTTTTGGGTGCGTGTGGTGGTGATGTTCTCAGTGGCTTATGGTGCAGTAAATAGCTCAGGCTACATCTGGGAGATTGGTGATATTGGCGTAGGTTTAACTGCATGGCTTAATATCGTAGGCATTGTCATCATTTTGTTCAGCTCACAGCCAACCATCAAGGCTATGCGCGACTATGAAGAGCAAGTCAAAGCTGGCGCAAAGCGCTTTACCTTTGACCCACAAAAACTTGGCATTAAAGGCGCAACTTTCTGGGAAGAGCGTTTGAAAAAAGAAAATCGCTCTTAACCCCTAAAGCGCTTTGACCTCAGCTTGTCGCAAAGCGCTTTCCCTACCCTCTTGGTCACCTAAACCAAGAGGGTTATCTTTTCCCAAATCAAGCATAAGGAGACACTATGGCGATTAGTTTACAAAAAGGCGGTAACGTCAGCCTCAGCAAACAAGACCCCAATCTCAAGCAATTATTGATTGGCTTGGGCTGGGATACTCGCCAAACCGCAGGCACTGATTTTGACCTAGATGGCAGTGCGTTTTTGTTAAACAGCAATGGTAAAGTTCGTTCTGAGGCGGATTTTATCTTCTACAATCAACTTCAATCCGCTGATGGTAGCGTAGAACACTCTGGCGACAATCGCACAGGAGCAGGCGATGGCGATGATGAAACTCTATTGATTCGCTTAGATAAACTCTCTCCTGATGTTGAAAAAATTGCCATCACGGTCACCATTCATGATGCGGCCTCTCGTGGGCAAAATTTTGGACAGGTCAAAAGCGCTTTTGTGCGTTGCATCAATCAAGAAACAGGCGAAGAACTGGCACGTTTTGATTTATCTGAAGATGCTTCCGTTGAAACCGCGATGATTTTTGGCGAAATTTACCGCCATCAAGGGGAGTGGAAGTTCCGCGCTGTTGGTCAGGGCTTTGCCGATGGGCTACTTGGTTTAGCACGATACTATGGCGTTCCTCTATAATGCTCTTTTCTCAACCAACACAAGGAATCACTTATGGCTGATTTTAATAAAATTCTTGACGCTGGCGATGTCGATTCTGGCATCATCAATGTCGTTGTGGAAATTCCCACAGGCTCTAACCACAAAATCGAGTGGGATAGACGCTTAGGCGCGTTCAAATTGGATCGTATCGAGCCTGCCATTTTTGCCAAGCCCACCAACTATGGCTTCATTCCCCAAACCTTAGATGAAGATGGCGATGAACTTGATGCTCTCATCATCACCGATCAACCTCTCACCACTGGCATCTTCCTCAAAGCTCGCGTAATTGGCGTCATGAAATTCGTTGATGATGGCGAAGTGGACGATAAAATCGTGGTTGTTCCTGAAGATGACCGTAATACAGGAAACGCCATCAAAGCGCTTTCTGATTTACCAGCACAACTCATCAAACAAATCGAGTTCCATTTCAATCACTACAAAGCACTCAAAAAACCAGGCTCTACCGTTGTCCAACATTGGGGCGATATCGAAGAAGCCAAAGCCGTCATCAAAGAAAGCCAACATCGCTGGACTCAACAATAAAGCGCTTTGATAACGTTAATACTTAAAGATGTAAGGGTATCTCTATTGGGGGACGTTGTCCCCCAAGCCCCCTACAAGGGGTGTTACACCCCTTGACCCCAGAGCATTAAAAAGTAAAACCCCCCACGCAAAACAAAGTTTTGGTGGGGGGTTTTACTTTTTAAAATACTTTGCGGGGTTCAGGGGGTCTCAGACCCCCTGATGGGGTTCGGGGCAAAGCCCCGAGTAAAGTTATCTCTACGCCTTTTAAGTATTAACGTTATCAAAGCGCTTTTAGGTTTAGGCAAGTAATTGGTCGATGAGGGTTTGATGGTCTGGTTGGCAGCGTTGGCGTTCGAGTCTTGCAGCGAGAATAAGGCTTTGGAGTTGCAGCGTTGCGGTACGTAAATCATCGTTTACAATCAGATAATCGAATTCATCATAATGGCTGATTTGTTCACTGGCTTGTCGCATACGTTCTGCAACCACCTCAGCATCATCTAAGCCACGATGTGTAAGGCGTGAGCGTAGGATTTGGATAGAAGGGGGCAGTAGGAAAACGGTTCGCACATCAGGTCTTAAGCTTCGAACACGTCTTGCTCCCTGCCAATCAATGTTCAAAATTACATCAATCCCACGACTCAAGCGACTTTCGATTTCCGTATTGGACGTTCCATAGCAGTTACCAAATACTTCAGCGTGCTCTAAAAAATCGCCAGCGTCCACCATCTTTTTAAACTGCTCAGGCGAGACAAAGAAATAATGTTTACCATGTTCTTCTCCCATACGCGCAGGTCTTGTGGTATGAGAAACCGACTCCACGACATTATGTTTCAGCGCCTCAATAACCTCGCGGATTAAAGTTGTTTTACCGCCACCCGATGGTGCGGCAACAATCCATAATTGCCCTCTCATAGTGTTTCCTTATCTAAACTTCAAGGGGCAAATTTTAACAAAGCGCTTTGCACAGTGCAGACTTAATCATCAGCAAGAGAGAGAACATAGGCATACACGGCCTTTTTATTTGCGCCATGATGCTCAGCTAAGAGTTGGGAAATACTCTTTGCGCCTAAGCCTGCTTGGTATAAATCACGAGCAAAATCTTGCCAGTTATCATTTTCTTGCGTATAACCCTCTAACACCAAAACAAACTCTCCACGCGCATGGTACTCATCTTCTGCTAACCAAGAACTTGCCTCGCCCACTTGCAAAGCAACAATTTGCTCAAACTGCTTGGTCAGCTCACGAGCGATGGTCAAACGGCGCGTGGCAGGATAAAGCGCTTTCATCTCGGCTAATGTTTCTGCAATACGATGCGGCGTTTCAAAAAAGACGGTGGTATAAGCCGTGTTGATAAAGTTTTCCAAAAAGCGCTTCCTGTCTCCTGCTTTAGACGGGATAAAACCCGCAAAACAAAAAGTATCCGCAGGCAAGCCTGAAGCTGATAAGGCTGCTAAAATGCTACTGGCTCCAACAATAGGACACACCCGAATACCAGCCTCATGCGCAGCACGAGTAAGCCAAAAGCCTGGATCCGCAACCAATGGTGTACCAGCATCGCTGATAAAAGCTATGTGTTCACCTGCTTGCAAACGCGCAAGGAGCTTGACTGTAGCTTGGTGTTCATTGTGTTGATGGAGTGGGAAAAGCGCTTTGTGGATACCATAGGCGCTGAGGAGCTTTTGAGAAACGCGCGTATCTTCACAAGCAATGGCATCAACCGTGCGCAAAATATGCAAGGCGCGTGAGGAAATATCGTCTAAATTGCCAATGGGCGTGGCAACCATGTATAAAATGCCGCTTTGGGTATTATCTTTAGGGTTCATGATGTTTTCTCAAAAAAAACGTGCCGCCCATCTTATCACGGGCGAAGACGGCGAACGGCAAGCAGAGCATTTTTTACGCCAACAGGGGCTATCGATTGTGGTGCGTAATTATCGTAGCCCCTATGGAGAGATTGATGTGATTGCACAAGATAAGGATTGCTTGGTATTTGTCGAGGTTCGTAAACGCAAAGCCAAAGCGCTTGTTTCAGCAGCACAAAGCATCACCCCTGCCAAACAGCAAAAAATCCGCCTAACTGCCCAGTATTATTTACAACAACGCCAATCCACTGGGCAAAGCGCTTTGCCCTGCCGATTTGATGCCGTATGCATCGATGGAAATAACCTTCAATGGATTCGAGGCGCATTTGTGTAGCAGAATGCTGTGTTTCACAAGCCCTCTGGTACAATAAAACTTTTCCAAATGTTAAGGAGCCACAATGAGTCAATTTGTATTTACGATGAACGGAGTCAGCAAGGTGGTTGCTGGCGGACGTTATATTTTGAAAGATATTTATCTGTCTTTTTTCCCAGGTGCAAAAATTGGGATTTTGGGCTTAAACGGTGCGGGTAAATCCACTTTATTAAAAATCATGGCGGGTGTAGATACGGACATTATTGGTGAAGCCCGTCCGCAACCCAATCTTCACATTGGCTATTTGCCCCAAGAGCCTCAATTAGACCCCAATAAAACGGTGCGTGAAGTCATTGAAGAAGTTATGAGCAACATCAAAGACTTACAAGCCGAATTAGATGCCGTCTATGCCGCTTACGCTGACCCCGATGCCGATTTTGATGCTTTGGCGCAAAAACAAGCCGAATTGGAGAACAAAATCAACGCCAGTGGCGGACACGAAAGCGAACGCCGTATGGAAATTGCCGCCGATGCCTTACGTTTGCCCCCTTGGGAACAATCCATTGCTACCCTTTCAGGCGGTGAAAAACGCCGTGTGGCGTTGTGTCGTTTGCTGTTGTCCAATCCTGATATGTTGTTGTTGGACGAGCCAACCAACCATTTAGATGCGGAATCCATTGCGTGGTTGGAACGCTATCTCCATGATTTTAAAGGAACCGTTGTGGCCGTTACCCACGACCGCTATTTCTTAGACAATGTGGCAGGCTGGATTTTAGAACTCGACCGTGGCGAAGGCATTCCCTATGAAGGCAATTACTCTTCATGGTTAGAACAAAAAGAAAAGCGCTTGGCTCAGGAAGAAAAACAAGAATCCGCCCACCGCCGTGCTTTAAAACAAGAATTGGAATGGGTGCGCAATAACCCGAAAGGCCGTCACTCGAAAAACAAAGCCCGTTTGGCTCGCTATGAAGAATTGGCCAGTAAGGAATTCCAAAAACGTGCCGAAACCCAAGAAATCTATATTCCCACCGCTGACCGTTTGGGCGATAAAGTCATTATTGCCGAGAATTTAGCCAAAGGCTTTGAACACAAAGCGCTTTATCAGAATTTAAGTTTTAATTTACCTGCTGGGGCGATTTTGGGCATCATTGGACCAAATGGTGCAGGTAAATCCACCCTATTTAATATTATTACGGGTGCAGATAAACCTGATTCTGGCACTTTGGAAATTGGCGAAACGGTGAAAATTGCTTTTGTGAATCAATCCCGTGAAGCACTGGATAATCAAAAAACCGTTTGGGAAGAAGTATCCGATGGTTTGGATAATATTGTGGTGGGCAATTACACCATTCCCAGCCGTGCCTATTTGGGGCGTTTCAATTTCAAAGGCGCTGACCAACAAAAACGAGTCGGCGATTTATCGGGCGGTGAGCGCAACCGTTTGCACTTGGCTAAACTTTTGAAATCAGGTGGAAATGTTCTGTTGTTAGACGAACCTACCAACGATTTAGACGTGGAAACCCTTCGTGCCTTAGAAGAAGCGATTTTGTCTTTTGCAGGAAGCGCTTTGATTATTTCGCACGACCGCTGGTTTTTAGACCGTGTCGCTACCCATATTTTGGCGTTTGAAGGTGATTCGGAAACGGTCTTTTTCAACGGCACCTATTCCGAATACGAAGCCGACCGCCGTAAGCGTTTAGGTGACGATGCCGACCAGCCTAAACGAATCAAATACAAAAAGATTTAAGACTCCACATCAAATATTAAACCGAAAAAAGGTGGTTCAATACCACCTTTTCGGTCTAGTATCACCCCTATCTTTTCTATAAAATGCCGAAATCTTTTTATTCCCATAAGATTTCTATGATTCCACCTAAATATTTTTTATCTTTTCTATGGGTCAATCTTTTGAGTATTCAAAGCGCTTTGGCTTTTAATACCGATACTATTGCTCAATGTTATCAAGCTGCTTATCCTAATTCTGTTCAATACGAAAAACCCAATATTCTTATTGTTAATGGTCAAAGAATAACCATTGAACCTCCCCAACAATCTTTTGAACAAGCTTTAAATCATGCAACACTCGCCGATCAATTAAGCCAACGTTATGCAAGAGATTTTTTAATACCCAGCAAAAATGAAGATGCGGGAAGATTTCGAAATTTAGCCTTTTTTCACGCGCTTTATGGTCAAAATGAACACGACATTCGCAAAAACCTGACGCAAATCATTTGGCAACCTTCAGGCAAAAAACTAAGCTTTCATCAAGCTAATCATGCCGCTAAAGCTTTAGAAAATGTTGGGAAAGAAATTGCTCAATTTCCTGAATTAGCCAATTATATGAAAAAAAGCTCAGGAACCTTCAATTATCGTTTTATTGCTGGCACAAAGCGCTTAAGCACTCATGCTTTTGGCATTGCTATTGATTTTGAATTACCACAAAAATTAGGGCGCTATTGGCGTTGGGATAAATGCAAAAATCCTCAAGAAGGCGTTTGCCCTTTCCCTAAAGAAACACTGGAAGATAAAAACCTCAACCGTATTGTTGAAATCTTTGAAAAACACGGATTTATTTGGGGAGGAAAATGGTACCACTATGATGGAGTTCATTTTGAATATCGACCAGAATTGTTACATAAAGCCTGTCAATCCTTAGGAGAATCTCTATGAAAAAACTAACCACTCTGGCTTGTGCGATTTTATTATCACAAAGCGCTTTGGCTCAATTAAAAATTGAAGAGCCTAAACCCAAAGTCAAAAAAGAAGATAAATACTTATGTTCTTACCTCACTCGTATTTCCGAACAAGATAAACAAAATAGCTCAGGAAAAGCTTTAGATAACAACAATACCAAATCCAATGCAGCCGCTATTTTACGCCAAGATAGAGCTAATTTCTACGAATACAAATTAGCAGATAGCGAAGATGAAAGCGATTGCGTATTCCATAAAGCCGAGAATAGAAAACTCTTTGAACAATATGTCAATAAAGGTAAATTAGATCATAAAACCATTGGCAAAATCATCTATGCCAATCCTATGATTTCTGTTGATGTTTATGAATATCATGTTGATATTAAATTGATAGATGAAGAATGTGGTTGCGAAGACTCACAATATATTGAAGAAGACACTATCCATACCGAAGAACCCAAAATCCAACAATAATCAATGCCCCGAATTATCGGGGCTTTTGCATACTTTATTTTTCTAACTGTTTAGCTTGTTCCCAAAATCTACCCCTCTCTTCGAGAGAACTTTCCTTCATCGTCTTTCCCAATTTCTGCAATTCAGATTCCATAAATGAAAAGCGCTTTTCAAATTTATGAATCGTTGATAGCAAAGCGCTTTCAGGATTAACGCCTAATTTTCTCGCCAAATTAATCAACACAAAAAAACAATCGCCCAATTCCTTTTCCATTTCTCCATGAACCAGCTCTTGATTCTCCGAAGAATCAAAGCGCTTGGGTAGCCATTCTTTGAGTTCTTCTATCTCCTCTGCAAGTTTATCCAAAATAGGTTCTGCACTATCCCAATCAAAGCCAACTTCTGCAGCGTTTTGCTGAATGCTTAAAGCCTTACTCATCAATCCATTTTCTATCATCATGATTTCCTCATCATAAAACATCATGTCACAAAAAACCCCGATTGGCTCGGGGTCTCGCACAAAGCGCTTTGAGACAAAATTACGCAATAATCTGAATAGGTCTAACCACCTCATCTTTCTGATTACGCAATGCCAAAGCCACAGCATAAGCTCCTGCAATGGTTGTTTGATAAAACACTTTATGCATTAAAGCTTCACGGCGAATAGAATAACTATCAGAAATCGCTTTTTTACCTGCTGTTGTGTTGATAATCATCGCAATTTCTTCGTTGATAATGGCATCAACAATATGGGGTCTACCTTGTGCCACCTTATTAATCAAGCCACAATCCAAACCATGCTCCGTTAAATATTCATGGGTGCCTGTGGTAGCAACCAATGTAAAACCAGCTTCAATCAGCAATTTGCCCACCTCAAGCGCTTTGGGCTTATCGCTATCTTTCACCGAAATAAACACCGTTCCGCCAGCCTTTGGCAAACGCTCCCCTGCGCCACGCATGGCTTTGTGGAAAGCCTCAGCAAAGGTTTCGCCTAAGCCCATGACCTCGCCTGTGGATTTCATTTCAGGCCCCAGAATAGGGTCAACATTTGAGAATTTCGCAAAGGGGAAAACGGCTTCTTTCACTGCCACATATTTAGGCAACACATCGCCTGTAATACCTTGTTCTGCCAACGTTTGCCCACTCATCACTCGCGCAGCAATTTTTGCTAATGGTCGCCCTGTCGCTTTAGAGACAAAAGGCACGGTGCGTGAAGCTCGTGGATTGACTTCCAAAACATAAATCTCCGTTCCTTTTACCGCAAACTGAGCATTCATCAAGCCCACCACCTTAAGCGCTTTGGCAAGCGCTTTGGCTTGGGTTTTGATACTCTCAGCAATCTCATCACTCAAACGATAATGTGGCAAAGAGCAAGCTGAATCCCCAGAATGCACGCCAGCTTCCTCGATATGCTCCATCAAACCACCAATAATCACCTGTTCGCCATCGCAAATCACATCAATATCCACCTCAATGGCATCATCTAAGAAACGATCCAGCAAAATGGGCGCATCAGGAGACACAAAAAGCGCTTCTTTCATGTAGGTTTCCAGCTCATTATCGCTGTAGACAATATCCATCGCTCGTCCACCCAACACATAAGAAGGACGTACCACCAGCGGATAACCAATCTCTTGCGCCCCTAAAAGCGCTTCTTCGAGGTTAGTAGCCGTGCGGTTTGGTGGTTGCAATAAACCCAACTCATGAATCAATTTTTGGAAACGCTCGCGATCTTCTGCCTCATCAATGGCATCAGGCGAAGTGCCAATAATTGGTACGCCTGCTTTTTCAAGCGCTTTGGCAAGTTTCAAAGGCGTTTGACCACCGTATTGCACAATCACGCCATTGGGCTTTTCTAAACGAACCACTTCCAGCACGTCTTCCAGCGTCAAGGGTTCAAAATACAAACGGTCAGCGGTATCAAAGTCCGTAGAAACGGTTTCAGGGTTGCAATTGACCATAATCGTTTCAATACCATCTTCCTTGAGTGCCAGTGCCGCATGAACACAGCAATAATCAAACTCAATCCCTTGCCCAATGCGATTCGGGCCGCCACCCAAAATCATAATTTTCTTTTTAGCTGTTGGCGCTGATTCGCAAAAACTTTCGTAAGTTGAGTACAAATAGGCAGTTGTGCTGGCAAATTCTGCTGCACAAGAATCTACACGTTTATAAACAGGGTGAATCGAGGCTTCATAGCGCAAAGCTCGGATTTCCTCTTCTTTAACCCCACAGCAGCTCGCCAAAAAGGCATCAGAAAAGCCTGCGCGTTTATACGCCAAAAGCGCTTTGCTATCGTGTTTTAACATCGCTAATCCTTGATGAGACAAGGCTTTTTCCATATCCACCAATTCCGCAAGCTGCGCCAAGAACCAAGGATCAATCGCGCTCAAGCGATAAAGCGCTTCAATACCATAACCTCGCCGCAATGCCTCTGCCACATAGAAAATTCGCTCAGGTGTTGGAGTCATCACATGAACATCAATATCCTCAACAGGCTGTGGACGATTTAACCCTGTATAACCATTTTCCAAACCACGAAGCGCTTTGTTCAAACTTTCTTTAAACGTGCGCCCAATCGCCATCACTTCACCAACCGAACGCATTTGTGTATTCAGTTTATTGTTGGTTTGTTTGAATTTAGCGAAATCAAAACGTGGGATTTTGGTCACCACATAATCAATGGCAGGCTCAAATGAGGCAGGGGTTAAGCCACCTGTGATTTCATTTTTAAGTTCATCTAGGGTATAACCAACAGCCAACCGAGCCGCGACAGAGGCAATCGGGAAACCTGTTGCTTTAGATGCCAACGCAGAAGAACGCGAAACGCGCGGATTCATTTCAATCACAATAATGCGCCCATCTTTAGGATTGATGGCAAACTGCACATTCGAACCACCTGTTTCCACGCCAATTTTTCTCAGAATCGCAATGGACGCATTACGAAGCTCTTGGTATTCCTTATCGGTTAAGGTTTGGGCAGGGGCAACAGTAATGGAATCTCCCGTATGAACGCCCATTGGGTCAAAGTTTTCAATGGCGCACACAATGATGGCATTATCATTTTTATCACGCACCACCTCCATCTCAAACTCTTTCCAGCCAAGCAAACTCTCCTCCAACAAAACCTCATGCGTGGGCGATAATTCCAAACCATGCGCTGTGATTTGTTCAAACTCCGCACGATTGTAAGCAATCCCGCCGCCTGAACCGCCCAGAGTAAATGAAGGTCGAATGATAACGGGGAAACCGAGTTGGGCTTGTGCTTCACGCGCTTCGTCCATATTGTGTACTGCAAACGATTTCGCACTCTCCAAACCAATTTCGGTCATGGCTTGTTTAAATAAATCGCGGTCTTCTGCAGTTTTGATGGCTTGAATGGAGGCACCGATTAATTCAACATTGTATTTTTCCAGCACACCATGCTTTGCCAAATCCAGCGCACAGTTTAAAGCGGTCTGACCACCCATAGTCGGCAAAATTGCATCAGGCTTTTCTTTTTCAATAATTTTCTCAACCGTTTGCCATTGAATAGGTTCAATATAAGTAGCATCAGCCATATTGGGGTCGGTCATGATGGTGGCTGGGTTAGAGTTCACCAAAATCACCCGATACCCTTCCGCACGAAGCGCTTTACACGCCTGCGCACCCGAGTAATCAAACTCACAAGCTTGACCAATAATGATTGGGCCTGCGCCAATAATCAGAATAGAAGATAAGTCGGTACGTTTTGCCATAGTTGCCCCTTAAATGTCGTCCTAAATAGGTGAGAAATATCGCTGACCAAGAAAGCGATAAGTTTATGTTGGATTTGGTAAATAATGAATAGCTGGCACGGTTTGCCCTGAGCTATCACGTGTAAAGACAACCTTGTAATGATGTATTACCCCACATACCTGCAATTGCCAAATCTCTTCTACACGCGCAGGTTCTTCTTGCGCCTGCATTACTCGTGTTTGCAAATGTTGCAAATCCTGACAACGGAAATTTAATTTCTCAAAATCCCCAATAGACTCAATGGTTTGAGAAAAAAGCTCAGGGTCGCTGTATGCCGCACTTTGCCCTGAGTAAGTTTCTAGCGTACCACCTTCGGTTTGTGCAGAAGGCAATTCTTCCGTTTGGTAGGTAAAAGCCGTTTGATTGGCGTTGGGCGATTTGGATTGCAAGCAAGCGGTTAACATCAACACCAGCAAGCTGCCTATTATTCGTTGCATAGTCCTTCCTTTTGGGTTGTGGTCTTTGGTCAAAAAATCGTTCAATTTTAGCACAGGGCGAAAATTTCTTCTTATCTATACACAAATCTCTTAAAGATAACGAAATCATGAATTAATGATTGCGAAAAATTTTCAAAAGCGTTATTTTTACCGCGCTCAGTCAGGAACCACGTTTGTGTTGACTGGAGAAACAACCAACACAAAGCGCTTTGAACCATCCACTGGGTTTGTTTTTACCTTCATTTCAAGGAAGCCTCTATGAAAAAATTACTCCTTTCCCTCACCATTGGTCTCTTAAGCCAAAGCGCTTTTTCAGCGGATTTAAGCAAAGAACTTGATGCTTACCGCGAGTTTGTGGTTGGTCAAATGGATTTACTGGTACGCGACACAGAAGCTTTTGCTGCTGCTTTAAAAGCAGGTAACACCGAAGAAGCTAAGAAAATTTACCCCTTAGCGCGTATGTATTTTGAACGCTCTGAGCCTGTGGCAGAGAGCTTTGGAGATTTAGATCCTCGTATTGATGCTCGTCTTGCTGATTTAACGGAAGAAGCCAAAGAAGTGGCTGAAAATGCCAACAAAACGGAAGCCGAACTTGAGGCTGTGGTGATGGACGAATGGAGCGGTTTCCATAAAATTGAAAAAATTCTTTGGGAGCAAAACACCACAAAAGGAACCGAAGCCATTGCCGAACAGTTGGTTAATGATGTTAAAGAATTACGCGCCAAAATCCCAACTGCGGAAGTTTCTGCAGAGTTGATGATTACAGGGGCTGTCGATTTGCTGAATGAAGTTTCAACCACCAAAATCACAGGCGAAGAAGATATTTTCTCCAAAACAGACCTCTATGATTTCAAAGCTAATATTGAAGGTGCCGAAAAGATTTTCGAGCTTTTCCGACCTCATGTTGAAGCCAAAGACAAAGCGCTTGCCGAGAATATCGCCAAACATTTTGCTGATGTTAATGCGTTGTTAGAAAGCCATAATCGCTCAAAAGATGCTTACGATTACAAGCCTTATAACGAACTCACCGAAGCCGACATCAAAGCGCTTGCTGAAGCTGTCAACAAGCTGGGCGAACCTCTGGCACAAATGGGCATCATTTTGGAGTAAATCATGAGTTATCCACGCTATGACCGCCGTACGCTCTTGAAATATCTGGGCGTAGGTGGTGCTGGTTTGGCAACCCAACAAGCTTTGGGGCAAGCCCAAAGCGCTTTGCCAAACCAAAGCATCGATGAAAGCCGTGTGATTCCTTTTTATGGTCAGCATCAAGCGGGGATTATTTCCCCGCTCCAAAAGCATGTTTATTTTATTGTTTTGGATTTGCACCACGCCAATTTGCACGATATTCGCACCATGTTCCAACAATGGACACAATACAGCGCCTTATTGACACAAGGACAAAACATCAAGCCTTACGCGAACAATGGCTACATTCCACCAACCGATACAGGCGAAGCCGACAGCCTCCATGCTCACCGCCTCACGCTCACTTTCGGCATCACACCAAGCTTTTTAAGCACTTTGGGCTTAGAAAGCCAACGCCCTGTTGCGTTCAAAAATCTTCCCCATTTTCCTCGTGACCAACTCAAAGAGCGTTATACAGGTGGAGATATTTGCATTCAAGCTTGTGCTGATGACCCACAAGTAGCCTTTCATGCGGTGCGCAATTTGGTACGTTCAGCTCGTAGCCATGTTACTCCACGCTGGAGCCAAGCAGGTTTTAATGCCTTTGACCACGCCAACGAAACCCCACGAAATCTCTTTGCTTTTAAAGATGGCACTGCTAATTCAACAGGAGATGATGCCAAAGCGCTTTGTTTTGTGGAAGATGATGGCTGGCTCCATGATGGCAGTTATTTGGTTGCTCGCCGCATTCAAATGTTTTTGGAAACTTGGGATAGAACCAGCGCCAACGAACAAAACAATACCTTCGGGCGCAACCGTTCCTCAGGCGCAGCTTTTGGTGAACAAGGCGAATTTGACGCGCTCACGCTCGAAAATCTACCCGAAGATTCCCACGTTCATCTTGCCAAGAAAACAGGTAGACAAATTTTGCGCCGTTCATTTTCTTATGCAAGTGGTATTGATGATAAAGGGCAGTTTGATGCTGGTTTGTTGTTCTTGTCTTATCAAAAAGATCCTCAAGCCTTTATCGATATTCAAAATGCTTTTGGAAATAATGACAAAATGAACGAATACATCACCCATATCGGCAGTGGTTTGTTTGCATGCTTTGCAGGAGTTCGTAATGAACAAGATTATTTGGGCAAAGCGCTTTTGGGCTAAGGAGCTTGGCAAAAAGCGCTTTGGGGAGTATGTGTATGATGGTTTTTATAAAGGATTCATATTGCTTGCTCTATGGTTTGGCTTGCTCTCTCAAAGCGCTTTGGCAAATGATGATTTGGCGTTTAATCCTTTGTATGTTGAGCTTTCTGATGCAATGGGCGCAGTAAAAATTGGTCAGACCGAAAAAGCCCTTAGCCATCTCCAACATCTCCAAACCACCCTCAGCTCTATCACGCCTAAGCCTGAGCATCAAAGCGCTTTTCTCACGCTGGAACAAGCTATCCATCAAAGCCTTGAAAATCCCAATCTTGAGACACTGGGCAATCTATCCAAAGCGCTTTATGACTTTGAGAAAGCCACGAAGCCTGTGAATTATGCCGCTAAACGTGAACAATTTACCAAACGCGTTTTCCCTATTTATCAACAACTTGACTCTGCCGTACAAGCAGCAGATACTCCAAAAGCGCTGGAGATTTACGCCAGATTCAATCGTACATGGACTGTGAACGAAAAAACCGTTCGCGATACCAGCCTTGGGCATTATGGGCAAATCGAAGGTGCGATGAATTTCTTGCGTATTGCTCTCTCCCAAAATCCCCCAAATATCGCCGAAGCCCAAAAACAAAGCGCTTTGCTGGGCAATGCCTTGAGAGATTTTCAATCAGGGTCGGTGTTAGAAGTTCAAACAGGGGATACCACCACACTTAGTCAAGGTGTTGCCTTGCTACAAAGCGCTTTGTCCTCAATGGAACGTGGTCAGACCACTGAGGCTTTTGAACAGCTGAATCAGTTCTTACAAGCTTGGGTCATTTTTGAAGGCAGCGTACGTACGCGTGATGCTCAGCTCTACCATCAAACAGAAAGCATTTTGCCCCACATCATCGCCAATCTTGACCAACCCCAAAGCCATGCAGAACTCAAAGCGCTTATTGACTCCTTGAGCGCTATTGATGAACAAGCTCATTACGGCATTATTGATGCAATGCTTGTCCTACTGCGTGAAGGCTTGGAAGCGGTGGTGATTATCGTGGCGCTGGTGACCGTTTTGCGCCAAACACAACCTCGCGCTATTTCTTGGGTGTATGCAGGCTCTGCCGTTGGATTGGTGGCCAGTTTGCTTGCTGCTTTTGCCTTACACTCATGGCTTCCTGTGGCAACTGCTGGCATAGGTCGCGAAATGATAGAGGGCTTGGTGGGGATTTTAGCGGTGGTGATGATGATGGTGGTTGGCGCTTGGCTACACGGCAAGGCATCCATTCAAGGCTGGAAGCGCTTTGTAGAAACCAAAATGCATCAAGCTATGGCTTCAAGCTCCGTGCAAAGAGGATTATGGGGCATGGCTGGTCTTGCGTTTTTATCGGTTTTTCGTGAGGGCGCGGAGACGATTTTGTTTTACGCAAGCATGTTGCCTCTCATGGAAGCAAGCGATTTATGGCTTGGTGTGTTAAGCGCTTTAAGTATTTTGGCGGTAGTTGGGTGGCTGATGTCACGCAGTAGCCACAAGTTGCCCATACATCGCTGGTTCGCGCTGATGACAGTAGGCATTTATCTCTTAGGGTTCAAAATACTCGGCATCAGTATCCATACCCTACAACTCACCCAAACCTTACCACGCCACTCTCTAGAGCTCATTCCTCCCTTGCCGATTATCGGTTGGTACAACTCATGGGAAGGTCTCATCGCTCAAACGCTCTTCTTTCTCGCGATTCCTCTCATGCGTAAATGCTTCCCTTAAATGCAAAACAGGGAAAGTATCTATCAGCCTATTTTTATCCCTCATGCTGAGCCAACAAAGCGCTTTGCCAGCATGAGGACAATATTTTAATATATTGACATTAATATCAATTTTACCTTTAAGAGGTACAAAAAAAGCGCTTTGCTAGCGCCTTATCTTATCTTATCTTGCCCGCCCGAAGGGATTCGAACCCCTGACCTTCGCCTCCGGAGGGCGACGTTCTATCCAGCTGAACTACGGACGGATAATTTACTTATTATATACCAATTCTCCCAACAAACCAAACCCTTTTTCTCACATGTCAAAGAAGAATTATATTTGCATACAGTAGCTGGGCAATTAATTTAAAACTCTATGTATAACAAACTACTAACTACCATTTCTAGCGCTAAAATATGCAGATAAAAAGCTTAATCGAAAATAAGCTTTGATGTATTTAAAACAAATAACAACGGTAATCATGTGACCGTTCATGCTGATAAGGGCTGGGGTAATCATAGTGATAATTTTTACCCTGACCTCAACAAAGCGCTTTGGGATCTGATTTGGTTGAAAATGATATCATGATTGCTGGTGAAAAACTTAAGTAGAAAACATCAAAAATCGCTAAAATAAATTTCTTCTTTTATCCATAGTATATTGGGCAAAATGCCAGCTTATAAAGGCTCAGTTTGGCGTGGTATGACTTTACCTGAAGAAGTATTAGAAAAGTATAACGTTGGTGGTGTAGTGGAATTTTAAGTATTTACCAATTTATGAAAACAGATGAAGAACGGGAAGAATTGAGAGCTGGATTTCGTTTTATGGTTAAATGCACATCGCAAGTTTGTGACATTGACCACCTTGTCAATGAGCAAGAATTTGATGATTTATACAATAAAAACATCAGTGGTAAACAATTTTTTGAACTATATCCCCATTTAATCGAATTAATTGATAACCTATAATACTATTTTTAAATATTTCAGACTTTCATCATAGCTTTAGCGTTTGATAGCCTTGTTCCTGATTGGGCAAGGCTTTTGATTGGCAACAAAACCGTCAAAGCCTACTTACAAGAACTCAATGAAGAAGGCTATGCACGTTTCACCAAAGCCGCAAAGCTCAATGATGCTTGGCAATTTCTCACTAAATTTCAAGAAATTTGGCTACAATACACCCAAACCAACCAGCGCATGATGGTGTGCATCAATCAAGCACGGCGTAACTACCATTCTAGACTCTATTTAGCGCTGATGGGGATTTAGGGACATCAACCACAAGCGGAGAAAGGAACATGAAACGGTTAAAACGAGAATTAGCGATGTTAGGCGTTGGCATTTTGCTTTGGTTGCGCAATCCTGATGGTCGTTTTGGTCGTTGTCGCAAAGTGATGGCAGATGATGAATGTGTGGCAGGAGCCTATGACCGCTACTACTGGATTGCCTTTTTTGTCTCTGTTCTCGTGGTTATTATCTACCGCTATCTTCAAAATCCCTCCGATGATTAAGTCAAAGCGCTTTATTGCCCCGCCGCCAAACGGCGGTTTTTTATTGTCTAAACTCAGGAGCCTTTATGACTACTCATCACCAATCCGAAACTTTAAGCCATCGCCGAGCCTTTCTACATGATGAGCTTAGCCCATATTACGCCCAATCCTAATATGCCCACCGATGAACAAGGACGAGTGTATCAACAGTTGGCACTCATTCAAGACGGCATACCCACGCCTTTTGGCGGACGCACATAAGCCGTTGCCCCTTTGCCTTCCTCACAAAGCGCTTGTTTTACATCTACCTCATGAAGCTAAATGCCAATCCCAAAAGCACCCAAAAGTGTTGTGTTACTGAGCGTTCTGTCGGCATCATGAGAATAAAGTTATCTACCAATAAAATTACTGGGGACAAAGATCACTTTTTACGAATACTGTTCAGAATCGATTCATGCATCACTACCGCCTCAGGGTTAGGTTCATAAGCTGCCCATGTATGCTGAAAAGCGCTTTGATTGAGTAAAGGCTTTACAGAGGAGGAAGATTTTGATGATTCAGGCTCAGAATTAACCTCAGCCCATAAATTCGATTGTCCACCTGTCAGTTTTAAATACACTTCGCCCAGCAATTTGGCATCAAGCAAAGCACCGTGTAGTGTTCTATGGCTGGTGTCGATATTAAAGCGCTTACACAAAGCATCAAGCGATGCACGTTGCCCTACAAATTGCTTACGCGCCATAGCCAGTGTATCCACCAAACCAAAGCGCTCCTCAATCCGAAAACCTGCGCCAACCAGCGCCAATTCACGATTTAAAAACGCTTGGTCAAAACGGATATTATGCGCAATCAATTCATCTGCACCTTCTAAATAATGCCAAAGCTCAGGATAGATTTGAGCAAAGGTGGGCTCGCGCGAAACGCGTTCATCGGTAATGCCGTGAACAGCAATAGATTCAGGGTCAATGGGGCGTTGTGGATTAAGGTATTGATGAAAATCTCGACCTGTAAACTTTCTATCAATCAACTCGATACAGCCAATTTCAATGATACGATGATTTTCTGAAGGGTCAGAGCCTTGACGATTCAAGCCTGTGGTTTCGGTATCAAAAATAATCTGGCGCATGATAATCCTTCAAAACTTATCGTTTGGGCATAAAAAAACCTTCCATAAAGGAAGGTAATCAACACAAACAGGAGAGAGTACAAAATTTCAATCACTCAATAACAACAAAAATAAGCTGATGTTGATGAAAGAAATGGTGGCTATGACGAGATTCGAACTTGTGACCCCAACATTATGAGTGTTGTGCTCTAACCAACTGAGCTACATAGCCAACAGAGGCGCTCATTATAAAGAGGCTCAACACCCCTGTCAAGCATTATCTTCATCATTTTGAAAAATCCTTTGTTTACTCCCTCTCCAGAGTAAGCGCATTGTCTATATAATGCTGGTTTTTAGACGATAGATAGGTAATAAGATGGTCAATCTGAATGAGGAACAGCAGCGAGCCGTTTTCCATCACTCCCAAGCCGTACGTGTAATTGCAGGGGCTGGCAGTGGAAAAACGCGTGTTTTGGTTGAACGAATCCGCTATTTACTAGAAAACAACCTCTCCCCTCACGCAATCCTCACCCTAACCTTCACCAACAAAGCTGCGCGAGAAATCAAAGAACGCCTTCAAAGCGCTTTGCCTACCCTCAATCTCTCCCAGCTTTGGGCAGGAACATTTCACAGCATTTGCCATAAAATCCTACGCCGCTTTGCCCCACGCTTAGGCTTAAGTGAACAATTCAGCATTCTCGATAGCGATGAACAAATCCGTATCATCAAGCAACTACTAAAAGACCATGAGATTGACCCCAATCTCTTAGAACCCAAACAAGCTCAGCATTATTTCCATCAAATGAAACGCAAAGGTTACCGTGCCACAGCCGTGCCACAACAAGAATATATCTATCGTTCTGATGAGCAGCGTTTGTACCTTGCTTACGAAGCGCTTTGCCGCCAAGAAAATTGGCTAGATTTTGATGATTTGTTGCTTTTTACACTGGAGTTGCTGGAAAGCCAGCCTGATGTTCGCCAGTTTTACCAAAAGCGCTTTGTGCATCTGTTGGTTGATGAGTTCCAAGATACCTCTCCGCTAGAATTTCGTTTTTTACAACAACTCATTAACCCAGAACAAACCCATATTTTTGTCGTTGGCGATGATGATCAGTCTATTTATGGCTTTCGTGGCGCAGAAATCAGCAATATCCTTGAATTGCATCATCATTTTCCGCAACTTGTCACCCTTCGCCTTGAGCAAAATTACCGCTCCACCCAAACCATTCTCCAAGCCGCCAATGCCCTCATTGCCCACAATACGGAGCGTTTGGGAAAATCACTCTATTCTCATGGCAATCAAGGCGACAAAATCGATATTTATCCAGCTTTTAGCGAATACGATGAAGTCAATTATGTTATCAACCACATTACCACACGCAAACAAGCTGGCTCACGCTGGGCAGATCATGCCATTTTGTATCGCACCAATGCACACTCGCGACTTTTCGAACAAACCCTCACACGACAAGGCATTCCGTATCAAATCTATGGCGGTCATCGCTTTTTTGACCGCTCAGAAATCAAAAGCGCTTTGGCGTATTTGCGTTTGATGTTTTATCCCTTAGACAACAAGGCTTTGCTTCGCGTCATCAATTTGCCCGCTCGAGGCATTGGTGAGAAAACCCAAAGCGCTTTGAACCAAATCGCCCAGCAGCATTTTTGTAGCCTATGGGAGATTCTCAAACAACCACCACTTCTAGCCCAACACTTCAAAGGCAAAACCCTCAAAGCGCTTTTGGATTTTCATCATCTTATCCACCATCTTCACCAGCTCAGCCAAGAGCTTAAGCATCTGCAAGAGGCTTTGTATCACGCGGTACATGATAGTGGTTTGTATGCTCTCTATGACCAAGACCCCAGCGAAGAGGCACAATCTCGTCGCGATAACTTGGCGCAATTGTTGATGGTAGAACCTGAGGAAGAACAAAACGATTTGAGCTTGAGTGAGCAAGTCTTGTATTTATTGAGCGAAGCCAGCCTTACCAGCAATCAAGAACATCAAGCCCAAGATGCCGTTCAACTGATGACGCTACACAGCTCCAAAGGCTTGGAATTTCCTTATGTTTATCTTATCGGTATGGAAGAAGGCATTTTCCCCAACCATCGTTCTCTTGCCTCACGCAAAGCCTTAGAAGAAGAACGGCGACTGGCTTATGTTGGCATGACACGCGCCCAAAGCGCTTTGTGCTTAAGTTGTGCAACGGTGAGAAGCTTATACGGCAAGCCTGAAGATTATCGACCTTCGCGTTTTTTATACGAAATCCCCAAAGCGCTTTGCCGACACATTCGCCCCCTACCGAGCGCTCCTCAATCCTTGACGCGCGAGGCTTTGGATTTATCCACCCCAAAGCCTCGCCAACCTTCCGAACGAACCTTCTACCGATCCCGCCCTTCCACTGAAAACAAAGCCTCATCCTCGGATTCCAGCAGCAGTAAAAGCTATCGGTTGGGGCAAAGTGTGGTTCACCCCAAGCATGGTCTGGGGGTAATTGAAGGAATTACGTTGGAGCCTCAAGGCGTGGCGCTGACCGTGCAATTTTCCCATACACGCCTCACTTACCCTGCCAAAGAGCATGACGCCCCCTAAAGCCCAAAGCGCTTTAGGGCTTCGCCACCTCTAAACTGCGCCAAGCTTGGGCAAAATAATGCAATAAATCGCTGGGCAACATCGATTGCACATGTTGTTCTAAAGCTGCTAATTCGGCGGCACGACCGTGCAAAAACACTGCCGTCATCGCCGCCAACAATGGCTCATAACCCTGCGCCAACAAACCTGCCATCATGCCAGCCAACACATCGCCGCTGCCTCCTTTTGCCAAGCCCGTGTTGCCTGTAGGATTGATAAACACAGGAGCATTAGGGCTGGCGATAACGGTGTAACGACCTTTCAGAACCAGCGTAACGCCTAAATCTCTTGCCACTGCTCTCGCTGCCTCCACACGCTCCGCATCGCTCTCCAAAACAAACCCCGTCAAGCGTTCAAATTCTTTCACATGTGGCGTTAAAATTGCACCTCTGGGCAAATGCTGTTGTAATGATTCATCTTCCGCCAACAAATGAATGGCATCAGCGTCCCACACGCTGGGTATCTCAGCATAATGCTGACAAAGCGCTTTGAGTTCACCTAAACGCGAACGCTCACGCCCCAAACCACAACCCACCAATAAAGCCTGCGCCTTCGGGTGTTCGTTTTCTGCAAAGGTCATCGCCTCCCATACATTCTGATGAAACGCGCATCGCCAACGCTCAGGAATTCTCGCACTCAACAAACCACAACCCATACGCAATGCCGCCTTTGCTGCCAACACCGCCGCGCCATAGTATTGCTCACTCCCAGCCACCATCACCACTCGCCCACGGTCACCTTTGTGTATAAAAGCGCTTTGTTGGGGCTGATTCACCGCCAATCCCAATGCCGTTAATTGATAACAAGGCGCTTCAATATGCTCTAAACCAATGTCTAAAAAATGCAATTGCCCCACATACGCTTCATACTCTGCCCACAACAAACTTGGCTTAATTGCACCAAGACACAACGTATGATGCGCCCGTAAAACCACCTTAGCTCCTGATTGGTTTGACCACAAACCAGAAGGCACATCAATCGCCACCACTTGCGCTCCACTATCACGGATTTCATCGAACAAAGCGCTTAAGTACGCCGTACTATGGGCTTCTAAACCACGCGTCAAACCAATACCAAACAAAGCATCGATCACCACCGCCTCATCATCAGGCACCAAAGCGCTTAGGGGCTGAGGCTGAAGCGTCAAGCGTTGCAAGTTGATGAAGTTGTCAGGGCTTCTTTTCTCTCCCACCATCAAATACACCTCAACTCGATGCCCCTGCTCCGCCAGCATTCGCGCAATCGCCAAACCATCGCCACCATTATCCCCAAAGCCGCACAACACCTGAAATCCTTTCGCCTTTGGGTAAAGTTTCAAGATTTTGCTGGCGCAGGCAAACGCTGCACGCTCCATCAAATCCAAAGCGCTTTGCTCTTGTTTACGGCAAGTGTATTGGTCTAGTTCTCGGTTTTCTTTAGCGTTCAAAATGGGGATAAAATCGTGCAATTTCATAGATTATCTCGCTTGAGATGGTTTAATAGGGAAATTAGGAGAATTCATCTGTTAGCCAACTATCGGTTAGCATAGACAAATGATAATGCTCAGGATAGCGAGCGTAAAGCAAATACAATCCTTGTGCTGGAGCGGTCACGCCAGCCAAACGCCGATCTTTGGCTTTCAACACCTGCTCTAACCATACGCCATCACGCCGACCATCACCAACCATCAACAAGCTACCCACAATATTGCGAACCATATGGTGCAAAAAGGCATTGCCTCGTACGTCAATCGCTATCCATCTCCCTCGTTGCTTAACCGAAATCTCATGAATACAACGAAAGGGCGTTTTGGATTGGCATTCACTGCTGCGGAAAGAAGAGAAATCATGCTCGCCCACCAAACATTGTGCCGCCTCATGCATACGCTTTGCATCAAGCACTTGCCGATGCCAATGCAATCGATTTGCCCACAAAGCGCTTGGTTGCTCGTCACATTTCACCACATAACGATAAGCACGCTCCAAAGCGCTATGTCGCGCATGGAAATCCTCATCAACCTCTTGAATCCATTGCAAACGAATATCAGGCGGTAAGTAACGATTTCCTCCTGCCAACCACGCATGCGCATCACGCCGTGCTGTTGTATCAAAATGAATCACCTGATTTAAAGCATGAACCCCTTTATCGGTACGACCAGCACACACCACCTCTAACTCATGCGCCGCTACTTGCCCCAAAGCGCTTTCCACCGCTTGCTGAAGCGTAGCATCAAAAAAGGGTTGGCGTTGCCAACCCGAGTATGCGGTGCCATCGTACTCTAGCCCTAAGGCATAGCGCATGATTGCCTCCTTATTTTTAACCAATTTGTTGCAACAAACGAGCCGCTTCGGCTTTTTGCTCCTCTGTACCTAATGCAACTACTTCTTCCAACCATGTCCGCGCACGTTCTGGGCGCCCTGTGGCAATGAAAGAGTGTGCCAATTCTAAGTTAATCGACATATCCTGCTCCATCACTTCCACTTTTGCTGCTGGCTTCGCTACTTCAACAGGTGCAACTTCAACAGGCGCTGTTTCAGCCAAACTATCTGCAACAAAGATGTGAGACTCTGCCTCACTATCATCGGTCAAGCTCATCGCTGATTCAGAGCTTGCAAACAAATCTTCACGCAACAAAGCGCTTTCAGCTGGTTCAGTGCTTGCCTCAAAGAAATCACTGTGGCTTAAGCTTAAACCACCACTCAATGCGCTATCATCAACAAAAACATCTTCTACAGGCTGATGAGTTGTGCTGGTAAGCATTGAGTCCTCATCACTGAAATTCAACACCATGCCATCATCAGCATCATGCTCAACAAAAGCGCTTTGTTCTACAACAGGCTCATCAAGCTGGACAGTGCCTGTATTGAAACTGATGAACATATCATCGTTTTGCTCTGTAGTCACTTCAAGAGCATCAGTATCGATGAAGGGGTCATGGCTATTGGTATCAATGAAGGTTGAGAAGCTTAAGTTTTGTGTAGAGTCTTCTATCTCGATGAAACTCTCGTCTTCAACAGGCGTTACCAAAGCGCTTGATGGGCTAAAATCGACCACATCAACAGGAGACTCATCAAAGCTTACATTTGCCAACTCTGGTTCACCCAAGCTGATTTCATCAAAATTCCACTCATCATCAATCTTAACGCTTGGCTCTTCATGTGCAACAAAAGAAGTATCGCTGCTGGCTGATTGATGAGCTGACTGTGAGAAATCGAGGGCAATTTCATCATTCTCTTCAACATCATCATCAATACCACCAAATAAATCAATAGGTTCCATATAAGCATCATGGCTACTTAAGGATTCATCATCACTATCCAAGAAATCCGTTTCTTGCGATGTTGAGGCTTCGAAGAAACCATCATCACCTTCGATAGAATCGCCAAGCATCTGATCCATAAAATCTTCATCTTGTTCATCTTTCGCACTGTGAGGCGTTAAGTCGCCAAATTCATGCGTGATGCGATTCTCCTCCAAAGCGCTTTCTTCGCCCAATTGCTCTTTTAACTTATCAAAACTCAAAGCGCTCTCATCAAAGCCTTCTTCTTTAACCAACCCGTCACCAAAATCAGCGCCCAAAGAACGTTCTAATTCTGCCAACTCCTCAGGGCTAATATTTTCGATAATATCGCCATCTTCATAAGGCTTAGCTCGGCGACGATTCCACAAGAACCAACCCAAACCACCTAAAACCAACGTTCCCAGCCCTAAGCCACCTGCAATCAAGGGTAAAGGCAATCCCTCTTCAACCACCACTTCCTCAACAGGTGCTGGAGGTGTCGTAGGTTTAGGAGATTCAGTTGGTGCTGGTTCTGCTGGCTTTTCTTCAGCTACAGGCGCTGGTGTAGACTCGGCTGGCGCTGGCTCTGCTGGTTTTTCTTCAGCCACAGGCGCTGGTGCTGGCTCTGCTGGCGAGGCTTCTACTGGTTTTTCCTCAACAGGCTTCGCTTCTTCTGCTGGAGTTGCTTCAATGCTGTTCACACTATCCAATTGCAAAGCGCTTGAGGTCGAGGATACATCAGCGCTAGGAGTAGCATTTACTGTCCCGCTTGTTTCAGCAGGCTTGGTTTCCACAATGCTCAATACCGCGCTGCCTTCCTGATTAGGCGTTTCTATGGTTACTTGTACTGCCCCTTGAGGTTTTTCCTCTTCCGCAGCTACAGACTCAGCAGGAGATGTTTCGGTTACAACCTCCTCTGCTGCTGGCGTTTCAGATACGGACACCTCCACAGCAACAGTTTCTGCTGGAGCCTCTTCACTGCTCACCTCAACAGGGCTAGATTCTGATGCTGGAGAAGAACTGCCTTGCGTTAAATCTGCAATCGTTTCCGTCACAGGTGCTACCGTAGACATTTCATCAGGCAAAACCACCTGCACTACTGCACCATGCTCCTTACTTCCACGATAAACCGTTACCGTTCCTCGCTCTCCACTTAAAACTGGTGCTGGAGCTACTTCTGTTTTCACAACAGGCTTCAACTCTTTTTTACGCTCTTTTTTGCTCGCCTCTTGAGCGATGATATGGCTACGCCCTTCTTCTTGTGTTACAACAGGCTTTAACTCTGAAGCGCTTTGAGGCTGACGAGTGCCACGTTTAACCGTACCATTTGGCGCAACCTCTGGAATATTCAGCATCGCGCCAACCATCAAGCTGCTATGACTGCGTCCAGAAAATGCGCTACGGTTGGTGTTGTAAATAGCGTTCACCATTTGTTGCACGGTCACATCTTGTGGACGAAGCGCATTGGCAATGGAATACAAGGTCTCACCTGGCTTAACAGGACCATAAACTCCATCAACAGGACGACTCACCAAAGCTGCCGCCCGTTCGGCTGGCGTTCTGGCTGCAGCTAATGCAGCTGGGTTAGCAGGAGGTGGATAATGCTCCGATGACACTGGGCGAGATTGTGTTTGTGTAGCAACGGCACGATTTGCCACAGCTTGATTTTGACGACCACGAACAGGCACAGCAACTGCTTCTGTTGATGCTACAGGTTGGGCTTGATTAGGCTGCAATTGCACTACTACTGCCGTACCATCGTTAACTACGCTAGCTCTAGATTTACTTGCCTCTTGCTGGGCTGATTGTGTTTGTGGAGCTGGAGAAGCGCTTTGTGCTGGCATAGCGGTTGCACTCATGCCACCTGATGGATTAGGTTCTAAAAACAAGGAATATTCGCGCGTAATCACGCCACCTTCACCATTCAACGTCACCAAAAAGTTCAGGAACGATTCCCGAATCTCGCCTTGAGTGCTGACCTTAATCACATAACCATCACGCGATGGCTGCACTTGGAAATTCAAGAGCTTATGACTATCCTGCCATTGCACACCACGCGCACGATAAGCATCAGCGCCCGCCAAACGCACTACCGTTCTTTCCGCCGTTTGTGGCGTTAAACCATCGATGCGAATGGTAGCATTCAGAGGCTGCCCTAAATAGGAAGAGACCTGAATAGGACCCAAACCAACCGCCAACGCCAGTTGATTCACGCCCAGCCCTACTGCCAACGCAATGGCATAGCGTAATTTGGTTGTGTGATTCTTTTTCTTCATCAAAAACTCCTGAATACTTTTCCGCACCTACGGGTATTGAACCGAGCCTACGGCTTACCTTTAACAATATCAAATGTGGCGCATTATAACAGTGCTTTAACACAGCGAAAAGGCAAAAGCCTTAACTTCTCAAGCCATAACCCTATGATGGCATTGGTTCCACGTGAGAAAGAGATTAACAAAGCGCTTTGTTTAACGCCTCTGCTACCGCATCACCAATCTCGCTGGTGCTGTAAACCTTCTGCCCTTCACGAGCAATATCTTGTGAAACCACGCCCTCGCGAATACATTGCTTCACTGCCTCCTCAACCTTATCCGCCAAAGCGCTTTGCTTCAAAGAATGACGCAACATCAACGCCACAGACAAAATCATCGCATAAGGGTTAGCAATGTTTTTTCCTGCAATATCAGGAGCAGATCCATGAATTGGCTCATACAATCCCAAACCATCTTCACGCAGAGAGGCAGAAGGCAACAAGCCAATCGAGCCAGTCAGCATCGAAGCCTCATCAGACAAAATATCACCGAACAAATTCTCCGTCAGCACCACATCAAACTGCTTTGGATTGCGTACCAACTGCATCGCCGCATTATCCACCAACATATGCGACAGCTCCACCTCTGGATATTCACGTGAGACTTCCGTCACCACTTCGCGCCAAACTTGCGAGCTTTCCAAAACATTCATTTTATCCACAGAGCAAACTCTCTTCTGCCGACCCAAAGCGCTTTGGAAGGCAATGTGTGCTACGCGTTTGATTTCCTGTTCACTGTAACGCATGGTGTTAAAGCCACTGCGTTCGCCATCAACATTCTCAATCCCTCTGGGTTGTCCGAAATATAAGCCGCCTGTTAATTCGCGCACCATCAAAATATCCAAGCCTTTCACCAGCTCCATCTTCAGCGATGAACGCTCCGCCAGCTCGTCCATCACTTGAGCGGGGCGAAGATTGGCAAACAAGCCTAAATCAGAACGAATGGCGAGTAACCCTGTTTCAGGGCGTTGATGACGTGGCAAAGTATCCCATTGATAACCGCCAACGCTGGCAAGCAAGACAGCATCAGCTTGTCGACAAAGTGCTTGGGTTTCTGGCGGATAAGGAGAACCCGTTGCATCAACAGCACAACCGCCCAAAAGCGCTTTATCTAACTGCAAAGAAAAACCATAACGTTCGCCATGTTTTTCCAACACATTCAAAACCTTCTCTGCCTGAGCCATAATCTCAGGGCCAATACCATCTCCCGACAATAACACCACTTTTTTCATCACATCTCCTTATTTTTGAATCACCAACCAAGGGAATTCTGCCAGCCTCGCTGACTCAAACGCCTGAATTTTATCAGCATGGCGAAGGGTTTGGGCAATATCGTCCAAGCCTTCCAACAGAGTTTGACGGCGAAAATCATCGACTTGAAACGAAAACACCCGAGCAAAGCGCTTTGGCTCCACCACAATCTCACGCGCCACCAAATCCACCATCAGCTCCAAAGTTTCCGCCTCCTCTGCCAACAGACACAAAGCATCAGCATCTTCTTGCGAAACCAAAGCAGGTAATACGCCATTTTTAAAACAATTACTGTAAAAAATATCGCCAAAAGAAGGGGCAATCACACAACGAATGCCGTAATCATCAAGCGCCCAAACGGCGTGTTCACGAGAGGAACCACAACCAAAATTCCCTCCTGCCAGTAAAAACTTCGCGCCCACAAAGCGCTTTTCGTTCAAAATAAAATCAGGATTTGGCGAACGGTCAGGCAAATAACGCCAATCATCAAACAAAAACTCCCCAAAACCTATTTTATTGATTTTTTTCAAATATTCTTTTGGCAAAATCGCATCAGTATCAATATTGCTGCGATAAAGAGGCACCACAATTCCCGTTTCCTGTTGAAAGATTTTCATACTGCCTCCCGTTGCTGAAACAAAGCGCTTTGCCCACGATAATCGGCATAATCAGGATTTTTGGCAAACCATTGGCGCACATCGCTAAATCGCCCCTCCACCGCCGCCAAAGCTGCCATCGCTGGGCTGACCAAATGAGTACGTCCGCCCTGACCTTGTCGTCCTTCAAAATTGCGATTTGAGGTTGAAGCACAAGCCAAGCCAGCAGGCAATTTGTCTTCATTCATAGCTAAACACATCGAACAACCAGGATTACGCCATTCAAAACCTGCCTCTTTAAAAATCACATCTAAGCCTTCTGCCTCTGCTTGTGCGCGTACCAAACCTGAACCAGGCACCACCAGCGCAATTTGAATATTGCTGGCAATTTTTCGCCCCTTAACAATCGCAGCAGCAATGCGCAAATCCTCAATCCGAGCATTGGTACAAGAGCCGATAAAGATTGCATCAAGCGGAAAATCATAAACCGATTGACCTTCCGACAATCCCATGTATTGCAAAGCGCGTTGCCAATCACGGCGTTGATTCTCATGCTTTGCCTCGTGCAAATAAGGCACACAGCCATCAACCCCAACCACCATTTCAGGCGAAGTTCCCCAGCTTACTTGTGGCACCAAAGCGCTTGCATCAAGGAAAACCTCCGCATCAAAAACAGCTCCCTCATCACTAACCAGCGTTTTGAAATAACGCTCCGCCACCGACCATTGTTCAGCTTTGGGACTATGAGGACGTTTTTGCACATAGCGCAACGTAGTTTCATCAACCCCAATCAAGCCTGCACGCGCCCCTGCTTCAATCGACATATTGCAAATGGTCATTCTGGCTTCCATCGAAAGCGCTTTGATAGCAGTGCCCGCATATTCCAAAGTGTAACCTGTGCCACCGCCTGCACCGATAGTATTGATGATTTTCAACATAATATCTTTAGAAAAAACCCCTTGCTGCAAATCACCATCAACGGTAATACGCATGGTTTTGGTTTTTTTCTGCACCAAGCATTGCGTTGCCATCACATGCTCCACCTCACTCGTGCCAATGCCAAAAGCCAAAGCAGCAAATGCGCCATGTGTAGAGGTGTGAGAATCGCCACAAACAATGGTCATACCTGGCAAGGTTAATCCTTGCTCAGGGCCAATCACGTGCACAATCCCTTGACGCTTATCACGACTGTTAAAAAGAGGTATGCCAAATTCCTCACAGTTTTTATCCAAAGCATCAAGCTGGGCTTTAGAAACTTCATCGCGAATGGGAAGGCTGCGGTCTGTTGTTGCCACATTGTGATCAACCACTGCCTGCATTGAAGAGACACGCCACGGTTTTCTCCCTGCCATACGCAAGCCATCAAAGGGCTGCGGCGAGGTCACTTCATGAACCAAATGGCGATCAATGTATAAAAGCGCTTGTTCGCCCTCCTCAACCACACAATGCGCTTGCCAAAGCTTTTCATACAGCGTACGCGGTGCATTACTCATGATTCAAAGCCTCCCATTCTTGCGCCCACAAATCGGTCAGGGTTTCGCGTTTACGAATCAAAAGCGCTTTGCCCTCTTCAATCAAAACCTCTGCCAAACGTGGGCGTGTGTTGTAACTGGAAGACATCGAAAAGCCATAAGCACCAACGCCTGCCATCGCCAAAATATCACCACGAGTCGCCGAAAGCTCATAGCCTTTATTGAAGGTATCACCTGTCTCACACACAGGCCCTACAATATGGAAGCGCTTTGTTTCACCTTGTGATGAAGAAATATTACGCCACAAGGGTTTAGCTTGATAGAGTGCTGGGCGCATGTAATCATTCATAGCCGCATCAACCACCAAAAATCGATAATCCTCTTGTTCTTTCTCCAACACCACACGCGTTAACAACACCGCGCTATTGCCCACCAACGAACGACCTGGTTGTACATGAATACGGTAATGGCTTCCCTCAAAAACAGCATGCAAAGCAAGACGCAAATCTTCAGGGCTGGGAACTTCTTGCTCTTCCTGCATCGCAATCCCTAAACCGCCACCTACATCAATATGCTCAATATTGATGCCCTCGCCAACCAATTCATCAGCCAGCTTTTTCAACGATTGCGCCGCCTCTAAGAATGGCGATAACTCCGTAATCTGCGAACCAATATGACAACCTACGCCTAAAATCTGCAAAGCGCTTTGCTTAGCTGCAAAGTGGTAAAGCGCTTTGGCTGATGATAAAGCAATGCCGAATTTGTTTTCGGTTAAGCCTGTGGAAATATAGGGGTGGGTTTTGGCATCAACATTGGGATTAATCCGTAAGGCAATCGGCGCTACTTTACCGATACTTTCTGCTAAAAATGCTAGACGTTCCAACTCAAAAGCGCTTTCTACATTGAAACAACCAATCCCAACTTCTAAGGCACGTACTATTTCCTCATCGGTTTTACCAACCCCCGAGAAAACAATCGTTTTGGGGTCTGCTCCAGCCAATAACACCCTCTCCAATTCACCGCGAGAAACAATATCAAAGCCAGCACCAAGTTTCGCCAATCTTTTGAGAATACTCAAATTACTGTTGGCTTTAACCGCATAATGCACCACCACATCATGCGACCCAATTTTTCCTTGATACGCCAAAAAGCGCTTTGTAATCGCTCTGGCACTGTAAACATAAAGGGGCGTGTCATAAGTTTCTGCCAAATCGCTGAGCTTTACGCCATCAATTGAACCATCACTATCCATCAACGACCAAGGTTGATAATCCATCGCTGCCATTGCCTAAACTCCTGTTATTGTTCTCATTAAGATGGGTTAGAGGGGGTTAAAAGTGGGGTCGTTTCGTTGGGTAATTCATTTTCCAGTGGCACATACAAATCCTTTTTCTGCCCACAACCCACACAACACAACAACCCCAAACTCATCAATACAATTGTTTTCATCTTTATCACCCCTTCCTCCGTTTTCCTCAAAACAACGCATCATACCAAAGCTATTTAGGATTGGCGTATGATAAAAACGTAAAACTTCCCCAATCCAACAAGCCCAAAGGAACCTCGAAATGCAATACCCTACACCTCTTACCTTTGATGCAACCACCCAACCCTCTCACGCTATTATCTGGCTACATGGCTTAGGCTCTAGCGGCGATGATTTTTCCGATGTTATCCCTCTATTGAATCTTCGTCCCTCAACACGCGTTATTCTGCCCAATGCTCCCATCATGCCTGTGAGTATTAATGGAGGCTATCCTATGCCAGCATGGTATGACCTCTACGATTTAACCTTTCCACGAGTGCGCGAGGATTTAACAGGCATTGCCCAAAGCGCTTTGTGGATTGAGCAATTGATGAGGGAGGAGAATGAGCGAGGCATTGCAGATAGCCATATTTTGTTGGTTGGATTCTCACAAGGTGGCGCAGTGGCATTGCATGTGGGCTTGCGGCGTTTGTGCGCTGGCGTCATTGCGCTCTCAACCTACCTCACCGATGCCACCAACACCCCTCCAGCACTTGATAAACGACCTTTTGTGTTCATGCATGGTCGTGTGGATACAGTTGTGCCAATCTCGGCTGGTCAAAGCGCTTTGCAAACCCTACAAAGTTTAGGCTACCAAACAAAATGGCATGATTACCCCATGCCTCATAGCCTCTGCCCTGAGCAAATCCTCGATTTAAAGCGCTTTTTCCACGAACAAGGCTTTTGATTGAGCCAAACAAAACCCCCAATGAGTGGGGGTTTCATGGCATTTATCTTTACGGCTGACCAATGGCTTTATCCGTTGGCGCCTCGTAAATGCGCTTGGTCTCAGTAGACATCTCAAAGCCAATCGCGCGGTTATAAGGCGCGATGGGTTCTTTGAACCATTTATCATAAAGTTTATAAATCTCGCCTGAAGCATAGAAGTTAGCTAGAGCCTCATCAGTAAGCGCTTTGAGTTGTGGGTCAAGGCGAGAGAAGCAACCAAAACGTTGCGAAGTAGCAGGTTTACCCACCAATTCCCATTCATCAGGGTTATCCATTTGCGCCATAATCCCAGCAAGCGTTCCATCGCTCATAAAAAAACCCTGCAATTCACCTGATTGCAAAGCAGCAACCGCCTCATCTTCACGATTAAATGCTCGAACTTCCTTAATACCTATTGAAATTTTACGCGAACGAATGAACGTCGATGAATTAGAATCTTGCATCGTTCCCACACGCTTATCTTTTAAATCTTTAAGCGATTTAATACCTGAATCTTTTCTCACCATTAAACGTGTACTTGCGACAAAAAAAGCATTGGAGAAACTCATCTCTTTTTGACGTTCAACCGTGTTGGTCGTAGTGCCACAATACAATTGCACATTGCCTTTTAACACCAAATCAAATAAATTCTCGTAAGTAACTTGTTGATAATTAACCTTTAGATTTGGAAGATTCAAAACCTTTTTCAAATGCTCCACAATGACCAACTCAATATCATGCGAAAAACCACGTGGTATGGTTTCATCTGGCAAGATATAGGTAAATGGAATTGTCATTTCCCCATGCCCAATAGTAATTTCACCTTTTTGTTTGATGGAATCCAACAGAGAGGTTTGGGCTATTGCCATCTGAATAAAACTTCCCATCAATAGAGCTATAGCTGAGCGCTTTAAAAAGCTGGATTTCATTTCATTCTCCCTAATCTGGTTGAAAAAAAGCGCTTTGCTGGAGCAAAGCGCTTTGGGGGTTAAAGTTTACGGCTGACCAATAGCTTTATCGGTCGGAGCTTCGTAAATCCGTCTATTTTCTGCGGACATTTCAAAGCCGATAGCACGATTGCTCGGTGGAATCGGCTCTTTGAACCATTTATCATAAAGCTTGTAGATTTCGCCCGAGGCATAGAGTTGCGCTAAAGCTTCATCAGCAAGCGCTTTGAATTGAGGATCAAGGCGAGTAAAACAGCCAAAGCGTTGAGAAGTAGCTGGTTTACCTACCAATTCCCAATCTGTTGGATTTTCCATTTGTGCAATAAAGCCAGCCAATACTGCATCACTGGTGAAGAAAGCATCTAATGCTCCTGCTTGCAAAGCAGCAACGGCTTCATCTTCACGCGAATATTCATGAATCTCTGCAATTGCATTTTGCACTTTGCGTGAGCGAATAAAGCCCAAAGAAAAGGATTTAGCCATTGCCCCAACTTTCTTATCTTTCAAATCCTTAATTGATTTGATGCCTGAATCTTTTTTAACCAACAAACGTGTATTCGCCACAAAAAAGGCATTGGAAAAACTCATTTCTTTTTGTCGTTCAACTGTGTTGGTCGTAGTACCGCAATACAATTGCACATTACCTCTTAAAGCCAAATCAAATAAGTTATCGTAACCAATCTGTTGATATTTCACTTTTAAATCTGGCATTTCCAATTTCTTTTTCAGATGTTCAACAATCACCAACTCAATATCATGCGAAAAACCACGAGGAACAGTTTCACCTGCCAAAATGTAAGTAAAGGGAATCGTCATTTCCCCATGCCCTAGCGTGATTTCTCCTGTTTTCTTGATGGTATCCAGAAGAGAGGAGCTTTGCGCCTGCGCAAGCCCAACCATCAATAAACTCAATAAAATCTTTTTCATATTTACTCCAAAATCCTTCTTATTTATCTTGCGAAAAAGGCGAACCAAAGCGCTTTGATTCGCCCCAAGCCTATGCTGGTCAATAATTAAGCCATTTTTATGCTTAAATTCATCAATAGTTATTAAATCAAGGGCAATATCACCATTGAGCCTTCAAAAGCGCTTCAAGCTTTTCTTGGTCAATAGCAAATTTGCGAATACCATCTGCCAACTTCTCAACTGCCATAGCATCTTGGTTGTGTTGCCAATAGAACTCTGCCTCGCTCATTTTCTCAGGGCGTGCTTGCTTTGCAACATCAGGCGATAAAGCACGAACCAAAGGCTCTTCGCTGGCTTGCAATTGGGCAAGTAAGCTGGGAGCAATGGTTAAACGGTCGCAACCAGCAAGAGCTTGAATCTCGCCAACATTACGAAAACTTGCGCCCATAACGATAGTGTCATAGGAAAGCGCTTTGTAGTAACGGTAAATCTCGCTGACCGAAATCACGCCTGGGTCTTCTTGTGGTGCATATTCTTTTTTATCCGTATTGGCTTTGTACCAATCCAAAATTCTGCCCACAAAAGGCGAAATCAAATACACGCCTGCTTCTGCGCACGCTCTGGCTTGGGCTTGGGAAAACAGCAAGGTCAAATTGCAGTTAATCCCTTCTTTTTCCAAAACTTCCGCCGCACGAATTCCTTGCCATGTTGAGGCAATTTTAATCAAGATACGGTCATTTTTAACGCCAGCTTCGTTGTAAAGTTTCATCAGCTTACGCGCTTTGTTGATGGTTTTTTCGGTATCGTAAGAATAACGCGCATCAACTTCTGTGGAAACCCGACCTGGCACCAACTTCAGAATCTCTAGCCCGATATTCACTGCCAAACGGTCTTGTGCATCAATCAGCTGCTCTTCTGCGCTCAAAGCGCTTTGGGCTTTCGCCTCATCAATGGAACGTTTGATGATGGCTGCATACGTTGGCAATTGTGCCGCGCTTAAAATCAATGATGGGTTGGTGGTGGCATCTTGGGGTTGGTATTGTTCAATGGCTCCAATATCGCCTGTATCAGCAACCACCACCGTCCATTGTTTCAGGGCTTCTAATTGATTCATGTCTAACTCCTAATCGAGGTAAAAAAGCAAAGCGCTTTGCCACAAGGCTGGCTTTAACGTTGTCCATAGTAGGCGTTTTTGCCGTGTTTTCGCAAATAATGCTTATCCAGCAACACTTGCTGCATCGCACCCAATTCTGGGTTCAACATCAAAGAAAACAAATTCATATATGCCACTTCTTCCAAAACTACAGCATTATGAACCGCCTCATGAGCATCTTTACCCCATGCAAAAGGCCCATGCGATTGCACCAAAGCTGCTGGCACTTCTAACGGATTGATGCCACGCTTTTGGAAGGTTTCGATGATAACCGTGCCTGTATCTTTCTCATATTCGCCTTGAATTTCATCATCGCTCATCAAACGCGTACACGGCACAGTGCCATAAAAATAATCGGCTTGCGTTGTACCAAAAGCTGGCAAATCACGACCCGCTTGCGCCCAAATCACCGCATGGCGAGAATGGGTATGCACAATGCCACCTAAGCCTTCAAAAGCTCGGTAAAGCTCGAGATGGGTTGGCGTATCCGATGAAGGTTTTTTACTTCCCTCAACCACTTTGCCACTTGCCAAATCCAAAACCACAATATCCTCCACCTTCATTACGTCATACTCCACGCCAGAAGGCTTAATCGCCACCACGCCACGCTCTTTATCCAAAGCGCTTACATTGCCCCAAGTAAAGGTCACCAAACCATATTTCGGCAAATCCAAATTCGCCGCCAACACTTCTTCTTTCAATGCTTTAAATGACATACTCAATCCTCCCAGCCTGCCTCTTTCATTTTTCCTTCAATCCACTGCTTTGCCTTGATGATTTCTAGTACAGGCTCTTCCGCCTTCTCTGTCCACATCTCAATCAAGAAATGCCCACGATAATTAAGCGCTTTGAGCGTTTTGAATACCTGCACAAAATCCACACAACCCTCACCAAATGGCACATCGCGGAATTGTCCTTTACAGGTTTCTGTGACTTTAAACGTATCTTTCAAATGCAATGCCGAGATTTTTGAAATCCCCAGCGCCAGCTCTTCACTCACGTTATCATTCCACGCGCTCAAATTGCCTACATCAGGGTAGACGGTAAACCACGGCGATTGAATCTCTCTTTCAATCTCAAGCCAACGTGTGATGGAACTCATGTATTTCGTGTCCATAATCTCCACCGAAAGCGTCACACCATAAGAAGCCGCACGTTCAACTGCCCACTTCAAGCCCTCCACAAAGCGCTTTTGCGTCCCCTCATCTTGCTCTTCGTAATACACATCATAGCCCGCCAGCTGAATCACCCGAATACCACAATCAACTGCCAGTTGAATCGCTTTTTCCATGATTTCGTAAGCTTTTTCTCGAATACTCTCATCATGCGAACCCAATGGAAAACGCCGATGCCCTGATAAACACATCGAAGGCACGCTAATCCCTGTTTCCAAACAAGCACGCACCAAAGCCAAACGCTCATCTTTGCTCCAATCCAGCCTTGCTAAACGTTCATCGGTTTCATCGATGGAGATTTCCACAAAATCAAAGCCACATGCTTTCGCCAGCGCTAAACGCTCATACCAACTCAAGGACTTAGGCAATGCCTTCTCGTAAATCCCTAATCGATTTTTTCTCATAAAAACTCCTTTCCACTTTGTCACAAAGCGCTTTGAAAGCCTGCATTGTACTAAAAAACCATTCTCTTCAGCCGAAGCGCATTGAAAAGCACCATCACAGACGATAACGCCATCGAAATCCCTGCCAATGCTGGTGTGAGATAGCCTAAAGCGGCTAGTGGCAACATGATGCTGTTGTAGACCATCGCTAAGCCAAGATTTTGGCGGATATTGCGTAGGGTTTGTCTGGCAATCCAAAGCGCTTGGTACACCTGCGCCACTTCATGTTGCATCAAACGAACTTCCGCCACCTGATGCGCTGCCTCCGCGCCTGCGTAAAATGCCATACCACACGAAGCCTCAGAAAGCGCTGCTACATCATTAACCCCATCGCCAACCATCGCCAGCACTCTACCTTGTTCAACCCATGCCTTAATAGCCTCCGCCTTATCACGCGGACTTTGTTCGCCAACGTAATGCGAAATCCCTAAAGCTTGTGCCACAGAAACAACTACACTCTCGCGGTCACCACTCAACATCATCACCTCAATCCCCAAAGCTTGCATACTTTGCACCGCATACTTGGCATCATCTTTCACTGCATCTGCCAAACCAAAAACCGCACAAAGCGCTTTGTCCACGCTCATCAACACCACCGTTTGCCCAGCTATCTCCAGCTCAATCGGTAGCTCATGCCCCACAAAAGCCACTGTTCCCAACTTTATGTGATGCCCCTCTACTATGCCTTCAATCCCTGCACCATGATGCTGACGCAAATCCGAAACCTCCGCCAAATCTTCACATTGCACATAAGCCAACATCGCGCCTGCTACTGGGTGTTTGGCATGGATTTCCAACGATGCCACATAACGCCACAAGGTTTGTTTATCCAAAGCGCTTTGGGGCGATAGCCAGTGATGAATCACTTGTGGGCGACCAACGGTCAGCGTGCCTGTTTTATCCAACACCACGCAATCCACACGCGCCGCTTGCTCAAGTGCTGCCCCATCTCGAAACCACACCCCCTTTTTCACCGCCTGCCCCAAGCCAGCCATCAAGCTTGCAGGCGTTGCCAAACCCAAAGCACACGGACACGCCACCACCAACACCGCTGCCATGTTCACCCAAGCGCTTTCAATGCCCTGAGATAGCGTCAAGCCAAACGTCAGAACCGCAATCCCCACCACACATGGCACAAACCACGAAGCCACCTTATCCGCCAGTCGCGCAATCGGCGCTTGGCTGTTTTGCGCACGCTCCAACGCCTGCATCAAATCTCCTAAGATGGTTTCTTTGCCCAACTTATTCACGCGATAATCCAACGTGCCTTCCACCACCAAAGACCCTGCCAACACACTATCGCCTCGCCGTTTTCGTAACAACTCTGGCTCGCCTGTTAAATGGCTTTCATCAACCAAGCCCTCACCTGACAACGCTAAACCATCAGCGCCCACACGCTCGCCCGCCCGCGCTCGTAACACATCGCCCACACGAATCTGTGCCAACGAAACCAACGCCAAAGCGCTTTCAGAAGTCACCCGATTGACCAAACTGGGGCGCAGTTGCAACAGTGAAGAAAGCGCATTGAGGCTATGGCGTTTGGTTTGTTCCTCCCAATGTTTTCCCAGTCGTACAAAGGCTACTACCATCGCTGATGCTTCAAAATACACCGCATCAAGCCCAAAATACGCCCAAGTGGAATAGATAAGTGTCACGCTTGTTCCCAAAGCTACCAGAGTATCCATATTGGCAGTCTTAGCTTTTAACGCCAGCCATGCGCCACGATAAAACGGATAAGCAAAAGCGCTTTGTATCCCCCACGCCAGCACCATTTGCCAGCTTTCAGGCAACATCAACGCATGGCTCCCCCACATCATACCCACCATGCCCACCACAAAAGGCATCACCAAAACCAATAGCAGCCATAGCCCAAAGGGTAAACCTTCTTCCCCAAGTGCTTTGCCTTCATCAAGCTGATGAGCGCCATAGCCCGCTCGCTGCACACAAGCGCGTAAAACATCAAAACTCAAGCCATCTCCCCAAATACTGGCTCGCTCCGTTGCATAACTGACCTCTACACGCTCCACTCCCTCCAAAGCGCTTAATGCCTTCTCCACACGTAACGCGCACGATTGACAACGTAAACCTGAAAGACTCATCTGCCATGTAGGGTTTGAAGGGGTGGGTATGCTCATCTTGCTTATCTCCCAAAAAGAGGAAAAAAGGGAGTGTATCAAGGTTCTTCCGAAGAAAGATGAACAAGAAAAATCTTCTCTCTAATCAAAGCGCATTATTGCTGCTATCAAAAGGACAACAGGCTCTGGAGGCGCTAACTTGATGTCTTGATTTTCCCTATAATTTTGGCAACAATGAATCGTTAAATCATCTTAACGTTTTAGGAGCTTCCTATGCCCGCTACCGCCGATTTCCATGCTTTAGGCATTGCAACCAGTTACCATGATTTAACAGGTCAAGAGCATCATGCCGATGAAAAAACCCTAGCCCAAATTGCAGCATGGTTATCAGTTCCAGAAGAACAACGGGCGGTGGTCGGCTATGAACATCAACTTTTAACCGTGAACACCCATACCTCTGATGAGGTTCTCTTTGATTTATATGCCGAAGATGGCAGCCTCCAACAAAGCGCTTTGCAAAGCCAACAAGGTTCCCTAGAACTGACCTTACCCTTAGGCTATTACCACCTTTTGCCTCGCCACGATAAAACCACAAAAGCAGCCCAAAGCGCTTTGCCAATTTTTATCGTTATCGCCCCACAAAAAGCCTACCAACCTCCCAAAGGCAAACATACAGGGCTAACTGCCCAGCTTTATGCTTTGCGTTCAAAAAATCAAGCAGGTATCGGCGATTACGGCGACTTGTTGGCATTATGTCAACAAGCAAAGCGCTTAGGCTTGGCTTTTGTTGGCATCAATCCCCTTCATGCCCTGTTTACCCACAATCCCAAACACAACAGCCCCTACAGCCCCAATTCACGTTTGTTTTTGAACCCCATCTACTTAAATCTCGATTGGGTTGCCTCCGATTTGGGCGTGGATAATCCTCTCAAGCCAGAGGATTTGGCAGCCTTAAATGCAGGTTCTTTTGTCGATTATGAAGCCGTTTGGAAAGTGAAACAAAGCGCTTTGTGGCATTTGTTTGAGCAATACTGGCAACGCCATGATGCAACAGCCTTTTCACAATTTGTGCAAAAGAGAGGCAAAATCTTGCTCCAATTCGCCATTTTCGAAGCGCTTTGTGAGCATTTCGGCAATCCTGATTGGCAAACATGGGAGCAGGACTTTCAAAATCCTGATAGCGAAAAAATTCGCGCGTTCTATGCTCAAAATACCCCCAAAATTATTTTCCACCAATGGCTACAATTTCATGGTGAACAACAACTTAAGCGCGTTCAACAAAGCGCTTTGACTCTAGGCTTGTACGGAGATTTGGCGGTAGGAGCCGCGCGTGGCAGCTTTGACACTTGGCACCAACAAAGCGCTTATTGCCTCCAAGCTTCGATGGGCGCACCGCCTGACCATCTCGCGCCACAAGGTCAGAATTGGCAATTGCCACCTTTTCACCCCAAAGCGCTTATCCATCAAAGCTTTGCCCCCTTTATTGACCTCATTCGCACCAATATGCGCTATTTCGGTATGCTCAGAATTGACCATGTGATTGGCTTGTCTCGGCTGTGGTGGGTGGCGTTTGGAAAAGATGCAACACACGGAGCTTATGTGCGTTATCCTCAAGATATTCTCTTTGCCATCATTGCTTTAGAGAGCATTCGAGCAAAATGCGTTGTAATTGGAGAAGATTTGGGGATTGTCCCTGAGGATACACGCCAACTGCTCCATCGCTATGGCATCTTCTCGTATAATGTCCTTTATTTCTCAAAACAACATCAAGGCTTTACGCCAGCAGAACACCACCCCTCGCATGCCATAACGGTAACCTCTACCCACGATGTTGCGCCTCTCCTAGGCTATTGGCATGGTCGCGATTTGGAGCAGTTGTACGCCCTTGAGGTTCTCTCAACCCAAGCCTACCAAAGCGCTTTGAGAGAACGTGAAGCAGAAAAAGCGCTTTGGCTTAAAACATTAGCGCTTTCCTCACAAGCCAATCTAGCTGACGATGAACTGTTACAAGCCTTTGCAACGTTTGGCGCAAGTTCACAAAGCGCTTTGTATGCCGTTCAAATGGAGAATTTATTGGGCGTGAAAGAAAACGCCAATATTCCAGGCATTGCAGAAGACTACCCCAACTGGAGCTTGCGTTATCCTCGTGGATTGGAAGAGCGTGAAGAACAAACCTTGCATAGCGCCGTGATCGCAAGAACCCAAGCCCAACAGCCCCCTGCTCCTGCTATTCAAGCCACCGATACCCAAGCCCTCAAAGCGCTTTGGTATGCTGAGCTTCATGACCCATTCGCCTATTTAGGGCGGCATCAAAGCGATGGTGATTATGATGTGGTACGCGTCTTTGCCCCACATGCCCAACGCCTTACTCTCTGCCAAGCCGATGGCACTCCCATCACAAAAGCCTATCCTATGGCGGAACAGGGTATGTCAGGCTTATTCCTTGCCTACCTACCACGCGAAAGCGAAAACTATCGTCTGCGTTTTGATGATGACCCCACTCTCCATCAAGACCCCTACGCCCTACCCAGCACACTAAGCGCTTTGGACTTATGGCTCTTGGGCGAGGGCAATCATCAACGCCCCTATCGTATTCTGGGCGCACACCCTATGGTTTGGGCTGATCATCAATGGGTTACGATGATTGGCGCTGGGCATGATGAGCTGGCTTGGAGCGCCGTTGGTGGGGTACGGTTTTGTGTATGGGCGCCCAATGCAACACGCGTCTCTGTGGTAGGGGATTTTAATGCGTGGGACGGTCGTCGCCACCCCATGCGTTTTCATGCTCAAGCTGGTCTTTGGGAGATTTTTATCCCCCAAAATCTGCAAAGCGCTTTGTATAAATTCGAAATCCGCACCGCATCAGGCGAGGTTTTCCTTAAATCTGACCCTTATGCCTTTGAGAGCGAATTACGCCCCAATACAGCTTCTGTGGTTCGTGGTTTACCCAAGCCTTATCGTGCGCCTGAAAGTCGCGCTGAGAAAAATGCCCTCGATGCGCCGATAAGTATTTATGAGGTGCATTTGGGTTCGTGGCAACGCCATGACGATGGCACTTGGCTTTCTTATCGTGAACTTGCCGACAAACTCATTCCCTACGCCAAACACATGGGCTTCACCCATCTCGAACTCTTGCCCCTTTCCGAATTCCCCTTTGATGGCTCATGGGGCTATCAGCCTACCTCACTCTATGCGCCCACAAAGCGCTTTGGCGAGGCAGAAGATTTGCAGTATTTCGTTAAACAAGCTCATGAGGCAGGCTTGGGGGTTATCTTGGATTGGGTGGTTGGGCATTTTCCCACCGATGCGCATGGCTTGGCACGATTTGATGGCAGCGCCCTCTATGAACACCAAGACCCACGCGAAGGCTATCATCAAGATTGGAACACCTTGATTTACAACTTTGGTCGCCATGAGGTCAAAAATTTCCTTGCGGGCAATGCGCTTTATTGGCTGGAGCATTTTGGCTTTGATGGCTTGCGTGTTGATGCGGTTGCTTCCATGATTTACCGCGATTATTCGCGCAAAGATGGAGAGTGGATTGCCAATGAATACGGCGGTCGAGAAAATTTAGAAGCCATCGCTTTCTTGCGAGAAACCAATGCGCTTATTCGTCAAGAAATCCCACAAGCCATCATGATGGCAGAAGAATCCACCTCCTTCCCTCATGTTACCCATGAGCAAGGCTTAAACTTCCACTATAAATGGAACATGGGCTGGATGAACGATACCCTCCGTTACCTCAAAGAAGACCCCATCAACCGCAAATACCATCATCAAGCCCTCACCTTCGGCATGATGTATCAATACAGTGAGCATTTTGTGTTGCCTCTATCGCATGACGAAGTGGTACATGGCAAGGGTTCGATGATTGGCAAAATGCAAGGCGATTGTTGGCAACAGTTCGCCAATCTTCGCGCCTATTACGGCTTTATGTTTGCCCATGCAGGCAAGAAACTGCTGTTTATGGGCAATGAATTTGCGCAAGGCTTGGAATGGAATGAGGAAAGCGCTTTGAGCTGGCATTTGCTTGATGAGGAAGGAGCGTGGCATCAAACCATGCAAACCTATCTGCGCACGCTGAACCATCTCTACCAACAATACCCAGCCTTCTATCAGCTTGACAGTAATCCTCAGGGATTTGAATGGTGCGTGGTTGATGATGGCAACCATTCCGTCTATGCCTTTGAACGATATGACCGCGATGGCAATGCGCTTTTAGCGGTGAGCCATTTCACGCCTGTGGTGCGTGAGGATTATCGGGTGCCTGTAAAACAAGCAGGGCGTTATCAATTGCTCCTCAATTCTGACCAAAGCGCTTTTCATGGTAGCGATGTTCTTGTACCTTCCTACTTGGACACGAAAAACGATGAACATGGCAAGCCCTATCTTGCCTTTACCCTGCCGCCACTTTCTACTGTCTACCTTTATCAAAGCGCTTTGCACCGAGCCTCCAAGACACCATCGCTCCCAAAAGCTGCCCCTAAAGTGCGCCAGAAAAAAGGTAAAAAATGAGTGCCATGCCTTCTCTCTCTTTCCAAACAGGCAAGCCCTATCCACTGGGCGCAAGCTTAGAACCCAACGGCATCAACTTTGCCCTTGCCTCTCGCTGTGCCGATAAAATCGAGCTATGTGTGTTCATGCCTGAGGAAAAGCGCTTTGCTCTCACTCAAACAGGCGATATTTGGCATGGTTTCTTGGCACTTGATGCCCCCCATTTCCCTAAAGATGGCGTGCTTTATGGTTACCGTGTGTATGGTCAGCATCAGCCTGAATATGGGCTTTTTGCCAATCCCAACAAACTCTTACTTGACCCTTATGCCAAAGTGATTGTTGGCGAGGTGGATTTGTCTACCGAACAAAAGCGAGCATGGTTTCACCATGATGACCCTCGCGATAATGCCCATCTCGCGCCCAAAGCGCTTTGTCTTCCTGATGAACCCTTTGATTGGGAAGAGGATAAACCACCACGCCATGATTGGTCTGACACCTTCATCTATGAAGCCCACGTCAAAGGCTTAACCCAATTATTCCCCCATTTGAAGAACGCTGGCAGCTATCTCGCGCTTTCTGATGAGCGCGTTATCCAGCATCTCAAAGCGCTTGGCATCACAGCTATTGAACTGCTCCCTATCCATCAGCATCTTGACGAATGGCAACTGCAAGCTCGTGGTCTGACCAATTACTGGGGCTACAATACCTTATCCGCCTTTGCTCTTGAACCACGCTATGCCCAAAACCCCAAACGCGCTGCATGGGAATTCAAAACGGCTGTCAAAGCGCTTCATCGCGCTGGCATTGAAGTGATTTTAGATGTGGTCTACAACCACAGTGCCGAGCAAGATTTATCAGGCGCGATGCTCTCGCAGCGGGGCATCGACAATCAACTGTGGTATCTGCACGATGACCATCACGCCCCCCTCAATCTCTCAGGCTGTGGCAATACCATCAATGTGGCAGAACCTTTGGTGACGCGCTGGCTACTGGATAGCTTGCGTTATTGGGTCACTGAATTCCATATTGATGGTTTCCGCTTTGATTTAGCAACTATTTTGGGGAGAGAATACGATGAGCAAGGGCAAAACCTCTTCCAACGACAAGGCAAATTCTTCCATACTCTCCAACAAGACCCCATTCTCGCCCCCTGCAAACTCATTGCAGAAGCATGGGATTTAGGAACCTACCAAGTAGGGCATTTTCCAACCAACTTCAGCCAATGGAATGGCGCATTTCGCGATGATATGCGTAGCTTCTGGCTTGAGCAAAATGGTCGATTGGATACGCTGGCAAAGCGCTTTGCAGGCTCCGATGATTATTTCTACCCCAAAACCTATCGCCCTCACCACAGCCTTAATTTCATCACCGCCCATGATGGTTTTACCCTTTGCGATGTAGTCAGCTACCAACACAAACACAATCTCCAAAATGGCGAAAACAACCGCGATGGTCATCACGATAACCGCAGCCATAACTTTGGCGAAGAAGGCATCAGCCAAAACCCTGATATTCTCAAAAAACGCCACCGCGCCCAAAGCGCTTTGCTCGCCAGCTTGATACTCTCCAAAGGCACGCCAATGTTGCTTGCTGGCGATGAGCTCAACCACAGCCAACTCGGCAACAACAATGCCTACTGCCAAGACAACAAAACCACTTGGCTCCATTGGTCAAACCCTATCCCCAACTTCACCTCCAGCATCAAAGCGCTTTGGCAATTGCGTACTCAAATTCCTGCCTTGCGTGAGGATAGATGGTTAGACCACCACCATGTGCAATGGCTAAGCCCTGAAGGTTTGCCGATGCAAGTAGAAAATTGGCATGACCACTCGCGTAAAGCCATGCAAATCAGGCTGAATCAACGCTGGTCTATCCTCATCAATGGCAAAGATGCCCCCGAAACCTTCACGCTCCCCCAAAGCGCTTTGAAGCTCTGTTTCACCACCAGCCCCGCCCTTTCCCCCCATCACACGTTCCAAGTTTCATCGCTTGGTCTGTGGGTTTTCTATCACGAGGAGTTAAACGATGAACAACCATAATAACCATGAGGATTTTCTCCACAATACCGACATTGCCAACGATACGTTGGTGCTGATTTTGGCTGGCGGACGAGGCACACGTTTGCATGAAATGACCGATATGCGCGCTAAACCAGCCGTTTATTTTGGCGGCAACTGGCGCATCATCGATTTCACGCTATCCAACTGTTTAAACTCCAATTTGTTGCGCATTGGCGTGATTACCCAATATGGCGCACACTCGCTCTTACGCCATTTGCAACATGCTTGGTCTTTCTTGCCGCGCGAACGCCGTCAGTTTGTGGATATGTTGCCTGCGCGTCAGCAAGTTGATGAAAACATGTGGTATCGCGGCACAGCCGATGCGGTGTGGCAAAACATCAGCATCATCAAAGAGCATTACAAGCCTAAATATGTACTGATTTTGGCTGGCGACCATATCTACAAAATGGATTATCGCCAAATGTTGCGCGACCATATTCATTCCAAAGCCAAATGCACGGTGGGCTGCATTGAAGTCAAACGCCATGAGGCTGACCAATTCGGCATTATGTCTGTGAATGACAAATTACAAGTGCAAAGCTTTGTGGAAAAGCCCAAAGACCCACCGCCCATGCACGATAAACCTGATTACTCGCTGGCTTCGATGGGCATTTATGTGTTCAATGCTGATTATTTGTATCAAATGTTGGAAGAAGAAGTGTTGCGCGAGGATACGCATCACGATTTCGGAAAAGATATTATGCCCCGTGCGTTGAAAGAAGGCGTGTTATACGCGCACCCATTCAGCAAATCTTGCATGGGCAGAAGTGCAGAAGGCGAGATTTACTGGCGTGATGTGGGAACACTGGATAGCTACTGGAATGCTCATATCGACTTGGTCAGCGAACGCCCACAGCTGAATTTATTCGACCCTGAGTGGCAAATTCGTGGACTCCCCACCCAACCCATGCCCACCAAGTTCTTCTACAAAGAAAAACACGATAAAACCCTTGATAACTCGCTTATCGGCGGTGGTTGCATCATCACCGATGCCGAAATCAGCAGCTCCGTTCTCTTTGACCGCATCAAGGTTCAATCTGGCACTGTCATTGACCACGCCGTCATTTTGCCCAATGTTCAGATTGGCAAAAATTGTCGCTTAAAAAACTGCATCGTCGAGCGCTCATGCATCATTCCCGATGGCATTGAGATTGGGGTTGATGTGGAAGAAGATAGAAAACGTGGTTTCCGTATCAGCAGCAGTGGCAAAGTGACTTTGGTCACACGCTCCATGTTGCAAGCATGGTTAGACACTCAAGGATAAACAGCCTCGCCAAAGCGCTTTGAGTTAAGCAATCGCCCAAAGCGCTTTATTTTCATTATTTCAAGGAATCATCATGAAGATTTTACACGCCAGCTCCGAATTCTATCCGCTCATCAAAACAGGCGGACTTGCTGATGTTCTTGGCGCTCTGCCGTTTGCCCAAAGCGCTTTGGGGCATGAGGTACGGGTGGTCTTGCCTTATTATCACGATGTGCGCCAAAAATTACCGTTTACCGCAGAAGTCGCACGGCGCGATACCTTTGCAGGCTATGTGGTTATTCGTTACGCTGAGTATCAAGGCATTGGGCTTTACCTTATCGATGCGCCCCATCTTTACGATCGCAAAGGCAATCCTTACCATAACGAACATTATCAAGATTACGCCGATAACGTCTACCGCTTTGGTTTATTGGGCTGGGCAGCCGCTGCCATTGCTACAGGCATTGACCCACTCTGGGGCAAAGCAGATATTCTCCACGCCCACGATTGGCAAGCAGGGCTTGCGCCGTTGTATTTAACAGCTTGGGGGCGGCGTGATGTGAAATCTGTGTTCACCATTCACAACCTTGCCTATCAAGGTTGCTTCTATCCGCATCATGTGCGCGATTTGTGGTTACCTGATTGGTGCTATCAAACAGAAGGCGCGGAGCTTTACGGACAATTCTCTTTCTTAAAAGCAGGCTTGTTTTACAGCGACCACAGCACAACCGTCAGCCCCACTTATGCCCAAGAAATCCAAACCCCTGAGCAGGGTTATGGGCTTGATGGCTTGTTACGTCATTTATCGTATCAAGGGCGATTGCATGGCATTTTAAATGGCGTTGATGAAACGATTTGGAACCCTAAAACCGATACTCTGATTGTTTCTCCTTACGATGCCAAAACCCTCAAAGCCAAAGCTCAAAATAAAGCCGAGCTACAAAAGCGCTTTGCCCTGAAGGAAAATCCCAAAGCTTTACTGCTGACAATGGTTTCTCGTCTCACCGAACAAAAAGGCGCAGACTTACTCTATTACGCCTTACAACACCAACTCAAAGCCCAGCCTTCATTGCAGTTTATTTTGTTGGGCAGTGGCGATAAGGGATTACAAAGCGCTTTTGAAAAACTCGCGCACGAATACCCCGAGCAAGTGGCGTGCTACATTGGCTACCACGAAGCCCTTTCACATCAATTGATTGCTGGCGCTGATGCTATTGTAGTACCAAGCCGTTTCGAGCCTTGTGGCTTAACCCAACTTTATGGGCTGAAATACGGCACGCTTCCTTTGGTTCGGAAAACAGGTGGCTTAGCGGATACGGTCATGCATGACCAAACAGGCGTGGTTTTTGAGCATGCTGATGTTCACGAACTGAGCGAAGCGCTTTACCACCTCCTCCAAATCAAGCAAAATCCAGAAACATGGCAAGCCATGATGCTGCAAGCCATGAAACAAGATTTTGGCTGGGAAAAGTCCGCTAAGACCTATCAAGAACTTTATCAAGGCGCTTAAGGCTTAAAGCGCTTTGTGGAAGATTGATGACCTCATGTTCATCGCGTCCTCAAAGCGCTTTGGTTTATCTAAGCTTATCCGTACAATACCCTTTTGCTTAATCACCATAAGGGATACCTATGACCGAACTCAGCCAGTACGAATACCGCGCTCCCACCAGCGACCCCGAAGCCATTCGTAAATCTATCGCCTACAAACTGATTTTTATCTTAGGCGTGGATCCTAAAGATGCCAAACCCAGCCATTGGCTCCAAGCTGCGATGTTTGCCGCGCGTGATTTAATGGCGGAGGATTTAATCAAAACTCGCCGTGCACATGAACATGAAAGCAAACGCAGCGTTTACTATCTTTCGATGGAATTTCTCATGGGGCGAGCCTTTAGCAATGCGCTTTTGAATGAAGGTTTGTATGACAGCTTCAAACAAGCTTTCTCTGATATGGGCATGAATTTTGATGATATTGTAGAAGAAGAGCTAGACCCTGGCTTAGGCAATGGCGGATTAGGACGCTTGGCAGCTTGCTTTTTAGATTCACTCGCCACCTTGCGCATTCCTGCAATGGGCTATGGTATTCGCTACCAATACGGCATGTTCAAACAAGAGATTATCGATGGTCAGCAAGTTGAAAAGCCCGATTTATGGCTGGATTATGACTCAGCATGGCAATTCTCACGCCCCAACAAACGTTATTCTGTCTACTTCGGTGGGCATTTGCATCATGATGAACAAGGCAAGCATTGGCAGCCCAGTGAGCATGTAACTGCTATGGGTTATGATGAAGTCATTCCTGCTTATGGTGGTGGTTTAGCCAACTCTTTACGCCTGTGGAGCGCTCATGGCGATAATTTGTTTGATTTGGGCAACTTCAATCAGGGCGATTATTCGGCTGCGGTTCATGCCAAAAACAGCGATGAGAATATCTCACGCGTTCTCTATCCCAATGATTCTACGGATTTTGGTCGTGAGTTGCGCCTGAAGCAAGAGTATTTTTTGGTGTGCGCCTCGATTCAAGATATTATCGCTCGCCATCTCTGTCGTAACCCTGATTTAAGCAACTTAGCAGATAAAGTCTCCATTCATTTAAATGACACGCACCCTGTCTTGGCCATTCCTGAGCTGATGCGTATTTTGCTTGATGAGCATCATTTTGACTGGCAAAGCGCTTGGTCGATGTGTTGCCGTATCTTCTCCTACACCAACCACACCTTAATGAATGAGGCTTTGGAGACATGGTCGGTTGATTTAATGGCGCGTTTACTGCCTCGCCATTTGGATATTATTTTAGAAATCAACGCCCACTTCCTAAGCGCTTTGCGTTCTGATGGCGTGTACAACGAGGAATTTATCCGCCGTGTTTCCATCATTCAAGAGGGGCATGAGCGCCGTGTACGCATGGCATGGTTGGCGGTGATTGGTTCGCATAAAATCAATGGCGTTGCCAAAATCCATTCTGATTTGATGACTACCTCTATTTTTGCTGACTTCGCTCGTTTGTATCCTGAGCGCTTTACCAACGTCACCAATGGTGTCACACCTCGCCGCTGGATTGCCATCGCTAATCCACCACTGACGCAATTTATCCACCAACAATTGGGGCATCAAAATTGGCTCATGCATTTGGAGAATCTCCAACAGCTCGCGCCTCTGGCAGATAAAGCTGAGGTACAAAGCGCTTTTGCCGATGTTAAAGCCAAAGCCAAACAAAAACTTGCCGATTATATAAAAGCCACACAAGGCATCACGATTGACCCCAAAGCGCTTTTTGACGTGCAGATTAAACGGATTCATGAATACAAACGCCAAGCCCTCAATGTGTTGCATATCATTGACCGCTACAATCGCATTTTGGATAACCCCGATGCCGATTGGCAACCACGCGTATTCATCTTTGCAGGCAAAGCCGCATCATCTTATGTGGCAGCGAAAAAAGTGATTCGCTTGATTCACGATGTGGCACACGTTATCAATCATGATGAGCGGATTCGTGGGCTGATGAAAGTTGTCTTTATCCCTAATTACAGCGTAAGCCTCGCACAACTCATTATCCCTGCTGCGGATTTATCGGAACAAATCTCTCTTGCTGGCACAGAAGCCTCTGGCACAGGCAATATGAAATTCGCCCTCAACGGTGCATTAACCATTGGCACACTCGATGGCGCGAATGTGGAAATTTTGGAACATGTTGGCTCTGAGCATATTTTCATTTTCGGCAACACGGTAGAACAAGTCGAAGCTTTGCGTCGTGAAGGTTATGATTGGTTCAAATATCAAATTGAGATTCCAGCCTTACGTCGCGTGGTTCACCAAATCACCACAGGCACTTTCTCGCCTCATGAACCTAATCGTTACGCTGATTTGTTCGGCTCTGATTATTATCAGCTGATGGCTGATTTTGAAAGCTATGTACACGCACAAAACCGTGCCGATGAACATTATCGCCATCAAAGCGCTTGGTTGAAATCTGCTTTGCTCAATATTGCCAACATGGGCTATTTCTCCTCCGACCGTTCGATTCAGGATTATTGCCACTATATTTGGAATATTGCGCCGATAGCTGAGGACGAATTGCCAAAGCGCTTTGGACAAGGCTAAGCTTTCGGGCAAGATTTTCAAAGAAGGCGAACAAAGCGCTTTGTAGGCAGGGTGGAGTGTTAGGCTCCACCCTTTTTCTCTTCTTCTCTAAAATGCCCCCTCTTCAAAGCAAGGAGAAATGGGCATCTCTCTGGGTTAATGCAATGTTTTTAATAAAAAATAGTTTTACTTATCAAAAAATCAATACTGGCAGACAGCTTGAGATTGATCTTGCCAAAGCCTTTGCCCTGATGTTCATGGCATGGGTACATACTTTAGAAGAAACAGAATCTGTGACGGAAGCTTTAATGCCAACCTTGATTGAAAAGGTTTTTGGTGGCCCATTTGCAGCTCCTGTGTTTATGGTGGCATTAGGCATTGGCTTGGTTTATACCAAACACGGCACTGCCCACCATTTCTACCAACGCGGCATAACCTTGCTGGTGATTGGCTTTGTGCTGAATATCGTGCGTTTTGTATCACCTGCGGTATGGCGCTCAGTTGGATTAGATCAACCATTTGATTATGAATATGAAATCGCTTGGTTGGTTAGCGTGGATATTTTGCAATTTGCGGGCTTAGCCTTTCTCTATTTTGGCTGGGCAACACAACATCAACTCAGCCCCAAAGCTTTAGCCATCATTGCCATAATATGCTCTTTGTTGGGAAGCGCTTTGAATGGCATCACAATCGAGCATCACGTTGGCAAGCAATTTTTGGGCTACTTTTGGGCTGCCAGCGATGAAACCTTTTTCCCTTTTTTGAACTGGCTGATTTTCCCCACCTTTGGCTATTGTTTTGGCTTGACCTATCAACGTTGCCAAGACAAAGCGCTTTTCTACAGCTTGGCTATGCCCATTGGCATGATTTTAGGCTTAGGTTACATAACACTGACCATGCATATGGGCTGGGGAATGTATCGCGATGCCACCAATTCTCACTATTACATGAATCTTATCGATGCCACGTTTATTTTATGTTTGGTGGTCGGTTGGTTTGGTTTTTGTTACGCCCTGTTGGAACTATTTCCCCAAAAATACTTCCGTCCTTTATTCAATTTAAGCCAAAACATCAACCAAGTTTATTGTATTCACTGGATTATTTTGGGCTTTTTTGGCGTATGGTTTCGGGATTTCTTAGAGAAGACCGAATTACCTGTTTGGGAGGTAACGCTCTACGCTGCCTTAATTTTGACTACTTCAGCCATATTGGCGGAAATTTATGTGCGATATATACAAAAGCGCATTTTCAAGCCCTAACCATGAAGGCATCATCTAAACCAACAAAGTGGGCTACTGTCCACTTTCTTCACCTTATTAATTTATGGGCTGAAGGTAATCACGATACCTTCTGTTAATAAAGTATTCAAAGCCTCTTTTTGACTTGGCAAATCCAAAGGCTCTGCAGCATAAACCGCGCTCACTGCTGCATTGTCAAACAGTTGATAACCACTGCCTTGATGAATTTTGACTTGCGTAATTTTGCCTTGTCTATTCACTTTCAAATGCAATTTTGCTGATAGACCCGTTGGCGTATTGGGTGGTAATACCCAAAAGCGCTTCATTCTATCTCCTAAACGGCTTGCAAACTCGCGTAAAGCCTCTTCTTTTTCATAACGCGCTGCCTCACGCGCCAAACTTGCCTGCATAGCCGCCAGCTCATTTTGACGCTTCGCTTCTTCTGCTGCTAAGCGCTTTGCTTCAGCTGCTAATTCACGTTGCATACGTTCCAATTCTGCTTTTTTCTTAGCGTCAGCTGCCTTTTTTGCCGCTGCTTCTGCCGCTTTTTTCGCATCAGCTGCTTTTTTTGCCGCCGCCTCACTCGCTTTTTTAGCAGCTTCGGCTTTTTGTTTTGCTTCTGCTGCTTTTTTAGCTGCAGCAGCTTTGGCAGCTTCGGCTTTACGTTTGGCTTCAGCTTGTTTTTGAGCTTCAGCAGCTTTACGCGCCGCAGCAGCTTTTTGTGCTGCTTCAGCTTTTTTCTTTTCTTCTGCTTGTTTTTTATTATCTACTTTAGGCTCTGTTTTCTTAGGCTCAGACTTTTTGG
>JAUNEA010000013.1:0-37572 GCA_030525785.1 Cardiobacteriaceae bacterium
ACTTTTTAATGCTCTGGGGTCAAGGGGTGTAACACCCCTTGTGGGGGTTTGGGGGTGAAACCCCCAAGTGAAAAACATAACACCAATAGTATGTCCAAAGCGCTTTAGAACGGTGTGGGGCAGATAATGTGCAAGGATTTGCCATCGAGTCGTGGGAGTTTGAGTGCTGTAGCGTGTAAGAGTAAGCGAGGAGAAAGTTGGGCATTACCATAAAACTCATCTCCAAGAATAGGATGCCCACGATGAGCAAGATGCAGGCGCAATTGGTGGGAGCGACCTGTATGGGGATAGAGTTTAACGCGTGTATGCCCTTGTTCGTAGCTCAAAACTTCAAAATCGGTATGCGCTGGTTTTCCTTGTTCGAAATCAATCATTTGTATGGGACGGCGTTCCCAATCGGTACGCATAGGTTCTGTCATAGAGCCTTGTTTTTCAGACATGATACCTTGTGCTATAGCAATGTAAGTTTTGCTGGCAAAGCGCTTTTCAAAAACGGTTTTATAGTGTCTTTCTGCTTCTTTATGCTTAGCAATCATCAAGATACCGCTGGTTGCCATATCTAACCGATGCACCGCCATTGCTCCAGCGCAAAGTGCTTGGCAACGGCTTTGTACGCTATCAAATTTTTCCTCGCCCCGACCTGGAACGGATAATAACCCCGATGGTTTATTCACCACAAACACATCGCGGTCTTCATAAATTACATTCAAAAACGGCAACATTTATGCGTATTCCGTTTTGATGCTGCGATTCAATAAACTTTGCACACAAGCCTCAAGCTCAATCTCGCCACTTAACAATTGCACCAAATGTTCTGTAATTGGCATATAAACCCCAAAGCGCTTTGCCAACTGGAAAGCATCAAAGGCTGCGCCTTCTCCTTCAACTGTTTGCCCAATCTCAGCTTTTGCCTCCAAAGCGCTTTTTCCAGCGCCCAGCAACAAGCCAAAACGGCGATTGCGTGATTGGTTATCCGTACAGGTTAGCATTAAATCGCCCAAGCCAGCCAAGCCCATTAACGTTTCTCGCTCACCGCCTAACGCATTGTTCAAACGTCGGATTTCATGCAAACCTCGCGTAATCAGCAAAGCTCGCGTATTTGCCCCTAAGCCCAAACCATCAGCAATACCTGTGGCAATAGCAATGACATTTTTCACTGCTCCACCAATCTGCACGCCGATTAAATCTGTGCTGGTGTAACACAAAAAGCGCTTTCCATAGACATATTGCGCGAAACGTTGCGCCTCTTCCGTGCGCCGAGCAGCGATGGTCACGGCAGTGGGATTTTGAGCTGCCACTTCTTTGGCAAATGAGGGGCCTGCCAAAATAGCGTGACTGTGTTCGCCAAAATGCTCATGGAAAACTTCAGTTAAAAGTCGCCCTGTTTCTGCCTCAAAACCTTTAATTGCCCACATGATAGGCGGTAAAGGGATTTGTTCATCTGATGCAAAGCGCTTTAATCGCGCCAGCGTTTCAGAGAAAGCATGACTCGGCACTACAATCAACAACAATTCCGCCCCCCTTAAAGCCTCTGCCAAATCAGCAGTTGGACGTAAGTTGGGCGGAAAAGCATAATGAGGCAAATAGCGCTGATTGGCGCGATGCTCACAAAGCGCTTGAATATGTTGAGGATTATGACCCCACAACCAAACCTCGTGGGCATTTTGGGAAAGCTGCAACGCCAGCGCCGTTCCCCAGCTACCCGCGCCCATCACCGCGACTTTTGCCATAAATCCTCTTATTTGTCGTCTTTTTTCGCTTCTTGTTCAGCTTGTTCCGCAATTAATGCCTGCATACGCTCTTGGTAAATCATTTCAAAATTCACAGGCGAGAGGAACAGATTCGGGAAGCCTGCACGATAAAGCGCATTGGATACAGCCTCACGCGCATAAGCAAACAAAACGCTTGGGCAGTAAACGTGAATGGCATGATGCAATTGAACATCTGTCAAACCGCTGATTTCAAAAACACCACCTTGCACCACTTCCACCAAATACACCGTCTTATCTTCAGCAGTTTTGGCAGTTAAAGTTAGACGAAGCTTCACATTGTGATAATTTTCCTCAGGCAAACGCTCACCTTCATGAGTCACGCCCAGTGACAATTCTGGCTCAAATTCCTCTTGGAAAATGGCAGGCGCGTGTGGAACTTCAATCGATAAATCGCTCACATACAATTTACGCAATTCCAGCACCAAACCTTGTTTCACTTCTTCACTCATAACAACTCCTTCTTTTCTCAAAAATCCAATAAATCTCGCCCAAAGGCGAACCATTCGCGATTATAACCCAAAGCGCTTTGATGGTTACGCTTTTGCAAGGTTAGCGATAATACAACCACAACAAGACAAGCCCCAAGCCCAAGCGATAGTAAACATAAACCATCAGTGGAATCTTGGCGAGCGCCTGCATAAACAAACGAATACACAAATATCCCGCCACCATCGAGACCAAAATCCCAATCCCCATTGCGCCCCAATCGACAGGCAAATCGCTTTTGGCTAGTTTTACGGTATGTAGCAAACCTGCCAGCAAAATGGTAGGAATAGACATCAAAAATGAAAATTTCGCGGCGCTCTCTTTGTCAAACCCTAGCCATAAGCCTGCAGTTAAGGTTATGCCTGAACGAGAAGTGCCAGGAATCATGGCGAGGCATTGTGCAAAACCAAAACCCAAAGCGCTTTGCCACGTTAAATAGCGTAACCCCTTTTGGGCAGCATTGTTTTGACTCCGTTTCTCCGCCCACCCCAACAACACACCAAACACCATCGTTGCCAACGCCAACACCAACACCGAGCGTAAATGATTTTCCACAACATCAGACAACAACAAGCCCAACATTCCAATCGGCAAGGTTGCTATCACCACGCCCCATGCCAGCCTGCCATAGCCCTCAGGGTCAGGCGCTGGGCGAGGCGTTAAGGTTTGTAGACCGTGATAAATCATAGGCTTAATGTCTTTCCAAAAATACGATACCACTGCCACCAGCGTTCCCAAATGCACCGCTACATCAAACGCCAAGCCTTGATCTGCCCAGCCAAACAAAAAGGGCACCAACAGCAAATGTGCCGAGCTGGAAACAGGCAAAAATTCCGTAACCCCCTGAACCAACGCCAAAACTACTGCTTCAAACCAAGACATCACCACCTCCTCATCTAAAAAGCCAATATTTTACGCTAGACTATGCGCTTTGTTTTAATGCTCAGGAAAAGCCCACAATGCTTACGGTTTATGTTCGCTTAGGTTGCCATTTGTGTTATCAGGTTCGAGAGTGGTTGTTGCATCATCAAATTGAACATCAGCTGGTGGATATTGATACCGATGATGGCTTAAAGGCGCAATACGATTGGCTAGTGCCTGTGGTTTATCGTCACGATATTGACCGTGAATTGCTTTTCCCCTTTACCGAATCGCAGCTTTTGGAGTTTGTCCTATGACCCGTTATTTTGACCGCGCCCTTATTCATAAATACAGCCAAAGTGGCCCACGTTATACCTCTTATCCTACAGCGGTCGAGTTTCACCCACAATTTGGCGAAGCGGAACATATCCAATTCTTAAAAGGCAATGCTGAGAGTGGCAAAGCGCTTTCGGTGTATATTCATATTCCTTTCTGTGAAAACGTTTGTTTTTACTGTGGCTGCAACAAAATCATCACCAAAAACCACAGCCAAGCCCAACAATATCTCGATTATTTAGAGCGTGAAATGGCATTGCAAGCCCAGTATTTAGGTGGCAAGCGTGAAGTGGTGCAATTGCATTTTGGCGGTGGCACACCAACCTTTTTAAGCCGTGAAGAACAAGAGCGTTTGTTTGCGATTTTGCATCAACATTTCACCTTTGCTGCCGATGATGTGGGGGAATTTTCCATCGAAATTGACCCACGCACCGTCACCCATGATGATTTACGCCATTTACGTTCGCTAGGCTTTAACCGCGTAAGCTTTGGCGTTCAGGATTTTAATCCTCAGGTTCAGCAGGCAGTCAATCGCATTCAACCGTATGAAGAGGTCAAAGCCACCGTAGAAGCTGCGCGTGATTGTGGCTACCACAGCATCAGCGCCGATTTGATTTACGGCTTGCCCAAGCAAAGCGCTTTGAGTTTCCAAGAAACCATCAAGCAAATGCTCACCTTAGATACCGACCGACTCGCCATTTTCCATTATGCTCATATGCCCCACATTTTTGGGGCGCAAAAGCAAATTGTGGACAGCGATTTGCCCAGCTCAGATGAAAAGCTTGCCATGCTCGAACACAGCATCAAAGCGCTTACCGAGAACGGCTATGAATTCATTGGCTTAGACCATTTCGCCAAACAATCCGACTCCCTCGTTCAACATCAAAAACAAGGCACGCTCTACCGCAATTTTCAAGGCTATTCCACCTTCTCCCATTGTGATTTACTCGGCTTTGGCATCAGCTCGATTTCGATGGTAGGCAACAGTTATAGCCAAAACGAGAAAGCACGCAGCCGCTATTATCAACGCCTTGATAAAGGCGAGATTCCCATTCATCGTGGCATTGCTTTGAATCAAGATGATTTGATTCGCCGTTATGTGATTACGGAGATTATGTGCAATCTTGGCTTGAATCTGAACGAGGTCTCAAAGCGCTTTGGTATTGATGCTAAACATTATTTTTCTCGCGAATGGCAACAACTCACCTCGCTTGCCCAAGATGATTTGATTGAATATGATGAAGAACAATTACGCGTGAAACCTCTTGGGCGTTTGCTCATCAGAAACATTGCGATGGTGTTTGATTTTTATCGTCAGAAAAATCCTGACCACCGTTTCTCCAAAACCGTTTAATCCCAACAAAGCGCTTTGCCATGAAAAATCCCAAAAACTTCCGCCCCCACACGTTCCAATCCCTTATCCAAAAACCTGTGCATTTCTTGGCTTATGGCTTAGGCAGTGGCTTAATTCACCCCGCACCAGGCACTTGGGGAACGTTGATGGGCATTGTATTGTTTGTGCCACTCTTTTCATGGCTAGGGCAAACAGGCATGCTTATCCTAAGCGCTTTGGGCTTTGCTCTAGGTTGCTATCTTTGCGGGCAGACAGCAGAAGATTTGGGAGTGCATGATTTTGGGGAAATTGTGTGGGACGAAATCATCGGCGTGTGGCTGGTGCTTTTGCTTGCCCCCAAAGCGCTTTGGGCATGGAGTGGCTGGGGGACTTATGTCCTCGCTTTTCTCTTGTTTCGCCTCTTTGATATTGTCAAACCCACACCAATTCGCTGGTTTGATAAGCATCTCAAAGGCGGCTTAGGGATTATGGTTGATGATGTTTTAGCTGCTGGATACGCCATCATCATCACTTATCTCTTGGCTTGGCTATTTTAACTCCCTCTCTTCATCAATATTACCGAACAAAGCGCTTTGGCTCTTTGTTAGAATGTAGCTTTTGTATCAACAAGGAAATCCTATGAAAATCAGCCAGAATACTGTTGTCACCATCAGCTACAAACTTAGCCAATTGCAGGGGCCTCAAAATCGTTTTATTCCCGCACAAAATGCCCAAATGAGCTATTTACATGGCGGTTATCACGGCATTTTGCCACGCGTTGAACAAGAGCTGGAAGGCAAACAAGTAGGCGATAAAATCGAACTCGAACTCCAGCCCAGCGAGCATTTCGGGGAATACAACCCTGAATTGATTCGCACCGAAAGCAAAGCCGATATGCCCAATGATATTGCGGTAGGTGTGGTGTTGGAAGGTCATAACCCCGTAACAGGTCAAGTGATTTTGTTCCATATTCTTGAAATCAACGAAGATACCGTCAAAATCGATGGCAACCACCCTCTGGCAGGCAAAACCATTCGCTTTGAAGCCACTGTTGATGAAGTTCGCGCTGCCAGTGAAGATGAAGTCGCGCATGGGCATGCACACGGCGCTCACGGTCACCATCATTAATCCCTAACCCCCAAACGCCATGCCCTTCTTAAGCCCTGAGTTTGCCTTGTTGTTCGTGGCGTTTATGCCCATTTATTGGGCATGTTCAACTTCTGTGCGTACGCAAAATACGCTGTTACTTCTGCTTAGCTTGGGCTTACTTTATTACGTCAAACCAAGCGCTTTGTGGAGCGTCTTGGGCTATAGCATCTTTATCGCAACATTGGATAATTTCCTAAGCGATGATGTTGATGAGGAAGAAAGACAAAGCGCTTTGCCCCAAAAGCTGCTGACCATAGGCATTATCGGCAGCCTTCTCTTTTTGGCGAGTATGAAATATTTTGATGATTACGCGCCTATCTTGCGAACGTTGGGGTTGATTGAAACGCTGGATTTGGTGATGCCACTGGGATTGTCTTACTATACTTTCCAAGCCATCAGCTATTTAATCGAGCGTTATCGTGGCAATTTACAACCCCTGCCCTACCCTGAATTGCTCCTCTACTTCAGCTTTTTTCCCACCATCACCGCAGGGCCCATCGCTCGCGCCCATACGTTCAAAAGCGCTTTGGGCGAGCAACAGGGCATGTATTCACTTTTAACCGAAGAGCGAGAACTCAGCCAACCAACCAAAGGCATCGTGTTGATTTTATTGGGCTTATTGAAGGCTTGGGTGTTGAGCGCGTGGGTGGCAAGTGCATGGGTGCGTCCTGTGTTTGAAAATCCTATGGATTTCAGCGCATTTCAACAATTAAGCGCTTGGTATGGTTACACTTTTCAGCTGTACTTTGATTTCTCAGGCTACAGCGATTTGGTCTGTGGCTTAGCACTTTTGCTCGGCTTTTCCTTGCCTACCAATTTCCATAGCCCCTTGAATGCTCGCAATATTCAAGATTTCTGGTCACGCTGGCACATCAGCCTTTCCACTTGGATTCGGGATTATATCTATATTCCGCTTGGTGGCAGCCGTCATGGTTTTACACGCACCCAAATCAACCTCATCATCGCTTTTACTCTTTCAGGCATTTGGCATGGCTCGAGTGTGAATTTTATGCTGTGGGGATTGTTGCACGGGCTGGCACTGATAATATTCAATATTTGGCGTAAGTCTTTGCCCACACAAAGCACTTTGCCAGCGCCTCTTGCCTCTTTTATGGCTTGGTTTTTGACCTTTCATTTTGTGGTGTTGAGTTTTGTCATTTTCCGCACTCATCATTGGCAGGATTTAATCCATCTTATCAAAGCGCTTTGGCAAAGTGACAAACCCAATTTACTGGAGGATTTAGCGCCTATTATCGTGTTGCTTGTGTATCTTGCTCTTAACCCTATCCGCCAATCTTTGCGCCAAAAGCTGCCGTTGTGGTGGTCATACTTGCCCACTTGGCTGTGGTTTCTGCCATTGAGCTTGGCGTTTACGCTCTTGATTTTGCTTGCCCCTGAAGGTATTCCCGAGTTTATTTATGCCAACTTCTAAACCTCATTCTTGGTTCACCATCACCTTTTCACTTTTTGCTGCGTTGCTCTTAAGCGTGTGGCTGAATCAGCATTCCTTGAATCGTTACTGGCAACAAAGCTACCGCACTCAAAGCCCTCTTGAATCTCTTGAAGTGCATACATGGTGGCAAACAGGTCGCCATATCCGCCAGTGGTTCTCTTCTGATGAACAAAGCGCTTTGGAAAATCCAACCCTTGAGCTTATGGATACACCTGTAGAACAAGTCGCCCAATTCCCGTCTGAGCCTCCGCAGCCTGAGCCTCATCTGCCTCCTGAAGAACAGGCTTTGAAGTATGAGATTGATGTTTTGATGTATGACTTTGTGCAACGCGAACTGAGCCAAATTGCTTATTACGACCACAATCTGCAACGCCCTGCCGTTTTGAAACTCTCAACCTCTGCCCAAGAAGCTCCTGTGATCGCTTTGAAAACAACAGCGCCAACAGAGAATCCAAGCAGCACAGCCCCAGAAACGCCCAGCGTTGAACAAAGCGCTTTGAGCGAAGTCGTTGCCAGCAAACCGCCTGTTATCAGCCCATTAGGTAAAGGTGACCGCGTTGTTTTCATGGGCGATTCGATGATGCAATCTCTCGCTCCTCCTATTCAGCGCTGGCTAACCCAAGAACATGGCATCAGCTCCACCAACCTCGCGCGTCACAGCACAGGCTTAACCAATCGTGAATACTATGACTGGCCTCATGAAATCGAACAATGGCTTCGTGAACAAAATGACCCCAACATCAAATTGATGGTCATTCAAATGGGCGCGAACGACCCTTGGGATATTCAAGATGGAAAGAAAGTGGTGAAATTCCAAACGCCCGAATGGGAAGCTGTTTATGGCGGACGCATGAAAAGTATCATCGACTCCGCCCACCGCCGCCAAATTCGCGTGATTTGGCTGGGCTATCCTATCATGCGTTCAGCAAAATATGATAAAAAAATCCGTTACTTAAATGATTTTGTCTTGAAAACGGCGGAAGCAAGTGGTGCAACGCCTTTCTCGGTGCAAACGCTCATCTCGCCCAAAGGCAGTTATCAAGACAGTATTACCGTCAATGGCAAAATGCTTCGTATCCGCAACAAAGATGGCATTCATTTAAGCCGTGAAGGCGATGCTTATCTGGCGGAACACTTGCAAAAAGCTATTATCCCTAACCCATAAACGCTAAAGGCTAGGAAATCCTAGCCTTTTTTATAGCTTATCAAAGCGCTTTGTTCATCTTCTTTAGCTATATGCTCCTTATGTTCAAAACAATCAATTCTTTTCATCATCGCTTTAAATCGTAACTTGCAGGTACGCTTTGGCGGTGCTAATTTCTGAATTTTACTCATCATCAGGAATCGTTCATGAAGGCAATTACCCAGCGTAGCGAACAGTTAAATCTTCTCAATGCGTCCAAAACTTGGGACGTGATTATCATCGGCGGTGGGGCAAGTGGCTTAGGTGCGGCACTTGATGCCGTCACGCGCGGTTTCTCCACATTACTCTTGGAAGCGCATGATTTTGCCAAAGGCACTTCTAGCCGCTCGACCAAATTGGTGCATGGTGGCGTGCGTTATTTGGCACAAGGCGATGTGGCTTTGGTGCGCGAGGCATTGCGCGAACGCGGTCGTTTGGCGAAAAACGCGTCGCATCTTTTCAAAACTCAGCCTTTTATCATTCCAGGCGAGAAATGGTGGACAGCGTCTTATTACACGTTTGGCTTGTGGTTCTATGACCGTTTGTCAGGCAAATTGAGCATTGGTAAAACGCGCCATTTGTCTCAGGAAGAGGCAAAAAAGCGCTTGGTTGGCGTGAAAGATGAGAAATTACGCGCTGGCGTGTGCTATTACGATGGTCAGTTTGACGATGCGCGATTGGCTTTAACCCTTGCCCAAACCGCAATGGATAAAGGCGCAACGGTGCTGAATTACTGCAAGGTGATTGGCTTGGAGAAAAACGAGAGCGGCAAAATTTGTGGCGTGAAAGTGCGCGATGAGATGAGTGGCGTGGAATATGTGGTGCAAGGTAAAGCGGTGGTGAATGCCACAGGGGTTTTCGCTAACGATATTATGCGCTTAGATGACCCCAATGACCATGCTCGGATTGTGCCAAGTCAGGGCGTGCATCTTGTCTTAGACAGCGAGTTCTTGCCAGGCACTGATGCCTTGATGGTGCCGAAAACCAGCGATAGTCGCGTGTTATTCGCAGTGCCTTGGCATGGCAAATTGGTGGTGGGTACGACCGATACGCTGATTAAAGATTTGCATTACGAGCCGAAGCCTTTGGAGCAAGAAATTCAATTTATTTTGGATACGGCGAAAGATTATTTGAAAAAAGCACCAACTCGTGCTGATGTAAAAAGTGTTTTCGTGGGCTTACGACCGCTGGCGGCTCCCAAAGAAGCTGGCAAATCGACCAAAGAAGTCTCGCGTAGCCATAAGATTGAAGTCAGCGATTCTGGCTTAATCCATGTTTTGGGCGGCAAATGGACAACGTATCGCCAAATGGCAGAAGATACGATTGATGCCGCGATTCATGCAGGCTTGTTGCCCCAAAGCGCTTGTCAAACAGTAGATTTAGCTTTGCATGGCAGCATCAGCGGTATGCATTTAGATGATAACCATCTGGCGGTTTATGGTAGTGATGCCGAGAAAATCAAAGCGCTTTGTGTAGAAAACGCCAAACTCGCAACCGCTATTCACCCCAATTATCCCTACACTTTCGCACAAGTTTTATGGGCAATGGAACACGAAAGCGCTTTGACGCTGGAAGATGTATTGGCACGGCGGATTCGTTTGCTGTTCTTAGATGCTAGAGCTGCAGGCGAGGCAGCGGAAAGTGTCGCTCATTTTATGGCAGAGCAACTCCAATGGGACGATGCTCGCCAAATGCACGAAATCGAGAGCTTCAAAGCGCTTGTTTCGCAATATTCTTTATAACCACAGGAGAGATAACATGGCGAAATACATCATCGCCCTTGATCAAGGCACCACGTCTTCTCGTGCGATTATTTTTAATCACGCTGGAGAAATTGTGAATGTCGCCCAAAAGGAATTTACCCAACATTTCCCCCAAGCAGGCTGGGTGGAACACAATCCCGAAGCGATTTGGAGTACGCAATTATCCGTGATGCAAGAAGCGCTTGCCAAAGCTCGGGTGCGTGAAGAAGAAATCGCTGCGGTGGGCATCACCAATCAACGGGAAACCACCATGATTTGGGACAGAAAAACAGGCGAACCCATTGCCCGTGCCATTGTCTGGCAAGACCGCCGTACCGCCCGCTATTGCGACAGCTTAAAAGAAGAATACGGCGATTTTATCCGCAAGAAAACTGGCTTGGTGATTGATGCTTATTTCTCCGCCAGTAAAGTGCGTTGGTTGCTCGATAATGTGGAAGGCGCTCGGGAAAAAGCCGAAAAAGGCGAATTGGCCTTTGGCACCATAGATTCTTGGCTGGTTTGGCGTTTAACCGAAGGCAAAGTCCATGTCACTGACCCCAGCAATGCCAGCCGTACCATGTTGTTCAATATTCACACCATGCAATGGGACGATGAATTATTAGAACTGTTCCAAATTCCCAAAGCGCTTTTGCCTGAAGTGAAATCCTCAAGCGAAATCTATGGCTATGTGGATAGCCGTTATATTCAGGGCGGAAAAGTGCCGATTGCTGGCATTGCAGGCGACCAACAAGCCGCTTTGTTTGGACAAATGTGCGTCAAAAAAGGCATGGTGAAAAACACCTATGGCACAGGTTGCTTCTTACTGATGAACACAGGCGAGGAAGTGGTGGAATCCCAAAACAATCTGCTTTCAACGGTGGCGTGGAAAATCGGCGACAAAACCACCTATGCCCTAGAAGGTGGCGTATTTGTGGGTGGAGCTGCGATTCAATGGATTCGAGACGGTTTAAAAGTGGTGCGCACTTCCGATGCCATCAACAGTTTAGCCTTAACTGTTCCTGATAATGGTGGGGTGTATTTTGTCCCCTGTTTAGCAGGTATGGGTGCGCCCTATTGGGACCAATATGCTCGTGGCACCATTTTAGGCATTACTCGTGGCACCACCGATGCCCATATTGCCCGTGCAACTTTGGAAGGCGTGGCGTTCCAAGTGCATGATATTGTTCGGGCAATGGAAAAAGACGTGGGGCAAGAAGTTCATGAATTCCGAGTCGATGGTGGCGCTTCAGCCAGCGATTTATTGATGCAAATTCAAGCGGACGTGTTCCAGTTTGACATCATTCGTCCGAAAGTTTTGGAAACCACCGCTTTGGGCGCTGCTTATTTGGCAGGTTTGGCGGTTGGATTCTGGAAAAATTTAGACGAAATCAGCGCACAATGGCAAAAAGACCGCCATTTTGAACCCAAATTAGAACCAGAAAAGCTCAATCATATGTTGCGTTACTGGAATAAAGCCGTAAAAGCTGCTCAAAATTGGATTGAAGAATAAGGAGAATACTCATGAGTCCTTTTGTATCAGAAGTGATGGGTACGATGATTTTGGTGCTGTTGGGTAATGGCGTGGTAGCAAACTGCGTCCTGAAAGGCACCAAAGGCAATAATGGCGGTTGGATTGTAATTACCACTGCTTGGGCGTTTGCGGTTTATGTGGCGGTGCAAGTGGGGGGCGCATCGGGCGCACACTTTAATCCAGCCGTTACGCTGGGTTTGTGGGCAGCAGGACAATTCCCCTTTGCCAGTGTCATTCCCTACATTATTGCCCAATTTATTGGGGCGATGATTGGGGCGTATTTGGTTTATTTCTTCCACATTGACCATTTCAAAATCACCGAAGAAGAAGGCCTAAAACGAGCCTGTTTCTGCACCGAACCTGCCATTCGCAACGATAAAATCAATTTCCTCTCTGAACTCATTGGCGCCTTTGTGTTGGTCTATGTGATTTTGCACTTGGCTGGCGCTGAATTACAAAGCGCTTCGGGAGCGGTTCCCATTGGTTTAGGCTCATTGGGTGCTTTACCTGTGGCGATTTTGGTTTGGGCGATTGGTTTGAGTTTGGGCGGTACCACAGGTTATGCCATTAATCCTGCTCGGGATAATGGTCCTCGTGCGGTCTTGACTTTACTCGGTGAAAAAGTCGCCAAACCTCAATGGGATTATGCTTATATTCCTGCGACTGCCCCCATTGCTGGCGCAATTTTAGCGGCGATTGTTTTCCGTGTGATTGGTTAAAGCCATGTTTCATTAAACCAAAGCGCTTGGGGCTTAACCGCTCAAAGCGCTTTTTTACATTAAGGAGCATCCAATGAAAAAACTCATTAACCAAATCGATACCTTGTTAGGCGAACAACTACAGGGCTTGGTTACCGCTCACCCTGAATTGGTCTTACACACTGACCCTACTTTTGTGGTGCGTCAAGATGCGCCCGTAAACGGAAAAGTGGCGATTATCAGCGGTGGTGGCAGCGGACACGAACCCATGCATGCTGGTTTTGTGGGCAAAGGCATGCTTGATGGCGCTATTCCCGGTGAAATCTTTACCTCGCCCACCCCAGACCAAGTTTTAGCCTGCGCCCAAGCGGTCGATAGCGGTAAAGGCGTGTTGTTGATTGTAAAAAACTACACAGGCGATGTTTTAAACTTTGAAACCGCCACCGAACTCGCCCAAGATTTAGGCACCGATATTGGTTTTGTCTTATCCGATGACGATGTGGCGGTCAAAAACAGCACTTGGACAGCAGGACGGCGTGGCGTAGCGAATACGGTCATCATGGAAAAATTACTCGGTGCCGCTGCCGAACAAGGCGCTTCATTAGATGAACTCGTCCAACTCGGCAAACAAATCAACAACGATGGCTATTCTATTGGCGTAGCATTAAGCGCTTGTACCGTGCCAGCCGCTGGCAAACCTTCTTTTACTTTGGCGGAAAACGAAATGGAATTTGGGGTCGGCATTCATGGCGAACCGGGTATTGAGCGCCGTACCTATGAAAATTTAGACAAGCTGGTTGATGAAATGTTCCAAACGTTGCTGGATAACGGTGCTTACAGCCGTACTTTGCGAGATTGGAACCGCCAAAGCGCTTCTTGGGACGAAAGCGTCAGCGAAAAAAGCGCTTTGCAAGCAGGCGATAGGGTAATTGCTTTGGTGAATAATTTGGGCAGTGTGCCAGTGTCTGAACTTTACGGTGTCTATCACCGTTTAAATCAACGTTGCCAAGCGGCAGGTATTGAAATCGTGAGAAGTTTGGTTGGTTCCTATTGCACCTCATTGGATATGCAAGGGGTCTCCATTACTTTAACCCGTGTCAATGATGATTTACTCAAACTCTGGGACGCACCCGTCAAAACCGCTGGTATGACGTGGTAAAGCGCTTTGTACTAGGTTCTAACATAAAAGGCTAGAAATCCTAGCCTTTTTCTCCATCACACAAAACAAAGCGCTTTGGCTACACCGTAGGCTCGCTAGGCGGAAGCATAGGCTCCTCGTCTTCCATATCTTCCACCCATAAAACTTCCTCACCGTGTATCACACCTTCTATCATTTTCTTGGTCACTGCATCGTATTGTTGCATTTTTTCGATCATTTGATGGTTATGAAAAGGATCAATATGGGGATCATAATGTTCGACCAATTGAAAAATAGAATGGCGATCACGTCTAAAATATAACTCACTAATTTTACGAGAAGTTTCCTCGTCCATACCCAACATTTCCAATGCTGTCTTCCCTGTTCTCACCGCAGAATCAAACACTTCTCGAACAACACTATTCGCACCTAAAGCATGCAAATCATAGGTATGAGGACGATCAAACGCACGCGCCAAAATTTTAATCTCAGGATTAAGTTTGCGAGCAATCGAAACAATGCGACTGGTGCGGTATTTATTTTCAGTTGCCACAATCAAAAGTTGCGCCTTTTCAATACCACCTGCTTTCAAAATTTCGGGACGCGTTCCATCGCCAAAATGGGTTTTGACCCCATAGCGTGTCATACTATCAACCATCTTTTCACTTTTATCAATAATTGTCAGCGATTTACCACTCATCAACAACACATCGCTCACAATCTGCCCAAATCTCCCCATACCAATCAGCAAAATGGGATTTTCTTCGTGAATTTCATCATCAGGACGTTTAACCTTTTCTTCTTTCACGCGCGGAGCAACCCATTTTTGATGAAATGCCACCAGCACAGACATCATTGCCATTGATAACACAATAATTGCTGTCATATTAGCGCGTATATCTGCACTTAACACTTGCATACTAAACGCCGAAGCCAGCAAAACAAATGCAAATTCGCCACCATGTGCCATCATCACAGCGCGTTCTATTGCCTGAGATGTAGGATTTTTCGCCAGCTTTGCCACTGTAAACACACAAAGCGCTTTAGCAAGCATGAAACCAAATACGCCTTTAGCAATCAGCGAGCCATTATTAGCCACGACTTCCAAATCTAACGACATACCTACACCCAAGAAAAATAATCCCAGCAACAACCCTCGAAACGGCTCAATATCCGCTTCCAATTGATGCCTGAAAGAACTTTCCGATAGCAGCACGCCTGCCACAAACGCTCCCATCTCCATCGACAAACCAGCCAACTCCATTAACATTGCAGCACCTAATACCACAAATAAAGCTGCAGCCGTCATAATCTCTCGTGATTTCACAGCAGCTAACAAGCTAAATAATGGATTTAACACAAATTTACCTGCAACCAACAATGTCCCCATTGCAGCCACATCAATGACAACTGTCTGCCAAAGCGCTTGGTTCGTCTCCTCCACGCCCAATGGAGCCAACCATGCTACCATCGCCAAAAGTGGCACAATCATCAAATCCTCAAACAGCAAAATTGAAAAAATGCGTTGCCCACTTGGCTGGTTCATTTGATTACGCTCACCTAACAGCTGCATCACCATTGCGCTTGATGAGAGTGAAAAACTTGCCGCACACACAAAAGCCACAGGCAAACTCAATCCAAATCCCTTAACGCCCCAAAAGGTCATCAAGCCACATGCCAAAAATACCTGCGATAATCCCAGCCCAAAGATATTTTTCCTCAGTTTCCATAAGTGCATTGGGTTCATTTCTAACCCAACCAAAAACAAAAACATCACTACGCCAAGCTCAGCAAAATGAATAATGGATTCTCCATCGTTAAAAAACCCCAATCCAAATGGACCAATTACCACTCCACCAGCCAAATAACCTAATACCGAGCCAAGCCCTAATTTTTTAAACAGTGGCACGGCAATCATTGCTGTCCCCAATAAAACAATCACGCTTATATTTAATGATTGTGTATCGACCATAGATTCTCTCCCCCCAATGTTTGATTGAATGTCAAAGTTAACCAAGCGCTTTGGAGGATATTTCCCAAAGCGCTTTGTTGGTTACAACGATACGTCTCTACGCCCCGTTAATTTAAAAAAGAGTAATAGACTTAAAATGCTGGTAACTGTCAAAACGGCAGAAAAAGCACTCGCATTACCATAATTACCACGAATAACCTCTGTATAAATAGAAACACTCAAGGTTTGCGTTTGGCTGGTATAGAGAATAATTGAGCTGGAAAGCTCACTAATCACTGTTACCCAACTCATAATTGCGCCAGACAAAATACCTGGCACCATCATTGGCAACAACACTTTACGGAAAGTTTGCCCATCACTTGCTCCCAAAGAAATGGCAGCTTCTTCTATACTGGGCGAGATTTGTCCAATAATGGCAGCTGTGGAACGAACCGTATATGGCATACGCCGTATCACAAAAGAAATAATCAAAATTAATGCAGTGCCTGAAAGTAGGAGAGGTGTTTTATTAAAAGCAAACAAAAAGGCTATTCCTAATACAGAACCTGGAATAATGTAGGGAAACATTGAGATGGTATCTATCGCACTGTTTACCAGATTTCTATGACGCACTGTTAAATACGCTACTAACACCCCAATCACCACAATCAATAAGATTGCTATCAAGCCTAAAGCATAAGTATTCCAAAGCGCTTTGCTTCCTTTAGCAAAAATAGCACTGTAGTTTTCCAGTGAATAAGCTCCTGTATAGACTTGCCCACCGCTGGTTTCTAAAAAGCTGGTATAAATCACCACAGCTTGTGGCACAATCGCCAATGCCACCACACCATAAACCCAAAGATGTGATAACACTTTGGCTAATCCACGCTGCTCAATTTTCTCCATAGGCTTCAAAGCGCTTTGAGCATAACTCCCACGCTCAGAGAGAAGCCGTTGAGCAAAGAACAAGAACATAGTCAAAATGATAACAATCAAACACAAAGCCGCAGCAAAGCCATCATCGCCTCCAACTTCGCTCATGAATTGGTTGTATACCAACACAGGCATTGTTTTGTAACCTTCGCCAATCAACATGGGCGTGCCAAAATCAGAAAAAACGCGCATGAAAATCAGTAATGAACCAGCAAGTAGCGTTGGCATCACAAGTGGCATCATAACTCGCCACATTCTACCCAAAGCGCTACAACCTAAACTCTCCGCCGCCTCAATCAAGGAATAGTCCATACTTTTCAACGCGCCGCAAATATACATATAAATCAACGGAAACGATTGTAAAGAGAACACCAATAAAATGCCTGTAAAGCCGTAAATGCCATCAAAATGGATACCGAACAAACCATTGATAGTATTGGTTAAAACACCATTTCGCCCCAACAATTGTATCCAAGCATACGCACCAATGAAGGGAGGAGAAAGATAGGAAATCACAATCAAAATATTAAGAGCAGCGGCAAAACGAATACGGTAGCGCGTCATGATATACGCCAATGGCACACCAATGAGAGCAGCCAATAAAGTAGATAATACCGTGACTTTCATTGAATTAACTAATGTAGACCAATAAAAGCGCTTGGTGAAGAATTTGGTTAGATACTCTGTCGTGAATGCCCCATTTTCAGGATTAATAAGCGCTTTGTACAACACCAATCCCAGTGGCATCAAAATAAACAACGCACAAAATGCCAATATCATCAAAGAAATCATCTTCCATACGGCATGGCGTGGAGCAAATGCCTTCATACCAAAACTCCTTTTATCAAGGAGGTTTCATCATCAGCACGGAAAATGTTAGCTTTGCTGGCATCAATACGGGCAAAAAGCTGACTACCGTTTTCAAAAATCGTTTCGCGACTACGGTCTTGAATAATCTCTGCCCGTGAACCATCAGGTAAACGCACAAAATAATGCGTCACCAAGCCTAAAAATACGCTACTTTCTACCGTGACAGGAATACCACCACCTGTTTCATGCAAATGAATTTCTTCAGGACGAGCAGAAACAATTACCGCTAAATCATGTGGCGCATCATCACGCACATGGGGAAATTCCACCGCATACTCATCGCTAAATCGCGCTACCACAGTATCACCATTTCTCTGCAAAAGCGCTTTGATTGGATTGGATAAACCAATGAACGAAGCTACAAAGCGATTGGCTGGTCGGCGGTAAATATTCACGGGTGTGTCCACTTGCTGAATAATGCCACCTTGCATTACGGCAATTCGGTCAGAAACGGCTAATGCTTCTTCTTGATCGTGGGTTACATAAACAGTAGTAATACCAATACGGTGCTGAATTTCCTTGATAGCATTACGCATTTCCACACGCAATTTTGCATCAAGATTAGAAAGAGGCTCGTCCATCAAAAGCACTTGTGGCTCAATAACAATCGCCCGTGCCAGCGCTACTCGTTGCTGTTGCCCACCAGACAGTTTGACAGGCATACGCTCAGCAAGGTGATCAATTTTCACCACCTTCAAAATCTCATCAACTGCTTTATCAATTTGTTGCTTAGATTGCCCACGCATCTGTAAACCAAATGCTACATTCTCACGCACCGATAAATGCGGAAAAATCGCATAATTTTGAAACACCATACCCATATTGCGCTGATTAGTAGGAATGTTATTTATCACTTTCCCACCTACACGAATCTCACCTTCTTCAATAGAGTTAAAGCCAATAATCATGCGTAATAATGTTGTTTTACCACAACCAGATGGCCCAAGTAAGGTAAAAAATTCCCCAGCTCGAATATTGAGCGACACATCTCGAATCACCGTATCTTGCCCAAATTTTTTCACCACATGCTCAATATCAATTGCCACACTCATGCTCACAATCCTTTCTTTATCCATGCAAAAAGGGGGAAAATCCCCCCTTCCCTTGTTAATTTGAATGATTCAATCTCACATGGAATCTTCAAGATGTTTATTCCATTCTGCCACAATTTTATTTTTATTCTCTGCTACCCAAGCTTCATCGTAATTGGGAAATAGCGTAATTTCAGATTGTGGCTTCATGTAAGAGGCTAATTTTGCACCTTCACGCAGTGGGCGAACGGTCAAATTCTCACCCACCAAATTTTGCACTTTCTCACCCAATAAATAATCTACGAACCGTTGCGCTTGTTCCTTATTTTTTGAGCCTTTAATGATTTGCACTGATTCACCAGGGAAAATAGCGCCTTCTTTTGGGAAAACAACACTCACCTTTGCCCCATTTTTCACATAATTTGCCGCTGGATCCTCCCATGTTAAACCGACCATATACTCACCATCAGCCACACCTTTATGCACGCCACCAGAACTATTCAAAATCTTGCCGTCCAATTGCGCAATAAATTTATCAACATAAGCCCAAGCTTCCTCACTCATGGGATCATGATTTTTACCATGTGCATAAAGCATCGCCATCAAGCATTGGAAAGCAGAGCTTGAGTTAGCAGGGTCACCAAATGCAATTTTTCCTTTTAATTCAGGCTGAAGCAAATCCGCAAAACCTTCAACTTTAACAGGTGATTGATGATTCACAATGAAAACTGTTGGATCTGAAAAAGCTGCGGAAAAATGACCTGTTTTGTTGCGAAATTGTGGCAAAATGTGCTCATTTTCAGGAGAAATATAAACATCGAACAAATCTTTTTTGGCGAACAACATCGTTTCATCTGCTGCCCAGAAAATATCACCATTAGGATTATCTTTTTCGGATTCCACGCGTTTTAGCAGTGGTCCCGTACCAGCCACCACCAGCTCCGTTTTAATCCCTGTATCCTTCTCAAAATGTTCAATCACCATATTATTCAGTTGCTCAGAGCGAGCCGTGTAAATAACCAATTTCTCTTCGGCATGCCCCCATGAAGCCATCAACAAGGCTGCTAAAGCGCTTATTTTCCATGCTTTAATCATATTTCCTCCTAATCATTATTCCGTAAATATCAAACCACCCAGTGCCTAAACATTAAAGCGCTGGTTTACGTCAATTAGCTTACCACATCTATAACAAATACTATCTACTTTGTAATATACACCCACTATGATACCCAAGCTCCTTATCTCTAATATCTTCCCAAACCATCCGTTATCGCTACAATAAAAGCGCTTTTTCTCTATCCAAAAGGAGTCATCTATGACAACCGACACTTTACGCCTTTGGTTCAAACTCTGTGCGCAGGCATGCCAAAACCAGCAGGATTATCTCACCGACCTTGACCGTGAAATTGGCGATGCCGACCACGGTTTAAACATGGCACGAGGCTTTGCGAAAGTGCAAGAAAAACTGGACGCCAGCCCTGATTTAAGCATAGCGGATATTTTGAAAACCGCAGGCATGACTTTATTGTCGAGCGTAGGCGGAGCGAGTGGGCCTTTGTATGGTACTTTCTTTATTAAAGCAGCGCAGGCGGTGAGCCATGCCGATGGATTGGGTTTGACGGAAATCAAAGCGCTTTTTGAGGCAGGCACACAAGGGATTATTGGGCGTGGGCGTGCGGAGCTGGGCGATAAAACCATGATTGATGTCTGGTTGCCTGTTTGTGAATTACTTACCAATCTGCCTCCTGAAACCACTTTAAAAAGCGCTTTACAACAAGCCAGCGAAAAAGCCGAACAATGCGCCCAAGCAACCATACCAATGTTGGCGAAAAAAGGTCGTGCCAGCTATTTAAATGAACGGAGTGTTGGTCATCAAGATGCAGGTGCCACGTCCAGTGCCATCATCATCAAAGCGCTTCATGAGGCATTATCATGATTGGGCTGGTTTTGGTTTCCCACAGCCCGAAAATTGCGGAAGGCTTGGCAGATTTAATTCGTGAAATGGCGAACTGCCCACTGGCACTGGCCGCAGGCATTGATGACCCTGAACACCCCATTGGTACCGATGCGGTCAAAATCATGCAAGCCGTAGAAGAAGTGATGAGTGATGATGGGGTGGTGATTTTGGTGGATTTGGGCAGTGCAATTTTAAGCGCTCAAACTGCATTGGATTTATTAGCGCCAGAAATGGCTGAAAAAGTTTCCATTGCCGCAGCGCCACTGGTTGAAGGGGCGTTGAGTGCAGCAATTACCGCAAGTGCTGGCGCTGACCGTGTTACCGTTGTCCGTGAAGCCGAAAGCGCTTTGAACGCCAAATATGAAGCGTTGGGGCGAAACCTTGAGCCTACCTCAGAAATCGCCGAACCAAGCGCTTTTTCCCATCATGAACAGAGCCTAACGGTTAAGCTTACGCCACCACACGGTTTGCACGCCCGTCCTGCTGCCAAAATTGTGGCGACTTTGCGCCCTTTTGAAGCGAAAATGCGTCTAAGCTTGGCGAAAAATGGTAAAACCGCCAACGCCAAAAGCATGACCGCCATCATGACGCTGGGCGCAGTCTGTGGCGATGAATTAACCCTATTTGCCGAAGGAAGCGATGCCAACCAAGCGCTTCAAGCCTTTAAATCTTTGGCAGATGAGCATTTTGGCGACACAATTTAGGAAAATCATGAATATTCAAGCCATTTTCAGCGATATTGACGGCACTTTAATCAACAGCCAGCATCAAATCTCCCCACGCACGTTGCTTGCCATTCGTCAGGTTTTGGGCTTGGGGATTCCTTTTACGCTGGTTTCTGCCCGTCCGCCCAAAGCGATTACTCCTTTTACCCGTGAAATCGGGGGCAAACAAGCGCTCATTGCTTTTAATGGCGCTTTAATCCTTGATGATGCAGGCAAAGCGCTTTACAGCGTGACCTTGCCCGATGACGATGTCGCACGTTTGGAAGCGCTTTTGGAGCGTAATCCAGCCGTTTCCCCCAATTATTACGCTGGACAGGAATGGTACAGCCCCAATCCTGAAAACTTCTGGACCCAACAAGAAGGCGAAATTACCCATCTGCAAGCCAGCCCCAAACCCCAGCATTTATCAGGGGTACATAAGATTTTGGTGATGGGCGAAGCGGAGGAGATTTTAGCCTTAGAACAAATGCTTAAACCCCAATTCCCCCATTTACACATTCATCGTTCTAAGCCAACCTATTTGGAAATCGTTTCCCCCGAAGCCACCAAAGCCAAAGCCCTTGATTTCATGGCAAAGCGCTTAGGCATTTCAGCCGAACACATTATGGCTTTTGGCGATAATTTCAATGATTTGGATATGTTGCACTACGCAGGGCTGGGCGTGGTCATGGGCAATGCGCCCGATGAAATCAAAGCCCAAATTCCCCATCACACCGCCAGCAACGACAATGATGGTTTGGCTTTGTGTTTGGAGTCTTACTTCTCCTTAAAAACGTAATCTGAAATAATGGTAATGATTTGATTTATATCAAATTATTACCCCATTCCCTCTATTGCTCATTCATGAATTTTTGGTATATGCTTTCCCCCACTTTGCCTTGATGAACCCATCAGGCAAAGCGCTTTGGAGCATTTTTGCTTTGAGGCGTTTTGAAGACAGCAGTTCATGAGCTAATTTCAGGGAGAATCTTTTATGGTTCAAATTATTGTGGCGTGCCACGGCAAAATGGGCGAGGAAATCGTTCAAACGGCTGCGATGGTGTTTGGAGACCTCGAAGGCGTGCATGCCGTATCTTTTGTGGCTGGCGAAGGCCCAGAGGATTTAATCCAAAAATATGAAGCAATTATGGAAAAAACGGGACAGGAAGTCTTGTTTTTGGTGGATTTGTTTGGGGGCAGTCCGTACAACGCAGCGGTTCGTTTGGTTGCAGAACGGGAACAAGCCGATGTTTTAACGGGCGTTAATTTACCGATGTTGTTGGAAATTCTGGACAGCCGTGATGAAAAAAGCACGGTAGCGGATTTGGTGCAATCGGCACATAGCGCCAGTATTGAAGGGATTAAAGCTTTCCGTACGCCCATCAAAGCGCTTTCTAAAGAAAAAGCCGTACCCAATGCCTCCGAAGAGTTTGACCACCGCAAAGGTCGTCCCACTTCAGGAAACATGAAAATTGCTTTATTACGCATTGACAGCCGTTTGATTCATGGACAAGTCGCCACCTCATGGGCGAAAGCCGTTCATTGTGATGCCATTTTTGCGGTCAGCGATGAAGTCGCCAATGACGAATTACGCAGTAAATTATTGCTCCAAGTCGCCCCTGCCCATTTGCAATCCTATGTGATTACAGTGGATAAGGCGATTAAGGTTTATCACAACCCGATGTATGCCGACCGAAGCGTTTTGTGGTTGGTGACCAACCCAAGCGATATTGTGCGTTTGGTGGAAGGGGGCGTAAAAATTACGGAAGTGAATGTGGGCGGTATGAACTATCGAGCAGGCGACCAAATGGTGAGTCAGGCAGTCGCCGTGAATGCCCAAGATGTGCAGGCATTTAAGCGCTTAGATGAATTGGGCGTGAAATTAACCATTCAACAGCTGGCAAACCACAGCCCAGAACCCCTAATGCCAAAATTGGCAAATCTAAATTTTTGAGGAGAATAAAGCATGATGGATATTATTTTAGTCGGCTTAGTCGGCTTGATTTGTGGCATGGGTTCGGTTTTAGACGAACGTCAAACCCATCGTCCTTTGGTGGCTTGTACCCTCATTGGTTTGGTTTTGGGGGATTTGAAAACAGGCGTGTTGGTCGGTGGTATGTTGGAATTGGTGGCGCTCGGCTGGATGAACGTAGGCGCAGCAATGGCACCTGATGCCGCTTTGGCAAGCGTGATTACCACCATTTTGGTGATTAAAGGCGGACAAGACCCCCAAGAAAGCATTGCCATTGCTATTCCTGTAGCGGTCGCAGGGCAAATGCTGACCATTTTTGTCCGCACCATTGCGGTATTTTTCCAACATCAGGCGGATAAATATGCCGAACAAGCTAATTTTCGTGGCATTGAGCTGTGTCATTTTGGGGCATTGGCTTTACAAGGCTTACGGGTGGCGATTCCTGCAGCGGTCGTGGCGGCAACGGCAAGCGCTTCTGGGGTATCTGAATTTTTAGGCAAAATCCCTGTGGAAGTCACCGAAGGCTTACGCATTGCTGGTGGCGTGATTGTGGTGGTGGGCTATGCGATGGTCATCAACATGATGGGCGCAAAAGCCTTAATGCCCTTTTTCTTCTTGGGCTTTGTGATGGCGACTTTCTCCAATTACAACCTCATTGGCTTGGGCATGATTGGGGCTGTTTTGGGGATTTTATACGTTCAACTTAGCCCACAATTGAATCAACAAAGCGCTTCACAACGCCAAAACCGCACCACCCCACTTGCCGATAATGAACTCGAAGGATTATAAGGAGCCAACCATGTCAGAAATCATTCAAAAAGAAGAACAACAAAGCGCTTCACCTGCTCAGAAAAAACTCACTAAAGGTGATTTACGCAGTATTTACATGCGTTCCACCTTTTTGCTTGGCTCGTTTAACTTTGAACGGATGCAGTCCATTGGCTTTTGTGTGTCGATGATTCCTGCTATCAAGCGCTTGTACTCAAGCAAAGAAGAGCAAAGTGCAGCCTTAAAACGCCATTTGGAATTTTTCAACACTCAACCTTGGATTGGCTCAGCCATTATGGGCGTTTCGGCAGCGATGGAAGAAGAACGTGCTAACGGTAAAGCCATTGATGATGGCGCCATTAACGGCGTGAAAGTCGGCTTGATGGGACCTTTGGCAGGGGTAGGCGACCCCATTTATTGGGGAACCGCACGGATTGTATTGGCGGCTTTAGGGGCTTCCATTGCAGTGGGCGATAAAATGATTGGCGAAGGTCACACAGGTGGCAACATCATGGGGCCTTTACTCTTTTTCATCGGCATCAACCTGATTCGGATTTTGACTCGTTGGTATTCCATGAATTATGGCTATCAAAAAGGCACCCAAATCGTCCAAGACATGGAAGGCGGGCAATTAAAGCGCTTAACCACCATTGCCTCTGTTTTGGGTTTATTTGTGATGGGCGGACTGGTTGCTCGATGGGCGAGTTTGAACATTCCCTATGAACTGGCACGATACACCAATGCCGCAGGGCAGGAAGTGGTCACCACCGTACAATCCATTCTCAATGATTTGCTCCCAGGCTTGGTACCATTGTTGCTGACCCTTTTGTGTATGAAATTACTTAAGAAGAAAGTCAGCGCCATCAGCATTATTTTCGCCATGTTTGCCATTGGTATTGCAGGGCGTTATTTGGGAATTTTGGGTTTATAAACAGATGAAGCGCTTACCCCAAAGCGCTTTTTCAACTCACTCAGCCCTTCTTTTGGAAGGGCTTTTTTAGGAAGACCTGTGGAAAAAATTCGCTTAAAACCTTGTTCGCCGATTTTAATGGTTTTGTTTATTGGAGCCGTTTTATTGCATCAAATCACAAATGGTTATGGAAGCTTAATTTGTTTGTTGTTGGCGGTTATCGTCATGATGGGACAAATGTTGTTACAACATCAACTTACCCAAGATTTGAAGGCTATTCAAAGCGCTTTGGAACACAAGCATGATTGGGAATCCCAACAGACCATTCTTGCCCTCACCCAACGTTTGCTCCAAGATAATCAATGGCTCACTGAAGACAGTAAACAAGCTTTACAAGCCATTCAAGAACAGGTTTTGTCTCAAAGCGCTCCCAAAGCGCTTTGATGGTATCTCCAATGCAAAAACCCCGATCAATCGGGGTTTTTTCGTACTGATGTTAGGCTGGTTTACTGTTCAATCAATCCTGCAATGGGTACAGCTTTGAGTTTATCTCGACCACCAAGCGCTTTGATTTCCAATAAGAAACACGCACCAATCACCTCAGCACCCAAATCTTCTAAAAGCCTCATGCACGCACTCATGGTGCCACCTGTTGCCAAAACATCATCAACCATCACCACTTTCATGCCTGCTTTGACATCATCAGCATGCACTTCCAAAATATCCTGACCATATTCCAAATCAAAGGATAATCTGCTGACTTTACGTGGTAATTTTCCAGGTTTACGCAAAGGAATAAAGCCAACGCCCAAACGCTGAGCCAACGCAGAGGCAAAAATAAATCCTCGTGCCTCTGGGCAAGCCAGAACATCAGGCTTTAAATCGTGTTGCAAAATAAATTGCGCCATTTCCTCAATCGCGGCTTGAAAACCTTTGCCATGTGCCAGCAATGGGGTAATGTCTTTAAAGATAATGCCTGCTTTGGGGTAGTCAGGAATATCCAGAATCAATGAACGCCAATCCATAATTTCGTCCTCAATAAATGAACCAAAGCGCTTTGAACGCTTACTCTTGCTCAATCTAAGCTTGGGGAATTGTACCCTGCTCTTTTCAAGCCATTCAAGCCAAAGCCTAAGAAACCCTCGCAACAAAGCGCTTTGACATCAAAATCGCTCCAAATGAAACGGTTTTTTAACTTGAAAAAGCTTATCTCCTACCCCATCATAATGCACGAAACAAAACCCTTTAGGAGATGATTCAAATGTTAAATTTACAAAAAATGGATACGGCTCATTTATCACAAGAAAGCCTCTTATCTCGTCATAAAGTTCTTCGCCAAACTTATATGTTGCTGGGCATGAACTTATTGTTCAGCGCCATTTGTGCGTTCATTGGCGTAAAAATGGGCGGATTTGGCATTCCTCCTTGGCTGATGATGGTTGGCATGATTGGCTTATCTATCGGCATTCAAATGAACCGTAACAGTGGCGTTGGCATTGTTTTATTGTTTGCTTTGACAGGCTTGTTGGGCTTGTTCTTATCAAAAACCTTAGCCTTAATGTTTGGCTTTGGCATGGGCAATGTGGTGGTTAAAGCGCTTGCTGGCACTGCTATTTTGTTCTTTGGTTTATCTGCTTATGTGATTGTATCAGGCAAAAATTTCAGCTTCTTAGGTGGCTTCTTATTTGTTGGCTCAATGATTCTGATGTTAGCCGTGTTGGGCATGATGCTCTTTGGTATGACAGGCGGACAAGTGGCGATTTCTGCTGCCTTTTTATTCCTCTCTTCTGCTTATGTTCTCTATGACACCAGCAACATCATTCATGGGGAAGAAACCAACTACATCGTGGCAACTTTGAACCTGTTCATCAATATTTTCAACATGTTCGTGAGCTTACTGAATATCATCATGGCATTCAATGGTAACCGTGAGTAAGCTTCAGCTTTCTTTCCCAATCCCCCAAAGCGCTTTGGGGGATTTTGCTTTTTCAGCCTTGTCATAACTTATGGATTATCGCCATCTCATTGCTTGCCCTTATTGCGATGCTCTTTATAAACGCACACCCCTAAACATCGGCGAGAAACTTATCTGCTCACATTGCCACAGCACGCTAGATGATGGTTTATCCGATTTCCAAGCTTGTTTTTACTATGCTCTCACTGCCCTCATTCTACTGTTAATGGCAAATCTCTTTCCTTTCATGACGCTCAATCTCAAAGGAACATTAACCACCATTTCTGTATTCTCCAGTGTCAAAGCGCTTTTTGACAACCAATTAACTCTGCTTGGTATTCTGATGATGTTTACCATCATGATTTTTCCTGCTTGGTATTTGCTGGCAGTACTTTGGAGCATCATCAGCTATCGCTATCGCTTACTCACACGTTTAACACGGCGTTTTATGCATTGGTTCTACCATATTTCACCATGGAACATGCTGGAGGTATATCTGATTGGTGTGATGGTAACTTTAGTCAAAATCCTTCAATTAGCCGATTTAAAGCTGGAATGGGGATTTTATGCCTTTTGTGGGCTGATGCTTTGCTCCATTGAGGTTAATCGGCGCTTTGATTTAAATGATGCTTTATTCTTACTTTATGAACCCAAATCAGACCCCGCCGCCCACCGCCCGTAAAGAGCAATTGTTGCCCTGCCTCGCTTGTCGCACTTTAAACCCACCCTACCGCAAGCGCTGTGGGCATTGTCGCGCTCATTTGTTTTCTCGCAAACCTGATAGCCTGATGCGCACATGGCTGTATTTAATCACCTCCATTATTCTTTTCTTCCCAGCCAACCTACTCCCTATTACCTACACCACCATGCTCACTACCGAAAGTCCTGACACCATTTTCAGCAGCATCAAACTACTGTGGCATCATGGCTCATACGGCATCGCCATCATTATTTTTATTGCCAGTATTTTCACCCCTTTTTTCAAGATTGCTATCTTGTTGTATCTGCTCACGCATCAAAAGCCTACAAAGCCACCCGTGTTTCAAACTCGCCTTTATCAATTCATTCATTTTATTGGGCGCTGGTCGATGATTGATGTATTTGTGGTGGCGCTTTTAGGCGCTTTGGTACACGGTAATCTCGCACAAATTAATCCTGCGGTGGGCATTTTTGCCTTTGCCAGCGTGGTGGTTTTCACTATGCTTGCCACCGAAAGTTACGATATTCGCCTACTCTGGGACAACTATTATGACCATTTATCCAACTGCTACCACGAAGGCTCCTAAATCCTTCTCACGTTTCCTCTGGCTCTTGCCCCTAAGCGCTTTGGGTATAGCTCTTTGGCTTGCATTTGATCGCCATCAACAACTTGGAGAAAGTATCACTATTCACTTCAAAAATGCCGATGGTTTAGAAGCTGGCAAAACCCAAATCCGCTACAAAAATCTCACCATCGGCACCGTAACCGATTTACAACTTTCCCCCGATTTAAGCCATATCATTGCTACCGCCCAAATGCAACGAACCGCCTCTCCTTTACTGAAAAAAGATAGCCAATTTTGGGTGGTTCGCGCCAATATTGATTCCTCAGGAGTCAGCGGTTTAAATACCTTACTCAGTGGCAGTTATATCAGCGTAGCCGAAGGCATAAGCCAAGAAAAAAGCAGAAATTTTGAAGGATTAGAGAATCCTCCTCTCATCAAAAACAGCGCTGCAGGTTTGCGTTTACAGCTTACCTCGCCCAATATTCGAGGAATTCGGGTGGGCAGTAGCATTTATTATCGTGGGATTGTCGTCGGGCAAATTGAGCGCCTCGACCTCAATCTCAACCAAGAAGCCATTAACCTAAGCGCTTTTATTCACGCTCCCTATCATCAATTGATCAACAGTAATACTCGGTTTTTCAACATTAGCGGCATCGAGGCAAGCCTTAGTTCGAGTGGTGCCAATATTCGTATGCAATCGTTGCAAAGCTTGGTTTTTGGCGGTATCACCTTCAATACGCCCAAAAATCTCCTCAATCAACCTAAACCTGCTGAAAATGGCATGACCTTCGCTCTTTATCCTAATGAGCAAGCAAGCTTACAAAAAACCAGCGCCTATCCTGATCACTATATCCTACATTTTGAAGACAATATCAGGGGGTTAAAAATGGGGTCTGCTGTGAATTTCAATGGATTAGATGTGGGTAAAGTGATTGATATTCGCGTGATTTATGATGATGAGAAACGCCAAGCCGTAACACCTGTTCTGATAGAACTCGAACCCACGCTGATTGAACGCCTCGATGATAATCATGAAAGTAAGCTGTTTGACCAGCTGATTCATGAAGGTTTGCACGCCAGCCTCGAAACAGGCAACCTACTAACAGGAGAAAAATACATCAAACTCAGCATGCTGGATAAAGAAGGCGACAAAGCGCTTACCCAAGATGCCTACACACCTTACCTCATCATGCCGACACAAAGTGGGGGCATCAGCAAAATTACCGATGAGGCAGGAGAAATTCTTAATCGTATCAATAAATTACCGATTGAACGCTTGATGAATAATATCGCGCAAGTGATGGAAAATATCGAGCATCTGACGGCAAGCGATGGCTTCCAAAATCTACCCGCCCAATTGCAAGAGACCCTCGTAGCCTACCAAAAACTTGGCAAAACAGGGCAGCAAACCGCACAAAGCCTGAACAAAGAATTAAGCGCTTTGCTCCAAAGTTTGCAAAAAACCCTTGAAACCTTTAGCCCCGAATCCAATTTCCGCTATCAGTTACAGGAAACCTTACAAGCGGTTGAACAAACAGCTCGAGGAGTCAATCAGTTGCTCAATACGTTAAACAACAAACCCAACGCTCTCATTTTTGGAGAATAAAATCACCAAAAATCTAAACTCATTCTTTCCCCATCAAGCGCTAACATGCTCTTCAAAGCGCTTGATGGGGAAAGAAGGCAAAATGATAGGGAATTTTAGAATAACTCTAGCGTGTCAATCTAGCGACTACCTCGTGTGCCAAATCATGCAAAGCGCTTTGATGTGCAAACACCAAAGCCTCATCACTGGCATCAGCTAAAGCATACGCTCGCTCAACTTTATGGCTAGGCTCTTGAGGATTGATAGTATAATAAGCTGTCAAATAAAGATTTTTTTCATCTGCCAGTAAACGTTCCAGCCGAATATCGATGATAAAATCAGGTTTGCGCTCATCTCGCAAAGGATATTGTTCAACAAAATCACTGGGCAATAAGGCTTGTAATTCTGCAAACCACTGCTGTTTAAAATGCTGGCGAGGTTCGCTCTGCCAACGCCCCAAAGCGCTTTGTACCATCTTAACACCTTGTTGTCTAAAGAGTTTTTCTTGTGTTAGGTAATCAGGAGTTTCAAAATGCCTGAGAGCAAAACGTTGCTGACTGTTTTTCTCTACCGCATGCGCTGTCGGCGATGGCAAACGATAGAGTTGTTCTTTAGCACCGCAGCCAATCAAAAAAAAAGTCATCAAAAATAATGTATAACGATACATACCGCCCTCCAAAGCGCTTTGTTTAAAGTTTCATTGTAAAACATCAAGCAAAATAACGATAAGTCAGGCGCTCATTCTTTCGTTGTCCTACAATCGTTATTTGAAAAACCAACTGCTCACCCTGAAACTCCAAATAACCTTGATAAACATCAGGTTGACAGTGGTGAGGATTGGAGTAAGGCGAATCAAAGACAAAGACTTGCTGATACGAACCCGCGCGAAAATGCCAAAACTCAAGGGTGTTATCGCGTAAAATCCAGCCTTTTTGATCAGAGAAATGGCGTTGATGAGCGTAAAAAGTATCATGGAAATATAATGCTTGTGGAGCATGAGAAAGTTGGGTTGTTCCAAAGGCATGCATATTCCAATTCATATGAGAGCCATATAAACTTTGTGCGATGAACTCAAAGCGCTTTGTATTGCTCAAATGTGACCAAATTGGAGATACCCACGCCATCTTATGCCTCAATATTTTGACCACAACAAACCATAGAAACGAAAAAAGCAACCCTATGGTTGCTCTTCTAATCATTGGTGCCCAGAAAAGGACTCGAACCTTCACGTTCTTGCGAACACCAGCACCTGAAGCTGGCGCGTCTACCAATTCCGCCATCTGGGCGCTGCTTAAAGTTAAAAAAATGGAGCCGAAGACAGGAGTTGAACCCGCGACCCACTGATTACAAGTCAGTTGCTCTACCAACTGAGCTACTTCGGCTCTGAGGTGTACATTTTATAAATATCCCACTAACAAATGCAAGAATTTTTTCATCATATCTTGATATTTTTTCATAATTAGCTAATTTAAAAAGGGAAAAAATAAGGAATCAGTAGCACACACAATACCAATCCTATCGTCTGCAATGCTAACCCCATCTTCACAAAATCTCTAAATTCATACTCACCTGCTGTTGCAATCAGCATATTCACAGGCGTTGCCACAGGTGTTGCGAAAGATAACGATGCAGCAATGGCTACAGTCATCATCAACGGCTCAGGCGCAAGCCCCATTTGATTTGCCAGATACATACCCACAGGCGCCAACAAAATCGCCGTTGCCGTATTGGAAATGAACAACCCCAATAAACAAGTCAAACCAAACATTAACACCAACACGCCATGCCCGTTCATACTGGGCAAAGCGCTTAGTATTCCTTCAACCAACCACGATACCATGCCTGTTTTCTCCATCGCCGTTGCCAATGGCAGAAGTCCAGCAATAACCACCAAACTCCCTGCATGCAACGAGCCATAAGCCTCTTTAGCACTGACGCACCCCGCCGCAATCATCAGCAAAGCAGCCAATAAAGTCACCCCTACCGCGCTCCAGCCTGAAAAAGCCATCATCAGAATCATCGCTAGCAGAATCATCAAAGCAAAGGGAGCCTTATGACTATTCATCACCACCTCTTCCATCTCGACAGGCGTTTGTAATACCACCATACCACGCTCGCCACTAAGCGCTTTGATGTGCGACCACGACCCCGCCAGCAATAAGGTATCGTTAGCTTGTAATTGCGTCTCCGTATATTTCATTTCAATCAAATGATTAGAGCGCATCATCGCCAAGACATTTAAGCCGTAACGCCGCCGAAAAGCTGCCTCTTCCAGCGTCATACCCAGCATAGAGGAACGAGGAGGAATCAACACTTCTACATAGCCAAAATGTCGCTGAATTCTTCGTCTTTCCAAAAAATTGTGGGGCAATAAATGAACCTTCTCCTCAGCACACATTTTTGCCAAATGCTCTTCTGAACCAAAAACCCATAAAATATCATCAGCCTCTATAGTCGTATTCAACAACACAGGAACCACTGAAGGCAAAATCGCTCGCCCACGCCGAATGGCAAACACCGTCACCCCAAAGCGCTTTCTCAGCCGTAATTCTAAAATCGTTTTCCCCACCCACGCGCAATCAGCCGATAACACCAATTTTTGCATCAGCTCGCCTACTTGATAACGTTGTTCAAAATCTCGCAAACACTCTCGCTCACCTGTCGGCGAGCAAAGCGCTTTGCTTGGCAACAAAGCTCTCCCCCACGTCATCAGAAAAATAAAACTCGCCAACAAAATCAAGCCACCAATCGGCGTGAAATCAAAAAAGCCGAAACCACTGCGTCCAGCCTCTTTTAATGCCTCGCTTACCACAATATTAGGTGGAGTACCGATGAGCGTTGTTGTTCCTGCAATAAGGGTCACCATACCCATCGGCATCAAGAGGCGAGAAGGGTGCAATTGGGCTTTTTTCGCCATACCCAACACCACAGGCATCATTAAAGCAACTGTGCCTGTTGAACTCATGCTGGTCGAAAGCAAAGCCACCATTGGCAACAAAACTAACAGCAGCCTCATTTCGCTCCCCTTACCCCAACGCAAAAGCGCATTGCCTAATTCAGAGGCAAGCCCTGTACGGAAAACCCCCTCCCCTACCACAAATAAAGCAGCCACCATCACCACCACAGGATTTCCGAAGCCTGCTAAAGCTTCTGTCGGCGTGAGCAAATTGGTAAGAATCAATGCCAGCACGACACCCAGTGCCACCAAATCCATACGGATTTTATCCCACACCAACACCAAAATCGTGATGAGAAAAATCCCACCCACTTGCATCATTTCAGCATTCATCATGACCTCCCAAAGCGCTTTGCGGTTTCTTATGAGTTACCCTCTCATGCGAGCAAAGGCTTCAATCCTTGTGAGCTTCGATTAAATTCACACGGCGCTCATGCCGCCCACCTTCAAATTCTGCCTCTAACCAAATCTCCAAAATCATTTGCGCTAATTCAGAGCCAACAACCCGTGAGCCTAAAGCTAACACATTGGTATTATTATGCAAACGAGAGAGTTTTGCCGAAAATGGCTCCGAACAAACCACCGCTCGTATCCCCTCCATTTTGTTAGCAGCAATTGAAATTCCAACACCCGTGCCACAAATCAATACGCCACGTTCACATTGTCCTGAAGTCACTAAATCTGCTACAGCGCGTGCATAATGTGGATAATCGACACTCTCACGAGAATGAGTACCACAATCCACCACTTCATGCCCTAAAGAAACCATCTTTTCCATCAAATTTGCTTTTAAATCAAAGCCAGCATGATCACAACCCAATGCAATTTTCATCTTTTCTCCTTCATCTTACTTTTATCTTGATGCTGATAGTTACAGCAATGTCATTATAGCAAAGCCTCACAAAGCGCTTTGTCGCGAATCCCAATAAGGCGATAAACCTGCCACTGCAGACACAATGCGGTAAAATAGCTCCTTTATGGGATTCTTACGAGAACTGGAGGCATAATGTTGGTTCGGATTTTTCCTGCTTGGTGCTTAATCATCGTTTTATTATTCAGCGCAAAAGCATTTGGGGCAAATGAACTTTCGACACTGCCCGATTATCTCTCTCACCAGCATTTTGCTGAGCTAAAAGAACAAACCAATGAAGCCAAGAAACAAAATAACGAACTCAAAAAAACCTTGAGTTTACTTGAAGCTTTGCCTAAAAATCTTGCTCCCAACAGCGAAATTACCCAAGAAACTCTCGGAAAAACCAAGCTTCTTATTGAGCAAACGCAACAAGAAATCGCCCAATTAATGCAACGCAGCGAACAAATGGGGAAAACTCTTGAAGATAATGCCAAACGCAATACTGCCCTATACGCCGCCTTACAAAAGCTATCCAATCCTTTGGTTGGCGCTGATGCTGATTTTCAACAACATAACTTAGAACGCACTCAAACACTTCTCGATTTAAATGAACAATATGCCGAACTTTTGCATCAATATCGCAGTGCCATTTTAGAAACAGTAACCCTCAAACAACAATACAAAGCGCTTTCCGAACAACGTTATCAGCGCGAAAATGAACGCTATTTAGAATTGCAAAAAAATGCAGATGCCTCCCATCATGACCCTGAGTTGTACCATATTGAACAATTAGAAAAACAACGAACTCATTTAATGCAAAATTTAACACCTGCTCATGTTAATCGTGCTTCTTATTTAGACGACAATATTGAATTGTTACTGATTACCAATCAAATTTCCCTCGAATATGATTTAATCCAACTTAATCAACAAGAGCAACGCCTACAAGAACTACAATTTGCCGATTTCTCCAATATTTCTATGGAGCATCTTACTGACTTACAACAAGAATTAAGTATTATCAACCAAAATCGCAAACAATTAGAAGAGCAAGTCAAAAATACCTTCCTTAGCCACAGCGAGCGCTTCGCTCTTTATATTCGCCAACGTCCTGAGGTTCCTAGCGCTATTTTGGATCGGCAAAAAAATATTAGCGATTTATATCAGCGTTCTTTAACAGCTATCGAAAATGATCAATTGTTGCTCTCTTTAATCAGCCGACATTTAGATCGCCAATATACCTTACTTTCCCAAAATCATCTTAAAGAAAATTATATTCTTGAGCATGTTCAATTAAGTCACCTACCAACTTTATCTAATCAGATTCTTAACTCCTTTCGAGCCTTTGTCGGGCAATATGCCGTTGCTGCTCAAGTAACTCTGCAATTCATCAACCATCTGCCCCAAGAAAAATGGTTATTGCTGATTTCTGCCTTCTTAACGTTCATTTTGGTTTCTATCTTTTCTGTTCGTTTTCTCAATAAGATTCTTAGTAAATATAACAATGACAGTAGACCAGCCTTTGCTAAAAGGGTCATTATTTTTGCTATTAGCATGATTAAATACAACATTCCAAATCTTGTTCTACTCTTATTAACACTAACCTTAATTAAGATTACCAATTTACCAATGCCCAGCTCAGGTCTAGTTATCCTTATCCCTGCCGTTATTTTAACTGTTTCTATTCCTCATTTTGCCACCAAAATCCTCGTACGCTCACAATTTATCAAAACACCTGAAGATGCTAATTTGGTTCGACCTATTACACAAATTGCTTTAGTTAGCAGCATCTTATTCTCTCTGGTTATGATGGCCAATTGGGTATTGCCTGAAAATGATGAAGTCAATTTGGTTTTACGATGGTTGTTTGGTATTTACATATTAATGGTTAGCTATCCTATTTTTTTAATTGTCCGTAGGACATTAAACTATATGGATGAATACTACAATGACTATTATGTTTATCATGTCATTCGTTTTCTATGTTTACTGATTCCAATTATTACAACTCTTTTTGGCTTATCTAGCCTGCTTGGCTTTATCAATTTAGCTTGGCTTATTGCCAAACATGGCACTCTTTTTATGCTACATGGTTTGATTTGGGTCAGCATTCTTGCCTTAGGAAAAGATGCTTCATTATGGGCAAAGCGCTATGCTTTAAAAAACACCAGTAATGGCTTATTCTGGGCACAAGATGTTATCAACCCACTGCATACCTTATTACGCTATGGCAGCCTTATCATTATCAGCAAAAAACTCATTGATTTATACCAGTGGAATGAAAAGACTCCCTTCATTAAGGATATTCTAACCTTATTACATGCCCCTATTTTTGGAAAAGAGGATAGCCAATTTACCGCCTCCAACATTTTATTAATGGCCTTTTTAATCTACCTCATTTTTAGAATTGGCGGTTGGGTTCGCTCATTTACCTATCGATGGATTTTCTCAAAAATCATTGATTTAGGCATACGAAATAGCTTTTCTGTCTTTAGCCAATATGCCGTTGTCACTATCGGTTTCTTACTGGCTTTGAGATTAATTGGTATTGATTTAACTGCCTTTACTGTTTTTGCAGGTGCATTAGGTGTAGGGATTGGTTTTGGTATGCAAAATATTGCCAATAATTTTATCAGTGGTATTTTGCTATTAATTGAACGCCCTCTACGCAATGGGGATATTATTACAGTAGGAAATTATGAGGGAACAGTTGAACGAATCGGCATGCGCTCTCTAACCATCACAACTTTTAACAATGAAAGCGTTATTCTTCCCAATTCAGATTTTATCACCAGTGCTTTTATGAATTGGTCTCACCGCGATCAAATTGTGCGAACCATTTTGTATTTAGATTTAGCGTATAAACATGATCCAGTACTTGTGCATCGTGCTTTTAGTGAAGCCTTACAAGATTTGGTCAAAAAAGGCTATGTCATGGATGCTGATGACGTACGATTTGGCATCTACGCTTATAATTGCTCTGAAAGAGGAGTAACTTATCGTGTACAATATTTTATGAATATGGCTGTTCATCGCTTGCATGATGTTCGCCATTTAGTAGTTACAGCATTATGGCATGCTTGTAGAAATCATCATTTTGAAATTGCCTATCCCAAACAAGAGACTTTTTTCCCTGAGTTTGAGCAATTCCCTAAATTATTGCAGCATACTCCGCCAGATGCTAATACTAACCTTCAAGGGTAATAGCCTCCCATTTTATCCATCATTTCTTAACCACGATTAAACGGCAAAAGGAGCCATTATGAGCAATACTATTTTTCTTGCTTCCGAAATTGAACAACCTGATTATCACAAAGCGCTTTTTCATATTGTTCCTGTTCCTTATGAACATTCGGTCAGTTATGGTGAAGGCACCGAACAAGGACCCTCAAGTATTTTAAAAGCTTCTAGCCAATTAGAAACTTATGATCAATTAGGCGGAGAGCCTCATGAAGATGGCATTTATACTCATAGCGATATCGATTGCCGAGGCGATGCCATTGATGTCATGCAACGTATTCGACAAGTTACCCATATTATTACTGAAGCAGGTAAAATTCCGTTTGTATTGGGTGGCGAGCATAGTATTACTTTTGGCGCAGTTATGGGTGTTGTTGATGCACACCCCAATGAAGCTATTGGCGTTATTCAATTTGATGCTCATGCTGATTTACGAGAATCTTATGAAGGAAGTATTTGGAGCCATGCTTGCGTAATGAAACGCTTAACCGATGAAGGCTTACGTATTTTCCAATTGGGCATTCGCGCTATCAGTATGGAAGAAATTGCTGTACGCCATCAATTCCCACATCAAATACAATATATCGATGCTAAAATACTTTGCAATCCTCCTCAACACCAATTCCAGCTCCCTGATGATTTCCCACAAAAAGTTTATATCACCGTCGATATTGATGGATTAGATGGTGCCATTATGCCCGCAACAGGAACTCCTGTATCAGGCGGATTAGGCTGGTGGCAATTGATTGATTTACTTAGCAGCATCGCTGAACAACGCCAAATTGTTGGCATGGATTTGGTTGAATTTGCTCCTATTGCTAATCATCATGCCTATGATTTTGCTGCAGCTGATTTGGCTTATAAAATGATGGGAATTGTTAGCCGTAGCCCATTAACCAATAAATATTTATTTTATTCACAATTTCTTCTTTAGTGATTGA
>JAUNEA010000013.1:37582-39860 GCA_030525785.1 Cardiobacteriaceae bacterium
TCGCTTTGCTTTTCCCTTAATTTTAAGGTTGTTATATGAGTATTTATACCAAAGCAGATTTTAATTATTCATTACCCGATGAGCTTATTGCTCGTTTTCCTTTGGAAAAACGAAGTGCTTCTCGTCTTTTGGTCGCTAATCCTCAAAGCGCTTTAGAGGTTCAATTATCCCATCATCATGTATTTGATTTTTTATCCTTTGTTGACGCTAAAGATTTACTCGTTTTTAACAACACACGCGTTATTCCTGCTCGCTGTTTTGGTAAAAAACCAACAGGTGGCCATATTGAAATTATGATAGAAAGGCTACAAAGTACTTTAACTGCCAGAGCCTATTTAAGAGCCTCTAAAACCCCAAAAATTGGAAGCATATTTTATATTGGTGATACTGAAATAACTGTCACCAATAGAGATGCAAGTTTATTTGAGTTATCCAGCCCTATTCCTTTCCAACAATTATTAGAACAATTTGGCGAAATACCTATTCCTCCCTATATGGAGCGAAGAGCAGAATCATTAGACCAAAATCGTTATCAAACTATTTATGCCAAACATTCTGGTGCAGTTGCCGCTCCCACAGCTGGGCTACATTTTGATGAAGCACTTTTTAGCACCATTCATCATCGCCAAATTCCAACCACCGAAGTCACTTTACATGTTGGTGCTGGGACTTTTCAACCTGTTCGCCATGATGATTTAAACCAACATGTTATGCATGAGGAATGGTTTGACATCAATCAAGAAACCATTCAGGCAATTCAGGATTGTCGCGAACGTGGAGGGCGTGTGATTGCTATTGGAACAACCAGTTTACGTGCCTTAGAAAGTTTAGCTCAGCAATGCCAAAATAAAGCGCTTTGCCCTATGCAAGGAGAAACCCGTTTATTTATCAAACCACCTTATCAATTTCAGGTAGTTGATGCTTTATTTACCAATTTCCATTTACCAGAATCTACCTTATTAATGTTGGTAAGTGCTTTTTTAGGATTTGATAATACAAGAAAATCCTATGAAGAAGCTATCAAACAACATTATCGTTTTTATAGTTATGGTGATGCCATGTTTATCCCTAAACGTTGCCCATCATAATCCCAAAGCGCTTTGGGGGTTGATTCATTTTTTCATTATACGGAGATATCATCATGAAAACATTAGGCGAATTTATTATTGAAAGACAAGCTGAATATCCTCAGGCTAAAGGTGAATTATCAGGCATTTTATCTGCTTTACGACTAGCTGCTAAAGTCTTACATCGTGACATCAATAAAGCAGGTCTGGTACAAAATTTATTAGGCGATATGGGTACTGAAAATATTCAAGGAGAAACCCAAAAACGCCTTGATGTTTATGCACATGAAACAATGAAAGCAGCCTTTGCCGCACGAGATAATGTGGCAGGTTTTGCGTCTGAAGAAGAAGAGGATTTTACAGCTTTTCTAAATCCTAAAAATCAGAATGCTAAATATATTATTTTAACGGATCCATTAGACGGCTCTTCCAATATTGATGTCAATGTTTCCGTTGGAACTATTTTTTCCGTTTATCGCCGTATTAGTCCAGTAGGCTCGCCTGTTATCTTAGAAGATTTTCTACAAAAAGGCAGCCAACAAGTAGCAGCTGGCTATATTGTTTATGGCTCCTCTACAATGCTGGTATACACCACAGGAAATGGTGTTAATGGCTTTACTTATGATCCATCTTTAGGCATGTTTTGCTTATCACATGAAAATATGAGAATTCCTGAACAAGGCAAAATCTACTCTGTTAATGAAGGGCAATACTTAAAATTCCCAACAGGCGTAAAACAATACATTAAATATTGCCAAGAAGATGATCCTGCCACCCATAGACCTTATGCCTCTCGATATATTGGATCTTTGGTTTCTGATTTTCATCGAAACCTATTAAAAGGTGGTATTTATATGTATCCATCGGGCAGTAATTATCCTTTAGGAAAATTACGACTGAACTACGAAGCGAATCCTATGGCATTTTTAATTGAGCAAGCGGGAGGATTAGCAACAGATGGTCATCAAAGAATTCTTGATATTCAGCCGACCTCTCTCCATCAAAGAACCCCTTTATTTTTGGGCTCTAAATTAATGGTTGAGCAAGTCATGCAATTAATGGCTCAACATTCTTCCTAATATCCCACAAAGCGCTTTGATAAATCACCACTTAGAGGAAAACCTAAGTGGTGGCTCTTATCTTCTTATTTTCTCAACCCATACTGATAACCCACCCCCAAATGCTCACGCAAGGTATTACCCTCATAATCA
>JAUNEA010000002.1 GCA_030525785.1 Cardiobacteriaceae bacterium
AAAACAGATTGGCTCGTTTGGAATGCAAAATAGCTTTGAGTTCGGTGGGTTTGAGGGTATTCATTATAATACATTAGTTTTTAATATTGCTATAGTTTAATTTGAGATATATTCTTTGTCAATACTAGTCATTTCTGGGAATTTATGATTATGCTATAGGTTGTATCATTATGCTCAACTACAAAGTGCTGTGCAAAAATATGGTATGTATTCCATTGGTCATACTTGAGATCTTTTCTAAGCCACCTATGCGGTATGTAACGAGTTTTCTTCTCAAGCACTTTTAGCTCTTGTTTTCTAAGCCACCTATACGGTGTGTAACAGACTGTTAAGCGCATTTTGTTTGATTTGTGCTTTCTAAGCCACCTATAAGGTGTGTAACTTACGACAAGATGAACGCGCCCAAGCACGCTTTTTCTAAGCCACCTATACGGTGTGTAACTGGAATTATTGCGCGGGTGTTGCTGACTCAGCTTTTCTAAGCCACCTATACGGTGTGTAACCAATCGGCAAACCCACAGGACGCGCCGAAATCTTTCTAAGCCACCTATACGGTGTGTAACAGGTGTAACCAACTTAAAATCAATGGCTTAATTTTCTAAGCCACCTATGCGGTGTGTAACGTTGGGTTGGGCGCTGGAGACGGTGCAGGATTTTTCTAAGCCACCTATGCGGTGTGTAACGTCTGGGCGTTTGACGCTGAACAAACCCAAGCTTTCTAAGCCACCTATGCGGTGTGTAACGTTGTGCAAAGTGCGAGAAGACGCGCCCGCGTTTTCTAAGCCACCTATGCGGTGTGTAACGCCAACCCAACGACTTTTAAAATGTCAGTTTTTTTCTAAGCCACCTATGCGGTGTGTAACTTGCGAAAGTCAAGAGTGTCGCTGAGAGCTTCTTTCTAAGCCACCTATGCGGTGTGTAACTATCAGGCGTTTTGTACCCAGAGATGACAGGCTTTCTAAGCCACCTATGCGGTGTGTAACAAATTCGCGCTTAAAAATATTTAGACGATTTATTTCTAAGCCACCTATGCGGTGTGTAACGCTAATCGTTATGAGATGTTAAAATGTTAAATTTTCTAAGCCACCTATGCGGTGTGTAACTGAAAGATTAAAGCCCGAAAATTGGGGTGAGGTTTCTAAGCCACCTATGCGGTGTGTAACATGCGGCGTTACAGACAGCGCCATTTCACAGTTTTCTAAGCCACCTATGCGGTGTGTAACCTGATAGCCTCGAGGCACTAATCGCTGAAACATTTCTAAGCCACCTATGCGGTGTGTAACAAGTTCGTCTACGCGCTCTTGGGGGTCAAGTCTTTCTAAGCCACCTATGCGGTGTGTAACTACCACCAATGCCAGCGCCATCACCAAAAAATTTTCTAAGCCACCTATGCGGTGTGTAACTAGCTTCCACCAAATGCTTGAATTCGTCGGGTTTTCTCAGCCAGCTATGCGGTTTGTAACGTTAACTAGTTAAATAGTTAAATAGTTAAACTTTTCTAAGCCACCTATGCGGTGTGTAACTGCTGATTACGCAGTAAACTCAGGCGTATCAATTTCTAAGCCACCTATGCGGTGTGTAACGTCTCGGGGGGCAAGCATCGCGCAGCCCCATGATTTCTAAGCCACCTATGCGGTGTGTAACAGTCTGATTTGTACGGTACACGGTACAAAGTCGTTTCTAAGCCACCTATGCGGTGTGTAACTCATTACACAGCAGAAAAAGGTTGCTCGATTTTTTCTAAGCCACCTATGCGGTGTGTAACATGGATTAGATGCGAGCATTGCTGATGCGCTGTTTCTAAGCCACCTATGCGGTGTGTAACCTGGCAAGTCTAAATCGCCCACAATTGCAGGCTTTCTAAGCCACCTATGCGGTGTGTAACGGCGCTAAAAATTTTTTGGGGTCAATAGCTTTTTTCTAAGCCACCTATGCGGTGTGTAACTGCATATGCTTATAGATTTGGTATTAGGGGAATTTTCTAAGCCACCTATGCGGTGTGTAACTTACTTTGCGAAGATTTCCACTATCATTAACATTTCTAAGCCACCTATGCGGTGTGTAACCACCAAGCCCAAAGCATCGTGTGCTTTGGGTTTTTCTAAGCCACCTATGCGGTGTGTAACATAACGCGCTGTATTTTCATTTTTGCTCATACATTTCTAAGCCACCTATGCGGTGTGTAACGTTTTGTCACATATCTATCAAAATCATAAAACTTTCTAAGCCACCTATGCGGTGTGTAACATTCACCCAAATCTTCTAAATACCCGCAAAATTTTCTAAGCCACCTATGCGGTGTGTAACTAGATTATAGCAGAGAAAAATTGTTGGAGCTATCTAGGGTTAGCAAAGATTTTCTATCAATAACCAATTCAAAAACTATTGAATTTAAGTATTTGAATGCAAAAGATATTTTTGCGGACTTGTAAAAATAGGTCTGCATAAAGGTTTTAGGCATCAAAGCGCTTTGGGGGATTGAGAGAGCCAAACCTCGCGTGGAGTAGCAATAAGAGATTTGAGGCGTTCATGACACAAATAAACCTCGCCCTGATGATGCACATAATGTGCCTCTGCATAGCTGTTGTGATTACTGATACTGTATTCGTAAGTATTGATACGAAAATGGCGTGGATTATGACGTGTGAGCTTAAATTCGGATTCTGGAAAAACATGTCTGCATTCTTGTTTCATCAAACGCTCTATATTTTCCACTAAAGCGCTTTGTACCTGTTGGTTATCTAGCAGCCAAGTGCCATCGTTGGCTTTGATCAGATGTAAATCGCCATCTGGCTGCAAGAGGGTCAGGCTTGTCCAATTTCTTGGCTGTGGTAAGGAAGGCTGGCGCTGGTGATAGAACAATATTAGCAATACCACATTGATTCCAACCCACCAACCAATAAAGCGTCTTGTCATGATAATCTCCTGATTCTTCTTTGTTTTAACGCCATTATTCCCCAAGCTAATAGGGGTAACAGTGGTAGGCAGGCAATCAACATCACGCCTAACCCCAAAGCGCTTTGGGGGCTGAGCTGGATATATTGGTCGGGGCGTTCAGGATTTTGGATTTGTGGAACAGAGCGTGTGCGCATAGTAGCAAGTATTTGGTTCAATAAGGCACGATTACCGCCCGAAAAATAGACGCTATTGCCTAAGTCACTATCGCCAAGAATAAAGAGATATTGTTCGGTATTTTCAAGCTTGGGGTGAGGGCGAGAGAGTTGCCAAGCCAGTGGCAAGGAGCCTTTTGCCTCTTGTTCATCAGCCTTGAGTTCTGTGGCAAGAGGATTGGTTTCGCTCCAACTGTGTTCACTGCTCCAGAGAAGCGGCGTTCGTGTAAAGCCTTGTGTGGGTTCAGTTTGGGGGAGCAGAGCAACGGCGGTGGCGAGAATGGGGGCTTGTTTGAGTTCACGAGTAACAGCGCTATCGCCTAATTGCTCAATCACCAACCATTCAGGATTCTCCAAGCCATATTTTTTGGCATCAGCATCAACCATAACACCTTCTGCAATGACTAAGCCCGAAAGTTCACGAAGCGCTTTAGGAAGGTATGGTCGTTGGGTGTCGGTGGTGTAAAGTAGATGATTTCCTGCGGCAATATGCTGGCGTAATTCTTCTTCTTCTTCTTCAGACAAAGCGCTTTGTGGGTCAGCAATCACCAGCATACTGTCTTTAGGCAACGGCATTTCGCCTTGTGTAAATGCAGCGTGTAAAAGGTCGCTACCTTGATAGAGTTGATAAAAGGCTCGCCAAGAACCTGCACTATCGCTTAAGAAAGCTCGTTCCCCATGCCCTTGAATATGCAGGAGCTTACTTGATGAGACATGCTGCAAACGTAAAAGCGCATTGGCGATGCTTAATGGCGAGACAATATCCACGCGGCTTTGTTTACCATCTTCCAACGTTAAATAAAGTTGCCCCTCGCGTGAAATGCCACGTGCTTGAGCGCTGATGGGGTCATGCTCAAGAGATTGAAATTGTAGGGTAATGTGAGGAATATAGGGCTTAAGCTCCTGAATAGTCTCCGTTATAGCACGGCGCATTCGTGGATTGCTTTGAACATAAGCTTCAATCTTGACCGCAGGCAAATGTGCCAAAGCGCTTTGTTGGGCGGCGGTGAGCTGGAGCGGTGGGGTTGAACGAATGAACAAAGCACTTGGATTATCGAGGCTTAATTGGGCGAGGAAAAAGGTGGCGCTGATGATGAGTAGCCACAGGGCGTGATATGCTGAACGGCTCATAAAATCGAAAACAATGTGGAGGACAATATGGAACGCGCTATTGTAAGCGATGAAGTTGCTTTTTCAGCTTTTTTGGATTACTTGACGTTAGAAGAAGGCTTGAGTGAGAAATCCTTAATGGCTTACCGCAGCGATTTGGATTTGGCAAAGCGCTTTTTTCATGAAGAGGTTTCTCTGCTGCTTTTAACCACTCACGATGTGCAAAATATTTTCGCCCAATGCTTGGATTTGGGTCGGAAGCCTTCTTCCATTGCAAGATTGCGCAGCTCATTGCGCCGTTTCTTTCAATTTGCCTTATACAAAAAATGGCGTGAAGATGACCCAACAGCTCAGCTTGCCAGCATGAAGCATTTGCGAACCTTGCCGAAGGTTTTAACAGAGGAAGATGTGGTGGCGTTGTTAGATGCGCCAGATGAAAGCGCTTTGGGGCGGCGAGATAGAGCCATGTTGGAAGTTTTGTATGGGGCTGGTTTGCGGGTTAGTGAGTTAGTGGAATTAAAGATGAGTTCGGTTTCTTTGGAGGAAGGTTGGGTTCAACTTTGGGGGAAGGGGAATAAGGAGCGGATTGTGCCATTGGGCGAGGAGGCTTGCCATGCTTTGCGAGATTATTATCGTGGGGCAAGGCTTGAGTTGTTAGAGGGGCGCGTTTCGGATTATTGCTTTGTAACCGCAGCTGCTGAGCCGATGACGCGTCAGGCATTTTGGTATCGCATCAAGCATTATTCAAAACAAGCTGGTATCAAAACCAATTTATCACCGCATACTTTACGCCATGCCTTTGCTACCCATTTACTCAATCATGGCGCGGATTTAAGAGCGGTGCAGATGCTTTTGGGGCATCGCGATTTAACCACCACGCAGATTTATACGCATGTTGCCAAAGCTCGCTTAGCACAATTGCATGCCAAGCATCACCCACGCGCTTGAAGATAAGGTTTGCAAAGGGGAAGATTTGGCATTTTCCCCCTAAATCAGGATACATCATTGGCTTAGTTTTTCAATGATGGGTAAAAGTTGCATCATATCAGCCTCTTCCACAAACTCATCTGCTTGCAAGCGAACTTGTTCGCGCACCACAACCCCACCATAACCAATGACTTTATCTGCTGAAGGTTTGGCTGCAACATCACTCATACCATCGCCAATCATCACCACACGCGATAAATTTAAAGCCTCGCGCCACGTTTGAATGATGGTTGATTTGCCTCGCGCGGTGGTTAAAGGGTGGTTGGGGGTATGGGCATAGGCTCCGTGTTCATCAAAAGATATGGGTACGGCAAACAGATGCTCAATGCCCAAATCCTGTGCCAGTGGTTCAATAGCTTCCTGTAGACCACCACTGACAATTGCCAAACGATAGCCTTTTTGCAATAAAGCTTGAATAAGCGCTTTGGCATTGGGGGTTAGGGTTTGTTGATATTGTTGGGCGATTTGACGCAAAAGCGCTTTGTTGGGGCGAATCAGCTCAAGGCGCTTGTGATACACCGATTCCAAAGCAATTTCGCCATTCATGGCAGCATGAGTAAGCTCTTTGACTGCCTCGCCCACGCCAGCTAATTCCGCCAATTCATCAATGCCTTCAATGGTAGAGAGTGTTGAATCGCAGTCAAAAACGATGCCGATGGTGTTTGGGTTCATAAAGTTTCCTTCATCATAGAGTGCCTTAAAAAGAAACCCCGAAAACTCGGGGTTTGGACAAAGCGCTTTGTGGATTAGAGATTTTTCAAGCCTTCTGTGATGCCTTTGAGGGAAAATTCCATCGCTTGAGGCTCATCTAAAATAAACACACCCACTTGCATTTTGCTGCCTTTACGCACATTTTCTAAAGATTTTTCATCAAATTCGATAATAGCTGTGCAACCACCTTCATCGCAGAAATCATAAGCCGCACGACCCAGCTCTTTCATATCGACCGCAACCCCTAAGCCCCCTTTTAAGCTCACACCCAAAGGCACCGTGATGAATGCCACCACATTTTGCTTACCCTCACGTTCGAGTTTGCGGAAAATGAAGCGTCCGATAGGATTTTTTTGGTTATCGTTAGCGACTTGAATCAAGCCACAGTCTTTGCCTTCGCAAGCGCCTTTCCAATCGCCATAGGCTTTGTCATGCGTGATAGCAGCATGGCTCAGAGAACCCATCAAAGCGAGGCTAGTGGCGAAGATTTTGGTGAATGTTTTCATTGTCTTTCCTTTTATAGGTTGTGAAAGCAAAGCGCTTTGGTTTGTGAAGTAAAGCGCTTTGATAGGGCTATATTATACGGTAAATGCTGATGTCCGCTGCTCATGTCATTTGGGCTTAGCCTGTGAGTTGGCGGCTGATGATGCGTTTCAATGGCGAGAGGCTTTGCGCTACACGCAACACGCCATGACGAAGCGCTTTGGCAGGGTGTTGTTCGCTGGTGAACAGTTTCACAATCGCATTGGTGCCGTGATAGAGCAGGCGAGTATTGCGTTGGTGGCGGCGGTCATATTCGGCGAGCAAAGCGCTTTGCCCAATATCTTTGCCTTGTGCGGCATAGCGTAAAATCAGCTGCGCCAAAATGGCTTGACCTTCTAAGCCAAGATTAAAGCCATGCGCGGTGACAGGGTGCATACCACAAGCGGCATCGCCAATGAGGGCGGTGCGTTGGGTGTAGAAATGGCGAGCGTGTACGCCAACCAAAGGATAATGATGTACGGTGCTGGAGAGCGTCATGCTACCCAATTCATGCTGGATTTGAGATTCAATCCAATAGGCTAAATCTTCAGGGGATTTTTGCAAAATCTCAGGCGCGTGGCGACTATCAAGGGTGACGACACAATTGGTCTGATGGTCATGCAAAGGCAATAGCGCAAGCGTTGAGCCATAGAAAAAACATTCACGCGCGGTGTGGTCATTGGGGAGCGTATGCTTGAGGCGGAAAACAATCACACTGCGACCAAACTCATGTGTATCAGCCGCAATGCCCATTTGCTTGCGAATGGTTGAAAAACGGCTATCCGCAGCAACCAAAAGCTTGGCGTGTAAAACCGTGCCATCATCAAGCTTGACCCACGCTTTTGATTCATCAGAGCCACAAGAAAGCGCTTTGCGTTCCAAGTAAAAATCCAGATTTTGATGTTGTGAGACAACGGCAAAAGCGCTTTGGCGAATGAGATGATTGGAAACCAAATAGCCTAAAGTATCAATCGATTGACCAAGGCTGTTGCGCTCAGGTATAGGGAAATGTAAACGATAGGGCGAGTTGCCATTTAAAACCGATGCTGCTTTTAGCAAATGAATCTCATCAGGGGGCAAATGTTGCCAAAAGCCTAAGTTTTCCAAAAGCGCTTTGGAGGGGTGAGTGAGAGCAATTTCGCGCCCATCAAAATCAGGATTTTTTAAGGATTCATACGAGGCAGGGTCAATCTGGGCAATGGATAAACCACTTTCTGCCAACGATTGCGCCAAAGATAATCCCGCTGGGCCAGCGCCCACAATCACCACATCATAATCTTTAACCATACGCTCTCCTTTCTCAGATGGCTCTATTGCACGATTGCACAGGGCAAAGCGCTTTTGGCAAATGGATAGAAAGCGCTTTGTTTGGGCATCAGATTGTACGAGTCAAAGCGCTTTGGGGCAATGATATGACTCAAGTGTTGACCGAATGTGGTACAAAAAAACCGCTCAATTGAGCGGTGGTTTTGGAGAAAGCAAGGCTTTAGCCTTTTCTTTCTTTTTCAACGTTTAAGATGTACTGATAAATCTCATCTTTTAAGGCTAATTTTTGCACTTTCTTCTGCTCGATTTCGCTGTGGGCAGAAACCGCCGTAACAGGATTTTGCTCTAAGTTATTGATTTCTTCGTCCAATGCATTGTGTGCATCAAACAAGCGAGCAAAATGGCGGTCTTGTTGGCGTAATTCAGCAATCAGTTCGCGATGTTCATGTAACATGATTTTCTCCTTAGTTGTTGGTTTATGGCGTTACGCCGAAAATAGAAGATAATTTTCTTCCTTACCGAAAATTATAACCCTCTTAAGGATTGGCTTCAAACCTTTACAGGCTTTTCTTTGCCTAAGAAAAAAGCGCTTTGAAGCCAAAGCGCTTTGTAAGGAATCCAGAGCGGATTAATGCTGATGACCGATTTGGAAGGTTAAGGTGGTGTAAGTTGATTCCTTCATGCACTCAGCTTGGTCTTGGTAAGGAGCTGTGTAATCTACCATCGCTTTCCACAAGCCTTGACGCAAAGGAATAATGTTCACTTCGCCATTTTTGTCGGTTTTATCAGCAAAGGCTTGAGGCTCGATTTTGTGGTCATGCGTATCGGTGTTTTCTGTGCCAAAACCTTTGAATGTCGCGTACACATATTCGCCCACCAATGGCTCACCACGATACAAAACTTTTACCTTAAATGGCTGACCTACCAACACATTTTCAGGGTTATCCAGAGGCACAATCTCTACCAAATGCCCCAAAGGTTTGTTGATGGCATTCACATCAGCCGCTTCATGTCCAACGTTTACGATTTGCTTGGCGTACATTCTGCTTTGTTCACAATGCTCAGCGCCTTCGTAAGTTTTTAAAGTAGCATCTTTTTTCCAACCGTCTTTACCTTTTGACCAGAAAGTTGGCGCATATTCAGCGCTCAGCAAATAAGAGCCGTTGGCTAAGCCTTCTTTGCTTTCAAATTGATAGTTTTTTTCACCTTTTTGAACCAAATCCTGTGAGCCTTCTTTGCCAATCAATTGCACGCCTTTTTTGAAAATAGGCAAACGAGCTTCGGGAATTTCTTCAAAAACAGGGAAGTGACCATAACCTAATTCAGCTTTTAAAACTTCTCCGCCGTGAATGTGGTTGGATTCTAACCATAAACGATGAGCAAAAGCTTGGCTGCTGGCAAGGGTTAAGAGAGCAAGTAGGGTTTTTTTCATGACAAATACTCCATCAATAGGTAAGTAAGGGTGCGTGATTGTATAACATGAATAACCTGTGGTAAAGAATCTACTCGCTCTCAAAGCGCTTTGTTGAGATAAAGCTTTATTCTTCCTTAATTTGTTCAGCAAGCTTTTCTAAACGACCTTTATTGCTCATGGCGCGTTTTTCCAAGCGTGGCACTTTTTCCAAAACATCAGCCAGATTCACGGCTTTACCAACCTGAATCATGCCAACCATATTCATCATGCTGTGTGGTGGGCAAACATAAATGTAAACACCTTCTTGGGTTAGCGTGATAGAGAATTTTTCATCTAAAGCGCTTTGGAATTTCTCCGCACCTTCAGGCATCACTTTCGATTCTACGTTATGCCCTTTGTTGGTTGGGATAAAAGTGACGGTATCGCCCACGTTCACATGCAGAAAAGCAGGCTCAAAAACCATCGGTTCTTTATCAGAGCCTATATCGAGCATCTTGACTTCATACTCTGCCGCCCAAAGCGCTTGGCTTATCATAAAATTTAACAGTAAAAATTTTTTCATCGAACACTCCAAAAAACAAAAAACTAGCACAGCAAAGCGCTTTTACGAGCGCCGCCGTGCAGGAATAATAATCGGCAAACCTTGTTCATCTTGATGGCGATAAATGGGTACATGGTAAAGCTTCTCGACCAAATCGCGCGTCAAAACCTCAGAAGCATGCCCTTTACCATGAATTTTCGCACCTGATAACAATACCACTTCATCAGCAAATTGCGAGGCAAGATTTAAATCGTGCAAAATCATGAGGGTAGTGAGATTTCGTTCGTGGGTTTGTTGATGCACGCGCTCTAAAAGCACGCATTGATGATGCATATCCAAAGCGCTTATAGGCTCATCTAACAGCAGTAATTCAGGATTTTTCAGCAAGACTTGTGCAAACATTACCATCTGCCGTTGTCCGCCCGAAAGCGATAACACATCTTGCCCTGCTAAATGCTCAATGCCTAATTCGTGCATTAAAGTAATCGCAGCGTGTAGTTGCTCATCGGAAACATGGGTACTTAAGTTATCCAGCTGCCCCAAAAGCACCACTTCCAAAGCGCTTAAGGAAGCATCGACCATGCTATCCTGTGGCATATAGCCAATGCGCTTACGCCATGTGTAGATAAGCTCTGGTGTAATACTTTGATTTTGAAAAGAGAGTTTGCCTTTAAAGGGCAATTCCGTAAAAATCCCTTTGATTAATGATGACTTACCTGCGCCATTGGGGCCTAAAATGGCATAAACCTTCCCTGTTTCAAAGCAGATATTGAGTTTATCAGCCACACATAAACGCCCACGATAGAGCGTAAAATCTTCTAACACCAACATCAATGCCCCCGCTTTGACAAAATAATCCAAAAGAAAAATGGCACGCCAATGATAGAAGTGATGATGCCAATGGGAAAAATAGCACCGGGTTTTAGGGTTTCTGATAACACTGAAGCGCAGGATAAAAATGCTGCACCACATAAGGCTGAGGCTGGTAGGAAATAGCGTTGATCTTCGCCAACCAAAGTGCGAGCCACATGGGGAGAGACCAAGCCAATAAAGCCAATGGTGCCAATAAAGCTGATAACCGTTGCCGTCATTATTGCCACAATGACCAGCACTTTTAGCCGTAGCCGTGTCAAATTGATGCCTAAGCTAATCGCGCGACTTTCCCCTAAGCGTAATGCCGTCAATTGCCAAGCGCTTTGATACAGTAGCCAGAGGCAAATGGCAGTAATGCATGTTGTAATGGCAAGGGTAGTGTGGGTGGCTTTGCTAAGGCTGCCAAAGAGCCAGAAGAGGATTTTTTGGCTGTCTTCAGGGGTGGAAAGATATTGAATCAGCGATGAGCCTGATTGAAATAAGAACAGAAGCGAAATGCCCACCAAAACAAGTGTTGCCGAGCTAAAACGGCGCATGGCAGCAAAAGCAAACATCACGCCTGAAGCCAGCATGGTCATCACAAATGCCATAATTGGTTGTGCGATATAAGCAGGTAAGCCAAAGCCACCAAAAACAATCACTAACGCCGCCCCAAAGCCAGCTGCTGCTGCCATGCCGAGTGTATAGGGAGAAGCCATAGGATTATTGAGTAAAGTTTGAATCTCTGCTCCACCAGCGCCCAAAGCTGCACCAGCGACCAATGCCATTAAAGCGGCTGGTAGGCGTAAGTCATTGACAATAGTGCTGGTAAAGGTATCGACTCCTTCAAGATGCAAAAGCGCTTTGAGAACATCAAGTGAGCTAATCAAGCCACCAGCAGGTCCATTGGTTAAATCCAAAACCAAGCTGATGAAACACATCGCCATAAAGCCAATTAATAGCACAAAGCGCTTTTTTTCGCGTTGGCGATGAGAAAGTAGTGTTTGGTTTTTGAGATTATCTTGCGTTGAATAATTGGTATCACTCATTATTTTTCCTTCGCAAAAGAAAGGGCGACCAAAGCCGCCCGTGTTTGTGATGCTTTATTTTGCCTGAATGAAGAAAGTGCCTTCAGGAGTGATGGGTAAGTATTTTTTGTGGTAATCAAGATAGGTTTGGAGGGGGTCAATATCTTGGAAGGCTTCAGGATAAAGCGCTTTGGCAATGTATTGAATGGAGGCTGCATCGGCGAGTGTGCGTGAAGCACCTTGATAAATACCATGCAAACGCCCTGCTTTGATAGCAGGCAATTCCGCCCAACCTGTGCGATTTTTATAAGCTGCTAAGCGCTTTTGAGCCTCATCTTCCGTAATGTTGATGCCCATGACCATGCCTTCAGGGTTTTTCTTCAATTCTGTTTCACGACCTGTGATGAAAACAACCTCAGGTTGTGCCGCAATCACCGCTTCAGGATTCATAGGCCCTGCATATTCCACCACGCCTTCCGCAATGTTGGCTGCACGCGCTTGAACCGCTAAAGGCCCCCACATGGTGTTGCCAAAGCTATTGCCACTCTCTTTCGGGCCTTTATTACCAAATTCGATATAGGCTTTGACTTTTGGAATATTCAAGGCATCAATGCGTTGGTGAACATCTTTAATCACGCCTTCATACCAAGTAGCGAGTTCTTTCGCGCGTTCTTCTTGACCTGTAATAACGCCCAAAAGTTCGGTGCTTTTCAAATGTAAATCCAGTTGTTCTTTGTTGTAATCCAGCACAACCACAGGAATACCCAACTTATGAACAGCATCTAAATCCATTTCTAATGCTTGCCATTGCCAATCTGCCAGCACGATTAAATCTGGTTTGAGCGATAACACTTTCTCCACTGAAAAGGTTCCTACTTCAACCTCGCCTACATCTTCCAGCTCGTTTAATTTCGGAAGCGCTTTGGAGTAAACTTCCCAGCTGGAAGGAGTCCAATCTGTCCAAACAGCTTTGGAAAATCCCACGACATTATCCAGTGCCTTTTCTCCACCAACAGCCAAGTAATCCGTGTAATAAAAGCCCAGCATGATGCGTTTAGCAGGCACATCAACTTTTACTTCACGACCCACCACATCGGTGATGGTTTTGACTTCAGCTACCGCATGAACCGATAAAGCTAAAGCAGCAAGTGCAAATAATTTTTTCAACATAAACCAATCCTAAGGGTTAACGATTAAGGTGTTAAGAAGAATGTGCCATTTGGTGTAATTGGCAAGTATTTTTCATGGAATGAGAGGTAGGTTTTGAGGGGGTCTAAATCTTGGAAGAGATCAGGATAAAGCGCTTTGGCGATAAATTGTGCGGCGGCCAAGTCTGAAATAGAACGTGAGGCAGTGTGATACAAACCAAACACGCGATTATTTTTCACCGCCTCGATATTCTCCCAGCCTTGACGTGCTTTAAAGCCATTTAAGCGCTTTTGTGCCTCTTCAGCAGAAACATCAATGCCCATTGCCATGATTTCAGGTAATTCTTGGATATTGTTTTCAGTACCTGTAATGATGACAACATCAGGATTGCTGGTGAGGAATTGTTCAGCGCTGATTTGCCCCCAGTTTTCAACAAAAGGCGCACTGATATTATCGCCACCAACCGTTGTTGCTACGGCTCCCCACATATTTTTGCCAAAAGTGAAGCTGTATTCGCTTGGGCCTTTGTTGCCAAACTCCACATAAATCTTAGGCTTGGCCTTGCCAGCTTCGGTTACGCGTTTTTGCAATTCTAAAATCCCTGCTTCATATTCTTCGGCAATTTGTTTGGCTCGCTCTTCCTGACCACTCAAAATACCAAAGAGTTCTACACTTTTCTTATGATTATCAATGGTTTGGTCGTTAAAATCTACTACCACCACAGGAATGCCAAGTTTCTCAAAATGTGGCAAATCGGCTTCTAAATTCGCCATTTGTACTTTAGGAACGATTAACACATCAGGCTTTAAAGAAAGCGCTTTTTCGGTGGAGAAAGTGCTGTTGGTTGGGTAGCCAACATCGGTGATTTCTTGAAGTTTTGGCATTTTTTCGCTGTATAACTGCCAGCTACCAGGATTGAATTTTTCCCAAAATTCACGAGAAATACCAACCACATGGCTAAATCCTTCAATGCCAGCAACGGCAATATAATCAGGATAGTAAAACGTGATAATGGGGCGTTTGACAGGTACATCAACGCTGACCTCGCGATCCATCACATCGCGAAAGGTTCGCACTTCAGCAGAAGCCCAAGCGCTAAAAATCAAAGCGCTTGATAATAAAAGAGGTTTTAGCATAAAAATCCTTTACCATAGAGAATTGTCAGAAACATAAGGTGATGGACATCAAATAATGAAATAGGAATGAGTCTCATCAGGTTGCGCATTGTAAAGATTTTTACGGAAAAAGGAGGGGATTGTGGTACGGATTGCAGGAATGTAACCAAAGCGCTTTGGGGGCAAAAAAGAAGGTGAGCCAAAGCCCACCTTGTTGTGTTTGAAAATGCAGATTATTTTGACTCAGGCAACTGAGGCAATGCGCTTTGACCTTGTCCCAGCAAGCCTGTTTGGCTGTAAATGCCTAATTTTTGGCGCGTGTCTGCAATATCAAGATTACGCATGGTCAGCTGACCAATTCTATCCAGCGGTGTGAAGGCAGCATTTTCCACTTTTTCCATACTCAAACGCTCTGGCGCATAACTTAAATTCGGAGAAACGGTGTTCAAAATGGAATAATCGTTGCCACGTCTGAGTTCGAGGGTGACTTCCCCTGTGATGGCTTTGGCAACCCAACGTTGAGCCGTTTCTCTTAACATCAAAGCTTGCGAATCAAACCAACGACCTTGATACAACAAGCGCCCTAGTTTAATACCATTGATGCGGTATTGTTCGATGGTGTCTTCGTTATGAATGCCTGTCACCAAACGCTCATAGGCGATATGCAACAATGCCATGCCAGGTGCTTCATAAATACCACGAGATTTGGCTTCAATGATGCGGTTCTCAATTTGGTCACTCATGCCCAATCCATGTCGCCCACCAATAGCATTAGCTTCATACATCAGCGCCACTACATCATCAAAGCGCTTACCGTTGAGTGCAACAGGTTCGCCTGCTTCAAAGGTTACGGTTACCACTTCAGGCTTCACCTCCACCTCAGGCTTCCAGAAAGCCACCCCCATGATAGGGTTCACAATTTTAATACCACTATCCAAATGCTCTAAATCTTTGGCTTCATGCGTTGCGCCCAGTAAATTGGAATCGGTGGAATAGGCTTTTTCCGCGCTCATTTTGTAATCAAAGCCATTTTCGATTAAAAATTGTGACATCTCCGCACGACCGCCCAATTCATCGATAAAACGTTGGTCTAGCCAAGGTTTGTAGATTTTCAAGGCAGGATTGGTTAAAAGACCATAGCGGTAGAAACGCTCAATGTCGTTGCCTTTGTAGGTTGAGCCATCGCCCCAAATATGCACATCATCTTGTTGCATCGCAGCCACCAACATGGTTCCTGTAACGGCTCGACCCAATGGCGTGGTGTTGAAGTAAGTGTTGCCACCTGTGGAAACGTGAAACGCGTTGCATTGAATTGCTGCAATGCCCTCGCGAACCAATTGTGGGCGACAATCCACCAATCTCGCTACCTCCGCACCATACAAAAGCGCTTTTTCGGGAATGGCGTTGTAATCGGATTCATCAGGCTGACCTAAATTCGCGGTGTAAGCAAAAGGTCTTGCCCCATGTTTTTTCATCCATAACAGCGCTGCCGAAGTGTCTAATCCCCCCGAAAACGCAATCCCAACTTTTTGCCCAATTGGCAAACTTTGTAAAATCGTTGCACTCATGCAATGCTCCTTGTTTGTAAAATTCTAAGCGTACCACAAAGCGCTTTGGGGATAGCTTCTAACGTTTGGTGGGTAGAAAAAGCGCTTTGGGATTTTTGCGGATTTCTTCCCAGAGAATAGCGAGGAAGGGTTTCATCGGCGGAAGTGTGCTTTCGCGTGCGCGTAGAGCAATATTGAGAGCCAAGTAGAAACTGACCCAAAGATTGACCAAGCCAATCATCAGAACCGAAAGTAGACCTCCTAAAAATAGCCCCCAACCAAGATGTTGGCTTGCGCTGGCGTAAGCAAGGTTGGCAGAGGAGAAGGCGATATGGCGGATATCCAGTGGTAAGCCTAAAATTTTGCCCAGCCAAGGCGTGAAACCAAGTAGGAAGCCGAAACAGAGGTTGCTGTAGATAGCCCCAAGATTGTGGTGCATAAATTCTGCAAATTGCAAACGGCGTTTTTCTGATAAAACGCGCATCAACAGAGGATTGACGCGCAATCGTTCATTGAGCCTTAAATAGCGAGCGCGGTTATCAAAATACCCTGTGATAACTCCAGAGAAACACAACCAAACAGCGGCAATGCTGGCATAGAACAAAGCGCTTGGTAAATCAAGGCTATGGATTTGTGCATAGGCAACTTTTTGGCTCAAAAGCGCTTTGTCTGTCCAGCTGGCATAGCCCCATGAAAACAAAGCTGCAACGCTCATGGCTAGTGTGATATTGCCTAAAACAGCGTAACTTTGGCTGCGATGCACATCAAGCAACAATTGCGCCAATTTGCGTCCACTGGCACGACCATGCTCACTTTTTTCAATGGCCTCGGCAAGATAGCTTGCAGTCATGGCAGGTTGTTTGGTGGCGACACTAAAGCCACATAAATAAATCAACACAAAGCCTAAGCCATAATTGAGGCTGGAGAGAAGGGTGTAGGTATTGAGGTGGAGATTCAAAGTGCCGAGATAGAGTTTAATCCATGCCATAAATGCAATGATGACTCCGCCACCTGCTGCCCCCAAAAACATTTTTCGTAAGCCTTGAGTATCGGAGGCGATGTAATGTTCGCCATGATGGCTTTTGTGTTGCGTGATGGACTGGCTGAGAAGAAAAGCGCTTTTTCGCCACAAATGCCCAATACGCCGTTGTTTCAAGCCATTTTGTAATAAATCACGAATCAAGCCAAGCCAATGGCGAGCCTCATTTTCAGGGGTTTGCGCAACCAAAAGGGCGAGTAGGTTTTTCAGGCGTTGCAAGCTTTGTTGTAAGCGTTCAAGCAAATAGGCGGTGGCGAGTGAACTGCCGTAGGAAATGGCACGGCTGTGGAGGTGGTCAAGCTGTTGTTCTGCTTGTTCAATCAAAACCATAGCATGGGATAAATCCTCAGGCGTGACGATGTTGTCAGGTTGTTCACGCCATTGGGTGATGAAGGTATCAAGCTCACGTTGTAGCGCGATGAAAGGCGAATCAAGCTCCAGAAGGCGTTTGTCGAGGCGGATTAAATCAGGCGTTAAATCTTCAGCGCTTAGACGAATGGCGAGCATTTCTAGGGTATACAAGCATTCTTCACGCAAAAGCGCTTTGGTTCGTTGCTTTTGCTCGCTATCTTGGCTGAGTTGTTCGAAGACATGAAGCCATGTGCGTGGGCTAAGTGCTGCAAGCCAAGCCAAATCTTTTTGCCCATGAAACACATGCTCCAGCACATCATGCAGTTGTTTTTCATCAACAGGTAGGGGATTGAGGCGTTCGTAAAGTAGCGTTCGGGTTTCGTGCCAGATACCGTGTCTGGCGAAAATGCCAACATTCACAAAGCTGGCATAGGCATGCAAACTTTGTAACCATTCATGAAAATGTCTGCCAATGGCATCACGAGCCTCAGGAGCTTTTGGCATCACCTCCACCAAAGCGCTTAGCCTATCTTGGGCTTTTTCCTCACCACCTTGCCGTAACCATTCTACCCAATCGCGCAGAATGGGTAGAAAGGCATTGTGTTGGGCGAGGTGATGAAGTAAGTCTTCAGGAGAAAACTTGGCGAGTTGGCGTTTTTCAAAGAGGCTTAGTGGCTGGTAACTCATGAGAAATTCCTTACAAAGCGCTTTGGCGCAAGAGAGGTTGAAGGGTGTTGAGAATTTGGTGGAAGACTGCATCAGGTGGGAGATTGGCGTTAATCAGAACATGGCGTTCTTGTTGGCTACGAGCCAAGTAGCCTTCGCGTACGCGGGCATGAAAATTGGCAGATTCTTGTTCGATGCGGTCTTTGGCTTGCTGAAGGCTACGTTTTTCCAAGCGAGCGCGGCTAATAGCCTCATCGCTCATCAAAATTAACGCTAAATCAGGGGAGGGTAATTGCAGCCATTGTTCCCACTGATGAATGATGCCCAAATCTAGCCCACGACCATAGCCTTGATAGGCATAGGTTGCATCGTGATAACGGTCAGAAATGACCCAAATCCCTGCCTCAAGCTTAGGCAAAATGACTTGGCGCACATGCTCAACGCGAGCAGCCAGCATCAGCAAAAGCTCTGTTTCGGCGTGCAAAGCGCTTTGATGGAGGAAGAGTTCACGAATCCGTTCGCCCACTTCTGTGCCACCTGGCTCGCGTGTGAGATAAACAGGTTGGTGATGCTCAGCGCACCATGCTTGCAATTTTTGGATTTGGGTGGTTTTTCCTGTGGCTTCTGTGCCATCGAGGGTGATGAAAAGTCCGCGTGTAGGCATAGGTTACTCGGATTGATAATAGGCTTTTACAGCTTGTTGGTGTTGTTCGTAAGTATCGGAGAAGGTGTGTCCACCATCTTTTTTTGCCATGAAAAACAAAGCGCTTCCCTCAGCAGGATTCATAGCAGCTTCAAGGCTCAAAAGGCTGGGATTGGCAATGGGGGTTGGTGGTAAGCCTAAACGGGTGTAGGTGTTGTAGGGTGTATCGGTTTGCAAAAGCGCTTTGGTGAGTTTGCCTTGATAGCTGCCATTTTGTATAGCGCCATAGATGACAGTTGGGTCAGTTTGCAGTTTCATGTTTTTTTGCAAACGGCGTACGAAAACACCAGCTACTTGTGCGCGTTCACTTTCCACGCCTGTTTCTTTTTCAATGATAGAAGCCAAAATCAAAGCCTCATACGGGCTTTGGAGCGGAAGGTTGGGGGAGCGTTTTTGCCATGCTTTATCAAGGGCTTGTTTTTGGGCTTGGTGCATACGTTGAACCAAATCCAAAGCGCTTTGTCCGTGTGAAAATTGATAAGTGTTGGGGGCGAACCAGCCTTCCAATGCATCTTCAGGCAAGTTAAGAGCTTGGGCAATTTGGTTTGGTGTCAAAGCGCTTTGAGTTTGAAGGGCAGGGTGAGCATGAAGAGCTTCCAGCATTTCTGCAACCGTTTTGCCTTCAATCAAAGTGAATTGATAAACCACAACTTTTCCTGTGGCAAACTTATCCAGCAAATCAGGGAGCTTGGTCTCTGGCTTGATTTCATATACACCTGCTTGGATTTTGTGGTGTTTTTTCTGCAAGATAGCGTGGACAGTGAAGCTGTATGGTTCAGGCAAAATGCCCTGCTGAACCAAATCCTCTGCCAATTGCCACACACCGCGACCACGTTTAACTTCAAAAATCTTCGCCTCCTCCATCAACACAGGCTGCTGCAAAGCGCTTTGGTAATGGTAAACCGCCATGCCTGCAAGCGTTAAAGCCAGCAAAGAGAAGAGAAGGAAGATTTTGAGGAGAAAACGTTTCATAAACCTACCAAAGCGCTTTGCAAAATGGCTTAAAGCGCTTTAAAAATCACGCTGGCGTTGGTGCCACCAAAGCCGAAAGAGTTGGAGAGCGCCACTTTTACTGTGCGTTTTTGCGCTACATTGGCGGTGTAGTTCAAATCGCATTCAGGGTCTGGGTTATCGAGGTTGATGGTAGGTGGAATGATGCCATCGCGTAAGGTGAGCAGGGTGAAAATAGCTTCTAAACCACCAGCAGCGCCAAGCGCGTGCCCTGTCATGGATTTGGTAGAGCTGATGTTCACCGAATAAGCATCAGCGCCAAAAGCGCGTTTAATCGCCATCGTTTCGGCTTTATCGCCTGCTGGAGTGGAGGTTCCGTGAGCATTGATGTAATCAACATCGCGTGGTGCTAAATCGGCATCTTTCAAGGCTTGCACCATGCAACGCGCGGCTCCTTCGCCATCTTCTTTGGGCGCGGTCATATGATAGGCATCGGAAGTCATGCCAATGCCGACCACCTCGCCATAAATGTTGGCACCACGAGCCAGCGCGTGGTCAAGGCGTTCCAACACAATGACACCAGCACCATCAGCCAAAACAAACCCATCACGGTCTTTATCCCATGGACGAGAGGCGGCTTCGGGGTTATCGTTGCGTGTGGAAAGCGCTTTGGCGGCGGCAAATCCTGCAATGCCCATATCATTGCCTGCCATTTCTGACCCTCCCGCAATCATCACATCAGCATCGCCCATTTGAATCATACGAACGGCTTGTGCGATGGAATGCGTGGCGCTGGCGCAGGCAGTTGCAATAGCGATGTTTGCGCCCAAAATGCCATAGCGAATAGAGAGGTTGCCCGCAATCATGTTGATGATGTTTTTGGGAACGTAAAACGGAGACACGCGACGAGCGCCGTTCTCGAGAAAATCACGATAGCCATCAAGCATACCTGGCAGACCGCCAATCCCTGAGCCGATGATGATGCCTGTGCGTTCTGCCAAAGCGCTTTGGCTGAAATCCAAGCCGCTGTCTTGAATCGCATCAATGCCAGCCGCCACTCCGTAATGAATAAAGCTATCCATTTTGCGTGCTTCTTTAGGGTCAAAATATTTTGTTAAATCAAATCCTTGAACGGAACCACGAAAACGAACAGGCAAAGCGGAAGCATCGTAATCGCTGATGGGCGTGATGCCACTTTTGCCTGCCAGAACATTTGCCCAAGCGCTTTGTAAGCTACTGCCCACAGGGCTGACAATGCCCATGCCTGTGACGACTACGCGATGAATGGTTTTGTGTTGAAGTGATGTATTGAGAGTACTCATGTTATCTCCGCTCTTGCCAGTCTAAAAAAGTAAACGAGCATTATAGCCATCTTGCTGATGGTGAGGAAAGATGAGGCTTTGAAGTGGGGAAAAGCGCTTTGTGGCGCAGCCGATGGATTTTAATAATGTGGCGGAATTTCTTCGCGCAAGCTGCCACGCATGATGCCTGTTTGTTGTTGTTGCTGCTCATAGAGATAGCGTAGCTGCTCTTGCTGTAAACTCAGCTGTTCGGAGAGTTTAGCGATGACTTGGTTCAACGCCTCAATGGTATATTCCTGATAAGCCAGCTGGCTTTCTAAGGCAATCAACCGTTCCCATAAAGCGCTTTGTTCAATCGAATTATCCACGTCCCACCTCCACGGCAACCAAACGCGAAACGCCTGGCTCGCTCATGGTTACGCCAATCAAACGCTCGCATTGTTGCATGGTTTTTTTGTGGTGTGTGATGACGACAAATTGCGTTTCTTGCGCCATTTCTTGCAATAAAGCACACAATCTTCCCACGTTTGCCTCATCAAGTGGTGCATCAACCTCATCAAGCAAGCAGAAGGGCGCGGGGTTCAAACGAAACAAGGCAAACACCAGTGCCAAAGCGCTTAAAGCCTTTTCTCCGCCTGATAATGCTGTGATATTTTTTAGCTTTTTTCCTGCTGGTCGTACCGTAATATTCACGCCAGCCTCCAAAATATCGCCTTCTTCCCACGATAAAAACGCCTCACCGCCATGAAACAATCGCGGAAAGAGTGCGCCAAAATGCTGATTGACCTGTTCGAGAGTTGTTTTGAGGCGTAGACGGGTTTCTTGGTCAAGGGTTTGAATAGCTGTTTTGAGCAATTGCATACTGTAGCGCAAATCGTGGCATTGCCGTTCCAGCTCATCATGTTCACGGCTGATTTGACCAAACTCCTCCACTGCGCTCAAATTCACAGCGCCCAAGCTTTCCATCGCTTGATGCGTTTCGCGGATTTCTTGCTGGAGCGCGAGTGTGTCTAGGGTTTCATCATCAGCAAAACGCAACGGCTTACGTTCTTCGGCTTCAAACTCGGCAAGCAAAGCGCTTTGTTGTTCTTGGAGGAACTGGCGTTGTTGTTGGAGATGTTTGAGGCGTTCTTGTTGGAGTTGCTCGGCATTTTGGCGTTCTTGTTGTTGTTTTTCAAGCAGGTAGAAGGCTTGGCGGCAGGCTTCTGCTTGGGCTTTGGCATGTTGTAGTTGGTTTTGTGTTTTTTCCAGTGCCAAAGCGCTTTCTTCTAATGCCAGTGATAATTCCTCCAAACGTATTTGGCGCTCTTCTTTCAGCGTTTGCAATTGGGCTTGTTCGCGTGTAATCAGCTCAATTTCTGCTTGTTGCTGGGTTTGATGTTGTTGCTGGCTTTCAAGAAGGGCTTGTTGACGTGAATATTGTTGCTGGCGTTGTTGTTGGGATTCTTCGGCGTGTTGGAGCTGGGTTTGGGCTTGTTGCAAAGCGCTTTGGGCGTTGGTTAGGGTTTCAGGGTCAAGCTGTTGTTCTTGCAGGGTTTGTTGTTGTTCTTGTAAATGCTCAATGCTGGCTTGCAATTCGGCGTAAGTTTCATTGCCACGCGCGACATCTTCTTGCAAAGCGCTTTGAGCTTGGGCTTGTTGTTGTTGGAGATGTTCGCGATGTTGGAGGGCTTGTTGCCAGAGATGATGCTCATGGTCAAGGCGTTGGCGTTCGTGCAAAGCGCTTTGATACTGGGCATGGGCAAGCTGACGTTTTTCATCGCACTGTTGCCATAGGCTTTGTTGTTCAAAAGCTTTTTGTTGCTGTTGTTCATGGTGTTGTTTTAGCTCAGGCAGCTCATCGTGTAGGGCTTGTAAACGCTCGATAAACACACTGTGCGCATCGGCTTGTTGGGGCTGGAGGCTGTGGGTATTGAGGAGGGTGCCATCGAGTGTGAGATAGTGGGTATGGGGATTGAGTTTTTCAGGCTCAATCTCGGCATCATGCAAAGGCAGAGGCGTGAGATGTGAAAGCCACAAAGATAAATCCACATTGCCTTGAATGATTTCTTGCCATAACACAGGCACCAAACCCTTACTGCTGTAGGCTTTGCCGTCTTGCAAAGCGCTTTGGAAATGTTCAGGGGTATTGCCACAAGGTGCATTCAGCAAAGGAGCGAGATAGCGATGCAGAGCCGTTTGCCATGGTAAGGCAATGGAGAGTTCACGAAACACAGGTGGCAAGGCTTGCAAAGGCTCACTCAAATCCCGATGGGGCAAGCTTTGATTCAAGGCTTCGATTTGATGCATCACGCGCTGAAGCTTTTGTGCGCTGGCTTCGGCGTTTAGCTTGGCTTGTTGCCATGTTTTTAGCGCTTGTTCGGTGGCTTGTTCAGCTTGTTCGAAAGCGCTTTGGCTGGTTTTTTCAAGAGCTTTGGCTTGCTCCCATTGTTCGAGGTCAAAACTGGGTAGGGGAGGCAAAGCGCTTTGTTGCCATGTTTGCAGACGCTGTTGCCATGTTTGGAGATTGTGGCGCAGGGTGGCAGCTTGTTGTTGCTGATGGCGGAGCTGTTGGGCGAGATGGTGTTGGGTTTGTTGTTGTTGGTCAAAACGTTGCTTTTCTTGTTGGAGGGCGTTGTGTTGTTGTTGAACGCGGCTACGCAAGCTTTTTAGCTCAGGTTGATACGAGTCGATACTTTCCTTAAGAAGAATCAAAGCGCTTTGTTGTTCGGCTTGGTTTTCGGCGTTTTGGGCGAGTTGCTCGTGCAAACGTTGGAGGCGGCGCTCATATTCATGGGCGCGTTCTTGATGATGGAGTTGGTGGGTTTGCTCGGTGCGTTGTTCACTTAGGAGCTGTTGATGATGATGCTGACTGTTTTGATGGAGGGATTCCTTGTGCTGATAAGCATTTTGGGCATCTTGGAACGCTTGTTCAGCAGTAATCAGCTCATTTTTTAACGCTTCGCTGGGCTTGGTGGAGAAAGCGCTTTGTTCACGTTCAATCGCAAGGCTTAATTGTTCAATAGATTGATTTTGCTGATAATATTGGAAGCTTCGCAAGCGATGCTGTTTGGCTTGGTGGGTGGTTTTCAGTTGCACATATTGCTCAGCCACACTGGCTTGCTGGGCGAGAGTTTCGCGTTGTTTGGCAAGCCCTTTGAGGCGTTCTTCGTGTAGGAGAACGTATTGTTCGGTCTCCTCCATGCGTTTTTCACTCTCACGGCGACGGTTTTTGTAGAGAGCAATCCCAGCGGCTTCTTCAATGAAACTGCGTAATTCCTCGGGCTTGGCTTCAATGATGCGGCTAATCATGCCTTGCTCAATCACAGCATAACTTCGCGCTCCCACGCCAGCCCCTTGTAACAATTCGATAATATCGCGGCGGCGCACTACTTTCTGATTGATGAGATAAGTAGATTGCCCATCGCCTTGAATTTTGCGGCTGATCACAATCTCGTTAAAAACGGAGAAAGCGCCTGATGCCGTTCCATCGCTGTTATCAAAATGCAGGCTGACTTGGGCAAAATGGCTGGCTTTGCGTTTGGCAGAGCCACCAAAAATGACATCACTCCCACTGCCAGCGCGTAAATGTTTGGCAGTGTTCTCACCCAGAACCCAGCGCACAGCATCAATGATATTGCTTTTGCCACAGCCATTGGGGCCAATGATGCCTGTCAAAGCGCTTTGAATGGGGAAGGTGGTTGCATCGGCAAAGGATTTGAAGCCGTGTAGAGTGATGTTTTTGAGCTGCATGATGAGGAATGGTTGAGAATGAGAGGTTGTGATTATAGAAAACTTAAGTGTAGAGTGCCAAAGCGCTTAGGCAACGGTGATAATGTTCTTCGCCAGAACCAAAGGGGATTTCTTGGGTGGGGAGGCGTAAGCTGTATTCAGCTTGCTCACGGTGAGCTTCCACAACCCAAGCTGCCATTTGCGATAAACGCTTTTCCACATCGCCTTCGGTTTGGGCAAAATCCAATACCATACGCAAGCTGCCACTGCCTTCAAACTGCTTGACCAGCCAACCGCCACCGCGTCCACGATTTTTCCACGCCACACGCGATAGCGAATCGCCCAACACAAAAGGTCGCAAGCCGCTTAAATCTTCTTCGCCCAATCCGCCCAAAGCGCTTTGTTCGTATCCTTGTGTCCAAGCCATTGGTAAGGGCAATGACCCTTCAGGCTTTGGATACACCAAAACTTTTGCCTCTAAGTTCAGCCATTGCCATGTTTCAAACATACCCAGTGGAAATTGGCTAGCAAGCTCCACAATATTGAGATGATGATAGCCACGCATGCTTGTTGGCTCGAAGAGATGGGCGCGAACTTGTCCATGCGCAGGAATATCCAGTATCTCTCCTCGCCCTACCATGCTTTTCACTTCGACACGCGCACGCGTTTTGCCTTGATGCTCAACAATATCCACATAAAACATTGCCTCTTCGCCCAGCCAAACCGCATTTCCTGCCAGAGCTTTTACTTCAAGGCGTGAGAGTTGAGCGACTGTAAAACCACTGGACATCAGCGCCATCATCAACACCAAAAAGGTTAGCGCGTATCCCAAGTTAAGCTGATGGTTGGCTGACCAAATAAACATCACCACCAACACAAAAAACACGCTGACCCCAAATCGCGTAGGCAAAATAGGCATGCGACCATTGCTGCGTAATTCGACCAAAGCGCTTTGTTCACTACGTGCGAGAAAATAAGGCAAAAAGCGATGGCGAAAAGGTGTGCGACTCATAATGGAACCGCCACACGACCTAAAACGCTTAATAAGGCTTGTTGATGCTGGCTATCGTGGCTTGCCGTGCCACGTACACGATGCCATGCAACCAATGGGAAGAGGCGTTGGATATGTTCAGGGTAAACCGCATCTTTGCCTTCAATCAAAGCTAGAGCTTGGGCGGCGTGTATGAGGGCGAGTCCTCCACGTGTGGAAAGCCCTTGTGTGAATTCGCGGCAGTGACGTGTTTCGTGTAAGAGTTTCTGAGTGTAATGTGCAACAGCCTCAGAAATATGGATTTTTTCTCGTAAGCTTTGCAACATCACAATATCCTGTTCGCTTAAAAGCGCTTTGCTTTTTGATAACAGGCTATCACGTGATTGACCACGAAGCAGCGCCATTTCTTGCTTGGCAGATGGATAACCCATAGAAAGGCGCATGATGAAACGGTCAAGTTGAGATTCAGGTAGAGCAAAAGTGCCGACTTGCTCCAGCGGATTTTGGGTGGCAATGACGAAAAAGGGCTTGGGTAAAGGCAGCGTTTGGCGCTCAACGCTTACTTGTCTCTCTTCCATCGCTTCTAACAAAGCGCTTTGGCTTTTGGGCGAAGCGCGGTTGATTTCATCGGCAAGAAGCAACTGGGTGAAGACAGCGCCTTTTTGGAATTTGAGTTGATGGGTCTGGGGATCCAATAAGCTGAAGCCAATGACATCAGCAGGCAATAAGTCAGAGGTAAACTGAATACGGCGAAAATCCAGAGATAACGTGGCGGCGAAGGCTTTGGCAAGAGTGGTTTTGCCTGCGCCTGGCAAGTCTTCCAGTAGTACATGACCACGCGCCAGCAAGCAGCATAAAGTGTGCAAAATAACCTCAGGTTTGCCCACCACAATTTGATTCATTTGTTCGAGAGCGCGGGTGAGTTTTTGGTGTAAATCGGCAGGAATGATGCTCATGGTGAATCCTTAATTTTTTGAGTAATCAGAGAGATAAGCGCTTTGGGTGGTTGGAGCTGATAATCCACTACATACACAGGAACCATCGTTTCCGCCTCATACCATGCCTTGATTTTGACAGCGTCTTTTCGTGTGATAAGCACGGCTTCTGCTGGTGGCAAATGATGGGGAGAGATGGGGCTATGGTCAGGTAATGCGGTCAAAGAAATGGGGGTAATGCCTTGTTCTTTTAGCGTTTCCAAAAGGCGCTTGGGGCGAGCGATGGCGGTTAAAACAGCGCATCTTCGCGTATTCAAATCTTGCCACAAGACAGGATTCTCTGTGCTTAACTCATAGACACAAAGCGCTTTATCGCATGAGAACACAGGGCAGGGCGATTGAGGCGCAGTGCCATAATCGGTGAGGATTAAAGCATCAACCGTATTCAGCCGTGAAACAGGTTCACGCAAGGCCCCAGCAGGCAAACAAAATCCATTGCCAAAGCCTAAATCGCTGGCATAAGCCACCAGCTCAACATCGCGCCAAAGCGCTTTATGCTGCAAGCCATCATCAGCCAGAATTAGATTCACAGGGAGATGAGTCAGCAGAAGTTCAATGGCAGCTTGGCGATTTTTAGAAACTGCCACAGGCAAAGCGCTTTGTTGATACAACAACAAAGGCTCATCTCCAACTTCATCAGCCGTTGAAGAATCTTGAACCAACAAAGCGCTTTGGGCATGTCTTGTCGCTCTGCCGTAGCCACGCGAAATGATGCCAACCTGATAACCTTCTGCCGAAAGCGCTTTGGCAAGAGCGAGGGTTAGCGGAGTTTTACCATTGCCACCAACCGTTAAATTACCTACCACTACCACAGGCACAGGCGCACGATAAACCCGCAACCAGCCCAAACGGTACAGATGATGGCGTAAAAAAACGCCCCCGCGAAAGAGTAGCGAGAGCGGATAGAAGAGGTAGGATAAAAGCGCTTTGTTGCGCCACCAATGAGGAATATCCATCGTGGCTTAGGAGGCGACTTTGGAGAAATCAAAGGGCTTTTCTTCGCCTTTTTTCAAACGTTCGATATTTTCTTTGTGACGAATCATCAGGCAGTAGCAGAAGAAGAGAATCAGCAAGAAGAATTTCGTGCTGGCGTAAACAAATAAAGCCGCAAGAGGCGCAAAGGCAATGGCGCAAAGAGCTGAAAGTGAAGAGATTTTGGTTTTGTAGAACACAAAGACCCACATCGCTGCCACAAACAAAGCCATGATGGGCGAGATGGCTAAAATCACACCAAAAGCCGTTGCCACACCTTTTCCGCCTTTAAAGCCAAAGAAGTAAGGATACAAATGCCCAATGAAAGCACCAAGACCTGCCATAATGTAAGGCGTTTCAACCCCTTTGGGCGAAAGCAAACAAACCACCACAACAGGCAAAAAGCCTTTCAAAACATCGCCAGCTAAAGTCAAAGCAGCGGCTTTTTTTCCACCTAAACGTAAAACATTGGTTGCGCCAGGATTGCCTGAGCCAGCTTCGCGAGGGTCAGGGAGATTAAATGCCCGACAAACCAATACCGCGCTGGATAGTGAACCTGCTGCGTAACCCAAGCCTAATGCAATTAAACTCCCTAAAAACACCAACATAAATGCTCCTTAAAATCAAAAATGACGGAATAGACATGAACAAAGCGCTTATTGTAGACGATATGCGTTCTAAATGAAGCAAAACCTCCTTATGATTGAGAGCTATTGATGCCCACAAAGCGCTTTGTGATGAATGCTAGAGCCATAAAAAAGGTGAGCCTAAAAGCTCACCTGATAGAGAGAAAGAAGGCTGGATTATTCGCTTTTTTCTTCTTTATCTTCTTTGGGGAGATGGACGCTGGAGAAAATGTTGTAGCCACTATCGACATAGCTGATTTCCCCTGTCATGCCTGAGGCTAAATCAGAGCATAAAAAGGCTGCCAAATTGCCAACTTCTTCAATGGTTACACAGCGTTTGAGTGGAGCAGTTTGTTCAAAGCCTTTGAGCATTAAGCGGAAGTCTTTGATGCCTGAGGCGGCAAGTGTGCGAATGGGGCCTGCTGAAATGCCGTTTACACGAATGCCATCAACGCCTAAATCGGCTGCCAAATAACGAATCGCCGCTTCTAAAGAGGCTTTGGCTAAGCCCATCGTGTTGTAGTTTGGAATAGCCTGCACAGCGCCCAAGTAGGTTAAAGCAAGGGCAGCGGCGTTTCTGTCTTTCATCAAAGGATAAGCTTCGCGCATGAGGGCAACCAAACTGTAGGAGCTGATTTCATGGGCAGTGCGGAAGTTTTCACGGGTGCAACCTTCTAAAAAGCGACCCTCGATTGCCTCGCGTGGCGCGTAAGCAATGCAGTGGACTAAGCCATCTAAACCGCCCCACTCATTACCTAGAACCTTGAAAACATTGGCAATCTCTTCATCGTTGCCCACATCGCATGGCAGGAAAATCTTGCCACCCAGCTCGCCACCCATTTTCTCAACGCGTGGCTTGAGTTTGTCATTTTGATAAGTGAACGCCAGTTCAGCGCCTTCACGATGCATCGCCTGCGCAATGCCATAAGCAATCGAGAGATTACTTGCCAAGCCTGTGATTAAGATTTTTTTGCCTTGTAAAAAGCCCATGATGTGTTCCTCAGGTTGTAAAAAAGAACATTGTAGCGCAAAGCGCTTTGTTTGGGGCGAGCTGAGATTAGCTTTGAAGGGATTTGATGATTTCATCTTTGAGCGCGATAATTTCGTCTTTATGAGCAATGATAAGCTTTAATTTCTCAATTTCTAGTTGAAGATTGTGGTCGCTATTGTAATAGTGGTTATTGCTGTGATTTTCACTAATTTGACAAACCACATTTTTGTCTTCCAATTTGAGTAACTCAATAACTTTAACGCCCAAAGCGCTCGCAATTTCATCTAATCTTTCTAAGCTTGGTGCGCTTTCTCCGCGCTCAATCTTGGCATAACCATTGCGCGATAATCCTAGTTTTTCGGCAAGTTGTTCTTGCGTTAAATGCTCCTTTTCACGAAATTCTTTCATGGCTTCAAAATTAATCATAATGCACACTTCGGGTTGTCAAAAGAAAAGAGTGGGTTAGTTTAAGTTTGTATTCGTTAATTGTAGCATATTTTTTTGGCAACGGTTGGAGTAATTGAGCTATGGATGAGAAAAAGGATATTCTAAAAGATGGTTTGGTGATTATTTTTACGATGATGGCTTGTGGAGTAGCTTGGCTTGGTTCTGGTTATTATCTTTGGAAAATGATTGGTGTGGATGGCTTTGGTAGCGCAATCATTTGGCTTTTTGCTTGGCCTATTTTGGCATCTGCAGCTAAATTTGTAACTGTGGGTGTTATTGTGTTTGTGGATAATTTTTTTGATAAATTATTCAGATGATTAAAGGTGGGTAGTATTTATGGAAATAATATCTTGGATTGTAGGTATTTTCATTGCTTATATGACTCTAGTTGTTGTTGATGTTAGGAGGAGGCATAAACAATACGAATCAATTATATTAGAGTTGAAACGTTCATGTTCAAATCATTCGTTTAATAATACGAGGGTGGCACGTGATAATCGGTGGAATCTTTTTTGTTATTCTGTATACAGTTGGATCGAAAATGATTTGGATAATATAAAACACCTTGAGGTTTATTTAGATGATGATGGAACGGATGAAATAATCGAAATAATGAGCAATGGCATAGATAATTTTATTAAAATAATGTTAATGGATATGATTGTGCAAAGATGTTATGAAAAGCGATTTACTTCTTGGGTGAGAAAAGTTGATATAATTACTGTCGAAAAAGATTTAAAAATGTTTATGGAAGAGAGGAGTGAATGTGGAGTGGCTTTTGTGGAATTGGCAATAATGGCTAGGATTAAATTCAATAATTATTTAAAAATAAAACAATTGAAGTAAAGACGCAATTCCAAAAGGTCGTTATCATATTCAAGTTGGGGTTGGGCAAAAGGATTTTCAATATGTAGCCTTTGATATTGTAGATTGAGTTTGCTAAATATCATTATTAAAAACAAAGCGCTTTGGTAGTCGCTTTTAATACGATTCCCAAAGCGCTTTTTATGGATAAATCTTGATTAAGGATTTAAAGGATACAATTCTCCAGTACCTTGTAAAACGGTATTTTGTAATGCCAAGACAACATAATCTCCACCTTCTTGAACAGCCTCAGAAAGCGCTTTTCCTTTAAGTAAAGCAGCGGTTAAAGTTGCGTGGAAAGTATCGCCTGTGCCTTTAACGCTGCTTTGAATAATAGGGTGGCTGGTTTTGGCTACGTTATCTTTGGTGACAATTAAATTGCAAACGCGTGTTTTATCTGTATCAGGGCTGCTGGTGACAATAACGGTATGAGTTTTGCCATGAATGAGTTTACGAGCGCTTTGAATGACTTCTTCTTCGGTTTGGCTTTTTTGTTCGCTTAAAAACTCTAATTCAAAATGATTAGGCGTAATTAAACTAGCGCAAGCGGCCAATTTATCGCGATAGCAAGCAGCTAATTCAGGCTTAACATAAATACCGCTATCATGATCGCCTAAAACAGGGTCAATACCAATATGAATATGAGGATATTTTTCCGCAACCATTTTTAGCCAATCCACCAAAATATCAGCTTGTTCAGCACCACCTAAATACCCCAAAACAATGGCTTTGGCAGAATCTAAAACGCCTCGTAATTCTAAATCTTTCAAAAATCCTGAAAACCAATCGGAAGGAATAGCGCTACCGCTTTTGGTAGGATAATGTGGGGTATTGGAAAACAAAACGGTAGGCACAACACAAACACGCAAGCCTTGTCGAGTAAAAGCAGGAACAGCAGCATTATTGCCAACGGTTCCATAAATCACTTGCGATTGAATGGAGATAATATCGTAAGGTAATGGTTTTAATCCTGAGTAGTACATATCAACCTTCTAAGCTTTTTTAACAAATTCACTTTTTAATAACATCGCGCCAAATCCTTCAATTTTGCAATCAATGTTATGATCCTCGCCTGGCAATAGACGAATATTTTTTACTTTTGTTCCTTGTTTGATGCTTTGGCTGGAGCCTTTAGGCTTAAGCGCTTTGATTAAAACCACGCTATCGCCATGCTGCAATTCCACGCCATTGGCATCTAATACTTTATTCTCATCAGATGCAGGGGTTAATAAAGCATCGCGCCAATGATAATCGCATTCAGGGCAAACATAATCATTGCCATCATCATAGCAATAATCGCATTCGCACTCAGGACAGATTAATAATTCATTCATGATAAATTCCAATCAAAAACAAAAGGACGATGATTTTAACATATTTTCATCTTATCCAATCAACAAAGCGCTTTGTTGTCAACGAGTCTGGAATCGAGGTGTGAAGAGGGATTGTGGTATAATCCTAGCCATTTTTGACTGTTGAGGGCTTTGTCCATGAGTGAACCAAAATATGATTCGTCCAATATCCGTGTATTGAAAGGTTTGGAGGCGGTGCGTACGCGTCCTGGCATGTATATTGGCAACACCGATGATGGCAGCGGGCTGCATCATATGGTCTTTGAAGTTGTGGATAACGCGGTTGATGAGGCGTTGGCAGGCTATTGCAGCGAGATTGGCGTGATTATTCATCAAGATGAATCCATTACCGTGCGTGATAATGGGCGTGGGATTCCTGTGGATATTCACCCTGAAGAAGGGCGCAGTGCAGCGGAAGTGATTATGACGGTTTTGCATGCTGGCGGTAAATTCGATGATAACTCTTATAAAGTTTCAGGCGGTTTGCATGGTGTGGGGGTTTCGGTGGTCAATGCGCTTTCTGAGCGTTTGATTATGACCATCAAGCGCGATGGACATATCCATCAGCAGCATTATCAACATGGTGAGCCACTTGCGCCCTTGAAAGTGATTGGCGATACAGACGAGACAGGCACGGAGATTCATTTCTTAGCCAGTGTCGAGACGTTCAAAAATGTGCAATACGATTACGAGATTTTGGCAAAGCGCTTACAGGAGCTATCGTTTTTAAATGCGGGCGTTCGGATTGTGTTGCGCGATGAACGCAGTGGCAAAGAGCAGGTGTTTGAATACGAAGGTGGGGTTAGAGCGTTTACCGAATATCTGAATCGCAACAAAACCCCTGTTCATGAGCAAGTGTTTTATTGCGTGGGTAGCCACGATGGCGTTGGGGTAGAAATCTCTTTGCAATGGAATGATGGTTATCAAGACAATACCTATTGCTTCACCAACAATATTCCCCAACGCGATGGTGGAACCCATTTGGAAGGCTTTCGTTTAACCTTGACGCGTATCTTAAACGCCTATTTTGAAGAAAGCGGTTTGAACAAAAAAGCCAAAATCTCCACCACAGGTGAAGATATGCGAGAGGGCTTGACGGCGGTGGTTTCGGTGAAAGTTCCAGACCCCAAATTCAGCTCACAAACCAAAGATAAACTGGTTTCAAGCGAGGTAAAAGGTGCAGTTTCTACTGTGTTAGGCGAGAAATTGAAGGAATTTTTGCTGGAACGCCCTGCTGATGCGAAAGTAATTGTGAGCAAAATTGTTGATGCAGCAAGAGCGCGTGAGGCAGCGCGAAAAGCGCGTGAAATGACACGGCGCAAAGAGGGATTAGATATTGCAGGATTGCCGGGCAAATTGGCAGATTGTCAGGAAAAAGACCCTGCACTGTCAGAAATTTTTATCGTGGAAGGCGATTCGGCTGGAGGCTCGGCAAAACAAGGTCGTAATCGTAAATTCCAAGCCATTTTGCCGCTGAAGGGTAAAATTTTGAATGTGGAAAAAGCTCGTTTTGACAAGATGTTAGGTTCTGCGGAAATCGGCACCCTCATCACAGCACTTGGCACGGGCATTGGCAAAGAGGATTTCAATGCCGACAAACTCCGCTACCATCGCATCATCATCATGACCGATGCTGATGTGGACGGCGCTCATATCCGAACGCTGCTTTTAACCTTCTTCTATCGCCAAATGCCAGAGCTTATCGAGCGTGGACATATTTATATCGCTCAACCGCCGTTGTATAAAATCAGCAAGGGCAAACAAAGCCAATATTTAAAAGATGATAGCGAGTTGAATGAATTACTGTTGACTCAAGCTTTAGATGAGAATGTGTTGGTGTTGAGTGAGGGGGCGCCGCCGATTAGTCAAAGCGCTTTTGAAAAATTGGCGAGAGATTATTTGGCGATTGAGGCTTTGGTCAAGCGTTTGAATCATCGTTACGATGCGCGTTCTCTCAAAGCCCTTATTGATGCACCAGAGCTTTTGCCACAACATTTCCATCAGCCTGATGTGATGACAGCATGGCTCAGCAGCTATCAAAGCGCTTTGCAACAATTTGCAGAAGCTGGTGTGAAATTATCAGCACAATGGATAGGGGGTGAGCAGCCCAAAATCCATCTTCATGTTGAACAACACGCCAACAGCAGCCACCATACGATGGATAGCCATTTCCTTGAAAGCAATGAATTCAAGAAAATTCAGGCTTTTGCGAAAGATGTTCGTGGTTTATTGCAAGCGGGTGCTTATGTGGAAAATGGCAAAACACGGGTGCCTGTTGCCAATATTCATGAAGTGATGGCAGCCTTGTTTGCAGAGGGTCGTAAATCGTACGACATTCAGCGTTACAAAGGCTTGGGTGAGATGAATCCTGAGCAGCTCTGGGAAACCACGCTTGACCCACAAGTTCGCCGTATGTTGCAAGTGCAATTAAAAGACGCGCGTCTGGCTGATGAGATTTTCACCACGCTGATGGGTGAAGATGTGGAGCCACGCCGTGCTTTTATTGAAGACAATGCCATCAATGCCAACATTGATATTTAACCCAAAGCGCTTTGAGGAGAAATGATGAAATCAAAGGTAAGCTTTCGCTTGGCTGAGCCTGCTGATTCAGGCTTAATTTTGGACTTTGTACGCCAGTTGGCAAAATATGAACGATTGGAACATGAAGTGGTGGCAACGCCTGAACGTTTAGCCGATTGGCTATTTGAGAAGAAAGCAGCAGAAGTTGTTTTTGCCTTGTTAGACGGAAAAGAAGTTGGCTTTGCTTTGTTCTTCCATAACTTCTCGACTTTTTTAGGGCGTGGTGGTTTGTATTTGGAAGATGTTTTTGTGCTGGAGGAATATCGAGGGCGTGGCGTGGGCAAAGCGCTTTTACGCTACTTGGCACAGGTGGCTCGTGAGCGTGATTGTGGGCGATTTGAATGGAGCTGTTTGGATTGGAATCAGCCCAGCATTGATTTTTATCGTTCTTTGGGAGCAGTGCCGCAAGAGGAGTGGACAGTTTTCCGTTTAACAGGCGAGGCTTTGGAAAAGTTGGCAACAGGCGAATGAGTTAGAGATTTAGCCTAAAGTTTGCTTGGGGTTAGAGGTGTGAAAGCTTCTAACCCTAAGTTTTTAAGTGTTTCAATACGCCATCTTCAATGGTTAAGGCTTCTGCCTGCAAACGTTCTGTATCAGCAGCATCATGCGAAACGGCTAACAACAAAGCGCTTTGCTCGCGTTGCACTTGAACGGTTAAATCGCAAACTTTTGCCTTAGTGTCTGGGTCAAGGGCGGAGAAGGGTTCATCTAACAAAATAATCGGGCGCTTTTGGAGTAAGGTTCGTGCTAATGCTACGCGTTGTTGTTCACCACCTGAAAGCTCAGCAGGAAATTTCTTTAAATAATCGTCAGGCAAGCCCATTGCCCAAAGCGCTTTGTTGATGGCATCTCGCGAGTTATTGACCAGAGCTAAATTGCGCCAAACACTTAAATGTGCAAACAAATTATTGTGTTGAAACAAATAACTCACAGGTCGCTTGCCGACTTTTTCACGCGTTAAATCACGTTCATGCCAAAGAATCTGCCCTGATTGTGGGCTTAAAAAGCCTGCGATTAAATCCAAAAGTGTGCTTTTTCCTGAACCGCTGGGCGCAAGCAACACAAAGCGCTTTGCAGGTGGCAAGGATAAATCGGCGCGTAGGATAAAGGAGTCACGTTGATAGCAAAGCGCTTTGAAGTGAAGAGTCATAGGCTTATGGTTTTCTAAGGGTTTGATAAAGCTTGGCAATGATTTGAGGAAAGGCATAAAGGCTTAAGCTGAGCAGTAGCAAGTAGAGGCTTGTTTGCCATGCTCGTTGCTGACGATAATGCCCCAGTTCCTCGCTCAAATAAGCGGCAAGGGTTTGGAATTGGGTGTTGGTGTAAAACCTTGAAATAGCAACATCACCCACGCAAATAATCGCCACTAAGCCTGCCACTTTTGCCAGCAAAGGCGCAAGCAGAGGTAAATCAACTTGAAACCATTTATCCCACGCATTCAAATTCAGCTGTTGGCTGAGGCGTTCAGTTCGTTCATGATGCTGTTGCCAAGTGGGGAGCGCGAGCTGGTAGAGATAAGGTTGAACGGTTACGCTGAGCAAAGTCACATTAGCCAGCTGTGGGTAAGAAAACAGAGAAACATAAGGTTTGGCGAGTAAATAAGTGCCAAGACACAAAATCAAAGTTGGCATCAAATAAAGCGCTTCCATCAAGCGCTTTTGCATCAATTGAGGCTTGTAGAGCAACACAATATGCAACGCCAAAGCGCAAGGCATGGTGATGATGGCTAATTGTACGCTATCACTTATTGCGCTTAATAAGCTGGGGTTGAGTTCGGTATAAAACTGCTGGCTACTGTAATAAAGCATGATGATAACGGGCATGAGCAACAATACTATGCCGAAACATTCGCACATGGTGGCAGAGGGGTAATAAAAGCGCTTAGTGGTAATGCTATGAGCGGGTGGGGTTGGTTTTTGGGGCATCAAGGCAAAGATGGGCAACAACACTATCATTTGTAACAATGCCAATTGTGCAGCCAGTGAGAGGTTGAATTCATATTTAACAGCTTGATAAATCGCGACTTCTAAGGTAGCATGGCGTGGGTCACCGCCGATAATGAGGGGAATAGTAAAGCTGGTAAAGCAGAGCAAAAAGACTAGACTGGTGGCATGAGCAAGCGCAGGGCGTAGCCATGTTAAAACCACATGCCAAGTGTAGCTCAAAGCGCTTAGGCGTAAGAGTTGGCGTTGTTGGTGGTAGTGGTGGGGAATGCGCTCTAAGCTTGGCAAGAGTAAAAGGGTGAGCAAAGGGGCGTTTAGCCAAGCGTGTAGCGTTACAATCCCCCCCATGCCTCTTAAAGGAACGTTTAGCCATCGACTCAAATCAAGCGCAATCAAAAGCATGATGAGCGTGGGGAGAATGGTGGTGATGGGTAACAAATGTCGCAACAGCTGAAAGCGCCCAGCCCATGCTCCCCAGAGTAAGGGGGCAGCAAGAGCGAGACTTAGGAGCGTGGAATAGCTTGCTTGGCGGAAGGAGAATACAAGGCTTCGTAACACATAGCGACTGCCCCACGCATCGGTAGCAGGGGCATAAGTCCATAGTTGCCACAAACATGCTATTAACCACAGCGCAATTAATGCGCTGATGATTTGGCTCAAACGAGACACAAAGCGCTTTGTTTAGTTCAGATAATCAGCACGCCATTGTTCCAACCATTTTGGCATTTTTTCGGCAGTTTCTTGTGAAGAGAAATTGATGCCTTTGGGTTGTTTGGCGTTTTTGAAGGCTTTGGGCAAATCAACGCCATCAACCACAGGATACATCCAGTTATTAAGTGCTAACTCTTTTTGTGCGGCTGGACTGATGAGAAATTGCATGAATTGTTGTGCTAAGTCGGCTTCTTTAGCGTGTTTCAAAACAATCGCATATTCAATTTGCTCATAGTGTGGCGCATCAAACAAAATGGCTTCATATTGGGTATCGTTTTCCACCAACTCATGATAAAGCGGCGAAGTGGTGTAGGAGAGTACAGTGTCTACATGGTTTTTGGTGAACATACCATAAGCTTCAGACCAGCCAGAAGTCATGGCTTTGATTTTCGGACGGAGAGCTTGCCAAAGCGCTTTGCTGTCATTGCCATCAGCGTGTGTCCATGCCAAGAATGAGGAGCCAACACTGCTGCTGCGTGGGTCTTGAATGGCAATCGTTAAGGGTTCTTGATATTCAGCAAAATCTTTCAACGAGGCGAAATGAGGGAGCTTGGCATCTTTGCGTTTGATGAAGGCAAGATAGCCAAAATCAAATGGCAAAGCGCTTTGGGTTTCGCCAAATCGGGTAGTGGTGGCTTGTTTTAAGGGCGCAACGTGTTCGGTTAGAAGAGCCTCTCCCACACTTTGATTGTCTAAGCCTAAAATAATATCAGCATCAAGTGCTTTGCCTTCAAGCTGAAGACGGCGCAACATCATCACGCTATCTTCGCTGCTGACCCAATCAATTTTGCACGCACACTCTTTTTCAAACAAAGCGCTTAATTTAGGTGCTGGCCCCCAATCGGAGTTGAAAGAGCTGTAGGTTAAGATAGTGAGATTTTTGGCATGAGCCATGCCCATTATGGCTAGGGCAAGTAAAGTGAGTTTTTTCATGTTTTCCTCGCGGTAGGATTATCTACATCAGGTTCAAAGGGTGTATTCTCAGCCGTGTAACCACAGCACCCCGTGTGTTAGTGTAATAGCAGTTCGATAAAATGAAAAGCTATTAATATCTCTGTAATTTTATTTGTCTATTAAGCAAACGGTAAGGACAAAGCCCAAAGCGCTTTGTAGAATAGGCTCATCATTCATTCATGCATTAGGAGATTACGATGAAGAAAATGGCTTGGTTATGTGCAGGATTATTAGCATTGGTGAGTATTGGTGCAAATGCACAAATTCGCTATCAAGAAGGTAAAGATTATGTGGCTTTGCCTCAAACGCTTGATGAAGGCAAAGCACCGAAAGTGATTGAATTCTTTTGGTTTGGTTGTCCGCATTGTTATGCGATTGAACCAGCAGTGGTGAATTGGGTACAAAACAAACCAGAGGCAATTGAGTTTGAGAAAGTTCCTGCGGCAAGTGGTAGCTGGAAAACAGGCGCTCAGCTGTTTTATACCTTGAAAGCCTTGAATTTGGATTTGAATCAAGCGGTTTTTGATGAAGCAAATCGTAATTTGGCGATTGTGAGAAATCCGAAAGCAGCGGCGGAATTTGTGGCTAAAAACTCTACAGTAACAGTTGAAGAGTTTGATAAGGCTTGGAATTCTTTTGGTGTAGCCCAACAATTGAAACGCGCTGAAGAGATGTTTGAGCAAAGTGGTTTTGAAGGTGTGCCTTCGTTTATGGTAAACGGCAAATATGGCGCAACCATGACAGAAAAGCCTTCTCAATTGTTTGAAAAAATCGAATTCATGGCGTTGCACATGGGCGAGAAAGCAGCAGAGGAGCCAAAGGCTGAAGAAGCTAAACCTGAAGAAGTTAAAACTGAAGCTGCACCAGTTGCTCAGTAATCATAACCTTTTACACAAAGCGCTTTGGGCGTTCTGGCGGCGGAGTTTACCGCCGTCTTTTGTTTTCTATTTAAGGATAAGATGACAAGGGAAATCAGATGGGCAAAGCGCTTTGTCTGCAATTGATGGCGTTTTCAGGTACTATATCGCGCCACGATGTAACATGCGTGAGCCAATAGCCATTTAGGTTGTTGGTTGGTTTATTTTTTATTTTTGTAGAGGCTAATATGACTGTTCAACGTACTCTTTCTATTATCAAACCTGATGCGGTTGCTAAAAATGTTATCGGCGAAATTTACAGCCGCTTTGAAAAAGCGGGCTTAAAAGTGATTGCGGCGAAAATGACGCAATTAAGTCGCGCTGAAGCCGAAGGTTTCTACGCAGTTCACAAAGAACGTCCGTTCTTCAATGCTTTGGTAGAATTTATGATTTCTGGCCCTGTGATGATTCAAGTGTTAGAAGGTGAAAATGCGATTTTGAAGAATCGTGAATTGATGGGCGCAACCAATCCAAAAGAAGCAGCAGCTGGCACCATTCGCGCTGATTTTGCAGAAAGCATTGACGCTAATGCAGTTCATGGTTCTGATGCACCAGAAACAGCTGCTGTAGAAATTGCATATTTCTTTGCTTCAAGCGAACTTTGCCCACGCTAATTTGGGCATGATTGGGCATATTTGACCAACTGATGGGTATGACGGATAAGAAAACCAACCTTTTTGATTTAGAACGAGCGCAGCTAGAAGCATGGTTTGTGGAACATGGTGAAAAACCTTTTCGTGCCAAGCAGGTGATGAAATGGCTGTATCATGAGCGCGTGCGTGATTTTGATTTGATGACAGATTTGAGCAAGTCAACGCGCGAGATGCTGAAGGAAAAAGCCACTTTGGTGTTTCCTGAAGCGATTGTGGATAAAACCTCCAGCGATGGAACGCGTAAATGGGTGTTTCGTTATGCTTGTGGCAACAGCATTGAAACTGTGTATATTCCTGAACCAGAGCGAGGCACTTTGTGTATTTCGTCCCAAGCAGGTTGCGCGTTGGCTTGTCCGTTTTGCTCAACAGCACACGAAGGATTTAACCGCAATTTGACGACAGGCGAGATTGTGGTTCAAATTTGGTTAGCCAAAGAGATGCTAGGTTGTGAGAGAAATGGCAATAAGCGTTTGGTGACCAATGTTGTGTTGATGGGCATGGGGGAGCCATTGGTGAATTTCTCCAATGTCATTCCTGCCACTTCTCTGATGATGGACGATTATGCCTTTGGTTTATCAAAGCGCCGTGTGACGCTTTCAACCTCAGGCATTGTGCCTGCGATTCATGATTTACGTAAAGTCACCGATGTTTCGCTTGCCATTTCTTTGCATGCGCCCAATGATGAATTGCGCAATGAGATTGTGCCAATTAATGAGCGTTATGGTTTGGCAGCGTTGTTGGAAGCTTGTAAACAATATGTTGAACACAACAATCAGCATGGTGGCATTACTTGGGAATATGTGATGCTGAAAGGTGTCAATGACCGTTTAGAGCATGCTGATGAGTTGGCAGAGTTGTTACGGGGCATTCCTGGTAAGGTTAATTTGATACCGTTTAACCCATTTAGAGGCAGTAAATACGAGTGTTCGAGCCGTAATGCGATGTTGGCTTTTCAACGACGTTTAACTGAAAAAGGTTACACAGCAACGATTCGCAAAACGCGTGGCGAAGATATTGATGCTGCATGTGGTCAATTAGTCGGTAAAATCAATGACCGTAGTCGGCGTGAGCGAGTTTTAAGCCGATAAACTTTAGGTGTATCGGTAGTAAATCAAATAGGAGAGGCAAAGCGCTTTGGGTGCTTTGATAGTTGAGGGGATTGATGATGAGAAAGAGTTGGTTGTTAGGATTGAGTTTGGCTGTATTGACGGCATGTTCAGGTGGAAAAGTTGGCTCACAGGGTGTCAAGCCTAATTATTCTCAAGCTTATGAAGATTACTTGGCATTGGGTGTACAGTATGTGCAAATCGGGCGTTATGATTTGGCAGAGCCACGTTTAAAACGTGCGATTGAAATCAATTCAGAACCTCCTGAGGCGTGGAACGTTTTGGCGGTGCTTTATGAAGAAAAACGTGATATTGCCTCTGGCTACCAAATCTATGAAAAACTCATCAATAGCCACCCTGATTATGCTTTGGGCTATCAAAACTTTGCGACATTCTTATGCAAATTTGAGCGCGAGCCTGAGCGAGTTGCTTTGTATCAACGTATGCGAGCGAAAAATGCTGACTTCCAGATTTTGTCTTACATTATTGAGGGCGATTGTTTGGTTAGCCGAAAAGATGAACGTGGTGCTGAGATTGCTTATAAGCAAGCGGTACAAATTGCCTCTGCTATCGCTAACCCCATTCCGCCGATTGCCAACAACGCCTTGTTGCCTTTGGCACAACTTGCACAGCAGCGCGGCGACAACCAAAGCGCTTTGGGTTATATCCGTATTTTGCACACCCAAATTGGCTACAGTGCTGAGAGCGTAGCGATTGCTATTTATGCTGCGCGAGCATTGGGCGATAGAGTGCTGGAAGATGAAATGATGCGAGTGATGCGTGCCAATTATCATGAAACAGAACAGGCGCGTGAATTGGGTCTCTAAGATAAGGTAGCAAAGGAGCGGTAAGCCATGAGTACAGAAGCAACGAATGCCACCGAAAAGGGGCAATTAAGCGTAGGCAACTATTTAAAGTATTTGCGTGAGCAACAAGGAAAAACGTTGGCAGAAGTTGCCAAGAGTATTGATCGCCGTGAAGAGGATTTGGCGCGGATTGAAGCTGATGATTTTAAAAGTTTGGTGAGGGAGTCTGCAGCTGTTTATGTGCAAGGAGCAATTCGTAATTTTGCCAGCAGTTTGCAAGTACCACGCAAGGATATTGATGCGCTCATAAAGCGCTTTCACCAGCAGATGGCACATGATGAGCCAGTGTTGGTTATTACCGAAGCTAATATAGCCAGTCAAACACGTTCTTTGCGACGTGGTCATTTGGTTCCTGTGTTGCGTTTGGTGTTGCCATTGTTGGCGTTTGTGGTTGGCGCGAGTCAGCTGTTGAACAGTGATTCTTGGGTCAAACGTAAATTACGCGAGGCTTTCCCTGTTCAGGGGCAAATGATAGAGCGCAATGCACAAGGGCAGGAAATCATGTTGAGCGGTGAATCAACTGTGATTAATGCTGGTGATTCAATGCTTTTAACGGTTAATCCTGTTGCTGTTAATACTGCTAATTCAAGCGCTTTAACCTCCTCAACCTCGCCAGCCTTAACGTTAGAAAGTGCCCCAGAACAATCTTTAACATCGCAAAGCACGCCTCTAGTAGCAGAAAACACCAGTGAATCGCAAAGCGTTTTGACCACTCAAAGTCCTATTCTAACTTTAGAAAGCACAGTAACGCCTGTACAAGATACTCCAGCCACTGCTCTTATCAACCCAGAATCAACAACGACATCTCAAGGCGAAACGCCTTTGGCTACGTCAAATACACAGGGTGCTCAGATTCGTCTTGAAGTGTTGAATGATGTTTGGTTTGAAATTAGCAATGCGCAAAAAAAGCGTGTTCATACGGGAACCTTCAAAAAAGGAGCTGTTTTGGAGCTTGATGCTTCGGGAGCTCCTTATCAATTAAGCTTAGGAAAACCAAGCGCTTTGAAGGTGGAGATTTCGGGGCAACAGGTGAGTTTGTCTAGCCTTTTGATGCGTGGTACGAAAAATCAGTATTCATTGAAAGTGGAGTAAGCAATGAGCGAAATGGTGACTTCTGTGCGTGGTATGCGCACAATTTTAGGTGCAGAAGCCCAATTGTTGGAGCGTTTACATGAGATAGCCCATGAGCTATTGCATCAGTTTGGTTATCAACCTATTGCCTTGCCGTTGGTGGAGAAAACCTCATTGTTTAAACGCGCTGTTGGTGAGGAAACTGATGTGGTGAATAAGGAAATGTATACCTTCCTTGACCGCAACGAAGAAAGTTTGACTCTTCGCCCTGAAGCAACGGCTGGCGTGGTTCGCGCGATGATTGAGCTTGGGCAATTGCAGCAGGTGCAACGTCTCTACGCTGAAGGCGCGATGTTTCGTTATGAAAAGCCACAGAAAGGGCGCTATCGTCAGTTCAATCAAATCAGCGTTGAGGCATTTGGTATGCAGTCGCCTGCGTTAGATGTGGAACTTATTCAGTTGGCACATGAGTTGTTCACGCGTTTGGGAGTTCGAGATAAAGTGAAGCTTGAGCTGAATACTATTGGGCAGAGTGAGGAAAGAAAGCGCTTTGCAGAGGCTTTGGTTTCTTATTTAACGCCTTATAAAAACGAGCTAGATGAAGACAGTCAGCGCCGTTTAACGACCAATCCTTTACGTATTCTGGACAGTAAAGACCCCAAAACCCAAGCGCTTTTGGAAGCTGCTCCTGTGCTTGATGATTATTTGGGCGAGGAGAGTCGAGGGCATTTTTCACGCGTGTGCCAAATGCTGGACGATTTGGGCATTTCTTATGTGCGCAATCCGCGTTTGGTGCGTGGTTTGGATTATTACAACCATACCGTCATTGAATGGACAACCGATGCACTTGGCGCACAAGGCACCATCACAGCAGGCGGACGTTACGACCATCTCATTGAGCATTTGGGCGGTAAATCCACACCTGCGGCAGGCTTTGCCTTTGGGGTGGATAGAATTGCGTTGTTGTGGGCAGAAACGGTGGGCATGAATGAAGAAAAACCACGCGTTTACGGCATTGCTGCCAGCGATAAACAACAAAGCGCTTTGTTAAAAATCAGCCAAAAACTTCGTGAAATAGGGGTTTCGGTTTGGGTGCAGGCGGATAGTCAGGCGTTGAAAAAACAAATTCAAAAGGCGGATAAATTTGGCGCAGAGTATGCTTTAATCATTGGAGACAGTGAGCAAGAAGCAGGCGTTTATACGCTGAAAAATCTGCGCACAGGTGAACAACAAATGCTCACCTCCGCTGAGCTTATCAACCATTTTCAAGCATAAGGATAAACATGATTAAAAATATAACTCGCAATCTGATTGACCCATTGGCAGAAAAATCCAATGAAGAAATCAGTGATTTGATTCGAGATTGGTTGGTTAAAAATGCAGGTAATATTGCGTTGGTGATTGGTTTGGCTATTGCGATGAGCGTGGGTTATCAATGGTATGAAGGTCGAGGTGAAGAAAAACGTTCACAGGTTTCCTTCCAAATGGATGCTCTCCAAAGCGCTTTGCTTACTGATGCAGATAAAGAAACAGGCAAAATCGATGTGGAAAAAGCTCGCGCGATTCAAAAAACGATTGTGTCAGAATCATCAAGCGCATCTTTACGCGATTTGTCTGCGCTTTTGTTGGCGAAAGCAGAAGATTCAAGTCATGCTAAAGCGCTTTTGAGCCAAGCCTCAGAAAGTTCTGATGAAATGGTTGCAGGGATTGCACGTTGGCAATTGGCATTATTGGCGATGGAAATGGGCGATGAAGAGGCAGCTAAGCAGCAAATGGAATTGATGCGAAATGGGGTGATGAGTCATCAAGTTTCAGCATTACAAGGCATTGTGGCGCAGGCTAAAGGTGATTACCAAAGCGCTTTGGAGATTTATCGTCATCAGCCTGTGGGCGAGCAAAATGTGTTGATGGAAATGATGATGAATGATTTGTCGGCACGCGCCGTTCTGTTGCCTTAATCTAACCCGTTTTCCGATACCTTAAACCATAAGGAAGAATGATGAAAAAACGCTTTTCGTGGGCATATGCCTTATTTTTACTCACCGCCTGTTCAGGCAATTTCTTTTACGGCAAAAGCAATTTCCCCGAGCCTCGCGAGCTGGATAAAGGCGTGGAGCAAAGCGCGATTCGAACCTTATGGCAACACAGTCTTGGTGAAGAACAAAGCGCTTTGGCGCTACAGCCCGTGTATGGCGATGGTGAGATTTTTGCCATCAGTGCTGATGGTCATTTGCGTTCTTATGATGCGGAAACAGGCGCGATGCGTTTGAATCGTGCCTTAGGCAATAACATCACGGCGGGGCTTAGCTTTTCGCAAGGGGTGATTTTACTGGGAACGGAAAATGGCACACTGTTAGCACTTGATGCTCAGACAGGATTACCTCGTTGGCAAGCGCTTTTGAGTAGCCAAGCATTAGCTAAGCCTGCAGTGGGCGATGGTTTGGTGGTGGTGCGAACTTTAGACGGACGCATCAGTGCGTATAACGTGCAAACAGGTGAACATTTGTGGCATTACCATTTACCTTCGCCAGCATTGAGTATGCGTGGGCAAGCCTCTGTGATTGTGGAAGGTGGCGTGGTATTGGTGGTGACAGATGATGCGCGTTTGCTGATTCTTGACCAAGACAACGGCGTGGCTTTAGTGGAAGAACGCATGGCAGTTGGCGAGGGTCATCATCGGGCAGAACGCATGGTAGATATCGATGCTCAGCCTCAACTGTTAGGCGATTATCTTTTTGCTAGTGCTTATCAGAAGTTTCTGATGGCATTTGATGTTCGTAGAGGGCAATGGTTGTGGAAACAGGATTTATCAAGCGCTTTGCGTGATTTTGCCATTGTGGGGCAAGAGATTTTGGTATTCGGCAATGATCGTGGGCATTTGTATGGCTTATCTTTGCGCGATGGCAGACCTTTATGGCACGTCACTGAGTTGGAAGGTCGGAAATTATCACCTGTGGTAGCACTGGGTCGTTCACAAGTAGCGGTTTTGGATTTTGAAGGCTATGTGCATCAATTTGATGCTCACAGTGGAAGCGCTTTGGGTAGGAAGAAGGTGGCAGATACAGGTGCAGACTCCTCCCCTCTAATACTTGGGCAACGCTTGATTTGGCAGCTTAATAATGGACGCTTGATCGCCCTCGAGCCCTAATGAAGCCCAATTTCGCTATGCCAAAGCGCTTTGCAGGATAACCATAAGGATAAACAAGTATGCAACGTAAACCTCTTATTGCTATTGTTGGAAGGCCGAATGTCGGTAAATCAACGCTTTTCAACACATTAACTCGTACCCGCTCCTCGATTGTTTCTGATCAAGCAGGCTTAACACGCGATCGTAATTATGGTGATGCGGTGTTAAATGGTGTGGAATGCCGTGTGATTGATACGGGTGGACTCAATCGCGAGGAGGAAGAACAGATTGATTTTCGCGTGGATAAACAAGCGCTTTTAGCGGTTGAAGAAGCTGATGCGGTGGTGTTTGTGGTTGATGGTCGCGAAGGGCTGAATGTTGTGGATCAACGCATTGCCCAAGAGTTGCGCAAAAGCCGTAAACCTGTTGTATTGGCAGTGAATAAAACGGATTTTGCTGACCCCAATGTGTTGTTAGCAGATTTCTATGCTTTGGGTTTTGAGCATACACTTGCTATTGCAGCGGAACATAAACGTGGCTTACGGCAGTTGGGTGAGGCGGTTTTGAGCCAATTGGAGACCTTGCCTGAGGAGCATTTTAGGGTTAACGATGAGCAAAGCGCTTTGTCTGACCAAGAAGAGCCTATTGCCTTAGCTGTTATTGGGCGACCTAACGCAGGTAAATCCACCTTGCTCAACCGTTTGTTGGGAGAAGAGCGATTGGTGGCAAGCCCAGTAGCAGGAACCACGCGTGATGCCATTGCTATTCCCTATATTGACCCTACCGATGGTACACATTACACCTTAATTGATACCGCAGGCATTCGCCGTAAATCGCGCGTTTACGATAAAGTAGAGAAGTTCTCTATTGTCAAAGCACTTGAGGCAATTGATCGTGCCAATGTGGTGTTGCTTTTGTTAGATGCTCATGAAAGCGTTAGTGATCAAGATGCACATTTATTAGGTGAGATTATTCGGCGTGGACGAGCATTGGTGATCGCCATCAATAAATGGGATCATCTTGATGAAGACGCTCGTGCTGAAATTCAAAAGCAATTTGAGCGTAAACTGAAGTTTGTTAATTATGCTGAGCCTATTTACATTTCGGCACTTCATGGCTCGAACATTCGTAAACTATTGCCGATGGTGAAGCGAGCATATCAAAGCGCTATGGTGGAAATCCCAACTCGTGCTTTAACGGAGGCATTAGAATTAGCAGTTCGTAAGCATCAGCCACCATTGGTGAATGGCTTTAACGTTAAAATGCAATACGCGCATTTGGGTGGACGAAATCCTCCCCATATCATCATTCATGGCTCACGAACGACCAATGTTCCTGCCAGCTATGAGCAATATTTGATGAAATTCTTCCGTAGCTACTTTGATTTGGAAGGCACGCCGATTCGGATTAGCTTCCGAGATAAACACAATCCCTATCACGGAGAATAAGTTTAACCAAGCGCTTTGCCCCAAAACTTGGGGCTTTTTTATGAAACAGATGCCCTAAATGGGGCGAGATTTGGAGAAGTGGTGATGACACGATGGTTAGCTGTGCCAACAGTAATAGCTTGGTTTTTAGCAGATTATGCAAGCAAATCATGGGCGCTTTCGCATTTAGAAACGCAGATGATAGTGGTTAATGATTTTTTCAATTTACGCTTGGCGTTTAATAAAGGGGCAGCATTTAGCTTTTTGGCAGGAGGAGATGGTTGGCAGAAGTATTTTTTTATTGCGATTGCTGTTGGGGTCTGTGGGTATTTTGCTTACTGCATTGTGAAGGAGAACCTCAGCAAAACGGCAATTTTTGCCTATGCTAGCGTGATTGGTGGGGCATTGGGCAATGTTTATGATCGCTTAGCTTATGGGCATGTTGTAGATTTTTTGGATTTTCACTGGGGTAATGCTCATTACCCAACGTTCAACATTGCCGATGTGGGCGTGTGTTTAGGGGTGGGGATTCTTTTGATACTCTCGCTTTTAGAAACGGTTAGCAAGGAGGTAAGCCATGACAGCAAAAACGTTTAAGATTATGGTTGCAGGTGGCACCATTGCCATGCACGCCACGCCAAAAGGCTTAGCAGTAGACCCTCATTTCAAAAAGCGCTTTGGCGAGATGTTACAACGCTTGTACCCTGATGTGACATACGATATCGAGGTGTTAAATCCAGCATTGGATAGTGCCTCTGCAACGCCCGAAACATGGCTAAAGCTTGCCACTTGGGTTCGTGATAATCAACAAAGTGCTTCAGGCTTCCTGATTTTACATGGCACAGACACAATGGCTTATTCTGCCTCTGCTCTTTCGCATTGGCTGGCTGGCTCAAAGCAAAAAGTAGTATTTACAGGCTCACAAAAACCGCTTGGCTTTGAAGGGAGCGATGCAGAGGCAAATGTTGTATTGGCACTTCAGTGTTTGCAAGACGATGCTCATGAAACAGGCTGGGTAGGTTTGGCGTTTGGAGGATATTTGCTTGATGGGGCAGCGGCGAGGAAAATGGATAGTGTGAATTTCCAAGCTTTTTGTAGCCCAAATCAGCCAGCATGGTATGCAAATGGTCAGTGGCAACAGATGCCCCAAAGCGCTTTGTTGTTGGAAAAGCCAAGTCGATTTTGGCGAGGTGAAACAGTTTCCCTACCTAAGCAAGCTGTGATGATGTTGTACATCAGCCCTCATATGCCCGCCTCCGCTTGGGAAGGGCTTGATGATGAACATGTATTGGCGGTTGTGATTCAGAGCTATGGCATGGGCAATCTTCCAAACGATCAGGCGTTAGAAAGCGCTTTGACGGCTGCGCAATCGCGTGGGGTAGTTATCTTGAATACCACACAATGTTTGCAGGGTGGCGTGGCACAAGGGACTTATGCCGCAGGCGCTGCTCGTTTGGGGGTTGTTGGGGGTGGTATACATACGCCAGAATCTTTATACAGCCTGCTTTACGTTGGCTTAGGTTATGGCTTGCGTGGAGAGGATTTGCGGATATTTGTGGAGCAGGCGTTGGGCGTGTCATGAAAAAAGCACTTTGTGGTTGAATGTTTCACAAAGCGCTTTGAGGTTTTTAAGCCTGATGGGGCTGGGTATCATCAGGCTTGTTTAGGTAGGGGGTAGGGTAGATTGGAGGCAATGGTATTTTTCATTCATCAACTTAGCCCAATCGATTAAGCCTGTTTCTTGCAAGACATCGGTCATCTGAATCATGCCATCGCGTACTTTAAAATAATCCACAAGGCATACGCTGACGAGGGTCACCATATTTAACTCAGTGCCAAAGCGCTTGAGTTGTTTGGCAAGAATGGGTATAGATCGCTGATTTCGTTCGAAAATCTGTTGATGGCGGCTGACCCACCACTCACTTTCAGGTCGGAACATTTTTTCAGGAATCATCAGTGATGTTGTGTTTTCTAAAATGCCATGAGCAAGCGCTAAATCATTTTTAAAGACAATATCTTGCTTGTGTGGTAATAGTTTTTCAGCATGACCCAGTTCATCTAAATATTCTACAATCACGCTACTATCACACAGCCAAAGCCCTTCTTTTGTTTCTAACGCTGGCACTTTGCCTAAGGGATTGACTAAATTATGTGCCGATTGAGCATTAAAGGCATTACCCTCTACAGGTAGAAATTCGCACGCCAGTTGATGATGAGCTAAAGTTGCACGTACTTTCCGCACATATGGGCTGGTAAGTGAACCCCAAAATTTCATATAAACTCCTATTGTGGTTGAAGAATAGAATAAATCATTCCAAAGCGCTTTTTGCCATTATGGGCTTTGCTGTAAAGTTTGGAAAGTAGAAGTCTGGCGAAATTGATTCAAATAGGTCAAAACCAAAGGTGCGAGATGAGGGTGGTCAAAGCGCTTTGTGATAGGGGTTTGGAAATAAGCTTCCCGAATTGGCGTGGCGCTAATCGCACCCATGCTGGGAAATTCAAGATACGGCCATTCTGGAAAAAGGCGCAGATAATATGAGCTTTCATCTTTTTGGTGTCCCATTAGCGCGAAGGATTCTTGAGGCAGAATGAGGGTTTGAGTGATGTCTAACACCTGCTGTTTCCAAACCTCATCATCATTGGGGCAATCACGAAGAGGAGCAAAGATGAGGCGACTCATAATCTCAGGAGATAAAGCGCTTTGAATCAGTTGTAAGCGTTCATCATAAGACCACGGATTTTTTCGTGAAGCAGGAGCATGGCTGGAGCCAATCAAAAGCAATAAGCGCTTTGCATGTTTTAGCCCTTCTTCTACCATCAATCTATGCCCTTGATGAAAGGGTTGGAAGCGTCCGATGTAGATAAGATTGTCGAAAGTTAGCATGCAAAGCGCTTTGAGTTAGAGAATTTATGGAGTTACACCTGATTGTTCAATCATATATTGAACAACGTGAGCGAACTCTTCATCACTCACACTCGCGCCACCACGTGCAGGCATAGCATTGATACCGTTAAGACCATTTTTAACTGCCGCTGCAAAACCGCCTGATTGTGCTAAACGAGCTTTCCATGCATCGCCATCACCAAATTTAATTGCTCCCAAAACGCCAGCGCCATGACAAGTAGTGCAAGTGTTGTTGTAAACGCTTTCAGCAGCTGAGAGTTGTTCGGCAGTTAAAGCAGGAGGATTCTCAGGGGTGTAATCGGTAGAAACAGGAGCAGCTGGAGCAGGAGCAGGGGCTGCAACGATAGGCTTCGCATTAGGGTCAGTGTTGATAACGACAGCGCCCACACGAGCTAAATTTTGCGCTTGTTGGTCAGCGCTCAATTTTTGGGGTTGTAAAGTGCCAGCCACAAAAAAGGGTACAGCCAGAAAGCCTAACAACACAATGCCTAGTCCAGAAATGGTGATTTTGGTTGATTTATCAAGTTGTTGAAAGATTGCCATGATGAGGTCTCGATTTGTTATGGTTGAAATGAATGGATTTCCAACAGGAAAAACTCAGGGGGAATTATCGATAATTTGCCCCAGCCAAGCAAGGGTAAAGCTTTAGCTTTGAGATAAAGCGCTTTGTTTTGCTAATTCAGCTTCTAAAGCTTCAATACGTTTTAGGGCTTCTTCAAGGAGGGCTTGTTGGGTGGCGTATTGTTCGCGGCTGACAAAATCCTGCGAGAGAAAGTTTTTTTGAAACAGGCGCTGGGCTTGTTGCTTGGCATCGTGCGCTAGTGGGCGCAAGGCACTGGGGGTATGTTGTTCGAGTTGGTCACGTAAAAAATCAAACGGATTACGGCTTAACATGGGTATTCCCAATAGTGATAAATGAAGGCAATATCATAGCACAAAGCGCTTTGGGGCAGGAGGAAAGCGCTTTGATGCGTTGGCTTTAAAGCTTGTTGGCAGATTGGAGCATAGGTTTAAGGAAGCGAGCCGTGTGGCTGCTGGGGTGTTGGGCAACCACTTCAGGGCTACCTTCTGCCACAATTTCTCCACCACCTTTCCCACCTTCAGGCCCTAAATCAACAATCCAGTCAGCCGTTTTAATCACATCAAGATTATGCTCAATAACCACCACACTATTGCCATTTTCGCGCAAACGATGCAAGACGCCCAAAAGCTGTTTAACATCATGGAAATGTAACCCTGTGGTGGGTTCGTCCAAAATATAGAGCGTGCGACCTGTATCGCGTTTGGCAAGTTCTTTGGCGAGTTTGACACGCTGAGCTTCGCCACCAGAGAGCGTCAAAGCGCTTTGTCCAAGCGTGAGATAATCCAAGCCAACTTCCTTTAGCGTTTGCAGTTTGCGTTTGATGGCGGGAATGGCATCGAAAAAGTTGAGTGCTTCCTCAACCGTCATGCTTAAAACATCGTGGATATTTTTTTGGTTATAGAGAATGTCTAGCGTATCGCGGTTGTATCGTTTGCCGTGACATTGGTCACAATGAACATAAATATCAGGCAAAAAGTGCATTTCTACTTTAATCACGCCATCGCCTTGACACGCCTCACAGCGACCGCCTTTCACATTAAACGAGAAACGCCCTGCGCTGTAACCACGAGCGCGAGCCTCTTGAGTACCAGCAAAGAGGGTGCGAATATCGGTGAACAGTTGGGTGTAGGTGGCGGGGTTGGAACGAGGCGTTCGTCCGATGGGGCTTTGGTCAATGATGATGATTTTGTCCAGATGCTCTAAGCCACGCAGTTGTTCATAGGGTGCTGGGGTGATGTGGTTGTTGTTAAGCGCTTTGGAGACGGCGTTGGCGAGGGTTTCATTAATCAGCGTGCTTTTGCCACTGCCTGAGACACCTGTGATGCAGGTGAATAAACCTAAGGGAATGGAGAGGTTAACGTTTTTCAAATTATGCCCACTCGCGCCTTCAAGTTTGAGCCAGCGGTCGGTAGGTTGCTGTCGTTTACTTGGAACCGTAATGGCTTCACGCCCTGAGAGATATTTTCCTGTGATGGAGTCTGGGTGTTTGGAAACTTCTTGAGGGCTGCCTTGTGCAATCACACGCCCACCATGAATTCCAGCGCCTAAGCCCATGTCTACAAGATAATCGGCTGCTCGAATAGCATCTTCATCATGCTCAACCACGATGATGGTATTGCCCAAATCGCGCAGTTTTAACAAAGCGCTTAGGAGGCGTTCATTATCACGCTGATGCAAACCAATAGAGGGTTCATCGAGCACATACATAACGCCGACCAATCCTGCTCCAATTTGGCTGGCAAGGCGAATGCGTTGAGCTTCACCGCCTGAAAGTGTGGCGGCGCTACGTTCTAGCGTGAGATAGTCTAGCCCTACGCCGAGCAGAAAATGTAAACGTTCTTGGATTTCTTTCACGATTTTCTCTGCAATTTGAGCCTTGTTGCCTTCCAAGCAAAGCGCTTTGATCCAAGCATAGGCATCAACAATAGAGAGTTGGTTGAAGGTTGGCAAGTTCATATCACCTATCCACACATGGCGAGCGGCGGTATTCAAACGACTGCCAGCGCAACTATGGCAGGCTTGCTGGCTCACATACATCGCCATTTCTTCTCGCACGGCGAGATTGTCAGCATCACGATAGCGGCGGTTCATATTAGGAATAATGCCTTCATAGCTTGCCTCACGCATACTCACTTTGCCACGTCCGCCAATACTGGGTAGAGGGATTTTCTCTTTGCCCGACCCGTAAAGCAAAAGCGCTTTGATGGATTGGGGCAGTTGTTCAAAGGGGGTTTCTTCCACATCAAAGCCATAATGCTTTCCCAAAGCCTGCATTTGTGGGTAGAAAAATGGTGTGTTCTTCCCCCAGCCACGAATCGCACCGCCTGCAATGCTGAGATAAGGTTGTACGACTTTCTCAGGGTCAATCAATTCATGAACCCCCAAACCATCGCATTCAGGACACGCGCCGTGAGGATTGTTGAAAGAAAACAGGCGAGGCTCTAGCTCGGTTAAGGTGTAATCGCATAGAGGACAGGCATATTGGGCGGAGAAGAGTTGTTGTTCTTTGGGATTGTCCATATTGAGCAATAGCACGAATTTGGGATTCTGCTCCAAAGCGCTTTCAATCGAGGCAGTCAGACGTTCGCGTAGTTCATCGCGCACAGAAAAACGATCAACCACCACGCCTAAATCATGATTTTTCTTTGCATCAATCGGTGGCATATCTTCAATATCATGCACTTCGCCATCAAGCCAAATGCGAACAAAGCCTTGTTGTGCCATGCTTTGTAACCATTTTTGATGCTCACCTTTTCTTCCCATGACATAAGGCGAAATCAAATACCAGCGAGAGCCTTCGGGGAAATTCATGATGTTATCGGCGATTTGGCTGGGGGTTTGGGCATCGAGTGCGACACGGTGTGTAGGGCAGTGTGCGGTGCCAACGCGTGCGAACAGGAGGCGGAGATAATCGTGAATTTCGGTTGTGGTGCCAACAGTAGAGCGAGGGTTGTGGTTGGTTGACTTTTGTTCAATAGAAATGGCGGGTGATAAACCTTCGATATGGTCAACATCAGGCTTTTCCATCATAGAGAGAAATTGTCGCGCATAAGCTGAAAGAGATTCTACATAGCGGCGCTGACCTTCTGCATAAATGGTGTCAAAGGCAAGAGAGGATTTGCCAGAGCCTGATAAGCCTGTGATGACGATGAATTTATCGCGTGGTAAATCGAGGTCGATGTTTTTGAGGTTGTGGGTACGCGCACCGCGTAAAGAGATAGTGGTTTGGCTCATGATGGATTCTCGGACTAAAAAAGCGCTTTGAGGCAAAGCGCTTTGGAGGATTAGATAGCTTCACCATTCCAGTTTAACAAATGAATGGAAGAACCTTGCCATGTGAAATAGCCATCAAGTTCGAGTTGCTTGAGTAGGCGAGATAAAGTTTCGGGGCGAATGGCGAGATATTCAGCAATTTGCTTCTTGCTCATGGAAAGAGGGTAGGCGCGATGTTTTTGTGGGGCAGGAGGAAGTAGGAGGGTTAGGTAGTTGAGTAGGCGTGTTCTTGCGTCAAAAACACTCAACATTTCAACTTGCTGACTTAGAGTGTGAACATGAGAAGAGAGGCTTCCCATGATGGTTAAGCATAAAGGCGGGTGGCTTAGGAGTAGCTCAGCAAAGCGCTTTGAGTTGATGGCGAGGAGCTTGGTGGTTTCCAGAGCCATTGCATTGGCTGGGTAGGTGTCGCGTTGTAAAAACATCAAGGCTTCGGCAAAAGTTTGTGGTGGGTGGAAGGTTTTGATGGTTTTTTCTTTACCATCAGGCGTGGAGAAAAATAGCCGTACGCTGCCTTCTAACACCACATAAAAGGCTTGAACTGTTTCGTTTTTGGCAAAAATCAAATTGCCTGCTTGATAATCGCGAACTTTGCTGTATCGCATAATCTCTTGTTTTTGTTCTTTATCAAGAGGTGAGAAAAGATAATGGCTTTCGAGGATTTGTTCGATGGGCAAGTTCATGGTTGTGGTCCTTTTCTTGTTATATCTGGTGAGATATTGTGCCATTAATTATGATAGGGGTTGAAAAATTACCGTTTCTTCTAATACCCTGCTCAAGATTTGGTTTTACAATAACCAACGTTCAACAGGCACCTTTAGGTTGGAGACTAAAATGCAAGTATTGATCATTGAAGATGACAAAGAAGTAGCAGCTTATATCTCGAAAGGATTGAGCGAGAGTGGCTATTTGACCGATGTTGCACACACAGGCAAACAAGGTTTGGAGATGGCGCAAAACGTTAATTACGATATTTTGATTGTGGATCGTATGTTGCCTGAATTAGATGGGTTATCAGTGATTGAGCGGTTACGTGCTGCCAAATCGAGTGTGCCAGTGCTGATTTTATCGGCATTAGGTGAGGTTGATGACCGTATTGAAGGTTTGGCTGCTGGTGGCGATGATTATTTGGTGAAGCCTTATGCATTTTCAGAGCTGTTGGCGCGTGTACAAGCACTAACTCGCCGCCGTCATAGCGATATTCAAGACAAAATGATGTTGCAAGTAGGCGATTTGCAATTGGATAGACTGAAGCGCCGTGTAACGCGAGGCGGTAAGAAAATCAATCTTCAGCCACGCGAATTTCGTTTGTTGGAATATTTGATGAGCCATGCAGGACAAGTGGTAACGCGCACTATGTTGTTGGAAAAAGTGTGGGAGTATCATTTTGACCCACAGACCAACGTTATTGACGTGCATATTTCTCGTTTGCGTAGCAAAATCGATAAAGATTTTGATGTAATGCTGATTCATACGGAACGTGGCGCAGGTTATAGTTTGTATGACCCAACGGCGAGTAACTGAATTTTTACGTACCATGTTTAACTCAGTGAAGACGGCGGCTTTCGTCTCTTCACTGATGTTTACATTGGCATTTAGTATTATCACTAGCTTTGCGATGTTGCTAGTGTATAGCAGTGCTGAGCAGGAAATTACTGAGCAAATTGACTCTCGCCTGTATTCCGAAAGTAGCCATTTGCGAAGACGTTTAGAGGATAGAAAGCGCTTTGATGTTTCTGCGCCGATGGTGGGTATGATTGAGCGTGTGCCAAATGAGTCTTCCATGAGTTACTGTTTGATGTATCCTCAGGGTTTGTATCATCAATTTCAAACCAAATGGAAAGATTTGTATCAGCAAGATAGTTTGTTTTTGAATATTGACCTCACTACTTTATGCCAGTTTAACAATAAAGATGATCAAGAAAAGCAGGCGATGCGTGTGGTGGTTCGTCCTGTAGCGCATGGCACCTATTTTCTGATTATGGCGTACGATACCAGCGATGAGCGTGGTATTTTGAAACGCATGTTTTCGACCATTCGCTCTACTACGATTTTGCTTTTGGTGATTAGTTTTGTGGGAACGCTGTATTTAAGTAGCCATATTACGCACATCAGTGCCAATATTCGCAAAACGGCGCGAGAGATTGTTGATGGTGATTTCTCTCATCGTATTCAAACCAATGATAATGATAGTGATGAAATGACATTGCTTGCCAAAGATTTAAATCACATGCTTGACAGAATCGAAGAGCTGGTGATGACACAAAGGCAGGTGGTTAGTAATATTGCTCATGATTTGCGTAGTCCATTGAATCGCATGAGAAATCGCATGGAAGTGGCTTTGATGGATAAAAATGTTCAATGCGCTACCTTGCGCGAGGTGATGGAGCAATCCAGTGCTGATATTGATCAATTGCTGAAAACATTTAACGCTATTTTGAATGTGGCTCAAATTGAGAGTCGCCAAAAAACGGATTTCACAACAACCAATTTATCCATGGTTTGCCAAGATTTGGCGGAGCTTTATGATGTGGTGGAAGAAGATGACGAGGAATCTATTGTTGAGGGGGCGCATCATTTTTCCCATGATATTGAGGAGCATTTGCAGGTATTTGGCAACCGTCATTTATTGGCACAAGCTATCATCAATTTGCTGGACAATGCCGTGAAATATACACCTGAGGGTGGTTCTATAGCTTTGCGTGCTTATCGTAAGCAGCACAAAATTATTGTGTCTGTGGCGGATAATGGTTTAGGTATACCGCCTGATAAGTTTAAAGAAGTCTTAAAGCGCTTTGTGCGTTTGGATAGTGCGCGGAGTTCGCCTGGTAATGGCTTAGGTCTATCTTTGGTGCAAGCCATTACCAGTTTGCACGATGGTGAGATTCATTTATTTGATAACCAGCCAGGTTTACGCGTGGAGCTTCATTTTCCTGTGATGGAGCAGAAGGCTCAGGGTAAACAAAGCGCTTTGGGGTCAGTATGATACGAGCATTGGGGATTGTTATAGGCTGCTGGTGGCTTGGAGAGTTATTGGTTTGGCTTTTGGATTTGGCTTTGCCTCCAAGTGTCTTGGGATTGTTGGTGTTATTTGGATTGCTCAATGCTCGTGTTGTTGATGAAATGCAAATCAAAGCGCTTTGTGATTTTTGCCTGCAACACATGATGTTGTTTTTGATTCCACCTTGTGTGGGGTTGATTCAGTATTTAGGGCTTTTAAAAATATATGGCGTGCAAGTGGTGCTAGCAACTGTATTGAGTACAAGTTTGGTGTTTATTGTTAGCGCCAAAGCTTATGAATATATACGCAAAAAAACATGAAAGAACTTCTATCTGCGCCAGCGACTTTACTGCTTTTGCTGCTGGGAATTTATAGCTTGTGTCAGTATGCTCGTATGCGGACAGGCATTTTTTTGATTAACCCTGTTTTATGGGCGACCGTTTTCTTTATCGCATACCTAAGCGCTTTTGATATTTCATACGAACAATTTAAGCCAACAGGCGATGTGGTAGCGATTTGGCTCCAGCCTGCGGTAGTTTGTTTGGCATTGCCCTTGTATCGGCAATGGGCAAAGATTCGCCAACAATGGTTGCCGATTATGGTTTCTCAGTTATTGGCGAGTGTGGTGGGTATTGTTTCAGGAGTATGGATTGCTTATGGATTGGGGGCAAGTCAGGAGGTAGCGATATCTTTGGCGAGTAAATCCGTAACCATGCCTATTGCTTTGGAGATTACGCAAGTGGTGGGAGGTATTGCTCCACTGACAGCTGCTTCTGTCATTCTTGCAGGTTTAACGGGTCAGATTCTGGGATTTTGGGTGTTGCGCCGTAGTCGAGTGAATAGCAAAATCGCAAGCGCTTTGGCTCAGGGAACAGGTTCGCATGCTTTGGGTATTGCGGCAAGTTTGGCAATTAGTCAGAAATTTGCAGCGTATGCAACGGTGGGATTGATTTTTAATGGTTTACTGACTTCCTTTATTGCGCCATACTTGCTTAAATATATCCTTTGAATTTAGTGAGTTAGTTTATTTTTGCACAAATAGCTTGCATTTATTTGAAGTTAGAATATAATGGCAAACCTAATTTATTGCGGGGTGGAGCAGTCTGGTAGCTCGTCGGGCTCATAACCCGAAGGTCGTTGGTTCAAATCCAGCCCCCGCATCCAGATTCTTTAAGAAAGCGCTTTTTAGCGCTTTTTTTGTTGTATCGACTTTTTGCAAGGAGCATTCAGTGACAAAAGAAGAACAAGTCAGTGACATTTGTCGCCCTGTGATTGAGGGCATGGGCTTGGAATGGGTTGGGGTGGAATACCATCATGGTCGCCATGCTACCTTGCGTATTTACTTGGATAAGGAAGGGGGCATTGCTATGGACGATGTTGTAGCCGCCACCGAACAGTTAAATCCTTTGCTTGATGTGCATGACCCTATTGGAGGTATGTATACTCTGGAAGTTTCATCACCTGGTTTAGATAGACCTTTATTTACTCTTGAGCACTATAAGCGCTTTGTTGGCTCTTTGGTGAAAATCAATGTGCGCGTGGCGGTGAATAAACGGCGGCGCTTTGAAGGTACTCTAATTGCTGTTGATGAAGAAACTCAGAAAATCAGCATTGAGTTTCAGGTGGGTAAAGAAAAGCTGGTTGAGCATTTGGCGCTGGATAACATTGAAAAAGGGCGTTTGGTTCCTGTGTTTGAAGATTGATAGATGATTGGGAGATAAAAATGTCAAAGGAATTACTGGCCATTGCAGAAGCTGTTGCAAATGAGCGCGATATTTCGCGTGAGGCAATTTTTGAAGCGCTGGAAGCTGCTTTGGCAGCGGCGACCAGAAAGCGCTTTTTGGATAAAGATATTGATGCTAAAGTTGTCATTAACCAAAAAACAGGCGAATACATCACTTATCGCTTATGGTATGTGGTTGATGATGATGATATTTTGGAAAATGTTGATGCTCAGATGCGTGAAACCGTTGCCCAAATCGAGTTTCCTCATGCCAATTTAAAGGTTGGCGATACACACGCTGTTCTCATTGAAAATGAGCCTTTTGGACGCATCAGCGCCCAGCAAGCCAAACAAATCATCATGCAAAAATTGCGTGAGGCAGAGCGGGAAAAGGTTTACCAACAATTTATTTCGATGGAAGGCACATTGGTGCATGGTATCGTGCGCCGTGTTGAACGAGGCAATGTGATTGTGGATATTGGCGAGGGTCATGAAGCAACCATTTTGAAAGAAAACATGATTCCACGCGAGAGTTTGAAAAATGGTGAGCGGATTCGTGCCTATATTGAGAAAGTGAACCGTGAAATGCGGGGGCCACAAATTTCTCTCAGCCGTACTGCGCCTGAATTTTTGATTCAGTTGTTTACTCTGGAAGTGCCTGAAATTGCATCAGGTAATATTGAGATTGTTGGGGCGGCGCGTGATGCTGGGATACGAGCAAAAATTGCTGTACGAGCGATGGATCCGCGCATTGACCCTGTGGGAGCCTGTGTGGGCATTCGTGGTTCGCGGGTGCAAAGTGTGATGAAAGAGCTAGGCGCTGAAAGTGTGGACATTGTTTTGTGGGACGAAGATCCAGAAGTTTATATTCGTAAAGCCATGTCCCCAGCACAAATCAGCAAAACGCTTGCTTTGCCTGAGCAAAAAATCATCTACTTAGCTGTTGCGGAAGAGCAAATGCCGAAAGCTGTTGGTCGAGGTGGGCAAAATGTTCGTTTGGCTTCAGCATTAACAGGCTGGACGATTAATGTTCTGAAAGAAGAAGAATTTGAACAGCTGACTCTGGGTGAACAAGAGAAAAAACTCTGCAAAGCGCTTGGCATAAACAGTGATTTGGCGAAAAAATTATTGGCGGCAGGTTATGACACCGTTGAAAGCATCGCTTATCAAGATCGAGAAGAGCTATTGGCTTTGGGAATTGCGGATAAGCGCGTTGATGAATTGATTGAGAAAGCAGCGGATTATTTGTTGGCACAATCCTTTGAAGTAGAAGAGCATGCCAGTGATGAAGAAAGTCTGACGCTTCAAGAAATGGAGGGCTTACGTCCTGAAGTGCAAAGCGCTTTGCATGCTCAGGGTCTGAGAACTCAAGAGGATTTGGCAGAATTATCGGTTGATGAGCTGATGAGTTATGCCAAAATCAGTAAAGAAGAGGCAAGCGCTTTGATTTTGAAGGCGCGTGAGCCTTGGTTTCGCGGATAAAGGAGTGAGAAGATGTCAACCGTTGCAGATGTAGCGAAACAATTAAAAATTAGCGTTGAGCGTTTACTGGCGGAATTGGGTGAGGCAGGTATTAGTGTTGGTGGAGCAGAAGATGTGCTGGCACCTGCGCAAAAAATGAAGCTGACCCAGCATATGAATGCCAAAAAAGCAGGCAAATCTAGCACAACAAAAGCCAGTACTGCAAAAACCGAAAGTAATCGTGGCGCAAAAGCAGGTAGTGAAAAAACAGGAACGGCGCGTAAACCACGCACGCCTAAAGCCACAGCTGCGGAGAAAGAGAAAAAGCTCAGCCCGCTTGAACTCGCTAAACAATTGGCAGAGCAACAGCGTATGGCTCAGGGTGAAGCACAGCGTGAAAATGAACAGCGTGAACGAGAAGAGGCTATCGCTGCCGAAAAACGTCGCTTGATTGAAGAGGAAGAGCGCAAAGCGCGTAAAGAAGCCGAAGAGCAAGCGCGTAAAGAAGCAGAGGCGCAAGCTCAATTAGAAGCCAAAAAACGTAAAGAAGCTGAAGAAGCTTTAGCGCGTCAATTGGCGGAGCAAGAGAAAGAGCGTGCGTTGCGTAAAGCAGAGGCAGATAAAGCCAATGCCGAAAAGCAATTGAAGAAACAGCAAGAGCGCGAGAAGCAAGCAGCTAAAGAGCAAGAAGAGCTGGAAATGCAACGCCGTGAAGCCTTACGCGATGTTGAACGCCGTGAGAATTTTGAAGCAGAAGCAGAGGCTCGATTCCACATCAATAGCCGTGATCGCGGGGCTGGCAAGAATGGTGGCGGTAAGCGCGGTGGCAAGGATAGAGGTGATGATGAGGGCGGTGGTCGCCGTGGTAGTCGTGGCAATGTTGGGTCTTCAAGTCGCAATGGTCACGATAAACGCAAACATGATGACCGTCATCAGCAACAGCGTAAAGGTGGTAAATTTGAAAAGCCTGTTGCTCCAATTGTACGCGAAGTGCGAATCCCTGAAACCATTACTGTTGGTGAATTGGCGCAAAAAATGAGCGTTAAAGCAGGCGATTTAATCAAAACCATGATGAAACTCGGCTCTATGGTAACCATCAACCAAATTCTTGACCAAGAAACGGCAGCTTTGGTTGCAGATGAAATGGGGCATAGCTATGTTTTGATTAAAGATAATGACTTAGAGGCTCAAGTTATTGCGGAGGCGCAAGAAAACAGCGCTAATGTCATTCAGCGTGCGCCTGTGGTCACTATTATGGGTCACGTTGACCATGGTAAAACCTCATTGCTGGATTACATTCGCAAGGCCAAAGTTGTGGCAAGTGAGGCTGGTGGTATTACGCAACATATTGGTGCATACCGTGTGCAAACGCCTAAAGGCACGATTACATTCCTTGATACCCCAGGGCACGCTGCCTTTACAGCTATGCGTGCGCGTGGAGCGAGTGCAACGGATATTGTGATTTTGGTGGTTGCAGCAGATGATGGCGTGATGCCACAAACCATTGAAGCGATTCAGCACGCACAGGCAGCGAAAGTGCCTGTGATTGTGGCGGTGAACAAAATGGATAAACCTGAAGCTGACCCTGATCGTGTTAAAAATGAGCTTTCTCATCATGGCATTATTTCCGAAGACTGGGGTGGAGAAACCTTATTTGCCCATGTTTCTGCGAAAACAGGAGAAGGTATTGATGATTTGTTGGATAAAGTCTTGATTCAAGCGGAAGTTTTGGAATTATCTGCTCCATCAACAGGCTTTGGTCGAGGGGTAGTGATTGAATCGCGTTTGGATAAAGGTCGTGGTTCGGTTGCAACCATTCTGGTTCAATCAGGCTTGGTTAAAAAAGGCGATATTTTGTTGGCAGGTATGGAATACGGCAAAATTCGTGCCTTGATGGATGAGACAGGTAAAGAACTCAAGGAAGCAGGTGCATCGATGCCTGTTGAGATTTTGGGGCTTTCAGGCGTGCCAAATGCAGGTGATGAGGTTGTGGTGGTTGAAAGTGAGCGTAAGGCTCGTGAGATTGCCAACTTCCGTCAAGGTAAATTTAAAGAAATCAAAATTGCGCGTCAGCAGAAGGCAAAATTGGAGAATCTCTTTGCCTCAGGTCAAAGTGAGAGTTTGAAAGCTGTGAATCTGATGGTGAAAACCGATGTACAAGGCTCTGCTGAAGCGCTTTCTGATTCGCTCTTGAAACTTTCTACCGATGAAGTCAAAGTGAATATTATTGCTTCAGGCATTGGTGGTATCACAGAGTCAGATATTCAATTGGCGATTGCTTCGGAAGCCATCATCATTGCTTTTAACGTTCGTGCCGATGGCAATGCGAAGAAATTGGCTGAGCAAGAAGGCGTTGATTTGCGTTACTACAGCATCATTTATGAGGCGATTGATGAAGTGAAAGCAGCGATGCAAGGTCTGCTCTCGCCAGAAATTCGTGAAGAAATCATTGGCTTGGCTGAAGTTCGTAGCGTATTCCGTTCATCAAAATTGGGCGCGATAGCAGGTTGCGTCGTGATGGATGGGGTACTCAAACGCAATAATCCTATCCGCGTTTTGCGTAATAACGTGGTTATTTATGAGGGCGCGTTGGAATCCTTACGCCGTTTCAAAGACGATGTGAATGAGGTTCGCGCAGGCACAGAATGTGGTTTGGGCGTGAAAAACTACAATGATGTGCGCGAAGGTGACCAAATCGAATGTTACGAGCGCGTATCCATTGAGCGTAAGCTGTAAGCAACTCAATCAACCCAAAGCGCTTTGTGTTGGCAAAGCGCTTTGTTTTTAGGAGAGACGATGAAATTTGATAGAACCAAAAGAATTGGCGAGCAAATGCGGCGAGATTTATCACAGGCTTTGCCGATGTTGTTATCGCACCCACGCGCCTCGATGTTGTCGGTAACGGCTGTGGTGGTGACGCGTGATTTATCCTTTGCCAAAGTTTATGTAACTCATATTTTGAACGATGAAGCAGAGCGGCAGATGTTGGTGAAGATGTTGAACCAACAAGCGCCCCAATTTCGTCATTATTTGGCAAAGCGCTTGGATATTCGCAAAATGCCAGAATTGAGCTTTGTTTATGATCATTCGGTAGAGTATGGTGCAAAAATGGAGCAAAAGCTAAGCGCTTTGGTCAAAGATTTGCCTGATGAGGAGGAGATGTGAGCCAATCTTATTCTGTTAAAAAACGCGCCCTTTCGGGCGTTTTGCTTTTTTACAAAGACGCTGGTGTGAGCAGTAATCAGGCTTTGCAACGTGTGCGTTATTTATACCGTGCTGAAAAAGCAGGGCATGGTGGAACACTTGATCCCTTTGCTACAGGCTTATTGCCCATTTTGCTGGGGGAGGCGAGCAAATTTGGGCATTATCTGCTTGATGCTGATAAAACTTACCGCGTTCGTTTGCAATTTGGTTTTGAAACCGATACCCAAGATTTAACAGGAAAACCAACGCGCCATGCCCCTATCCCTGATTTGAAATCTCTTGACTGGGAAAGAGAACTCAAAGCGCTTTGTGGCGTGCAAATGCAACAGCCTCCGAGTTATTCTGCCTTAAAGGTAGATGGAAAACGGGCGTATGAATTGGCGCGTTCGGGCGAAGAGGTGCAGCTTTTGGCACGTGAAATTGAGATAAAGCGCTTTGAGCTTTTAGGCTTGGGTGAAGATTTTGCGGATTTGGAAGTTTGTTGCAGCAAGGGGACTTATGTACGTACGTTGGTTCAGGACTTAGCAAAGCGCTTTGGTTCAGCTGGTCATGCAAGCAAGCTAGAACGTGTGGCAGTGGGGGATTTAAAGGTTCAGCCTCAGCATCATTTGCAAGCTTTACAAGCTTTGGCGACCGAACAAAGCGCTTTAGATGCCCTTTTGTTGCCATTGGAGACTTGCGTAGCAAAATTGCCACGCCTTGCTGTTCCTGATGAAAAAATTCGCTATCTTATCAATGGTAACGATGTTTTTGTGGCAACAGAGCTTGAGGGAGAAGTGGCGTTGTATCATGCAGAAAAGTTTTTAGGCGTGGGAGAAGTGAAGGGGCGGCGCGTGTTTCCCAAACGGTTATGTCAGCGTTTGGAGTGAAAGAGAAGATGTTTGTTTGTTGAAGAATAAAGATTTTTTGAAAGTTGAATAAATCGTGAATAAAATGCAAACAAGGGTTTGACGAAAAATTAAACTCTATGTTCTTGATTTACCAACGAGGAGTTCATCATGTCTAAGAAAAAAATGGATACCCAAAGCGCTTTGTCTGTGGTGATGATTGGCGCACTCTCTACGTTCACGACAGAAGCTCAGGCAGTGGATTGTGTGCCAGATGTGAGCAATACCAACAGTTATGATTTATCGGGACAATTGTGTGATATTCAAATCAATTCGAGTCATGGTGATTTGGTTTTTAATATTCAAGATAGCACGACAAATATCCGTCAAGATGCTACTTTGGGCGTTGATGCTGGCAAAAATAATAAGAATAGTGTGTTTGCTAGGGGGGGTAGAGATACTACGGTAGAAGCTAAGAATCTTAATGTGAATGCAAGTGCTAAAGCTGAAACGCGTTTATTCATTGGAAGCATGGATGCCCCAGCGATTGTGAAATTAGATGGCAATTTTACGGCTAATGGTCTAACAGGTGATAATACCGTTATTGCCTTATTAGGTACGAATCCTTTATTAGAAGTGAATCAATCGGCTTCTATTTCTGGTGCATTTAATACGGGATTAATTTTAAATGGGATAATGCCTAATGTAACCATCAAAGAAAATTTGATTATTGATCAACAATCAGAAGTGGTAACAAGTTCGACACCAACCCTTGCAGGAATTCATTTAGGCAGTGGAAACTTAAATGTAGAGCAAAACATTAATATTAAAACAGCACTTAATCAGGGTAATGCACAGGCTATTCTTGCTGGCTCAGGTGCGATAAAAACACCTGTTTTAAATATTAATGCAACGGCTAAGGCTCATGGAATTACAGTAGAAAGAAGTAGGTATGATGGATTATTGATTGAGGCTGGTGCGCCAATTACATTAGCCACAACTCCTGTGCTGGATACAGCGAAATTATCCTTTGGAAGTAACACAACCATCGAAACGCAGGAAGGCAAAGCGCTTTTGATTAAAGATGAAAGTGGAAGTCCTGTATTTAAAACGATGAATATCACCAATGAAGGAACTTTACAATCTCATAAGAGTGATGCCATTTCTACATCGGTAGATAGTTCTATGGGGGGCGTATCACCCGAAACTATTAACATCTCAATAGAGAATCGTGGGAATATCTTAGCGGGCGATTTGAATCAATATGCGATTAAATTAGGCACAGGAGATAATCAGCTTGTGTCAACAGGTGGGAAAATCAGAGGTAAAGTTAATCTGGGATACTCTCCAACAGACAAGGTTGCAGAAGTTAGATTATCTGGAACCGATTTGAATGAAATGTCTGCTTTATTATCGGCATCTAATTCTCGGTTAATCTTAGACCAAAGTTTGACAGCGTCCAGTCATCATCATTTAACTTCATTGGTTGCAGGGAATACTCATCTGGATGGGCAATGGCAATCCATAGAAGTCGGAGTAGGAACAGTAAAACAAGGGCATTTAAGCAGTGATGGAAATAAAGCCATTTTGCGTATTGGTAGTGATTTAGATAGTACTAAATCTCAAAAAGAGGGAAATATCGATCTATTTAGCAGTAGCACTACAGAAGCTCCTCAATTGCTTATTGGTAAAAATGGGGTTCTGGCTTTAGATAAAGATGTGAAATTGGGCGTGATTAGGCTTAATCATTATATTGGTAGTGGTTCTATGTGGAGTGAGCAGGGTAAAGTTATCAATAAAGGGATTATTGATTTAACGCTTGGCTCTGATGAAGCAGATGATAGGTTACTGATTAGCAAAGGTACAGTGTTCGATGAAAATATCCATGTTTATGAAAGCCAAAAAGATGAAGGAAAAATTATTGTTAACAGTGAATGGTACAGAGGCAATAAACAGAAAAATGATAAAGTTGAAATCGTAGGGAATTTAGGAGCGAATTCAGTCACCAAGGTTGAAGTTAAAGGAGGAGTGATTAAGGGGGATTTTAACCCTGATGATGAAAATGGCGGTAAAGTTAAATTATTTTCTGGGGAATTTGAAAATCCTGTGATTGAAGTCGAGGGTGTTGCATTCGATGGAAACTTTATAGGTTCTGCGCGTATCAATAGTACCGCTTATGAGGCACAATTGATGCGCAAAAGGGCAGATTATCAAGACAACAACGACTTAATGCATGGAAAAACCATCGAAGAGCTGGATCATAATCCCGCAGATGCACCTAAAGAAGGAGAGCGCTTTGGAGCTACTGATTTGAGCCATAGATTTACATGGGTTACAGCAGTGCTAAAGCCAAGTACTCCAATGGCACCTATTTATGTGGCAGGGGCAACAGCGTATTTGAATATGGAGCGTAATACTCAAGAAGCGCTTTTTGATCAAATCAGTACCTTCCATGAGAGACGTGGTAGTTCTTTTGTTCCACATGGGCAAGATCAATTAACATGGGGGCGTTTACATGTGCGCACGCATGAAGAGAAAGGTCAGGATCGTTTTGATTATGAACAAAAAACTCAACAATTGAGCTTGGGTCATGATGTGGTTCATGATGGAGGAATTACAGGGGCATTTGTGAACATAGGTAAAAGCAATGTGGATTATTTTGATGCCTACCGTGCTGAGAGTGGTCGAGTGGTTGAGGATAAATTCACAGGCAAAGGTAAATCGAGCCAAATTGGTGTAGGCGTTTCGCATACCTTACCCTTTGATGATTTCAAAGGTTATGTGGATATTAGTGCGCAGGCGAGCTATTTACGCAATGAATATCAAGCGCGTAGTGGCGTGTCTGGCAAAAACAAAGGCAAAGCGCTTTCCTTATCGGCTGAGGCGGGTTATGCCTTCCAAGTGGCAGAGAAAGTTGCGATTGAGCCACAGGTTCAGGTGATTTATCAAAATGTGAAACTCAAGGATTTCCAAGATTCTTCAGGGCTGGATATTCGGTATCGTGATGGAGACCAAGTGCGTAGCCGTGTTGGGGCAAGAGTTATCTTTGGGGAACAAAGCGCTTTAGGTGCGCCAAAAGTTTATGCAAAAGCCAATGTTTGGCACAATGGTAAGGCGAGTAGCAAGGTTTCTCTTGACACAACTGAGTTGAGCGAGAAACACAGCAAAACTTGGTTAGATACAGGCATTGGAGCGAGTGTTCCACTCGGTGCAAATGGCTTGCTTTACGGCGATGCACACTATGAACGCAATCTGGGTGGCGAAAAACGCAAAGGCTTCGGTTTAAATGTTGGTATTCGCTATGACTGGTAACAAAGCGCTTTGATTTATCTTGGAGCTTTGACTCCCAATCCAGCAGGGGCATCATGCCCCTGAACCTTGCAAAGTATGGTAAAAAGAAACCCCCACTCAAAACATAATTTTGGTGGGGGTTTACTTTTTAATGCCCTGGATTCAAGGGGGTATCTATTCCTTGAGGGGGCTTGGAGGTAAAACAGCCCCCCAAAGCGCTTTGGGTTACATCATGCCCATGCCGCCCATACCGCCCATGCCACCCATATCAGGAGCAGCAGCAGCTTCTTTCTTCGGCAGTTCGGTAATCATGGCTTCTGTGGTAATCATCAGACCAGCAATGGACGCAGCGTGTTGCAAAGCACTACGTGTTACTTTGGTTGGGTCGATGATGCCTTCTGCAACCATATCAACATATTGTCCTGTTGCGGCATTGTAGCCTTCGTTGCCAGAAGCGCTTTTCACGCGGTCAATCACAACAGCAGGTTCTTCGCCAGCGTTGGTGACAATGGTACGCAAAGGAGATTCCATAGCGCGTAATGCTAAGTCAATACCAACTTGTTGGTCATAGTTATCGCCTTTCAAGCCTTTTAACTGGCTAGCTGCACGAATAAGAGCAACGCCACCGCCTGGAACAATGCCTTCTTCAACAGCTGCACGCGTTGCATGTAAAGCATCTTCTACGCGATCTTTTTTCTCTTTCATTTCAACTTCAGTGGCAGCGCCTACTTTAATCACAGCCACGCCACCAGCCAATTTTGCCATACGTTCTTGGAGTTTTTCGCGGTCATAATCTGAAGTGGTTTCAGCGATTTGTGAACGAATGGTTTCTACACGAGCTTTGATGTTGGCTTCATTGCCGTGTCCGCCGATGATAGTGGTGTTTTCTTTGCCAACAATCACACGTTTAGCAGTGCCTAAATGGGCGAGTTCAGTGGTTTCTAAGCTCATGCCAAGTTCTTCAGCGATAACTTGTCCACCTGTTAAAATCGCAATATCTTCAAGCATGGCTTTACGGCGATCGCCAAAGCCAGGAGCTTTAACTGCTGCTACTTTCACAATGCCACGCATACTGTTGATAACTAAAGTTGCCAATGCTTCACCTTCAACATCTTCAGCGATAATCAACAATGGGCGACCTGATTTTGCCAAGCCTTCGAGAACAGGGAGTAAGTCACGGATATTGCTGACTTTTTTATCGTGTAGCAAAATGTATGGGCTATCAAGCTCAACGGTTTGTTGTTGAGGGTTGTTGATGAAATAAGGTGATAAGTAGCCACGGTCAAATTGCATACCTTCAACCACTTCCAAAGAATCTTCCAAACCTTGACCTTCTTCAACGGTAATCACGCCCTCTTTGCCGACTTTTTCCATCGCTTCAGCAATTTTGGCACCAACCGTTGCATCAGAGTTAGCAGAAATGGTGCCGACTTGGGCAATGGCTTTGCTGTCACTGCAAGGTTTTGAAATGCTGTGTAAAACTTTAACGGCTTCTGCAACCGCTTTATCGATACCACGCTTAACATCCATAGGATTCATGCCAGCTGCTACAGCCTTTAAGCCTTCAGAAACAATAGCTTGAGCCAAAACGGTTGCGGTTGTGGTGCCATCGCCTGCAACATCATTGGTTTTTGAGGCAACTTCTTTCACCATTTGAGCGCCCATATTTTGGAATTTGTCTTCCAATTCGATTTCTTTAGCAACGGAAACGCCATCTTTAGTGATGGTTGGAGCTCCGAAAGATTTATCCAACACCACATTGCGACCTTTAGGGCCAAGTGTGACTTTAACGGCGTTTGCTAAAATATTTACGCCTTTTAACATTTCTTTACGGGCATCTTCGCCAAAACGTACATCTTTTGCCATAGTTATTCCTTTAAATTTTAAATGTTTATTTGAAACAGAGAGACTGTCAAAGCGCTTTGTAGCCCAGCATTATTGAATAATGGCGAAGATTTCTTCTTCACGCATAATCAAATATTCCACGCCATCGACTTTTACTTCTGAGCCAGTGAATTTGCCAAATAAAACGCGGTCACCTACTTTTACGGTTAAAGGATAGGTTTCACCATGTTTGACTTTACCAGAGCCTACCGCAACTACCACGCCTTGTGCAGGTTTTTCAGTGGCTGAGCCAGGCAGAACAATACCACCAGCAGTCGTTTTTTCTTCATCTTCACGTTTCACAACCACACGGTCATACAAAGGTTTTAAGTTCATAAAAACTCCTAATCATTTGAGCTATTAAAATAAGTGATGGGTTCACGCCCAAAGCGCTTTGTCTTAGGGTGAACATGGAATCTTAAATAAGGGAGAAAGGGCAAGATTCAAGAGTAAAACAAGTGATTTTTTATGAATCACTTGTTTTTATTGGTGTTTATCTGGAAATTAAAGCGCTTTGGGCGAGCGTTTCATGCGTAGGGCGCTGGCATGGGCGAGCTTTGCTAACACCACTTCGGTATCCTCCCAGCCAATGCAGGCATCGGTAATACTCTGACCATAATGTAAAGTGCTTATGGCTTGACCTTCAATATGTTTTTGCGCTCCAGCGTGAAGATGACTTTCAATCATGACGCCAAAAATAGATTCATTACCAGAGATGATTTGTTCGCAAACGTCTTCGCAGACAATCAATTGGCGTTCATGTTGTTTGTTGGAATTGGCGTGAGAGAAATCCACCATAATTTTGATGGGAACGCCTGCTTTTGCCAAAGCGCTTTCGGCGGCTTTGATGTGTTCAGCGCTGTAGTTAGGCCCATTTGAACCACCGCGCAAAATCAAATGGCTATCTTCATTGCCAATGGTTTTGACAATGGCAGAATGCCCAAATTTGGTTACCGATAAAAAGGCATGTGGCGCACGAGCTGAGCTGATGGCATCAATGGCAATTTGCACATCGCCGAGTGTGCCGTTTTTAAAGCCAACAGGGCAAGATAAGCCTGAGGCTAACTGGCGATGCACTTGGCTTTCGGTTGTCCGCGCACCAATAGCCCCCCAGCTAACCAAATCCGCCAAATATTGAGGCGTAATCATATCCAGATATTCCACCGCTACAGGCATGCCTTTATGATTCAAATCCAGCAGCAATTGGCGGGCGATACGCAAGCCATCATTAATGGCATAGCTACCATCTAAATAGGGATCATTGAGTAAGCCTTTCCAGCCAACGGTTGTGCGTGGTTTTTCAAAATAAACGCGCATCACAATTTCTAATTCATGGCGATATTGTTCACGCAAAAGGCGTAAGCGGTCAGCATATTCATGGGCTGCATGAATATCATGAATTGAGCAAGGGCCAATGACGACCAACAAACGGCGGTCTTCATCATAGAGTTGATTGTGAATGGCGTTGCGCGTTTGTACCACACACTGGGATACTTGTTCTGTGATAGGGAAACGTTCTAGTAACGCAATAGGAGGTAGAAGTTCTTGAATTTCTTGGATACGGGTATCATCAGTTTTATGCATAGGAGCCTCATTAGAGAAAATTGGGGAAAGGGTTTACCCTAAAGGATAAATTTCTCAGATGCAAGGCTGGGCATGAAAAAGGTGTAAAAAAGCGCTTTGTGTGATGAAAATTCACCAGTAAACAAAGCGCTTTGGATTGGGTGGGATAAAAGGAATTAGCGGGAGCGAGGTTTGATAATCATTGGGCGAACCAAATCATGCTTAAGCCACCAGCTGCTTAATATCACTGCCACCACATGTAGCCCTACGATAGCTTGTAAAACCCAAGCAATTTGTCCATGAATTTCATCAAGTTCATAACCTTTGTCGTAGAGCTTATCAAGTAGTTCTGTTTCATTAGCGGCATGATAACCTGTAAATGCAAGACCAGCGATACAAAACCACATGAGCCAAATGGCAAGTAAGCCGAAATGATTATGACCATTTTGGCGATGTTCGCGGTGTTTTAATTCTTGAATATGGCGCAACAAGCCTTTAGGCGTGGGGATTAAATCTCGAAAACGTGCAGGTTCAGAAGCGCCCAATACAGACCATGTTAAGCGCACCAATACCAATGCGACAGCTAAATAGCCTAGAGCTTGATGTGGAGTTGAAGCGGGTCGTAGCCAAAATAAATTTGCCAACACACAAAATGCAACAACCCAGTGACTGGAACGCACCAATCTATCCCATGTAAATTTCTCTTTCATGAATTATCTCCTGTATCCAGACACAATAAAGCGCTTTGAAAAAGCCCTATGGTCAGGCATGTTCAAAGCGCTTTGAGGATTTTAGTTTACTTTGAAATATTGATGCCCTTGACGGCGAGATTGTTTGATAATGTCAATCAAAGTTTGGACTTTGTCAGCATCTTGAGCATTAATGGCATCTTGAAGTTGAGTGATTTGCTCATGTAATTGATTCATGCCTTCTTCATAAGTAGCTTTGTCTTCTTCGCTGGCATCAGGATTGGATAAGCCTTGTGCTTTGGCTTGTAAAGTATATTTTAAGAGTTCGGCAACGGCGGTTTTGCGCTCTTCCCAGTCTGAGCTACGTTCGATGGTACGGAAATTGCGCCCCATCGTTTTCATGGTTTTGTTCAAATCCATGCTAGGGTCGATGATGGCGCTCTCGGAAGTGCTTTGGGGAGGAGTGGTATCTGCAAAGGTAGGAAAGCTAGCGAACAGTAATGCGATTAAAGCAATTTTTTTCATGGTAATGCCTCTTTTTTATGATAATCATAGCGTTATCTTGATGGATAACGTATGCCATCTTATCATTTGCTCAAAGCGCTTTAATTTACGGCTTGGTCACTCAATCGCTTGCTCTTGTTAAGAGTTTATTTTAGGAGAGGGAGAAAACCATTTAGCAACATTTGCACGGATACGCAGATTAAAATCATGCCCATTAATCGTTCAATAGCTTTTAAACCACGCGTTCCTAAAATGCGATACAAATTCTGAGCGTATAACAAAATCGCGCAGCTGATTCCCCATGCGATAAAAATGGCTATCAAGAGGTGAATAGGGGAACTGGAGCTTTGGCGCAATAAGATAATGGTAGCGAGTAAAGAGGGGCCAGCAATGAGTGGGGTGGCGAGTGGAACAAGCAGTGGTTCTTCATTTTCTTCTTCCTCTTCGCTCATAGCAGAATGATTGCGTAATGGGAAAATCATGCGAATAGCAATAATCATCAACACTACACCGCCACCAATGGCAACAGCAGCTGGAGTCAAGCCTAATATTTTTAACAAACTTGGGCCAGAGAATAAAAATAATAGCATCAGGCATAAAGCTATGATGAGTTCGCGGAGCAATACAGGGCGACGGCGTTCAGGTTTGACATTCTTCAAGACAGAGAGAAACATGGGAATGTTGCCCAATGGATCCATGATAAGAAAGAGAGTAACAGCAATAGCGAAAATATCCATAATCAATCCTTGAGACGAGATAATGAAAGGGTGTATCAAAAAGAAAGCGCTTTGGAGGCAAAGCGCTTTAGGTTATCCATTAGGGAAGAGATTAATAAGCTTGCGCAAGTGCGGTTAAGGTTGCTCGTAGCATGGCGCTAACGGTATCTTGGCTATAGGCAATGCCTGTTGTGAGTTTGTCATCAACCAACATTTGCACATAGGCAACGGCTTGCGCATCGGTTGCTCCTGTCATGGCGTGTTCAGCATAGTTAGTGATATTGAGGCGACGCTGGCTGTAGTGGCTTAAAGCATCAATGAAGGCACTGAGTACACCTGAGCCATTACCTGTGAGGGTGTGGGTTTGACCTTGATGAATGATGCGGCAAGAGAGTGCATCTTCATTGCTACCACGCGTGATGCTGTAAGATTCTAAACTCAAAGCGCTTTCTTGCATATAGCTGGCTTCAAAGAGTTTCAAAATCTCAGCGCTGGCAAGTTCTTTTTGCGTGGTTTCACTTTGTTTTTGTACTTTTTGCGCAAAATCAATTTGTAACCAACGTGGCACATTCAAGCCATAATCTCGTGCGAGAATATAAGCTACGCCACCTTTTCCTGATTGACTGTTGATACGTACAACATCTTGATAGCTGCGACCAATATCTACAGGGTCAATAGGTAAATAGGCAATATCCCAAATGCCATTGGATTCTTTCTCCAACGATTTCTTAATCGCATCTTGATGCGAACCAGAGAAAGCCGTAAACACCAATTCGCCAACATAAGGGTGGCGTGGGTGAACAGGTAAATTGTTGCACTCTGAAACAATATGCACCATCTCATTCATTTTGGAAAAATCCAGTTTAGGGTCAATGCCTTGAGAATAGAGGTTCATCGCCATCACCATGATGTCCATATTGCCTGTGCGTTCGCCGTTGCCAAGTAGAGTTCCTTCCACTCGGTCAGCTCCCGCCAAAACCGCCAGTTCTGAGGCTGCAATAGCACACCCACGATCGTTATGGGTATGAACTGAAATGCGAACATGAGGACGGCTTGGTAAATGGCGACAGAAGTATTCGATTTGATCAGCGTATAGATTAGGTGTGGAGCATTCAACGGTGCTGGGCAAGTTTAAAATCACTCCTTGCCCTTTTTCAGGTTCCCAAACACGACAAACTGCCTCACAAATAGAAACCGCAAAATCGGGTTCTGTTTGCGAAAAGCTTTCGGGAGAATATTCAAAAATCCATTCGGTTTTGGGGTATTTCGCTGCATATTCTTTGAGCAAACTTGCCCCTTGAAGAGCGATTTCTGTAATTTCTGCTTGGGATTTTTCATAGACTTTTTCGCGTTGTACGCGTGATGTGGAGTTATAAACATGCACAATAGCGCGTTTGGCGCCGCAAAGCGCTTCAAAAGTACGCGCAATCAAATGTTCGCGCGCCTGTACCAAAACTTGAATCGTGACATCATCAGGAATCAAACCTCCTTCAATCAATTGGCGTGTGAAGTCAAATTCAATTTGTGAAGCACTGGGGAAGCCAATCTCAATTTCTTTGAAGCCAATCTCAACCAGCAATTGGAAAAAGCGAAGCTTTTGTTCAACCGTCATTGGGTCAATAAGCGCTTGGTTGCCATCGCGCAAATCTACACTGACCCAATCAGGGGCTTGGGTAATGAGTTTGTCTGGCCAAGTGCGATCTTTTAATTGAGGATTGAAAGCAAAAGGACGATATTTTTGATGATTAAACATGGCATTCATAAGACATTATTGGGGTAAAAGTTGAGGAAGTTGGGCTAAAACATCAAGATTACTTGGGATAAAGTCATAATCCTCAAGCTCCTCGAGCTTTGCCCATGCGAGGCTTTGACCCTCTAGTGGGCGAGGGCAAAGCGCTTTGGGAAGTTGGCAGTGGTAAAAATCAACCATCAAGCTTTTGGTGTCGGACGTTTCTGTCAACGATACTTTTTTGCGCAAGAGGTGATGAAAAACCACGCCTGATAAATCCAAATCTAGCTCTTCACGTAGCTCACGCACCAACGAAGCGCTTTGGGTCTCCCCTGATTCTACTTTACCACCAGGAAATTCCCAACAGCCTGCAAAGCGTTTGTTGGCAGGACGTGTGTTAATCAGTAGCTGCCCATCATGGTTGATGATGATGGCAGCTACAACATAAGTAATACCTGCCTGAGCAGGAATCATTTTAATCTCCCATGACATTCTTTGTATTTTTTTCCTGAACCACAGGTGCAAGGTTCATTACGTCCAACAGGAGGCTTTTTATCTACACTCAAACCTTCTTCGTTGGGGTCGGGTTCTTCGTCTTTAGGAGCTACTTCGGGCACTACAATGGAAGGAGCAAGAGGTGCTGGAGGATTGCTGGCATATTCAAAGTGTAAATGTGAGAGTTTGCCAATAACTTCAAAGCGAATGGAGTTCATCAAATCGTTAAACATTTCAAACGATTCTTTTTTGTACTCTTGCTTGGGATCTTTTTGAGCGCGTGAACGCAACCAAATCGCTTGGCGCAGCATATCCATATGCGAGAGATGATTTTTCCATTGTTGGTCAATGGTCATCAACACAATGCGCTTTTCCACATTGCGCACAAATTCAGGATCTACATGCTCAATGCGCTTGGCATAGAGTTGGTCGAGGAAATCGTTAAGTTGTTGGGCGATTTCTGATGAACTGATATCAGGGTTTTGCTCGAGGAAATGTTTTTGTATATCAACGCCTAGTGAGAAAATGGCAGCCATATCTTGTTCAAGGGCTTGCGTGTTCCAATGTTGGCGCACTTGGTCAGCAGGAAGATATTTATCTACCAAATCCAGCACTACTTCATGGCGCATTTGGGTGATTAAATCGCTAATATCTGGGCTATCCATAATGTCGCTACGCTGAGAATAGATGACTTTGCGTTGTTCATTGGCAACATTGTCGTATTCCAAAATATTTTTACGCGCATCAAAGTTATGTGCTTCAACTTTACGTTGAGCTCCTTCGATTTGGCGAGAAATCATTTTCGATTCGATAGCCTCATCTTCGCTCATGCCAAAGCGTCCCATCATACTTGCCATACGATCGCCAGCGAAAATGCGCACCAAATTATCATCGAGAGCTACATAAAAACGGCTGGAGCCGGGATCACCTTGTCGCCCTGAGCGTCCGCGTAATTGGTTATCAATGCGCCGACTTTCATGGCGTTCTGCACCAATGACGTGTAATCCACCTGCACGGATAACCTCGTCATGTCGTGCTTGCCAAGCGCTTTTTACAGCTTGACGTTCCTCTTCGCTGGCATCTTTGGGCAAAGCTGCCAAATCGGCTTTGAGCGAACCCCCGAGTACAATATCTGTTCCACGACCTGCCATATTGGTGGCAATGGTGACCATAGCAGGTCTACCTGCTTGAGCGATAATTTCAGCCTCGCGTTCATGTTGTTTGGCATTCAAAACATTGTGGCGAATGCCTGCTTGTGTGAGGAGGCTAGAGACTAACTCTGAGGTTTCGATAGAAGCAGTGCCGAGCAAAACAGGTTGTTTACGGCTTTGTGCCTCGCGAACATCATTGATGATGGCTTGGTATTTACCTTTTTGGTTGAGATAAATTTGATCAATATGGTCAATGCGTTGCACAGGGCGATTGGTGGGAATAATGACGGTTTCTAAGCCATAAATTTCTTGAAATTCCGCAGCTTCGGTATCGGCTGTTCCTGTCATGCCTGCCAGTTTTTCATACAAACGGAAGTAATTTTGGTAGGTAATAGAGGCAAGGGTTTGGTTTTCTTGCTTAACCATAACCCCTTCTTTGACTTCAATCGCTTGATGCAACCCATCAGACCAGCGCCGACCTTCCATAACACGACCAGTAAATTCATCAACAATCATGACTTCCCCATCGCGTACCAAATAATCCACATCACGATGGAATAAATGATGAGCTCTTAAGCACGCATTGAGATGATGGAATAAGCCAAGATTTTTGGGGTGATACAAGCCTTCATTTTCATTGAGTAAACCTTTTTCACGCAAAAGCGCTTCGACACGGTCATGCCCTTCATCGGTTAAGCCAACTTGTTTGGTTTTTTCGTCAATGGAGAAATCTCCTTCGCCATCTTCTACTTCTTGACGTTTGAGATGAGGGACGAGTTCGTTGAGTACGAGATACAAATCAGTATTGGCATCTGCAGGCCCTGAGATAATCAGCGGTGTTCTGGCCTCATCAATCAGAATAGAATCGACTTCATCAATGATGGCGTAATGCAATTCACGTTGTAGGCGTTCGCTTTCATCATGAGCCATATTGGTGCGCAGATAATCAAAGCCAAACTCATTGTTGGTGCCATAAGTAATATCGGCTTGGTAAGCAGCTCGTTTTTGCTCAGAAGTCATACCTGACAAAATAATGCCCGTGCTTAAGCCTAAGAAACGATACAACTCGCCTAATTCCACACCATCGCGCGAGGCAAGATAATCGTTGACGGTAACCACATGCACACCTTTGCCTGAAAGTGCATTGAGGTAAACAGCCAGAGTTGCCACCAATGTTTTCCCTTCGCCTGTGCGCATTTCAGGGATTTTGCCTTGATGTAATACCATGCCACCAATCAATTGCACATCATGATGTCGCATGCCTAAAACACGCCGACTGGCTTCACGAACCACAGCGAAACTCTCAGGCAACAGTTGGTCTAGGGTTTCATGCTGGAGCCTTTCTTTGAATTCTTGGGTTTTGGCTTTAAGCTCAGTGTCGCTAAGCGCTTTGATTTTTGGTTCTAAATCATTAATTTGTTTAACGATTTTATTGAGTTGTTTCAAGATTCGGTCATTGCGTGAGCCAAATATTTTGGTTGCCAGTGTGCCTAACATCGGTTTTCCTTTGCGGTTGCGCTATGATAAACGCTTTCGCCCGTCATAAATGTGTAAAAAATCACGAAAAATAAGATGCAAACTATACCATATTCCCAGCAGATAAGCCTGCAAAAGCTGATGAAATCATGTCTTGAAGACTTATCTCCTCAAAATAATGACCAGCATTTTCAGCATTATTTACGCCAGCAATTTTATGCTTGCCTACCTCATTCTCTTCAAAATGGGGTTGCTCCTGACCAATTTCAAGCCCAAACAAAACAATCCAAGCAGAAAGCGCTTTGGACGATTTATGCCAAAAATAGCTTATTGGCGCATCAGTTTCATTTTCTTGCGATGGAGATGGAAAAGCGCATTGTGCGCCGTGTGTTCAGCGATATTTCAGGGCAAAGCGCTTTGCCTGAACGGGTTCGACAATTTTTAAAACAGTTGCCACGTTTTCGATTTCAGGTGGTGGTTCGGGGGGATTATTTTGAGGAAGAGCGAGAGAGGTTAAATGTGCCATTAAATCCGCTGGTATTTAAAGCCAAGCATTTTAATGAGCAACAAGCCAGCGAGTATTTGCAGGCTTTTTGGGCAAAGCGCTTTGATGCTGAGGGTGCGGATAAGGCATAACTTGGGGTTTCAGTATGCTTTATGGCTTCTTACAGGGAGTCAAAGCGCTTTGTGGTCGAGATTATAATTTGGGCTTGGTGGCTTTTTGAGCCTTCTCCCACGCTTCTAAGGCAGATTCAAGACGAGGGTCTTGAAGGGTTAAGGTGGTATGGTTGTAGATGAGCTGAGGATCGGTGTAAATGTTTTTGCATTTCATCAATTCCTTTTCATCGATTTCTTTGCAGTAACGCCAGCCACCTATGCCACCATAGCTGGGCTTGCCATATTTTGCCAACACCGCTTCTTCAAGCGCTTTGACATTCTCTTCTGTGTAGGCAATGTTGTAACTGATTCTGCTGACTGCTAATTTACCGCCTGCTTCTGGCACAGGTGTGAGGGTTACGATGATGTTGGTGTGGTCTTTTTTCAGCTCAAAGCTATGAGGCTCTGTTTCGCCTGTTATCTTATTTTTGGGCGGATACGTTTGTAATTGAATCTCTCCTGTATCAACCTCTTGTGATTTTGCCAAAGCTTGTATCGCCTCATCTCGGCTCATGCCCAATTTAATACCTGCAACGTCAAACTCTGTCGGGTCGACTGAGCGTGTTTGGGCATAAAGTTGGGAACTCAAGAGTGCGGTCAGTAATAAAGCGTAACGCATAACATCTCCTTAGGGTTGTCAAAGAGTGAAATTATAAAAACTTGGTGTAGAAAATCCTAGAGTAAAGCGCTTTGTTGGTCAGACCAAAATCCCTGAAGCAATAGCTTAAAACAAGCTCAATTGTTGGCTTTTGAGTGGAGCGAAGCTGTGGCGATGTTCAGGCAATGCACCAAAGCGCTTTATTGCTTCTAAATGCTTGGAAGTGGCGTAGCCTTTGTGTTGATGGAAGCCGTATTCGGGGTATTTTTCGTGTAAACGCAAAAGTGTGCGATCGCGAGTGACTTTCGCCAAAATCGAGGCAGCCGCAATGCTGGGAACAGAGGCATCACCTCCTACAATGGCTTTTGCGTGATAATCAATATTTGGCACAAATTTCCCATCAACCAACACTTCAATTTCTCCGAAATTCTGGTGACAAAGCGCTTTTTGCACTGCCTCAATCGCGCGTTGCATCGCCAGCAACGTAGCATGATGAATATTGAGGGCATCAATTTCATCAGGCGTTGCATGAGCAATGCCATAGGCTAAGGCTTGTTCTGTGATGGCGGTAAAAAGGCTTTCACGGACTTTGGCGGAAATTTGCTTGCTATCATTGAGCTTAGGAAGATGGTAGCGTTCTGGTAAGACCACTGCAGCTGCCACCACATCACCTACTAATGCTCCTCTTCCTGCTTCATCAACACCCATAATCATCATCACAAACTCCTTTGCTTTTGGATTCCAAAGCGCTTTGTTCAAAAAGAAACCCCACCGAAGTGGGGCTGGTAAGCCTCAAATGAGAGGATTACTGGATTTGCGCCAGTTTTTTCGCCAGTGTTTGTAACAGTTGGCTGTACGCGCGTTCAAAAGCGGTAATGCCTTCATATTCCAAGAGATTGGCAATTTGCTCTAAGTTAATACCAGCTTCTTTCAGTGCCAATAATCCTTCTTCTGCCTTGTCGAAATCACGCGCGAGGGTTTGGGCAACACGTCCATGATCTTTAAAGGCTTGGTAAGTGCTGGGGGGAATGGTATTGATGGTGTTTTCGCCAATCAGCATATCCACATAACGCACATCAGAATATTCAGGATTTTTGGTTGAAGTGCTTGCCCAAAGTAAGCGTTGCACTTTTGCCCCTGATGCTGCCAAAGCTTGCCAATCTTCTTGTGCAAAGCGCTTTAGAGCATTTTGGTAGGCAAGTTTGGCATTGTAGATTGCCGAACGACCACGCAAATGAGCATGTTGCTGACCCAGCAAATCATCAATTTTGCTGTCTACACGGCTGACGAAAAAGCTGGCAACAGAATGAATGTTCTCAATGCTCAATCCCTGAGCTACTCGAGCCTTCAAGCCTTCAATATAAGCTTCTAAGACTTGTAAATGGCGGGTTTGGCTGAAGAGTAAAGTAGCATTGATGCTGATGCCTTGCGCAGTTAGTTCGCGAATAGCGAGTAGACCAGCAGGCGTTGCAGGAACTTTAATCATCACATTCTCACGCGCCACTTGCTGATGAAGCCAAAGCGCTTGGCTTATGGTCTGCTCAGCATCGTGTGCGAGATAAGGCGAGACTTCGAGTGAGACCCAGCCGTCAAGTCGATCCGTTTTCTCAAACACAGGGCGCATTTGGTCACAAGCCATTTGAATATCCTCAATAGCTAAGCTAAAGAAGGCATTTTGCACATCGCTGGGATTAACCGCCTGCTGTAGCCACTGGCGCAAAGAAGCATCGTAAGCATCGCTATGAAGCGCTTTGTGGAAAATAGCAGGATTAGAGGTTACACCGCGCAAATCATCGTCCGCAATCAATCGCTCAAGCGTGCCTTCTTGCAACAATTGACGGCTGATGTCGTCATACCAAACGCTCTGCCCTAATTCTGGCAGGCGGCGTAAGGGGTTGTTTTTGTTGCTACGCGTACGCGTTGTGCGTTTGGGTTTGCTTGGCTCTTCGCTGGCGGTTTCTGTTTCTGGCGCGTCATGGGTTTCGGTTTCAACAGACAAAGCGCTTTCTGTTGTTTGTTCTACAACTTCCGCTTCCGCTTCATTTTTATCTTCAGAAACAAGAGTTTCAGAGGGCAAGTCTTCTGCCACAGATGCTGATACAGGCTCGTTTGGCAAAGCGCTTTCCGTAGTTGCTATTTCTTCTACTAGCGTTTCGCTAACCGCTTTCTCTACCATAACGCGCTCTTGGCGTGAACGTCTACTGCTTTTGGCGGGTGTTTCGCTAGGCGTTGGTTCATGTAAGAAGCTGACTAACGCAGGAGCGTGGCTGTAGGGTTCTTGGCTGGCGAGTTCTGCCATTTCATTGGCATCAAGGGCAGCTTGCTCTTCGGGGTCAAGTTTAAGTGGGGCGACATAAAGCGCTTTATTATCCTCATCAGCTTCGGGCGCTGTTACTGTGGCTGGGCTAATTTCTTTCGGAACATAATCAAATTTGCCCTGCCCACGTACTGCATTCTCGTCAAGCATTCGCCCTTTTCTGATTTGACGACCGTTGAGGGTCTCGGGCGGATTGAGGAGTTGCTCAAGTGTTTGATTAACGCCATCTTTTTCAGGCGTGTCATCGCGAGTAATGCGGCGTTCGCGTTGTCCATTTCGCTCTTGGCGTTCAGGCTGAGTGGGTGTGTTGTCTTTGGTTTGAGTGGGCTCAGCAAAACGCTCGATCGGACGTTCTTGTGTTTCGGTAGAAAGCGCTTTGTTTTCGCGAGCTTCTTGGCGTTCACGTTTGTTTTCACGATGAGTTTCGCGATTTTGAGTTTCAGGTAGAACCTTCACTTCAACCATTTCTTCATTACGTGGCGCATCGTTTTGTCCACGATGAGCATGAGGCTGGTTTTTGGCTTTACGTTCTGCTTGACGTGCTTTGGTTGGCTTACTTGATTCAGCGAGTAATTCTTCAAACTTACGTCTATCTGCTTTGAACAGACTGATAACGCGTGAGAAATTCTCTGCCAAAGCGCTTTTCTCAATTTCTGCTTTCTCTGGCACAACAGGAGCTGGTGTGCTGTGGGTGATACCTTGTACTGCAGCTTGTTCTACCACAGGTTTTTGGGCGCGAGTAATGCGCTCTTCTTCAGGTAACTCTTGTGACAGTGGCAGACGGTAGCTTGGGGTGAGAACAGTCTCCTCATCAATCTCATCTTCGCGTTGGCGTGTGATGTGGTAATCAGGGGCATAAAGGTTGGGGTTTGGAACCAACACAACTTCCACATGGTTACGCGTTTCAATCTGGCGCAAAGCTTGGCGTTTTTCATTGAGGAGATAAGTGGCGATATTGACAGGTAATTCTCCTGTGATACGGCGTGTACGTTCTTTAATTGCCTCTTCTTCAATGATGCGTAACAGCGAAAGTGCCAACGATTGAATGCCACGAATACTGCCTTGCCCTTTGCAACGTGGGCAAACATGATGGCTGACTTCGTCCATCGATGGGCGTAGGCGTTGGCGCGATAATTCCAATAAGCCAAAACGCGAAATTCGACCAATTTGCACTCGTGCGCGGTCAATTTTGGTCGCTTCCATAAGACGTGTTTCAATGTCTTTACGATTGCGAGTTACGCCCATATCAATAAAATCAATAACAATTAATCCGCCCAAATCGCGTAAGCGCATTTGACGTGCAATCTCATCAGCAGCTTCTAGGTTGGTTTGGTAGGCAGTTTCTTCTATATCACCACCTTTAGTGGCTTTGGAAGAGTTGATGTCAATGGAAACGAGAGCTTCGGTGTAATCAATCACCAATTCTCCACCTGAGGGTAATTTAACATTACGCTGATAAGCGCTTTCAATTTGTCCCTCGATTTGATAGCGTGAAAAAAGTGGGATATTGTCCTGATAAAGCTCAAGTTTATTAAGGCTACTGGGCATCACCAATTGCATAAAAGCTTTTGCTTGTTCGTAAACACGTTCGTCATCAACCAAAATTTTCGCAATATCAGGGCGTAAATAATCACGCAAGGCGCGGACGATGATATTGCTTTCTTGGTAAATCAAGCGCTGAGGTTCGGATTTGTGGTATTCCTCGCTGATAGCAGACCATACTTGTAACAGAAAATCCAAATCCCATTGTAATTCTTCACTGCTGCGACCCATGCCAGCGGTACGAACAATTACTCCCATGCCTTCAGGAAGTTGTAACAAATCAAGAGCTTCTCTCATCTCTTGGCGGTCATCTCCCTGAATGCGACGAGAAACGCCCCCAGCTCGAGGATTGTTAGGCATCAACACCATAAAACGTCCTGCGAGGCTGATATAAGTTGTTAAAGCTGCTCCTTTATTACCGCGTTCTTCTTTAGCAATCTGTACCAAGACTTCTTGACCAATACGGATGAAATCCTTGATATTTTGACCTTCTTGTACAGGAGAAGTTAAATATTCACGGCTGATTTCTTTGAAAGGCAAAAAGCCATGACGAGTAGCGCCATAATCCACAAAAACAGCTTCTAAAGAAGGCTCAATGCGAGTAATTTTGCCTTTATAGAGATTTGATTTCTTTTGGGCGGTATAAATAGTTTCAATATCAAGATCATAAAGTTGTTGACCTTCTACCAACGCAACGCGCAACTCTTCTTGCTGCGTGGCATTAATCAGCATTTTTTTCATGTAAAACTCCAGTGGCTGTTTGATGACAGCTTCTAAACCTATGTTTTTTAAACCACTTTGCGAGAGTGCCATCTAAATCTTTGGGCAAGTCATCGACAAAAGTAGAAAGATGAGAGAACCCCATGTCTACAAAAGATAGACAGTAGGAAGGGAAAAAGGTAAAGCGCTTTGGATTGAGTGAGTATTTAGGCGAGAGAGCAGGATTGCCCGCATGAGTTTGCCGTGTTCTCAGTCTGTCAAGCGTGCAGATTGTAGCATAAAATCGTGCAAAGTCCGTGAAAAGCATTCGTGGGCGGATTTATACTATGGTATCGAGATGCTTGAGTAAGCAGTATTTGGATGTGGTTTTTAAAGGAGTTTTTATGAACACAACCCCAATGCCTTGTTTTATTTATGAACACCCACTTAATGAACGTATTCGTTTGTTGATGCGTTTAGAATCTTTGTTTTTGCAAATGAAACAATTTCATCAAAATTATGATTATTATGGGGTGCAATGGTTTTTTGATGCATTATTTGATGTATTGGATTTTTTGCATCGTTATGAAATTCGTTCAGAGCTGATTAAAGAATTGCAAAGTTATAAAACTGCGATTGAAAGGCAAAGCTTTATGATGCATCATGATGAGGAAATGTTGCAATCTGCTATGATGAGAATTGATGAAAGTATTCGTCAAATATATGGATTAAATCTGAATACCTTAGTCAATTTTCGTGAAAATGAATTGCTTAATAGTTTGCGTCAGCGTAATTTTAATCAAAGTGGTAATTGTTTATTTGAAGTGCCAGCATTTCAGTATTGGCTAAATCAAACACAAGGTAAGCAAAGCGCTTTTTTGGTGGATTGTTATCAATATTTTCAGCCTATTATGGAATGTGTGTTGTTGATTTTGCAATTGGTTCGAGAAGAGGCAACATGTGAGGCAGTAGAGAGCGAAGAGGGCATGTTATTGCGTAATTTAGACACCAAAAAGCGTAATCAGATGATTCGGATTCATTTGCCAGAATCCAATGATGTTTTTCCAAGAATAAGTGGTGATAGACATCGTGTTGCAATTCGATTTATGCGTCAAGAAAATTGGGAGGAACGCGCTAAGCAAATGAACGATAAAATCTCTTTTTATTTGCAGATTTGTACGTTATGAAAATTTATTGGTGTAGAGATAGTTATGGTGATGTTATTAAATCTGAAATCGCATTAGCTGCTTGAACACTAGCATGTGGTGGTAATAAATGATTTAAGGACTTCAAAGCGCTTTGCTGAGTTTTGGTATCTAAATGGAGTAAAGTTTCTTTGATGTCTTCTGAGTTACAATATTCTTGCATCAATTCTGGAACAATATCTTGTTGTAACAATAGATTGGGTAAGGCAAAGCGCTTGGTTTTTAACAGACGGCGAGCAAGCCAAGCGGTTAAGGCATTGACACGATGAGCTACCACCATTGGGCGTGCCAAAAACGCAGCTTCAAGCGTGATGGTACCACTTTTCAGCAACAAGACATCGCTGGCGCTCATTAGCAAATGGCTGGGTGCATCAAGCAGTATCACACCTTGCTGTTTATCGGCAGATAAATGTTCTAGGGCGGGATTAGGCTGCATGATGGCTTGATAGCCGTAGGGTTTAAGTTTTTGATAAGCATCAAGAAAAATGGGTGTTAGGCGTTGTTGCTCACTTAAGCGTGAGCCAGCAAATAAGCCGAGCCAAGTACCATTTATCTCAGGCAACCCCAGCTCTTTTCGTGCTTGTTGAGGCTCGCAGGGGCGTAAACGTTCTTGCATAGCATGTCCAACACAAAGCACTTTGACCCCATGTTGTTCATAAATAGGCAATTCGAAAGGAAACAAACAGAGCATTAAATCTATAGTGTTCTTGATATTTTCAATGCGCTTCTCTTTCCATGCCCACAAAGAAGGGCTGACATAATGTACCGTTTTCACGCCACAAGCCTTGAATTTACGCGCCAGTCGCAAATTAAAGTCAGGGGCATCAATGCCAATGAAAATATCGGGCGGATTGTCTTGCCAGTAACGCAACAAGGTTTGTTTGGCGCGGTAAATATCGGGCAGATGCTTAAGCACTTCAACCAACCCCATTACAGATAATCGCCTCATATCCAATAAACTTTCAAAACCAGTCGCTTGCATATGCACGCCTCCAACGCCTGAAAAACGAGCGTTCGGAAAGCGCTTTTTGAGTTCTACCAATAAAGGCGCACCGAGTCTATCGCCAGAAGCCTCACCTGCAACCAAAGCGATATGAGGGGAGGGGTGGTCAAAGCGCTTTGTCATGATGAGGGTCGAATTAATCCACGTTTATCACTCTGTGCAATAAACGCCGATATTTTCTCTACTGCAGGCGAATCTTTCGCCAGCTGTTCAATTTTGGCACGAGCTTCTGTAAGCAATAGACCTTCATGGTAAAGCGCTTGATGGGCAAGTTTGATAGCACGTTTTTCCTCTTCTGGATATTGATGTCGCTTTAAACCTTCGGCATTAATTCCTTTCATAACCGCATCATAGCCTTCTACCAAACCAAATGGCGGTACATTTTTTTTCACGCCAGCCGAGAAGGCAATCATCGCTAAGTCTCCAATCCGTACAAATTGATAAATCAAGGCATAGCCACCGAAGGTTACATAATCCCCCACCACCACATGACCTGCAAGAGAAGCATTGTTGGCAAAGACGTTATGGTTACCCACGATACAATCATGCGCTAAATGAACATTCGCCATAATCCAATTATGGTCGCCGAGTTTGGTCAGACCGCCACCTTGCACGGTGCCACGATTAAAAGTGACAAATTCACGAATGGTATTGTGGTTACCAATTTCCAACCATGTTTCATCGCCTGCTTGAAATTTCTTATCCTGCGGATTAGCGCCGAGTGAAGCAAAGGGGTAGATATGGTTATGATGACCAATTTTGGTGTTTGACCCAACCACAACGTGCGATTCCAACACCGTTTCTGCGCCAATGCTGACTCCTTCGCCAATCACACAATACGCGCCGATTTGAACGTTTTCACCAATCAAAGCGCTTTTGGCGATGACGGCAGTTTCATGGATTTGGGCGGTTTCATGAATCATGGTGATGCTCCTTTTGTGATGAGGGTTAGGCGGGGGTTATTTGCTGTTTTTGCCTGCAGAGGTACACATAATATCTGCCTCACATACCAGCTCTCCATTGACTGTCGCCTTAGCAGTGAATGACCAAATGCCTCGTCGAGAATTGGTTAAACGAACGTCAAGCAACAGCTGGTCACCTGGTACGACCACTTTTCTAAACCTAGCCTTATCAATCCCCACAAAGAAATAAATGCCATCTTCTTCTGGCTCATCAGGCAAACCAAGCGCTTTTTTGCCACTTTTAACGCCCAAAATGCCTGAAGCTTGTGCCATTGCTTCCACAACCAATACACCAGGCATAACCGCTTTTTCAGGAAAATGCCCTTGAAAAAATGGCTCATTGGCGCTGACATTTTTCAATGCCAAAATATGGCTACCTGCCTCCACTTCTAAAATGCGGTCAATCAGCAAAAAAGGGTAACGGTGGGGTAAATAACGGCGGATTTCTTCAATATCCATTATGCTCATGTGAAGCCTCCTGTGATGTGTTAGATGATGTTGTAAAGGGAAAGCCTGCAAAGCGCTTTGATTTTAAGCTTTGGGGCGACCAAATAATTTTAAGGCACCGACAAACCTTGCCCATTGTTTCATTGGCATGACAGTTAGGGCAGAACTATAGGTATCTTTAATCGTGATGCTTTTGGAAACGGAAGAATGACCTGTAAACTGTGCGCCATCGCAGATTTCAATATGCCCAGCGAAGACACTCGCTCCGCCGACAACGCAGTACTTGCCGAAAGTGACAGAGCCAGCAATAACGGTGCAGCCAGCGATGATGGTATGAGCGCCGATGTGAACGTTATGCGCCACTTGCACATGGTTATCAAGCTTCACGCCATCTTCCAAGCAAGTATCGCCAATGGCTCCGCAATCAATGGTGGTGCAAGCGCCAATCTCAACATCATCACCAATCCAAACGCCACCCAATTGGGGCAATTCACGCCAGCGCCCGCCTTCAAAATGCAAACCAAAGCCACGCGAGCCTAAAACAGCGCCTGCCAAAATCCGTACGCGATGCCCAATTTTGGTTTTGGGCAGAATCTTGACCCCCATATCCAGATGAGCGTCATCGCCTATTTGAACGCCTTGCCCAATTATAGTCCCTGCGCCGATGATGGCACGAGCGCCGATAACAGCATTTTCTTCAATCACAACTCCAGCGCCAATCGTGCAGTCCTCGCCAATCAAAGCGCTTTGGGAGATGATAGCGGTTTCGTGAATGTGGGGGGCAGGGCGTTTGGGTGCAAAATGTTCTAAAACCAATCGCCACGCGCCTTTTACATCAGAGACCACAATTTGCACCATAGAAGCTGGCGCTGTTTCCTCAGCTTCAGATACCAATACTGCTGACAAAGCGCTTTGGGCTAATTGCTTACGGTAACTTCGTTCTGCCAAAAAACCAATCTCGCCCGTTTGACCTTTTGCAAGCGAACCAACGCCATAGAGCAGAATATCAGTAGAGCCGATGATTTTGCCTTGCAAGCGTTCGGCAAGTTGCTGGGTGGTGAGGGGGTTTTGAGATAAGCTCATGATTACTCCTCGCTTTTTTCTTTCAGACGTTTTAATACCATCTGGGTTAAATCTGCGCGTTCACTGACATAAACCACGCCTGTATCGTTTAAAATTACATCAAATTTCAATTCTTGTGCCACAGCAATGATTTCATTGAGTACGAGAGTTTGTACTTTATTGGCTTCTTCATTGCGCCGTAGGCTGTAGCGGTCTCGGTATTGATTATCGCGTTTGGAGAGTTCTCGCCGTTTGCTGATGATTTGCCGTTCCAAGATTTCATATTGAGGATCTTGGGTTTCTAGGTTCAAAAACTGTTGTTCCAATAGGCTTAAATCCTGCTGTTCCTGCAAAAGCGCTTTGTGTTCTTCTTTAAACTCTTGCTCCAAAATGCTACGAATACGATCATTTTGGGGAGCATTGACCATGATGGTACGAAAATTGATAAAGCCCATTTTGAGAGAGGAGCCTTGTTCCAGCAAGGAAAGAGTTGCCTTGTTGATGCTTGCAGGCTCTTGGGATTTTTCCTGAGGCATAGGCAAGACATTGAATACTTCGTTCAAAATCACAGGGCTTTTTGCACTTGATTGGTTCGCCAAAGCGCTTTGGCTAAGCCAGAGAAAGCTGAAGTACAAAGCGCTTTGTAGGAGAGACTTGAATGGCATCAGAATGTGGTTCCCACAGTGAATTGGAAACGTTCGGCTTTGTCGCCATCTTTTTTCTTCAATGGCACGCCATAGCTGATATTCAAAGGCCCGATAGGCGAAATCCATTGCAAGAATAAGCCTGTTGAATAACGTAATTCATCAATCTCAAAGGATTTCAAATCTTTGTACGAACTGCCCACATCAACAAAGGCTCCAAACCGCACATTTTTATCTCGTTTGGCATTGCCCCAAGGCACAATAAACTCCAAGCCACCATTGACGGCAAAATCACCACCAGCGGTTGTGCCATCGCTGTAGCGAGGTCCAACGGAGCCATATTCATAACCACGAACTGAAGAAATACCACCTGAGTAATAATGACGATAGAACGGCACATCGGACGTTTTACCATAGCCCTTAGCATAGTTCACATCAGCGCGTAAGCCCAAAGTCAGCCATTCATGATTTTCTTCACCAAAGCCAAAGAAGCTTCTGTGTTGGTAGCCAAGTTTGTAAAAGCGCTCTGTGCTACCTGGTAAGACCACTTCGCTGTAAAAGCGATTTAAAGCGCCTTGTGTGGGCAAATAGGGGTCATTTAAGCTATCACGCGCCCATGCAAGGCTAACAAAGCCTTCTTTGAAACGTTTGCCCTTATCGGTTAAATACTGTGAAATTTCTGGTGCCGTTTTGGAGCCAGTGGTGATTTTGATGCCACGCAAACCACCGCCGAAATAAACTTTTTGGTACTCAGACAAGGGGTAACCAAATTCTGTGGAAACTTCCCAAGTGTCTGAAATCCAATCAGACAAATCCTCTTTGCTGTAGTTGTAGGAATCGTATTCGAAGTTATAGGTTGCGGTGATGCCTTCGGCTGTGAAATAAGGGTCAGTGAAAGAAAAGCCATAATTGTTGCGTGATGAGCTTTTCGAGAAATCAATGCCAAGCAAGTAGCCTGTGCCAAAGAAGTTATCATCTTTGTAGTTTAAGGTGAACAATGCACCGCTACCTTGACCATAGCCTACGCCACCACTGATGCTGTTGGTGTTTCTCTCGACCACACGATATTCAATGTCCACTTGGTCAGGCACGCCTTCAACAGGATGAATGACTTCTTCTACTTCTGTCAGCTGAGGGAGGCGTTGTAAACGCTCCAGTGAGCGTGCGACATCAGAGCTAGAATAAAGAGCAGCTTCTTGTTGGCGGAGTTCTCGGCGCAAAACGGTGTCATAGGTTTTTTCATTGCCTGTAAACTCAATTTTACGCACATAAGTTCGCAAACCTGGATTGATGGCAAAGGTGAGTTTTAAATCGCCTGTGAGTTTATCGGCTTGAGGAATAACTTGTACATCAGCGCGAGCATAACCTTCATCTGCTAAGCGAACTTTAATGGCTTCGATGCTTTTACGAACTTGGGAGCGGTTATACAAAGCGCTTTGTTCCACTTGAATCAGCTGGCGAATTTCCTCTTCTTTCAAAATTAACTCACCAATGACATCAACTTCTTTTACGGTGTAAGTTCGCCCTTCATTAAGATTGATGGTCAAATACAGCCAATCGCGTTCTGCCGATAATTCGGCTTGGGTTGAGGTGATTTGGAAATCAAGGAAGCCACGATTGAGGTAAAAATCTTCCAAACGCGCTAAATCTTCACGGATTTTGCTGGGGTCAAATTGGTCTGACTTGTTGAACCATGAATTCCAGCGCGGTGTGGTGGTGTCAAATTGTTCGAGCAGGCGTTCATGAGGATAGACACGATTGCCCACAAAATTGATGGATTTGATGCGAGCAGAGCGCCCTTCGCTCACGGTAATATCAATGGCAACGCGTCCGCGTGGTAGCGGTCTAACCACATAATCCACTACAGCTTGATATTTGTTTCGCAATTCGTATTGTTCGTTTAGGCTTTGTATGGCTTCATTTAGCATGGCAGCGTTAAAAACTTGCCCTTCGCCAAATTGGCTGGATTCAAAGGCGCGTTTGATGTTATCGGAGTTGATGTCTTTATTGCCGACAATATTGAGTTCGCCAATAATAGGGGCCTCCTCTAGCTCAACCACCAAAACCGAGCCTTCGCGACTGACTTTCACATGGCTGAAGAGTTTGGTGTCATAAAGCGCTTTGATGATGGCTTGGGTATCTTGCTTATCGGTGTTGAAGGTTTGTCCAACGCGTATGGGAAGATAATTGAATACGGTTCCAACCGAGACACGATGCAAGCCTTCCAAGCGAATATCGCTGATGTTGAATGTTTCGGCAAAACTCATAGGGGCGAGTAATAGCGTTATCACGCTGGCTAAATAGTGGCGCTTGAACATAAAAATCCTTAACTGAACAAAATAAAGGCTATGACACAGTTTGCGTCAAAATAGCGTCATCATAGCAAAGCGCTTGCTTGAATTAAACCAAGCTCACAGATGCCAAAGTGCTTTCTGAAACGCAAGCTCGCCATAGGACTTTTGATTGATGGCGATGGAAGCCGATTTTCTCGATAAAATACTTTTTTTGATAGCATGATTTGAGCGAAATTTTAGACAAAGCGCTTTGGAGGATTGATGCGACAGAGAGGTATGAAGTCATTCTTGTGGACAGCGGCGGGGTGGTTTTCTTTGGTGATAGGGATTATTGGATTGGGGGTGCCGTTGGTGTGGCCAACCACACCTTTTGTGTTGCTTTCCTGTTATTGCTTTTCGCGTGGCTCGGAACGCTGGCATCAGTATTTATTGAACCATCATTATTTTGGGGAAACGGTGCGATTGTGGCAGGAAAAACGAGCAATTTCGCGCCGTGCAAAGCGCTTTGCAACCCTAACCATGTTGGCTCCTTTTCCCATCACGATTTATGTTCTGGGACTAGAGCGATGGTGGTTGAGTTTGGGGATAGCATTGGTGTTTGCTTTGGTGTTGCGTTATGTTTGGTCATTTCCTGATGAGTAACTTGATGATGGTCTATGATTTTTCGGATAAACGTTGGCAACGGCTCAATGAGCATGGTTTGTTGAATTGCTCCTATCCTCTCAATCCTCAAAGCGCTTTGGCAGCTCATCGACAAGGAGCATTTGCTTGGTATGAGGAAGAGGGGCGTGTGCAGTGGTGGAAACCAGAGATGCGGGCGGTCTTTTTGACGGAGGCTTTACATGTGAGCCGTAGCACTAGGAAAGATTGGAAGCAAAGCGCTTTGGCTGGAAAGTTATCCATTACCTTAGACCATGATTTTGCATCTGTTATGGAGTCATGTGCGCGTGTGCATGCAGAAAAAGAGGGTGCGACATGGCTTTTGCCAGAAATGCAGGCGGTGTACCAAGCGTTGCATGAAGAAGGCTATGCACATAGTGTAGAGGTTTGGGAAGAAGGGCGATTGGTTGGTGGCGTGTATGGGGTTGCGTTAGGCGCTGTTTTTTGCGCAGAATCGATGTTTCATCAAAGAACGAATGCGTCCAAAATTGCCTTGTGGGCATTATCTAAAGCGCTTTATCAGCGTGGGATTTGGGTGATTGAGGCACAATTTTTAACCGAGCATCTCTACAGTTTAGGCGCGCGCTGGATGAAAGCTTGGGATTACGAGCAACTCTTGAGCATAGACCCCGAAAAGCATCGGGGTTTATGGCGTTCATCAATGGGTGTCGAGGATTTGTTGTAAAGCTTCGCGCGAGATGGGCGCGTAAGGAGTTTTTCGGGTTTGGGCGGCAATGTGTTCACGATAACGCACAAAATCCTCTTCATGCTCAATCAGCAAGAAAGGATTGCCTGCTAGCTGTTCGCCCAAAGTCGAATGCTCCACTACGCCGTAATCATGCCCACACCAAACCGTTAAAGTAGGATTCAAACGTTTGAGGGCTTGTAAACTTTTGAAAAGCGCTTTGGCATCGCCTGTTTCACCCCGAACATTGCCAGCGCCATACATAAATAATGTATCACCTGTAATGAGATGGTGGTCGGTTAAAAAACAACAGCTGCCAGCGGTATGCCCAGCGGTGTGTAGCACAGTGATGCTGCTTCCTCCCAGCATAATTTCATCGCCATGTTCCACCAAAACCGCATCTTTGGGACAATCAAAGCGCTTAGCTTCCAGAGGGTGAATGAAGAGTGTTGTTTTCTTGCCATAAAGCGCTTTGATGGCGTTGATATGGTCATGGTCAGCGTGGGTAATGAGAATGGCATCTAAATACAGCCCTTCTTCTTTCAAGACTTCACGAATGCCCTCCGCGTCCCATGCGGGATCAACGACAGCAGCTGCTTTGGTTTTAGGGTCAAAGATAATGTGGATAAAATTGTCATGCTCTTCGACTTTCAGTTGAATCACTTGATGGCTCATGGGGCTACCTTATCGTTCGAGGTTTTTGTTTTTCATCAAACGCGCTTTATCCAGCTGCCATTCTCTATCTTTGCTGACCGCGCGTTTATCGTATTCTTTTTTGCCTTTTGCCACAGCTACATTTAGCTTGATACGGCTATTTTTCCAATACAAACTGACAGGAATCAGTGTGTAGCCATCACGCTGAGAGGTGCCAATGAGTTTATCGATTTCACGGCGATGGAGTAACAATTTTCTGGTTCGCATAGGGTCAGCGAGAATGTGGGTAGAGGCGGCAGGCAGTGGAGTGATGGTGGTGCCGAATAAATAAATTTCGCCACCTTTGATGAGAACATGCGCATCTTTTAATTGCACACGCCCAGCCCGAAGCGCTTTGACCTCCCAACCTTCTAAAGAAAGCCCTGCTTCAAAGTGTTCTTCAAAAAAATAATCATGGAAGGCTTTTTTGTTGGTGATGATTTGATTGTCGTGGTTGTTTTTTTTGGATTTACTCATGATTAGGTCGTCATTTAGCAGAAATTAGCAGTAAAATAGGCAGTATGTTTCATTTTTTGAGGAAGGTATTGTGCCACAAATTCATCGTGTGAAAAAACTCCCCTACACGTGTCAGCAGATGTTTGATTTGGTGGCAGATGTAGATAGGTACGCGGAATTTTTGCCTTGGTGTCAGCAGGGGAGGCTTTTGGAGCGTGGTGAGGGGTATTTGATTGGGCAGATTACAGTGCAAAAAGGAGCGTTTGTTCAACAGTTTACCACCAAAAATACGTTCACTTATCCAACGCAAATGGAAATGAGGTTGATGCAAGGTGTGTTCAAAAAACTCTATGCTCGCTGGGATTTCAAAGCGCTTTGGGTTGAGGGTAAGGAAGTAGGCTGTGAAGTGGGGTATTTTATGGACTTTGAAGTGCCTTTGTTGTTAAGCCCTATTTTAGGTGGCTTGATGAGCCATATAGCGCAAACGATGGTGGAGGCTTTCTCGAAACGAGCAGAGCAATTGTATGGTCAATGATGCATCTTTGGTAGATAAAGCGCTTTTATCGCGAAAAATGATAACGGTTGAGGTGGTTTATGGTGAGGCAACGCTGCAAAAAATCCTCACGCTAAAAATGTATGAAGGGGCGACTTTATGGCAGGCAGTTGAGCGTTCTGGCATCGTCCGTTTTTTTCCGCATCTTGATTTTAATAAGCTTGATTATGGTATTTGGGGGCAGGGTAAGCGGAAAGATGAAGTATTGCGCGATGGCGATAGAGTAGAAATTTATCGCCCTTTGATTGCGGATCCCAAAGAGATGCGCCGTCAGCGTGCCAAAAAACGTGAATAACAAAGCGCTTTGGTATGAAAATTGCGTGAGATAATTGCGTTGTTAAACGCTTTCTTCCGATGAAAGTTATCAGTTAAAGGAACCCCATGACCCATATTACCGTTTTGCTCCATGAAGCCATTGATGCACTCAATCTTCAGCCTGATGGTCGCTATCTTGATGCGACTTTTGGTCGTGGTGGGCATAGTCGTTTGATTTTGGAGCGCTTGGGGGATAAGGGGCAATTGTATGCACTTGACCGAGATCCACAGGCGGCGGAGGTTGCATGGCAATGGGTGGAGCAAGAGCCACGTTTTCACTTTGCTCCTGTGCCGTTTTCGCGCATGCAAAGCGCTTTTTCAGATGTGGGGGCAGAGAGCTTAGATGGCATTTTGTTTGATTTTGGTGTTTCCTCACCTCAGCTTGACCAAGCTGAGCGTGGATTTTCTTTTCATAAAGCTGCTCCATTAGACATGCGTATGGATACACGCACAGGTATGACCGCTTATCAATGGCTGCAAGAAATTGAGGAAAGCGCTTTGGTGAAAGCAATTGTTCAGTTGGGTGGAGAGCCTTATTCAGTTGCATTACGTATTGGAAATGCGATAATAAAACATAGGGAAAAAATAGTCTCCACCATTGATTTGGCAAATGTGGTGGCTCAGGCGGTGCCAAAGAAATTTCATCGTGTGGGTTATCACCCCGCCACTCAAACTTTCCAAGCCATTCGCATGATGGTGAACGATGAGGTGGGGGAAATTGAGCAGGGATTACAAAGCGCTTTGACCTTGCTGAAGAAAGGAGGAATTATGGTGGCGATTGGTTTTCATGACGTGGAAGATAAGTTGGTGAAACATTTTGCGCGTGCGAAAGAAGGGCGTGATTTACCAGCAGAAATTCCTGTTGCTTATGGTCGAATGTATCAAGAATTGCATTTGCAAAAGTCGGTCATTAAGCCTTCTCAGGAGGAGATATTGAATAATCCTAGAAGCCGAAGTGCAAAAATGCGTGTGATGGTTAAGGTATAGCGTGGAGCTTTTTGATGAATAAAAAGAGTTTTTTAATGGTATTGGTGATGTTGTTATTGGTAGGATTTTCTGCCATTCGTTTTGTAGATTCTGAGCGTCAAGTCAATACGGCCTATAATCAGCTGGATAAAGTGCGAATTCATGCAGAGCATGAGCACAGACGGCGTAATGCATTGGTGACAGAGACAGGCACTGTTCTAAGTGTTGCCAATTTGGATAAGACAGCAAAAGCCATGAAATTGGAAATTCCAACGATAGAACAAACAGCGTTAAATATACGCCAATAAACTTATCAACTTAAACCCTGCAAAGCGCTTTGGGCAGTGTGTAGAGAAGATTGGAATGGCTTGGGCAAGGCTCAAGCCATGATGGTTTTTGGTGATTGAGAAAATTCAAAGAGGAATGTTTGATTGAGTGATTATGTGGCAAAAGAGCAACGAGTGCATACCTATCGTTTTATCTTGGTGGTACTGTTGATGGTATCTGGCTTAGCCGCTGTGCTGGCTAAGGCTTATTGGAATCGTTTCTCAAATGAACATCATCAAAAATATCTTAAGCAGGCGCACCAGTATGTTGTGCGTGATCGTGTACACCTAGCACCACGTGCCGATATTGTGGATAGACATGGACAACCTTTAGCCATCTCTAATCAGCGTAGTATGGTTATTTTGGAACCTAAGAATTTTCTTGTGGGACTAGAAAAGCAAGCAGAAGAGTTATATAAAGATTGTGAAAAAATAGCTAGACGACAAAGCGCTAACCCCAGTACTCCTCTTGAATCCATACACAAATGCCAATGGCTATCGCCCAGTTTAGCGTTAGGGAGTGATGCCTCTAAAAAAGCTTTCTCAGAGCAATATCAGGAAGCTCGTTGGCAGCAATTGGTGGATTATTTGAATACCTATCGCATTTACCCTACCAGGGTGGACGAGCTTAAAGCTAAAGTACATGAAATTGCTAAACGCGATAAAAATAGAGGAAGCAATTACTTTTTACTCAATTCTGATGTGATGGGAACGGTGGCAGCAGAATTGAATAAAATGGATTTTGTGGGCTTGCGTAAAGAAGATGGTTTTGATCGTTACTATCCTCAAAAAGAATTGTTTGCGCAGGTGGTAGGTTATACGGAAAAACTCGCCAGCATGCCCAGTATTAAAGATACCTTACAAAATAATGCCGAGTATTTCGCTGAGGGTAAAGGTATCGCGGGTTTAGAGCAACAGTACGATGATCGTTTGCGTTCAGCTTCAGGCTTAACGGGCGTATATCATGGCGGTAAAAAAGTTGCTATTTCAGGCATTGCTCATGAATCCAAAGCTACACGTTTTGGGCAAGATTTGGTGTTATCGTTAGATGCGAGGATTCAACATGTGGTGCATGATGTACTCCAAAGCGCTTATCAAAATCCCGCTACTCGAGCCAAAGCCATGATGGCAGTAGTGTTAGATGTGGAGACGAGTGAAGTTTTGGCGATGCAATCGTTGCCTGTGGGAAATCCCAATCAATTATCCGCTCGTCAGCCTGATTTGATGAGGAATCGGGTTTTAACGGATGTTTATGAGATGGGTTCTATCCATAAGCCCATTGCAATGTTGGCAGCATTAGAGTTAGGCAAAATTACGCCACACACCAGTTTCAAGTTTCCAGCCAATTGTATACGTCAATATGGAAAGCATAGTGTGCGTGATGTTGGTCGTTGTACGCCGAATATGAGTGCTACTACTATCATCGCTCGTTCTTCTAATGTGGGTATGAGCTATATCGCTGACCGTGTACCACGAAAATATTATCTTGAATTTCTTAAGCGTTTGGGTTTTGCGCAGAAGAGTGAACTCAATTTCGTAGGCGAACGTACAGGCTATCTTCCCTATCCAAGCTCAGAGCATCAATATGCCATCATGTATTTTGGTTATGGTGAGACAGCGACATTGATGCAAATGGCAAATGCGTATGTGATGATTGCCAATGGTGGCATTAAGCGTCCATTGAGTTTATTGAAAAAAGAACAGATTGAAGCAGGAGAGCGAGTGATGCGTGAGCAAACCTCGCGCAATATGCGCTCTATTTTACGCGCAACTGTGATGAGCGATGAGGGAACGGCGAAAAATGCTCGTACACCCAGCTACACTACAGCAGGCAAAACAGGAACCAGTCGTAAAGCAGATGTGAAACGCGTAGTACGCACCAACAAAGACGGTAGCCAAACGGTAGTGAACAAAGGTGGCTACAGCAGAAAATATCTCTCCAGCTTTATCGGTTATGCACCAGCAGATAAGCCACGTATTGTGGTGGCGGTATTGGTTGATGAGCCTATGGGCGTGCAGTATTACGGTGGTGCGGTGGCAGCTCCATTATTTGCGCAGATTGTAGAGCGTTCCTTACCATTGTTGGGCGTAGTGTCGGATAAATTAGATAAAAATCATAGTATTAAAGTTGAGCGCATTGTGCCATTGGCTATGCCAGCAGAAGAGAAAAAAGCCCAATCAGCCACTGATAAACCTACCTCAAAAGCTTCCCCAAAAGGCACGGCCTCTAACAAAGCCAACTCAAAACCCAAACCAACCAAAACTACAAATTCCAACACTTCAGGCAAAAAAAGCTCTAATGCCTCTAAACCTGTAGAGAAAAAAGCAGCTTCCTCACCTAAACCCAAACCACAATAATATTCGGCAGTTTCGACTGTCATTGTTACCAAAGCGCTTTGTCTCAATAAGGAGGAGACATGAACCAGCCCATGACCCTATCGTCCCTGCTTGCAGGCATCATTGATATCCCTCCCTCAGCTGATGCTCTTATCACAGGCATTCAAAGCCATTCGGGGCAATTGCAAGCTGGTGACCTGTGGCTGGCAATGCGTGGTGTTCAGGGTAAACATGGTTTGGATTATCAGCCCACTCATCGACCCGCAGCCATTCTCTATGAGTCTCCTTATGAGAACCCACCAGAATCCGCAATTGCAGTTCCAAATTTAAGCGCTTTAGCAAGCCAAATAGCAGGGCGATTTTATGGCGAACCAAGCAAAGCGCTTTGTGTGGTTGGGGTAACAGGAACTGATGGTAAATCTTCACTGGTACATTTGCTTAGCCAAGCTTTAGATGGCGCTATGATTGGCACGATTGGCTATGGAAAACTCGATAATCTCAAGCCTGCCAGCCATACCACGCCAGAGGCATTGGTGGTGCAAAAGTTGCTCTCAGAATTTCAAGCACAGGGAATCTCGCAAGTAGCGATGGAAGTTTCCTCACATGCTTTGTGTCAGCATCGGGTGGCTGATGTGGATATGAGCATTGGAGTGTTTACCAATTTAAGCCGTGACCATCTCGATTATCATAAAGATATGGAAGAGTATTTTCTTGCCAAAGCGCTTTTGTTTCAAAAGCCTTTACGCGCTGCGGTGGTCAATATTGATGATGCTTATGGGCAACGTCTGATTGCTGAAAAACGCCTGCACCCTCAAAGTGCTTTGGTGACAGTATCTAGTGAAGGAAAAGAGGCGATAGATGAGTCAAGTATTCATCTGAGCGCCAGTCATATCGAATTTTTACCTGAGGGATTACGTTTTGATTTAGCCATCACACGCGATGGAAAAACGGAAAATTGCACCATTCAAAGCGCTTTGCTGGCTCGTTTTAATGTTCACAATCTGATGAATGTTGCAGCAGTACTCAGCTCGTTAGGTGTTGGTCTTCATGATATTCAATCGATTTTGGGGCGATTGAAACCTGTTCGTGGTCGTGCACAAAAATTGGCGTTGAAAGATGGCTCTAGTGCTGTGATTGATTATGCTCACACGCCAGCAGCATTAGAAAATATTTTGCAGGGGATACGTCCTCATGTTCGCGGAAAATTGTATGTGGTATTTGGTTGTGGTGGTGACCGAGATAAAGGCAAACGCCCGCTTATGGCTGAAGCTGCAAAGCGCTTTGCTGATGTGGTTGTGATGACAGATGATAATCCGCGCACTGAAAATCCTGAAGCCATTTTGCAAGATATGCAAGTAGGCGCACCTGATGCCACCATCATTCGCCCACGCGCCAGTGCTTTGGCTTGGGTTTATCAGCAATTGCAAGCAGGTGATGTGGTGGTGGTCGCTGGTAAAGGTCATGAGGATTACCAAATCATCGGCAAAGAGAAGCATCATTACAGCGATGTAGAAATGATAGAAGCTTTGGAAAAGCCATTTGCCAAAGCGCTTTCTGCATCAGAAGTGGCGCAGATTGTAGGCGGTTATGTGGTGGGGGATTCCCAAGTATCTATTCAAGCTTTTACTACCGATAGTCGCCAAGCCAAAGAGGGTATGGCGTTTATTGCGTTGCGTGGTGAACGCTTTGATGGGGCGGATTTTGTCGAACAAGTGTACCAAGCTGGCGCTGCTGCGGCTTTGGTTCATGAGGCTCAAAGCGCTTTGAGTTTGCCACAAATTGTGGTGGAAGATACCAAACAAGCGCTTTGGTCATTGGCTCGTTTTTATCGTGCTAAAGCCAAAGACAAGCGCTTTGTGGCGCTCACAGGCAGTAACGGCAAAACCTCCACCAAAGAAATGTTGGCGAAAATCCTAAGCGCTAACCAAGAAACGCTTGCCACACGTGGTAACCTCAACAATGATTTAGGCGTTCCGCTCACGCTTTTAAATCTTAATGACACTCAACATTTTGCCGTGATTGAGATGGGCGCGAATCATCAATGCGAGATTGCGCCACTCGCTGAGTTGGTGAGACCCGATGTGGCTTTGATTACCAATGTTTCAGCCGCTCATATTGAAGGCTTTGGCGGACTTTCGGGCGTGTTGGCAGCCAAAACGGAGTTGTTTGAATACAGCACAGGAACCATCGTGTTGAATCAAAACAGCTTGGGTTACGATGAGTGGGCAAAGCGCTTTGAAAAACGCCCACAAATTCACGTTTCATCATCGCCGACCGTCTCAAGTGATGAGGGCAGAATGGCTGATGTGCGCGTGGAGGCATTGAATGCAGAAGGTAGCCATTTTGCTTTGTTTTTTGGGACAAAGCGCTTTGAAGTGCGTTGGCAATTGTTGGGCAAACACAACCTCGCCAATGCAGCCGCAGCTTGTGCGTGTGGTTTGGCGTTGGGGCTTTCGCCTGAAATGATGACGGAAGCGTTGCAGCAATTGCGTTTAGAACAATCTCGCCTCACGCCTTATGTGTTGGGTCAGCATCAGCTTTTTGATGATACCTACAATGCCAATCCTGCTTCATTTTATGCCGCCTTTGAGGTGCTAAGCGCTTTGCGTGAGCAGGGGTTTAAGCCGATTGTGTTTGCAGGGGCAATGGCAGAATTGGGCGAGGAAAGTGAGGCATTGCATGAGGCGGTGGCTTCGTATGCTAAAGATGTGGGCGTGGCGGCGTTTCATTATGTGCGCCATGCTCGGGTTTCAACAGAGGGTTATGCTCGTGGTTTTCCTGATGCCATCATGCATACGGATCATGCCTCTGCCCAAAGCGCTTTGCAAGATTATTTGGCAGGCTCGGAGCCTGTGGTTATTTTGGTGAAAGGCTCACGCAGTGCTGCGATGGAGCTTGTGTTATCTTCTTTAAATATTAAGTAAAAACTATGTTGTATCATCTTTCAGAACTGTTGGTGAAATGGTTCACGTCATGGAATGCTTTAACCTATTTGACCTCTCGTGTTTTATTGGCGGCTTTAACCGCGTTATTGCTCACTATTGTTTTGGGCGGTCGAATGATTGCCTTTTTGCAGAAACAGCAGATGGGGCAAGTGGTGCGTGATGATGGCCCTCAAACCCATTTATTGAAGAAAAATACGCCAACGATGGGAGGATTGTTGGTGATTTTTGGGATTAGTGTTTCGATGTTGTTATGGGCAGATTGGCGTGTAGGTTATACATGGCTGGCGTTATTTGTTTTGTTAAGTTTTGGATTAATTGGTTTTTTAGACGATTGGCTGAAGCTGATTCGTAAAAATCCACAAGGATTACGCGCCAAATATAAATATGCCTTGCAATCCCTTTTTGCCATCTTAAGCGCTTTGTGGCTTTATGGTCTGGCAGATACCCCAGCGCATACAACACTGATTATGCCGTTTTTGAAAAATGTTAGCTGGCTTTTACCACCGCTGGCTTTTATCGTGTTAGCGTATTTTGCGTTAGTGGGTTCGAGTAATGCGGTGAATTTAACCGATGGCTTGGACGGCTTAGCGATTATGCCCGTGGTGTTGGTTTCTAGTGGTTTGATGGTCTTTGCTTATGCCAGCGGTAGCCCAGCTTATGCACAATATTTGCATTTGCCTGTGATTGTGGGGGCTGGTGAAATGGCGATTTTCTGCGCGGCGATGGCAGGTGCAGGCTTAGGATTTTTATGGTACAACGCGCACCCAGCGCAAGTTTTTATGGGTGATGTGGGAGCGTTATCTTTGGGAGCTGCATTGGCGTTGGTGGCGTTGGTTGTTCGGCAGGAAGTGGTGTTTATTGTGATGGGTGGTTTGTTTGTGGCGGAAGCTTTGTCTGTGATGTTGCAAGTTGGTTATTACAAGCGCACGGGCAAACGCATTTTCCGCATGGCTCCCTTACATCATCATTTTGAACTATTGGGCTGGCCAGAATCACGTGTGACCATTCGTTTTTGGATTGTCACGGCACTTTTGGTACTTATCGGCTTATCGACCTTGAAGCTTCGTTAATGCCCAAAACCCGACAACAGAGAGTTTTATCAAATCATTAGGAGAAACGCATGAACAGCTTGTTAATCAAATTACGCGCCTTAAACTTGGCTGAACCAATTTTGGTGGTGGGTATGGGCGCGTCAGGCAAAGTGACTTTGGATTTGTTGCGTGAGGCAGGCTATGAGGCGTTTGGGGTTGATGAAAAATTTTCAGAGCGCCGTGTTTATCAGCGCAACTTAGACGACCAAAGCGCTTTGCATGATGCAGGAACTTTGATTGTCAGCCCAGGCATTGATCGCCGCCGTGTGGCGTTTCAGCATACTTACGCTCCCCAGCTCAATGATATTGAACTGTTTGCAAGGCTTTGTGATAAACCTGTCTTGGCGGTGACAGGTTCTAACGGTAAATCAACAGTCGTGACCTTATTGGCAGAGATTTTGAACGATTTGGGCAAGGTCACGCGTTTGTGTGGCAATATCGGCTACCCTGCTTTAAGCGCTTTGTTTGACGAGGGTTATGAGCAGGTAGAGTATTATGTCCTTGAATTATCGAGCTATCAGTTGGAGCTTTGTCCTTCGTTGTATCCGAAAGTTGGGGCGGTATTGAATGTTACACCTGATCATCTGGATCGTTATGATGATTTTCAAGCTTATGCAGCTGCTAAGGAGCATTTGGTGCGTCAAAGTCAGGTTGCTGTGCTTAATGCTGATGACCAAGCTTGCGCGGCGATGGTAGAAAGCGCTTTGAATTTGATGCTGTTTGGACAAAGCTCATCTTTGCCGAATCGGGTTGATGAGGGGCAGTTGTGGGTGAACGATGTGGCGGTTTTTGACTGTCGCGATTTGGGAATTACAGGGAAGCACAATGAAAGCAATGCGCTTTGTGCGTTGTTGATGTTGAGTGTTTTAGGGATTCAGCCTAATCAAGCTCACCCAGCCTTGATACGCTTTAAAGGATTACCTCATCGTGTGCAGACGGTAGCCGAACATCAAGGCGTACGTTTTATTGATGATTCTAAAGCAACCAATATTGGCGCAACGCAAGCCGCTTTGGCTGGCTTTAATGAGCCTTTAATTTTGATTCTTGGTGGTGTGGGCAAAGGGCAGGATTTTAACGAATTAGCAGAAACACTTACTCAGCACCCTGTTAAACATATTCTTTTGATTGGTAAAGATAATCGTGACATGGAAAGCGCTTTGCAGGCGCATCAATTGGCTTATGAGGTTTGTGGTGTGATGGAGATGGCAGTTAAGCGTGCCAAAGCGCTTGCAACTGCAGGCGATATTGTTTTGCTTTCGCCTGCTACCGCCAGCTTTGACCAATACTCAGGCTACCACGAGCGTGGCAATCACTTTGCTTATGAGGCGCAACAATGCAGTTGTTAAACGCCCCATCCAATGCGCCTGATGAACGAAATTTGACAGAAAAACGTTTATTTGCAGAACGACAAATCGCTGAAATTCGTCGCCAACAGCGAGAGATGGTCTCTCCTTGGTATGGTCTGGCAAAGCCAAGTGTGATGTTGTCACTTTTGTGGCTTTTGTTGATACTGATGGGCGTGGTGATGCAGTTTTCAGTGATGATGCACTTAGAAGGCAAGGAGCTTTACAGCGCTTTGGCGAAAATGCTGGGCTTTTTGGGGGTGGCATTGTTAGCAGCATTTGTGGGTTATCGTCATTCGGTGAAAAGTTATCGTGATTGGATGGTATGGTTCATGGTGTTGATGGTGTTGTTGTCGTTGCTGATTTTCGTGCCTGGTTTGGGGCATGAGGTAAACGGGGCAAAGCGCTGGTTGCGACTCGGTGGTCTGACCATTCAGGTAAGTGAGATGATGAAATGGGTGTTGGTGATGTTCAGTGCCCATTATCTGGCGTTGCATTTTCGTGAGACACAAGCTAAATCATGGAAACCTTTAGGTAAATTGATTGCTTGGTATATCTTTTCTTTGATTTTGCTCTTTTTCCAAAAGGATTTAGGCACTATTGCTATTGTGATGGCAATTATGATGGGCTTTTTAATCTTAATTGGGGTGCCGTTGTTGAGATTTGGCATCGTGATTGCAACCTTGTTGGGTTTAGCATTCATTGGATTGGCACAAAGTGAAACCTATCGCATGGAGCGAATTCTCTCCTTTCTTAATCCTTCCGAACATCGTGATCGTTCTGGTTTTCAGCCTTCTGCTGCTTTAGAAGCGCAGGCTTTGGGGCATGATGCGGGTTGGTTTGGACGTGGTTTAGGGCAAGGTTCGTATAAAACCATCTTGCCTGAAAGTAGCAATGATTTTATCTATGCAAACATAGGCGAAGAATTGGGTTTGTTTGGTTTGAGCGTGGTGTGGATTGCCTTTGTCTTGATGGTAGTGGTGATTATGAAGATGGGATTACGAGCCTATCGCCAAAGCGCTTATGTTGAGGCATTGTATTGTTACGGTGTTGGGCTTTGGTTTGGAGCGCAAGCCTTTTTGCATATGGGGGTAAATGTGGTGTTATTGCCCACCAAAGGCATGACTTTGCCTTTTGTGAGTTCTGGCGGTAGTTCGTTGGTGGTGAGTTGTTTTGCAGTAGCGATTGTGTTGAGGGCAGATTCAGAGGTTCGTGGTAAACGCGAACGTGACCAAGCCCAGCAGCGGCGTATGGCATCGTTATCCGCCCAAGAGATGGATAAGTCTAGCGCTCAGCCCCAAGCCTTTGGGCAAATGATTGAGGAGAATGGCGTATGAACGCAACATCAGCAGTTTATCATGAGGCTCATCAAGGCAAGTGGCGTGGAAAGCGCTTTGTTGTGATGGCTGGTGGCACAGGTGGGCATGTTTACCCTGCGTTGGCTTTGGCTCAAGCTTTGCGTGAACAAGGTGCCGACATTACATGGCTTGGTAATGCCAAAGGATTTGAATACGCGAAAGTTACAGCTGCAGGCTTTGATTTCTGCTCCATTGAAGTACGCGGTTTGCGTGGACGAGGCTGGAAAGATACCCTAACGGCTCCTTTTATGCTTGCCAAAGCGCTTTGGCAAACCAGAAACCATTTCCGCCGTCTCAAGCCTGATGCGGTGGTAGGTTTTGGGGGATTTGTGTCAGGGCCTGGTGGTTTGGTGGCGAGATGGTTAGGGATACCATTGTTCATTCATGAACAAAATGCGATTTTTGGGCTGACCAACCGTGTTTTATCATATTTTGCAAAGCGAGTGATGCTGGGTTATGCCATTGATTCAGTAGACTTGAAGCATGGTATTGTGACAGGAAACCCTGTGCGCCAAGATATTCAAAATTTGCCTGAGCCTGCAAAGCGCTTTATGGAGCGTGATGGGGCGGTAAGGCTATTGGTTTTAGGGGGAAGTCAGGGGGCGCAGGCTCTCAATCGTGTCTTGCCACAAGCTTTAGCCTTACTTTCGCCCCAAGAAAGACCTGAGGTATTGCATCAAATTGGCGCGGGCAATTCGCTGGAGGAGGTGCAAAGCGCTTATGCTCAGGCAGGTGTTACGGCTCAAGTTGTACCCTATATCGAGAACATGGCAGAGGCTTATGGACAAGCAGACTGGGTTTTGGCTCGTTCAGGAGCTTTGACCGTTGCAGAAATTGCAACGGTGGGCATAGGGGCTGTTTTTGTGCCATTTCCTACTGCAGTTGATGACCATCAAACTGCCAACGCTCAGACACTAGCCAATGTTGGGGCAGCAGAGGTGATTGCGCAAAGCGCTTTGAGCGCAGAACGATTGGCGGAGGCTATTAAAGCAAGACAAACTCGTGCCAATTTGCTGGCGCAAGCACAAGCAGCGCGTGCCTTATCGCAAGCTCAAGCATTGGCGAAAATCATGGAAACTATGCAGGTGGCGTTGCATTCGTAAACAATAAAGGAATATTCATTGGTTGGAGTAAATAGAGATATGAGTGACGCACTTCATTTTGGACGCATTGAACAACGGCAGATGCGCCGTGTACAAACCATCTTTTTTGTTGGTATTGGTGGCGTAGGCATGAGTGCGATTGCGGAAGTGTTGCTGACGATGGGCTACACGGTTTGGGGTTCGGATTTGAAAGCCTCGCCTACTACAAAGCGCTTAGAAGAGAAAGGCGCGAAAGTGGTTGAGGGGCATTTTGCAGAATCGGTGCATGGGGCATCGGTGGTGGTGACCAGTTCAGCAGTGAGTAAAGAGAATCCTGAGGTTTTGGAAGCAAAGCGCTTAGGAATTCCTGTGATACGGCGTGCAGAGATGCTGGCAGAATTGATGCGTTTTCGCTTTGGCATTGCCATTGCTGGCACCCATGGCAAAACCACGACAACCAGCTTGACAGCTTCTGTTTTGGCTGATGCAGGTTTAGACCCCACCTTTGTCATCGGAGGTGTTTTAACGGCTGCTGGCAGCAATGCACGGTTGGGGGCAGGGCAGTATTTGGTGGCAGAAGCAGATGAATCCGATACCAGTTTTTGGCATTTGCAACCGATGATGGCAGTGGTGACCAATATTGATGCAGACCATTTGGAGAATTATGGTGGTAGTTTTGAGCAATTGAAACAGGGGTTTGTGCGATTCTTGCACAATCTTCCGTTTTATGGCTTAGCGATTTTATGCATTGATGATGAGCATGTTCGTGCGATTTTGCCTGATGTTGCACGCCCTATACGAACTTATGGTTTTTCAGAAGAAGCCGATGTGCGTGCGGTGAATGTGCGTCAAGTAGGCTTGACCATGCAATTTGAAGTGGTATTCAAAGGTGAGGAAGCAAAGCGCTTTCCGCTGACTTTAAATATGGCGGGCAAACATAATGTTCTCAATGCCTTAGCTGCTATCATCGTGGCACAGGAATTGGGGCTGGACTGGGCGCAGATTGAGCATGGTTTGTTGCAATTTAAGGGTGTGGGTCGGCGGTTTACCTATCACGGCAAAGTAGAACATCAACGCGGTCAAGCCGATGTGTTTGAAGATTATGGACATCACCCAAATGAGATTTTGGCGGTGCTTAAAGCAGCCGAAGAAGGCTTTGAAGGTCGGCGGATTGTCAGCGTTTTCCAGCCCCATCGTTATACACGAACGCGTGATTGTTTAGATGATTTTGCAAAAGTACTGGCGCAGTGTCAGGTTTTGGTTTTAACCGATGTTTACAGCGCTGGCGAAGCGCCCATTGATGGAGCCGATAGCAAAGCGCTTACTCGAGCCATTCGTGCCTATCATCAAGTTGAGCCTGTCTATCTTCCTGATAAATTGCAAATTAATCAGTATCTACAGGATTATTTGTTGGAAGATAATGATGTAGTGATTTTCTTTGGTGCGGGCGATATTGGTCGTTTGGCAAAACAATTAAGCAACGGATTGGGGCAGGAGTGAATAATGGACGTAAAGCGCTTTGGTAAAGTAGCAGTTTTATACGGTGGAACTTCAGCAGAACGCGAGGTTTCTCTGAACAGTGGCGCCGCGATTTTTGAGGCTTTAAAGGAAGCTGGCGTTGAAGCGCATTTAGTGGACACTCAAACCGCTGATGCTTTGTTTCAGCTAAAAACGCAAAACTTTGACCGAGCCTTTATCGCCCTTCATGGTCGTGGTGGTGAAGATGGGCAAACGCAAGCGGTGCTGGATTATTTAGGCTTGCCATACACAGGCTCAGGGGTGTTGGCGTGTGCTTTGGCGATGGATAAGGTTTTGACCAAAAAAGTTTGGCAAGCGATGGGCTTGCCTGTGTTGGCTGACCAAGTTTTGAGTGCTAAAGATTTGGATTTCAAAGCGCTTTGTGAACGTTATGGAGCAAAGCGCTTTGCGGTGAAGCCTGCGCTGGAGGGTTCGAGTGTGGGGGTAAGCTGTGTAGGTAGCCAAGAAGAATTGCTGGAGGCATACGAAAAGGCAGGCGGTGCTTTGGATAAAGTGATGATTGAGCCTTGGGTTCAGGGGCGAGAATTGACCGTTGCTGTGGTGGGTGAACGAGTTTTGCCTGTCATTGAGGTTGCAGCAAGTGCGGAACATGCGTTTTATGATTACGATGCTAAATATTTGGCAGAAGACACACGTTATCTTTGTCCTGCACCTTTAACCGATGAGCAAAGCGCTTTGGTGCAACAGTTGGCAAAGCAAGCCTTTGACGGCATTTCAGCACGTGGTTGGGCGCGAGTGGATATGATGCTTGATGAAAGAGGGCAACCGTGGTTGCTTGAAATCAATCTCAGCCCTGGCATGACTTCGCATTCTTTGGTGCCTATGGCAGCAAAAGCTGTTGGGCTGAGTTTTCAGGCATTGGTATTGACGGTTTTGGAGCAGACAATCGCATGAAAATCCATCGCTCCCACGATTATTCCGATGTCAAAATCCAAAAAACAGAGCGCTTACAAGGGTTGATGGGGCAGATTGAGCCTTTGATTTGGGTTTTGGTGCGTTTGGCTTTGTTGGTGGCGTTGGTGTTGGCATTGGCATGGTTTGGTCTTCGTCAGTATCAACGGGTGGCGGAACATGAGAGCTTGCGTTTGCAAACCATTGAAGTTAAACCTGTTTTGCATTACGGCGATGCCAAGCAACTGCAAGAGCATGTGTTAAGGCATCTCCATGAAAAGCAATCGATGAACATGATTGATATTGATGTTCAGGCGTTGGCTGAAGATTTGCAACAGATTGCTTGGGTGAGTGGGGTGCAGGTTCGGAAACAGGGTTTGCGTAGTTTGGTGCTGGAGGTAGAGGAACGTGTGCCACTATTCCGCTGGGGCAAAGATGAATGGATTGATGCAGCAGGGGTACGTTTTAAGGTTCCTGCTAATGAAGAGACCTTGAGCTTGTTTGAAATCTATGGTCCTGATGGTCGTGAACGCATGGTGTTGCAATATGCGGAAGTTTTAAAACCATGGCTTGATGAGCAGAAGATTCCTGTAAGTGCTTTGTGGGTTGATAGGGATAGACGTTGGTACATGGATTTGGGTGAAAATGTTAGAATTGTACTGGGGTTAAATATTTCTAGTGAACGCATGAAACGCCTGAGCTTTGCCTATCATCGGGTGTTAAAATCGATATTGCCTTTAGTAGAAGAACTGAATTTTGCTCACCCAACAGGCGTGGTGGTGACATTAAGAAAAGAGTTCATGCCTGTGATAAACGAGAACAAAGATGGCAAGCTCTCGAAATAGCCGATGCAATGATGGAGTGGGGCATCTGTCAAAGCGCTTTGGGGACAATATGATGATGGGCTTTGTGAGTGTAGTAAAAGGAAGGGTATGTTAGGAAAAGAAAAAATCCGCGTGGTGATGGATATCGGTTGTTCAGCTATTCGCTTGGGCGTGATTGAGGAAAAAGAAGGTCGCGAGGCGAGATTTTTGGTGCTTGACCAAGAGGCTTTCCCTGCACAAGGTCGTTTGTTAGACAACCCACAAGCTGTTTCACAAGCCTTAGAACGTTTGCGTGAACGGTTGCAGCGCGAGTATCAATTGGTGGTCAATAGTGCTTATGTGGGTTTGCGTGGAGGGTTGGTACAGAGCATTTCGCGCAGTGGCGAGATTGTGTCCAGTCGAAGCGCTTTGAATACCAAAGAGATTTCAACTTTTTTTCAACAGCAGGAAGCGCGTTATCAAGTTGCAGATGCTCCGCGTTTATTGCATTTATCGCCACTGGGATTGGCGGTGCGTGATGAAGAACGAGGCATATGGAAAACCTTAAGTTTGTCTGATGTTGCACAAGTTGCAAAGGCGCAAGCTTGGTGGGTTGAGTGGTTAGCATTGCCAGAAGGCGAACGTGTGATGAGAGAAATCAGTTCGTTAGGGCAAATGAATGGTATTGATGGCTTTTATGCTCATCGCTATGCTTTATCGCGAAGCGCTTTGCGAGTGGAGGAGCGTCAGAGTAAGGTACTTTTGGTGGATTTGGGAGCCAGTGGGACAGAGTATAGCTTGATAAAACAGGGGTCTGTGGTGTTCAGCGGTCATGTAGCGGAAGGGGGATTTATGCTTTCCACTCATTTAGCACGACAATTAAACCTCAGTTATCACGAGGCTGAACAAGGTAAAATAGCAGGTGAATGGGCGGAAACGGTTGAAAAACTCTATCGTGAACGCCTCTTTAAGCCCTTAAAAAGCGCTTTGTTACAAGCAAGAGCTGATGGCTTGACGGGTTTAACACAAGTTATTCTGTTCGGTGGCGGTGCAACACCATTGGCAGTAGCGGTGGCAGAGCAAATTTTTGGGGTAGCAACCCGTTTGGCTGAAGTAGACAAAGCGCTTTGGCATAGTCGCTTGCCTGATGCTATGGTTGAACAAGAAGGTTCAGAGCATTTGAATGATTATTTGCCACTGCTTGGAGTGTATCAATGGTGGTATGACGAGCAGGGAGAAGAATGGAATCCTCGAGCGGAAGATTTCAAGCAAAAAATGAAAAATTGGTGGAAAAAATTAATTTATTGAGGAAATTATGATTGATTTTGATAATGGAACAACTCAGCAGATAAGTGTGAAAAAAATCAAAACCAATGCCAACTCCAATATTCAATTGAAGGTGATTGGTTTGGGTGGTGGTGGCAGTAATGCTGTGGATAAAATGTTGCAGGAAATGAGAAAATTGCGTGATAAGCAACGCGATGCTCGAACTGATGAAGAATCTAAAAAATACAATTGGCTGGATAATATTGAGTTGATTGTTGCCAATACTGATGAACAGGCGCTTGACAATTCTGAGGTTGAACAAAAAATTCAGTTGGGCCCTAAATGCGCGGAAGGTTTGGGCGCTGGTTCTGATCCTATGTTGGGTGAAGAGGCAGCGGAAGAAAGCCAAGAAGATATTGCTCAGGCTATTGATGGTGCAAGGCTTTTATTCATTGCGGCTTGTATGGGTGGTGGTACAGGAACAGGCTCCGCTCCTGTTGTGGCGAGAATTGCCAGAGAGGCACGTGAGAAAAAAATCAACACGTTAGCTGTGGTGAGCAAGCCCTTTGAGAGCGAAGGTGAGCAGCGTATGGAACAAGCTGAAGCAGGTATCCGTAAACTGAGGGAAGAAGTGGATTGTTTGGTGGTGATTCCCAATGAAAACGTCAAACGTTTAGCAGGAGAGGGTATGCTGGCTCGTCAGGCTTATCAGTTGGTGGATCAAACTTTAAGCGATGCGGTCTTAAATATTGCTGCTTTGGTTTATCAAACAGGTTACATCAATGCCGATTTACGTGATTTGTTGAATGCGATGAAATTTAATGGCATTGCGATGGTTGGCTATGGTGAGGGCTCAGGTAAGAATCGTGCGCAAGAAGCCATTGACAATGCGCTTTCTTCTCCTTTGTTGGAAAACATTGAACTTTCTACAGCAAAATCCATTTTGTTTGGCATTTGGGCATCGGATTTGAAGCACGATGAAGAGAATCTCATCATCAGCACGGTCAATAAACTGGCAAAAAGCTCTGATGTTAAACGCAAACATGGGCTTTATGATGACCCAACAATGGAAGATCGTTTGCGTGTCTTTTTGTTCGCCACAGGTTTGGATCAAGAACAATCCCACTACGTCAGTCCATCAGATGAGCCTAATAAGCCCAACCATAAAGCTTGGGATATTCCTGATTTTGCCTAAAAGTAAACCCTCAAGGCTTTTGATTTCCAAAGCGCTTTGTTAGAACAGCACGGAGTTTTTTATGGTGGCAAGACAACAAACCCTTTTGCAAAACGTCACAGGCTCAGGCATCGGTGTGCATAGTGGCAACACGGTAGAGATTCGTTTATTGCCAGCAGCAGTCAATACAGGCATTGTGTTTCGCCGTGTGGATATCGAGCCTGTGGTTGAATTTGTGGCACGAGCAGATTTGGTGAATGATACTCAGCTTTGTACGGCATTGTTGTCTCAAAATGTGCGCGTGGCAACAGTAGAACATTTGCTCTCCGCGCTAGCTGGTTTGGGGATTGATAATGTGGTGGTGGAGTTAAGTGCGCCTGAGGTTCCGATTATGGACGGGTCTGCTGCACCGTTTGTCTATCTGATTCAGCGGGCAGGTATTCGTCAGCAAGATGCGCCAAAGCGCTTTATTGTGATAGATGAGCCTATCAGCGTGCAGGAAGGAGACAAATGGGCAAAACTTTCTCCTTATCCACAAACACGTTTTGATTTCACGATAGCTTTTAATCACCCCGTTTTTCGAGGACGAAATAACCATTTTGAATTTCTCTTTAATACTCAAGACTATATTCGTGAGATTAGTCGTGCGCGAACCTTTGGCTTTTTGCGTGATATTGAATATTTACAAAGTTTGGGATTAACGTTGGGTGGTGGTTTAGATAATGCGGTGGTGGTTGATGATTATCGCGTGTTGAATGAAAACGGGCTACGATTTGATGATGAATTTGTGCGCCATAAACTGCTGGATGCGGTGGGAGATTTGTATCTATTGGGTGCGCCAATTTTGGGTTGGTATCAGGGTTATAAATCAGGGCATGATTTAAACAATAAGCTTTGCCGCGCTTTGTTGAGTAACCCTCAAGCTTGGCATTATCAAAGCGCTTTGGATTTGCCACAAGCTTCCTAATACTTAAGCCCCGTTAAGGGGCTTTTTTGATGTTGAGTGGAGTATACTAGCGAGCGTTATGGCGCTGGTTAGACAAAAAAGGAGACAGTCAAAATGCCAAAAATAGAAGTTAGCGAAGCCCTCATTGCATTGAATGCCAAGCCGCGTGATAAAGAACATGCTATGCGTTTGTTGATGGATTTATGGACGCACAGTGGTAAGGTTCAAGAAGGTTATTTAGAAGGTATGAAACAGCGTGAGCTGCAAGAAAATACCTATTTAGGTCAAGGAATTGCCATTCCTCATGGTACTCCAGAAACACGCCGATTTATCCAAGAAACCTCTATTGCCGTGTTGCATGTACCAGAGGGCATCAGTTGGGGAGCGCAAGGAGAGCTGGCGTATTTGTTGGTTGGGATTGCTGCTTTAGGTGATGAGCATTTAACAATTTTGCGCCGTCTGACCCGTATTTTGAACCAACCAGAAGCCTTGCAACAATTGCTACAGGCAGCGGATAAAGCCAGCATTCTTCGTTTGTTGAACGATAATCCCGCCGAGCAAAGCGCTTTGGCAGAAGCTAAACCTAAAGAGGTATTACCGTTTAGTGCCAAAGTGGTTATTCCAAATCCACAAGGTATTCACGCACGCCCCGCCAGTAAATTGGCGCGGATTTGTAAGCAATTGGGAGGAAAAATGGTGTTGGTGACGGCTGATGGCAGACGTGCTGACCCAGCGAAAATGATTGAAGTGTTAAGCTTAGGGCTTACGCAAGGCTCATTGATTAGCATTGAGACGGAACAGCGAGAAGTGCTGGAACGGTTGGTGCAAGAATTTGCCACAGGATTGGGCGATGATTTAACCGTTCACGAAGAAGAACAAGGACAAAGCGCTTTGTGGACAGTTGTGGGGGAGATAGAGAAAGTGCAGGGTGTGAGCGCCTCTGATGGCTTAACCATCGGCACTATCCGCCATTTCCAGAATCAACAATACACCCTCCCCACCGAAGTGCAAAGCGCTTTGCAAGAGGCACAAGCTTTAGATGCAGCGCTTTTTAAGGTGGAGACCCAGTTGCGCCAAAGTATTACCGAGATGAGTTCAGAGTATGGCGAGATTTTTGAAGCACATATATTGCTGCTTCAAGACCAAGAATGGTTGGGGCAAGCTGTCTTGGGTATTGAACAAGGGCAAAATGCCGCGCGTGCATATCATCAGGCTGCTGAGCAACAAATCCAACGTTTACAAGCTTTGGATAATGCTCTTTTGGCAGCGCGTGCGCATGATGTAGCTGATGTGCGGGATAGAGTCATTCGAGCAATGTTGGGCTTGGAGGAAACCTCTTTTAGTTTTCCAGAAGGAACGATTTTATGTGCCGATGATTTAGCCCCCAGTGATACCGCTAAATTAGACCCCAAACATTTGGTAGGCTTGGTGACGGCGCAAGGTGGGCCAACCAGCCATACCGCCATTTTAGCGCGTGGCATGGGCTTGCCTGCGGTGGTAGCTTTAGGTAGCGCAAGTTTACAACGCTTGGAAGAAGGAGCAACGGTGATTCTCGATGCTCGAGCAGCAATGCTTTACTTAAATCCAACGCCAGAACAAATCTCTTCTGCTCAAACTGCTATAGCTAATTTGCAAACCGAAAGCGCTTTGGCACAATCCAAACGCCACGAACCCTGCTTGACTCAAGATGGTCGCGAGTTGCATATTGTGGCGAATGCCAACAATGTTCGAGAGCTGGAAAGCGCTTTGAATCAGGGGGCGCAAGGCGTAGGCTTGATGCGAACCGAAGCGCTTTATCTTGACCAAATCCGTATTCCAACCGAAAGTGAGCAGGAAGGACAATATGTGGCGATGGCGCGATTATTGGGCGATAAGCCATTGATTATTCGCACATTGGATATTGGTGGAGATAAAGAAGTTCCCTATTTGGGCTTGGAAGAAGAGCGGAATGCGTTTTTGGGTATGCGTGGAATACGGTTGTGTTTGGCGCGTCCTGATTTATTCATTCCACAGTTACGTGCCATTGCCCGAGCCGCGAAGCAATGCCGCAATATTCATGTGATGTTCCCAATGGTGGCAACACTGGCGGATTGGCGACGAGCTAAAGCGCTTTGGGAGGAAATTGCGCGTGAAATAGGGGCGGTTGATGTGCCTGTAGGCGTGATGATTGAAGTGCCGTCAGCAGCGCTCATTGCTGAGACATTAGCAAAAGAAGTCAGCTTTTTTAGCATTGGCACCAATGATTTAACTCAATATACTTTGGCGATGGATCGCATGAATGCAGAGCTTGCCAAGCAGACAGATCCCTTGCACCCAGCAGTGTTGCAGTTGGTAGACAGAACTGTTCGTGCGGCTGAAAAAGAAGGCAAATGGGTTGGGGTTTGTGGTAGTGCGGCAGGTGATGTGTTGGCAGCGCAAATTTTTGTAGGCTTAGGTGTTAAAGAATTATCGGTTTCGGGGCGTGAGGTTGGGGCGATTAAGCAATGTTTGCGTGAATCGGACTATCGCCTTTTGGCAGAACGCGCTCAAAGCGCTTTGGCTTGTGCTGATGGAGCAGAAGTACGCGCTTTGTTTAACAACCATCTTTGAGTGCATCTTATTTTTATATTTATTTTCAATGCTCAAAGTCTTTGGGCGTTGAGATGGTAAGAATCGAATTTTTGATAGAAAAAAGGAAATACTATGGAAGTCATTACCGTAACCCTCAATCCTGCTTTGGATTACACCCTTCATGTTAAACAATTGGAACAGGGCGTGGTCAATCGTGCGGATAGAATTGATTTTGCCTGTGGTGGCAAGGGCTTAAAAGTTGCTGTGAATCTGAATATTTCAGGCATCAAAGCCAGTGCAACTGGATTTATGGGGGCAATTAACGACCAACGTTTTTGCGCTCTGTTCAAGCAAAAAGATGTGCAAGATGATTTTATTCGTATTGCTGATGCTGAAACGCGCCGCAACATCAAAATTGTTGATGAATTAGGGGAGACAACCGATATCAACCTACAGGGCATCGTCATCAGTGATGATAAAAAAGAAGAGTTGATTGCCTTGATTGATAAGCAATTGCCTGAGGTGGAAGTGTTGATGTTTGGCGGTAGCCTGCCTCCGAATTTTCCGAAAGATTTTTATGCGCAGATGATTAAGCGTTACAAAGACAGTGGCAAATTCTTGGTGGTGGATACCAGCGGTGCGGCATTAACGGAATTGATGAAAGCTGATGTTCTGCCTGATTTCATTAAGCCAAACATTCATGAATTGCGCGAAATGACAGGTAAAGCGCTCGAAACTGATGCAGAAATTATTGCCACAGCGCGTGAATTTGTGGCGCGTGGTATGAAGTTGGTGGTGGTTTCGATGGGGGCTGATGGTGCTTGGTTTGTCACCAAAGATGAAGCTTTACACGCCTCGCCACCGCGCGTGAAAATTGCCAGCACCGTTGGCGCAGGTGATGCGATGGTGGCAGGTGTTATTCGTGGCATGTTGTTGGGTCGTGGTTTGGCAGAAATTGCTCGAACAGCAACAGCCTTTGGCGCAGCGAATGTGGAAAACTTAAGCTCCTTTATTTCAACGCGCGATCGTATTGATGTGTTGCGTGAGCGCGTGGTGATTATTCGTGAAGGGGAAGAACGATGAATCGCCTTTATGTGCCACGAAGCATTGGCTGGACACAAGGTCTTTTGGTGCAACGAACCTTAGAAAAATTCAGTGGTGAGCATTGGCACGCCCAAAGCGCTTCGGAGGCGAAAGCAGAAGATGTGAAAGCGGCGCGTCATGTGGTGGTGTTGGCGGGTGAGGATATTGCACCTTGTTTGAGTGCTTTTCCGCATCATGACATTGCCAAGCTTTTAGACAATCCTCAAAGCGCTTTGCCATTGCCTGCTCAGCAGCAGAATTTAGCAGAGCGTCCGTTGAAGTTGGTGGCAGTGACTTCTTGTCCATCAGGCGTGGCGCATACATTCATGGCAGCAGATGCTCTGGATAAAGCGGCACAGGCGAAAGGTTACGCCATAATGGTGGAAACACAGGGTTCAGTAGGCTCACAAAATACTCTCACCACGCAAGCCATTGAAGAGGCGGATTTGGTTGTGATTGCAGCGGATACCGAAGTGCCACTGGATCGTTTCTTGGGCAAACGGATTTATTGCGCAGGTACTAAAGTTGCCATCAATAATCCTACAGGCTTGTTGCAAAAAGCCATTGCTGATGCCCAGCCTTATCATGGTCAAGGAGCCAAAAGCGCTTTGCATACCGAAGTGAAGCAGGCTAAAGCAAAGATGGTGGCGGTAACTTCTTGTCCATCAGGCATTGCTCATACGTTCATGGCAGCTGAGGGTTTGCAACAAGCTGCTGAAAAGCTGGGCATTGCCTTGAAAATTGAAACACAGGGTTCTATTGGGGCGCAAAACGTGCTGACCGATGCTGAAATTGCAGCAGCAGATGTGGTGTTGATTGCAGCCGATACGCGGATTGATATTTCTCGTTTTGTGGGTAAACGTTTGTATCATTCAGGTACTAAAGTTGCGATTCATCAAGGTGAAAGTTTGTTGCAAAAAGCTTTGACCGAAGCCAGTATTCATCATCTTGGTACAAGCCTCAACCAAAGCGCTTTGTCTGCTGAGGCTCCCAAAGCAAAACAAGATTCCAGAGAGGCTCCAAGCGCTTTGCTTTCTGAGCGCAAAGAAGGGCAACAGCGAATTGTTGCGATCACTTCTTGCCCCACAGGAGTTGCACACACTTTCATGGCAGCTGAAGGCTTGCAGTTAGCAGCGGAGCAGCTGGGGCATGTGATTAAGGTGGAAACGCAAGGCTCGGTTGGGGCGCAGAATGTTCTGACAGAAGAAGAAATTGCAGTGGCAGATGTGGTAATTATCGCAGCGGATACACATGTTGATGTGTCGCGTTTTGTCGGCAAACGTTTGTATCGCGCCAATACCAAACGCGCTATTGGTAACGGTTCTCAGCTGGTGCAAAGCGCTTTGTTGGAAGCGAAAGTGCATCAAGGCGAAGGCTCGACTGTTGGTGCCAATGAAGCCCAAAGCAATAGCAGCGCGATGGGTATTTACAAGCATCTGATGACAGGCGTTTCTCATATGCTGCCTTTTGTGGTGGCAGGTGGTTTGCTGATTGCGCTGGGCTTTGCTCTAGGAACGTATCAATTTGGCGATCAAGGGATTCATGTCTATCAAGACCAATACAAAGGCTCACTCTCAGCCAATGTCTTCTGGTTAGGTAAAGCAGCCTTTGCACTTTTTGTGCCGATTTTGGCGGGCTTTATTGCCTTTTCTATTGCAGGACGAGCAGCCCTTGCTCCCGCAATGATTGGTGGTTATTTGTCTGACCAAATGGGTGCAGGCTTTTTGGGCGCAATTGTGGCAGGTTATGTTGTTGGTTATTTGATTCAATGGTTAAATCGCATCATTCAATTGCCACGCTCGCTAGATGCCTTAAAGCCGATGCTGTTACTGCCTTTGATTGGCACCAGCGTCATTGGCTTGAGTATGTATTATGTGGTTGCGCCACCTGTGGCAGACTTGTTGGAATCCTTGAAAAGCGCTTTGCAAAGCATGCAATCCAGTAGCGATGGTATCGTGAGTGCAGCTATTTTGGGCGCTGTTTTAGGTGGCATGATGGCAGTTGATATGGGAGGCCCAATCAACAAAGCAGCATATATGGTTGGCACTGCCTTGCTTGGTACGGAGATTTACACGCCGATGGCCGCTGTGATGGCAGGTGGTATGACTCCACCACTAGCCATTTTCTTCGCCACATGGTTCTTCAAAAATCGCTTCACCGCCGAAGAAAGAGAGGCTGGTAAAGCTACAGGCGTGCTTGGCTTAAGCTTTATCACAGAAGGGGCGATTCCCTTTGCTGCCAAAGATCCTTTCCGCGTTATCCCTGCTTTAATCGCAGGAAGCGCTTTGGCAGGAGCGATGAGTATGGCGGCTGGGGTGGCTTTGCACGCGCCACACGGTGGTGTATTTGTGTTGTTCATTCCTAATGCTATCCAAGGATTGGGAAGCTATGTGGTGGCACTGGCAGCTGGCACAGCTTTATCAACCATCTTATTGGGAGTCCTCAAGCCTGCTCTTCGTGCAGCTTAAACGATGAGGCATGAGGTTTTGGCTTTATGCTCTAAAAATGCATAACTTCTTTAAAAAAGCGCTTTGCATAAAGCGCTTTTTTATCATGAGGTTGTGAGGGAAATTGGGGGTGTTGTCGTTCAGATATGTTACCTTTAGGGCATCTTTCGTGGATAAAGGAGACTGTTATGGCTTACAAAGTTAATCAAGCTCAGAATGCACAACTCAACAAAGCGCTTTCGATTTCGGAGGTAGGCGGTATACGGTATTTGCATTTAGGCTCGATTAATATTCAAAGTGCGATGAATGTGAGCCGCCCCAGTGAGTTGGTGTTGGCATATACACAGGCGATGATGGCGTGGTTGTTGTTTCACGATGATGTGGTGCGTATCACGCAAATTGGGTTGGGCGGTGGCTCATTGTCGCGTTGGCTTCGTGTTCACTTGCCTGATGCCAAGCAAACGGTGGTAGAGTTGAATCCTTATGTGGTGGCGATGGCAAAAGCTCATTTTAAGCTGCCAGAAGCAAACTCTAATTTTCAGGTGATTGAGGCAGATGGTTTGGTTTATGCTCACGAACACCCCAATAGCTGCGAGATTCTTTTGGTTGATGCGTATGAGGCAGAAGGGATTGATGCTGGCTTTTTGAGTGAAGATTTTTTCCGTGCGGCCTATGCGATGTTGGAGAAGCAGGGTATTTTTGTGGCGAATTGGTGGAGCAAAGATAAGCGCTTTGAGGAGGCTTATGCTCGCTTGTCGGAGGTTTTTGCTGGGAAGGTTTTGCAGTTGTCGGTACAGGATAAAAGCAATGTGATTGTATTTGGGTTTAAAGAGAGTTTGGCGTATTCGCGTTTTGAGGCGATTAAGCAACGTATACCACGTTTAACAGAGCGTTTTGAGCTGGATTTTAATCGCTATTTTGCAAAGCTACGCGCTCAGAATCCTCATGGTGAACAGGGATTTCGCTTCTAAATGAAGATTCTTTAATGCCTAAAGCGCTTTGGTTTGGAGAGACCAAAGCGCTTTGCTTTTAGGAAGGCTAATCACTCAGCCGCCCATGCCACGAATGCCAACCGCAGCACGTACAGCCTCAAGCCGAGCGCGGCTTTCTTTTCGTGCTTTTTCTGCTCCAAATTGCAAAATCTCCTCAATGCGCTTCGGATTTTCTATCAGTTGATGGTAACGTTCACGAGCCTCGCCCAATTCTTCATTGATTTTCTCAAACAAAGCTTGTTTGGCTTCGCCCCAGCCAATGCCAGATTGATAACGCTCGCGCATGGCTTGTTGTTCTTCAGGGCTACTGAAAGCGCGGTAAATTTCAAAAACCACCGATTCATCAGGATTTTTCGGCTCATGGGGTTCTTGGGAGTTGGTCACAATCTTCATCACTTGCTTGCGAAGCGCTTTTTCAGGCTCAAACAAGGCGATGGTGTTGCCATAGCTTTTGCTCATTTTACGACCATCTAAGCCTGTTAAAAGGGGCGTGTCTTCTTCAACAACGGCTTCAGGTAACACAAATTGTTGTCCATAACGATGGTTGAAGCGTGCGGCAATATCTTTTGTCATTTCAACATGCTGGATTTGGTCTTTGCCAACGGGAATATGGGTTGCGTTGAACATCAAAATATCAGCAGCCATCAAAACAGGATAGCAGAACAAGCCCATGCTGATTTCATGGTCTGGCTCTTGTTCAGCAGCCACATTTTGATCAACTGCAGCTTTGTAGGCATGAGCGCGGTTCATCAAACCTTTGGCAGTCACGCATTGCAAAATCCAAGCCAATTCAGGTATTTCAGGAATATCAGATTGGCGATAGAAGGTGATTTTTTCAGGATTTAAACCACAAGCAAGCCAAGTAGCAGCAATAGCAAGCGTGGATTCTTGAATAAGCTTGGGGTCGTAGCATTTGATGAGGGCGTGAAAATCGGCGAGGAATAGGAAGCTGGTTTCCTCTTGGGCTTGGCTTTGTGAAATGGCAGGACGAATCGCGCCCACATAATTGCCTAAGTGCGGAATGCCTGTGGTGGTGATGCCTGTGAGAATACGTTTTTTCATAACTATCCTTTCAAGAGAAACAGAAATAAGGGCTGATGAGTATAACAAAGCTTGGGTAAAGGGCTTGCTCAAAGCGCTTTGTTTGGCAAAATGCGATGGGGGTTCCAGTGTTTGATGGCAAGCTCAAGCAAAGCGCTTTGTTGGTCACAAGCTTCATGGGTCGGCTGATTGAGAAAGGCGAGTGCTCGGCGTGTGGTGGTGAGAATATCTTGAGGGTTGATAGCAGGAGCAGCTTGGCTTTTGCTTAATTTTTCTCCTCGCTCATTGCGCACCAACGGCAGATGTAAATAGCGTGGGCGAGGTAAATTCAAAGCGCTTTGAATTTGGTTTTGAATAACGGTTGCTGCCAGCAAATCTGCACCGCGTACTACATCGGTCACTCCTTGTAAGGCATCATCGATGGTGACTGCGAGTGCGTAGGCAAATGCGCCATCTTTGCGCCGTATGATGGGGTCACCAATCTCGCGCTGGAGATGATAACGGCAGATGCCATGTAAACGGTCAGTAAAATCAGCATAAACTTCGGGCAGGCGTAAACGCAAAGCGCTTTGGGTTTGAAGGTTAGGAAGGGGATTGTTTTGACAAGTGCGCGGATAAACCCAGCCTAAGGCGCCCATCAAAGCGCTTTGATGCCAATCTTGACGGCTACAATGGCAAGGGTAGAGATGTGGGCTTAGGGCTTCTAAAGCGCTTTGGTAATCGGAAAGATGTTGGCTTTGATGGCGAATATCGCCGTCCCAATAGAGTTGGTAAGCTTCGAGTGTGTGGAGGATTTGGGTTAGATATTCGGGGCGAGAACGTGTGTGGTCAATATCTTCGATGCGTAACAGCCAGATGCCATTGTGGGCTTTGGCATCAAGATAACTGCCCAATGCTGCTACCAGCGAGCCAAAATGCAAAAAACCGCTGGGCGTTGGGGCAAATCGCCCAATATATGGTGAGGCTTTGATTTCAGAAGAAGGATCAAGGAGTTGAGGGTTGTTGTTTAAATGAAATAGCTTGTTGTTCATTCGATACTTGCGAGGTTGAAAGATAGCGTGTTAAAAAATAGGGCAGTGTGGTTCTTATTCTAACCACACAATGAAAGAAATGTTATTTTTGAGGATATGATGACCATGATGAAATCATTGAAAATAAGCGCATTGGCTTTGATGGTAGCTTGCAGTGGCTCTGTTTATGCGCAGGCAAAAGAGCAATTTGTAACGTTTGGTACAGGCGGACAAACTGGCGTTTATTACGCAGTAGGTCAGTCAGTCTGTCGTTTGGTAAACCGTGATACGGCTACCACAGGCATTAAATGCAACGCCCCTTCAACAGGTGGTTCTGTCGATAACTTAAACGCAATTGCCTCAGGTGAGCGTCAATTAGGCATGGCGCAATCTGATAGCCAATTCCGTGCGTTACAAGGTCAAGGCGAATTTGAAGGCAAGAAAAATGAGAAACTTCGCGCAGTATTCTCAGTTCACCCTGAGCCTTTCACGGTTGTGGCGCGTCAAGATGCCAACATCAAATCTTTCCAAGATTTGAAAGGTAAACGTGTGAACATTGGTAATCCAGGTTCAGGCACACGCACCACGATGGAGATGTTGGTTGCTGGCGAAGGCTGGGGCGATAAAGCATTCTCTGTGGCTTCTGAATTGAAACCTGCAGAAATGGCAAGCGCTTTGTGTGACAATAACTTAGATGCAATTACTTACAACGTAGGCCACCCATCAGGCGCCATCAAAGAGGCAGCAGCTTCTTGCGCATCTCATTTGGTGCCTGTTGAGGGAGCGGTTGTGGATAAAATCGTAGCGGATAATCCTTTCTTCTCAAAAGTGACCATTCCAGCGGGCTTGTATGATGGTACACCAGATGCCACCAATACTTTTGGCGTGTATGCAACCGTTGTAACCTCAGCCGATGTGCCAGAAGAAGTGATTTACCAAATCACCAAAACCGTTTTTGAAAATTTTGAACGTTTCCAAGGCATGCATGAAGCTTTCAAAACTTTGAAGCCTGAAGAGATGATTAAAGCAGGCTTGTCTGCTCCGTTGCATGATGGCGCAGTGCGTTACTACAAAGAAAAAGGCTGGTTGTAATCGCTCCTTTTTCAAGCATTATAGGGTGGGCTTGGCTCACCCCTTTTGCATGAATGGCTTTTGCTACTATTTCCAAAAACTCAATAACAAAGCGCTTTGCCTTAAGCAAAGATGAAAAGGACGGAGTATGTCAGATCTTAAAACCACAACCCTAACCCATGAAGAGCTCCAAGATATGGTGGCTTCTAGCGACACAGGTGGGCGTAATCCCACAGGCTGGGTCAAACAATTGATTGTTTGGACGGCTATTTTGTGGTCGCTGTTTCAAATCTATTTTGCCTCACCCTTGCCGTTTGTGTTGCAAGGTTATGCTTATGAATGGGGGTGGAAAGTTAATTTTGTTTTTGATGATACGCGTGCCCGTTCAATTCATTTATCCTTTGCGATGTTTTTGGCATTTTTATCCTATCCTGCTTTTGCTCGCTCGCCAAAGCGCTTTGTGCCATTATGGGATTGGTTGTTTGCGGTAGTGAGCGTATTTGTGGCTTCTTATTATTTGTTGTTTTACAGCGAGTTAAGCCAACGTGTCGGCGCTCCGATTATGCAGGATATTGTGGTGGGTTGTATTGGCATTCTGTTGCTTTTGGAAGCAACGCGCCGAAGCTTAGGCTTACCGCTGGTGATTATTGCAGTTGTCTTTTTGCTTTATAACTATTTTGGGCAATTCTTCCCCTTTAACTGGATTATTACCCACAACAGTGGCTCGATGAATCAAATCATTAATCAGCAATGGATTACCACAGAAGGGGTTTTTGGGGTAGCGTTGGGTGTTTCGACCAAATATGTCTTTTTGTTTGTTTTATTTGGCGCATTGTTGGATAAAGCGGGTGCAGGTAATTATTTCATCAAAAGCGCTTTTGCTTATTTAGGGCATTTGCGTGGTGGCCCTGCAAAGGCAGCTGTGGTTGCTTCAGGATTAACAGGCTTAATTTCAGGCTCTTCCATTGCCAACGTTGTAACAACAGGCACTTTTACCATTCCGATGATGAAACGCGTTGGTTTTAGCGCGGAGAAAGCAGGAGCGGTGGAAGTGGCATCGAGTGTGAACGGGCAAATTATGCCGCCTGTGATGGGAGCAGCAGCATTTCTGATGATTGAATACATTGGTATGCCGTATAACCAACTGATTAAACATGCTTTTCTTCCTGCTTTGATTTCTTACATCGCGCTGGTTTATATCGTGCATTTGGAAGCATGCAAGAGCCAATTGCGAGGTTTAGAACGCGTTGAACCGATTAGCCCTTGGAAAATTAAAATATTGCGTGGGTTGAGCGCCTTTTTGACGCTTACTGTTTTGTATTATGCTGTGAAATACGGCTTGGGTTGGCTGAAAAGCGCTTTGCCTAATCATGCAGACTTAGCGGTGTGCGTCTTGTTGTTTGTGGCGTATATTGGCTTGATTTATCGGGTTTCTCGTTTCCCTGATTTAGCGATGGACGATATGAATGAAGAATTGGTTCATCTGCCCTACATTAAGCCTACTGTGAATTCAGGTTTGCATTATTTATTGCCTGTGGTGATTTTGATTTGGTTCTTGATGGTGGAGCAAAAATCGCCAGGTTTATCTGCTTTTTGGGCAACGATGGCACTTTTGGTGATTCAATTAACCCAACGTCCACTGTTATCGTTTTTCCGTCATCAGGGCAATTATTTAGCTGGTTTTAAAACAGGTTTGATTGATATTCGTGATGGCTTGGAAGCTGGTGCGCGTAATATGATTGGCATCGGTATTGCAACGGCTTGTGCAGGAATTATTGTTGGGGTTGTTGCATTGACAGGCTTTGGCGTGCAACTTTCTGCAATTATCGAAGCGCTTTCAGGCGGTAATTTGTTGTTGATGTTGATTTTGGTTGCTGGCTTTAGCTTGATTTTGGGCATGGGCTTGCCAACAACGGCAAACTATATTGTGGTTTCTTCCTTGATGGCGGTGGTTATTGTGGAGGTGGGCAGACAAAATGGCTTGATTGTGCCGATGATAGCCGTGCATTTGTTTGTATTCTACTTTGGCATTATGGCTGATGTGACACCTCCTGTGGGCTTAGCTTCTTTCGCAGCCGCTGCCATTTCAGGCGGTAGCCCCATTAAAACAGGCTTGGTCGCTTTTTGGTACAGCATGCGTACAGCGCTCCTGCCGTTCTTCTTCATTTTCAACACTGATATTTTGTTGATTGATGTTGGCATAGCGAAAGGTATTTTGATTTTTGGTGTAACCATTGTTGCAATGCTTGCCTTTACTTCTGCCACTATGAACTATCTTTTGACCAAAAATCGTTGGTATGAAACGGCGCTCTTAGTATTAGCAACGTTGTTATTGTTCCGTCCAGGCTTATTTATAGAAAAAATTTCACCATCTAGTGTGAAAGTTTCGCCAGAGGTCTTTTTACAGGATTTGGAACGAGCGCCTGTGGGGCATAAAATTTTGTTGCAAGTCTCAGGATTAAATGATGTTGGCAAACCTATTACCTTCTATTCTGAGTTGCCCATTCTTAAAGGTGAGAATAGCGAAGAACGCCTAAGCGCTTTGGGATTAACCTTAAAACCTACTGATGACACTATTGAGTTCAATGGGCAGATGGTGAAAAAAATCATCATTGATGATGTGACTACCGATTCTCTGGCGCAAAAAGCTGGTTTGGATTGGGATCAAGTGATTTTGAGCGTGGTGTTGCCTGTGGAAGGAAGTTTGGCGAAGGAATGGGCCTTTATTCCTGGCATTGGCTTGTATTTGTGGGTTATTTATTTGCAGCGTAGACGCGTGAACAAAGCGCTTTTGCGTGGTAATGTGGAAACGTCCGTAGTGTCATAAGTGGAGGGCTTATGTTTGAGAGAATTTTGATTGCATTGGATTTGGATTATCTCGACCACATTGAGAAAACCAAACAAGCAGCTTTTGCCTTAGGGGGCGATAAAGCGCTTTATCAGCTGGTGACGGTATTGCCTCCTTTAGGAGGGAGTATGGTTTCTTCTTTCTTACCTGTAGGCTATGAGAAGAAAATTATGGCTGGTTTGCAAGAGCGTTTGCATGAGGTAAGCGCTTTGCATTTTGCAGGCAAGCAAGTGAAACATATTGTGGCACATGGCACGGTTTATGAAGAAATCAGTCAAATTGCTGATAAAGAACATAGCGATGTGATTGTGGTTATCACAGGAAAATCCAAAGGTCAGGCTTTGGGGCCAAATGCGGCGCGTATTGCGCGTTATTCGCACAAACCTGTCTTTATTATTCGTTAAAACAAAGGGGTCTTAACATGAAACGTTCCTTATCGGTGATTTTAATCAGCGCAGCATTGAGCAATATTGGCATAGCGCAGGAAGCTGCTGTTAATCCTTTAGCATTGCCTGCATTGGAGGAAGGAAAATGCACGGCACTTGTGGTGGTTCCTGCAAAATTTGAACCACGCACTGAGCAGATTGTGATTAAAGAAGAAAGCAAAACCATTGACATTGTGCCAGCAGAGTACGAATGGGTTGATGAGAAGGTGGAAGTGAAGCCTGAGACAAAGCGCTTAGAAGTTATTCCTGCTGTTTTTGAAACGGTTGAAGAAGAGATTGTGATTGAACCTGCAACCGTAAGCAAAGAAGTGATTGCACCACAATACAGTGATGTTGTTGAAGAAGTGGTAGCCAAACCTGCCCATCGTGCGATTCGTAGCGAAGGTAGCGCCAGAACTTTCTCCAATATGGGCGAGGCATTGCGGGTAGAAGAAGTGCCAGCGCAACATGAGAAAATTGTGAAGAAAGTGGTACAAGAGCAGGCAGCCGTGAAAGAAAGTGTGATTGAGCCAAAGACTATGCTGGTGAAAAAGCAGGTTTTGGTTGAAGAAGCGCGGACACAAGAAGTGATTGAGCCTGCGGTTTATGAAACAGTGCGCGTGAAGAAATTGGTGAAAGAAGCGCAAGAAGTTGAGCGTGTGATTCCTGCTGAATACGCGGAAGTAACGGTATTTGAGAAGGTTTCTGATGCAGAAGTTCGTTGGGAACAGGTGGTTTGCCAGAATGAATCCAACACCAATGTTATCGCGGCCGTGCAAAGCGCTTTGAAAGAGCGTGGTTATAAAGTTGGCACGGTTGATGGCGTGATGGGGCGTGGTACGCAAAAAATCCTTGAGAAATTCCAAAAGGATAACAATCTTGCTGTTGGTGGTATCACGGAAGAAACCTTGAAAGCTTTGGGAATTAATCCTTAATGGCTTGAGCCAAAGCGCTTTGGTTTAAAATCTAAAAAACCTCCACTTCGGTGGAGGTTTTTTGTTAGGTAATCAAAGCGCTTTACGGCACAATCACGGTGAATACATAAGCCGATAAATTCACCAGTAATACAATGCCATACAGCATATTCGTTCTGCCTTGACTGAGCGATAACATCGTGATGAATAAAGATAAGCAAAGCAAAATCATCGATTTCCAATCTAAACCCAAAATCATCGGAATATCATAGATTAAGCACACCATCGCTACCGCTGGAATGGTTAGACCAATGCTCGCCAATGCAGAGCCTAAGGCTAAGTTGATGCTGGTTTGTAGGCGATTGTGTTTTGCCGCACTCAGTGCCGCCATGCCTTCAGGCAACAGCACCACCGCCGCAATAATAACCCCCACCAAAGCCAATGGCGCACCCATAGAAACCACCAGCTTTTCAATGGTTGGAGAAAGCGCTTTGGCGAGCAAAACCACAATACCCAAACATACCACCAATAAGCCTAAACTACCCAATGTTACAGCTGTTGAAGGGGGTGGTAAATGATGGTGTTGGTTGTCATCATCGGCGATAAAGTAATCACGATGGCGAACGGTTTGCATCATGATGAACGAAAAATAAAGCACCAACGAAGCAATAGCAACGAAAATCAGCTGAGCTTTGTTGTAAGTGCCAACAGGTGAGCTGGTGGTGAAGTTGGGTAAGACTAGCGTCAGTACCAAAATGGCGACCAATGTCACCAAAGCCATTGTCGCGGATTTTTGACCAAACATCTGGATTTTGTGGCGTAAGCCGCCCATCATTAAGCAGCCACCTAAAATGCCATTCAAAATCAACATGATGGCAGCAAAAACGGTATCACGCGCCAAATAAGCTGTGTTATCTCCGCCTGCAACCATCAATGAGATAATGAGCGCTACTTCAATGACCGTAATGGCTAGTGCAAGAATGATGGTACCAAAAGGCTCTCCCACTTTATGTGCTACTACCTCCGCATGATGCACCGCCGATAAGACACTACCAATCAATAAGCCACTGGCAAGGATTTGCAACAAAGCGCTTTCTTTGATGCCAATGAAGTATAGAATCCAAGCAAAAACAGGAAGTAATGCTGACCATAAGGGAATTTTGTTTAAATTCGTTTGCGCCATAGAAATCCTTAATTTATCTTGATTATGATGAAGAAATAAGCTTTTCTCTCAGGGCATTGTAACAAAGGCTTAACCTGTAAAGCGCTTTGCGTGAGCGGAGCATCGAGCGATTTTGAGGTATGATGAGGGTTTTTCTCTATGGATAAGCCATGAAATATACCTTATTACAACAAGATGGACGCGCCCGCCGCGGTGTGATTGAATTCCAAAATGGTCAGACCATTCAAACCCCTATTTTTATGCCTGTAGGAACATTGGGGACAGTGAAAGGCGTAGCAGTGGAGGAATTGCACGCGCTTAATGCTCAAATCATTCTGGGCAATACCTTCCATTTGATGCTAAGACCAGGCGAGGCAATTGTGAAACAGCACGGCGGTTTGCATCAATTTATGAACTGGAACAAGCCTATTTTGACTGATTCTGGTGGTTTTCAAGTCTTTTCATTAGCAAAAATCCGAAAAATCACAGAAGAGGGCGTTCGTTTTCGCTCCCCCATTGATGGTAGCGAGGTTTTTTTAACACCTGAGCGTTCGATGCAAGTGCAACGGGACTTAAATTCCAATATTGTGATGCAATTTGATGAATGTACGCCTTACCCTGCAACGTTTGACCAAGCCGCAAAATCCATGCGTTTATCTTTGCGTTGGGCGGAGCGATGCAAACGAGCACATGAAGGTAATCCCAATCAGCTGTTTGGCATTGTGCAAGGTTCTACCTATGAACCCTTACGCGCGGAATCGGCAAGCGCTTTGGTGAATCTTGGCTTTGACGGCTATGCGGTGGGAGGCTTGGCAGTTGGTGAACCCAAAGAAGAGCGAAATCAAACGCTTGATTTTACCTTGCCTTTACTGCCTGAAAATAAGCCTCGTTATTTGATGGGCGTGGGCAAGCCTGAGGATTTGGTGGAAGGGGTGCGACGTGGGATTGATATGTTTGATTGTGTGATGCCTACGCGTAATGCGCGAAATGCTTATTTGTTTACCAAAAATGGCGTGTTGAAATTGCGTAATCAAAAATACAAAGCTGATATGCGACCTATTGAAGAAGATTGCCATTGCTATACCTGCAAACATTATTCCCGTGCTTATCTGCATCATTTAGATAAATGCAATGAAATGCTGGGTGCACGTTTAAATTCCATTCATAACCTCCATTATTACCTCGATTTGATGCGACAAATGCGCGAAGCTATTGAGGCAAAGCGCTTTGAGGATTTCGCCGCTTACTTTTATGCTGAGCAGGCACGAGGCGTTGCCTAAGTAATGCTACCTCAGAGGATAGGGTAACTTGCGTTATAATGCCCCTTTCACACTCAAAGCCCCAAAGCGCTTTGAGTGCTTCTTTTGACTTGAAACGATACGGAGATTTTTATGTTTTTCATTCAAACAGCTTACGCCCAACAAGCAGCAGCACCACAAGGTGGTGGCATGGGTTCGATGTTGATGCTGATTATTATGTTTGTGGTGATGTATTTCTTGATGATTCGCCCACAGCAAAAACGTGTGAAAGAGCATCGTGAATTGGTAGCGGCGCTGAAAAAAGGCGATGAAGTCGCAACCAGTACAGGTTTGATGGGCAGAATTGTGGCACTTGATGACTTTGCCGTAGATTTAGAAGTGGCGAAAAATACTGTGATTCGTATCCAACGACCTTTTGTGGCAGGTATTTTGCCCAAAGGCAGCTTAAAAGCAACTTTGGGCAGCAAAGCAGCGAATGAAGAAGCCTCTGAGCCTGCAAAAGTTGAAAAGGCGGAGAAAGCGCCTGAAGCCCCAAAATCAGCAGATGATGCTCAAGCTGAGCCTAATGGTTCTGAGCAAAAATAAGCACCTTTTACAATGATAATCCCCACAAAGCAAAGCGCTTTGTGGGATAGGAGCAATTATGCCGAAAGTTTTCGCCACTTGGAAATATGGGCTGATTTTGGCGGTTACGCTAATGGGCACCTTATTGGCGTTGCCTAATATTTTTGGGAAAAGCCCAGCAGTTCAAGTGCAATTTAAAGATGAAGTGGTGGCACAACAAGCCGTAATACAAATAGATTGGGGAGGTCTTAATCCTATTCGTTGGCAACAAGTGGGCAATAAAGTCGATTTCTTCTTTGCTGGAACAGATGCTCAGTTGCAAGCCAAAGATTTGCTGGCAAAGCGCTACCCTGATGCCAATGTCGCGGTTAATTTACTACCAAATACACCGCAATTTTTGCAAGATATGGGCTTAACGCCAATGAATTTGGGCTTGGATTTGCGCGGTGGGATTTCGTTTTTGTTGCAAGTTGATGTGAATGAATTATTGACGCGTAAAAGTAACGAATTGCTGGAATTGGTAACTGATAATTTGCGTAAAGCTAATCTTTCCTTCCAAGAGATTGAGATGTTGAAAGAAGGTGGGGTATTAGTCTATTTCAGCGATGACGAAGGGCGCGAACAAGCCCTCAATGCGCTTTTCCAATATTTGCCACATGATGTGCAACGGTTGAAAACGGCAGAGAATGGTCGCCTTGCTTTGCGTTTGCAATACACAGAAGAGGGCATAAGCGCTTTGAAACGCCGTGCGGCAGAGCAGAACCGTATTCGCATGTCAGGGCGTGTGAACAGCTTGGGCGTTGCAGAGCCTTCGATTCAAGTAGTTGGCGATGATAGAATTTTGGTGCAATTACCAGGAATTCAAGATGTAACGCAAGCCAAAGAATTGCTGGGTTCAACAGCAACGCTCGAATTCTATATGGTTGATGAACAAGCAGATATTGCCCAAGCAGTTAAAATGGGTCGTGCAACACTACATAGCAAGCTAGCCTATTTTGAAGATGGCACACCTATTGTACTGAAGCGTAAAGTCATTATGAGTGGTGAGCATATTACTGATGCAGTTGCTAATCCTTATGGGCAAAGTGGCCCTGAGGTTCATGTAACCTTAGACAGCGCAGGTGGTTCACAGATGGCACAAATTACGCGCGAAAATCTGCAAAAACAAATGGCAACGATGTATGTGGAATACATTCCTGTCACGCGCCAAAATGCAGAAGGCAAACCTGAAACCATCGTCGAAAAACGCGAAACTGTGGTGAATGCTGCAACCATTCAAGGTCAATTCGGTGCAAACTTCCAAATCACAGGCGTTTCTCCTGTTTCACGTGCGGAAAAACTGGCTGCAACTTTACGTGCTGGCTCATTGGTTGCTCCTGTTTATATTATTGAAGAGCGTACAATTGGCCCTTCAGCAGGTCAGAAAAATATTGATCAAGGCATGAGTGCATCTTTGCTTGGTTTGGTTTTGGTAATGTTATTTATGGGGATTTACTACAAGAAATTGGGTTGGTTTGCCAATATTGCTTTGGTGTTCAACTTGATTCTGCTGGTTGGTCTCATGTCGATGATTGGGGCAACTTTAACCTTGCCAGGTATTGCAGGAATTGTGCTGACACTGGGTATGGCAGTTGATGCTAATGTGTTGATTTATGAGAGGATTCGTGAGGAATTGGTGCAAGGTATTCAGCCCACTGAATCTACAAGACAAGGCTTTGCCAATGCGCTTTCAACCATCGTTGATGCCAACATCACCACATTGATTGTTGCCATTATGCTGTTTAGCTTTGGCGCAGGTCCTATTAAAGGCTTCGCTGTGACCTTATCGTTGGGTATCTTAACCACTATGTTCAGCGCTATTTTCGTCACCAGAGCTTTGGTAGAGTATTTCTTACTACGCAATCCTAAGCCTAATTTGGGGTTGGAGGTGAAAAAATGATTATGCATTTGCCTCAAATGGCGTTTATGAGCCATGCCAAGAAAGGAGCATGGTTCTCTGTAGTGCTGACAATTGCATCGCTGTTGTTGATAATGGTGCGAGGATTTAATTTTGGTCTTGAGCTAACAGGCGGTGCAACCATTGAAATTCAGTATCCTCAAGCTGCCAATATCACGCAAATCCGCCAAATTGTGCAACAGATTCACCCTGAAGCTAGTGTTATTCAATATGGCTCATCGCAAGATGTGCAAGTGCGTTTTGGGGAAGTTTCTGGTCGCGATACAGAAGCTGTTATGCGTGATATGGTAAGCGCTTTGAAAGCTGATGCTCCCGAAATAAAACTTTTGGGGCAATCCAAAATCGGTGGACAATACAAAGAAGAGTTGGTTGAAAAAGGCATTGCTGCGCTTTTATTATCCAGCTTGGGTATGGTCATTTACTTAGGGCTTCGCTTTGAGTGGAAATTTGCTTTTGGCGCGATTCTGTCTCAGTTGCACGATGTGATTGTGGTAGCTGCTTTGTTTTCACTGACTCAATGGACATTTGACCTCACCATTTTAGCTGCATTGCTAGCAGTTTTGGGCTATTCTGTGAACGATACAGTGGTCGTTTATGATCGTATTCGGGAAAATTTTATCCACTATCCTAGTATGAAGCCAAAAGATGTGTTGGATTTATCCATTAACCAAACTCTCGCCCGAACCATCATCACCAGCTTGACGACCTTGCTCGCCGTTCTCGCATTGGCTATCTTCGGTGGCTCAACTTTATTTGGCTTCGCTATCGCCATGATTGCAGGGATTGTTTTTGGAACTTATTCTTCTATTTTTGTCGCCAGTTCAGCGGTTTATCTGATGAACGTCAAACATGAAGACCTACTCCCTCGCGCTAAAGTCCAACTTGATGATCTACCTTAAACCCAAAGCGCTTTGTTCTTTGGAATAAGTCATTTGTGCTTTACTCGGGGCTTTGCCCCGAACCCCAGCAGGGGCATGATGCCCCTGCACCCCGCAAAGTATTTTAAAAAGTAAAACCCCCACCAAAACTTTGTTTTGAGTGGGGGTTTTACTTTTTAATGCTCTGGGGTCAAGGGGTGTAACACCCCTTGTGGGGGCTTGGGGGTGAAACCCCCAAATAAAGAATCAACACCTTATTCCAAAGAATAAAGCGCTTTGGGTTTAAGAGTAGAGTGTGCCTTGATGGGTGTGGTGGCGGTAGATAGTGGTTTGGTACATGGTTTGTAGATTTGAATCGGTGAGAACTTCATCAGCAGAGCCACATGCAAGGAGTTTGCCGTCATGTAGTGCAATGAGAGTATCAGCGTGGCGGTGGGCATGGCTTAAATTATGCAACACAACCACGATACTTTTACCCTGTTCTTCAACCAGATATTTCAAATAGGCAAAGAGCTGACGTTCGTGACGAATGTCGAGATGATTACTAGGCTCATCAAGTAGCAACACAGGGCTATCTTGCATCAGTGCGCGAATGATAGCCAATCGTTGGCGTTCGCCACCTGAAAGCGAGGAGACGCGTTTATGAGCAAGCGCTTTGAGTTCGAAATGTTCAAAGAGAGCAAGCGCTTTGGTTTCGTCAGCGCTTGCATGAGTTTGATACCATGCCAAACGTTTGGATACGCCAAGCAACGCGTATTCCAAAGCGCTTAGTGGCAGAGAGAATTGCTCATGTTGCCCAACCCAAGCAATTTTGCCTTGATTCAAGCAATTGATGACCTTATCGCCTAAACAATGAATATCCCCTTGCAAGCGAGCATTGGGGACATGCCCAAGCAAGGCATGTAAGAGCGTGCTTTTGCCAGCGCCATTGGAGCCAATAAGGGCAACCAGTTGATGCTGAGGAATACTGAGTTTAGGGATTTCCAATAAGCGCTTTGCGCCAGCTTGAACGCTTAGCTGATGGAGGGTAAACAAATCAACCATATCGCCCTGCCTTCATGAATAGCCAGACAAAGAAAGGGCCTCCCAGTAATGCCAACACAATGCCTACAGGTAAATCAATAGGATAACTGATGAGCCGTGCGCTACTATCAATCACCAACAGCATCATTGCGCCCAGCCAGCCCGAATAGAGCATCAGCTTTGTTCGTCCACCGCCTTTGATAAGCGCCATCATATTGGGAACCATCATGCCAATGAAACCAATCACGCCTGCCAGAGAGACCGCCGCTCCTGTTAGCAAAGCGCTTCCGATAACGGTTAGCATACGGGTTTGTTGTACCGAGATGCCCATAGTATGAGCATGAGTTTCGCCAAGCATCAGAATATCGAGCCGTTTGCCCAGTGGTAACAAAATAATCAAGCCTAATATCATGGAGCCTAAAGCATAGCGAATAGGTACAAAGCCAGCTTCTGCCATGCTACCTGCGAGCCAATTGGTAGCACTGCGTAACACCAAATCATCGGATAAAAACAGTATCAAGCTGACCAATGCTCCACAAAAAGCGCTTAGGATAAATCCTGTTATCAGCAGCCCTACTTTACCGCCACCCCAAAATCGATGGCATAACAAAATAAACCCACAAGCAAACAACGCGCCCAAAAACGCCGCCAAAGGCACACCAATACCTGAAATCCCTAAGCCCAAAACCACCACCACGCCCAAAGCTGCTCCGCCAGAGGTGCCGATTAAACTGGGGTCAGCGAGTGGATTTTCGAACAATGCTTGCAATGCCGAGCCACTCACAGCCAAACTCATGCCTACCAATAAAGCACTAACAACGCGAGGATAGCGAATGTTCCACATCATCTCATTGAGATGATAAGGCGCTTTCCAGGTGCCAAAACCCACGCCTAAAGCTAAGTAAATCAACGCTAAACTTCCAATGAACCACCCAAGCCATAGCAAAGATGGCTTGGGTATGAGAATCAAAGCGCTTTGGTTTGGCTCGTGATTCATTGGGCTAAATCATGCAATTGTTTGACTACTTCTGGGCTTTTCAGTTCATAACGTAAAAAGCTATTGGCAGGCCAATAATGGACTTGATTGTTTTGAGCTGCGGGGCTTTGAGCAATTTCCTCACGTTGTTTCACCACCTCAATCTCGCCTAAAGCGCTTTTATGATGCTCAGCGATGATAATCACATCAGGATTAGCCGCCAGCCAACCTTCACGCGAAAGAGGCTTTAAGCCATCAACGTCAGCTGCATTGATGCCGCCAGCCAGCTTGATGAAGGTATCGCCAACGGTGCCACGACCTGCCACAATCCGACCATCGTAACTCAGCAGATAACGTTTGCCTGTTTCGGGTAAGGCTTGCATGCCTTGTTGCCATTGTTGAGAAAGAGCTTTGGCTTTCTCTGTTTTCCCTAATAGCTCGCCTAATTTTTCAATGCTGTGCACATAGGATTCTAAGCTTTCATCAGGTGCAACATTAACCGCATTCACGCCCAAAGCGCTTAGTTTGTCAAAGATATTGTTGGGCAATACCATGTAACTACCCACGACCAAATCAGGCTCTAGCGCCACAATCGGTTCAACCGTGAGGTTACGATGAACCCCAACACTTGCCACATCTTTGAGGGCAGGATTACGGTTGGTACTATCTTTGCCTACAATGCGCTCTGTACCATCAAGTTCCACCACAATATCAACCACATCAGGGCTTAAGGTTACAATGCGCTTGACATCAGCTTGCGCAATCCCCAGTGCAAACAAAGCGCTTAGGCTTAAGATTTTCCACCACGACTTCATGCTCCCTCCTTTTTTTCAAACAATTGGCACAGCTCATCAAGTAAAGTATTCCAGCGTGGGCATTGTTCGGAGCCTTCGTGGCGTTCGCCAAAGAGAGTGATGATGCTGTTGCCATATTTATCAAAGCCTTCAATGGCGGTGGTAAATCCACCATCAACACTGGGGCGCTTGACCCACCATACTTGTTTCAATGCTTCATCATGAAGATGGAGATTGAAGCCGTTGTGGTCATGGTCAAGAATATTGAACCAGCCACTGGCGCGTTTGAGGGTTTTAACGGTGCCTGTTTGGATTTGCACCATGCCTGTGTTGCCGACAAAAATCATCACAGGAATTTCTTTCTCAGCCAAATGTTCAAACAAAACCTCAATAACGCTCGGTTGAAGCGCTTTGCTCATGCCTTCTGGCGCTTGATGGTAACTGCTGGCTCGGTCAAGCTTGTATTGGCTGAGAACGCCATGAAAATCGTGAATATCTTTGAGATTGCGCCAATCGTTTTGGAAAGCGCTTTGTTGTTCCGCGCTGAGCTGGTGATAGTGCCAATCGCTTTGTGGAACAATGGATTGTAGTGTGATGCTTGCTTGGGCTTGGTTGGCGTATTTGTCGCAAAGCGCTTGGAAACGCGCAAGATTTTCAGGACTTTTATCCTGCACAAAGGCTTTGCTCACCGCTTGTCCTAAGTTGTCGTAAAACTGAATGCTGTAGCTTTGACGTTCAGGATTAACCACTGCCAACATATGAGCCCAGCGTTTGATGAAAATGCGTAAATCCAAACCGCCTTCATTGACTGCTAAGCCAAATTGCGGCCCAATCTTGAGGTTGCTGAATGCGCCCAGTTTTTCATGTACGGCAAATTCATTGCGCACAATATTTTCCATCACGCCGAGCGATTCCAGCTCCATCAGCATTTCTGCACACGCTCCACCCAAATAACGGCTCTCAGGCGATGCCAGCAACAATTGAAATTCGCTCACCCCAAAGCGCTTTGCGCCTTCAGTCGGGAATAACATGGGGGTTTCTTTTTTGGCATCGAGATATTTCTGCCAAAGCTCTTGGTCTTTGGATTGAGGGTTTAGGGTAATATCATGAGGAGCAATAGGATTTTTCTCGATAAGATTAGGATCTGTTCTCATGGTTAGGGTTCCTTTGAAATGAGAGGTTAAAAGATAATGTTTCTTATCAAGTATTATAACAAAATGAATGAATGGTTAGGATAGGTGGAGAAAAGCGCTTTGCTGCTTTATCAATAGACATAAAAAAACCCGCAAGTGCGGGTTGAAAACTATTTGAGAATCAACTATTAGGATTAAAGGTTAAGCAAATGACCAATGCCGCTTTGTAAGATTTCCATTTCATAGGAATGATGAACGAGCGTGCATCGCGTTGCAAAATATTTTCATCAGGTAAGCCTTCCACCACATGAGGCACAGAAATTTCAAACTCCTCACCGTATTCTGCGCGCGCGTTACCTGATAAGGTATTGGCAATCTCGCCTGCAATATCGCGAATCATGGGTTCTGAAGTATCAGGCTCGTTCAGAGAAATCAAAACATGGCGCAGCAAAACTTGGGGTGCGGTGAAATAAATACAACCATGATAGGGGCCTGTGATGGTAATCACGCCTGAATAATCATAAGCGACAGGTTCGCGGTTGCTTGTGATGTAGGGGGTGGAAACTTCAATATCGACTTTATTGACTTCTTTGAAGAAACGGTTAATGCCGTTAATAAAAGTCAGCATATTATCTTCAGTAATCACTAGAATTCTCCATAAGTTCGGTTAATGCCTTCAAAAGTGCTTGGTCGCTAAAAGGCTTGGTTAGAAAACCATTGGCTCCATATTCTAACGCTTTAATGCCTGTTTCTTTATCAGAGATGGCGGAAACCACCAAAATTTCTATTTTTGGATTGATTTTAATCAGATTTTGAATACACTCAACGCCATTCATCATCGGCATATTTAAATCCATCGTCACCACATCAGGCTGATATTGGCGAAACATTTTGATAGCTTCTAAGCCATTTTTGGCACGGCAAACCACGTTAAATTTGCCCTGTAAAGCGGGAGAACGGGCAATTTTGTTGCGTATGATGATGGAATCATCAACCACCATTAATTGATACATAAATTCAATGCTCTCAATAGTTTAAGAAAAACGAATATGGAAGCGAGTATAAGCGCCAGCTTCACTTTCAATCCCTAGCTTACCATTAATGGCTTGCAAACGCTCGCGCACCGCGCCCATGCCCACGCCTTGCCCTGCATCTTCTGTGACATGTACAGCCGTTGAAAATCCTGACACAAACAAAATCGGGTAAAGTGCTTTGGGGCTAAGCGCTTTGATGTCTTGCCCCATAAATTCAGGTAAAACAGCAGCTTTTTCACGCAAAGCTTCGAGATTGATGCCTGCGCCATCATCAGATACGCAAAGCTCAAATTGTTCTCCATGCGCATTGAGTTCAATATGAACCACACCTTCAGGATTTTTGCCGATGGCTTTGCGTTGTTTGGGGTTTTCAATACCATGAACAATAGCATTGCGAACCAATTGAATCATAATCTCTTTGAGGATATCGAGTTTATCGTTATCTAAAGTATGCTGGTCAAAGCCAGCCATTTCTAAAGTCACCAATTTTCCTTGTCTGGTGGCAATATCTTGGCTGAATTGCTCGAAATATTGCATCAGTAATGAAGCATTGTTTTCGGTTGCTTGATGAATTTCACGCGCCAATTGTTCAGCATTTTCTACTTTAATACCACCTAAGCGTTTTAAAAGTTGCTCTGTTTTTTCTACGCTACTCATCAAATCTTCTAAATCGATGGTAAAGCCGAAGAAATCGTTACCACGTAAATGTTCTTGTTTGCTGAGAATTTGCAATTTATCTTCCATTTTCGTGGTTAGATTGACAAACAAGCGCAAATCCAAAGCAGATGCTTCGCCTTTAAGCAAATGTGCTTCGCGGAATAAGTCTTCAATTTTGCTTCGGAAATCAATTGAGCGTAAAGCAGGGCGGCGCAAAATGCCGTTCATTCGATTAGAGCCAGCCACCACATTGCGAATAAAACTTTCCAGCAGTTGATGGTCTACGCGTAAAATGGTTGTTAGCATTTCCAGCTGCATATCGCTGTGTTCGCGTTCATTTTCTAAGCGCTTTTCGGTGGTGATGTTTTCTGTGGTATCGCGGACACTGGCTAAAATTCCCGTGATTTTTTTGCTTTCTGCATCAATCACTCGGCGAAATTGGAAGCTTAGCCAGCGATCTTCGCCATCTGCTTGTCGCACTTGAATATTGTTCAAAGGATTTAAATCGCCAATTAAATTTTGCTTGATGCGAGGATTTAAAACTTGCTTCAAAAATCGTTCTAAAAGTTGAATTTGGCTTTTGGGAACTAAATCATCAAGAACATGATACAAATTCATTTGATGGCGTGGCTTGAATTGAACATATTGATGAAGCGCTTTGGAATATTGGGTAGAAACGTTAAAATTCAAATCAATTAAGAATAATCCTTCATGAACACTGTCTAAAATAGACTGGTAATCCTGATGGATAGTCATCATTTCTTGGTCTTGCTGACGTAAACGGCGTATAAAAATAAAAAACAGTAGGAATAAATAAAGAATGGCAATAAAAATTCTGGTTACCATGATGATATTTTGTGCCAGCTCGCTATCGCCAGCTGATTGAGTGACCAACGTATTTAAAAGGCGATAATAGCTTATCAATAAATCTACATGGGTATCTACTTCTAAAAGTTTATAACGTAAGGTATCATCATAAGGGAAAGCGCTTTGGCTCAATAAAGGAGATACTTTACTTTGGGTGGCTTTCCATTCTGTGAGAATACTGTTAATAAGATTGTTATTATCTAATTCTTGCAAGGAGCCAAGTCGGAAATTGTATTGATAGACTTTCATACCTTGTTCTAATTCTTGAATCAAAGCATGAATATAATTAACTTGGTTATTCAAATTATCCATTAAGGTAGCTGTGATGGCTTCTTGTGGCTTTTCGCTCATGTGCAACAACGCATCATGGGTGGATTTGTCCAAATCCATGAGATGATAAGCAGTGGTGATAAGCTTGTTTTGGATTTCATGGTTGTGGTTGTTGGTATGTGCAAAAAATTGTTGTGCACCAAAGAAGATGAGCAACGAGAAGATGAACAATATCGAGCTGATGATGATGCCACGATAGCGTTTTTTCCAAGAATTTTGAATCATAGCGAAGCCTTAAAGGATTTGAAAATACAGTGATAGTTTACCAAAAGCTAGGCATTCTGGAATGATGAGATAACATGATTCTCCCTATGATGCCTTGATGAGAAAATGTAAAGGATTGATAATGAAAGATAAAACTAAAGACCTTCCTCCCACAAGCCTTCCTCCTCATTTCAAGCCTCAATGGGAGCAATTGTTGTGTGCTGATGCACATGGTTTGCGAAAGCTTTGGAAAAAAATCATGCAACGCGAGCGAGAGCATTTGCCAGCCGAGCGTGATAAAGCGCTTTTTTCCACGCGTTACCAAAAAAGCCATGCCCAATTTTTAGCACGTCAAAGCGCTTTGCCCACGCCAAAATTGAATCAAAACCTTCCTGTTTTGGCGCATCAAAGCGCTTTGTTGGAGGCGATTTCGAAGCATCAAGTGGTGATTATCAGTGGGGAGACAGGGTCAGGGAAAACCACTCAATTGCCACAGTTGTGCTTGAAGCTAGGTTTGGGAGCCAAAGGCATGATTGCTCACACTCAGCCTCGCCGAATTGCTGCGCGTAGTGTCGCTTCAAGAATTGCAGAGGAGCTGGATTGCGTGTTGGGAGAAGAGGTGGGTTATCAGGTTCGTTTTGATGAAAAATACAATGAAAACACCATTATCAAGCTGATGACCGATGGCATGTTGTTGGCAGAAACCTTGCATGACCCTTACCTCTCAAAATACGAAGTCATTATTGTGGACGAGGCACACGAGCGTAGCCTCAACATTGATTTCCTATTGGGCTATTTACACCGATTGCTCCCCAAGCGACCTGATTTAAAAGTCATCATCACCTCCGCAACGATTGATAGTGATTTGTTTGCAAAGCATTTTAATGCCCCAAGTTTTTCGGTTAGTGGGCGAAGCTATCCTGTGGAGATTCGTTATCGGGAACCTTTGCCTGATGAGGATTTGCCAGAGCAGATTCAAAGCGCTTTGTTGGAATTGGAGCGTGAGGGGCAGGGCGATGTGTTGGTTTTTTTGCCCACCGAACGCGAGATTCGAGAAACCTTGTCGTATTTACAAAAACAACAACAGCTGAATCATCAATCGTTGCAGGCAGAAATTGTGCCACTATTTGGCAGGTTATCACTTGCTGAGCAACAGGCAGTTTTTCACCCCAAAGCCAAAAAGCGCATTGTGTTATCGACCAATGTGGCGGAAACCTCGCTCACCGTGCCGCGTATCAAATATGTTATTGATACAGGCACAGCACGAATCAGCCGCTATTCTTTGCGTACCAAAACCCAACGCCTGCCTATTGAAGCCATATCACAAGCGGCGGCTAACCAACGCGCAGGGCGATGTGGGCGTTTGAGCGCAGGCATTTGCATTCGTTTGTACAGTGAAGAGGATTTCAAATCCCGAGCAGAATTTACCGAGCCTGAAATTTTGCGTACGAATCTGGCGGCGGTGATTTTGCAGATGTTGGCGCTGCAATTGGGCGATGTAGGCAATTTTCCCTTTGTTGAACCACCTGATGAACGCTTGATTAATGATGGTTATCGTTTGTTGTTTGAATTGAAAGCTGTCAATGAGAAGAATGAGTTAAGCGCTTTGGGGCGGAAAATGGCAAGTTTGCCCATTGACCCACGCTTTGCGCGGATTGTGTTTGAGGCGGAGCGGAAAGGGTGTTTGCAAGAGGCTTTGATTGTACTTGCTGCTTTATCTTTACAAGATCCACGTGAGCGACCTTTTGGGCAAGAGGCGGTTGCAGACCAGCGTCAAGGCGAATTTCAAGACCCAAACAGCGATTTCCAAACCCTGCTGAACCTCTTTTTCCGCTACCAACATGAGCGTCATGCCTTGAGTAACAAAGCGCTTAGGGCATGGTGTAACCGTTATTTTCTCCATGAAGGGCGTATGCGCGAATGGCGCGAGCTGGTTAATCAGTTGTTGCGCGATTGTCGTGAGCGTAAGCTGGCTATCAATGATTTAGGCACACACGAATGGTTGGACAAACCTGAAGGTAGCAAAGGGCGATTTGGTTTGGTGAATCCTTCGCTAGAGAGTTTGCATCGTGCGTTACTTTCAGGTTTTTTAGACCAAGTTGGCTTATGGGACGAGCAAAGCCAAAGTTATCTAGGCACGCGTAATCGCCGTTTTCGCCTATTTCCAGCAAGCGCTTTGGCGAAGAAAAAACTATCTTCTGTTATGGCAGCGCAGATTGTAGAAACGAGTCAAGTTTTTGCGCGTGTATGTGCGCCGATTGTGTTGGCAGATTTGGAGCAGCTTGCTTCTCATCTCACCAAAACCCAATACCGAAACCCCCATTGGAGCAAAAAGGCAGGCAATGTGATGGCGGAGGAAACGGTGTTGCTTTATGGTTTGCCACTGGTTTCAGGAAGACAAAAGCCTTTTTTCAAACAAGACAAAGCGCTTTCGCATCGCATTTTTGTAGAAGAGGCATTGGTGACAGGCGAGCTGAATACGCGTTTATCGGTGATTAAACAGAATTTAGCATTGCGCGAGAAGCTGGAGGATTTTGAAGACCGCTTGCGAAACCGCAGTATTTTGTTAGATGAGCAAACCATCGCCGCGTTTTATTATCAGCGTTTGGACGAGAGCGTCCATAGCGTGGTTAGCTTAGAGCAATGGGCGAAGGAGCATGGCGAAAGCGCTTTGCGTATGCAAGAGTCGGATTTATTGCAAGAAAATGCAACCACCAGCCACGAAGGTTACCCTGATTATTTAAGCTTGCATGGTCAGCAATTTGCGCTGAGTTATCATTTTGAGCCTGGCGCAGTTGATGATGGTGTGACAGTGATTGTGCCACTGACGGCATTGAATGTTTTACAGGAAAGGGATTTGGAGCGTTTGGTGCCAGCGATGTTTGTGGGCAAGCTGGAGGCGATGTTACGCGCTTTGCCGAAAGTTTGGCGGCGACAATTTGTGCCGATTCCTGATTATGCCAAAGCGCTTGGCGAGCGTTTAGCAGAGATGAAAGATGCACCACTTGATGAGCAATTAAGCGCCGCGATTTTTGCCATGCGTGGTATCAAAATCCCTGTGGAAACATGGGCAGAATTGAATCTTGACCCTCATTGCCGCATGAATATTCGCCTGATGGAAGGCGGAAAAGTGGTGGCAGAGGGGCGTGATTTAAGCGCTTTGCAACAGCAGTTCTCTAGCCGAGCTTCTGAATCGTTTCAGGCGAGAAGTCAAAGCGCTTTGGTAACAGGCGATGTGGTGAATGATTGGGCGTGGGAGCATTTGCCCATGCAAGAGAAGATGAAAGGCGGTATGTTGGGTTATCCTGCGTTGACGCTTGAGAGCGATGGGCAATTGCGTTTGCGTTTGCACGATGACCCAGAACGCGCCAAGCAACATCATGCCTTAGGGGTATTGCATTTGTTTCGTTTGAAGCTTAGCCCCGAAATCAATTATTTACGCAAGCAATTGCCGAATATGAGCCGCTTAGCTTTGTATTACCAGAAAATCATTAAATCGGTAGGCGGTGCGCAACAAGGGCATTTGTTAGATGATTTGGTGGCAGCGTCCATTAAAGCGCTTTGTTTGCAACATGAGGTTCCTCGTAGCAAGCTAAGTTATCAAAGCGCTTTGGCACTTTTGAAGAAAGAATTGGTGCGTAACGTGACGCAACTATCCAAACAATTGGAGGCTTTGCTGGCAAGCTACAGCGAGGTGAATGAGCGTTTGCGTGGCGTGAAATATGCGCCAGCGCGTGAAGATATTGAGCGTCAGATAGGGCGGTTGGTTTATGTTGGCTTTATTCAATCAACAGAGCCAAAGCGCTTTGTGGATTTAACGCGTTATATGCAAGCTTTACTGAAAAGGTTGGACAAAATGAAGCTTGACCCCATGAAAGATGCTCGTTGGCAGGAGCAGATTTTGCCTTATGAGCAGGCGTTACAAAGCGCTTTGGCACAGGCAAAGATTGTTCATATTGGTCAGGTGAGTAGTGAACGAGGTTTTCAAGGAGCGCGAGGAGAGGCGTTGGTTTCGTATTTTTGGTTGTTGGAGGAATGGCGCGTGCAATGCTTTGCGCAGGAATTGGGAACGGCGGTGAAGGTGTCTTCAAAGCGCTTAGATGAGTGTTTTTCAGTGTTGAAAGGCTAAATTAGGGCTTTGCTGATTTCAACATTTCCAATGCCTTCATTTGTTGCTCTGCTCGAAACTGCCAGCTGTTGAGTTCCTCTTGGGCTAGAGGATATTGGCTTGGGAGGCGTACGGTTAATGGATCGTGCGCCACGCCATGAATTCTGACTTCATAATGCAGATGAGGCCCTGTAGAAAAGCCTGTGTTACCAACGTGGGCAATGATTTGCCCACGTTTGACCCGTTCTCCTTCTTCCACAAAATAACGATGCAAATGAGCATAACGCGTTTCGTAACCTTGAGCATGATCAATGATGATGAGTTTGCCATAGCCTGATTGTCGCCCCACAAAACGCACAACGCCATCGCCTGTGCTGCGAACTTCACGACCAATCGGCGCTGCAAAATCCACTCCTTCATGTGGGCGAACTTGGCGTGTGATGGGGTGAATGCGATGTAAATCAAAGGGAGAAGAAATGCGGTCGTAATGCAAAGGATAGCGATCCATCGCGGCTTCGGGCGCATTACCTCGTTTATCATAAAAAGCTATTTTTCCGTGTTCTTCGCGGGCAAAAAAAGCGCTTTGTGGTAAGAAAATTGCCAACATTTTGCTATTGATAGGGTTAATGGCTCCCTGATGTTCGTAATCAGCATAGAGCAAATCAATGTGGATGTTGCTGAGGTGACTTAAGCGGGAATGCAAAGGCGTTAATTGCGCCAGCAAAACAGGATTGATGTCGCTTTTTAACAAAGCGCTTAGGCAGTTTTGAGAGCAGTGGAGGGTTTGATAACGTTTGATAAAAGCGCTTTGATGAGCTGGGGGAGGAGGTAATGAATCCGAAGGTTCATCGGTTGGAAGGTTAGCAATTTCGGGTATTTGTGGGGCGATGGGCTGGCTTGGGGCAGGAGGAATTTTGTTATACTCAGCAGGCGAAATCTCGCTTAGATACAGAAATGCCAGCCCTAAAAGGAGGCTCGATGGCAGCAAAATCCACAGCATTTTGCGCACAATCGTGTCGTTTTTTAACATTTTTACCCTTTGTTGGTTAAGGAATTATGATGGATAAGATACAAGAACAATTGCAAGTTTTAAAACGTGGCGCACAGGATTTTATTGGAGAAGCCGAGCTTATCGAAAAACTCAAGGCAGGGAAGACCTTGCGCGTTAAATTAGGCATGGATCCCACAGCGCCAGATTTGCATTTTGGGCATACGGTTGTGCTGAATAAAATGCGTCAGTTTCAAGATTTTGGTCATAAAATTCTGTTTTTGATTGGGGATTTTACCGCACAAATCGGCGACCCTTCGGGCAAAAATGCTACGCGTCCGCCCCTGTCAAAAGAGCAAGTTTTGGCAAATGCTGAAACCTACAAGCAACAAGTGTTCAAAATTCTTGACCCTGAAAAAACCGAGATTGTTTTTAACTCCGATTGGATGGATAAAATGACTTCTGTGGATATGATTCGCCTTGCTTCGCGCTATACCGTTGCGCGGATTTTAGAGCGTGATGATTTCCAAAAACGCTACAGCGAAAATCGCCCCATTGCGGTGCATGAGTTTTTGTATCCCTTAACGCAAGGCTATGATTCGGTAGCGCTTTGTGCAGATGTGGAGTTGGGCGGAACTGATCAGAAGTTTAACCTTTTGGTGGGGCGTGATTTACAACGTGAATACGGACAAAGTGCGCAAACCGTTATCACCATGCCTATTTTAGAAGGCTTAGACGGTGTGCAGAAAATGAGTAAATCGCTGGGCAATTATGTGGGGATTTTTGATGCGCCTAATGAGATGTTTGGCAAAATTATGTCCATTTCTGATGATTTGATGTGGCGCTGGTTTGATTTGCTGTCTATGCGTCCACTTTCAGAGATTGAAACCTTAAAACAAGAAGCGGTAAATGGTCGTAATCCGCGCGATATTAAATTTGAATTGGCGCGTGAATTGATTACGCGTTTCCACAGTGAAGCGGAGGCTTTGGAAGCTCAAAATGCCTTTGAAAAGCGCTTTGCCAAAAATGAAATCCCTGAAGATTTGGAAACCATTCGTCTTGAAAGCTCTGAACCCATGCCGATTGCGCAAGTCTTAAAACAAGCAGGTTTGTGCCAAAGTACCAGCGAGGCTTTGCGCCATATTCAAGCGGGTGCTGTGAAGCTTGAGGGGGAGAAGGTTGAGGACAAAGCGCTTTGCTTGGAAAAAGGATTTGTGGGCGTATTGCAAGTGGGTAAGCGGAAAATGATTCGGGTAGAAATGGCATGAAGAAGGCGGTAATTGGGCTGCTGATGGGGATATGGGTTCTTAGCGTACAAAGCGCTTTAGCTCAGCCTCTTCTCTCGGCAGTGGGGGCAAGCAAAGGTAATTCTCGCCATCAAGTCTTTCAGGATTACAAATCCAGCATTTATCAAGTGCGCAGTGTGCGATTAGAAACAGGGCAGAAAATTGCGATTGGCTCGGGATTTTTAGTGGGCGATGGTTCGTTGGTGGCAACCAATTACCACGTTATCTCCCCTACGCTCTCGCGCGAGGGCTATGGTGTTGATTATTTAGACGTGAACAATCAGCAGGGTAGATTATCGCTGGTAGCGGTTGATGTGATTAATGATTTAGCCTTGCTCAGGGCGGAAAGCGCTTTGGGCAAGCCTCTGAACTTTGCCAAGCATTCCGAACAGGGTGACACGTTATTCTCACTGGGCAACCCCAATGATTTGGGCTTTTCTATTGTTGAAGGTAGCAGCAACGGTATGCAACAAAATACCTCGACACCGCGCCTTTTGTTCTCAGGCGCATTGAATCCTGGTATGAGTGGTGGGCCAACGTTGAACGAAAAGGGCGAAGTAGTAGGCGTGAATGTTGCAACACAAGGCAATGGCATTGGATTTATTGTTCCTGTGGAATATCTAAGCGCTTTGCTTGAGCGTGTGGAGAAAGAAGAGGGCAAGCTGCCAAGTGTTGATGAGTTGAATGCTCAAATTGCTCATCAATTGATGGCAGATAATGAGCAGTATTACCAACGATTCCTAAAACCCAAACTGCCTACAGGAACCTTAGGTCGCTACAATGTTCCCATGGAAATTAGCGATGATATACGATGCTGGGACGGCTCTGAAGAGCCAGAAGCAGAGGATTTGGTTAGCGGGCAAACCTTGATTTGCGCCAACAGTCGCCAGATTTATCTAAGCGATCATGTGCAAGTGGGCAATGCAGCTTATGTTTATTCGCAGTATTTTGCGCGTGAGCCATTATCGAGTGCGCGGTTTTATCGCTTGTACAGTGGGCAATACTTTATTTCTTATCAGCATCGTATGAGAAGAGATTATGGTGATTTCCGTTGCCAAGCAGGCTTTATTGATATTTCTGGGCGAGCATTTAAAACCACTTATTGTGTTCAGCCCTCTAAAAAATACATGAATGGCGATGTGGCATTGGTTGATGCTTATTTAACGGCTGCCGATGTGGGCGATAAAAATCAAGGATTTATGATTGATGTGATGCTGGAAGGCATTCAAGAATCGCTTGCAAAGCAAGTACTTTCTAACTTTTTGGAGCAAATCACATGGCAAGAAGAGAAACCGTAAGCCTTCATTGGGCGTGGCAGCTGCCGTTCAAAGCGCTTTGTGCCTTGCTCGTTGCGGTGGGCTTGAGTTTGTTTGACGATTACTTGGGGCAGTCGCAAGAATATTTGATGAATTATCAGCTACTGATGCATTTCTTGATTGTGATGGGGGCATTGGTTCTTGCAACGCATGTGCTGGTGTATCCGTTTGTGAACAAAGTGCTGATTTTGGAGATTGTTTTCCTGATTAGCCTATTTCATATTATTGATTATACAATGGATTTTTTCGCCAATTGGTGGGGGTTTCGTTATGAGCCGTTGCCGAAGTATTTGGTGTCGATGGTGGCGGTTGTGTGGTTTGTGTGGCAATTGCGTTTGTTGTTGAAGCGATATGTGAGCCATCAAAGCGCTTTGGGAAAGGCTTTGTGGTTGGGTATGTTGCCTGTGGTAATGATGGCAGTTTATGGTTACTTAGCACACCATAATTTTTTTGCACAACGTGCAGGCAGTTATCCTGAGTATCACACTATGCTTTATCAACAGCAAGGCAAGCAAGGGCAGCCGATTAAGCAGTTTTTTAGATTGACTGAATAGAATAATCGTCTATAATGGTTTTGTTTTTTAAATGTTGCTAGGAGCAAAAAATGAGTTCAAATGTTAATAAAATCAATATCGGCTTAAGCGATGAACAACGTCAAGCCATTGCTTACGGATTGTCTAAAGTATTGGCAGACACTTACACTCTCTATCTCAAAACCCATAACTATCATTGGAACGTTAAAGGCCCTATGTTCCGCACCTTGCACTTGATGTTTGAAGAGCAATACAACGAGTTAGCGTTGGCGGTGGATTTGGTAGCTGAGCGTATCCGCGCATTGGATTACTTGGCTCCTGGTTCTTACAGTGAGTTTGCTGCTTTGACTTCTATCAAAGAAGGCGTAGGGGCAACCGATGCGAAAAGCATGATTCGTGAATTGGTTGAGGGGCAAGAAGCGGTTGCGCGTACTTGCCGTGAGTTGTTCCCTGTGGTTGATGAAGCCAATGACCAACCTACTGCTGACCTTCTCACGGTTCGCATGCAAACCCACGAAAAAACCGCTTGGATGTTGCGCTCTTTACTTGAAGGCTAATTCAATCCATCGTTGAAAAGCCAAACCCCCACGAAAATGTTTTCTCGTGGGGGTTTTTTTATGGGTTGGGTTTAAAAAGGCGTGCAAAGCGCTTTGTTTTACCAGCGGTAGGCGTGTAGGTAGAAGGCGTTGCCTTGTTGGGTTTGCATGCGTTTTGAGGCTTCCTCTAAATGTTCACGCACCACTTTCATATGATGCCCACTGGCGTGGATAATCTCTTGGTTAGAATATGCCACCATCACATGACCTTTGGTGAAGAGCAAATCCCCTGCTTGTAGGGTATCGAGTGAAATGCTTTTATGGTGAGTTTTGAGATAAAGCGCTTGTAAATCGCTATCGCGTGGAATGAGATAACCCGCGCGAAGATAACACCACTGAGCTAGCGCCGAGCAATCCAAGCCAGCTAAGCCACGACCACCCCAAACATAGCTCCGCCCCAGTTGCTCCAAAGCGCTTTGTTCGATGCTGCTTACCGTGTCAAGGGCTTCAAGATGACGACCATCAAGCCAGCCCAAGCCTGAAACGTAGGCATAACCATCTTGCCATTCATCAGGGCTGAGCCAGCTATCTTGGGGGAGTACAGTGATGATGGGGCTTTTGAGATTGGCTTTCTGTGTGACAGGAGCTATGGCAATTGTGCGGTGGGTGGCAGTGTGAGGGGGATTGGTTTGGAGCGATAAAGCGCTTTGGCTGACCCAGCCACAGTAATCATCACGCAAGCTTTGGGTGTAGAGGAAAGTACCGAGTTGTTGCAAGATGCGTACGGGTTCACCATAAGTGTATTGGCTTTGGCGTGGGCTATGGTGGTTGGGTTCAAGGTAAACCCAAGTTTCAGGCGCATTTATTACGCCATAACCTAAAGACGTGAAGCCATGATAGAGGCGACTATCGCGTTGGCTGGGGATTTCAAGATCAAACATAAAGATTCCTAACAGGCATAAAGACAAAGCGCTTTGAGCAGATTTATTGCTGCCTCAGTCGCCATAACGGGTAACTGGCAAACAACACATTGGGAAACAGCACAGCCACCCAAACTGACCACTGCAAAAGCAGCGTCAAATTCGTCAAAACTCCTTGCACCAAATAATACCCCAAGCCGAGCAAAATCCCGATGAGCAATCGTAACCCTTGCCCACCCAAACGGCTATGTCCAAAAGCAAAAGGCAGAGCAAGAAGTAGCATGGTTAGGGTAGTTAAGGGGTAGCTCAATTGTTGGAAGTAATGGAGTTGTTCTCGTTGGCTATCTTGATGATAATGTTTGAGAAGTTGGATAAGTTCGTGTTGTTCACGGAGGCGAGTAGCGTACTCTGGGTGACCAAGTTTGGCGATGTGTTCGGGGGTCAAAGCGCTTTGCCATGTCGTGATGGGCTTGGGCGATGAGCGTTCGTTTTGGCTAAGGGTTGATTGGTAGGCATTTTGGAGCTGCCAAGTGTTGTTTTGCCATGTTGCGCGTTCGATATGAGTGAGGGTTAGGGGGTTGGCTTGGTAGAGGTGAACATGATGCAGGGTATGATCTTCTTGACGTTCAATATGGACAATGGTTTCGCCGTCAAGCAACCAAAGCGCTTTGGAGGCAGAATGAGGCGGGGTTTTAGGGGCAATTTCTTGTATCAGCAAGGCTATGAAACCTGCGACTAAAGCAAAGCCTAAGCCACTGCGCACGATTCGCCATTGGCTACAACCGCTGGCTTGAAGGAGGGTTAGTTCGTTATGGCTAGCGTGTTGTCCATAGCCCAGCAAACTACCCAATAACAAAGCAGCAGGGAGATAGAGGCTGATTTTTTGGGGTAGCTCGTGGATTAGCTGTTGTATGAAGGGGAGTAAAGCGCTTTTGCCATAGGTTTTGCTGGCTTCTGAGCTGCCTTCTGCCACCAAATCCAACACCAACAAAACCAGCAATACTCCCAACACGCTTTTTATCAAGGTTTTGAGCAGATAGCGATCCATTTGAGTCATGTTTTTCTTCTCCATAGCCACCATGCAAACAAGAGCATCATGCCGTGTAATAATGGGCTTGCAAACCAGAGTAGGGCTTGTTTTTTGCTGAGTGAAGCTAACAAATCCAGCACTGTTATGTAGCTCGCATAGCCCAAAAAGATGGGCAACACACGCTGGTGCTGAGCTGAGCGTGGTTTCTGATGAGCCAGCAGTGGTAAGAAGAGGCTATAAATCAAGAGGCTGATGGCAGGGTTAAAGCGATTGAGCCATTCGCTTCGATGGGCTGGTGAATCATCAAGTTCGCTGGGGAATAAATGGCGTAATAAAGCTCGGCGTTCAATTTCAGGCTCTGGGAAGGTTAGCTCGGCTCGTTCGAAATGCAGTAAAGATTGCTCAGAGACATCGGATTCAGCTTGAGACAAAGCGCTTTGCAGATGAATCCCATCATTTAAGACGACTGCTCGTTGGCGCACATCAAATTGGGCAGAGCTGGAGAAAATCAGCGTTTGCTGGAGGGGAGCATCAGAAGCGGAGGAGGTTGGGGTATGTTGGTAGAAGAATTGTTCCATGCCTTGTTCAGAAAGCGCTTTGGCATAAAACACACGACCATCAGCCAGCAGGCGAAAACGGTTAGGTGCAAGAAATGCCATAGCAGCATCTTGGCGTGCGCGTTGTAATAGGCTTTCTTGCTTGAGATAAATGGCAGGCAAGATAAAAAGTTGGGCAAAGAGTATCAACGCTGAAAGAGGCACGGCGAGGCTAAGCAGGGCGCGAAGTTGTTGCTCTGAGCCAATGCCACAAGCGCGTAAAGCAGTATGTTCAAGGCTACTGTGTAATCGACCCAACACCAAAGCGCTTGCCAGCACATAAACAATCGGTGCTAGCAGAAGAGTAAATCGCAGCATTTGCAATACAATCATTGGCGCAATCGCTGATAAAGCAATATCGCCTTTGGCAGCAGCGCTAAGCAAATTAGATAGACGAAAGCTGATAAGAATGGCAATAAGAATCAGCAAAATAGCGCCAAAATATCGCCATAATTGTCGGCGCAATAAGCGATCAAGCAACAGAGGTTGCCAGAGAGTTAGAAGAAACATGATGCGTGAGGAGAAGAGGGAATGAGGTTTAAAAATCGTTGGTTTGGGCGTAAGATGACGCTTGTGCGCTTTATTGTAAAGCGCTTTGTTGTTTTTTGTGGAGTTAAACGATGAAATTATCAGTAGTATCAGGTGATTTGGCAACATTGGCAGCAGATGTTGTGGTGGTGGCGCAGTTGGAAAATGGCGATTTTAGCCCGAGCTTAAGCGCTTTGGATAAAGCCAGTCATGGTTATTTTTCGGCGCAAAAAGAGAAAGGCAACTTGCCTGCTAAAGTGGCTACTGCGCGTTTGTTTGTTGATGTTGCTGGAGTTTCAGCTGAGCGAGTATTGGTTGTGAAGCTGGGCGAGAAACAACTGGCGCAAGGCGCTGGTATCGCCGTCAACATGGCGCGTGAATATGGCTGGGAGCAGGTTGTTTGTGCGTTGGCAGAATTAGGCGCTTGCCCACAAAGCGCTTTAGAACGCGTTTTCAAAGGCGTTGCGCAGGCGGATTATGTTTTTGATGCTTACAAAAGCGAAAAACAAAACCGCAAAGCACTTTCTTTCCAAGCTTATAGCCAAGCTGAGGCTGGTATTGCTCAAGCTGCGCTGACTTACGGTGAGGCTTATTTGAAAGGTTCATACAAAACGCGTGATTTGGTGAACACACCGCCAAATGTCTGTGTGCCAGCTTATTTGGGTGAACAAGCTCTTGAGATGGCAAAGCGTTTGCCTTTAACGGTGCAGGTGTTGGTCAAAAAAGATATTGAGGCACTGGGCATGGGGGGCGTGTTAGGCGTTGGGCAGGGTAGCGTTAATGAGCCACGTTTCATCATCATGGAATACAAACACCCAGAAGCAAAAAATGCCCAACCAATTGTTTTGGTAGGAAAAGGTGTGACTTTTGATACAGGTGGCATTTCGATTAAACCAGCAGCAGGTATGGACGAAATGAAAGGCGATATGGGGGGAGCTGCAGCTGTTTTTGGCGCGATGGAAGCGCTTTGTGCAGCGAAATTGCCTTTGCATGTGGTTGCGTTGGTGGCGAGCGTTGAGAATATGCCTGATGGCAATGCGATTCGCCCTGGTGATATTTTGAAAAGCTTATCGGGTAAAACGGTTGAAGTTTTGAATACCGATGCCGAAGGGCGCTTGATTTTGATGGACGCTTTGACCTATGCCGAACGCTACAATCCTCAAGCTGTGATTGATATGGCGACATTAACAGGAGCGATTGTGATTGCTTTGGGTTCACATCGTGCAGGCTTGATGGGCAACAATGAAGCTTTGGTGGAGGATTTATTCCAAGCAGGCGAACGCGCAGAAGATTTGGTGTGGAAAATGCCTATTGATAAAGAATATCTCGAGATGATGAAAAGCCCCTTTGCTGATATTGCTAACATTTCTGGCACGCGTGAGGCTGGTTCTTTAACAGCTGGCGCATTCTTAAGCGCTTTTGCCGAGAAATATCCGTGGGCGCATTTGGATATTGCAGGGGTTTCTTTTGCCAGCGGTAAGAATAAAGGTGGCACAGGTCGCCCTGTGGCGTTGTTGTTGGAATACTTCCGTACGGTAGCCGCTTGATGTTGATTCGTGAGGAGGCGCACAAAGCGCTTTGCTCAGGCATTGCCGCCTTGCCTTTTGAGGTAACGGCGGCACAAATTGCCAAGCTCGAACAGTATTTGGCGCTCTTAAACCAATGGAATCGCGTGCATAACTTAACGGCTGTTCGTGATGAAGTGGAGCAGGTGAAGGTACATATATTGGATTGCTTGGCGATTGTGCCGTATTTGCCTGAAGGTCGATTAGCAGACATTGGCTCAGGAGCTGGTTTGCCTGCGCTTATCCTTGCCATCATGCAGCCCGAACGCGCGATTGTTGCGGTTGAAAGCAGCAGTAAAAAAGCGGCTTTTATTCGGCAAGTGCAAAGCGCTTTGGGGCTGAAGAAGGTAGAGGTGGTGTCTAAGCGAGTAGAGGCTTGGCAGGATAAGGTTGATGTGGTGGTTTCGCGGGCGATGGCTGAGGTGAATCTGTTGTTGGATTTGACCAAGCATCTGGCGCATGAGCGAACAGAATGGTGGTTGATGAAGGCATTGCAGGAGGAAACGATTCGCCGTGAAGGATTTGTGCAGCATCAGATAGAAGTGCATGTGCCACTTTTGGAAGGAAAGCGAGTGTTGTTGCAGGTTCGGCAGCAGTCAAATGGAACCTCTAGGTCACAAAGCGCTTTGGAGACATGATGCAGCAGCCCTCTTTGTTTACGCAAGCATCAGATGCCAACGAACCTAACTCATTGACAGAGCAAGAGCAGGCTAAAGAAACATGGGTTTACTTGCCGATTTCTGCGATTAAGGCTGGCGAATTTCAGCCGCGTTATGATTTTGAGCCTGAGAAATTGGCAGAATTGAGCCAGTCCATTGCAGAGCTTGGTGTTTTGCAGCCCTTGATTGTGCGCCGTTTGTTGGAAACAAAGCGCTTTGATGGAGTAGAGTACGAGATTATCGCAGGTGAGAGACGTTTTCGGGCGGCAAAAATGGCTGGCTTGACGCAAGTGCCATGTTGGGTGCGAGATTATGCCCAGCAAACGGCAGCGACTGTGGCGCTGGTGGAGAATTTACAACGGGCAGATTTGAATGTAGTCGAAGTGGCGCGAGGTTATCAGCGGTTGGCGGAAGAATTTTCGATGACTCATCAACAGATTGCGCAGAAAGTTGGCTGCTCACGTTCAGCAGTGAGCAACACACTTCGCTTGTTAGGGCTAACGCCTGTCGTTTTAAGCGCTTTGCAGCATAATCGGATAGAAATGGCGCACGCGCGAGCGATGCTAAGCCTAAGCCCCAATCAGCAAGAATCGATGTTGCAAGAGATTGAGAAAAAGGGGCTTTCGGTGCGTGAGGTTGAACAACGCGTGCGCCAAAGCGCTTTGGGCTATCGTGCAAAACCTCGAAAAGCATCAAAAGCGATAGGTGTGGATAAAGATGCGGAAGTCTTGTATTTGGAGCAAAGACTTACAGAATGGTTTGGTGTAGAGGTGAGCATTGAGCATCAGAGCAATGGTCAAGGGAAAGTTGTGTTTCATTATCATGATTTAGACGCGCTTGATGATGTGCTGCAACGTTTAGGCTATGTTTCTTAAATATTTTGTAGATATGAAGAAAAAACAAGACAAAAGAAGCGCTTTGTGGCAACATTGACCAAAGTTTACAAAAATCTTATAATTTTATGCAGGAAGAATTTCATGTTGGGCAAACCATACGCCACCTTGCGAGCTATCAAAGTCGCGTGGTTTTGGTGTTTTTGCTGTTAAGCTTGCTGAAAATTGAACCGTTTTACCATGGTTTGGTGGCAGGAAGTTTAGTAGCTTGGTTGGCAACGTTAAGCCAAGGTTTGATTTTTCAGCGACTTCCAGAGCACGCCGATGCAAGAATTTTTTTTGCAATGATGATTGTGGCGGAAGTGGTGAAGTGGTTGGTGGTGGCTGTGCTGATTTGGGTGTTGCAAACTATCCCAGCCGTTCAGCCACTAGGCCTCGTTTTGGGATTTATGACAGCTTATTTAAGCTATTTTTTATTGTTATTAAAAGGCTAACATTATGGCATCAGGACAAAGTAGCGGAGAGTTTATTCAACACCATATGACCAATCTTAGTGTTGGTGAAGGCTTTTGGACGGTTAATATCGATACTTGGTTTTTCTCAATTGGTCTCGGCGTTTTGTTTTGCTGGTGGTTCCGCCGTATGGCATTGCAAGCGCATTCAGGTGTGCCAAGCTTTGCTTTGAGTATAGCGGAGATGGTTTTTGAATTTATCGATGGAACAGTTAAAGATTTTTATGGTAAATCACGGGCAGATATTGGCTCATTGGCATTGACTATCTTTGTATGGGTATTCTTGTGGAACTGCATGGACTTATTGCCAATTGATTTATTACCAGCTGTTGCCTCAACCTTAGGTGTTCATTATTTGAAGGTTGTGCCATCAACAGACCCCAACGCAACCTTTGCCTTATCTATCACCATCGTTGCCTTGACTTATGTGTACATGTTCAAAAATCAACATGGTTTATTTAACTTTATCAAAGCATTTGGTGGACATCCTTTTGAGGCAGGTTCTCTTATTGGAAAAATTATCTTATTCCCCATCAATGCTGTTTTGAAAATTGTTGAGGATATTGCTAAGATTGTTTCTCTTGCTTTGCGGTTATTTGGTAACTTATTTGCGGGTGAATTGGTCTTTATTCTTATTGCTTTGTTGCCTTGGTTCACGCAGTTTATTCCTGGTGGAGCTTGGGCTATCTTCCATATTCTTGTGGTAACCCTGCAGGCATATGTCTTTATGATTCTGTCTATTGTCTACTTATCAATGACAGAAGCTGAACACTAAACCCTTATCTTTAACTATCTTGGAGAAATCTCATGGAAAAAGTTTTTGCTATCGTTAGCTTACAAAGCACTACAGCCATTGCTGTTGCGATTATCTTAGGTTGTGCAGCATTAGGTACTGCTTTGGCTTTCGCCTTGTTGGGTGGTAAATACATTGAAAGCAGCGCTCGCCAGCCTGAAATGATGAAACCTTTACAAACCAAATTCTTCATTATCGCTGGTTTGGTGGATGCGGTAGCGATGATTGCTGTAGTTGTTGCGTTGTTGATGGTTTTTGGCAACCCATTGTTGAGCGCTGTAGAAGCTGCGGCAAAATAATCTGAGCACCAAAGAAAGCGAGGTGCAGTGATGACTCTTCATTTTACACTCATAGGACAAATGGGAACCTTCCTTGTTCTTTGGTGGTTCGTTCACAAGTATGTATGGCCATTGTTTGCACAAGCAGTTGAAGAGCGACGTAAGAAAATTCAGGAAGGCTTAAGCATGGCAGATCAAGCAAAGTTCTCCATGCAGGCAGCAGAAGCTAATTCTGCTGAAATGATTGAACAAGCAAAACTTCAAGCCGCTGAGATTTTAGCTCGCGCACAAAAACAAGCTGATCGTATGGTTGCTGATGCTAAAGAAGAAGCGCAAGTAGCCAGTAAGCGTGAATTTGAAGATGCGCGTGAGGAAATTGAGCAAGAGAAGCGAAAAGCGCGTGAATCCTTGAGAAGTGAGGTGTCTGCTCTGGTAGTTGCTGGTGTCAGCCAAGTTCTTGCGCGTGAAGTAAATGCTAAAGATCATCAACAACTCTTGAAAGAACTTAGCGAGAAACTCTAATGCAAGCACAAACCATCGCGCGACCATATGCAAAAGCTGTTTTTGGTCGCGCAGCAGACAAAAAACAGCAGCAACAATGGCAACAGTTTTTGACATTGTCCGCAGCATTGGTCGCCGATGTTGACATTAAAAAGCGCTTAGGTTTACCTAATTTTATGGTGGATTTGGTGCAATGGCTTGATCAGTGGTTGCAGGAGCAACGTCAACAAGTTTTGACTCAAGAAGAGAAAAACTTCTTACAGGTATTACAAGATCAAGATCGATTAATGATACTCCCTGAAATTGCAAAAATTTTCGCTGAGCTTGTGCATGAACAAGCTCAAATCTGCGCTGTTTATGTGCAAACAGCACATGAGCTTGATGCTGAATCAGAAAAACTTTTAAAAGCAACAATGGTGCGTAAAATTGGTCGTGATGTTGAGATGACTGTGAGTGTTAATCCTGAATTAATGGCTGGTGTACTTATTGAATACAATGGGCAAGTCATTGATCAAACGCTTAAAGGTCGTTTGTCAGATTTTGCACAACTACTGAATTAAGATTAAGGAATCAATATGCAATTAAATCCTGCTGAAATTAGCGGTTTTATTCAAGATAAAATTGCTAACTACGATAAAAAAGTAGAAAGCAAAACCGAAGGTACGATTATTAGTTTGGCTGATGGTATTGCACTTATTCAAGGTTTAAGTCAAGTGATGTTAGGGGAGATGATTGCATTTCCTGGTAATGTTTATGGTTTGGCGTTGAACCTTGAGCGTGATAGCGTTGGTGCAGTTATTTTGGGTGAATTTGACCACTTACGTGAAGGTGATAAAGTTACTTGCACAGGAAAAATTCTCGAAGTTCCTGTTGGTGCTGAGCTCTTGGGGCGTGTAGTCAATGCGCTTGGTAAAGCGATTGATGGTAAGGGTGAAATTAAAACTCAATTAACCTCTCCAATTGAAAAAATTGCTCCAGGCGTCATCGAGCGTCAATCAGTTGATCAACCCTTACAAACAGGTTTGAAAACCATTGATACAATGGTGCCAATTGGTCGTGGTCAGCGTGAGTTAATTATCGGTGACCGTCAGACAGGAAAAACAGCTATTGCGGTTGATGCTATTATTAATCAAAAAAATACTGGTGTTAAATGCATTTATGTTGCAGTTGGTCAAAAAGCCTCTTCTATTGCGGCAGTCGTTCGTAAGTTAGAAGAGCATGATGCATTGAAACATACGATTATTGTTGCAGCAACAGCTTCTGATAGTGCTGCATTACAATTCATTGCGCCTTATGTTGGTTGTGCGATGGGCGAGTACTTCCGTGACCGTGGTGAGGATGCTTTGATTGTTTATGATGATTTAACCAAGCAAGCTTGGGCTTATCGTCAGGTATCATTATTGTTACGTCGCCCACCTGGTCGTGAGGCTTATCCAGGCGATGTTTTCTACTTACATTCACGTTTATTGGAGCGTGCATCTCGTATTAATGCTGCAGAAGTTGAGCGTTTAACCAACGGTGAAGTTAAGGGTAAAACAGGCTCTTTGACTGCATTGCCTATTATTGAAACTCAGGCTGGTGACGTGTCTGCTTTCGTTCCAACTAACGTTATTTCTATTACAGATGGTCAGATTTTCTTAGAAACCGATCTCTTTAACTCAGGTATTCGCCCTGCGATTAATGCTGGTTTGTCTGTTTCTCGTGTAGGTGGTGCAGCTCAAACGAAAATTATTAAGAAATTAGGTGGTGGTGTACGTTTAGCCTTAGCGCAGTATCGTGAATTGGCAGCATTTTCACAATTTGCTTCTGATTTAGACGATGCAACACGCAAACAATTAGAGCATGGTCGTAGCGTAACAGAATTAATGAAACAAAAACAATTTTCTCCATTAAGTGTGGGAGAGTTGGCGGTTTCCTTATTCGCGGCAGATAAAGGCTTTTTATCAGGTATTCCAGTTGAAAAGATTGGCGCCTTCGAAGAAGGATTATTGCGCTTTATGCACAGCGATTATGCAGACTTGATTAAGCATTTGGATCAAACAGGTGCTTATGATAATGATATTGAAGCACAATTGACTAAAGCGCTTACAAGCTTCAAAGAAAAAGGCGTTTGGTAAGGAGTCGGCTATGTCTAATGCAAAAGACATACGCGCAAAGATTAAGAGCGTTAAAAACACGCAGAAAATCACCAAAGCTATGGAGATGGTGGCAGCATCTAAAATGCGTCGCGCTCAGGATAATATGCAACAGGGACGTAGCTACGCGCAAAATATTTTGCGCGTAGTGAATCACATGATGGCCTCTTCAAAAGCAGATTTTGCAGAAACGCATTATTTATTGAGTGAGCGTGAAGAAGTACGAAATGTTGCTTATTTATTGGTGACAACAGATCGTGGTTTGTGTGGTGGCTTGAATATCAATTTATTCAAGAAATTGCTTGATCATATGCAAGAACACCAAAATCAGCAGCGAGGCGTTTATTTTTCGGTATTGGGACGTAAAGGCATTGCTTTTGTCAATCGTATGAAAGGTCACATTGTTCACCAAAAGGAGAACTATGGTGATAGTCCATTGCTTGATGATATTATCGATGGTATGAAGGTTCTACAAGAACTGTTCCGCTTGGGTAAAGTAGATCGTGTTTATGTGGTGTCTAATCATTTCACCAACACCATGACACAAACTCCTTTTGTTCTTCAAGTTTTGCCTGCTGGTTCTGTGAATGAGAAAGAGATGTCAACGATTTCAGGAGGGGCAAGTAATCATGCAGAAGAATTGCCTCAACATAGTTGGGAGTATCTCTATGATGCATATCGAGATGTGATGCTTGATGGTTTGATTACTCGTTACATAGAATCTTTAGTTAAACAAGCAGTGGTAGAGAATATTGCTTGCGAGATGGCAGCGCGTATGATTGCGATGAAAAGTGCTTCTGATAATGCTGGTAGCCTAATTAGCGATTTGCAATTGCAGTATAACAAAGCACGTCAAGCAGCGATTACCCAAGAGTTATCAGAAATTGTAGGTGGCGCAGCCGCAGTCTAATTATTAAGAGGATTTTTATGAGTACAGGAAAAATTGTTCAGGTTATTGGCGCGGTTGTGGATATTGAATTTCCGCAAAATGCTGTTCCTAATATTAACGATGCCTTGATTGCTGAAAGCAAGGGTATTACCTTTGAAGTGCAACAACAATTGGGAGATGGTGTTGTGCGTACGATTGCGATGGGTTCTTCAGAGGGATTGAGTCGCGGATTGGAGGTTAAAAATACAGGTGCCCCTATTTCTGTGCCTGTGGGCAAAGCGACATTGGGTCGTATCATGAACGTGTTGGGCGAGGCAATTGACCATAAAGGCGATATTGCAACGGATGAACGTTGGGCTATTCACCGTAAAGCGCCTGCTTATGATGAATTATCCAATTCAACTGAACTTTTGGAAACTGGGATTAAAGTTATTGACTTACTCTGCCCATTTGCAAAAGGTGGTAAAGTTGGCTTGTTCGGTGGTGCAGGCGTGGGTAAAACCGTTAACATGATGGAATTAATCCGCAATATTGCTATTGAGCATAGTGGTTATTCTGTGTTTGCAGGGGTTGGCGAACGTACCCGTGAAGGTAATGACTTCTACCATGAAATGGCGGAATCTAACGTTTTAGATAAAGTATCTCTGGTTTATGGTCAGATGAATGAACCTGCAGGTAACCGTTTCCGTGTTGCTTTAACAGGTTTGACTATGGCGGAATATTTCCGTGATGAAGGTCGTGATGTATTGTTCTTTGTGGATAACATCTATCGCTATACCCTAGCTGGTACTGAGGTGTCTGCACTTTTAGGTCGTATGCCATCAGCAGTAGGTTATCAGCCAACATTGGCAGAAGAGATGGGTCGTTTACAAGAGCGTATTACCTCAACCAAAACAGGATCTATTACTTCTATTCAAGCTGTTTACGTTCCTGCGGACGACTTAACTGACCCTTCTCCTGCAACAACATTCGCACATTTAGATGCAACGGTTGTATTGTCACGTCAAATTGCAGAATTAGGTATTTACCCAGCGGTTGATCCTTTGGATTCAACGTCACGCCAGTTAGATCCATTGATTATTGGTGAAGAGCATTACACTACTGCTCGCCGAGTTCAAGGGGTATTGCAGCGTTATAAGGAATTACGAGATATTATTGCTATTTTGGGTATGGACGAGTTGTCAGAAGAGGACAAACAAGTTGTATTCCGTGCGCGTAAAATTCAACGTTTCTTATCGCAACCCTTCTTTGTCGCAGAAGTATTTACTGGTTCGCCAGGCAAATATGTTTCGTTGAACGACACTATTAAAGGCTTTAAAGGCATTGTTGATGGTGATTATGATCACTTGCCAGAGCAGGCGTTCTATATGGTTGGCTCCATTGATGAGGCGATTGCAAAAGCTGAAAAAATGAAGTGAGGTGCTTATGTCAGGAACATTTCAACTAACGATTGTGAATGTGGATCGTCATTGGTTTGCGGGTGAAGTACAATCTTTGGTTGTTCCAACCTCAACAGGAGAATTGGGTGTGCTAGCTGGGCACACTCCATTTCTTGCCATGTTAGGCACAGGTAGATTGCGTTTGGTACGAGCTGGAAGCCAAGAAGAAGAAAGTTTTTTTGTTTCCGGTGGATTTGTAGAGATTCAAGCTAAGCAAGTAGTTGTGCTGGCTGATGAATTAATTGCATCAGGTACAGACGCTGAAATTGCTCAAGCACAGGAGCGTATTGCATCGCGTGCTGAGCGTTATAAGCAAACATTGCTGGCAGCTGCTTCTCATGAACGAGCGGAAGTAAGCCAAACCGATATTGATCGCGCACAGGTTATGCTGGAGCAATCTCTTTCTCAAATGGCATCGTTGCAACGGATTAATAAAGTGGTTTTCTAAAAGCGCTTTGTTGTTCAGCTTATTATATATAGCCTCTTTAATGAGGCTATTTTTTTGGACATTAAATGTTGTTGTTTTAATTTTTCGGTTGAAGAAATTTACTTGATTCTTATACTACTTGTTGTATTCCTAAAAAGAAAAGCGCTTTGGTATTAAACCAAAGCGCTTTGTGTTTTTAGCTAACCAATGATTAGGCTTTCATTAACTGTTTTAAAGTTGCGCCAATATCAGCTGGTGAGCGAACAGTTGCCACGCCTGCAGCTTCTAAAGCACGGAATTTATCTGCTGCAGTTCCTTTACCGCCAGCAATAATCGCGCCAGCATGACCCATACGTTTACCAGCAGGAGCAGTAACCCCAGCGATATAGGCTACGACAGGTTTGGTTACATGAGCCTTGATGAACTCAGCAGCTTCTTCTTCTGCAGAACCACCAATTTCACCAACCATAACAATGCCTTTGGTTTGTTCATCAGCTTGGAAGGCAGCTAAAACATCAACAAAGCTTGTGCCGTTGATAGGGTCACCACCGATGCCCACGCAAGTTGATTGACCTAGACCAATGCCTGTAGTTTGGTGAACAGCTTCGTAAGTTAAAGTGCCAGAGCGAGAAACAATGCCTACGCTACCTTTCAAATGAATATGACCAGGCATAATACCCATTTTGCATTCGCCAGGTGTAATCACGCCAGGGCAGTTTGGACCAATCAAGCGAGATTTGCTGCCTGCCAAAGCGCTTTTTACTTTCATCATATCCAAAACAGGAATACCTTCTGTGATACAAGCAATGATTTCAATACCAGCATCAATGGCTTCTAAAATAGAATCCGCAGCAAAGGGAGGGGGAACGAAAATCATTGATGCATTCGCGCCTGTTTCTTTAACGGCTTCATGGCAGTTATTGAAAACAGGGCGATCTAAATGGGTTGAGCCGCCTTTATTTGGAGTTACACCACCAACCAACTGAGTACCATATGCGATGGCTTGTTCAGAGTGGAAAGTGCCTTGTGCGCCCGTAAAGCCTTGTGTGATGACTTTGGTGTCTTTATTGATGTAAATACTCATGATGCTTCTCCTTATTTGCCCGCAGCCGCTGCCACTGCTTTTTTCGCAGCATCGGTTAAATCATCTGCTGATGTAATGCCTAAGCCACTCTCATCAAGCATTTTACGCCCTAATTCAACGTTAGTTCCTTGCAAGCGAGCAACCACAGGCACTTTCAAATCAATTTCTTTGGCAGCATTGATAATGCCTTCTGCAATCAAATCACAACGCACGATGCCACCAAAAATGTTCACCAAAATAGATTTTACTTCAGGCGATGAAAGAATCAATTTGAAGGCTTGTTTGACACGTTCAGAAGTTGCACCGCCACCGACATCTAAGAAGTTTGCAGGCTCACCACCATGCAATTTCACAATATCCATGGTTGCCATCGCTAAGCCTGCACCATTAACCATACAGCCGATGTTGCCATCTAAAGCCACATAGTTCAGCTCCAATTCTTGTGCACGGTTTTCGCGCTCATCTTCTTGGGTTGGATCGCGCATATCGGCTAAATCTTTGTGACGGTAAAGCGCATTGTCATCAACGCCAATTTTTGCATCTAACGCCAATAATTGACCTTCTTCTGTCACAATCAAGGGGTTGATTTCAACCATTGCCAAATCTTTTTCGATGAACAGCTTGTACAAACCATCGAGCAGATTAGAGAGCTGGGCGATTTGTTTTTTGTCCAAGCCCATGGCAAAGCCTAACTGGCGACCAATATAGGGGAAATAGCCAGCAGCAGGGTCTACACCAATGCTGATGATTTTCTCTGGCGTATGCGCCGCCACTTCCTCAATATCCATACCGCCTTCAGCTGAAGCAATAAAGGAAACACGTTTCGTAGCACGGTCAACAACTGCTGAAACATAAAGTTCATCAGCAATACGCAAGCCCTCTTCAATCAAAACCATATTGATAGGTAATGCTACATCGCCAGTTTGATGTGTTTTTAAGGTATTTCCAATCATGTTGGAAGCAATGGTGCGTACTTCATCAAGTGATTTTGCAACCTTCACGCCACCTGCTTTACCGCGTCCACCAGCATGTACTTGAGCTTTGACCACCCAAACACTACCACCGAGTTCTTCAGCAGCTGCAACAGCTTCATCAGCTGATTTAGCCAGAATGCTACGCGGAACATCTACGCCGTATTCACGGAATAGTGCCTTAGCTTGATATTCATGTAAATTCATAGGTTTATCCCCATCTGGTTCAAATAATCTTTACGGTATAGCCACCGAATCTGCTACAAAGCGCTTTTATCTTAACAAAAAAGCAACGTTACAGGAAGTCAGTGGCGATAGGCTCATCAGGCAAATGATTAAGCCAGCTGAGGTTTTTTCAAGACAAATACCAAAGCTGCTAAGGTAATGCCTGTGGTAATAAAGCCTGCTAAGCCTGATTGCGTGAATCCCAGCGCCAAGTAGCCGATAAAGCTTGCAACAGCAACGAGTATCGCATAAGGCAATTGCGTGGTAACGTGGTCAATATGGTTACACTGTGCGCCTGTGGAAGAGAGAATAGTGGTGTCGGAAACAGGTGAACAGTGATCCCCACAAACAGCGCCTGCCATGACGGCAGATAAGCAAGGAATCATCAGCTCAGGCGCATTTTGCCCTGCAATAGCAGCAGCAATGGGCAACATAATGCCAAAGGTTCCCCAGCTAGTGCCTGTGGAGAATGCCATAGCAGTTCCGAGTAAGAAGAGTAAGGCGGGCAAAAGCTTGGGAGAGAGTGTGTCAGACAGCAGGCTGGCGAGATAAGTTCCTGTTTTCATGTCGCTTACAGTATTGTTAATCGTCCAAGCAAAGCAGAGAATTAAAATCGCGCCCATCATGGATTGAATACCTGTGAGACAAGTATGCACGAATTTTTGCGAGGTCAAACTGCGATCCATCACAATCAAGGCACTGATGACCAAAACAGCCAAGCTTCCGCCAAAGACTAACGATACTCCAACGGTGGTATTCTCAAAAGCTCCTAAAATGCTAAATGGCAAATTATCCGCAGAAAGCGCTTTGTAGCCTGTGAACATCATCATGGCGATGGTGGCAAAAATCAGCGTCATAATAGGTAACACTAAATTTCGCACATGACCTTGCACCATACTTCCTGCTTCTGGATCAACAAAAGCACGAGCTTTCGCGCGGTATTCATGCTCAGCCATTGTGCCAATGTCAATAGAAGCATAAGCCACCACAAACACCAACAGTAACGAGAAGATGGCATAAAAATTCATCGAACTCATCGTGAGGAACGCGCCCATTGGAGAATAGCTGGTGATGGCATAAGTAGTAAGAATTCCAGAAATCAGCGTAATAATGTAGGCACCCCAGCTGGAAATAGGCATGATAACGCACATTGGAGCGGCGGTTGAGTCAAGAATATAGGCGAGTTTGGCGCGTGAGACTTGGAATTTATCTGTAACAGGACGAGCAATTGCCCCAACAGCAAGGCTATGGAAATAGTCATCAATGAAGGTAACGAAAACCAAAGAAGCCGCGAGCAATTTGGCTCCGCGTCTCGTTTTAATGCGCTTTTCCGCCCAGCGTACGAATGCACGATTACTTCCTGAGGCGCTGAGTAGTGAGGTTAAAATGCCAAGTAAAATAAGGAAAATCAATATGTTGAGCGTATCCCAATTGAGCGAGAACTGCCCATCTTCCACACTGTAAACCAAAGAGCTGACTTGGTCTTTGATGTAGGAAAGCGCTTTGAAAGGCTCGTTCATATGCAACATAACAGCGCCTGTTATGATGCCGATACTTAGTGAAAGTAAAACACGGCGCGTGATGATGGCGAGAGTAAGCGCCAAAATCGGTGGAATAATAGAGAGAGGAGAAGAAGCGTAATCAATCATAAGGTTCTGCCTGCTAAAGGTGGATTTAAAACAGGAGAACTACTGAGGCATGGCAAACAACCCAGCCCACCGTAGCACTCCATAGTTCATCAACTATGACAGCAATGCGACTTTCGCCTACATTGCCAACCCGAGCTTATGACTAAGCTCAGGCTTCGGCGTGTACTCCTTTTGGTTCTCTTCAACGTTATCCACTCAGAAAACGGACTCATCGTACACGCGCCTCTACGAGAAATAGCAGGCTTATCTTAACGGAAAATTAATACGTTAGGGGGAAATGATGTATAAAGCGCTTTGGAGGAAAATCCAGAATCTTGGGAATATCTCTTGAGGGCAAAGCGCTTTGTGTAGGTTATTGAGGAGATTGTAGAGGGCGCAGTGTTTCCAAAAGCTTTGTCATATCCTCTGGAACAGGACATTCAAATACCAACTCCTGTTCTGTTTTGGGGTGATAAAGGGCGAGTTCGGTTGCGTGTAAGGCTTGACGTGGAAATTGTTGCAAGGCTTCACGAATAGGGGCAGGGGTGCCTTTGATGATGTGGGCTTTGCCGTATAAAGGGTCACCAACCAAAGGATAATGGGCATCGGATAAATGAACACGGATTTGATGCGTTCTTCCTGTTTCCAGCTGAACGCGTAACAAGGTTGCCACCTCGCCAAAACGTTCTTCAATGCGGAAATGGGTGATAGCCTCACGCCCATCTTCGCGCACCGCCATTTTCAAGCGATCGTGAGGGTGTCTGCCGATAGGCTTATCGATGGTGTTACCTGCGGTTACATAGCGATACACCAAAGCAAGATAAGTCCGTCCCATGTCATGACTTTGTAATTGCTCGACCAAATGATGATGGGCGCGTAAGCTGCGAGCGACTACCATCAAGCCAGAAGTATCTTTATCCAAGCGATGAACGATGCCTGCGCGAGGTAGCTTAGAGAGTTCAGGGAAGTGGTACAAAAGTGCATTGAGTAATGTGCCACTGGCGTTACCTGCTGCGGGGTGAACAACCAAGCCAGCAGGTTTATGAATCACGATAATTTCTTTATCCTGATGCACGACTTCAATGGCAATATTTTCTGCCAAATCCTCACTTGGTTCAGCTTCGGGTAATTCAGCAATAATTTCATCGCCATACATCAGAATGTATTTGGCTTTTTCAACACGCTGATTGACCAAAACGCTGCCAGCTTTAATGGCTTGTTGCCAACGGCTGCGTGAGTATTCGGGCGAGAGTTCGGCAAGTGCTTGGTCAAGGCGCTTGCCTTGTAGGGTTTGATCAACTTGATGCTGGAGAGTTGGGTTATCGTGTGTTTCTGTCATGGTATTTACGTTTATAATGAAGCTTTTTGAGGAGAGTGTTATGCGTTTGATGCGGTCTGTCACAGCGATGGCGCTGGTTGGGGCGTTGGTAGGTTGTTCGGCGTTGCAAGAGGATAAAACTCAAAATTGGAGCGCGGAGCAACTGTTTAACGAAGCGCGAGCTGAGAAAGAAAATGGTAATTTTACAACTGCCAGCGATTATTACTCAAAATTCTTAACACGTTTCCCCTATGGCGCTATGGCGCAACAAAGCGCTTTAGAGTTAGCGTACAGTCAGCAACAAGATGGCGAGAGTCAGAAAGCCTTAGAAACCATTGAGAATTTTATCCGCACTTATCCCAATCATGAATACATTGACTATGCCTACTATTTGCGAGGTATCATTGCCTATGAACGCAATTTAACCTTCTTCAAGCGTGTTAATCCCGTCAATTTGGCACAGACAGACCCCAAAATTTTGTTGCGAGCATTTGAGTCATTTGAGGTTTTGGTGAATAAATATCCGCAGAGTGAATATTCGGAAGATGCGCGTTACCGTATGTTGTATTTAAAGAATTTGATGGGGCAACATGAGCTTGAGGTAGCATTGCATTATTTGCGCACGGGCGCTTATTTGGCGGCTATTCAGCGTGCGCAGGGGGTAGTGGTGCATTTTGAGCAGACACCAAGTACACCTTATGCCTTAGCAGTTATTGCACGTGCTTATCAGGAGTTAGGCGATGAGCGCCGTTCAGGAGAGTATCGGCAGGTGCTGGAACATAATTTCTCTGAGGAAGTACGCTCTGATGAGGAGGTGCAACGATTGTTGCGTGGTGATATTAAGTTGAAGAATAGTTTGTGGCAGTGGCTAACAACCAAGCCAAAAGTGTAAGAAAAAAGGGGGAAGAAGTATGGTAACTCCTTCCCCCTATGGTTGTTTCGTTTAATTTTAGCTGACTTTCATGCCTGCAACTGCACGCCCTGAAGCTTGTAATAATTGCAGTGTCTCTTCATTGGAAGCTGATAAAATCATGCCTTCGCTCATGCCAAAGCGCATTTTGCGTGGTGCAAGATTGGCCAGCAACAAGACCAATGTGCCAACCAGCTCCTCAGGTTGATGATACTTGGCAATACCAGAAAAGACTTGACGCTGCCCTAAATCGCCCACATCAAGCTGGAATTTCAGCAGTTTATCTGAGCCTTCTACTTTTTCGCAGTGCAACACTTTCGCCACACGAATATCGAGTTTGGCAAAATCATCAATGCTGATGGTTGCAGTGTCAGCTTGAGTTTCGGCGGTAGGTTTGGTTTCGGTGGTCATGGTTTTTTGCTCCTGTTTTAAATCTTCAAGACTGTCATGAATCAAAGCTTGAGTTTGTTTTTCTTCAATGCGTGAGATTAAGGGTTGATAAGGATTGATGGTGTGATTGAGCAAAGCGCTTTGGGCATTTTCCCAGCTGAAGTGATGAACATTCAAAAATTGGGCAACTTCTTCGGCAATTTTCGGCAAAATAGGTTGTAAGTAGATAATTAGCTGACGGAAAGCATTCAAGCCCACAGTGGCAATCTGTTGCACACTGGCGACTTGCTCAGGGTCTTTGATTTTCGCCCATGGTTTTTGTTCATCAATGTAGGCATTGGCAGCATCGGCTAAGGTCATGATTTCACGAACGGCTTGCCCAAATTCGCGCTGTTCATAAGCTTGGGCGATGATTTCACTTTGGCGTGCAAACGTTTGGAACAAAGTGTCATCTTCGAGTTTATCCGCCAATTTTCCATCAAAGTGTTTGCTGATAAATGGCGCAAGTCGGCTGGCAAGATTGACCAATTTGCCCACCAAATCGCTGTTGGCTTTCGCGCGAAAATCTTCTAAATTCAAATCCAAATCTTCAACACGACTGCTTAAGCGACTCGCGAAATAATAACGCAAATACTCAGGGCGCAAATGTTTGAGATAGGTCTCGGCTTTGATGAATGTACCACGCGATTTACTCATTTTCTCGCCATTAACCGTTAAAAAGCCATGACAAAATACCCCCGAAGGTAAACGATAGCCAGCGCCTTTGAGCATCGCAGGCCAGAAAAGCATATGGAAATAGGCAATATCTTTGCCGATAAAATGATAGAGTTCTGTTTCGGAATTTTGTTGCCAGAAATCATCAAAATTCAGATTTTTCTCAGCACAAAGCGCTTTGAAGCTCGCCATATAGCCGACAGGTGCATCAAGCCAAACATAGAAATATTTATCTTCTGTTTCAGGAATTTTGAATCCCCAATAAGGCGCATCACGGCTAATATCCCATGCCGCCAAGCCTGAAACAAACCATTCTGCCAATTTATTGCGCATACTCTCTTGAATCAAAGCGCTTTGTAGCCAGTGTTGTAAAAAGCCTTCAAATTGTGGCAAATCAAAGAAATAATGCTCGCTGGCTTTGGTGATAGGGGCTTTGCCTGAGACAACAGAATAGGGGTTAATCAAATCATGGGCATCATATGTTGAGCCGCAGACTTCACAATTGTCGCCATATTGGTCTTTGGCATGGCATTTGGGGCATTCGCCTTTGACAAAACGGTCAGGTAGGAAAAGCGCTTTTTCCTCATCATAGAGTTGCTCGATAGAGCGCGTGATGATGTAGCCTTTATCTTTGAGAGCTTGATAGATTTCGTAGCTGTAGGCTTGGTTCTCAGGGCTATGGGTACTGTGGTATTGATGATGATTGACCAAAAAGCCTTGAAAATCGCGCATGTGTTCGGTGCGGCTTTTGTCAATCAAGGCTTGGGCAGTGATGCCTTCTTTTTCGGCGCGTAACATAATCGCTGTGCCGTGAGCATCATCTGCGCAAACATAATGGCATTCATGCCCCCGCATTTGCTGAAAACGTACCCAAATATCGGTTTGAATATATTCGACCATATGCCCCAAATGAATGGGGCCATTGGCATAAGGGAGGGCGCTGGTCACCAAAATACGGCGAGAAGGGCTATGGCTCATGATAATGTCCTTATAAAATGAAAGAGATTTGTGAAATAGATTTGGAAAGCTGACTATTTTAAGTCATAGTCTCGATTTTAGGCGATAGTCTCGGTAGAATGTTGTGCGAGCTTTTACAACATAACCAAAAGGTGAATAAATGAAGATGAAACAATTAGCCCTTGTTGCGTTAATTACCAGCAGCCTCAGTTTGATGGGTTGCGAGGATTCTAATAACGCCAGCAATCAAGCCAGTGAAACCAAAGCTGCTGAAAGCGCTCCAGTGGCTGTAGAAACGAAGCCAGCCGAAACAAAAGCCACTTTTGATGCTGCGAAAGTTGCGGATAATGCCCAAGCTCGTTATGAAGGCTTGAGCAAAACCTCACAAGCTCTTTATGACGTTATGCTTAGCCACGCTAAGCCTATGATAACTTTGGATATTAAATCCTCTGATTATGCTCGTCAAGAACAAGGCGCAACAGCAAAAAGCGCTTTGAATTTAAAATTTGATGGAAAATCTCTTGATTTGGATAAGGATATTAACATTAGCCTGACCAGCCACGATACCATCAGCTACAACGAAGCGCTTTGGAATGAAGGCGTTGAGGCGCGTGTAGAATCTAAATTGGAATTCTCTGATGCATTGCTGAAAAGCCTTGAGATTAACCCAGAAGAAGCACCCGCTGCGGTTGAAGTGCTGAAACAATTGGAAAGCAAAAGCTTTGCTCGTACGGATTTCTTGAAAGATAAGCAAGTGCGTAGCGTTGTTGAAGTGGGTTCAGTAGAAATCAAAGCACCAGATGGTAGCAAAGAATTTATCTTCAAAGGCTTAAACACGGAATCTAACTTTAACGAAGAGCAGATTTTGGCACTGTTGGGCGCTGGAGAATATCGCTATGATTTCAAAGGAATAGAAGTTAAAGAAGATGCTCAAGCCCTTTTAGATTTCAAACCTTTCAATCTTCAATACACTTTAAGCCCAGCAGGCGATTTGGTTCTCAAAGGAAGCGCTTTGGAAATCGATGTGCCTAAAGAAGATGGCAAGATTAAGATCAATGAAGTGGTGGGTGATGGCAAAGTAAGCGCTTACGATACCAACATCGCCAGCTACTTGGGCAATAGCAATCTCAGCTTCAAAGATATTGAAATTAAAGCGCCTGACTTTAATGGTCAAGCCTATAACTTTGGTAGCCTTCATTTAAATAGCCATTCAGCTCTGAATGACCAAGCTTACACGATCTCCTTCAAATTGGCTTTTGATATCAATGATAAAACCATCAAAGCGCTTGTGCCTGATGCGCCAGCTAATGTGGAATGGAAGCAAGTTAGCTTTGAAATGGAAGGTTCACGTTGGAGCGCGGATTTGATGAAGCTGGTGAATCAAGCCCAACAAATCCAGCAGAAACTTGAAGAAAACCCTGAAGAAGCACAAGCATTCTTAGCTGATGCTTTGGAGTTGGTGTTCCGCGACCAATCTAATTTCAAACTGAAAGCCTCATTGGAAACCTCATTGGGTGCCGTGAAATTGGATAGCTTGTTAACGCCTGTCGCCAATGTTCAGTTTGATAAAGCGAAATTCTTAGAAGAGCTGAAATCAGGAGCCTTTGATGAGAAAACAGCTGGACAATGGTTTGAGCTTGATGCTTTGGTAACAGCTGATGCAAAATTGCTTGATGAAACAGGCGCTTCTATGATGTTGATGATGATGGGTGGCGAGCTTATTGAGCAGAAAGATGGTCAATACCGTGCGCATTTCTTGTTCAAAAACAACGAAGCAACTGTAAACGGTAAACCTTTACCTCACTAAGCTCAAAACGCACTAAAGCGCTTTGATGCAGAAAAGCCACCTTGTTTCAGGTGGCTTTTTTGATGCTTTGGAGATTTTGGAAATGGAATGTTTTGACATGATTAATCAAGATGGCAGAGGTTTAAATGAGGTTCTAGCCCTCCATCATAGGAAACAACGCCAGCGCAGCCCAAAATACTATGAAATACTTCATCATGTGATAAAAGCAATTTTTGTTCAAAGGCTTGTTTGATTTTCTCGACCAACAAAGCCCCTTGCTCACTGTTACGGTAGCTCTCCGAAAACCACCAGACCATAGGAATAGAAAATTGCTCTTTGGGCGCTGTTTGCACAGGCTGACCATGAAAATAATGCCCATCTTCACCTAAGGATTCGCCATGATCGGAAACATAGAGCAAAAGCGCTTTGTGGGGGCGTAAGGCTTCGATAATGTCTGCCAGAAAGTCATCAACCGCCACCACTGTATTATCGTAAGCCCGTCCCAAATCCTCTCGTGAACATTCTGCCACATCAGGCTTTTGGCAATAAGGCTGGAAAGGTATGAGGTTGGGATTGATGCGATCGGCATAGGTTTGATGGGAGCCAAGCGTGTGAGCAATAATGAGTTGCTTGCCTCCTTGATAAGAAGCGATGGCCTTTAAGACATAAGGCAATAAGGCGCGATCACGAGCGCCATCGGCTTGTTCTGCGGTAATTTGATATTTGCTGATTAAGGTGTCATAGCCTAAATAGGCATAAAAGCCACTTAAGGTTTGTAGGGAGTAAATATGGGTTTGGTAGCCAAGATAACGGAAAATTTGCCCAAAAGAGGATTGTTTGACAGAACGACCTTGCTCTTTCGCGAGCAAGGGAGAAGCGAGGCAATGGAGGGAATTGATGGTTAAAGTGTCACAGGAGGTAGCTAGAAAGGGATACAAATCAGGAATTTTTGAAAGGCGAGGATTGGTTTGCTTTGGATAACCCAATAGGGAGAAATGATCACCGCGTGTGCTTTCTCCTAAAACCACCACCACCAGCAAATCTTCCACTTGACTTTGATAGTGATAGCGTTGGGTGAGGTCTTCCACTTGCAGATAATCGCGTTTCATTTTTTTGAGGCTTTTATAGGCACGATGAAAGTTGTAGAGGGCATCAACAGGTGAGAACGTAAACACATCGCTCATAAATCGACTATCACGAATATGCCCTTTATCGCGAAAATGGTAATCGTGATGATGGAAAATCACGGCAATCAGTAACAAGCCTCCTAAAAGCAACAAAGCGCTTTGCTTGAGTAAGGATTGCCAAGAAAGCGCTTTAAGTTTCAAGCGGCTCATCACCACCATCGGAATACCAGCTACCAAGCTTACAAACACGATGCCTTGCCACGAAAACATCTCTGCTGTTAAATCTGCCTCGCTCAACAAAGCGCTTAGCAGAATGTCTTCTGAGATAAGTACTTGATAACGGCTTTTGACAAAAAGAGCCACCGAAGCTATCAACAATTGCACGCTCAGCCAAACTTTAAAACCACGAGCAGGTAGCCACAAAAAAGGGGTCATCAACACCACCCACGCTATCATCACCCACCAAGCGCTTTGTCCAACCCATAAACCATTCATCAGCCCTAAATAAAGGGTTATGCTGAGCAAAAGGCTGGGTTTTGTGGGATTGTACAGAGCTTGGAATAGGTGAGCGAGGAGTGATGTTTTAGGTTTCATGGTTCAATCCGTTTACTCAATGACACCACATGCCATACGAGCGCCACCACCACCTAAAGGTGCAGGGTGGTCAGCATGATTATCGCCACCAGCATGAATCATCAACGAACGAGCGCGAATATCCTCTAATTTCTTCAAGCGTGGTGCCAAAACAGGATAATCAGCTACTCCTTCAGCATTCACAAACAAGGCGGGTAAATCCCCTAAATGCGCTTCATCTGACCAAGGAAAGCCATGATGTGGCGCATTGTGTGGATTCCAATGTCCACCAGCGCCTAAGCCAAGAACGAGTTTGCCGTCTTTTTCTTTAGGTTCACAGCTGGGGTTTTCGTGAATATGGAAACCATGTAAACCTACGCTTAGGTCATGCAAATCGGGTGTGAAGACTAGACCATATGGTGATTCAGTAATGATGATAGATCCAATGTCACGATTGCCACGTTCAAGGTCAAGCAGTTGCATGGAAACGCGAAGATGGGGGGTTTGTGGATCAAGAGGTTGGTGATGTTGATGAGCAAAAAGTGGTAATGCCACGAGAGAGAGTAATTTGAGGATTTTCATAGAGTTCCTGAAAAGTTTATAAAATGATTGAAAAAGCGCTTTGGGAAATAAACCACCATCACAAGTAGATTCAATCTAACTTACCGTTGTGATAAATCATGGGGGCATTGTCAGCGTCATGAATGGTATGTAAAACACGCGCTACAAAAATATCATGGTCTCCACCTTGCCATTGCTCCTCAATTCGCACCGTAAGATGAGCATGTGCGCCTTGTAGATAAGGGACATGGGAAGGATTGTTCTCATCAATTAGCTGTTCCAATCCTTCACGATTTGCGCCCGCAAATTGGTAGACCAAAGCGCTTTGACCTTGCGCCATGATGTTGATAGCGAGCTCTTTGCCACATTTCAGCTGTGGGAAGACGAAAGCGCTTTGATTGATGCAAAACAACACCAATGGTGGTTCCAGTGAAAGTGCTGAGAAGGCGCTGACAGTGATGCCTTGAATGTTGTGGTTTTCATCGCGCCAACTTAAGACTGTTACCCCAGAGGCAAAGCGCTTTAGGGTATTTTTGTAATCGGTGGCATTAATGCTCATGCGTGTCCTCCCAAATAGGCCTCTTTGATTTTATCGCTGGCAAGAAGATTTTGCCCTGTATCACTGTGGGTGATTTGCCCTAATTCCAGAATGTAGCCACGGTCAGCAATCTGAAGCGCTTTGTGGGCATTTTGCTCAACTAAGAAGATGGTAATGCCTTCTTTGCGAATATCTTGAATGATGCTGAAAATTTGGTTGATGATGATAGGAGCCAAGCCCAATGATGGCTCATCAAGCAACAAAACTTTAGGCTGCATCATCAATCCTCGACCAATAGCCAGCATTTGTTGCTCACCACCTGAGAGTGTGCCTGCTCGTTGATGGCGACGCTCTTTTAAGCGTGGGAAAAGTGTATAAGCATGCTCCAAGCCTTGTTCAATGATATTTTGTGGCTGATGAAAACCGCCCAATTCCAAATTCTCTTCAACACTCAAGCTCGGGAAAATTCTTCGTCCTTCGGGAACCAATGCAATCCCTAATTGCATGATTTCATGCGTTGGCATGCGTGTAATATCTTGTCCTAGATAAAGGATTTGACCCTTACGGGCAGTAGGGTTACCGCAAATGGTGTTCAGTAGAGTCGATTTTCCTGCACCATTGGCTCCGATTAACGTGACAATTTCCCCTTGTTCAACGGAAAGCTGAATGCCTTTTAAAGCTTCAATGGGGCCATAAAAAGTATGCACATCATTTAATTGCAACATATTAGTCTTCCCCTAAATAGGCTTTAATCACATCTGGATTATTTTGGATTTCAACAGGAGTTCCATAAGCTAAGGGTCGCCCGTATTCCATCACCATAATATGTTCAGAAATGCGCATAATGAGGCTCATATCGTGTTCAATCAACAAAACACTTAATTGGAATTCATCACGCAGATATTCGATGAGCTTAACCAATGCGGCGGTTTCTTGAGGGTTAAGCCCTGCAGCAGGCTCATCTAAAATCAAAACCTTAGGCTGAGTCATCATGCAACGAGCAATTTCCAAATAACGCTGTTGTCCATAAGCAAGACTTCCTGCTTCATGATTGGCAAAAGCGCTTAGTCCAAAAATCTCTAAATAACGCTTGGCTTGATTCAATGCCATTTGCTCACTTTCTCGATAGCTTTTAGTTTTAAAAATGCCTGAAAAATAGCCACGATTAAGCGCATTGTGTTTTGCCACTAAAAGATTTTCCAAAACAGTCATTTCTTTGAATAAACGAATATTTTGAAACGTACGTGTTAAGCCTTTTTGCGCAATTTCAAAGCTGGATTTTCCTGTAATGACTTCACCAGCTAATTTGATTGTCCCTGCGGTAGGGCGATAAAACCCACTGATACAATTGAATACGGTAGTTTTTCCAGCGCCATTGGGGCCAATAATGGCAGCAATTTGTTGTTGATGTAAGGTGAAATTGACTTGGTCAACTGCCACCAATCCTCCAAATTGCATGCGTAATTGTTCAATTTCTAAAATAACACTCATGAATTAAGCTCCAATTTAGGACGCTGGGCAGGAACCAAACCTTGTGGTCGCCAAATCATCATTAAAACCATCACTGCACCAAATATCAGCATACGATACTCTGAAAAGTTACGTGCTAATTCGGGCAAAACGGTAATCGCAATAGCTGCCAAGATAACGCCTAATTGCGAACCCATGCCTCCAAGAACCACAATGGCTAAAATAATCGCACTTTCCAAAAAGGTAAAGGATTCTGGGCTAATAGAGCCTTGTTTGGCGGCAAAGAATGCTCCTGCAATACCTGCAAATAAAGAACCAATAGCAAAAGCGGATAGCTTAGCAACGGTTGGATTGATGCCTAAAGAGCGACAGGCAATCTCATCTTCTCGAATTGCCTCCCATGCACGACCAATAGGCATACGTTGTAAACGATGAATAATCCAGACAGCTAAAATGCAGAAAAGCAGAATAATGCAGTAGAGGAAAATCATGCGATGCTGACTATTAAAAGCATAACCTGCCCATTCATGGAACGGTGTGTAACCTTCTGGAGCGCGTTTAGTGAAAACCAAATGGAATAAAGTTGGTGCTGGAATATCATGAATGCCATTAGGCCCTTTGGTAAATTGGTCTAAATTGTTTAACAATAAACGAATGATTTCGCCAAAGCCTAAGGTGACAATAGCTAAATAATCACCTCGTAAACGCAAAATGGGAAAACCCAATAAAATACCGAATAAGGCTGCTATGATGCCTGATAGCGGAAGCAGGGTCCAAAAGCCATAGCCATATTGTTGTAAAATAGCGTAAGTATAAGCACCAATAGCATAGAATCCGACATAGCCTAAATTTAATAAGCCAGCAAAGCCCACCACAATATTTAAACCCAAGCCGAGTAAAACATAAACCAAAGCCAGTGTTGCAATATCTAAAGTGCCACGCGATGCCCAAAATGGCAAACTGATGCCAATCAGTATCAAAACTCCCAAACTTAAGTTGTGGTAATGACGATGGTGAGACGATTTCTTAGGAGAGCTTTGCCGAATCGTGCGGAACCAAGCGCTTTGTTGGATTATCAGATACAAACCATGCAAAACAAAAGCCGCTAATCCTGTATAAAAGCTATGAAGCCATTGAGGTTTTAAGGATAATCCCAAAGCGCTTTGGTGAATATCAACCCCTAAAACGGGAATAGAGATGAAGAAGGTTAAGAGTGCGCTCCACAAAGCGTTTTTCAATAAAGACATTAGACTTTCTCCACAGCAGGCTTACCTAAAATACCACTTGGGCGGACCAGCAAAATCAAAATCAGCAAAGAAAAAGAAATAACATCTTTGTATTCGCTGGCAAAATAAGCCCCAGCAAAGTTTTCACTCAATCCCAATAAAAATCCACCCAGCATTGCGCCTGGAATAGAGCCAATGCCACCTAAAACAGCAGCAGTGAAAGCTTTCATGCCTGCCATGAAGCCAATGTTGGGGTGAACAGTACCGTAATACAAAGCAATCAAAACACCAGCAACAGCTGCCAACGATGCGCCAATCATAAAAGTGAAGGAAATGATTTTATTGGTATCAATGCCTAATAATTGAGCCATGCCCAAATCTTCCGCACATGCTCGACAAGCTTTGCCTGTGCGAGAATGTTTGATGAATAAATGAAGAGCAATCATCGAGGCGAGAGTCACCACAAAAATAATGATTTGTAAGGCAGAGAGCGTAAAGGCATAAGGTGTTTGGCTAAAGAAGTCCCAGCGTGTGCTAATGACAGGTTGTAAGGAAATATTCTTAGCGCTTTGACCAATGGCAACATAGTTTTGTAAAAAGATAGACATGCCAATGGCAGAAATCAAAGGTACCAATCTTGGTGAACGGCGCAATGGTTTATAGGCCAATTTTTCTACCAAAAAACCATAACCACTGGTGGTTAAAATGGCGAATAAAAAAACCAAAGCAAGTAATAGAGGTAAAAAGGTGATGCCAATCGATTGCAAACTAATCACAGCGACAATGCCAGAAAAAGCTCCAAGCATATAAATTTCGCCATGTGCAAAGTTAATTAAACCAATAATGCCATACACCATCGTGTAGCCAATCGCAATTAAGGCATAAATACTGCCCAGCGTTAGCCCATTGATGATTTGTTGGGTGAGTTCTTGCATAGTGATGATGAGTGAATAGGGCAAGCCCAATGGAATGGAAAAGGCGTTCAACCAAAGCGCTTTATGCTTAGGTTGAACGCCGATGGAGAGGGATTATTTTGATTCTAAGGTACGAGTACCATCAGATTTCAATTTATAAACCACTGATTTAAAGTCTTTCAAATCACCATTCTCTTGGAAAGCAATTTTTCCAATAGGCGTTTCAAAGGTGTTTTCACGAATAGTTTGGGCAACAGTTTCTGGGTCATCTGATTTGGCGATATTTGCAGCATCAACCATCACTTTGACAGCTGAATAAGCTGGCATCACGAAAGGTCCTGTACCATCTTGTCCTTTAGCAGCGATAGCATCAAGAATACCTTTGTTTTCAGGGAGTTCAGAGAAATTTACAGGAACAGTTGCCAACAATCCTTCAGCAGCTTCACCAGCGATGGCAAAAATATCAGGGTTGTCAACGCCATCAGCACCCATGTAAGTTGGTTTGAAGCCTTGATCAGCGCCTTGACGCATAATTAAGCCCAATTCTGGGTGATAACCACCCCAGTAAACAAAATCAACTTCTTTGCTTTTGAGTTTGGTAATCAGAGCGGAGAAATCGGTTTGACCAGCATTGACGCCTTCAAAGATAGCAGGAGTTACACCAGCAGCTTCCAAATCTTTTTTCACGCCTTCTGCCAAACCCTGACCATATTGTTGTTTGTCGTGCAAAATGGCGATATTTTTAGGTTTTAGAACTTCTAAGGCATGCTTGGCTGAAGCAGGAGCGCTTTGTGCATCAGTGCCGATGGTGCGGAAGATGGTGGTGTATCCATTTTTGCTTAAATCAGGAGAGGTAGCAGCAGGGCTAATCATCACGATGCCGTTTTCATCGTAAATTTTTGCAGCAGGTAAGGTGCTACCTGAGCATAAATGCCCAATCACAAATTTGACTCCATCATTAACGATTTGGTTAGCAACGGTTACGGCTTGTTTTGGCTCACAAACATCATCATAGATTTTGTATTCCATTTGTTTGCCATTGAAGCCGCCTTGAGCATTGAGCTGTTCAATTGCCATGATAGCACCAACGTTTTGCATGGTGCCATACTGTGTTACTGGGCCTGTGGTTGGGCCAGCGAGAGCGATGGTAATTTTATCAGCCGCCAAAGCGCTTTGTGCGAGGAAAGCTAAAGCCATTAGGGTTTTTTTCATACAATAATTCCTTTGCGGTTAATTAGGTTGGATAAAAGATTTGTGAAAATGAAGTTTTTAATAAACTTGCTTAGCTTGTCAAGTGATTTGTGAATGGTAAGGAGGGAAAAGGTAATGGGGCGCTTGGTATTACTCAATAAACCTTATGGGTTTTTGTGTCAATTTAGTGATGAAATGGGGCGGAAAACTTTAAAGGACTTGTTGCCTTTGCCTGATGTTTACCCAGCAGGGCGGTTGGATTTTGATAGTGAGGGGCTGGTGGTTCTCACTGATGATGGCAAGCTACAAGCTCAAATTAGTCACCCAAAATTTAAGTTGCCAAAAACTTATTGGGTGCAAGTGGAAGGTGAAATCAGTCAAAGCGCTTTGGATAAGCTTTCACGTGGTGTGATGCTAAAAGATGGCAAAACTTTACCAGCATTAGCAAAGCGCTTTGTCGGTGAGCCAGAGGTGTGGGCGAGAGAGCCTCCTATTCGTGAACGTAAAACCATTCCTACTTCTTGGCTTTCGCTCACTATCCTAGAGGGTCGCAATCGACAAGTTCGGCGTATGACAGCAGCAGTGGGTTTCCCAACATTGCGCCTGATTCGAGTCAAGGTTGGAGATTGGTCGCTTGATGGATTGGGGTTGGGACAGTATCGTGAAATTTCTAGCTCAAAGCGCTTTGTGCGTTAAACTGGGGTTAGAAATATGAAACAAAGCTAGCCTATTATTTTGGAGAACCATTGATGAAACAAGCTATTGAACAGTTGATGCGTGGGCAAAACTTGAGCCCAACCCTAATGCAAGAGGCGATGGAAAAACTGATGAGTGGCGCGGTGCATGAGGCGCAGATTGGAGCCTTTTTAACGGCATTATCGATGAAAGGGGAGACAGTAGAGGAAGTTTTGGCGGCGGTGCAAGTGATGCGTCAGTTGGCAGAGCCAGTTCAGTTGCCTGAAGGCATTTGGGTTGAAACGGTAGGAACAGGTGGCGATGGAGCGCATTTGTTCAATATTTCAACCGCTAGTGCGTTGTTAGCCGTATCAGCAGGGGCTAAAGTGGCGAAACATGGCAATGTGGGGGCGAGTACGGCAACGGGTAGTGCTGATGTATTGCGTCAGGCTGGTGTTGAACTGCAGCTTTCCGCACAAGAGGTGGCGCAATGTATGGCAGAAACAGGTTTCGGCTTTATGTTTGCTCAACGTTATCATCAAGCAATGAAACATGTGGTGCCGAGCCGCAAAGCGCTTGGTTTTCGAACCATTTTCAATTTGTTAGGTCCTTTGGCAAATCCTGCTCCTGTGAAGCGTTGGGTTTTGGGGGTTTTTGATGAAAAATGGCTGATGCCTTACGCTGAAGTGGTCAAAGCGCTTGGGGCAGAGCGGGCTTTGGTGGTGCATGCTAAAGATGGCTTAGATGAGATTTCTGTGTGCGCAGAAACCGATGTGGTTGAGCTTCTTCCTGATGGCACATTGACACGTTACACACTTAATCCAAGAGATTTTGGCTGGGATTATCAGGATAAAAGCGCTTTGGTGGTGCAAAACAGCGCAGAAAGCTTGGCGATGATAGAGTGGCTTTTCAAAGATGCCAAACACGCGCCAGCGATTGCGGTAGATATGTTGGCAATCAACACGGCGGCGGTGCTGCGTATGGCGGACTTGGTAGAGACTTGGGAACAGGGCATTGAACGAGCCAAATTGATGATGCGTGGTGGTCGTGCTTGGCAAGTGCTACAAAAAGTGGCTTCGGTTAGTCAGCAAGTGAAGGGGGAGAGATGAGTGATATTTTGAGTAAGATTGTGGCAACCAAACGAGAAGAGGTTGCAGCACAACAAAAAGCGCTTTCTTTTGAGGCTTTGGTTGATGAGGCAAAGCGCTTTGGGGAACAACAAAAAACGCGTGGCTTTATGGCTGCCTTGCAAGCCAAAATAGAGGCAAGACAAACAGCTATCATTGCGGAGGTTAAAAAGGCATCGCCAAGCAAAGGTGTGATTCGGGCGGATTTTGATGCAGTTGCGATTGCAAAAGCTTATGAACAGGCAGGGGCAACGTGTCTCTCTGTGCTGACAGATGAGCTGTATTTTCAAGGCAAGCCTGAGTATTTGCAGATGATTCGAGAGCAAAGCGCTTTGCCATTGCTGCGAAAAGATTTTGTGATAGACCCTTATCAAATTGTACAATCACGACTTTGGGGTGCAGATGCCATTTTGTTGATTGTCGCCATTTTGAATGATGACGAGCTGCTTTCGTACACCGAATTGGCGCAACAATGGGGGCTTGATGTGTTGGTTGAAGTGCATGATGAAGAAGAATGCGAACGTGCTTTGAAATTGCCTGTTTCTGTGATTGGGGTAAACAATCGCAATTTACGCAATTTCTCTATTTCGTTGGAGACTTCCATTCGTCTCAAGCAACAAATGCCCGAAGGGTATCAAGTGATTTGTGAAAGTGGGATTGAGCGCTATGAAGATGTTCTAACCATGCAACAAGCAGGGATTTATGGCTTTTTGGTTGGTAGCTCTTTGATGGCATCACCTGATGTAGGCAAAGCGCTTCGCCAGCTGATGGGTTAGTTTTACCGTTTTAAGGTTTAAAGGAAGAAAAGATGATGAGTCAGGTTTTTGAAATCAAACACCCTTTGCTCCAGCATAAATTGACGGAGTTGCGTAAAAAAGAAACGCCTACAATGGTTTTCCGAGCTTTAACCGCAGAAATTGGCGTGATGCTGGGTTATGAGGCCACGCGAGATTTAGAACTGGAATCTATCACCATTGAAACTCCTGTAGAGCAAACTCAAGCCCCTCAGTTAAAGGGTAAAAAACAATGTATCGTGAGTATTTTGCGAGCAGGCAATGGCTTATTAGATGGCGTGTTGCGTTTGTTGCCAGCAGCGAAAGTTGGGCATATTGGTATGGAGCGTAATGAGGAAACTCATCGACCCTATGCGTATTACTGCAAATTGCCAAAGCGCTTAGAGGAGCGTGTGGTATTGGTGGTTGATCCTATGTTGGCAACGGGGTTTTCTGCTATTGAAAGTATTAATAAAATCAAAGAGCTTGGCGCTAAAGACATTCGCTTTATTTGTATGTTATCTGCGCCTGAAGGCATCAAAGCGCTTCGTGAGGCTCACCCTGATGTGCCAATCTATACGGGCTCTATTGACCGAGAGCTTAACCAAAATGCTTATATTTGTCCTGGTTTAGGTGATGCAGGGGATCGTTTGTATGGCACACTGTAACGTGTTCCGCCATCGATTCTTACCCTCGTTCAAAGCGCTTTGTATGCTGGCACTTCTGTGCGGTTTGCCGGCATGGGGGTTAGAGAATTATCGCGCGGTGTATGAGGTAGAGATTCGCGGTATTCGTGCTGGTGAAATGACGCTTGATAGTATCACTACTGCTAAAACCTATCGCCTCGATGCGCGTACCGAGCCATCAAGAGCAGCCAAGATGCTGGGTTATGGTGCGATTCGTGAGCATGTTCATGGGCGCTTACAGGGTGGGCAGATTTTGCCAGAACGTTATGAGCGTGAGATGATAGGCGATGAGGATTATTATCTGAACTATCAGTATGATGCAAAGGGGAAACAGGTTCAGGTTCAGAAAGGAAAAAGCGCTTTGACGCTGGATTATGTAGACGGCAAACAGGCACTTGATATTCTTTCTCTGATCACACAAGCTTTACTTGATGAAGAACAAGGAAAAATGTCGAATGTTTATCATCTGTTGAGTGAGGATAAACTACGAACCTACCAAGTTCGTCAGCTGAAAGACGAACAATGGAAAGAAAAAAACGGCAAGGTTTTGGATATTAAGGTGTATGAACAAACCAACGGCGGACGTAAAACCTTAGTTTATTTGGCACAAAACCCCTTGCGTCTTGCAAAATTACAACAACTGCGTGACAATGAACCCCGTTTTAGCTTGAAGCTCCTTGACCACCAAATTCGCTAATTTTTTGAATCTATGAAAGTTTTATTGCTTACGCCCAAACACCCACCAAGTTACACTGATGATTTGTATTTGGCGTTGCGTGCGAAGGTAGGAACCTGTGATTTTTATCCTCTTGATGAACGCCAAAGTAGTAATCTGGAGGAATTTTTCGCGCGCCATATTCGGTTGGCGCATTTTGATCGTATTCTTTTGATGTTTGATGGGAAGTTTATTTACGAACAAAGCCCATTTTTGCGTCGCTTACCAACGTTAGGCGTGTTATCGTTAAATTATGATGGCAATGATGCCTTGATTAATAAGCGCATGATTTCCAACTTCACCACGATGCCTTGGCTACGTTGGATTGGTTCGAATTTGGAGCTTTGTCATCAATATCAAGATCAAGGCTATGATGCTTATTGGATTCCTTCTGTCTTTGATAATCAGAAGTTTGTGCAACGAATTCGCAAACGCGTTACGCGCTATTGTTATGTTTACGGTAATAAAGCAGCGTGTGATTTGGTGAGCGAGTCATTATCACATGCGATGTCGGTCATGCCGTTAAGCAAGGAAGAAGTGTTGAATGATGATTCAATCCACTTTGCAAGCGAGGATATTTTTGTTTTTTGGCCTGATACGCATGATAACGATATGAGCCCGATGATTAAGGCAATGGCATGCGGTGCAGCGGTGGTGAGTCGAGATGTGAGCATGGAGAAGCGCGTGCTGTATGGTTGGCATGAAGGGCGCGATATGCTTTATGCAACCGATGAATTGCATTTGATTCGTTTGTTGCGTCAATTGGTTTTAGATGAAACGCTGATTCGTACACTTTCTCATCATGCTGTGCAAAAAGTTAAGCTTTTTTATCCACAGACGGTTGGTAAGCGTATTGGGGCGCATTTGGAGGTTCCTGTTCGTAATCCAGGCGATTATCGTATGAAACAACGTATTTTTGGGTTTGATATTTAGATGCAAACTTGGCGTGCCATTCTGCAAAACATTTGGCAAAGCGCTTGGGGATACCAAGCGCTTTTACTGATTTTAAGCGCCATAACCTCTTTCATGCTATGGCATTTTGACCATCAAACCTTAAGCGTTTACTCTGTGCAACAACTGTGGCAAAGCGCTTTGATGCCCGAAACACTGTGGCAACAGGTTTTACACCCCTTCTCAGGCGAGGAGCATCGAGTGATTTTGCTGATGGGATTGCTTTCCAGCGTGAGTTTAGGGCTGTTTGCAGCGGTGTCGTTGCTTTTAGGTTTGAGTCGGCAGACGACATTGGTCTTGGTGCTTTTGATGAATTTTAACCCAGAATACAACGATGTACGTTTAAGTCTTGATGTTTTTCAGCTCATCATACCGTTGTGGCTTTTGGGGCTGTGGGGTTTACTGACCTATTACGCTCATCATCGGCTGAAAGCGCTTGGTTTGTGGACAGGTTGCTGGTTATTGGGCGTGATATTGGAACCTGCAACTTTACTGGTTGGGCTGGGTTTTCCTTGCTGTTTTGCGGTATTGGAGCATAAGGTCTCGAAAACATGGGGTATGTGGTGGCTGGGTTATGCCCTATTGGCTGGTTTGTTTGTTTTGCTTTTGCCACATACGCGAGAATTTGTGGTGCAATGGTGGGCATCGCTGAGCCACACCAAGCCTGATGCCTCTTCTTACTTCTTCCCATTGGGAGATGGGCGTAGTTTAAGCTTAAGCGCTTTGCAATATTATGGCTTGGCTCTGGTGTTGGTATTGTTTAACTGGGCGAGATGTGCAGGTTTGGTGATTGTGGGTTTGGTTCTGGTGGGCTTACGCGCAAAAGTGACCTCTGTACTGGTGCCTCGTATTCGTTATTTCTTGTGGTTTGGCTTGTTGTTCATGGCTCTGTTATTGTCCTTTTTGTGGGTGCATATGGGGCGATGGTTTGGAGATTTGGCGTATATGCCATTGGTGATGGTGGGATTATTGCTGACTTCTGGTGCCGTCTTCTACAGTTTGGAACGCATGCGCCGTTTGTCTGATGTGCAGCGTTTGGTGTTGTTTTGGCTAGGTGTGAGCTACGCTTTGGCAAGTATGATGAGCTTTGGGCCAAGCGCAGGGCATTTGCGTGAGGCAGGTTTGTGGACGCATCATCATTTAGCCACTTTCGAACAAAGCGCTTTGCCCCAGAAGTTGCTCTACAGCAACAGCCCTCAAGCTTTATTTTACGCAGGTGTTTCGCCATTGGAGCGAGACGAGCATTATCGTCTTGACGTTTTAAGCGATGATTTGCCAAGTGATGCTTTGATTCTTTACAGCCATTATCGCCATGCGCCATTGCCTGAAGATTTCAAGCGCTTTGAAACGCTGGCAAAGTTTACCAATCAGCACGGCGACCAAATTTACGCCTTGCGCTCTTCTCCTTAAACCCTAAGATTGACCATGAGTTCTTCACTGTTGGACGTTCATTTATCACGTCTTGAGCCAACGCAATTACGCGCCCTTCGTCATCATTATCAAATGGGCATCACCAGCACCATGCAAAGCGCTTTGACCGACTCTCCTCATGATCCCATTGCGGCGCAATTTGTGCCTGATGTGCGAGAGTTGGAGGTGCGTGAGGAGGAGCTTTCTGATCCCATTGGTGATGAGCCCCATAGCCCTGTGCCAAGTTTGGTGCATCGTTATCGGAATCGGGGTTTATGGAAAATCAATAGCCACTGCGCGGTGTATTGTCGTTTTTGCTTTCGTAAAGAACAGATTGGCAAGAAAGGGCAGGGGGTGAGTGATGAGATGCGAGACAAAGCGCTTTGCTATCTGCGTGAGCATCGAGATATTGAGGAATTGATTTTAAGTGGCGGAGATCCTTGGTTTTTAAGCCCAAAACGGTTGGCGCATTTTGTGTTGCCTGTGGGCGAAATGGCTCATATTCGCCGTGTTCGGATTCATACGCGTATGCCTGTGGTGGAACCTTCTGCGATAACAGAAGAATTGTTGGGCTTATTTAGCAGCTTGCCACAAAGTATCCATGTGGTGATTCATATCAACCACGCTCAAGAACTCACGCCTCCAGCGATTTCTGCTCTGGCAAAGATGAGGCAATCAGGCATGATGTTGTATTCGCAAAGTGTGTTGTTGAGGGGCGTGAATGATCGTGTTGAGGTGCTGGCTGATTTGATGAACAGGCTGCTTGATGTGGGTGTGATGCCGTATTACTTGCACCATCTTGATCTTGCCAAAGGCACCAGCCATTTTCGCCTTACGCTTGCTGAAGGCAAAGCGCTTTATCAAGCTTTGCAACAGCGCCTTTCAGGCATTGCCTTGCCGCGCTATATGGTTGAAATACCAGGTGGCGGCGGTAAAGTGCCTGTGATGTCGTTGAGTGATGAAGAATTATCTCATTTACAGCAGTTGGGATTGAATTAGGAGGCGAGATGGCAAAGCGCTTTGAAGGTGGCTGGGCGAGATGGGGCTTTGCGCCTCGTTTGTTGGATTTGCGAGAGGGTTATACAGGGGCGCAAGCTTTGCGCGATGTAGGAGCAGGAATAACTGTAGCAATGGTGGCATTGCCTTTGGCGATGGCATTTGCGATAGCCTCAGGTTTGCCTCCACAAGCAGGCTTGTTTACTGCAGTGGTGGGTGGCTTTTTGATTTCGTTCTTGAGTGGTTCGCCTGTGCAAATTGGGGGGCCTGCTGGAGCGTTTATTGTGGTGGTTTATGGCATTGTGCAAGAGCATGGTGTTACAGGGCTTTGGGCTGCCACTTTCCTTTCTGGTGTAATGCTTTGGCTGATGGGCTTTTTGCGACTGGGCGTTTTGATTCAGTTTATTCCTGTGGCGGTTATTTTAGGCTTTACCAACGGCATTGCGGTGTTGATTGCTTTTTCGCAGATAGCTGATTTTTTGGGGCTAAGTTTGTCGGAGAAGCCAGCGGCATGGTGGGCATTGGTCAAAGCGCTTTGGACTGCTCGACACAGTTGGAGTGGTGAGGCTGTGTTGGTGGGTGTGTTATCGTTGATGGCGATGATTGTGTGGCATCAGATGCAAGGTATGTGGCGTGGTCGTTGGAGAATGCTCGCCTTTGTGCCAGCTTCTTTGTTGGCGCTGTTGGTGTCGTTGGGTGTTGTTTGGAGCTTGGGTTTACAGGTTCAGACTATTGGTTCGCGCTTTGGTGGCATTCCACAAGGCTTACCGCCACTTTCTGTGCCTGATTTTCAACAGCTAAGCGCTTTGTTCAAACCAGCATTTACACTGGCAATCTTGGGGGCTATTGAGTCGTTGTTATGCGCACGGGTGGCGGATTATTTGCTAAACGATAGGCATCATGCCAATCAAGAGCTGATGGCACAAGGTGTTGCCAATATGCTGACACCTTGGTTCAGCGGTATGCCAGCTACAGGAACGATTGCCCGAACGGTAACGAATATCAAAAGTGGTGGTCGTACACCGATTGCAGGCATGACACATGCCTTAACAATTTTGGGCGTGATGCTGCTGTTTGCTCCATTCGCGCAATACATTCCCTTGCCTTGCTTAGCAGCGATTTTGTTGTTTGTGTCGTGGAATATGGGGGAATGGAAGGCTTTTGTGGCGCTTAAAAGCTATCGAGTGCCGTATCGTTTGACGTTTCTAGCGGTGTTTGTGCTGACGGTGGTTGTGGATTTAACGGTTGCTGTTTTGGTGGGTATGGTGCTGGCGATGGTGATTGTTCTTTATCGATTGTCGCAATTGATGGAGGAGGAAGTCGTGGACGTGCGCGAAGGCGTGGTGATGGTCAGTTTTCGTGGGGCATTGTTTTTTGGTGCAGTGCAACATTTGGCAGCGTGGGAGGAGAGTTTGCCTAAGAAGCGTCTGATTTTGGATTTGTCAGGCGTTATTTATATGGATAGCACAGGCGCGGAAGCATTAAGCGCTTTGTGGCGCAAAAGCGAGAGTAAAGGGGTGGATTTGTGGTTGTGTGGTTTGCGTCCTCAGGTTCTTTCGATGATTGAACGCGTGGGTTTGGCAAAGTATTTATCGTACCCACCTTTTACCGATAGCCAAAGCGCTTTGTTGTTGGATACACAAATACATGAACGAGTGGAGAAGGTAGATGGAGCTTAGGGTTTTAACTGTAAGCCAGCTGAATCAAGGGATTCGTTTGTGTTTGGAAGATGTATTTGGCGATATTTGGCTGGAGGGGGAGATTTCCAATTTAGCAAGACCTAGCTCAGGGCATGTGTATTTTTCGCTGAAAGATGACGAGGCGCAAATTGCTTGTGTGCTTTTTAAACAAATGCAAGCTGGCATGGGTTTATCGCTGGAGGCATTGGTACATGGGCTAAAGATTCGAGTGCATGGAAAAGTGAGTGTGTACACCGTTCGGGGTAACTATCAATTGATGATTGACCGCCTTGAGCCTGTGGGGGAAGGTGCGTTGGAATGGGAGTATCAAAAGCGCTTTGAGCGACTAAGCGCTTTGGGCTTGTTTGACCCCAACACCAAACCACCTCTGCCTCATTATCCGCAACGCATTGGCATCATCACCAGCTTGACAGCAGCGGCGTTACAAGATGTGTTGAGCGTGTTCAAACGGCGCAATCCATCGTTAGAAATTGTGATTTATCCGAGTTTGGTGCAAGGAGCTGAAGCGGCGGGGCAATTGGTTAAACAGTTGTATGTGGCCAATCAGCGCCATGAGGTGGAGGCATTACTCTTGATTCGTGGGGGCGGTAGTTTGGAGGATTTATGGGCTTTTAACGATGAAGCGCTTTGCCATGCCATTGCAGAAAGCGCTTTGCCGATTGTGACAGGCATTGGACATGAAACCGACACCACCCTTGCCGATTATTGCGCCACATTGCGTGCTTCCACACCTACCGCTGCAGCGGAGTTGGTTTGTGCAACGTTAGAGAGTCAGCAAACAGAATTGCGTTATTTGGAAAGCGCTTTGTCACGCGCGATACGAGCTTATCTAGAGCGGTTACGCGATTGTTTGCCCAATCAACAACAGCTCACGCAAGCCATAGAGTGGCAATGTGAGCGACATCAGCAATATCTTCAACAACAAAGCGCTTTGTTGGAGCGTTGTCACCCTGTGGCGCTTCATCAACAAATGAGCCAACGGCTTGATGAATGGGAAGGGCGATTGATGGCGTTGGGGCAGCGTTTAACCGTTTATGAACACGAACGTCAGCGCCATTTAAGCCATCAACTGCATCAAGCGATGAATCGATACATGAAAGAGCAAGAGCAACGCTGGCAACAATGGGGTCAGCATTTGGAGCATTTAAGCCCATTGGCTGTTTTACGGCGTGGATTTGCATTGGCGCAGGATAGTCAAGGTAGAGTGATTCGAAATGGGCGAGATTGCGTTGTAGGCGATAGAATTGTGGTGCAACTGCATGAGGGAACATTGGATTGTGTTGTGGAGACTGTGCATCATTGTTGATGAACAAAGCGCTTTGAGAGGCGTAATTTTGTAGGGAGATATAAGAAGATGAGAGATTGGAGCAAGATCATGAGCGAGGTCTGGCGTGGGGTAAAAGCCTGTATACCTATGTTGTTTGGCATTATTCCTTTTGCCCTGATTTTGGGAACAGAAGCGGCAAGGCAAGGTATGATGCCTGCTGAAATTGGCTTGATGATGGCACTTAATTTTGCAGGAGGTTCAGAATTTGCAGCTGTTGGTATGTGGGTTAGCCCATTGCCCATTGCCCTTATCATTGGCACGACTTTTTTAATCAATAGTCGACATATTCTGATGGGCGCAGCGTTAGCGCCTGTTTTAGGCAAGCCTTCGAGCTATAAAGCAGCATTTTTGTTGTTTTTCATGACCGATGAAAGCTGGGCATTGGCGATGCGTGATGCTAACGAGCGAAAAAGAAAAGGCTTACCACCTTTTAGTACAGCATTTTATATGGGAACCGCCATACCGCTATACATCAGCTGGGCAAGCTTGGGTTACTTTGGTGCAAGCATGAGTCAAGAGTGGGGTGATATTGAGCGCTTTGGAGTGGCGATGGCATTTCCAGCAGTTTTCTTGGTGATTATTCGTGGTATGTGGCGCACGATGTATCATGCATTGCCATGGTTGGTGAGTTTGATTGCAGCGGCAGTTACTTACTTGCTTGTGCCAAAATCGGGGTGGTATGTGATGGTGGGAACATTGGCTGGTTTGGTGGCTGCTTATTACTTAAAGGCAGATAAGCGTCCTGTGATTATTGAGCGTGTGCCTCACGAGCAAAGCGCTTTGGGAGAGGGGAAAGAGTCATGAGTATCGTTACTGTGCTGACCATTTTGGGTATGTTACTGGTGACTTATTCTACGCGTTTGATGGGATATTTTCTGTTACGTAATCGGCAGTTGAATGATGATGCGAAGCGTGTGATGGAAGCTGCGCCAGGTTGTGTCTTAATTGCTGTCATCGCTCCCTATTTTGTTTCTGATAAACCACATGAACTTATCGCTTTGGCGATAACTTTATGGGCAGCAAGCCGATTTTCTATGATGCTAACCGTTATTCTGGCGATGGCAAGTAGTGCTATCTTGGGTTGGGTATTGGGAGGATAAAGCGCTTTGGGCAATTGAACTCAAAGCGCTTTGGGTTTGTTGGCTTATGCCTAAAAGGAATTAGCCATCTTCATGGGTGGCTTGGTTAATATCAGGCAGCATCACAATTAAAGGATCAACGGTGCCAATAGCTTGCTCATCTTTGTTGGGATAATTCAATTGGCTCAAGAAATAACGAATGCAATTAATTCTTGCCCGTTTTTTGTCATCAGATTTAATGACAACCCAAGGAGCATCTTTGCTATGGGTATGGAAGAACATTTCATTTTTGGCAGCAGTGTATTGATCCCATAAATCTAAGGATTGAATATCCACAGGCGAAAGTTTCCAATGTTTTAATGGGTCAGAATAACGGGAAATAAAACGCCGTCTTTGCTCTTCTTGGGAAACGGAGAACCAAAATTTGAATAAGTGGATATTGCTATCGGTGAGCATTTTTTCAAACAAAGGCGTTTGGCGTAAGAATAATAAATGCTCATGGGGCTGGCAAAATCCCATAACACGCTCTACGCCTGCGCGGTTATACCAAGAACGGTCAAAGAAGACCATCTCACCACTGGTGGGTAAATGTTGGATATAGCGTTGAAAATACCACTGTCCACGCTCGATGCTGGTTGGTTTTTCCAATGCCACCACCCGCGCTCCACGTGGATTTAAATGTTCCATAAAGCGCTTGATGGTGCCACCTTTACCTGCCGCATCTCGCCCTTCAAATAAAGCAACAATTTTCTGCCCTTGATCTTTTACCCAACTTTGCACTTTCAATAGCTCAATTTGCAAAATTTTCTTTTCTTTTTCATAAGCTCGGCGACTCATACGAGTGCGATAGGGGTAGCTTTCTGGTAATGGGGCAGAGGTGCTATCTTCCTTGCTCACTCGCCCACGATGTGCCATCACTTCTTCTTCAAAGATTTGCAAGCCTTGTTGGGCTGGAACTTGAATGGGTTCATAGGGTTGTAGCTGATGTTCGCTCATGATAGTGATCTCCTTAATACAAGATAAGTAAAAAGTAATGATTTTTTCATTTTATCATGATTGCACTCGCAAGGGTAAGCTAAGCTACGGTATGATAAAGCGCTTTGATGGGAGGATAGAATGGATAAAACAGAAGACACTATGAAGGTATTGGTAATGGGAGAGCCTTATACTCAGGTGCCCAAAGATTTGTACATTCCTCCTGATGCTTTAAGGGTTCTTTTGATGGCTTTTGAAGGCCCACTGGATTTATTACTCTATTTGATTCGTAAACATAATTTTGATGTGTTGAATATTCCTGTTTCAGATATTACAGAGCAATATTTGCGTTATATGCAACTCATGGAACAATTGGATATGGGGCTGGCAGCTGAGTATTTACTGATGGCAGCCACTTTAGGTGAGATAAAAGCGCGTTTATTGTTCCCTACATTGCCACAAATTCTCGATGGTGAATCCACAGAAGATCCGCGTTTGGATTTAATGGCACAATTGCAAAAATACGCGCAGATTAAATTGGCTGCACAAAGCTTAGCGCAATATTCTCGTGTTGGCGAGCAGGTATTGTTGTCAGGAATTAGGGTAGAGATTGAGGAGCCAGTCGTGGCACCAGCAGGAGATGCAAAGCGCTTGCATCAGTGTTTGGAACTTTTGGCAAGGCAGCAGGGATTTCGGCAATCTCATCATGTTGAAGAGGATACTATGGTGTTGTCGCAATGTTTGGCTAGTATGCGTGAGCGATTGGAGCAACATCAGGGCTGGCAAAATTTAGAGGGATTTTATCTGAGAGAAGAAGCGCGTGCAGGGCTGGTGCTGAATTTGATGGCGATGCTGGAGCTTGATCGTGAACAAGAGATTGAGTGGTATCAAGAGCAATATTTTGCTCCCGTATTCTTAAAAAAAAGATAAAATATATATATTTCATATAATTGTAAAAATAAATAAAAATAAGCTGGACGAAAGCGCTTTTTGGGATTAAAATGCGCTCCTCATCACGGAGGTTTGGCAGAGTGGTTTAATGCACCGGTCTTGAAAACCGACGTAGGTTGATAGCCTACCCAGAGTTCGAATCTCTGAGCCTCCGCCAGATTCTAAAAAGCCCACATTAACGTGGGCTTTTTTATTGTCTATTAGTAAGCATTTCAATAAGAGCACCATCAACGCGTACGTTTAAAATGCGTTGCAAATACCGAACGGCGCGTGAGGTGCCTGAATTCACAGCAAAGTCAAACAGGGCATAATCTAGCCCTGTGGGTAAATCGTGAAAGCGAATGGGGTCTTGGTATTGGCGTTGATAAATGTCTAGCACTTCCGCCATCGTGATGTGCTTTACGCTTTGAACCGAAAGCCCTAAGCGCTTTTGGTAAGCGTCATAAGTGGCTTGGGTGATGCCGTAATGGGTGGCTCCTGCTGGGTCTTTGGGGTAGTTGATGTAGCTACCTTCGTGGGCGAGCAAACGGCTCATCATTGCTTGCTGATAGGGTTTTTGTGGGGGATTGTGTGGCGTATGTTCAGGCATGAAGTTCTCCTCATGAGGCATAAAAAAACCGCCTTTCGGCGGCGGTGAGATAAAAGCTCTTTGGGCTAGTTTTGTGTTTTTATCTATTTTGTTTGCGCCGATATTCTCGGTACAGCAACACAAAAAAGACGGTCAATATAAAAAGAAGGTGCCATTTTAGGTTATGTTCGCCATTCACACAGCCTGAGACGCGACAGCGCCCAAACTCGCGATAAGGATTGATGAGGAAAGACAACACCAACACATAAAAAGCTAGCCATTCTTTTTTAAACATAGAGACTCCTTAACCTCCTACCGCCGATGTCGGCGGAGGAGTTGGTTTAATCATCGGAGGGGTTTTTGAGATAGCGGTAGATGATGGCGATTAGGGTAGAGATTAAAAAGGCTGCCCAATAATAGCCATCGTATTCCCCTGCCGTGCAACTTTCAGGGCGAAACGCTTGGCAACGTCCAAAATGCATATCAGGGTCAAAGATAACCCATAAGGTCAATGCAGCCCAAATCCATAAATCTCGTTTTAATCGCTTCACCGCCACTCCATCTCAACTAAATCCCTATCAAAGCCAGAGCCAAAGCGCTTGGTTATGCCAAAGATAATCCATTGCCAACTTATCAAGATAAGAACGGGAATCAAGTTACCGTTCACGCGGATAATGGTTGGGGTAATCACGGCGATCATCTTTACCCTAATCTCAGCAAAGCGCTTTGGGATAAAGAAGTGCAATTGGGGGTTGGGCATAAGGAAGCGCCGAATATTGAACCTACATGGCTAGAGAAAATTAAAAATGCTGATTTGAAGATAGTCGATTTTTCTGGGATTATACCAAGAAAAAGTGAGGTAGATAGGTTGGCAAAAGAAGTGGTTAAAAAAGGAGATAAACCTATCTTGCGAGATAAAATAGCACTATGCCAATTGTTGCTACAATAAGCAAGATAGACCCCAAAACCGCCTTCAGGCGGTTTTTTTGCGCCTAAAAGGAATGTTTATGATACTAGCGGATACTTTTTTCCACCTCAACTATGCCCCTGAGCATTCGGGGGGTGTTAGCTGGATTTGATTCAGGTGTGAAACAAATTGAGGGCAAAGCTGCGAGCGTGCGCGTGTCGGTTTATGAGGCAACGCCTGTGCTTAGATTTGTTCAAAGCGCTTTATCAATGCGCTGTGTGAAGCTTATTCTGTGACTCAATGTTTTTAACGACTTGAACCAATTCGGGCGCGGTAACACTTGCAATCAAACGCTTGTTAAATGCTGGAATCAAATAGCGCTTAACAGTTGCTAACGTGTCTTTATGGTGTTTTTCAGACCAGCGCTTAGTTTTGGCAGTAGTCACCACAAAATCAAATGCAAGATTTTCAAACAGTTCTCGACTCATGCCGTCTTGAATAGTACTTGTTGCAAAGCGCTTTGCTTGGTTTTACGTTTGGAAAGATTCGAGTCAATGCCATTGGATAATGGCAAACGCATAATGGCATGTTTTTCTCGAGCTTGCTTCAGGCTTACTGCTGGGTAAACACCATAACTCGCACGCTTCCGTTTGTATTGATTCGATACGCTCCACGCCAATATTTGCCTTTTTCGGTGACGTAAAGAAATAATCCGCTGCCGTCACTATGCGTATCAAGCTTTGCGTTCTGGCAGGATTTTTCGGTGAGTGTTACCATACTTATCGCTGTTGCTATTTTGTAAACGCATTATCAAAAATAGCAACAAAATAACGCGGATAGTGGCGAACCGTTGCGAACGGCTTAAACGGTGAAAATCTAGCTATTTCAAGCAATAAAAAACCCACGCGGACGTGGGTGGATAAGAATTTGGTGGAGGCGGGGGGATTTGAACCCCCGTCCGAAAACACTACACTGTCGGTACTACATGTTTAGTATCGTTGATTAGGATTTAATCGGATTACAGCCAACGTACAGGCATTAACCCAACGAGCTTGCTTGATTTAACCCCATTGCCACAAGCGAGCAAAAGAGCGGTTTCGTATGAATGACGTTTGCGTTAAATCTACGAACAAATCTAGGCAAACGTTAGCTGGAATTAAGCAGCTAAAGCGTAGTTTTCGTCGTTTGCGACTATTTTTTTGAAAGGGATTAACGAAGTTCTTTCATCTTCGACATGCACCTAGAGCCTCACATTCCCGTCGAATCCAAGAACGCCCCCTAAGTTTCTCTATACTACCACAAAGCGCTTTGCCATCGCTAGTTTATTCTTCAGACTCTTCAGGCAAAATGGTGAGTTCCGCTTGTTCAACAACTCCATCTGAAAAACTCAGTACGCTAACCACACAGCGCTCCAAGCTTAAAGACTGCCCCACTTCAGGGAAGTTCCCCAAAGTTTCGATGATTAAGCCACTGAGGGTATTGGGGCCATCAAGGGGTAGCTTGAGACCCAATTCGCGATTGAGAGTACGTAAGCTGATAAGACCATTGACACGGTATAAAGCGCTTTGTTCATGCTGAGTGATAAGTTCCCAATCAGGAGGAGGCGTTTCTTCATGATGATTAGGTTCGCCGATATCGCCAACGATATGGCTCAAAATATCTTCCAATGTAATTAAACCTTGCAAATCGCCATATTCATCAACCACTAAAGCGGAGCGTTGGCGTTCTTTCTGGAAATTTAAAAGTTGCGTACGTAAAGGAGTGCTATCTGGCACAAAAATGCAAGGGCGTAAAGTAGCGCAAAGCGCTTCTTTGGAAAGCGCGTTTTGATGAAAGAGTGCAATTACATCGCGAACATGAAGCATGCCTTCGATTTCATCTAAATGATGACGATAGGCAATGAGTCTTCCGTGTCGTGAGGCGCTGATGTTATGCAAAATGGTTTCAAGGTCATCATTTAAATCAATTCCTTCAAGCTCATTTCGCTGCACCATAGCCTCGCTGACGGTAATATCTTCCAATTCCAAAACTCCCATCAGCATATCCTGACGTTCAGGCGATTGAGAGGAAGAGCTGACGATGGTTTTGAGTTCTTCATGGCTGATAGATTCTTCAGAAGTTATGTCTATTGAAACTCCAAAGCATGCCAGTAATTTTTTGGAGATGAAGTTAATCAATGCCACGAGTGGATAAAGCGCTTTGACTAGCCACGTTAGCCATAAAGAAGCAGGGAAGGCTATGAGTTGTGAATGAATGGCAGCAAGAGTTTTTGGGGTTACTTCGGAGAAAATCAGCACGATAACTGTCAAAATAATCGTTGCTATTAAAACGCCTAAATCACCAAGCAAACGAATGCCAATCATGGTGCCAATAGAGGTGGCAGCGATATTAACAAAATTATTGCCTAGCAAGATGGTACCGATGAGGCGGTCAGGAGTTTTTAAAAGTGCTTGAGCACGTTTGGCAGCTAATACGCCTTCTTCTTCGGCTAAATGTTTGAGTTTATAACGATTGAGCGCCATCATGGCTGTTTCAGATGCCGAGAAAAATGCCGAAAGAGCAAGGCAAACCATCAGTAAGATGAATAAAATACTTATCGGAACCTCGTTCACGATAACTCCTTAATGTTTAACGATAAATTGAAGGATAATATTGCTTAGAACATAGCCCATCAGCAGCAAAGTGAACATAGCTAACAAGCCATAAACCAAGCTCATGCCACGAATGCTGCGTGTGTATGATGCCAGCAAAATCCAAGCCAATGAAAGCCATGCGAGCATGGTTAAGATGGTTTTGTGGGCAAGATGCTGAGTAAATAAATCATCAACAAACAACCAGCCTGTTAATAGTGAGATGCTGAGAAATAAAAAGCCCAATGATGAAATTAAAATCATGCCACGCTCTAAGCCATTCAGGGAAAGCGCTTTGATGTTTTTAAGTTGTTTGTGTTTTAGGCGTTGGAATAACCAACGATAGAGGAGAGCGTGGATAAAGCTGATGGTGAGTGTTGTCCATGCTGCGACCGAGCTTAAAATATGCCAAATCATGCCACGAGCAAGTTCTCCTCCAAAAATTTTTTCGCTCACAAAAATGTGAGGTAAGAGAACGAGGAAAGCATTTGCTAAGCAAACCACAACCCCAGCCAGCGCCATAGAAGAACGCCAAAACCAAAATAACGACAACAAAGCCACGCCCCAGCCATACAGTGAAATGACTTTAAAGACCGATAAATCCAAAACACCATGATGCTTAACCAGCCAGTAAAGCAAAGCTGCATGTAACAACAGCGCAGAGCAGAGTAAGAAAACAGCATGCTTAGGAGGGCGAGCGTGGCGATGAACTTGCCAAAAGAAAATACTCGCACTCAAATATAAGCCCATGACCAAAACCGCCAATAATGGCTGCATTGCAAACCTTCCTCAATAAAAATTAGAGCGGTTATAATACACGAAATTGGAAATCAACGAATAAGCAAGCGAGTGATTATTCAGTTTGTTGAAAAGATAAATGTTTTTTCAAGTGGTCTTGCTTATGAATGATGAGATGAAATAGTTATCTTGAGGGAAATTTTTATGTTTGAGAATTTGAGTGGTCGCTTACAAGAAACGGTCAAAAAACTGCGCGGACAGGCAAAGATTACGGAAGAGAATATCAGCTCAGCGTTGAAAGATGTTCGCATGGCGCTGATTGAGGCTGACGTTGCTTTGCCTGTGGTGAAAGAAGTTGTCGAAAAAATCAAACAAAGCGCTTTGGGGCAAGATGTTTCCTTAAAACTTACGCCTGACCAAGCCTTTATCAAGATTGTGCGCGATGAATTAACCCAGATTATGGGAGCAGAAAATCATCAGCTAAACTTAGCTACTCAACCGCCTGCTGTTATTTTGATGGCAGGTTTGCAAGGCTCAGGGAAAACCACTTCAACAGGGAAGCTTGCTCGCCGATTGATTCAGGATAAGAAAAGCGTTGCGGTGGTATCAGCTGATATTTACCGCCCTGCGGCGATTGAACAATTGAAAACACTTGCCGAACAGGTTGGTGCAACTTTTATTCCTTCCGTTGTCAATCAAAACCCCATTGAGATTGCTAAAAGCGCTTTGGAGTTTGCTAAGAAACAATATCTTGATGTGTTGATTGTGGATACGGCAGGTCGTTTGCATATTGACGAAGCTTTGATGGAAGAAATCAAAGGCATTCATGCGGCGATTAATCCGATTGAAACGTTGTTTGTGGTTGATAGCATGACAGGTCAAGATGCTGCCAATACAGCTAAAGCCTTTCACGATGCTTTGCCATTAACGGGGGTGATTTTGACTAAAATCGATGGTGATGCGCGTGGTGGTGCCGCATTATCCATTCGTCATATCACAGGCAAACCTATCAAATTCTTGGGCGCTGGTGAAAAAACAGATGCTCTTGAACCTTTCTTCCCAGAGCGTATTGCCTCGCGTATTTTGGGCATGGGCGATGTATTGGGCTTGATTGAAGATTTAGAGCATCAAGTTGATGAAGAGAAGGCGCGTAAACTGGCGAAGAAAATGGTGACAGGTCGCGCGTTTAATTTAGAGGATTTTCGTGAACAATTACATCAGATGCAGGGCATTGATTTGGATAAACTGCTGGAGAAGATGCCAGGCGGTATGAGCATTCCTCAGCACATCAAAGATACGCATCTTTCTGTGAAGAAAATCAAGCGCCAAGAAGCCATTATTTTGTCGATGACCATGCAAGAGCGTTTGAATCCTGAATTAATCAAGGCATCGCGTAAACGCAGAATTGCGGCAGGAAGTGGTGTTGAGGTGGCAGAAGTTAATCGTTTGCTTAAACAATTTGAGGAAGTGCAAACACAAATGAAGAAATTCAAAGGCAGCAAAATGGCGCAAATGATGCGCCAAGTAGGGCCAGGTATGATGGGGTCATTAAGCCATTTGATGCGCCGTTAAGCAAAGCGCTTTTCTCTCTCAAAAGCCTCCTCTATGGAGGCTTTTGATTTTTGGAGAGGAGTTAGGAAAAAGCGCTTTGTCTATGGGTTTTAGAGATAGCCTGTAAACTGATACCGTTCACCACAATGCCACATGTTCACTTTTGTCACTACTCGCCCTTGTGACCATGTTTGGCGTGATAGTAATAAACTTGGCTGTTTACTCTCCATTTGCAATGCTTCTGCCACCCATTTAGGCGCATATTGGGCGCTGATGGTATAGATACCGCGTTCTAGTGGCACGTTATTAATCAGAAACTCGCTGGTATTTACAAGCGTAAAATCCTGCTCTGCAAAGCTGGGAATCAAATGCAAATCCACCCAGCGTTCTTCGCATTGAATGGGAATATTATCTGCAAAATGCACAATATTGACCAAGCAAATTTGGGCATCAGGAGTATTAAAAGCGCTTTGTATTTCCAGAGGAAGCTGAGAATGTTTTAGGATTTTATTTTGTAAAACAATGGTGTGGTAGCTTTGCTGGGCTTGATGAATATCGCTGGCAATATTGCGGATTTCGATGAAAGTATGGTTAAACTTTTTCTGAGCGACAAAAGTCCCTGAGCCTTGTCGCCGTTCTAAGATGCCTTCTTCGGTCAGCTCTTTTAAAGCTCGATTAACGGTCATGCGTGAGACTTGGAATTGTTCTGTGAGCGCCAGTTCGGTGGGAATGGCTTGCCCAACGCGCCATATGCCTTGATGAATGTGTTCAAGAATGATGTTTTTAATGTTTTGATAGACAGGTATTTTTTTCATGATAAAAGTGCTTTGGCGGAGTTAAAGCTTGTGAGGTAAATGGGAAAGGAGCATAACAACAAAGTGTTTATCTTACCGTTAAAGGTTAGGTTTGGGGAGTTAGAGATATGAAGATGATAAAGCGCTTTGGGCTTGCATTTGAGGAAAATTAGCGTTAATTTGTCTATACAAATTAACGTCATTACTCATTAAACTCAGGAGATAAATATCATGACTACACGCACCGACCCCACTCGTACAATTCTCGCCCCAACAGGAACGCAGCTGACTTGTAAAAGCTGGCTGACCGAAGCTCCGTATCGTATGATTCAAAATAATTTGCACCCTGATGTTGCCGAAAATCCACAAAGCCTTGTGGTCTATGGTGGTATTGGGCGTGCAGCCAGAAACTGGGAGTGTTATGATCAGATTTTGGAGAGCTTAAAGAATCTTGAAAATAATCAAACGCTTCTGATTCAATCAGGCAAGCCTGTAGGTGTATTTAACACTCACGAAAATGCCCCACGAGTGCTGATTGCCAACTCAAACCTTGTGCCAAAATGGGCAACTTGGGAACATTTTAATGAGCTGGATAAAAAAGACTTGATGATGTATGGGCAAATGACCGCAGGCAGCTGGATTTATATTGGCACGCAGGGCATTGTACAAGGTACTTATGAGACCTTTGCTGAAGCAGGGGCTCAGCACTACGGCAATGGCACGGATAAATCTACCGATAACTGGAGAGGACGCTGGATTTTAACGGCAGGGCTTGGTGGAATGGGTGGGGCTCAGCCACTGGCGGCGACTTTTGCAGGGGCAGTGAGCCTAAATATTGAATGTCAGCAATCTTCCATTGATTTTCGTCTGCGGACAGGCTATGTGGATAAGCAAGCAAAAGACTTAGACCACGCTTATGAGCTGATTAAAGAACACACAAGCAAGGGTGAAGCGGTCTCTATTGCTTTACTTGGTAATGCGGCCGAAATTTTGCCCGAAATGGTCAAGCGAGCCAAACAAGGGGAAATCAAGCCTGATTTTGTAACCGACCAGACTTCTGCCCACGACCTTATCAATGGCTATTTGCCGATTGGCTGGACGGTGGACGAGTGGAAGGCAGCCGCCGCCGACCATTCACGCCATAGTGAGCTAAAAGCTGCTGCTGCCAAATCCTGTGCTGTTCACGTTGAGGCAATTCTTGACTTTGTGAATATGGGTATTCCAGCAACCGACTATGGCAACAACATTCGCCAAGTTGCCTTTGATGAAGGGGTGCAAAGCGCTTTTGATTTTCCAGGTTTTGTACCTGCTTATATCCGTCCCTTATTTTGTCAAGGCAAAGGGCCGTTCCGTTGGGTAGCACTTTCTGGCGACCCTGATGACATTGCCAAGACCGATGCTAAGATTAAAGAGCTGTTCCCTGATAACAAGCACGTCCACAACTGGCTGGATATGGCAAAAGAACGCATTCATTTTCAAGGCTTGCCTGCTCGTATTTGTTGGCTTGGGCTTGGCGAACGCCATTTGGCAGGGCTTGCCTTTAATGAAATGGTCAAAAATGGCGAACTAAAAGCCCCAATCGTCATTGGGCGAGACCACTTGGATACAGGTTCTGTTGCCAGCCCCAACCGAGAAACCGAATCTATGAAAGATGGTACGGATGCAGTCTCTGACTGGGCGTTATTAAACGGAATGCTCAATGTTGCAGGCGGGGCAACTTGGGTATCACTTCATCACGGTGGTGGTGTGGGAATGGGGTATAGCCAGCATTCTGGAATGGTCATCGTGGCAGACGGTACCGATGAAGCTGCCAAACGCCTCGCCAATGTGCTGGTAAACGACTGTGGAAGTGGGGTCATGCGACACGCCGATGCAGGGTATGAGTTGGCGATCAAAACTGCGAAGGAATTTGGGCTTAATTTGCCGATGATAAAATAAGTTTTAATTTTTTAAATTAAAATTAAAAATAAGTCATTGGTATTTGCTAATGGCTTATTTTTTAAATCAACTGTTGGGTAAATGATACCTAATGAACAATATATATTCTTAGGACTTAATAACTACCATCAGGTGTAATCAGGTATAACGCATCTTTTTGACTAAAAATCTTTAATGGTGGGTAATACTCCTCTTACGATTAAAATCAAATTTTATGATGATTTTTTAAGTTCTTTGGGTATAGAGGATATTAAGGATAATCTATGAACAATCAATCAAATGCACTGGCACTTATTAAGCTCATTGGATTTAGTTTGCTTGGTATCTTTTTGTTTTTTGTACCAATAGACATTGGTGGCAAAAATACCATTGCCTTTGACCATCTGGCGAGTTATTTGGTCAAAGAACAAAGAAATATGGCAATTGTCTTATTATTTGGTTTAATGAGCTATGGAGTTATAAAACCACTTTATAATAAGTCTTTTCATTTAAATTTAACTAATAAAATTTTAACCGTATTAAAAATGGCAGGACTTGTTTTAGCCATTTTGTTTATGACTAACACTGCTCCCCAAAGTTTAATGACAAAGGATATGCTACCTTTTTTGTTTGACAAATTAGCCTTACCTGTAGGAATGATTGTGCCAATTGGGGCAGTAATGCTTAGTTTTTTATTAGGTTTTGGGTTATTGGAAAGTGTGGGTGTATTAATGCAGCCAGTTATGAAACCTATATTTAAAACATCAGGAAAATCTGCTATTGATGCAGTAGCTTCTTTTGTAGGAAGTTATTCCGTAGGATTATTAATTACTGACCGTGTTTATGGACAAGGGTCATATTCTGATAAAGAGGCAGTGATTATCGCTACAGGATTTTCAACGGTTTCTACCGCCTTTATGGTCATTGTTGCCAAGGCATTAGAACTGATGCCATATTGGGGATTTTATTTTTGGTCGTGTTTGGTGATTACTTTTTGTGTAACCGCAATCACTGCAAGGTTGCCGCCAATTAAAAATTTTGGCGATGAAAAAAGAATTCCTGATAATGATACATTAAGTGAACCCAGATTAAAAGCCGCCTTAAACATAGGTATTGACAGCGCTAAAAACGCAAAGCCTTTATACAAGCTTTTGTGGGAGAATTTCATGGATGGGATTGAGATGGCAAGTGCCATTGTGTCATCTATTATTGCGATTGGATTGATTGGGCTTTTATTAGAAAAATATACGCCTTTTTTTGATATTTCGGGTGTTGTATTGTATCCATTTACTCTGATTGGCGGTTTAAATGAACCAATGGCAGTTGCCAAAGGTTTGTCATCAGGGCTTGCAGAAATGTTTTTGCCTGCATTATTGCTTGCCAAAACTGATATTTTGACTCGCTATGTAACAGCGGTGGTGTCGGTGTCGAGCATTATTTTCTTTTCGGCGATGATTCCGTGCGTTTTGGCAACCAAAATTCCATTAAGTGTCGGTAAAATGGTGTTGATTTGGTTTATTCGTGCGGCATTGTCCATTGTTTTGGCAAGCTGGGTAGGGCATCTGGCAATGATGATGGGGTGGCTGGAGTAAAGATAAAAATTTTCTTGAATTTCTCTAAAAAATCTGCTAATTTCAAAATTTGTCTATACAAATTACCAAAATTTTAAGGATTGATATGAAACCCACTCTAACTCTTACTCCACGCAAGCTCACTTTTGCCCAGTTACGCCAAATCTACAATGAACCTGTCAATTTGGTACTAGATCCGTCTGCTTATGAAGCCATTGACCAGTCACACAAAGCACTACAAGCCATCATTGCCAAAGATTTGCCCGCTTATGGGATCAATACAGGCTTTGGACTGCTTGCCAAAGAACGCATATCAGACGATGAGCTTGAACTTTTACAAAGAAACTTGATTTTAAGCCATTCTGTTGGCACAGGCGAATTGTTACCTTGTGGTGTCGTGCGTTTGATAATGGCAATGAAACTTTCAAGTCTGGCACAAGGCGTGTCTGGCGTGCGTCGCTGTGTGGTGGATGCACTAATCTCTTTGATAAATAACGATATTATCCCAGCCATTCCCGCCAAAGGCTCAGTGGGGGCATCAGGTGACCTTGCTCCATTGTCGCATATGACTTTGGCAATTTTGGGTGAAGGCGATGTGCTTGTAAATGGCGAATTACTCCCTGCCAAAACCGCTTTGGCAAACGCAGGACTTAACCCCATTACCCTTGCCGCCAAAGAAGGTTTGGCACTCATTAATGGCACACAAGTCTCTACTGCCCTTGCAATTCGTGGCTTATTTTTGGCACAAGATTTGCTTGAAAGTGCAACCATCGTTGGAGCACTCTCTGTAGATGCAGCACAAGGCAACCTATCGCCCTTTGATGAACGCATTCATCAAGTGCGTGGTCATCACGGACAAATACAGCTTGGGCGTGCTTATTATGAGTTATTAAAGGACAGTGGATTTAGAAGTGAAATTCACGGCAACACGCCCCTTCGTGTGCAAGACCCCTATTGCCTGCGTTGCCAACCGCAAGTAATGGGCGCGATTTTGGATTTGATTAACCAAGCAGGTAAAACCCTGCTGATTGAAGCAAACGCTGTAACCGACAACCCCCTAATTTTTGACAATGAAGGCGAGGCTTATGCGGTGTCTGGCGGTAATTTTCATGCCGAACCTGTTGCCTTTGCTGCCGACACTTTGGCACTTGCTATTAGCGAGATTGGCTCAATGAGTGAACGCCGTGTGGCACTTTTGATTGATGCAAGTTTGTCAGGTTTACCTGCATTTTTGGTCAAAAATGCAGGGGTTAATTCTGGCTTTATGATTGCTCATGTAACGGCAGCCGCTTTGGCAAGTGAAAACAAATCACACGCCCACCCAGCATCAGTAGACTCCATTCCCACTTCCGCCAACCAAGAAGACCATGTGTCAATGGCAACCTATGCAGGGCGTAGGCTTTATGAAATGGCACATAATACTGCTGTGATTGTGGGAATTGAATATTTGGCAGCAGCACAAGGTGTGGACATTGTGCGTGAAAAACTTGGTTATCAACTACCCAATACATTGGCACAAATTCATACCAAACTGCGTGAAAAAGTCGCCCATTATGACAAAGACCGCTATTTTGCCCCTGATATTGAAAATGCCAAAAACTTGGTGCTGTCAGGAGAATTGGCTAAAGGCTGGGAAGAAATAAGAAAGGATTGGTATTTAAATATCTAAAAGACATTGCCCAAAGCCTAATTTTAAGCGCTTTTGGATTTTATCAAAATTTTATTATAAATAAGGCAAGGTTATGCAAACCCCCTTTAATCCATCACTTTATCAAGGGCGAATTGAGCCCTATGAAAATTCATTGGCTCAATATTATTATCAACATATCAAGGATTATACCAATCAAGCAATTTGCTTGATTGGCTTTGCTTGCGATCAAGGAGTAAATCGCAATCAAGGTCGTATTGGAGCAAAAAATTCCCCTGATGTTATCAAGTCCACCTTTGCTAAATTGCCGATTGCTTGGCGATTACAAAAATCGTTTAAAGACTTGGATAATCTTATTGGCGATAAAGGCAATATCATTTGTGATGATGACAATAAAATCCAAGATGGTATTTTGGAAATTGCCCAAGACAATTATGCCAAAGAAATCACCACCATTATCCAAAATAATAGCTTACCTATTGCCATTGGTGGTGGACACGAAATCGCCTTTAGTTCGTTTATAGGGCTTTATAATTCATTATCCAATACACAAAACATTGGCATTATTAACCTTGATGCTCATTTTGATTTAAGAAGTGATCAATACGCCACAAGCGGTACCCCCTTTTTGCAAATAGCAAATCTTTTGCAAAACAATGATGAGCCATTTTATTATCTTCCTATTGGTATTAGTGAATTTGGTAATACAGCAAGTTTATTTGAAAAAGCCAAAAACTTAGGTGTGCACTTTATTAGCGAAGATGATTGTTATCATTTGCCATTTGATATTATCAAAAAGCAAATAGATGCTTTTATTTATCAAGTAGATTGTATTTATTTAACTTTAGATTTGGATTGTTTGCAAAGCGCTTTTATGCCTGCGGTCAGTGCAGTAAATAGCAAAGGATTAAGCCTTGATTTTGTAGAAAACACTCTATCCCATATTATCAAAAGTGGTAAGGTTAAAATGATTGATATTGCCGAATTTAACCCTAATTATGATATTAACGGACAAGGAGCAAAAGTTGCAGCAAGGCTTTTGGCAGGAATAATACAAACTTATTTATTACAAGGAAAATAAAATGAATTTTGATACTTTAATCATCAATGTAAATATTGCCACAATGAACAATACATTTGGCTATGGCGATAATAATCCCTATGGTACTATTATCAATGGAGCGGTGGGGATAAACGATGGTAAAATTACTTTTGTTGGCACAATGAACGAGCTTACTCAAAACAAGTACCAATCCAAAGAAACTTTTGACACTTGGGATGGCTGGCTTACTCCTGCATTGATAGATTGCCATACCCATTTGGTTTATGGTGGTAATCGCAGCAATGAATTTGAAATGCGTCTAAATGGCGTACCCTATGCCGATATTGCCAAACAAGGTGGCGGTATTTTGTCTACCGTACAGGCAACCAGAGCATTAAGTTTTGATGAATTGTATGAATTAAGCGTTATTCGTTTGAAGGATTTTATCAATCAAGGGGTTGGTACCATTGAAATTAAATCTGGCTATGGGCTTGATTTAGAAAATGAAAGAAAAATGCTAAAAGTTGCCAAAAAATTAGGCGAAGAGTTTAATATCAATGTCCAAAAAACTTATTTGGCGTTGCACGCTCTACCAACCGAATACAAAGATAGAGCTGATGAATATGTAGAACAGGCGTGTCAATGGTTAAAAGAATTGTATGCTGATGGTTTGGTCGATGCAGTAGATGCTTTTTGTGAAAACATTGCATTTAATTGCGAACAAGTTGCTAAAATTTTTAATATTGCCAAAGCATTCAGTTTACCTGTTAAATTACACGCCGAGCAATTATCCAATATGAATGGTGCAGGATTAGTTGCTGATTTTGATGGATTATCCGCCGACCATATTGAGTATTTAAGTGAAGATAATATTATTAAAATGGCAAATAAAAATGTGGTAGGCGTATTGTTACCAACCGCTTTTTATACTTTAAAAGAAACACAAATACCCCCCATTGAACTAATGCGAAAATATGGGGTAAAAATGGCAGTTTCAACCGACTGTAATCCCGGCACTTCGCCATCTACTTCATTACTTCTTGCAATGAATATGGCGTGTACTTTATTTAGACTTACGCCAGAAGAAGCACTGGCAGGAGTTACCGTTCATGCAGCGAAAGCCTTAGGATTGCAAAAAAGCAAAGGACAAATCAAAGTGGGCATGGATGCTGATTTGGCACTTTGGACGATTGATAGACCTGCGGATTTAAGCTACTTGATTGGGCAAAATCGGCTGGCTGGGGTTTGGGCTGGTGGGAAAAAAGCGCTTTGACTATGAAAAAGGCAAAGCGCTTTAGCAAATAGGTGATTAATGATGATTATTCTTCGTCATCATAGCCCCAGTCATCATAACTTTCATCATCGTCATCGCTGTAAGCCCAGCCATCATCGTTATCGTTATCACCCCAACGGTAGCCATGTTCGCCTAATTCTTCGACATCATCATCGTAATCATCATAATCTTCATCATAATCCTCATCGAATTCATCAGACTCATCATCAAATACATCATCTTCAAAATCATCAAATTCATCATCAAAACGTGGCATGGTTTTATCCTTTTTTAAAGTAGAGAGAAGGGAATGGTTAATTAGGGGTGTGGAGTAGGGCGTGGGTGAGGCAAAGCGCTTGATGGGTTTCTTTGACATCATGCACACGCACAATTCGCGCTCCTAAAAATGCACCAAGACTAGCCAGCGTGACCGAACCAATCAAACGTTGATCAACAGTTGCGCCATCTAAATAATAACCAATGGTGGATTTACGCGAAACACCAAGCAACATAGGATAGCCGAGTGTTAAAAATTCAGGTAAGGCTCGTATCAGCGCCATATTTTGTTCGGGCGTTTTGCCAAAGCCAAAACCAAAATCGAGGCAGATTTGTTCTTGTGAAATGCCCGCACAAAGCGCTTTGTGCGCTCGTTCTGCTAAGTAATCTCGAACTTCTTGCACCACATCGCCATAATGGGCTTGGTTCTGCATGGTGTCTGGCATTCCTTTCATGTGCATGATACAGATGCCCACTTGAGGATAGCGAGCGAGTAATTCAAGCGCACCCTCATCTTCTAAGCCATGCACATCGTTAATCATATCCACGCCCAAATCAAGCATGGCTTGCATGACGGCGGTTTTTTTGGTGTCAATCGAAATCGGCACGCCTAAGCTACAAAGCGCTTTGACCACAGGCGTTAGGCGGCGAATTTCTTCCAGAGCAGGCACTTCTTGGGCATTAGGTCGTGTACTTTCTGCACCAACATCAAGAATATGAGCCCCTGCTTTCAGCATGGATTCAGCATGGTAAAGCGCTTTGCTGGGGTCAAGATATTGCCCACCGTCTGAAAAGGAATCGGGCGTACAATTAAGTACGCCCATAATGTTGGTGTGGCTGAGATTTAAGGTAAAACGCCCACAACGCATCTTAAACCTCTGGTGTTTCGTTCGGCTTATCTGTAGAAAGCGCTTTGTTGATGCGACTGGTGCCATCATCAGACCAACCCAATGGCTCACGCACAGGACGGCGAGCCATCAAGTCATCAATTTGCCCCTCGTCAATGGTTTCGTATTGGATAAGCGCTTTGGTCATAGCATGGAGAATATCCATATTATCTTCCAAGATTTTTCGCGCTCTCTCGTAATTTCGGTCAATGATAAGGCGAATTTCTTCGTCAATAAGACGAGCTGTTTCATCAGAGATATTTTTGTGACGTGTTACAGAGCGCCCTAAAAAGACTTCGCCTTCCTCTTCCGCATACAAAATGGCGCCTAAACGCTCAGATAAGCCCCATTGTGTGACCATGTTTCTTGCAAGTGAAGTAGCGCGTTCAATGTCATTGGAAGCTCCTGTGGAGACTTTCTCTTTGCCATAGATAATCTCTTCTGCCAAGCGACCGCCATATAACGTGGAGATTTTGCTTTCAAGCGCTTCTTTGGAGTAAGAGTAGCGGTCTTGGTCAGGTAAGAACATGGTTACCCCAAGCGCTCTGCCACGAGGAATGATGGTAACTTTGTAAACAGGATCATGCGAGGGAACCAAGCGCCCAATGATGCAATGTCCCGCTTCATGGTAAGCCGTCATTTCTTTCTCAGCATCGCTCATCACCATAGAACGGCGTTCTGCGCCCATCATGATTTTATCTTTGGCATCTTCCATATCTTGCATGGTGATTTTTTCGCGCCCACGCCGTGCGGCAAAGAGCGCTGCTTCGTTCACCAAATTCGCTAAATCAGCGCCTGAAAATCCTGGCGTGCCACGCGCAATATCTCGAGCTTTAACACCTTCATCAATGGGCTTTTTCTTCATGTGTACGCCCAAAATTTGCTCACGACCTTTCAAATCAGGAAGCCCAACGGTTACTTGGCGGTCAAATCGTCCTGGACGGAGTAAGGCAGGGTCAAGAACATCAGGGCGGTTGGTTGCCGCAATCACAATCACGCCATCATTGCCTTCAAAGCCGTCCATTTCAACCAGTAATTGGTTGAGGGTTTGTTCGCGCTCATCGTGTCCACCGCCTAAACCAGCGCCACGCTGACGACCAACGGCATCAATTTCATCAATAAAAATAATGCATGGTGCGTTTTTCTTAGCTTCTTCAAACATATCACGCACACGAGATGCCCCAACTCCCACAAACATTTCCACAAAATCAGAACCTGAAATGCTGAAAAATGGCACTTTAGCCTCGCCAGCAATAGCTTTAGCAAGCAAGGTTTTACCTGTTCCAGGAGGCCCTGCCATTAAAACGCCACGTGGGATTTTTCCGCCTAATTGGCTGAATTTTTTGGGATCTCTTAAAAAATCCACCATTTCCACCAGCTCATTTTTCGCTTCATCAGCGCCTGCCACATCAGCGAAAGTCACTTTGATTTTGTCTTCAGGCACCAAGCGTGCGCGAGATTTTCCAAAGGAGAAAGGGTTTCGTCCACCAGCTCCGCCTCCTGCTTGCCGTGAAATATACACATAGAGCATGATAAAAATCAGAATAGGCACAATAGCAAAGAATAATCGTGACAAGAAACCTTCACGTTTTAGTTCTTCTGCACGAATATTGACTCCATTTTTATGTAAATCGCCAATGAGGGCGACCATATTCATAGCCTCAGGATTGTTGGTGAAATACTGGTTACCTGTGCGATCGGTAAAATGGATACGCGCTTCTTGTAGGCTAATGTCAGCTGTGCGCACTTCGCCTTTATTGACACGGTCTAAAAATTGGGAATAACTAACTTCGCGATTATTCATACGCCCTGAAATATTACCCACTTCGCCCATAAGAACAAAGAATAGCAAAATCAGACCGCCCCAAATGAGCGCAGATTTTTTCATATCATTCACGTTTAAAATCCTCCAGAATTGCCGCGATAACCGCGTGCGAGTAAATAAGTTTCTTGGCTGCGAGCGCGAGATGCCTCAGGTTTGCGCGTGGCAACCGTTGAGAAGTTTTGTTTGAGTTGTTGCAGTAGTTTATCAAAACCAGGTCCATGAAAAACTTTGGTGAGAAATGCTCCATTTTTATGGAGTCTGCTGAGCGCAAAATCAAGAGCTAATTCCACCAAATACATACTTTTAGCTTGGTCTACGGACTTCACACCACTGGTATTGGGAGCCATATCCGATAAAACCAAATCCACCAAAGCGCTTTCGCCTAAAGTGTCATACAGTTGTTGCAAAACCGATTCTTCACGAAAATCTCCTTGAATGAACGTTACATCAGCCAAAGAATCCATCGGTAAAATATCAAGCGCAATCATTTTACCCGTGCCGTTTAAAATCTGCGCTACATATTGCGACCAACCTCCAGGCGCTGCCCCTAATTCCACAATACTCATATGGGGGCGAATGATTTTGTCTTTGGCTTGAATTTCCATGAGTTTATAGACTGCACGCGAACGATAACCTTCTTGTTGAGCGCGTTGTACAAAGGGATCGTTGAAATGTTCTTTAAGCCACTGATGGCTACTTTTGCTTCTTGCCATGTTTGAACCTGTTAAACTTAAGGGGTTTTTCGCTGAATGAATTTTCAAATTTACAAGGAATGTTATGTTGAATAAAGCACAAATTCGCTACCTCAAAGCGCTTGCTCATCATTTGAACCCTGTGGTGTTGATGGGAGCGCAGGGCATGAATGCTGGGGTAGATCGTGAAATTGACCGCGCCTTAAATAGCCATGAGCTGATTAAAGTGAAGCTGGGCAATGTAGAAGACGAACAGCAAAGCGCTTATATCGATCATATTGTCCAACAACATCAAGCAGAGTTTGTACAAAAAATTGGTCATACGGCTATTTTTTACCGCAAAAATGCCAAAGAGCCTAAAATCGTATTGCCTAAAAAATAACTGTATTATCAGAGGTTATCAAAGCGCTTTGGTGGTCAAAGCGCTTTTTTGTGAGCATTAAGGCGAAAGCTTGCGTTCTAGCTGTTTCACACTCCATAAACACCACAATGCCACGCTGCTCAGTAACCATAAGCCCAAAGCTAAAGGATACACCGTGCCATTAAACTGACTAGCGACCAGATGGGCAATGCAGGTGCCGATGAGGAGCATGGTTGTGCCGATGATAGAAGAGGCAGTGCCTGCGATTTTTTGGTGGGCTTCCATCATCAGAGCATTCAGGTTTGGCATGGTGAGATTGTAAGCCATCAAATGCAATGTGATACTGGCGATGAAAAACCATAAATTAGGCTTGCCGTTGCCAATGATGGTGCTGATAATTAAGCCACCATCAACGATGAACATCAAGCTTAAGGAACCCAAGACCAGCTGTTGTAAGCGGAATTTCATCACCAATTTGGTGTTGATAAATGAGCTTAAAATCATGCCACTGGTACAAAAAGCAAAGACTAAGGGGAATTTATCACCTAAGCTGTAAACATCGCGCCCTAGAATTTGTTCGGATTGCCCAATATAGCTCATCAGCCCACCGTAAAGAGCGCCATTCATCATCATGTAAACGAGGGTAGGGCGATGTTTAAAGCAGGCAGACAAAGCGCTTTGAATATTTTTAAATGTTAAAGGCATGCGGTTATCAGGGGAGAGTGTTTCGGGTAATACGCGTATTGACCAAACGGCCATGATGATGCCAGCCAAGAGGAAAAACCAAAAAATATTCTTCCAACTTCCTGTTTTTAAGACCAAAAGACCTAAAGAGGGAGCAAGAATTGGGATAATCATGAATACCATCACGGAGTAAGACATAATCCGTGCCATATCTTTCCCTGAAGCCACATCACGCACAACAGCTTGGCTCATCACTCTCAATGCCCCTAAGCCCAAACCTTGACAAAATCTCGCCAACAAAAGCGCTTTGAAGCTGGTGAGGCAAAAAACGCTTGCCGTTGCCAATAAATAAATACCCAAACCGAGATAAAGCATGGGTTTGCGACCGTATCGGTCAGCCAAAATGCCATAAACAATTTGCATTGAGGCAAAACCCAAAATATAGACAAAAATGACTAGCTGAATATCGTTTTCGTGCTGGAGCGTGCTGGCAAAATCAGCGCTCATGGCAGCAAATGCAGGCAGAAGAGCATCAAGTGAGAGAGCGGTTAAACCAGTTAAGCAAGCAATTAAAAAGATGAAATGCTTACTGCGGAAAAAAGCAGACATAGAACAATCCTTACGGAAGAGAACGAAGGGTCAGCTAGTTTAACAAAGCGCTTTGGGGTTTTAGGTTGCTGATGGGCAAGGTGGTTTGGCATTTGGTGTGCAGAGGGTTCGTGTTACAATATTCTTCCTTTTGCATTTGAGTTTATTATGGCTTTTTGAAGGAGTTGTATAATGAAGAAAATCATGAAAACCAGCATGTTGTGTGTCTTGATGGCGAGCAGTCTAACAGCGTGTGTGAATCATGGAACACGTTTTGATATGGGGCAGGTTAGCCAAATTCAACGCAATGTTACTACAGAGCAACAAATCCGCATGATGTTTGGTGAGCCTGTTGGTGTGCAAACCAACCTCAAAGCAGGCACCAAAGTTTTGACCTACCAATACAAAAACGACGATTCGCTCAAAAAAGAAATGGCAGGCTTGGGCGGTGCTCTTTTGGGTGGCTTGATTGGTGCGCAAATTGGCGATGGCTCAGGGCAATACATTGCCACAGGTTTAGGGGCAATGGCTGGTGGTGCAGTAGCGAACAATATGGTTGATGCGCGTGAAGAAATGCAGATTTTAACCGTTGTTATCAGCACCAGCACAGGCTATGTGATTGATTTCAATTTTGAAGAAAGCAAAGGGCGCACCCAATCTTGGGGCTTGAATGGAGGCGTGGGAACGTTGTAAACCAGCGTTTCTATCTGCAAAGCGCTTTGGTTTTTGGGAGGATAGAGCTATGTTTATAGAGATGGGTTCTGTAGAACACTTTGAAACAGCTGTTTTGGTGGTAAATTTAGGTTCGCCTGATGAGCCAACACCAAGCGCTTTGCGCCGTTATTTACGGGAATTTTTATCAGATCCGCGCGTGATTGATTTGCCACGCTGGCAGTGGTTGCCGATTTTGCATGGTATTGTGCTAACCTTCAGACCGCGTAAATCCGCCCATGCTTATGAGCAGGTGTGGACAGAAGAAGGCTCGCCACTGATTGTGATTACGGAACAACAAACCGAAGCTTTGCAAAAAGCGCTTTGGGCGCGAGGCAAGCGAGTTTTGGTGGATTATGCGATGCGTTATGGTAATCCTTCTATTGAGAGCGTGTTAAAGCGCTTGCATGAGAAGGGAGTTAAGCGCTTACTTGTGATTCCAATGTATCCTCAATACAGTTGCTCCACAACTGCCAGTATTGTTGATGGCGTGGCTGATGCTTTGAAAAAGCAACGGCTTATTCCTGAGTTACGATTTATCCGCGATTGGTACAACCATTCAAAATACCACAAAGCGCTTGCTCGCACGATTCGTGAGGATATAGAGCAATATGGCGAGGTGGATAAAGTATTGTTCTCTTATCATGGCGTGCCAAAGCGCTATGTGGAAACAGGAGACCCCTATCAAGAACAATGCGAAATGACCACTAAATACGTGGCACGGTTGATGAATTGGCGCGAAGAAGAATACCAAACCATTTTCCAATCTCGCTTTGGTTCTGAAGAATGGCTACAGCCCTATGCCGATAAAACCATCGAAGCTTTGCCGAAGCAGGGCGTGAAGAGGGTCGCTGTGATTTGTCCAGGTTTTAGTGCGGATTGCTTGGAAACATTGGAAGAAATGGCTGAAGAAAATAAAGCGCTTTTCTTTGAGAATGGCGGTGAAGAATATCGTTACATTCCAGCGCTTAACGCTCAAACGGATCACATTGAATTGCTGGCTGATTTGGCAGAAAATCATTTGTGGCAAAGCGCTTTGCCGTGATAACAAGGAGGCGTGATGGCAAGAAGTATCTTAATCACAGGGTGTTCCAGTGGTATTGGCTATGCGGCAGCCCATGAACTTCATCGGCGCGGTTGGCAAGTTTTCGCGACAGCTCGTGATGCGCAAGATGTAGAACGGCTAAAAAGCGAGGGCTTGTTGGCAACGCGTTTGAATTTGGAAGAAAGTGATAGCATTCAAATGGCGCTGGAATGGGTGTTGAAGCAAACAGGCGGAACGCTTGATGCGCTTTTCAACAACGGCGCGTATGCCATTCCAGCAGCCGTGGAAGATTTGTCACGCGCGGCGCTAAGGCAACAACTCGAACACGGGCTTTTGGGTTGGCACGATTTAACGGTGCGCGTGATTCCCATCATGCGCAAACAAGGGCGAGGTCGGATTGTGCAAAATAGCTCTGTGTTGGGTTTGGTGAGCATGTGTTATCGAGGCTCTTATTGTGCGATGAAATATGCACTTGAAGCGCTTTCTGATGCGATGCGTTTGGAATTACAGGGCACTGGGATTACGGTCAGTTTGATTGAGCCAGGCCCTATTCGTAGCCAATTTCGTCAAAATGCGTATCGTGCTTTTAAGCGTTGGGTTAATGTTCAAGCCAGCCATCATCAAGCTGCTTATCAGCAAATGATTAATCGTCTTGATTCCACCCACCCAGCGCCTTTTACTCTTGAGCCTGATGCTGTTGTAAGCGCTTTGGTGCATGCTTTAGAGGCAGATCGCCCTAAAGCTCGTTATTTTGTCACCAAAGCCACATGGATTATGGTGGCGATGAAACGCCTATTGCCAACAGCTTGGCATGATAGAGTCAGCCAGCATTTGTCGAAAAAAGAAGGCGAACATTATCCGCCTAAAAATGAATCTTAAAATGAAGCCTTAAGTAAAAAGCCTAAGCCAAAGCGCTTTGGAAAGAGGGATTAAAAGATGCTCAAATTTTGGCTCTTGTATCCCTTGATGGCTTGAAATATAGTAACGTCCTTTTCTATTCAGCAAGGTCAATAGTGATGAGTAAAATGATTCCTGATGTTCAAGGAAGCGCGGATAAGCGCCAGATTGCGATTACACGCGTAGGCATTTGTGATATTCGTATGCCATTGGTGATTCAAACACCTCACGGTTTACAGCATACCGTTGCGACAGCAGCCATGACAGTCGCTCTGCCCCATCATCAAAAAGGCACGCATATGTCTCGCTTTATTCATATGCTTAACGAGCGCAAACAATTGGCATTGGCTGATATGTATGGTTTGCATCGCGAGATGTTGGAGCGTTTGCATGCCGAACAAGGCACAGTGCAGTTAAATTTTAGCTATTTCATCAAAAAACAAGCGCCTGTTAGCAAAACAGAAAGTTTGTTGGATTATCGTGTGGAATGGTTGAGTGATGGTGGGGAAAACCCTGAGCTTTATGTACAGGTAACTGTTGCAGTAACGAGCCTTTGCCCTTGCTCTAAAGAAATTTCGCAATACGGTGCACATAATCAACGTTCCCATATCATCATCAAAGCGCTTTATAACCCTGAAAAACCGTTTGAGCTAGATGAATTGATTCGTGTGGCAGAGGAAGAGGGTTCATGTGAGATTTGGTCAACTTTAAAACGTCCTGATGAGAAATTTGTGACGGAGCGAGCGTATGAGAATCCAAAATTTGTGGAAGATATTGTGCGTGATGTAGCGATTCGCTTAAATGCTGATAAGCGCATTGATTACTACCGAGTTTCATCGGAGAATTTCGAATCCATTCATAACCACAGCGCTTATGCCGTGATAGAAACTGATAAACGCTCTTGATTTCCTAATCTGACCAACCTAAGCGCTTTGCTCCCCAAAGCGCTTTCCTTTTTTAAGCCAATAGCAGACGAGAATGACCGTGAATCATCAATTAACTCCAGTGCCTGAATTATCTGAGCCTCAACCCATAAAGGCGAGAGCGATTAAAAGTTTTGTATTGCGTCAAGGTCGCATGACCGATGCTCAAGAGCGAGCTTACGAAGAACAATGGGCGCTTTATGGTATTGATTTTGCACCCCAACAAAGCGCTTTGTCGCTGCCATTGAATTTTTCCCATTATTTTGGAAGTGATAAGCCTTTGGTAGTAGAAATCGGTTTTGGCATGGGCGATAGCTTGGTTGAGATGGCACAAAAGCACCCTGAGACGCATTTTGTTGGTATTGAAGTGCATAAACCGGGCGTAGGGCGTGCGTTGATGAATAGCGCCAAAGCAGGGCTGAAGAATATTCGCTTTTTGCGCCATGATGCTGTGGAGGTATTGGAACTGGGGATTGCTGATGGCAGTTTGTCGCGTGTACAAATTTATTTCCCTGACCCATGGCATAAAGCACGCCATCATAAGCGCCGATTAATTCAAGCGCCATTTTTGTCTTTATTGCATCGAAAATTGCAGGCAGGTGGTGAATTGCATATTGCAACTGATTGGGAGCATTACGCGGAATGGATTCGTGATTTACTGAGAGATAATCCTCAGTGGCACAATCTTGGTAATCCTGATGGTTACAGTGAGCGCCCCAATCATCGTCCTGAAACCAAATTCGAACGGCGAGGATTGAAGTTGGGGCATGGCGTTTGGGACTTGCGTTACACCAAAATCCCCACGCCATCTTCCAAAAGCTAAGTAAAGCGCTTTGACAGATGAGCAAGAGTTGCCTACAATCGCGCCCTTTTATTGTCAAGCCCTATTTTCATGATTGAGTAACTGAGAACAGCCATGAGTCAAACCAAAGAAACAAAAGTTAAAGAAAACAAAGCCAAGAAATCAGAATCTTCTACGGCAAAAAAAACAAAAGAAAGCAAAGCGCTTTCTAAAACGAGTAAGCCTACGACTGAGAAAAAAATTGCTAGTAAAGCCGCTAATCAAGCAAGTCAAAAAGCGGAGCAAAAGGCGGTTGTTAAAAAGGTGAACGAGACAGTGGTTACTGAGAAGAAAGTGACCAACAAAAAAACGGTTGCCCCAAAAACTGCAGAGAAAAAGGCAGTAGAGAGTAAAACCGTAGATAAGAAAAAGCCAGCGCCAAAGGCAGCGGCGGAGAAGAAAGAAGTTATTAAACAAGCTTCGGTTTCTAAAAAGGTAAGCAGTGCCAAAGAAACGGCGAAAACCACAGAAAAAGCAGCGCCTAAGAAAGCCGAGAAAAGTAAATCTACTCAAAGCTCTACTGCTGATGTGAAAGAAAAAGCCAATAAAGTGTCGAAAGCTAAAGCTTCTACTAAAAAAGCAAAAGAAGGAGTAACAGAAAAGGTATCTGCAGTAAAGAAAGCCACGAAAGAAGACAAAAAATCCAGCAAGGCAGAAGTGGCTCCGAAAAAAGAGAGTGGTAAGAAAGAGGGTGCGAAAAAAGAAGTGGAGCAAAAATCTTCCCCCAAATCCTCTGAAGCAAAAGCGAGCAAAGCGCTTAAAAAGTCGAATGTGGAAGTTGTAGAAACTCCTGTGCTTAAACAAGAAGAGATTGCTCAAAAAGCTGAATTACCTGTAAAAAAACCAGCGAACTCAGCGCGTAAACCTGAGGTGAAGCCTGAACCAGTAGCCAAAAAATCTCCACCACCACCTGTGGTCATTGAACCTGTGGTGCGTGGGCAAGAACAGCCTGCTAAGCCACAATATGTGTTGGCAGAGGGCGAAGAGTATATGAGCGAGCGCCAAAAGGATTATTTTGTGCAAATCTTGCAACAATGGAAGCAGGAATTGGTGGAGCAACAGGAAATCCAACGCGCCATGCAAGAAGAAGGGCAAACCACCAGCGCTGATGATAATGACCGCGCTACGATGGAAGAAGAGTTTGCTTTACAATTGCGTACGCGTGACCGTGAGCGCAAACTCATCCACAAAATTAACCAAACGCTCGAGCGCATTAAGCAAGATGATTTCGGCTACTGTAACCGTTGTGGTGAAGAAATTGGCTTGCTTCGTTTAGAGGCAAGACCAACTGCCGAGCTTTGTATTGACTGTAAAGAAATTGCGGAAAGACAAGAGAAAAGTTTTGTGGATAGAAGCTAAAGCGCTTTGTATACATCAAAGCCTAAAAAGCCCTCATTACGAGGGCTTTTTTGTTTGAGTGGTTTGTTTATCGTGCTGCTTTTGCTTGGTAGAAGTTATACACCACCGCTGCAAAATACAGCATGCCTGTGATGGCAATAATAGCGGGAGCAAGAGGAAGAGCTGCTTGCCATGCCAATGCCGTTCCAACAGCTGCCGAACCAATAGCTATGATGGCGGAGAATAAAGCGCTTTGCTCGGGCGTTTTCGCCAAACGGTTAGCCGTGTTGGCAGGAATAATCAGCAAAGCTATCACAAACAATAGCCCAAAATACTGTACCATCGTAGCGATAAAGCTTCCCAAAATCAGCAAAAAGCCTAAATCAATGAGATGAGTTTTGGGGTTTTCAGTACTGGCAACATCAGGGTTTAAGGTCATGAGAATCAGATGATTCCAGAGTTTGTACAAAGCTAATAAGGTTAAAACGACTACTATCGTAATCATCACCAAATCTCGCCCTGTGGTGGCGAGCATATCGCCAAAGAGATAACTCATCAAATCTGTGCGAATATGTTCCATACGAGAGATAAAAATCAGCCCCAATGCCAGCGCTAAATGTGACAAGCTGCCCAAAATATTGCTGGGGTTTTCTTTGTCCTGCTTTTTTAAGCCATAGAGTAAAGCAATCATCAACAGCGTAACCAGCCAAATGCCTAAGGTTAGCGGTAGGTTAAAAAAGAGGGCAAGGGAAATGCCAAGCAAAGAGGCGTGCGAAAGCGCTTCGCCAAAATAAACCAATCGCCGCCAAGCCATCAGACAGCCTAAAGGCGCAGCTGCCAATGATGCCATCATGGCACAGCCTAAGGGAATTAAAACAAAGTGGGTAAACAGCATTATTCTGCTCCTCGATGTTGATGAGTGAACACGCCAATATACTCAGGATTCATAGATTCAAAGCTGGTTTGCCCAAGTAGACGGATAAATTCTGGGTGTTGTGTGATGGCTTCAGGTGTGCCTTGACAACGAATGGCTTGGTTGAGGCACAAAACATGGTCGCTGGCTGCCATCATCAAATGTAAATCATGGCTAACCATCAAAATGCTGGTAGCTTGCTCACGTTGGAAGTCATAGATGATGCGGTAAAAATCATTGAGGGCGGCAGGGTCAACACCTGCTGCAGGTTCATCTAAGACAATCAATTCAGGCTGGCGTAACATAGCGCGTAACAACAACAGGCGTTGTAACTCGCCTCCAGAAAGTTTTTGCAAAGCGCTTTCTTGCAAGTGCAGTAAATTCAGCCTTTCAAGCAAGTTTTGATGTTTTTCAACACCCAATCCTTGCACAAAGCGCTTTACCGTCATAGGCAAATCAGGCAGGATAGGAAACTTTTGTGGCACATAGCTGATGGAAAGCTGAGGTTTGCGTGTTAAATGCCCGTGGGTGGGTTTAAGTAGCCCTAATAAAATTTTGAGCAAGGTCGATTTGCCAGCGCCATTGGGGCCAACAATCGTCACAATCTGATTGGGAAGAACTTCAAAATCAATCTCGCGCAAAATCTCGCGTTGATGATGGCGAAAGCCGATGTTGTTTAGGGTGATGAGTGGGGTGGTCATAAGGAGTAGGGCTGAAACAAAAGCTATAGTGTAACCGTTATCGGATAACAGGGAGAAGAGGGGAATGAAGGAGAAAAGCGAAGCATTTGACGAGCCTCAAAAATTCAAGCATAGCCCAGAAGAAAACTCCAAATGGGCAAAGCGCTTTGTGGCGGTTGCTGTGCCTTGTCCTTTGCATCGGGTGTTTGATTATCGCTTGGTGGCGTGTGAATGTGTGGGGGAAGTGGGTTCTCGGGTGCGGGTGAAGTTTGGGTATCGCGAGGTGGTGGGTGTGATATGGGGCGAGGGTTCGTTACAAGAGCATTTGAGCTACAAAGATGTGCTGGAAGTGTTAGATGATGAGCCGTTGTGGACAGAAGACGAACGCGCCATGTTGGATTTTATCGCACGATATTACCAAGCGCCTTTGGGTTTGGTGGTGGAGCAGGCATTGCCCAAAGCGCTTCGAAAAGGAAAAGGATTGCCGAAACTTAAGCCTTTGCCTAGCCAAGCTATCGTTGCTGCGCCATCTTTGTCTGTTCATCAACAAAGCGCTTTGGATAATCTCACGCCTTCTGGCTTTGGGGTTGATGTGATTGAAGGGGTGACGGGTTCTGGAAAATCAGAGCTTTATGCCGCGCGGATTGTGCAGGTGGTTGAGGGTGGGGGTCAGGTTTTGGTGTTGGTGCCTGAGATTGGTTTGGTAGAGGCGTTGGCGCAACACATTGAGCGGCGACTGGGTGGATTGGTGGTGCGTTATCATTCAAATCTGACGGAAAGCCAGCAATTGCAAGCGTGGACAGCGGCTTATCGTGGCGTGGCGAAGGTAGTGGTGGGAACGCGTTCGGCGGTGTTTGTGCGTTTTCAGCAGTTAGGGCTTATCGTGGTTGATGAGGAGCATGATATGTCTTACAAGCAGCAAGAGGGCGAGGTGCGTTATCACGCGCGAGATGTTGCCTTGTGGCGAGCAAAGCGCTTTAACATTCCTATCCTCTTAGGCTCTGCGACACCTTCTCTGGAAACTTATCAGCAGTGGTGGCAGGGGCGCTATCGAGGGCATATTTTGCCTGAAAGGATTCACGCGGTTTCTTTGCCGAAGGTTCGTTTTACCGATACAGCTCGTGAGGGTGTTAGTGAGCCCGTGATGCAGGCGATACAAAGCGCTTTGGCTCGTGGTGAGCAGGCGATGTTGTTTTTAAATCGAAGAGGCTTTGCGCCGATTCTGCGATGTGTAGACTGTGGGTGGCAGGCAGTTTGCCCTGCTTGTGATGCTTTGTATGCTGTGCACACAGATAGATTACGGCTTCATTGTCATCATTGTGGTCGAGAGAGTGAGGTGGTGGCTCATTGCCCCAGCTGTGGTGGTCATGAGTTGCAAACGCAAGGCTTGGGTACTCAGCGCCTAGAACGCCAGTTACAACAACGATTCCCCAAAGCCAAGATTTTGCGCATGGATAGCGATACTTTAACCACAGCAAAGCGCTTTGTAGAAGCGGTAGCGAGCGTGCAGGCTGGTGAGGTAGATATTATTTTGGGAACACAGTGGCTATCGAAAGGTCATCATTTTCCGAAGCTCAGTGTGGTGGGGTTGGTGGATTGTGATGGTGCATTTTATAGTCATGATTTTCGCGCGTTGGAACGCTTGGGGCAGTTGTTGGTGCAGGTGAGTGGGCGTGCAGGGCGTGAGCGAGAGGGCGAGGTGTGGATTCAAACGCGCGACCGAAATCATGCGGTGTTTCAAGTGTTACGCGAGCCATACCAACATTTTGCTAAAGCGCTTTGGCAGGAGCGACAGCAGAGCAATCTCCCACCCTGTGGTGCGCAGGCTTTATTGAGCGCGAGGCATAAAGATGGGCAACGAGCATTTGATGTGCTAGATATGACGCGGCGTGGGGCGCAAAGTGCAGGGGTTGGCTTGGATTTGTTATGGCTAGGGCCAGTGCCAGCCTTGATGACGCGTAAAGATGGGCAGCAACGTATGCAATTGCTTCTACAAAGCCCCAAACGCTCTGCACTCCAAAGCGCTTTGCCTGCTATTCGTGCATGGTTGGAGGCGCAAGCAAAAACACTTTCGGTACGCGTTGGGATTGATGTTGATCCGTTGGGGTTTGATGATTGAGTTTTATCGTTCTCGGTTCTGCATAATCAAATCATGCTTGAGTTGCCAGAGTTGTTGCGATAAATCAACATAATAACGGTGGGGATATTCCAAGCGTTTCATTTCATTCCACAAAGCGCTTTGCTCACGTTGGCAATGGTTGCGAATCTGTTCCAAAGAGGGTTGAGAAAGCGCTTTACCGTGTTGGAAAACGAGAGTGAGGCGTGGCTCGGCGCGGAAGTTCTCAACGGTTTTGTGTTTCCAGCGATGCTCGGGGTCAATTAAGGTGTAGGGCTTGGTTTCATCAATCACTTCATCATGCAAGCCGACCACATCAGCAAGCGCTTTGTTGTGGTCATCATACAATCGCCACACTTGCTTGAAGGCAGGGGTTGTGGTTTTGCCGACACTCTCGCTGACTTTAATCTTTGGCACTTGAATAAGCTTGCCTTCGGGGTTGGTTTGTTCGAGTGCCACAATTTTGTAAACGCCCCCAAAAACAGGGTCTGATTTTGCCGTGATGAGATTTTCCCCCACGCCAAAGCCATCAATAGCCGCTTCTTGGCGCAATAAATCAGTGATGATGTATTCATCAAGCGCATTGGAGACAATAATCCGACAATCCGTTAACCCTGCTGCATCAAGCATTTTTCTAGCGCGTTGGCTTAAATAAGCCAAATCCCCACTATCAATACGAATGCCCATCAAGCGATAACCGCGTGGCGCGAGATACTCTTGATGGAGGCGAATGGCATGAGGAACGCCTGAGCGTAGAACATCATAAGTATCTACCAGTAAAGTGGTTTTATCGGGATAGGTTTCTGCGTAACTTAAAAAAGCAGTGTATTCATCATCAAAACTTTGCACATAAGCGTGCGACATGGTTCCCAACACAGGAACGCCATCAAGCCAAGCGCTTTGCATATTGGAACTGCCCGAAATGCCACCAATGTAGGCAGCGCGTGTGCCATCATAGGCGGCGCTTGCGCCATGCGCTCGTCTTGCGCCAAATTCATATACCGCTCGACCATTTGCCGCGCGAACGATCCTTGCTGCTTTGGTGGCGATAAGGCTTTGATGATTTAAGGTTAAGAGTAGAAATGTTTCAATCAACACACATTCAATCAACGGCGCACGAATGGTCAAAAGAGGTTCATTGGGGAAAACCACCGAACCTTCTTGCATCGCCCAGACTTCACCTGTGAAACGGAAATGGCGTAGATAAGTGAGAAAATCAGCAGAGAAAAGCGCTTTGTCTTGTAAAAATTGGATTTCTTCCTCGCTAAATTTCAGTTGCTCCAGATGCTGTAATACTTGTGCTAAGCCTGCAAAAATCGCATAACCACCTGCATCAGGTAGGCGGCGGAAGTAGTAATCAAAGTAGGCGATTTCATGGCTTCTTTTTTGTTGGAAAAAATTTTGAGCCATAGTGAAGGCGTAGAAATCAGTGAGGAGAGCAGAAGAAAGGCGCATGGAAGAATTCCGTCATCAATTAGAGAGTTTGTTATTCTAGTTGGATTTGCGTTGGGTTGGGGGGAATTTTATGAGTGATAAAGCTTATTTTGATGCGATTGCTGCCGTATTTTTGCGAAATATTTACCAAAATCCCAAAGGGGCGGTGAGGCTTGCGATTTTGCAACGCGATTTGATGCCTTATGTGCAAACCGACAAAGCGCTTACCGTATTAGATGTTGGCGGCGGGAGTTCGCCGATTGGGCTTTGGTTGGCGAGTTTGGGGCATGAGGTTTGGGTGGTTGATGTGGCGGAGGAATTGTTGAACGAGGGGCGCAAAGTGGCAGAACAAAGCGCTTTGTTCAATATCCATTTTCAGCACGGCAATGCTTTTGAATTATCCGAACTTTTGGGAGAAAAGCGCTTTGATGTGGTGTGTTGTCATGCGGTTTTGGAATGGGTGAGCGAGGGGTTTGAATTGTTGCAGGTTTTAAACGATAGGCTGAAGCCAGAGGGGATTTTGTCGTTGTTGTTTTACAATCAAAGCGCTTTGCATTTTGCTCAGCATGTTTTTGGCAATTTTCATTATATTGACCGTGGCTTTGTTGCCAAACGAAAAAGCGCCAAGCTTACGCCACAATATGCCAAAACCCCCGAGCAAGTAGCGCAATGGTTAGATGATTTGGGGCTAAAGCGCTTGGTTCGTTCGCCTGTTCGTTGTTTTTACGATTATATGAAAAGCCAAGATCGAGAACGGCACACTGTGGAGGAGTTGGTAGCAAGAGAAATGGCGTTGGCGCAAGATGAATGTTATTTAGCCGTGGCGCGTTATGTGCATGAGGTGCGACGTGGTTATTTTGCATCTTAGGGCTTGACGCAATCGTTTTTGGTGCGTAATGTTAGCCCTTCAGCTTTATCAAAAGACTGGCGGTCAAAATCCAAGAGTATCCCATAACAAAGCGCTTTGACGAGGTTTGTACAAAGCGCTTTGTTCATGGTCTAACAACATACGAAGAGGCTATATGGTTAAGAGAAAACATCAAATGACGGGTGCGGATATTGTGGTTGAGTCGCTGCTCGCAGAAGGGGTGGATTATGTATTTGGTTACCCAGGTGGCGCAGTGTTGCATATTTATGACGCATTATTTAAACGCCCAGAACTCAAACATATTTTGGTGCGCCATGAACAAGGCGCGTTGCATGCGGCAGATGGTTATGCGCGAGCCAGTGGTAAGGTTGGGGTAGCATTGGTTACCTCAGGACCGGGTTTAACCAATGCGGTAACAGGCATCGCAACAGCTTATGCCGATTCTATTCCTATGGTGGTTATTTCAGGACAAGTGCCATCAAGCTTGATTGGTAACGATGCCTTTCAAGAAGTCGATGCAGTGGGGATTACGCGCCCTGTGGTGAAGCATAGCTTTTTGGTGAAAGATGTGAATCAATTAGCGATAACCATGAAAAAGGCATTCCATATTGCCTCCACAGGAAGACCAGGCCCTGTGTTGGTAGATATTCCTAAAGATGTTACTGCTGCTCAAGCACCATTCATCTACCCTGATACCATTGAAATGCGTTCTTATAAGCCAACAACAGAAGGGCATATTGGGCAAATCAAACGTGCTTTGAAATCCTTGCAAAAGGCGAAGCGACCCATGCTGTATTCAGGAGGGGGTGTGGTGATTGATAATGCTCATGCTGAGATGACAGAATTGGCAAAGCGCTTAAATCTTCCTGTCACCAATACGCTCATGGGCTTAGGAGCATTTCCTGCAAGCGATAAACAATTTTTGGGTATGCTTGGTATGCATGGTACTTATGAAGCCAATTTAGCCATGCATCATTGTGATGTGCTGTTTGCAGTAGGCGCTCGTTTTGATGACCGTGTGACGGGGAATTTGGAGAAATTCTGCCCTTATGCAGAAATTATTCATATTGATATTGACCCTTCTTCTATCGCTAAGAATGTGAAAGTGCATATTCCTATTGTGGGTTCGGTTAAATCAGTTTTAAGCACGATGTTGAATTTGCTCAATGATGAACGCGAGCAAGAAGATATTTCAGCGTGGTGGAAACAAATTGAAGAATGGCGTTCCGTACAATGTTTGGGTTATGAGAAAACTGAAAATGCCATTAAGCCACAGCAAGTAATTGAGTTATTGCATGAATTAACAGGTGGCGATGCTGTGATTACTTCAGATGTGGGTCAGCATCAAATGTGGGCAGCACAATATTATGGCTTTGATTTGCCACGCCGTTGGATTAATTCGGGTGGCTTAGGCACAATGGGCTTTGGTTATCCTGCGGCATTGGGCGCAAAATTAGCTAATCCTGAAAAAGATGTTTTTTGTATCACAGGTGATGGCTCTATCCAAATGATGCTCCAAGAAATGACAACAGCTTTGCAATACCATATACCTGTTAAAATTATTTGTTTGAATAATCGTTATTTGGGTATGGTTCGCCAATGGCAAGAAATGTTTTACGATAAACGTTATTCCATGAGCTATATGGAATCTTTGCCTGATTTTGTTAAATTGGCAGAGGCCTATGGACATACGGGTATACGCATCACAGACCCCAAAACGCTTACCTCACAATTGAAAGAGGTTATTGCGATGAAGGATAAAACTGTCTTTGTGGAAATTATTACAGAACGGGAAGAAAATGTATTCCCTATGATTCCAGCAGGCGGAAGTCAATCGGAAGTGATTTTGTCAAAACATGCGAAAATGGGCAATGGTTCTAGTGAAGGAATGGTATTGGTATGAGTACAATTAAACGGCATATTGTTTCCTTATTGTTGGAAAATGAGGCAGGGGCATTGTCTCGTGTGGTGGGGTTATTCTCAGCACGAGGATTTAATATTGACAGTTTAAACGTTGCTCCTACCCAAGACCCAACCATTTCACGCTTAACTTTGGTTACTCATTGCGATGACCATATTATTGAGCAAATCAATAAACAGCTGAATAAATTGGTAGAAGTTATTAAATTGGTTAATATCGAAGAGCATGAATTGATTGACCGCGATATGATGATGGTCAAAGTGATTGCTGATGAAAAAGAACGTGCGGGTATTTTGCAAATTGTTGATGTATTTCGTGCGCGTGTGGTGGATATGCACCCCACAACTTTGGTCATTGAAATCAGCGGAAGCCCACGCAAACTCGATGCCTTTTTGAATATGCTTGATCATCGTAAAATTCGTGAAATGGCGCGAACAGGTGTGACAGGTGTTGCAGTAACAGGCTCTGGCAAGTGCTTGGATTTATAATGTAAACCAAAGCGCTTTGTTTTCATGATAAAGCGCTTTCCTAAAAACTTAATCAAACAACAAGGAAAAACCATGAAAGTTTATTACGATAAAGACGCTGATATGAGCGTATTACAAGGTAAAACCGTTGCCATCATTGGTTACGGTTCGCAAGGTCATGCTCATGCCAATAATTTGCATGAAAGTGGCGTAAAAGTGGTGGTGGGTCTGCGTCAAGGTGGTGCCTCTTGGAATAAGGCAGTGAATGCAGGTTTGACGGTTAAAGAAGTCAATGAAGCGGTTAAAGAAGCCGATGTGGTCATGATTTTATTGCCTGATGAGAGCATTGCTGCGGTTTATCGTCAAATTGAAAAAGACATTAAACAAAATGCGACTTTGGCCTTTGCACATGGTTTTAATGTTCATTATGGGCAAGTTACCCCACGTAAGGATCTGGACGTGATTATGGTTGCGCCTAAAGCACCAGGTCATACTGTGCGTTCTACTTACAAACAAGGCGGTGGGGTGCCTCATTTAATCGCTTTACACGCCAATCAAAGCGGTAAAGCTCGTGATGTGGCTTTGGCTTATGCGGTGGCGAACGGTGGCGGTAAAGCAGGCATCATTGAAACCACATTCAAAGAAGAAACCGAAACCGATTTATTTGGCGAACAAGCTGTTTTATGCGGTGGTGCGGTTGAATTGATTAAAGCGGGCTTTGAAACTTTGGTCAATGCTGGCTATGCCCCTGAAATGGCTTATTTTGAATGCTTACACGAATTAAAACTGATTGTGGATTTGATTTATGAAGGCGGTATTGCCAACATGAACTACTCCATTTCCAATAATGCGGAATTTGGTGAATATGTCACAGGTCCAGAAGTGATTAATGCTGAAAGTAAAAAAGCGATGGCGCAATGTTTGGCCAATATTCAAAATGGCGAATATGCGAAGCGCTTTATTTTGGAATATCAATCAGGTGCGCCTTCTATGACCGCTCGCCGTCGTTTGAATGCTGAGCATCAAATTGAAATCGTGGGCGAAAAATTACGTGCCATGATGCCTTGGATTAAAGCCAATCGTTTGGTGGATCAAGAGAAAAATTGATTTTAACCGAACTCAAAAGCCACCCTTCGGGTGGCTTTTCTTACGTTTGAAGCAGGGTAACAAAGCGCTTTGGGATAATGGGGAGAAGAAAGATGGTGAAAAATTTATTGAAAATAAAAGGCTTGCTGTGGCTGAGTATGATTTTGAGTTTATCAATACAGGCGCAAACGGCAAAAAGCTCTACAGACTGGCTCTTATCTGCGGTTGATTTGATGCAAAGTGGTTACCGAGAACAGCATAAAGGTCTTAAATTTAAACAGCTGCAACACAGTATGGGTAACAATCTGAAAATATTTGAATTTACCGAGAAAAATCCCTCCGAATTTGTGGGAAAGCGAGTGTTCTTTTTGCAGAATGGACAATGTGTAACAGATGCCGAAGTTAATTTGCCTGAATACCGTCATTATGTCATGAGCAGGCAGAAGCATATGCCACAAAGGCGCTCTTGTTTTCGCGTGACCTCCCAAGATTTAAAGCGCTTTGAAGCTTTATGGGCAGCAGGAGAAGCCTCTCAGGACATCAAGGCTTTATCGCCTGCGAATAATCAACAATGCGAGGATTTTCAAAAGGCTTTACCACCAGAGTATCATCGGGTTGATGTAGAGTTGGTAGCAGGGGCTGGGCATGAATTACCACGCGATTTCCAAATTGCTGATGATCAATACAGCGGCGGTATAACCTTTCACACCAAGCTAAACGTTCATTATCCTGATAAGGAGGCGGTAGTGTTGGTGTTGAAGAGTTACTATCCAAATGTTTGGGATATTGCTCAGGCAGGAGCCAATAATATCAAAGCGCTTTATTTGACAGGTTATCATCAATCGACTGTCATTGGCTTGCCTGATGAGATTCCGATTTTGCGTCATTCGTACGATGTGCCAAAGTGTACGTTCTCTTATGGTGGCGTGCCTGAGGGTATGAAGGCTGCCGCAGAGAATGTCAAAATAACACGCCAAAGCGCTTACCATCATGAACAAGGATTGTTACTGGGTTCTGAGTCTGCCCATTGGGAACGTCATGGGAAATTGGAAACGGTGCAGAAAACAGGGAAACTCGACGGCGAGGCAGGAGTGCAACAATTGGTAACGCAAAGTGCTTTGACTCCAATGAGTAGCCATAAGATAGATGCTTTTTTTGGGCGTGAACCAAAAGATGAGGATAGAGGGGTTTATGGCTATCAGGTTAATCAAGCGATTGAATTGCCTGATAATATGTATGGTGGTTATGCGACGGTTTTATTTTTACCTGATGATGTCGAGATACCACAAGGTGATTTTGGACATAATACTTTCTATCTGCCTTCAGGTTTGTGTTGGGGGGCAGCATGTCCATGATAGGTCAGACCAGAGATTATCTCGTTCAACGGGCAAACATGATAGCCAGCGTACGTGATTTTTTTGCTAAGAGGCAGGTTTTGGAAGTGGATACAGTAATGCTTACTCCTGCGGGCAATCCTGAACCTAATTTGGCAAATGTGCAAACACAAGATGGCTCTTATTTACATACTTCGCCAGAATTTGCGATGAAAACGCTACTATCTTACGGTTCTGGAGATATTTTTCAGCTGTGTCATGTGTTTCGTGATGAAGAGGTTGGGCAGCGACATTTGCGCGAATTCATGATGTTGGAATGGTACCGTTTGGGCTTTAATCATGAAGATTTGATGGCGGAGGTTGCAACGTTGGTGAAAATACTGCTGCCTCATTATCAGGATTTTGGGATAGAGCAATTAGACTATGAATGGTTGTTTGAGCATTATGTGGGATTGAGGCTTGGTCAGACCAGCGACGAGCAACTCAAGGAGTTTTGCGCAAAGCGCTTTGTTGGCTCTGAGCGATGGAATTTAAGTCGAGATGGTTATCTGGATTTGCTTTTTAGCCATGAAATACAGCCTCGTTTGGGGCAAAGCGCTTTGAGTTTTGTGGTGAATTATCCATCATCACAAGCTTCATTAGCGCGTTTGATTGAGGTTGATGGTCAGACCAAAGCCGCGCGATTTGAGCTGTTTATCAAAGGGCTTGAGTTATGCAATGGTTTTTGGGAACTTACCAATCGCATGGAGCAACAAAAGCGCTTTGAAGACGAAAATCAACGCAGAGCTGAGCTTGGTCTGCCTGAAGTTTTGATTGATGAGCAATTGTTGGCGGCATTGGAACGCGGTTTGCCTGATTGTGCAGGTGTCGCGGTAGGCTTTGATCGCGTTGTAATGCTTAGAATGGGTGTGACAGATATTCGCGAATTGTATGTTTAGGAGAAAGCGCTTTGGTCGGGATTTGCTCTGACCAAAGCGCTTTGTGATAGCTTAGCTAAAAGATAAGTAGAAAATGACACAAGATAGAGCAGATAAAACAGCTGCCACAGGAACGGTAACCATCCAAGCTAAGGCAATGGGTTTCATCAAGCGCCAATTGGCATTGTTATTGACCAAACCAATACCTAAGACAGCACCCACCAAAATATGAGTACTGGATACGGGAAGACCTAAAGAAGAAGCCAGTAAGACAACGATGGCAGAGGATAATTCTGCTGTAAAGCCTGAAGCAGGGCTCATCTCGGCTAAATGTGTGCCAACTGTAGCAATCACTTCTTTACCAATAAACCATAAGCCTACAATTAGAGCAAAGCCAAACATCAGCATGGCAATGAAAGGGATTGGGGAAGTGGTTTGCATACTTTCGGTACGTAAAACCTCTAAAATTGCTGCAAAAGGACCAATAGCATTGGCAATATCATTGGAGCCATGGCTGAAAGCAAAGCAGGAAGCCGTTAAAACCTGCATCCAGCTGAAGAAAATATAGCTGGCACGCGTGATTTCAAAGCTACGATAACGTTTACCAAAACGATAAGCGACAAACCAAGCGCCAAAACCAATTAGGCTGAAGAGAATAAAGTATTCTGTATTGCTGAATTTAAGGTCAAGATTTTCTAACCCTTTGAAAATTAACATGTAAGCAACGGCAATGGTGCTGAACATGGCAATCAAGGGTAGATAATGGCGTAAAGCTCTTCTGGCTAAAGCGCGTTCTGCATCAGTTTCTGGGGCATGGTGTTGAACTTTTCCTGCCAACATGGTTTGAATTTTTTCCAAGCGCTCTGCCATTTTAACGTGGACAGGTTCAGAGGAACGGCGGAAAATACTGGCGCGACGAGCATAAGCGATATGATCATCAATATCTCCATGCATCAAAACGTGTTTTTTAATCAAAGAGAAAACGACATAGGACATCAAACCGCCGAGTACAGGAGAAATCACCCACGAAATGGCAATTTGCCCGATCTGTGACCATTTCACAGCATTCAAAGGTGCGTTATGTTCGATAAGAATACCTAAAACCAGTGAAGCGCCAACAATAGCTCCAATGATGGAATGAGTAGTAGAAACAGGCCAACCATGTTTTGTTGCAAACAGTAGCCATGCCGCTGCTGCAATCAAAGCGCTCATCATGATGTAGATGAATTCAAAGGTACCAATACCTAATTGATGGACATCGACAATGCCGTTACGAATGGTGTTTGTGACACTTGTACCTGCAATTAATGCGCCAGATACTTCAAAAACCGCTGCAATGGCAAGAGCTTGGGTTACGGATAAGGTTCCTGCACCAACAGATGTTCCAAAGGAATTGGCTACATCGTTGCCACCAATGTTGAATGCCATGAAAATGCCAAAAAGGGCAGCTAAAATCAGTAAGAAGGGATGATGGTAATGGGTGTATCCAAGTCCCCAGAAAATAAATAGGATAACCGATAGGCAAAATACCATAGCTAAGCTACGGTTAAATAAGGTCATCTTATCTAAGGTTGGGTTTGAGATATTGACCATAGAAAATCCTTTGTTTTAAAACGAATAAGGGAATACTGATTAAACCAAAGCGCTTTGTGCTAAATCGGTTGGTGATTCTGCCAGAGGCTCTCGTTCGTGTCGGTACCACGTTTGCATAATAGCTTTGACCAAAGTAGCTAAGGGAATGGCGAAGAAAATTCCCCAGAATCCCCATAAGCCACCAAAGACCAGCACCGCAATGATAATTGCAACAGGGTGAATGTTAACCGCCTCTGAAAAAATGAGTGGTACCAAAATATTGCCGTCAATAATTTGAATGATAAAGTACAAAGCTACAATCCAATAGAAATCTGAGTTTAAACCAAATTGAGCATAAGCAACCAACACCACAGGAACGGTAACTACTGTTGCGCCAATGTAAGGGATTAAAACCGATAATCCCACCATAAAGCTTAGTAATAGCCAATATTGTAATCCAAACAAATAGAATGGAACTAGGCAAGCTAGCCAAATAGCAATAATTTCGATAAATTTCCCTCGAATATAGTTGCCAATTTGAATATCAACTTCTGTCCAAATTTCCTGAATAAACTGTCGATTTTTGGGTAAAAAGGTGTCTCCTAACCAAGAGAGAATAAGTTTTTTGTCTTTTAAAAAAAAGAAAATTAGCAGAGGAACCAAAATCGCATAAATTAAAAGAGTCATCATGGCGAGTAAAGAAGAAACCAAACGATTGGATAATAAATCGCGACTGAATTTGGTCATCTCGCTGCTCATACTTGATAACAACTCTTGTGCATCGCTTTGGCTGAATAAACTAGGGTAGTGTTGTACAAAACGCATGAGCTGATCTTCTGCAATCTGTGCATATTCAGGAATGGCAATGATAAAGCGCCGTCCTTGGTCAATAATTGCAGGAACAACTGCCAAAACACTGTAAACCAAGAGAGTAAAAAAGGTAAAGAAAACTACATAAACAGCGAAATGTCGGCGAACACCAAGCCGTTCAAATTTATGAATTAATCCTTCTAATAAATAAGCCAAGATAATGGAAATAATGACAGGCATTAGCCAGTCACTCATAAAATAAAGAATTGCCCCTAAGCCGCCGAAGAAAATCAGTAAAGCAACCCATGAAGGGTTGCTTAAGAGTCGGTTTAAAGGATACCACAAAGATGTATGAGTCATAAAATAGAAGATTAGCCAGTAGAATGAGGGAGTAAAGTACCTTGTAAGGCTTGACTTGGGGCTAAGCTTTGGCGATAAGCATTAAGCGCTGCTTCAGGTTGTCCCAACGCTTCTAATGTTTGAGCTAATAGACCAAAGGCCTCACGAGTGGGTTGTAAGGCGAGGGCTTGCTCGATGGTTTGTAGAGCAATATCGTAAACTTGAGCATCGAATGCGATTTTAGCTTTTGCGTATAGGAAAATAGCATAAGAGGCATCATGTTCAGAGATTTGTGAACCCAAATCCGTAATGAAAGCCAAACGTTGTTTGAAATCGCCATAGGCTAGTTGGCTTAAGGCTTGAATATACGCCAAATCAGCTTGCTTTTTGATTTGTTGTACAAGTAATTGTTCTGCTTCATGTGGGTGTTGATTTTCAACCAATGCGCCAGCATATTGCAAAATCATTTCTTTATCAGCGCGTAAATCAGCAGACAAACTTTTCCATGCTTGTTCAAGTTCAGCAAAGCTCTCTTTTGCAGCGCTATGATTCAAAAGCGCTTTAGCATAAAGACGTTTGCGTTCCTCAAATTCTTTTTTGGGCAAATAATCACTTAACTTACTTAAATTGTGCCATGCTTTATCCCATTGTTGAGAAGCTTGGAATAATTGGTCTTGTAAGCTGATGATTTTAGGATTTTTGGGTTCATTGGCAACCAAAGCGCTTAGAATTTTTTCTGCTTGTGCATAATGACCATCGTGCAGTGCAATTTCAGCTTCTGTTAAGCTATTACCATAGCGATTTCCAGAATGTTTGCGAGCATTTAAGAGATATTGGTCACGGCGGTCAAAAGCGCCTTGTTTATCAGCAGCAATGGCAGCATTTTCAAAATAAACCACGCTGGAGAGATTGAGTTCTTGAGCCAATTCACCACCATAAGCCAGATGTTTTTCAGCTTGGCGATAATGCCCAGCAATCATTTCTTCTAAGCCTTTGCGTAATAAATTTTGGGCTTTGTAGGTTTTGCGTACTTGTGCATTGCGACTGAAAATCTCTGGGGTTTTCCATAAGAAATACAAAAATTTCAATACATAAAAAACCACCATACTGCTGATGAACATAAACAGAGAGCCTAAAATAAGGCTTGTTCGAACGGTATATTCAGGGAATTCGATTTTAAATGCAACAGGGAACTCGTTGATTTGAATGCCTACAAATACAGAAATCACCAGAAACACCAAAAGCAATAAATATCTAAGCATATTAGTCTCCCTCTATTATTGAGCTTTTAAAGCAGAAAGCGCTTGCAAAATAGCGCTGAGTTCTTGGTGGTTAGGGGTTTGTACTTTCCATTGGCTTAAGGTTTCAATAGCTTGAGCAACCGATGGATCTGTGACATCAAAATAAAGGTTGATAGCTTGTAGCAAACGCTCGCGCACGCGTTCAAAGGAAGCTGTATCGCCTACTTGAAGCGCATTACGTGCGAAAGCTAAATCCAAGCGTGCATTTTCACGAATGATGGCGCGTAAGTTTTCGCTGCTGTTTACCCATGAAATGGTTTCATCGCTACCTTTGGTGATGGTCACCGTATTTGCCAACACATTGTTGCCAATGATTTTTAATTTATCTGCCCAATCGCTAGCTTGATTAACATCTTGGGTTTTTAACATATTTTCCGCATCAGGAGCTTTGAATTTCCATTGCGGTAAGCTTTGGAATAAAGCATCAAAAGTTTGCTGGGCAATTTGTTCTTCATGTAAAGCTTGGTATTTGGGAGCAAGAGCCAAGAGTTGTTCTTTCAAATCTGCATAAGGCTTCTCACTTAAATTGAACAAATCAAAGCTGGCGATGGCTTCCTGAATGAGAGCGTGAGAGGCTTGGTAATGACCTTGTTCGGCAGCGCTTAAGGCTAATTTAAGAGCATTCTCTACAGGAGCACTATAAGCAAGAGTTGCTTGTGCACGTTGAATAGCTTGCAATTTTTCTTCTGTTAGCGTTTCTAATGCTTGAGATTTTTCGCGGTAAACGAGAGTGATTTTGCTGGTTAGCTCATTGGCATCGGCGAGAAGAGCTTGGCTTTGGGCGTGTTGTTGTTGCACTTTGCCCAGCTCCAGTTGTAATGCTTCGCCAAAGCGCTTTTCGGTGTTAGAGAAGTTTTGGGTTGCCTGCTCGATGAGTTGCACCACATCATCTTGAGTCACAGGTTTAGGAAGTTGTGCAATAGCTTGTGAAACAGCTTCGTTGAAGGTTTCATGCAAACGTAAATTTTCAATTTGCTGTTGTGCCAATTGTTTGACTTGTTCTTGGCTGATCAAAGCGCTTTGGATTTGTTGGATTTGAGCGCTGAGTTGAGTATGGTCTTGTTGTCGTTGTTGGTCGTGTTGATGCAAATCTTGGGTGAGCTTGGTGATGATGAGTTCTTGCTGGGTATTTTTTTGATGACCCGCATAGCCTAAAGCAATACCTGCAGCGCCCACCAGCAATGCCAGCAACGCTAAGCCTTGACCTGCTTTGGGAGGGTTGTGTTGAAGTTCTTGGTTTTCTTGATTATTTGAGGTTGGTTGTTCGCTCATTGTTGATACTCCTGTCTTTGTTGCCACCACTCGCTCATCAGCTGAATTTGGCTTGCTTCCTCTGCCACTGGGGCAGCAAGGGTGTGTAAAAATCCTTGTTCAACAAGGGATTGGCTAACACGGTGGCTTATTGCCACCATAGTGCAACGTAATTTTAACAGCTTTAGATACGATTGTGGCGTAATCCGTACGAGATGATGAACGGTTTGTAGGCTGGCCAGCATCATGGCATGGGGAATGGGGAAATGGGTTGGGTAGTTTAGGGTAGGGTTAAATCGTTCATAGGCATAAATAGGGCGAACGTGATTGTGTAATGCCAAAGCGCTTTGCAATAGCTCGCGCCCGCCTTCTGCTGCGATAATGGCAATGCGTTGATTTTTCGGTTGCCAGTGAGACAGCAAAGCCTCACTATTATAAGGAGCTTTTGCGATAAGTATGGTGCTTGAAGTTTGAGAACTTAGTGCGCGAGCAGTGGTTTGACCAATGGCAACATAGAGACGAGTCTTGCCATCATCAATGCTTTGTTTTTGGGCATACAAATGCCGAACCGAAGCCTCGCTGGTAAAAACCCAAGCATCTGCTGACAAGAGAAAATCCCAATCGTTCGCGCTAAGCGCTTTGGCTCGTGTATCCATCAAAGGAACATGGTCAACAATGGCACCTTGCTGAGTCAAAGCGCTTTGGGCAAGATGGCTTTGGCTGCGTGTATAAACCACGCGACAACCCTGCAAAGGCTTAAGCAAGCTCACGCAAAATCTCGTCAGCCCCACGCGCGATAAGCTCTTGGGCAAGCTCAAGCCCTAAATCATGGGCGCGTTCACGCAAAGCGCTTTGGTCTAAATCAATGAGACGACTGCCATCGGGCAAGCCGAGCCGTACGCGTAAACGAATGTGTGCATCATGCAAGGTGGCGAAGGCAGAGAGTGGCACTTGGCAGGAGGCTTGGAGAGCGTGGCTGATGATGCGTTCGGTTTTCACGCACAATGCAGTTTCTTCATGATTCAGCGCCACAATATCGTGGAAACGAGGGTGATTGATGGGGCATTCAATGCCAATGGCTCCTTGCCCTACCGCAGGCAGAGAAAGGGTATCAGGTAGGATTTGCTGAATGCGTTCTTTCAAACCCAGCCGTATTAAGCCTGCACACGCCAACACAATGGCATCAAATTCACCATCATCAAGTTTTTGTAAACGAGTTTGCACATTGCCGCGTAGGTCAATCAGCTGTAAATCAGGGCGCAAAGCGCTTAGATTCATGCGACGGCGGAGGCTACAAGTTCCAACTTTGGCGCCCTGTGGTAAATCTTCCAAACAAGCGTAACGAGAGCTGACGAAAGCATCGTAAGGATTTTCTCGCTCCAGAATCGCAGCAATAGCGAAACCTTCAGGCAAGTTGGCACCGACATCTTTCATCGAATGAACCGCCAAATCCGCCCGACCTTCCAACATCACCTGTTCCAGTTCTTTGATAAACAAACCTTTTCCGCCGATTTTGGAGAGGGGAGAATTCAGCAGTTGATCGCCTTGTGTGGTCATAGGAACCAACTCGATGGTATCGGTGGGATAAAGCGCTTTGAGGCGAGCTGCGACATGCTCAGCTTGCCATAAAGCCAGTTTGCTTTGACGAGTTGCAATGCGTAAGGTAGACATAAAACACGCTCCATAGCTGAAAAATGCCAGACATTATACGCCAAAGCCGAATCCGTAAACGGAAGAAGCCAAAGGAGCGAACAAAGCGCTTTGTTGCCTTGAAAGGCTTGGGGTTTCTGGTGAATAATGCCCCTCTCTTTTTCTATAGGAATCATCATGACTCAAACCACCAACAGCGCTTGGGGTGGGCGCTTTTCTGAATCCACCGATGCTTTTGTCGCCGAATTTACGGCATCTATCCGTTTTGACCAACGTATGGCGCTGGTGGATATTGAAGGTTCGCTTGCCCATGCTGCCATGTTGGTTGAGCAGGGCATTTTAAGCCAAGAAGATGGCGTGGCGATTGCTCAAGGCTTGTCGCAAATTCGTGGCGAGGTTGAGCGCGGGGAGATGGTGTGGCGCGTGGATTTGGAAGATGTTCACATGAATATCGAAAAGCGCTTAACCGATTTGATTGGCGATGCAGGCAAACGTTTGCACACAGGTCGCTCGCGCAATGACCAAGTCGCAACCGATATTCGCATTTATACTCGCCAAGCCATTGACCGCATTTTGCTAGCACTCAAACGCTTGCAAAGCGCTTTGGTGTTGTTGGCAGAGCGTGAAGCAGAGACCATCATGCCAGGTTTTACGCATCTTCAAGCTGCACAGCCCATCACCTTTGGTCATCATTTGTTGGCATGGTATGAGATGCTGGTGCGTGATTATGGTCGTTTTGAAGATTGTCGCAAACGTTTGAATCAATCGCCATTAGGCAGTGCGGCTTTAGCAGGCACCAGTTACCCCATTGATCGTTTTCACACAGCCAAAGCGCTTTCCTTTGATGCGCCGTGTCGCAATTCCTTAGATGGCGTATCGGATAGAGATTTTGCGATTGAGTTTTGCGCGGCGGGGTCGTTGTTGTTGATGCATTTATCGCGTTTTTCAGAGGAGCTGATTTTGTGGAACAGTGCGCCGTTTCGTTTTGTGGATTTGCCTGATCGTTTCTGTACTGGCTCCTCGATTATGCCGCAGAAGAAAAACCCTGACGTGCCAGAGTTGGTGCGTGGAAAAACGGGTCGTATGTTTGGGCATTTGATGGCATTACTGACTCTGATGAAAGGGCAGCCTTTGGCGTATAACAAAGACAATCAAGAGGATAAAGAGCCTTTGTTTGATGCCATTGATACGGTAGAACAGTGTTTGCGGGCTTTTGGGGATATGGTGCCAGCGTTACAAGCTAATCGGAATGTCATGTATCAAATGGCAAAGCAAGGTTATGCTACAGCAACCGATTTGGCAGATTATTTGGTGCGCAAAGGTATGCCTTTCCGTGATGCACATGAGGTGGTGGGTAAAAGTGTACAATTGGCTATTCAGCTCAATTGTGATTTATCTGAATTGAGCTTGGAGCAATACAAAGCGCTTTGTGGGTTAATTGAAGACGATGTGTATACCTGCTTAACGCTTGAAGGCTCTGTTCATGCTCGCCAACATTTTGGAGCAACCTCGCCACTTCAAGTTCGCCAACAAGTGCAAGCTGCCAAAGAGGCATTGGGATTGGCTTAAGGCTATTTGGATTCACTCAAATAAGGATAATTTTATGAAAAACTTATGGAAAAACAGCTTACTTATCGCAACACTTGCGCTTGCGAGTGCTTGCGTTCCTACCAACCAAAACTACACCACCACCGCGCAAAATACAGCATTAGGTGCGGCGGCAGGCGCTGGTTTGGGTAATTTGTTGGGCGGTGATTCTGAAGCCACAGCAACAGGAGCAGTTATTGGTGCGGCGATTGGTAGCCAAGTGAGTACAGGCAATTGGGGCTTTGGTGGTAGCCAGCCTCAGCAACCAGCACGCACTCAATACACGCAACCTCAATATAACCAGCCTGTTTATCCCCAAAATCAATACCAAGCCGTTCCTCAAAACAATGGCTACTACCAGCCTGCTCGCAATACTTATTACGGTAACACAGCAACCCCAACCTATCGTTAATTCTTAATGCGGTATCTGCTTTAGGCAGTTAGACAGGAAGCAAAGCGCTTTGGCGTGGTGTATGATTTCGCCACGAACACCAAAGCGCTTTGTTGCCTTTGGCGGTATCAGATTTGATGGAGGAATGATGAAGAAAGCACCTTTAATTCTGGCGATTGAGTCCTCGTGTGATGAAACGGGTGTAGCGTTGTATCGTGAAGGGGAAGGAGCGTTGGCGAATGAGGTTTACAGCCAAATTGCTTTGCATCGTGAACATGGTGGCGTGGTGCCAGAATTGGCAGCAAGAGACCATATTCGTCGCTTGCCCCTATTGCTTGAGCAAGCTTTACAACGTGCAGGCAAAGCGCTTTCTGATGTGGATTTGGTGGCTTATACAGCAGGGCCAGGGCTTTTGGGAGCGTTGATGACAGGCGCTGGTTTTGCGCGTAGTCTGGCTTATGGTTTGCAGAAGCCAGCGATGGCGATTCATCACATGGAAGGGCATTTGCTTTCTCCATTGTTAGCGACTGAGGCTCCTGAATATCCGTTTTTGGCGTTACTCGTTTCTGGTGGGCATACCCAGTTGATGGGCATTAAGGCTTTGGGTGAGTATGAAATGCTTGGGCAGACGCTAGATGATGCTATAGGTGAGGCTTTTGATAAAACAGCCAAATTGCTAGGTCTCCCTTATCCAGGCGGGCCTGAATTGGCGAAATTGGCAGAACGGGGTGATGCAAAGCGCTTTGCTCTTCCTCGCCCCATGACCAACCGTGCTGGTTTGGAATTTAGTTTTAGTGGATTAAAAACACAGGTTCGTTTGTTGATTGAAGAATATGCAGGTGGGCAAAGCGCTTTAAGTATTGATGAGCAAACGCGAGCAGATATTGCGGCTTCTTTTCAGGCGGCGGTGGTGGAAACGGTGGTGATTAAATGTCGCCGAGCATGGAAGGCAACAGGCTATCGTGATTTGGTGGTGGCTGGTGGTGTGAGTGCTAATCAGGCATTGCGCGAACAGTTGCAAAAAGAGGCTAAGCGATTGAAAAAACGCGTTAGTTTTCCAGAGTTGTCCCTTTGTACGGATAATGCCTTAATGATTGCCCACGCGGCGGCAAAGCGCTTTGAAGCAGGTTTGAATGAGGGTGATGAAGGGCTAGAGATTCAAACCTATGCACGCAAGGCTTTGGGCTAAGGTTCTTCGTTTATTGAGGAACCAAGCGCTTTGATTTGCGCGAAAACAGGGCAGTCGGCATCATGTGCGCCTGATAAATAGCCTGTGCTGAGCAAAAAAGAACGCGTAATTTCTCCGCCCGTGAAGCGAAAGGTGCGTTTGAATAAGGAACACCATTGCTCCAATGAAAGCGCTTTGTGCGCCTCAAGCCACGCTTTAAAACTGCCATGTGATTTTTGTAACGCCAAGATTGTTTTGGCATTATCAATGATGGCTTGGATTTTTCCACGATGGCGGATAATACCTGTATCGAGTAGAAGGCGCTCTATATCCGATTCTTTGAATGCAGCAACGTGAGTGGGAACAAAGTTAGCATAAGCGCTTTGGAGAGTAGCACGTTTTTTCAAAATGGTACTCCAACTTAATCCAGCTTGATTGATTTCTAAGGCAAGGCGCTCCAATAAATCACGGTCATCAAGGGCTGGAAAACCGTATTCATGGTCGTGGTAATGGCGATCTGGGTGTTCGGCTGGGAGAGAACGGCAAAAATGGCAGTAAGACATAAAAATCCTTATGGAATAAAGTTCGCTGTATTAGCGTAGCGTGGGCTTAACTGAATAGCATCAATGTCTTGAATAACAAAGCGCTTTATGTTGTCATGGAGATGGGTAAGATTTGAATTGTGTTACACCATTTCCCAAGTTTCTCACTAGCGTTGGTGGTATCGATTGTGGCTATCGCCATAGTAATGGTTAAATAATAGCCCTATCATCAGCCAGAGGTAAGAATGGAAAAATGGTTCAAATTGATGTTATTGGGCTGGTTTTTATTGGTTTTGCTGTTGCTTTTAACCTATTCAGCAGTGAGCAAAGAAGAAGGGGCAAAGCGCTTTGAAGAAGCATGTGCCAAATCGCCCGATGGCAGGATTCATGTGCCACGCCTGCTTGGCGGTATTCGTTGTTCAAACGCTTCTAAAAATAACTAACTTATCGCTTTAACCCCCTTGTTTTTATTATAAACTTTAGGACAATACCAAGTTGTCGATGAGTCGGGTTTGCCCAATTTTTGCAGCGATGAGTACAACAGCTGGTTCACTGACAGGGAAGTTTGGGGAAAGCAGAGCCAAAGCGCTTTGGTTACGAATCTCAAGATATTCTGGCGTGATGCCTGATTTTTCAAGAAGTTCTCGTCCGATGTGAATGGCGGTAGCGACACTTGCACTTTGGCGCACTGCTTTTTGTACGGCTTGTAAGGCTTGGTACAACAGAGGAGCAAGAGAGCGTTCTTCAGGGTTAAGATATTGATTTCTTGAACTTAATGCAAGTCCATCTTCTTCTCGTTGTGTGGGGTGGGTATGGATTGTGATAGGCAGTTGGAAATCAGCCACAAAGCGCTTTATAATCCATTGTTGTTGATAATCTTTTTCTCCAAAAATGGCAATATTAGGCAAGGTCATTTGGAACAATCGTGAGACAACATTCACCACGCCTTGAAAATGGGTAGGGCGAGATAAGCCACAAAGCATTTCTGTGTAATGTTTAGGTAATTGATAAGAAAGTGCATTATCTAGCCCGAGTGGGTAGACCATCTCCACATGAGGCGCGAGCAACACATCAGCGCCAGCCTCTTTGAGTAAGGCAGCATCGCGTTCTAAGGTGCGGGGATAGCGTTCAAAATCCTCACCTACGCCAAATTGGGTAGGATTTACATAAACTGAAACGACCACATTCTCACAAAGCGCTTTGGCGTGTTCAACCAAAGCCAAATGCCCACGATGTAAATTGCCCATCGTAGGAACAAGCGCCCAAGAGCCTTGTCGGTTTTCGCGCCAGTGGTTCAAAGCGCTTTGAGATTGAATCAGCTGCATAATGGTTCCTTAGTAACTGTGATGAGATTTGGGGAAGGTTTGTTGTTTAACGGCTTGTTGGTAAGCTTTGATGGCTCCTTCCACATTGCCTGTATCGGCTAAAAAATTGTGGGCATGATTGGGTTCTGAGGGGTGACCAATGCCAATAACCTCGTAGGCTGTTAAAATTTGCCCACTCACATGCGAGCCACTGCCTTTGCCCAAAATAGGAATATTGGCATTTTGCATGATTTCGTTGGCAATAGAGCTGGAAACAGAATCCAAAATCAGCAAATCCGCACCAGCATTTTCGAAAGCGAGAGCTTCAAGGCGTAAGCGCTTTTTCTCGAGTTCGCTTTCTTTTAAGTTGAGATTGGATTTGTCAAAGATTTTGGAAGAAGAGCTGAGTTGTACACAAACAGGAATATGTGCCTCTTTAAGCGCTTGAATAATCTCAACTTGCGCTGTGCCAAGCATTTTGATTTTCACCATATGCGCATTGCCTTTTTCAAGGAGTTTACTGGCATTTTGTACCGCTTCAGTAGGTTCATCATAGCTTAAAAATGGCATATCAATGATGCGCCAAGTATTGGGTGCGCCGCGAGAAACAGCTTCTGCGTGATACATAATTTGTTCCATAGTCACAGGTAAAGCGCTTTGATAGCCCGCCACCATTTGACCAACATGGTCACAAATAATCAAGCAATCAATGCCAGCTCGTGCGCTGATAGAGGCAAAGGTTGCATCAAAAACCACCAAAGCAGCAATTTTTTCTCCTTCTTGGTGCATTTGATACAGACGTTTTAAGGTTTTCATGAAGGTTCCTTTTATTATTATGGGAGTCTGGGTAGTGATAATCAAAAATGGTCAGACAATATCTTCTAAAGAAGATATTGTCTGACCAAAGCGCTTTTTTGGCGCAAAAGCTTTCAAGATGAGCTAGTCTAACAAAAGATGCGCCGCCCCTAAAGAGCTTCTGATGAAGGATAAGTTAGTCTACTAAAATCCGTAACATACGGCGTAAAGGCTCAGCTGCGCCCCAGAGTAATTGGTCACCTACGGTGAAGGCGCTTAAATACTCTCCACCCATTGCCAATTTGCGTAAACGACCCACAGGAACAGTTAACGTTCCGCTGACTTTAACAGGCGTTAAATCATGAATGGACGCTTCTTTGGTGTTCGGAATGACGCGCACCCAATCATTGTGAGCTGCTAAAAGAGCTTCAATTTCAGAAAGTGGTAAATCTTTTTTCAGCTTTAAAGTTAGCGCTTGGCTATGGCAACGCATCGCCCCTACACGGATACACAAGCCATCAATGGCAATAGGCTGGTTTGAAGTGCCTAAGATTTTGTTGGTTTCCACAAAGCCTTTCCATTCTTCTTTGGATTGACCATTGCCCAAATCAGAGTCAATCCAAGGAATGAGGCTGCCTGCGAGTGGTACGCCGAAATTATCTTTGGGGTAAGCATTATCTTGTAAAGCGCTTGATACTAAGCGATCAATCTCCAAAATAGCGCTCGAAGGATTTGCGAGTTTATCGGCAACTTGGCTGTGTAAGTAGCCCATGCCACTTAAAAGTTCGCGCATATTTTTCGCACCTGCGCCTGAAGCGGCTTGGTAGGTCATGCTGGTTGCCCATTCCACCAAACCCTGTTCAAACAAGCCCCCCAATGCCATCAGCATCAAAGAAACCGTGCAATTGCCACCAATGAAATCTTTTTTCCCTGCATCAAGAGCTTGGTCAATCACTTTGCGGTTGACAGGGTCAAGGATAATGACGGCATCATCTTGCATACGCAAGCTAGAGGCAGCATCAATCCAATAGCCTTGCCAGCCAGCCGTGCGGAGTTTGGGGTGAATATCTTTGGTGTAATCGCCTCCTTGACAGGTGATGATGATGTCTTGCTCGCAAAGCGCTTTGATGTCGTTAGCATCTTGGAGGGTTGGAGAGGCGAGGTTAGGGAAATGGGGAGCTGCTTCGCCTGTTTGTGAGGTAGAGAAGAAGGTCGTGGCAACTTTAGAGAAATCGTTTTCTTGCGCCATGCGTTCCATCAATACAGAGCCGACCATGCCACGCCAGCCGATGATACCGAGTTTTTTCATACAGAATTCCTTGTCCAAAAGAGAGTTTTAAAAAGAGAAGGTTTATAACGCCCCAAAGCGCTTTGTGCAAGTCTTTTCTTAGCCCTTGCGATTTTAGGCTTCACGATGAACCGCTAAAGGAGAAAAGCTTTGGCAGGTTGGCATGATTTCTAGCGTGTTGACATTCACATGAGGTGGCAATTGGTAGAGCCATAAGGCTGTGTTGGCAATGTCTTCAGGGCAAAGCGCTTTGGTATTTTCATAGACTGAGGCAGCTTTGGCTTCATCGCCTTTAAATCGTACTTGTGAAAATTCCGAACCCCCAACCAAACCTGGTTCAAGATTGCTCACGCGCACGCCCGTGCCATGCAAATCTGCGCGTAAATTGAGCGAAAACTGGCGCACGAAGGCTTTGGTTGCGCCATAAACATTGCCACCCATGTAGGCATAATTGCCAGCAATAGAGCCAATATTGATGATGTAACCTTGTTTTTTCGCAACAAAACTGGGCAAGATTTGATGTGTGAGATAGCTCAGCCCTACGAGATTGGTTTGAATCATGGTATGCCAATCTTGAAAATCTGCTTGATGGGCAGGCTGTAAACCCAATGCCAGCCCTGCATTGTTGATGAGGCAATCGATATTGGCGAAAGGCTCAGGCAACTTGGCGATGTGTGCCAAAGCGCTTTGGATACTCTCTGGCTTGCTGATGTCCATAAAAAGAGGTTGGAAGAGGGATTGTTGGGTATGAGGAAAGGATTGTTGTAAAGCTTCCAGCTTTTCTACTCGCCGCGCCACGCCAATCACACGATAACCTGCGCCCACAAATGCCTTAACCATAGCTGCGCCAAATCCTGATGATGCGCCCGTGATGAGAATGCTCATGATGATGCTCCTTCGGTTGTGAAAAATTGTTCTTTAAGCACTTTGATGTGGTCGCGAACGGCTGCGGCTTGTTCAAAGTTGAGATTTTGGGCATGGTCACGCATTTGTTTTTCAAGGGCTTTGATGAGTTTATCCAGTGTTTTGGGGTCTGATGATGAGGGCAAAGCGCTTTGGGTGGCTGCAGAGGTTTGGTTGATTTGTTTGTGTTTAACCGCCAGATGTGCGCCTTCCATGACATCAGCAATGGCTTTTTTGACGGTGCGTGGCGTGATGCCGTGTTGTTCATTGTAAGCCTGTTGCTTTTCGCGGCGGCGGCGTGTTTCATCGATGGCGGCTTGCATGGAACGCGTGATGGTGTCAGCGTACAAAAGCGCTTTGCCGTTTTGGTTTCGGGCAGCGCGCCCGATGGTTTGAATCAACGAGCGTTCGCTGCGTAAAAACCCTTCTTTATCGGCATCAAAAATTGCCACCAACGATACCTCAGGCATATCCAAGCCTTCGCGCAAAAGGTTAATCCCCACCAACACATCAACGGCTCCCAGTCGTAAATCGCGGATAATTTCCATGCGTTCAACGGTGTTAATATCGCTGTGCAAATAGCGCACCTTAATGCCCTGTTCGCTGAGATAATCGCTTAAGTCTTCGCTCATTTTTTTGGTTAGTGTGGTAATGAGAACGCGTTCATCTTGTGCAATGCGCTTTCTGATTTCTCCCAAAATATCTTCGACTTGAATGGCAACAGGGCGCACTTCAATCTCAGGGTCAAGTAAGCCCGTTGGGCGTACCACTTGCTCTACGATTTGGCTACTGTGTTCTCGTTCGTATTCTGAAGGAGTCGCAGAGATGTAGATGGTTTGTGGAGCAATGGCTTCGAATTCATCAAAGCGCATGGGGCGATTATCCAGCGCGGAAGGTAGGCGAAAGCCATATTCCACCAAATTCTCTTTGCGTGAACGATCGCCACGATACATGCCTTGTAACTGTGGGAGCGTCACATGGCTTTCATCAATAATGAGTAGCGCATCTTCTGGGAGGTAATCATGCAGTGTAGGCGGGGGTTCGCCAGCTGCTCTACCTGAGAGATAGCGTGAGTAATTTTCAATGCCTGAACAGTAGCCCAACTGTTGCATCATCTCCAAATCGTATTGTGTGCGCTCTTTGAGTCTTTGGGCTTCCAGCAGTTTGTTTTGTTGATACAAAATCTCCAAACGCTCGGCAAGCTCGGCTTTGATGGCTTCGCAGGCACTTAAAATAGTCTCGCGTGGGGTGGCGTAATGAGTTTTGGGGTAGATGGTGATGCGTGGTCTTGATTCATGCTTAACGCCTGTTAGAGGGTCAAAGGTATGAATGGATTCAATTTCGCCATCAAACAAGCTCAAACGAACTGCCCAGTCATCAGATTCAGCAGGAAAAATATCGATTACATCACCTTTAACACGAAATTGCCCACGCTCAAAGCCAATATCATTGCGCACATACTGCAATTCTGCCAAATGCCTTTGAATCTCAAGACTACTGATACGTTCGCCACGGCTTAAATGCAAAAGCATTTTCAAATACAAACGTGGGTCGCCTAAGCCATAAATCGAAGAAACGGAAGCTACAATTACACAGTCTCTCCGCTCCAAAAGCGCTTTGGTGGCGGAGAGTCGCATTTGTTCAATATGGGCATTGATGCTGGCATCTTTTTCAATATAAGTATCGGAGCTGGGAACATAAGCCTCTGGTTGGTAATAGTCATAATAAGAGACAAAATACTCGACCGCATTTTTGGGAAAAAACGCCTTCATTTCGCCATAAAGTTGGGCGGCGAGGGTTTTGTTTGGGGCAAGAATGAGGGCAGGGCGATTGGCTTTGGCAATCACATTGGCAAGCGTGAAAGTTTTGCCTGAGCCTGTCACGCCGAGCAAGGTTTGATGATGTTCACCACGCTCTAAGCCTGTTAACAATGCGCTTATGGCTTGAGGCTGGTCACCAGAGGGTTGAAAATCGCTACACAGTTGAAACATACATGCTCCATAAACTTATCCACAGATTCTGTGGATAAGTTGAGATTGAAAAAGGATTAGCGGTTATCGTATTGATAAATCAAAGCGCTTTCGCGAGAAGTTTGGGGTGGTAAAGGAGGATAATAATCGGGGCGTGTGGTGAGGTATTGATAGCCTAGTTTTTGATAAAGCGCTTTGGCAGCCAGATTGCTTTCGCGCACTTCGAGTGTACAAAGCGCTTTGGGGCAGCTGTGTTGGTGAAGCCTTTGTGCGATGCCTTGCCGCTGAAAGGCAGGTAAGATGGCGATGGCTAACAAATCCGCCGTATCCCAAACCACCAGCCAGCTGATAAACCCCACCAGATGACCATCATAGACCGCCGCCCATGTTTTATGCTCTAAACTGGGCTGGAAAACGTGCAACGCCTGAGCTATTGCAAGAATTATTCCATGTTCTTTGCTTGTTGCAGGTCGATAATGAATGGTCATCATCAAAGCGCTTTGTTGTTGATGTATTGTTGATTATGGGCTAACGAATAAACGTGAGCCATCAAAATCCGCTGGCACTAAGCCCTTATCCTTAAACCATTGTACTTGTTTGAGAACATCTTCTCGATTCAGCTCTCCGTCTTTAGAAAATGCCATTGCCCCTTGTGATAACAAGCTTTCGGCTTGGTCGATGGTTTGCTCGGTGTAGAGATGGCGGTGGAGTTTTTCGGTGAGGGCGCGGAGCTGTTCGGCATTTAAGCTTTTTTCTACATAGCCAGCTTGATAATCAGCTACACCTTTTGCAAAGCCTTGTTTGAAGGCAGTGACTTCATCAGGCAAAGCGCTTTGTTTTTCGCGTGAGGTAAAGAGTACGGTGACTTGATAATCAGGCAAATAGCTTTTTAACGCCTTGATTTCTTTCACGCTGCCTTCTGCAATCAATTTATCCGCCATACTAGGCTGGAGTGATGAGGCAGCCACTTCTCCTTTTTGCAAAGCAGCAGCAATGGCTGGAATGGTGTTAAACGTCATCATTTGCACATCAATACCTTCCGCTTTTGCCATTGCCTCGCCCATGTATTCCAGCGATGAGCCTTTGGTGGTGATGGCAAAGGTTTTGCCTGAAAGCGCTTTGGGTTCGTTGATGTCAGCATATTTAGCGGTCGAAACCACAATTTTATGTCCCACCGTATCGGCTTCTTCACGCAAAGCTCCGCCGATGATTTGAATATTGTCGCTGCGCACGGCAAGGTTTAATAAACCACCTGTTACTGCTGTGATGCCGTAATCAATATCGCCTGAGGCAATAGCAACTGCCATAGGTTGTGCTGCTTGGAATTTCACAAGTTCCACCTCAGAAAGCCCAGCTTCTTGGAAATAGCCCTGTTCATAAGCCAAGACGGTTGGCGCGTGTGAAGGCAAGGCAATGTAGCCGATTTTAACGGCTTTGGCGTGGGCATTGAGGGCAAGAGCGGTTAAGCTTAAAAGGAGAAGTTTTTTCATAAAGCATTCCTGAGAGAAAAGAGAAAGAGGCATTGTAGGCTGATGGAGTTATCGTGGCAAAGCGCTTTGTCGGATAAATCGGCTTTTCGCCCACACACGATAACTGAGCATCAACGGCAGAATAACACTCAAGCCAAACAAGCCTACCATCAAAGTGGGCATCGTGTTGGCGTAGGATTGGAGCGTTTCGGTGGTGATGGGGTAGAGTGATGCAAAGCGCTTTGCTTGCCAGATGAGATAACCAAGCCATAGCACATGGATAAACCACATCATAACAATTACCAACCTCAGAAAGCTTGGGTAATGCTTTTGCTTACGCCACAGAGAAACACCATAAATTCGTGCGCCCATCAAGCAGAGATAAAGCCCAAACAGCCAGCCCATCTGGTGCCAAAGCCATTGGCTCGCGCTGGGAAATCCTAAATGCAACACCCCAAGCATCAAGGCTAACCACGCGCCATTGCCTTGATTGGGAACGATAAAGCGCTTTGTTGATGAGCTGGGCTGAAGCCATTGGAGGTAGGGAGACTCAAATACGAGAAAGATGATGAACATCAAAGGCAAGAGTAGGGCAAAGCTTAACGTGAGAACACTGTGTAAAGTCATGAGAGTTTTCCTGAAAAAAGACCATCATGCCAAAGCGCTTTGGTTTTTGCCTTGATTTAAGTTGTGGACTTATAATAATGGCTTTTATGACTGGAGGCGCAATAGTGGATAACTCAACTCAACTCAACTCAAAATAATTTAGAAAATCAATCGATTGTATCTAAAAACATCTTAAAAATCAAACAACTTTCCCCCGAAATCTTCTGCGAAAACCAAATTGATTTTGAAAAACTCAAACTCATTTTGGGCGCAGAAAACCTTTGCGACAGCAACGAACGCTATCAACTCAACTGGGCTGGCAAAACGGCTGCTTACCGCGCCTTGCAAACGCCTACCTTCAACACCCTGATTCCCTGCCCTGCTGAAAGCGTGGATTTTGACACCACGCAAAACGTGTTTATTGAAGCGGAAAACATGGAAGCCTTGAAAATCCTGCAAAAAGCCTACGCAGGCAGCATCAAAATGATTTACATTGACCCGCCCTACAACACAGGCAAAGACAGCTTTATTTATCCCGACAAATTTTCAGAAACCCGCGATGAATACGCCAAACGGGTGGGCGACAAAGACACAGACGGCTACCTGAAACGCGATGGCGTGTTTCAAGGCGCATTCCGATTAAACAGCAAAGACAGTGGGCATTATCACAGCAACTGGCTGAACATGATGTTGCCGCGCCTGCATTTGGCGAAAACGCTTTTGCGCGAAGACGGCGTGATTTTTATCAGCATTGACGACAATGAACAGGCACAATTGAAATTGCTTTGTGATGAAGTGTTTGGGGCGGAGAATTTTGTTTCGCAAATTACTTGGCAAAAGAAAACAGGTGCATCAGATGCGAAAACAATTGCTACAATTACTGAATATATTCTTGTTTATCAAAAAAGCAATTACTTTATAGCAAATAAAAATACTGATTCTTATGATTTTAATAGATATAGATTACAAGATGAATATGTTCAAGTGCGAGGAAAATATTATATTGATAATTTAGATAGAGGCGGTTTGCAGTATAGTGATAGTTTGAATTTTGGTATTGTTTGTCCAGATGGAAAAATTGCATATCCAAATGGTAGAAGCATCAAAACAGAAGAAGGCTGGATTTGGAAATGGAGCAAGCCAAAAGTTGAATGGGCAATTAAACATGGTTTTTTGGAATTTAGAAAATCAGAGCAAAAAGAGTGTGGCTGGAGCGTCTGCTATAAAAACTATTTAAATGTTGATAATGAAGGTAATGAAATTGAAAGGTCTGCACCTTATAAAAACTTAATTACAGATATTCTAAATACAAATGGAAATAAAGAAATTAAAGAAATTTTTAATGATAAAAAATATTTTGATTTTCCAAAATCCATTTTGCTTATTCAATATTTTTTAAAAATTAGCACAAGTTCAAATGACTTGATTATGGACTTCTTCTCAGGCTCTGGTACAACCGCCCACGCGGTTATGCAACTCAATGCCGAAGACGGAGGCAATCGCCGTTACATTTGCGTGCAATTGCCCGAAGAAACAGACGAACAATCCGAAGCCCACAAAGCAGGTTACGCCACCATTGCCGAAATTGCCAAAGAACGCATTCGCCGTGCAGGAAAACATATTTCAGGCAGCCTGAAAGAAAATCAAAACGTGGATACGGGTTTCAAAGTGTTCAAACTTGCCCAAAGCGCTTTTAAACAATGGCGGCAGCCTGAAAAACGCGATGCCGAAAGTTTGGGCGAACAGTTGGCATTGTTTCAAAATGTGGTTGATGAAAATGCGACTTTGGAAAATATGGCGTATGAATTGGCTTTGCGTTTGGGGTTCCAATTAACGGATAAGTTTGATTTTTCAGACGGCATGGCTTGGATGAACAATCAAGCAGGCACACGCAAAACCGCCCTGTTTTTGCAAACATTCAGCGATGAATTATTGCACGAATGCTTAAAACAATCGCCACAAAAAGTTTTTGCATTAGACCGTGTTTTTAATGGCAATGACGCACTCAAAACCAATGCCTTTTTGCAATGCCAAGACGCTGGAGTGCAATTTGAAACTTTGTGATGGAGGGCAAAACCATGCAATTGAAATTTGAACATTTGGTTTATCAAAAAGATGCCATTTCTGCCATTGTGAATGTGTTTCAAGGCGAACCTAATCATGTGCATGAATGGCAAAGCGCTTTGACTTTGGGATTTTCCCCCATTATTGGCAATCAATTGACTTTATCGCACGAAGCCATTGGCAAAAACCTGAATGAGGTACAAAAGCGCTTTGGGCTACCTGAAACCCAATTGGGGCAATATGGCTTGAATTTTACCGTTGAAATGGAAACGGGAACAGGCAA
>JAUNEA010000003.1 GCA_030525785.1 Cardiobacteriaceae bacterium
TTTAAAATTTGGCAAATGCGATTGTTCATAAAAATGCTCGTGTGATGAAAAGATGAGCGTATTTTAATGAGTTTTAAAATTTGTTAAAATAACACCAATCACACAACACTTTTGCCAATTTTGCACAAATGAACCCCAAAAACACCACACTCCACGCCCTAGAAATTTTTTTAGCCGTTGCCAAAGAAAAGAATTTTTCCGAAGTCGCTCGTCAGTACGATGTGGCAAGTTCGGTCATTTCTCGGCAAATCAAACAGCTTGAAGACGATTTCGGGCAAACGCTGTTTTACCGAAACACCCGTGCGATGAGCCTGACGCAGGCTGGCGAGATTTTTCGTGAACACGCCCAAGTGATATTGAGCCAATTTGACACACTCAATCAAACCCTACATCAAAAAAACGCAGAACCAAACGGCATCATCGCCATCAATGCCCCTGTATTTTTTGGGCAAAAACACATCACACCGCATTTGGGCGAGCTTGCCAAGCGTTATCCCAAATTGCAAATCCACCTAACCCAAACCGATGATTTTATTGACCCTTATGGTCAAAAGGCGGACATTATTGTCAGAGTTGCCGTGCCGATGGACAGCAATTTAAAGCAAAAAATCATTGCTCGCCAACGCCATTTTTTGCTTGCCTCGCCTGCTTATTTGGCAAAAAATGGTACGCCCCAAACGCCTGATGAGCTTGCGACACATCAGGGGCTTTTTTATCGTGGGGAATTGGGCGTGTTGCGTTTTAAAAATTTAAATACAAATCAAATACTTGAAATTAGAGAGAAAATGGTCAGCAACAATGCGGACAGTTTGATTCAAATGGCAATGGACGGTGCGGGCATTGTGATGATGCCTGATTGGGCGGTGGCTGATGAAGTCAAAACAGGCAAACTTGTGCCGATTTTGCCCCACATCCCGATTGCCAGTGGCAATGAGGAGATTGTGCTTGCCATTTTGACTCCGCAAAGTACCTACCGTCCTGTGAGTGTGCAAGCGGTCATTGATTTTTTGGTGGAAAAATGGGACGGTGGGAAAAGCTGGCAGGTGTGATTTTTTAAGGCTGCCTGAAAAGCGCTTTTTTATAAAATTAACATAAAAAACACTGCTTTTTATAAACAACATTTACCCAACTAATGCCCACCCATTTTAGACAGCGTATTCATCATTATCACCCCAGCCAAAATCAGGGCAATGCTCGTTATTCCCCAAAAATCCACTTTTTCATTAAAAAGAATAACGCCCACAATCGCCGTCAAAACCAAGCCCACGCCAGACCAAATCGCATACGCCATACCAAGCGGAATGGATTTTAGGCTCAAAGATAAGCAATAAAATGCCACAATAAAGCTAATCACAAAACCCACAGAGGGTAAAAGTTTGGTAAAACCTTGTGAAAACTTCATCATCGTTGTACCAAACACTTCACTACAAATGGCAATCGCCAATAAAATAGACCAGTGCATAAAATGCTCCTCAAATAAAAAACTTAACTTTCCAAACGGCTGGCAATAAGTGCCTGTAACTTATTGGTTTCATTTAATAAAAATAACAGGCGTTCTATACCAAATTCATCAATGATTTGTTGTTCAAGCTGTAATAGATGTTCAATAATGGGTCTGGCAAAGGCTTTACCCTTATCGGTCAAAGAGATGATTTTTTCTCGTTTGTCATTATCGCTACTTTGCACCAAAATAATGCCGTCTTGTTCATATTTTTTACAAAGTGTATGAATGGTTTGTTTGGCAAGATGATATTTGTCGGCAATGTATTTTTGCGTGGCAACATCGGCAACCCAAAGCGTATAGAGTATGGCAAGCTCATTGGCGTTTATCTGATGATTTTTGGCAAAAATGGCATAGCTTAAATTGACCCTTGAACAGGCATCGCCGATTTGTTCTAATACATTAGACATAAAATAGTCCTAAAATTGACTTGATGCGTATTTTAGTCAATTTTAGGACGAATTGCAAGGGGTTTTTAAATTTTTTTCAGGCTGGCTGAAAAAGCGCTTTGCAGAATTGAGATAAAAAAACACCGCTCTCATCACAAAAACGGTGTTTAAATCACTATTTCCCTTCAAAATACGCCATTTTATCTCTATAAAACTAGCCTAAATAATAAGTTTTGCCCACAGGCAATACGGTAGAAACACCGCTAAAATCCTGCGTGTATTTACCCTTATAAAGAGGCGTGATTGCCAAATTATCAGGGTTGATGGTGGTAATATGATAATCCTTTAAACATTCATAAGTCATTGTATCGCCACAATTTTGGGTGCGAGAACCTGCGGTAATCAGCTTATCGCCCGCCCAATGCAAATTGTCAAATACGCCATAATTAAGCTGGGCGGTGGCAACTTTTTTGGCAGGGTTGGTATTGGTTAATTTACTTAAATTTTTCATATGAGCCACATAGATAAACTTGCCGTCTTTGGAGAGTTCAATGCCATTATTGCCGTTCAATTCCGTGCCTTGCAATTTTTCAAAGACTTGCGTTTTTGGTGTCCAGCGATAGATTGCCCCTGTGATTTTACCTGCAATCATTTCGGTCAGATTATGCTCTGGGTGCATCATTACCGTTACATAGATTGAGCCGTCCGCCCCTGACACTACGCTGTTTGCCGCCAAATATCTACCCTTGTCGTCTTTGGGCATTGGCACATTGCCAAGCCATTTAATTGTTGGTGTCGCTTGGGTGCCGTCCACTTCAAAAACTTCAATGGTTTCACGGGTGATGTTTTTGTCAAAACCGTTGTGATTGACCGCATACAAAAGCGATTTGCCACCACCCATCGCACGAATGCTCAAACCGTGAATTTGCATTTCATCGGCGTGCGGTTGTGGCTGGCTGTTTTTAAATTGGGTGGAGGGTTTATCTGCTTTTGGGGCGATGAGCCTTTGGGCGGTTTTGCTTTGGTCATCAATCAAGTATAAACCGCTATGGTGGGTCATACCGCTTGCAATAATCCAGTTAGAATTGGGGATTTGCACCAAGTCTTCGGGGCTTTTTAGGTTGTCAATGTAGCTTAATTGAGCGATTTCTTGGGCAGTGTCAAGCGTTGCTGTCTGAATGCTTGGTGTATTTTTTATTGTATGATGGATTGGGCTACACGCCACACCCAAAGTGGCAAAAGCTAGGACGATGGCGGTTGTTGTGAATGTTTTCATAAAATTGCTCTTTTAGTGGAATGGGATAAGAACATGTTAGAGCTTTAATATGGATAACAGAATGGTGATTTATGGGAATTTTGTTTTCAAAAATGAGAAAGCACTTTGGTAAACAAAGCGCTTTGTCTCTTAATTCATTTGATGCAAAAAGTGCATATGTGTATGGTATTGCTGAATCATATCATGAATAACGCCTTCTTTCGTCCATGCCATAATATCATAATCCTGCCCACCTTGACTCAAATGAACTTCTGCACGATAGTATTTCTGCTCCTCTTTAATATCATGAATTTCCTGAATATCCTTTAAGAAATTAGGTTTGATATGAGCAACCGATTTAACCGTATAATAAAAATCCCATTCACCACCATAATGTACTTTTAACATCACATGACCCGATTGCTTTTGTATCACAACCGCCTCTACATGATAACGATTCAATTCATCAGCAACATCATGAGCAGCAGATAAGACAATATCATCAATAAAATGATTAACTCTGTTCTGATTTGGAAAATCCATAATAACTTGCAATCGTTCACGCCATGCTTCACTTCCCATAGCAGGCAATGGCACAGTTAATCCCATTTGTTGAATCTCTTGCTTTTGTTGGTCTACTCGAAGCGCTTTGAGTAAGCCATAAAGCGCTACCATTAAAACGGTTACAAAAGGCAAAGCGCTTGCAATGGTCATGGTCTGCAACGCACCTAATCCACCAACCAACAAGAGTACAATCGCTACCAATCCAGCACCAACAGACCAAAAAACACGATAAGTCAATCCTTTACTTCCTTTACCATTGGCGCACAACATATCCATCACCAATGCTCCTGAATCAGCTGAAGTCACAAAAAAGACTACGACCATCATCAAACCCACAACTGATAGCAAAGCGCTTAAGGGTAAATGTTCGAATAAAGCGAACAAGGAAAGCGAGACATCACGATTCACAGTTTCTGCTACTTGTACCATTCCCTGATTAAAAATTAAATCAATAGCTGAATTTCCAAAAACAGTCATCCATAAGAAAGTAAATCCTGTTGGTACCAATAAAACACCTGAAATGAATTCTCGAATGGTTCGACCACGAGAAATTTTAGCAATAAATAATCCAACAAAAGGTGACCAACTTAACCACCAGCCCCAATAAAGAATTGTCCAGCCACCAAACCAATCTGTTTTCTCATAAGCATACATATTAAATGTCATGCTCACAATATTGGAAACATAATTACCTACATTTTGCACAAAAGCTTGTAGGAGAAAAACTGTTGAAGCTGTTAGCAATACAAATAATAATAAAATAATTGCTAACCCAAGATTTAATTCTGATAAAAACTTAACGCCTTTATTTAACCCACTCGCAACAGACCATGTTGCCAAAGCGCTTATCAAAATAATCAACACAATTTGCGTTGTGGTATTCACAGAAATCCAATCAGGCAATAAATAATGCAATCCTGAATTGATTTGCAACACGCCATAGCCTAGAGAAGTGGCAACACCAAAAAGCGTTCCGACCACAGCAAACACATCGACTACATCACCCCATCGGCCATAAATACGCTCACCAATCAAAGGATAAAGTGCTGAACGCAACGTTAATGGCAAGTGATGACGGTAGGAAAAAAATGCCAAAATCAAAGCAACCACAGCATAAACTGCCCAGCCATGTAATCCCCAATGGAAAAAGGTTAAACGCATGGCTTGACGAGCTGCTTCAACATTACCGCCCTCACCCAGTGGTGGCGATAAAAAATGCATCACAGGCTCTGCGACCCCAAAAAACATCAAACCAATTCCCATGCCTGCCGAAAACAGCATCGCAAACCAAGAGAGGTTACTGTACTCAGGCTTCACATGATCCAAGCCCAGCTTGATTTGTCCATAACGAGACATACCCAAATAAACCGCCGTCAGCAAAATAATGCCGACCGTCAAAATGTAATACCAGCTGGCATAATCCACAATCCAAGCTTGTAGACTTTTGAAAGTTTGGTCTGCCCATTGTGGGGCAATAACGGCGATTGACAACAACATGATTATCAAGCCAGCAGATACCATAAAAACACGAGGATTCAATCCTTTAGATGAAAAATACCGTGTTAGATTATCATGCAAATGGTTCATTATTTCTCCTTTGGATTCCTAGAATCCTCATCTACAAATAGCTTCAATTTTCATGACATCAATTTTTACCCTAACACAGCTTTCATCAAGAAGCAAAGCTAAAAACATCACACACAGAATTCCACTACCCACAGTATGTTCCTATCCATTTCATGATCTTTTCTTATTTTTTTATCATTATCAGAGAAATATTTTTTACTCCACCATTTTAAATACATCAAATTATTTTTCATCTATCCTTTTTTAAATACAAAAAAAGCCCCATCATTATGATGAGGCTTTTTATGTTACCAAGCGCTTTGATTAGAACTTTTCAATAAATTCTGCATAAGCCTTGATGAAGTTACCTAACATAGTTTGAGCAGCTTCTGAAACCAATTCACCCTGCTCATTAAATGCTCCTGCAAAAATACCTCCCATATTGGCAGCAAAAGGTGCTGTGGGCATATTAATGAATGCTGCTGAGGCAATAGTACGTAATTGGTCAATAGCTCTTGTGCTACCTGCAGCACTCACCACCATAATTCCCAATGGCTTACCAATCCAAGCGCTTTGACCCATTGGGCGAGAAACCACATCAATAGCATTTTTCAACATAGCAGAATATCCGCCATTATGCTCTGGGCTAACCCACAATACAGCGTCAGCCTTTTTCACCGCTTCACGAACGCGCGTATAAGATGCAATTTCTTGGCTATCCAAATCGCGATCATATAAAGGCAAATCGCCAATAGGTACAATATTGAGTTGCAAAGAGGCTGGCGCAATTTTTTGCAAATACTTCACCGCCAAATGGTTAAATGATGTTTGACTTGCAGAACCAATCAATACAGCAACTTGTTTTGTCATCTTAAACTCCTTCATCAATCAAATTATTTCAAACCACATTGTTTTTTCTGTGATTCAAATTTCTCCATTATTGGAGATAATTCTTTTTCCACTTCTTCTTCTTTTAGATCTGGATTGCCTGCTAAAATTTTTATCTCATCAAACAACACATTCATATCAACCTTATCATAAAAACAAGCACAATCTTTAGCAGGATTATTGACTGAGCAATCTTGTTTCATAGCTTCAACCATCTCACCACTGTATTGCTTCATGCTATCCATAATATAATGAACAACTTCCTGCTCACTCATTTTTTCAATTGTTTCGCTATTGCTTAATAAGTCATTAAACATAGCTTGTCCCATTTTTTCAGCCACTGCTTCTGTTGCAGCGCCTTCATGAAAGATTTCAAGATTGGGCATTTGCGCCAAAGCGCTTTGGGCAAAAAATATTGCCATCAACCATAATTTTTTCATATATTTTCCTTCATCAACATACCCATTATTTTACTCCCATTATTTTAACCACTCTCGAATCACATCATAATAAATATTGGTTAATGGTTCGAGGTGAGATATTTCAATACATTCATCAATTTGATGAATTGTCTTATTGATTAAACCAAACTCAATCACAGCAGCATACTTGGCAATAAAACGCGCATCAGATGTTCCACCTGCGGTATTAAAATTAACTGCCTGACCTGTATGCTTCAAAATAGCTTTCGCCAAAGCGCTTTTTAATTCAGGGCTATCCGTACAGAAAGGGTCACCAGAATGTTGCCATTCTAAGAAATATTTAGCCCCAAAACGCTTAGCAATGGGCTCTAATAAGGCTTGAGTTTGTTGTTGCAAACTTGGTACATCATGCAAAGTATTGTATCGCCAATTTGCTAATAGATAAGCGCTTTGTGGCACCACATTGCCTGCTCCTGTCCCAGCATGAATGTTGCTGATTTGGAAACTGCTGGGAGGAAAATCTTCATTACCTTCGTCCCAAATTTTCTGACTCAATGCGCTTGCCATTTCACACAAAGCATGAATCGGATTAATCAGCAAATGCGGATAAGCCACATGACCTTGCTTACCCTCTACTTGAATCCGAACGCTCAACGAACCTCGCCGCCCATGCCGTGCGCCATCGCCCAAAATGTATTCACTACTCGGCTCTCCCACCAAGCAATAATCCATTTTCACACCTTCACTCGCCAATTGTTCTAACACAGCTTTTGTGCCAAAAACAGCATCGCCTTCTTCATCACTGGTGAGAAGCAAAGCAATGGTTCCTTGATGATGCGGATTTTCACGAACCAATCGCTCTGCTGCCACCACCATAGCAGCTACCCCTGATTTCATATCTGCTGCACCACGCCCATACAAATACCCATTGCGTTCGGTCGGCTCAAAAGGTGGAGAATGCCAAAGCGCTTTGTCACCTGCTGGCACCACATCCGTATGCCCTGCCAACACAAACACAGGCGAACCTGTACCATGCGTTGCCCATAAATTTTGCACTCGTTGCTCGCCTTCGCCAAATGCCATCTCACGAGTCTGAAAGCCCAAAGCACTTAAGCGATTGGCAATAATGCTTTGGCAGCCTGCATCATCAGGAGTCACACTTGGGCATTGAATGAGTTGTTTCAAAAGTTCCAGTGTCATACCAATCTCGCTAAATCTGCTACTTCAAAAATAACTCCCATCTCGGTAACCAACACAGGAATCCCCACATAACCTTGTGCTTTTTTTATCTCAAATGCAGGTTCATGGTCGCGTAAACGCAAAAATGCCTTCAACGCCGCCATACTGTCGCGAATATTCACTGCCTCATAATCCAAGCCCAAGCGCTTTAATTCCTGCACGAAAGGCTCCGTATCAGGGCATAAATCATTAAAGTACAAAACATATTTCATCTCATCACTCCTTCGCCATCAGCGTTTTAACGTTCAATTAAGGCTTGCTAAGCTCCTGCGCCCAGCAAAGCGCTTTGGGGTAAAATGATGCCAAATTTTGAGGTAGGCAGTGTGTTTTTATGGCGCATTATTTTGGATTATTGTTCGCCACCGTATTGGTGAACAATTTTGTATTAACCCAATTTTTGGGTTTATGCCCTTTTATGGGCGTTTCGCGCAAATGGGAAAGCGCAGTGGGCATGGGATTGGCAACGGCATTTGTGCTCACTATTGCCTCCATCAGCGCTTACACTTTGGAGCGTTATTTATTGGTTCCTTATGGGATTGAGTATTTACGAACCATCGTGTTTATTGTTGCTATTGCGGTGGTTGTCGGCTTAACAGAACTCTTCCTTGCCAAACAATCGCCTTTGTTACACAAGCTATTAGGTGTTTATTTACCGTTGATTACCACCAATTGCGCTGTGCTGGGCGTGGCACTGCTCAATGCTAAAAAGCAACATAGCCTGCTAGAAAGCGCTTTGTATGGCTTTGGTGCGGCAGGGGGATTTTCTATGGTGCTGGTTATTTTCGCAGGCTTACGCGAACGATTAGATGCAGCCGATGTGCCACAAGCCTTTCGCGGTGCGCCAATTGCTTTAATCACAGCAGGTATTTTGGCTTTAAGTTTTATGGGGTTTAGCGGATGGGTATCCTAAGCGCTTTAGTCATTTTGCTGATTTTAGCAGCCATCTGTGGCATGTTACTGGGCTTTTTTGCGCAAAAATTCAAGGTGGAACAAAATCCAATTGCCGAACAAATCGATGCCATTCTGCCCCAAACCCAATGCGGACAATGCAATTTTCCTGGCTGTAAGCCCTATGCTCAAGCCATTGCAGACGGCAAAGCAGATATCAACCAATGCCCACCTGGTGGACAAGAAGGGGTCGATAAAATCGCTGAGATTCTCGGTGTAGAAACCAAACCTCTCAACGCCGAACACGGTGAAGAATCTGAAGCTGAGGTTGCCTTTATTATTGAAGACTGGTGCATAGGCTGCACCAAATGTATCCAAGCTTGCCCTGTCGATGCCATCATTGGCGCGAATAAACGCATGCACACCATCATCTCTGATGAGTGTACAGGTTGCCGTTTGTGTGTTGAACCCTGCCCTGTTGATTGCATCATCATGAAGCCACGCGAACAAGCATGGCAATGGGACAAACCCCAACCACCCAATTTAAAACCATGAATATAAGAAACTTTATCCAAAATCTTCTTGCCCCAAAGCCGAAAGCCCCACGCTTTCATGGCGGTAAACATATCCCTAGCCACAAAGCGCTTTCCTCCGAGAAGCCTAGCCAAGAAATGCCCTTAATACCTTGTTACTATTTAAGTTTACAAGCAAGAGATGGCGAATTGTTTTTGGCGCAAGTGAAGGTTGGCGAACGGGTTAAACGTGGGCAAGTATTGCTGCGCCCAAGCAACCAAAGAGACGCACCCGTTCATGCCCCCACTTCAGGCATCATTACCGCTATCACCCTCCACCCCAATATGCATGAAAGTAACCAAAGCGCTTTGCATTTGGTGCTGGAATCTGATGGCTTAGATGAATCGTTGCCTCCTCAAAGCGCTTTGGATTATGAACAGGAATCGCGCGAGGTATTGCTGGAGCGCGTTTGGGAAGCTGGGATTGTCGGCATGGGGGGCGCAGGCTTTCCCAGTGCGCGGAAGCTGAATGCACAGGCAAAAACGCTGGTGGTCAATGCCGCAGAATGCGAGCCTTATATCACTTGTGATGATGTGCAAATCCAAGAACACGCCCCTGAAATCATCAAAGGCGCACAAATCGCTGCCCATATTACAGGCGCAGAACGCATCATTTTCGGCATTGAAGACGATAAGCCTCTTGCTATCAAAGCCTTACAAAGCGCTTTGACCCAAGTTTCCGATACTCGCCTCTCGCTGCAAGTTATTCCTACCGTCTATCCTTCTGGTAATACACGCCAACTGTTCGAGCTGTTGCTGGATATCCGCGTTCCCGCCAATCATCATGCCACCGATTACGGCTTAATCTGCCACAACACCGCCACCCTCAAAGCGCTTTACGATGCCATCATTTTGGGCTTGCCTCTGACAGAGCGTTACACTGCCGTCACAGGCGAAGGCGTGCATAATCCTTGCGTGGTTCGCGCACGCATTGGCACGCCCTTAAGCGCTTTGGCACAAGCAGCAGATGGCATAAAGCCCAATAGCCGTACCATCATTGGCGGCCCGATGATGGGCTATGAATTGCAGAATTTAAACGCAGGCTTACAAAAAACAGGCAACTGCTTATTAGCTCTACCACAAACGCCCGAAGCAGACGAAAGCCCATGCATTCGTTGTGCAGAATGTGCGGAGCATTGCCCAATGGAATTATTACCGCAGCAGTTACTTTGGTACAGTCGCTCTGATGACCACAAGCATTTGGAAGAGTATCGCTTGTTTGACTGTATTGAGTGCGGTTTGTGCGCAGCAGTTTGTCCGTCCAATATTCCTTTAGTGCAACACTATCGCCACAGCAAAGCCAATATTCGTCAAGCCAAACAAAAGCTTGAGGCAGCGCAACATGCCAAAAAACGCCACGAAGCACGGCTTGAACGATTAGAACGTGAGCGGATTGAGCGTGAGGCAAAAATGGCAGCTCGTGAGGCAGGCTTGTTACAATCTCCACCACCGCCTACGCCAGTTGTTGTGCGTCCACAAAGCGCTTTGCCCACTGCTGAAATGGCATCGCCCTCTATGGCTCCTAGCTTATCTGCCGCCCAACCGCCCACATTTGACCCAACCCAAAGCCACAGCGCCAGCGATGCCCAAATGCAGGCTATTGCCGCTGCCAAAGCTCGTGCTGCTGAACGCGCTGCTGCTCGCAAAGCCAAAACCAGCGATGCTAACCAAAGCGCTTTGCCGTCTACAGAAGTCGTCAGTGCTGAAATTGCCCCAACCGAACCTGCCCCAACTGAAGACAAACTCGCCGCTGCCAAAGCTCGTGCTGCTGAACGCGCCGCTGCTCGCAAAGCCAAAGCCAACGATAGCCACCAAAGCGCTTTGCCGTCTGCAGAAGTCGTCAGTGCTGAAATTGCTCCAACCGAACCTGCTCCAACTGAAGACAAACTCGCCGCTGCCAAAGCTCGTGCTGCTGAACGCGCCGCCGCTCGCAAAGCCAAAACCAATAACCCTACGGAATCCTCATGAAGACGTTCAAACCCTCTCTTAAAAGCTCACCATTTTTCCATCAAGCCCCCAGTTTGCCCGCCTTGATGTGGCAGGTTTGTGCGGCACTTAGCTTGGGGATTTTCGTCAAGGCTTTGTTTTTTGGCTGGATTATCGTGGGCAATCTGTTGGTGGCAGCAAGCGTGGCTATCGGTGTCGAAGCGCTTTGGTTGGCGCTACGAAAGCTGCCACTCAAGCCTGCTCTCGACGGCAGCGCCACACTCACTGCTCTTCTTTTGACGCTCTCTCTGCCTACCCATGCGCCGTTATGGTTGGTTATAGTGGCCGTATGGGTGGCGATTTGGCTTGGGAAGCAGCTATACGGTGGCTTAGGCATGAATCCATTCAACCCTGCCATGTTAAGCTTCGCCTTGTGCTTGGTCAGTTTTCCAGTGTTAATGAGTAGCCAGCAAAGCGCTTTGCTCGATGGCACCACAGGCGCAACATTGCTCGATGCCTCGCGCCAATTACGCACCCAATCCCTCCCACTCAACACCCAAGCATTCCCACTCCTGCCTACTCTTTGCCAGAATCTCGCGTGGCTTTTGGGCTGGGCTTGGTTGGTTAAAAAGCGCTTTGTGGATAGCCGAATCACCATCGCTATGCTACTAAGCGCTTTGCTCGTTTCCACTCTATTTTGGCTTTACGATTCCTCGCGCTATCTCAACCCCTTCCATCAGCTGCTTTATGGCGCTCTCATTTTCGGCGCGTGCTTCATCGCAACTGACCCCACTACCGCAGCAACCACCAAGCGAGGTCGCTATTTGTATGGCGCTCTCATCGGCGCATTGGTGATTGGCATTCGTAATCTGGGACAATATCCTGATGGCGTGGCATTTGCTGTGCTGTTTGGCAATGCCTTAGCGCCTATCATAGACCCTCTTACTCGCCCTCAATATCGTTGACATCGTTATGAAAACCAACCTACTCCTCACGCTAAAAGCTGCCAAACGATTGAGTTTATTTGCGTTGGTAATGCTGAGCTTGTGCAGCCTGCTGTTTATCTCTCTCAAAGAACGTATCGCAGCCCAACGTCAAAGCACTTTGCTCGCCCAATTCCTGACCATCACACCCCATGTGATGCTCGATGAATCTTTCCTCAATGGCGCTCAAGAAATTGAATTGCCAAGCCTAAAAGCCATTCATTACCACGCGCCAAGTGGAGAGCATTATTTGGTTTCCAGCACCATGCAAGGCTATTCAGGCGAGATTCGTATGATGGTGGCGCTAAATGAGGATAAAACCACTATTCTTGGCGTGCGCGTCCTTGAACATAAAGAAACACCTGGTTTAGGCGATAAAATCGATCCGCGCATCAGCGATTGGATTTTCAGCTTTAACGGCGCAACCCTCAACAATAAGCGCTTTGACGTTAAAAAAGATGGCGGCGATTTTGATGCTTTCACAGGCGCAACCATCACACCACGCGCCATTGTTCGCCATGTTGGTACTATCTTACGCGAGTTCCCCCAAAGCGCTTTGCCAAATCCCAAACAGGAGCAACCATGACCCCCGAACAACATAAACTTATCAAACAAGGGCTATGGGATAACAATCCCGTGTTAGTGCAAATGCTCGGCTTATGCCCTTTGTTGGCTGTCTCGAACAATGTTATCAATGCGCTTGGCTTGGGGATTGCGACTATTTTTGTGATGGTGATGTCCAACGGCTTGGTTTCACTCACACGCATGTGGATTAGCAAAGAGATTCGTATTCCTGTTTTTGTGCTACTGATTGCCAGCGCGGTGAGTATGGTAGAGATGCTGATGCAAGCGCTTTGGTTTGATTTGTATCAAAGTTTAGGGATTTACTTGGCGCTGATTGTCACCAATTGCGTGATTATCGCCCGTGCGGAAAGCTATGCCGTTAAAAATCCCTTGCCACTTGCCTTACTTGATGGCTTGATGATGGGCATAGGCTTCACACTGGGATTGCTTGTGTTAGGCGCCATGCGCGAAATACTGGCGCATGGCACGCTCCTCTCAGGCGCATCACAATTGTTTGGTAAAGGGGTTGATTTGACTATTCACATCAACCAATGGCAACATCGACCACTGATTATTGCCATGCCAACAGGAGCCTTTATCTGCTACGGCTTGTTAATGGCAGCCTTTCAGAGCTACCACCAATGGCGCAAACGCTAAACGCTATAAAGCGCTTTAAATAACAAGCTAACCCTCACCGACTAACGGCGTAAACTTTGTAAAAATCTTTGGGTGCGTTCGTGTTGGGGATTGTTCAAAAGCGCTTGGGGATTGCCCTGTTCTACGATTAATCCGCCGTCCATCACAATCACATTATCGGCAACTTCCAAAGCGAATTTGATTTCGTGGGTGACGACAATCATTGTCCAACCTTCGCTGGCAAGGGTTTTCATGGTATTTAAAACTTCTTGCACCAATTCGGGGTCAAGGGCGGAGGTGGGTTCATCAAATAATAATAAATCGGGTTGCAACGCCAATGCCCGAGCAATGCCAATTCTTTGTTGCTGACCGCCCGATAATTGATAAGGATACAAATCGGCTTTATCCGCCAAACCCACTTTTTCCAATAACAAAAGCGCTTCTTTTTTGGCTTGTTCTTTGGGCTTTTTTTGCACCACAATGGGCGCTTCCATAATGTTTTCCAAAGCGCTTTTGTGCTGAAACAAATTGTATTGCTGAAAAACCATGCCCGATTTGCGGCGCAATTGGAGGATTTTATCCTTGCTGACTTTCTGTCCGAAATCAATTGTTAAACCATCGTCAAATTGAATGGTGCCTTGTTCGGGCTGTTCTAAAACATTTAAACAACGGAGAAAAGTGGTTTTTCCCGAACCCGATGCGCCCAGAATAACCGTCACACTGCCTTTTTGAATGGATAAATCAATCCCTCTTAAAATCACATTAGACCCAAAGGATTTATGAATATTGTGAATTTGAATCATCGTAAATTACCTTGCCACCGATTGCGAAAAACGCTTTTCCAATTTTTCCTGCCATTGATACAAAACATAGCAAATACACCAATATAAAATCGCACATTCAATATAAACGGGCAAGAAATCATAGCTCCGATTGGCGATTTGGGCGGCGGTACGAAACATTTCGGTAATGGTCACTTGCGAAGCCAATGCCGTTTCTTTCATCAAACCAATAAAGGTATTGCTTAAAGGCGGAATCGCCACTTTAAAGGCTTGGGGCAGAATAATGCGGTAAAAGTTTTGACTATAGGTCATGCCAATAGAAAACCCTGCTTCCCATTGTCCTTTGGGAACGGAAAGAATACTCGCCCGAATGGTTTCCGCCGCATAAGCGCCCACATTTAAAGAAAAGCCAGTAATAGCGGTTGGCACGGGGTCTAATTTAATATCCATTGCGGGCAGAGCATAAAATATAATCATTAATTGCACCAATAAAGGCGTGCCACGAATAATAGACGTATAAATGCCAAAAAACTTGAGCAATATTTTATGAAAAACATTTTGCACAGGCATGACCCGAGCAATGGCCACCATTAATGCAATCAATATTCCACAAATAAAAGAAGCTATTGCCAATGGAATGGTATAAATCACGCCTGCTTTGACCATCGGCCAAAAGGCATCAATCACCAGCTTGGCACGGGCTTCGTCCATATACGGCAAAGCGCTTAATAATTCTTGAATCATTTAAAATCCTAACATAGAGGCTAACAAAAGCCATTAGTGTATTGAATCGGCTCAGCATAAAGCAAGAAAGCTGGACGTATTTGCCCAGCTTACGGATTGGCTTTGCAAAGCGCTTTATTGTTCAGGTTTGATGCTCACATCTTCGCCGAAAAATTGTTCGCCGAGTTTTTTCAAGGTGCCGTCTTCACGAAGCGCTTTGACCGCCTCATTGATTTTTGCCAACGCTTCATCGTTGTTTTTATTGACCGTTAAGCCAGCGCCTTTCCATTCAGAGGTTGGGGCTTTCCAAACCACTTTCAAGCCTGCATCGGGGTGTTTTTTCAAATAATCCAATAAGCCTAAAGAATTATTCAAGGTGAAATCTGCCCGACCTTGTTTAATCAATTCAATCGCTTGTGCCATGCCATCAACGGGAATCACTTGCGCCCCTGCTTTTTCTGCCATTTCGCCATAATTAGAACTCAAGCCATTGGCGGCTTTTAAGCCTTTGAAATCTTCGATGGTTTTGATGCGCTCTTCATCTTGACGTGCCACTGCCCATGCACCAGACCAGTTATAAACCTCTGATTTATCAAAAGTTGCTTGACGCTCTGGTGTGGTCAAAGCCACTTGGTTGGCGACCATATCAAAGCGCTCCGCTTTTAAACCAGCGAGCATAGCGTCCCAAGCGGTTTCTTTAAATTCTACGGTCACGCCTAATTTTTCCGCCACCGCACGGGTGACTTCCACATCATAGCCTGTTAATTTGCCTGATTCATCGTGATAGGTAAAAGGGGCATAGGTGCCTTCGGTGCCAACGGTAATGGTGCCTTTATTGTTGATTTTATCCAATAAAGATTCCGCATGGGCTTGAGCGAACAAAGCGCTTAATACCAATAGACTTAATTTTTTCATTTTTATTCCTCGATTTTTCCTAAATTAGGGTTTGACACTGATGTCCTGACCAAAAAAGCGCTTACCAATTTCAGCAATGGTGCCATTGGCTTGAAGCGCTTTGATGGCTTCATTGATTTTATCCAAAGTTTCTTGATTACCTTTGTAGGTAATGAGTCCTGACGGAATTAAATCTTCACTGGGGGAAGTCCAAACAATTTTCAAGACACTGTCGGGATTTTTTTGCTGATAATCCAATAATGCCAAACTGTCGTTAATGGTTAAATCCACTCGTTTTTGGGCAATTAATTCAAAAGATTCTGCCATGCTGGTTACAGAAACCAATTCTGCCCCATTGTCTTCAGCGAAAATAGCATGATTGGCATTGGGTGTTTGGGAGGATTTTTTGCCTTTAATGTCTTTTAAATCTTTGATTTCATCATTGTCTTGATGCACCACAACCACCATGCCCGAATAGCTATAAGGCAAAGCACCATCAAAAATGGCTTTGCGTTCTTCGGTTTGTAAAGTCACCTGATTGGCGACAAAATCAAAGCGCTTTGCTTTTAAGCCTGATAACATCGAATCCCATTGGGTTTCTTTGAATTCAATTGGCACTTGTAAATAATCAAAAATCGCTCGGGTGACTTCCACATCATAGCCTGTTAATTTGCCCGATTCATCGTGATAATTAAACGGCGGATAGGCTCCATCGGTAGCAATAATAAGGGTTTCTTTATTTTTAAAACGACTGTTTAAATCACTTTCCGAAAAAGCGCTTTGGGAGAAAAATCCCAAAGCCAACATTAATAATTTTTTCATCTCGCTCTATTCCTTTCTTTATCTGTGATTTTAAGGATTACTGATGTCTTTGCCAAAGAATTGTTCGCCGATTTTCTTTAACGTACCATCGGCTTTTAAATCTTCAATGGCTTTGGAATATTTTTCCACGTCTTGACGGTCTTTTTGGAAGGTTAAACCCACAGGGGTTTTATTGCTGTCTGTCCAAACGATTTTAATGGGCGCTTTGGGATTGGCTTTTAAATAAGTCAAAACCGCCAATTCATCATTAAAGGTTAAATCAGCTCGTTTTTGTTCAATCAATAAAACCGATTCTACCCAGCCTTCGTTGGGCAAAATCTCTGCCCCTGCGTTTTTCGCCCAATCGGCATGGCTACTGGTGATGGCTTGACCTGCTTTTTTGCCTTTTACATCTTCTAAACCTTTGATTTCATGGTTATCCTGATGAACCACCAAAGCCTCGCCTGAATAAGCATAGGGTGTGGTGGCGACAAATGAAGCCTTGCGCTCATCGCTGTTTAAAAACACCTGATTGGCGACCGCATCAAAACGTCCTGCTTTTAAGCCTGCCAAAATACTGTCCCAGTTGGTTTCGGCAAATTCAATTTCAATGCCCAATTTTTCCCCAACCGCACGAGCCACTTCCACATCGTAACCTGTTAATTTTCCTGATTCATCGTGGTAGCTGAACGGCGGATAGGTGCCTTCGGTGGCGATGGTGATTTTTTCAGCCTGTGCCAAAGCGGAAAAGGCGACTAAAGCACTTAAAAGAAGTTTTTTCATGATGATTTCCTTGTGAATGATGGGAATAAAGCGCATTGTAAAAATGAAGATGCGCACTGGGAAAGAATAAAAAGTTATAAAGCGCAAACCAAAATCTCCAATGCCCGTCACTGGAGAATCCTCAAAGATAGGGGTATCATGCAAAGCGCTTTGTGGGCTGATTGGGCGCTGGCTTTTTACCTTTCAACCCCAAAGCCCATTTTTCACAACAATCGGTAAACAAAAGGAATTTTATGAGTCACATTACCATTGGTGGCAACCCCACTGCGCTCAACGGCAATTTTCCACAAAAAGGTCAAACCATCGCCTCGTTCACCCTCACCGCCGATGATTTAAGCGACAAAGCGCTTTCTGATTTTGCAGGCAAACGCAAAGTGTTAAACATCTTCCCCAGCATTGATACAGGCGTTTGCATGGCTTCGGTTCGTGAGTTTAACCAACGCGCGAGCAGCTTAGATAACACCGTTGTCTTATGCATTTCCGCAGATTTACCCTTTGCACAAAAGCGCTTTTGCGCCGCTGAAGGCTTAGAACAGGTGCTTACCCTTTCAACCTTCCGAAATCCTGCTTTCTTACGCGATTTAGGCGTTGAGATTGCAGAAGGCGGCTTGCGTGGCTTGTGCGCACGGGCGGTTGTAGTGCTTGATGAAGAGAATCGCGTATTGCACAGCGAATTGGTGGCTGAATTAAAATCAGAGCCTAATTATGAGGCTGCCGTTTCTGTGTTATAACGCCAGATACAACAAAAAAGCGAGGTTTTCCCTCGCTTTTTGCTTCCAAGATGCAAAATGCCTCAGGCTCCCCAAAGCGCTTTATCTGAAACTTGGTGCATATCCAATCTAAAGCCCAATTGCTGATACCAACGATAACGCGACCTCGCCGCCTCTCGATTCCCAGCCCACACCAATTCCAACACACGCCGACAACCTTTCGGCACATCGCCTTTAAGCTCCACACTCAAATCCACCACCACATCGCTTGCCATCGCTCTCTCTGGAGCAGTCAGCAAAATAAGGCGACATTTTTCGTGGTAAGGCTCAAGGGATTGATGAGGCAAGTAATAATGGGGCAACAAAGCGCTTTCTGGCACACGCCAAAGCGCTTCATCAAGCCAAAGCGCTTGTTCATGGTCAGCGCAACGAATGCTCGCCTTCAAGCCCTCCGCCTCCACACGTTCCAACAGTCTCCCTAACACACGCAGCAAAACCTCAATCTCCGCATGTTCAGGCAACACATAGAATCGTGCATGAGGGCGTTGGCTTGAAGGCAAGGATTCATCAACCAACAAAGCGCTTTGGGCATCACTCATGTTACACGCCCTGCTCCACCGCTAACTTCAAATAAGCCGCACGAAGCGCTTTGGTTTTCTCACCAACATTGCCCGTGCCAATTGGAGTACGGTTAATCGATAAGACAGGATTTACAAAGGCACTGGCGCTGGTTGAGAATGCCTCATCAGCACTCATCGCCTCTTCCAGCGTAAACGCGCGTTCTTCAAACTCAAGCCCCAAAGCGCTTAACAAGCCAATTTGAGCGCGGCGCGTGATGCCGTTCAAAATTTCATGGCTAGGTGGACGTGTAATAGCTTTACCATTTTTGATAATCCAAGCATTGTTGGACGAGCCTTCTGTTACCAAGCCATTTTCCACAAACCAGCAATCATCAAAGCCTTCTGCTTTTGCCTGCATTTTGGCAAGCGATTGAGCAAGCAATTGGGTGGTTTTGATGTCACGTCTAGCCCATCGAATATCTTCGATGCTCATCACATGCAAGCCTTTTGGCTCAGCAGTCAATGTTTTCTTTTGGGTAAACAACACTACATTCGGGCGCAAAGCGCTTTGGTCAAACAAAAAATCACGATCCATTTGTCCACGTGTGACTTGTAAATATACCAAGCCTTCCTTGACATCATTATCCACCAACAGCTTTTTCTGAATCGCCAACCATTCAGCATCGGTATAAGGATTGGGAATGCCCAATTCCTGCAATGAACGCTGCAAACGCAATAAATGCCCTTGATTGTCCAGAAGTTTGCCATCAATAACAGCACTGACTTCATAAACCGCATCACTCATCAAAAAGCCACGGTCAAACACAGAAATAAGCGCTTTGCTTTCAGGAACATAATCCCCATTCACATACACGATTCTCTCACTCATCACACCCTCACTTATCACAACGCAAAACACCAGCTTGTGCGAAATTTTCCGCCTTCATATCGTCAATAGAAATCCACACCGAACTCTCAGGCACACCAATACTGTTCACAATCGCAGCCGTCACTTGCTTCACCAGCTCACGCTTTTGCTCAACTGTACGCCCTTCTACCAATTTAATATTCACCACAGGCATTTTATTAACTCCTTTCCTTACAAAGCGCTTTTTTGTAAGCGCGTCCAATTGTAATAACCATACAGTGAGTTCAAGAGATACGCACTGTACATCACTTGCATGCTCAAGCTGTTTTCCCACAAGAATAAGCTCAAAATATTGAGTAAAATCCAAAGCAACCATTGTTCACGATAACGCAAAAGCATCAATGTTTGCGCCACCACCACAATCACGGTTGTCAAACCATCAAGCCCAGCAGAATCGCCACCTTTAGAAATTAAGATTTGTCGCAAAATCAAGGTTCCAACGACAAGAACCCCCAACATGATGCCCCAGCCTTTGAGAGAAAGCGCTTGTGTTTTGACCACATCTGCTCCAGCTTGCTTCTGCATGTTTTCTTTCCATAAGAAATAGCCGATAAATTGAGCAGGAATGTAAACATAAAGCGTGGTGTTCATCTCGCCTAAAAAATTATTGCCCCACGCCACATAAAAATAACTGTAGGCAAAAATCAGACCGAAGAAATAGTTGCTTATTTTTCCTTTGGTAATCAATACATTGCACACAATTCCTGCAATCCCTGCCACCATACCCAGCACAGAATCAGGCTCGATGATATAAATCACCACCTGCGCCAACACAAACAAACCCAACCAAGCCCATTCAAAAACCTTCCAGCCTTCAATAAATTCTTGCTTGAACCACGTTTTCACACAACAGCAGCAACGGCTGATTTGACACGTTTCCATCATTCCTCCTAAAAAACAAAGCGCTTTGCGGAAAATACCAAAGCGCTTTGGGTTTACCTTAATCTTCTTTGCCCAAAATAGGATTGATTTCGCCTTTGAGCAAAATAGCTTTTGCGCCGAAAATGGCTTGTACACCACCTCCAACCTCCAGCACATCGACCGCACCAAGCCCTTTAAGCTTGGCTTTATCCACTTTGCTCACCTCGCGCACCGAAACACGTAAGCGCGTGATACAAGCATCAACATGCTCAATATTTTCCGCGCCACCCAATGCCTCAATCACCAACAATGCCTGTTCACGCAAAGCGCTTTGGGCATCGGTTTGTGCGCCTTTCGGGTTTTCAGGCAAAGCGCTTTGAACCTCATCGCCACGTCCTGGCGTTAAAACATTAAATTTCAAAATCAAAGCGCGGAAAACAAAGTAATACAACGCCGCCCACGCTGCCCCCACGAACAACACCCAAATCCAATGCGTTTTATCATTGCCTTGCAAAACGCCAAAGAGCGTAAAATCGATGACACCGCCTGAAAACGTATTACCAATAGAAATATTAAGTAAATCAGCAATGAAAAAGGATACGCCATCTAAAAAAGCATGAATGACATAAAGCCAAGGAGCCACGAATAAAAACATAAATTCGATTGGCTCTGTAATGCCTGTCACAAATGACGTGAGCGCTGCGCTGAAGAAAATGCCCGCAACTTGCGCTCGTCTCTCTTTTGGCACGCAGTGATACATCGCCAAGCAGGCAGCAGGTAAGCCAAACATCATGGTGGCGAAACGGCCTGCAAAAAAGCGAGTGCCATCCGTGAATAAGCCTTGATGATTTGCATCGGCAAGTTGTGCGAAAAAGATTTTCTGCGCCCCAACCACTTCAACACCATTGACCATCTCCACGCCGCCCAATTCGGTGTACCAAAACATAGGGTAAATCATATGATGCAAACCCACTGCCCCACTCAAACGCATCAAGAAACCATAAAGGAAAGTGCCAAAAGCTCCCATATCCTTCATGCCCTCGCCAGCTTCCACCAAAGCGCTTTGAAAGGTAGGCCAAATGCTGTAAAACATCGCCCCAACTACAATCGCCAATAAAGATACGATAATCGGCACAAAACGTGAGCCGCCAAAAAATCCCAAAAAGGCTGGCAATTGGATATTGTGGTAACGATTGTGCAATTTAACAGTTACCAACCCCATCACCAACGCACCGACAACGCCTGTATCAATCGATTTTCCCTCAGGCATCAACGCATTGGCGCTGGCCTGCATGATGAAATAACCTACCGCCGCCGCCAATGCTGCCACGCCTTTCTCTCGCTCAGCCAAGCCAATACCCAAACCCATACACAGCAACAGTGCCAAATTTCCAAAAATCACACTGCCTGCTGATGCCATCAGCTTAAAAACCGATTGCCATACAGGGTCTGCCAACATCGGATAGGCTGATAAAGTCGCCTGATTTGATAAAGCCCCACCAATTCCCAGCAACAAACCTGCCGCTGGCAAAATCGCAATCGGCAGCATAAAGGCTTTGCCGATTTGTTGTAGCTGCTTAAACATCTCACTCTCCTTGCGCCAAAGCGCTTTGGTTGTCTGCTTGAGCTTCGTAAGCACGAGCCCACTGCTCCACAATATACCCTGCCATCAAAATGCCAAACAAAGCAGGGAGATAGGAAATAGTTCCATTAACAGCACGCGCACGACCTGGTTCCGCGCCCGTAATCGGCTGATGTGGCAAAGGCTGACGGCGTGGTTCATCAGAAAACACCACAGGATAATGCAAACTCGCCCCACGCTCCTTAAGCGCTTTGCGAAACTCTCGCGCTAAAGGGCAGCCACTGGTTTGATTCAGCTTTTTGATTTTCGCCTGTCTCACATCAATCCGATTCCCTGCACCCATCGCCGAAATGACAGCAATACCACGCTCCTGCGCACCTTGCACCAAAGCCGCTTTGCAAGCAATCGAATCAATACAATCAGCAATGAAATCCACGGCTCCTATCTCGTCCAACAAATCACTCACCCCTTCTGGGCGCAAAAAGCGATCAATGACAATAATCTCTGCTTCGGGGTTGATTTGGCGCAAACGTTCACGCGCAACTTCTGTTTTCTTCATACCCACCGTATTGTGTAATGCCAATAGCTGGCGGTTGATATTAGAAGGCGAAACCACATCGTGATCCAAAAGTACCAACCGACCAATCCCTGCACGCGCCAACGCCTCAGCACAAAATCCACCAACACCGCCTAAACCAGCGACCAAAGCGCTTTTCTGCGATAAATAATGACAACCATCTGTTCCAATAAGTATTTCTGTACGAGCTTGTGCAGTAGGCATAAAAATTCCTTAAGTTTTGTTCACGGTTCGTTATTTTACAGAATTCTTCCCTCGCTTTAGCGATAAAAAAAGCCGTAACCTTTCGATTACGGCTTATGCAACAAAGCGCTTTAAATCAGCTTGAAACTTATTGCATGTTTTTCAAAGCTTCTAACGACATTTTGCAAATCTCTTCAATTTGCTTTTGTTCGTCAGCAGACAAAGAAGGAAACACTTCACGAGCTTGTTTTTGAGAAGCTTTGATGTCATCTAAAGACATATTAGGCACAGGGTTTTTCTCATAAGCTGCAATGGTTAATGCCTCAACTTCTGTGCACACTGCAGGATAATCCGCTGCATAAGCTGTAAAACTTACTAAAGCCAACAAAGCCAATACTTTTTTCATAGTCATTCCTTAAAGATTAATGAGATGATTGAGTTCGCCGTTTTAAAGCACGAAAACGGTTTCAATGTAACAAAAAGATTTTGTCATTCCGTTATAATTTTTGGTAATCAATCACTCAGCTCTCTTTTATCTGTAAGGATTTTTTTATGCAACCATGGCTTTACTGGGCAATTGCCTCTGCCTTTTTTGCAGCTTTAACCGCTATCTTTGCCAAAATTGGCTTATCTGGTATCGACTCAGACTTTGCTACCTTTATCCGAACCATCGTCATCATCATCGCTCTTGCTACCTTTCTAACATACGCTCATAAATGGCAAGACCCAAGTAGCCTGAGCGCCAAAAATTGGACTTTTCTTGTATTATCAGGTTTAGCAACTGGAGCTTCATGGCTGGCGTACTTCAAAGCGCTTCAACTGGGCGAGGCTTCTAAAGTTGCACCTGTGGATAAACTAAGCTTAATTTTGGTAGCTTTGATGGCCTTTTTCTTTTTGAAAGAACGCCCCAGCACTCAAGAATGGAGTGGTATTGGTTTGATTGCAGCAGGGGTATTGCTATTAGCAATTAAACGCTAACACAAAGCGCTTTACCTTCTCTAATGCTTGATGCATGTTAAGATAAAGCTTTTCATTTTACCCTCAGGAAATCCATCACTATGGAATGGCTACAGAATTTTTTCTTACATTACAGTTATTTCGCTGTGTTTTTTGTTTTGCTGCTTTGTGGCATGGGCTTACCCTTGCCTGAGGATATTACACTGGTTACGGCTGGCATCATCACGGGTTTAGGAGTAGGAAATTTTGGCGCCATGCTGGTGGTGTGTTATATGGGTGTAATGGTTGGTGATAGCCTGATGTATGGCTTGGGCTACCATTATGGTGAGCAAATTCAACGACATCGTTATTTTCAGAAAATTATGTCGCCAAAGCGCTTAGTGAAAGTTAATGCGCTTTTTGCCAAACATGGCAATCGACTGATTTTTATTGCTAGATTTCTACCAGGCTTACGCGCGCCTATTTATGTGATGACAGGAATCAGTCGGCGCGTGAGCTTTAAAGTCTTTACTTTGATGGACGGCTTGGCCGCCCTTTTATCTGTGCCTGTTTTTGTGTACTTAGGATTTTATGGTGCAGAAAACCACGAATGGCTCATGAGTAAAGTCCATGAATTCAAATATTTTACCTTTGGCATCATCGTGCTAACAGCTATTGCAGTAGGTTGGTATCTCTGGAAACGCCGACAACGATTCGAGTTTCTACGAAAAATGAGACAAAAACGAGCCTTAAAACAAAAAACTAAAGCGCTTTAAGATAAGCTCAGCTGAGTGTAGAAATCTTTGTTTTCTGGGGCTTTGCCCCACGCCCCACAAGGGGTGTTCCACCCCTTGACCCCAGAGTATTAAAAAGTAAAACCCCCACCAAAACTTTGTTTTGAGTGGGGGTTTTACTTTTTAAAATATTTTGCGGGGGTTCAGGGGGAATCATTCCCCCTGATGGGGGTTTGGGGGTGAAACCCCCAAGAACAAACACTTTATACTCAGCTAAGCTTATCTCAAAGCGCTTTGGTTTTATTCTTTAAGAGCATAGATGCCTGGTAAGTGGCGTAAGTAGCCGTGATAATCTAAGCCACAACCATAGATGTAGCGGTCTTCCACTTCTGTTCCTACAAAATCAGGCACATAGCCCTCTACTTTACGATTATGTTTTTTATTGAGTAACACAGCGGTTTTCAAGCTGGCAGGATTTTGCTGCATCAATTCTTCCACCACAGCCTTAATGGTGATACCTTCATCAAAAATATCATCAACCAACAGCACATGTTCGCCTTCAATCGAGCGATTAGGCTTCATTTTCCAAAGCACTTCCCGACCGCCCATATTTTCTCGGTAGCGCGTAGCATGCAGATAATCCATACGATGAAAGAAAGATAAACGCGTCATCAAATGACCCGCTGGAATCAAGCCACCATTCATCACCACCATAATAATAGGATTGCGGTTAGCGTAATGCAGGTTTAACTCCGCCGCCAAACGATCATAGGCGCTGTTAATGGCTGAGGCGCTGATTAAGCATTCACTGTTATGCAACACCTTTTCCAACTCTTCATGACTCAAAATACTCATAAAATCTCCTAATAAGACAACATTTTAACGTTAGCATTCATAATCTCGCCAACCACATAACTTCCGCTCACTACCTCGCTAACCTCTGCAATCAAATTATCCCCCCATTTCATGGTTACAAATTTGCTTGCCTTAATCACCACGCCGCTTTGATAGGCTTCCTTCAACAAATCGTAAACCGTTTCATTGGCTTTTCGCTGACTGGGGATTTTATCTGCCACCCCTCGAATGGCAAGTGAGCCTGCGCGTCCTGCCAAAATAATTTCCACATGATAATCCATCGATGCTGCAATGGTGGCATGATAAATTGGCTCCAAAACCTCCATGCCATTTTCAGGATTACTGCTCAAAATAACAATTACCAATTTTTCCGCCATGATTCCTCTGTGATGGTTTTAAGCTAACGAAGGGTTCTACCTTCAAAGCGCTTTGGCATTTTCCCTCAAAGCGCTTTGGTTTTAAGATAGGCTTTTTTACGAAAGTTATTATACGGAGTATTGAAGATGGAAAGCACAACACATCGCACCCTTTACCTCGCGGGCGGCTGTTTTTGGGGATTAGAAGCCTATTTCAAACGCATCAATGGTGTGATTGATGCACAATCAGGCTATGCCAATGGTCGCACTGAAAACCCAACTTATGAGCAAGTTTGCCGTGAAAATACAGGGCATGCCGAAACCATCAAACTCACCTACCACCCCGATATTCTCCCTTTAGAAGATGTATTGCAATATTTCTTCCGCGTGATTGACCCCACCAGCCTCAACAAACAAGGCAATGATATCGGCACCCAATACCGCACAGGCATTTATTACACCAATCCAGAAGAGCAACCCATTATCGCCAAAGCGCTTTTGGAAGAGCAGAAGAATTACGCCAATCCGATTGTGGTTGAAAATCAACCACTGGAGCAATTTTTCCTCGCCGAAGACTATCATCAAGATTATCTTGCCAAAAATCCCAATGGCTATTGCCATATTGATTTATCACGCGCTTATCAGCCTTTGGTGAAAGTCAAAAATCAATACTCTAAACCTTCCGATGAAGAACTCGCCAAAGCGCTTTCTCTGCTTTCTTACGCAGTCACCCAAGAAGATGCCACCGAAAAACCGTTCACCCATGAATACACCGATTTGGAAGATAAGGGGATTTATGTGGATATTGTCAGTGGCGAGCCTCTCTTTTCCTCCAAAGACAAATTCCATTCGGGCTGTGGTTGGCCATCATTTTCTCGCCCACTACAAGGAGAAGTGATCACCGAACATTTGGATTTATCCAACAATCGCACGCGTACAGAAGTCAGAAGTCGTGGCGCGGATAGCCATTTGGGGCATGTGTTCAAAGATGGTAAAGCCGAGTTGGGAGGCTTGCGTTATTGCATCAATGGTGCAGCATTACGCTTCATTCCCTACAAAGATTTAGAAACAGAAGGCTATGGGGAGTTTAAAAGCTTGTTTGACTGAAGCAGGGGTTATTTTTACCCCCTATTGACCACAATCTCTCAAGCCTACTTTGGAGAACGCTATGCTCACCACTCTACGCCATGTCAGCCCTTATGCAGACCACTGGCTTTCTCGCTACCCCAGCTGGATCGATAAAATTGAAGAACCGCGCCCTCCGCTGGTCATCAAAAGCCAAGAGGAAAGCGCTTTGATGGCAGAGTTGCGCCTCTACAAACACCAAGCCCAAATCAAGCTCCTGTATGCTCTACTCAACCACCATATTGACCAAAGCACATTTCTTCACGAAATCAGCCAGCTTGCCTGCGATTTGGTACAAAGCGCTTTATCCTTCCACTTCAAAGCGCTTTGTGAACGCTACGGTACACCGCTCGACAAACAGCAAAATCCCCAAAATCTCACGATTCTGGGCATGGGGAAACTCGGCGGCGGTGAGCTGAATTTCTCCTCTGATATTGATTTAATCTTTGCCTATCGTCAGCATGGCGAAATCGAACATCGTGGCAAAATAACCGATTTCGAAACCTTCTACCGCAAACTTGCCCAAAAACTCATCGCTACTTTGGACACTCCTACCGAACACGGCTTTGTTTATCGTGTGGATATGCGCCTGCGCCCCTTTGGACAAAGTGGCCCTCTTGCTCTTTCTTACGATGCGATGGAGCAATATTATCTGATTCATGGTCGTGATTGGGAACGCTATGCGCTCATGAAAGCTCGCCCTATTGCAGGCGATACAGACGGCGGCGCGTTGTTACTCAAAGCGCTTAAGCCTTTTATTTATCGAAGATATTTGGATTATGCGGCACTGCGTTCTATTGGCGAGATGAAGCATCATATCAATGAACAAATCAAAGAAGGCGGTATGGAGAGGCATATCAAGCTGGGCGCAGGCGGCATTCGTGAAGCTGAGTTTTCGGTGCAAGCCATGCAGATGGTTTATGGTGGACAGTATCCACGCCTGCAACAGCCCCATTTCCAAAGCGCTTTGCAAGCCTTAGGCGAGCTGGAGTTTTGGGATAAAGAACAGGTAGAGCAGTTGCATCAGGCTTATTTGGTGTTAAGAACCTTAGAAAACGCCTTGCAATTCAAAGAAGAACAACAAACTCATCAACTCCCTGAAAGTGGTGATGATTGGCAACGGCTCGCTATCGCCTGTGGTTATGAAAGCATAAGCGCTTTGAAAGAACAGCACGCGTGGGCGCGGCGCACCATTCACGAACATTATCAAACCATCTTCGCCCAACATGACCAAGCCCACCAAAAATCCGATGCCCTCGCATGGCAAGATTTAACCCAAAGCGCTTTGCACGATTACCTCCATCAACACAAGCTCGATCAATCCCTAAATGACGAACAAATCGAAACCATCACCCACAAAATCACCCATTTAGCTAGGAATCTCGCATGGCATCGTTTGCCTGAAAAAACCATCGCTCATTTGAATCGCCTATTGCCTCGTTTATTGCGTCAAACAGCGCAAAAGCAGCATGTGCAAGGTTTATCGGGCATTTTGGATTTGATTGAAAGCGTTGCCAGCCGCAGCACTTACATTGATTTGCTCGCTTCACGCCCTGAACTTATCGCCTATTTATTTGATATTGCACAACAATCTGCTTGGCTGATGCGATTTATTTGCGAACACCCACTCGTGCTTGATGATATTTTGACCGAACGCCATCATCTTGAAACCCAAAGCGCTTTGGCACAAGATTTACACGAACGCGTTCAAGGGCTTGATGATGAAAACTTTATCCATGCCTTGCGCGATTTCAAGCATGCTCAAGTGTTTAAAACAGCATGGGCTGATTTGCATCAACGCATTGGGCTGATGGAAGTCAGCGATCGTCTAAGCGATATTGCCGAATTAACCCTCGCCCAAGCCTATCAGCGCGCCCAAAGCGCTTTGGTGCAAAAGCATGGCTATCCTCAACACAGTTCTGGAGGCAAAGCGCTTTATGCCATTGTCGGCTATGGGAAATTGGGCGGTTTGGAGTTGGGCTATGGCTCAGATTTGGATTTGCTGTTTTTATTTGATGATGGCGAAGGAGGCGTAACCGATGGTCAAAAAAGCATTGATAATTTAACCTTTTACACCAGACTCAGCCAGCGTATCTTAAACATTTTAAGCGCCTCAAGCTCTAGTGGCGTTTTGTATCAAACCGATACTCGCTTACGCCCCAGTGGGCAATCAGGGCCTCTTGCCTGTAGCCTCCAAGCCTTCGCTCGCTACCAAGCAGAACAGGCATGGACATGGGAACATCAAGCCCTCACACGCAGCCGTTGGCTTCTAGGGGATAATGATTTAAAACAGAAATTTACCGAAATCCGCCATCGCATCTTAACTCAAGCTCGCGAACCAAAGCGCTTAAGAGAAGAGGTATTGAATATGCGTGAGAAAATTCATGCCAACCAACCCAATCGCACGCCCGAACAATTTCATCTCAAATACGATCATGGTGGGCTGATTGATATTGAATTTATGGTGCAATACTTGCTGTTAAAACATAGCCATCAAGAGCCTGTTTTAACGCGCATGAGTGATAATATTCGCCAACTTGCCGCCCTCGAGGCCACAGGCATTCTAAGCTCCAGCCATGCCATGACACTACGCGATGCCTACCGCCGTTTACGGCACGAAGCCCATCATTGCACACTGGGCGATAAAAATCGTGTGGTGGCGGCAAAAGCATGGTCTGAACTGAGGCAAAAAGTGATGCACATTTGGGAGCATATTTTCTCTAATTAAGCCTCAAAGCGCTTTGGCAACTTCTGCATGGACAGTTCTGACCTTGCTATCTTTTTACTTAAGAGATGCTATAATTTCCCCCCCACAATCTCGTGGGGATTTGTGAAAAGGATTTATCATGAAAAAATATTTATTAAGCGCTTTGGTTGCTGGTTTTTCTTTTGTAGCTCATGCTGATGACTATCCTGCTGAATGCCAAACAACAATTGATTTAACTTTCGAAGCGGCTGAAGTGATGCCTGAAATGAAAGAACAATTGGGCATGAGCAAAGAAGAAATGACCAAAGTTTCTGTAGAAGCTTGGGCTGCGATGAGCGATGACGAGAAAAAAGCGTCTATTGCAGGCTGCAAAGCTGCTAATGAGCAAATGAAATCTGTCATCGAAGCTGCTAAAGCTGCTAAAAAATAAAGCGCTTTGAGCGCTGGTTTTGAGGGTCATTGAGACACTCCAACATTCCAGCTTCAATGGCTTAAAACAAAACCCCCAGTTCCTGAAAGGCATTGGGGGTTTTGTTTTGGGATAAAGCGCTTTGCTTAGAGGTCATCAAAGAACTTTTTCACTTTATCAAAAAAGGATTTTTCTTGAGGAGCGTGTTGCTTACCGCCTTCATGGAGCGTTGCCGCAAATTGTTGCAAAAGCGCTTTTTGTTCGGCAGAGAGATTGACAGGCGTTTCCACGTTTACTGTGCAATACAAATCCCCTGTACTGCTACTGCGTACCGATTTTACGCCTTTACCTCTCAAACGGAAGGTTTTGCCCGTTTGCGTTTCAGCAGGAATATTGAGCATCACACGACCACCTAAGGTTGGCACTTCTAACTCGCCCCCCAAAGCAGCAGTGGTAAAGCTGATAGGAATGCTACAAGCCAAATCATCGCCTTCGCGCTCGAAAATGGGGTGTTTACGTACTACCACATCGATGTACAAATCTCCTGCCATGCCTCCACGTTCGCCCACTTCACCTTCGCCATTCAAACGAATGCGATCGCCTGTATCAACTCCTGCTGGAATGGTGACTTTTAAGCGCTTAACATCGCGCACACGACCATGCCCTTTACATTCATCGCAGGGGTTTTCAATGATTTGTCCAGAGCCTTGACAGGTTGGGCAAGTCTGAGCCAGTGAGAAAAAGCCTTGCTGCATGCGCACTTGACCATGACCGCCACAAGTATGGCAAGTTTTCTTCACCGATTTTTCCTTCATGCCCGTGCCATGACAACGCGAGCATTCAACGGCAGTAGGGATTTTTATCTCGCGTTCAACGCCATTGACCGCCTCTTCCAATGATAATTCAAATTCGTAAGATAAATCGCGCCCACGATTGTTATGCTGGCGTGAAGAACCTCGTCCACCACCAAAAATAGAGCTGAATACATCTTCAAAACCGCCATCAAAGCCGCCAAAACCACCGCCAAAGCCACCACCAGCTTGACCTTGCCCAGTGGCTGCCTCATAGCCATAGCGATCATAAACGGATCGCTTTTGGCTGTCCGATAAAATATCGTACGCTGCTTTGACTTCTTTAAATTTCGCCTCCGCCTCTTCCTTGTTGTTCAAATTTTTATCGGGGTGATATTTATTGGTGAGCTTGCGATAGGCTTTTTTTATTTCTTCTTCGGAGGCTGTTTTGGAAACGCCCAGAACCTCATATAAATCTTTATTTGCCATGATGTTTTTCGTTAAAAAAAGATGAGGTTGCCCTCATCATAATCCGCCCAAAGCGCTTTGGCTTTCGGGGAGAGAACCCGTGAGATGATACTCACGGGCTGAGGTTTTTTAGTCTTTTTTCACTTCTGTGAAATCGCCATCAATCACGCCATCATCTGCTTTACCTGAGCCATTGGCGTTGCCTTCGGCTTTAGCTTGTTCTTTAGCAAAAGCTTTTTGCATGATTGGCATAGAGGCAGTCATCAAGGCATTGTTTTTCTCTTGAATAACTTCAAGATCTTTGCCTTCTAATGCTTCACGAAGCGCTTTGATGCCTTCTTCAGCAGCCGTTTTCTCTTCTGCACTCACCTCATCGCCCAAATCAGCAATGGCTTTTTCCACACCATGAATCAAAGAATCTGCTTCATTTTTGGCATTGACCAACGCTTGGAATTTCTTATCTTCTTCCGCGTGTGCCTCCGCATCTTTAATCATGCGCTCGACTTCATCATCAGATAAACCTGAGTTCGCTTTGATGACAATCGATTGCTCTTTGCCTGTTTTCTTATCTTTGGCTGCAACATTCAAAATACCGTTGGCATCAATGTTAAAGGTCACTTCAATTTGTGGCATACCACGCGGCGCTGGTTCAATACCTGTCAAATCAAATTGTCCCAACGATTTATTGCCACTGGCTTGCTGACGCTCACCTTGCAAAACATGAATGGTCACGGCTGGCTGATTATCAGCGGCTGTTGAAAACACTTGGCTTTGTGAGGTTGGAATGGTGGTGTTTTTCTCAATGAGTTTGGTCATCACCCCGCCCATCGTTTCAATGCCCAAAGAAAGAGGCGTTACATCAAGCAACAACACATCTTTCACATCACCACCCAAAACACCACCTTGCACCGCAGCACCAACTGCTACCGCTTCATCAGGGTTCACATCTTTACGCGGTTCTTTGCCAAAGAAATTTTTCACCACTTCTTGCACTTTTGGCATACGCGTTTGCCCGCCAACCAAAATCACATCGTGAATATCTTTAGCAGTCAAGCCAGCATCTTTCAGGGCTTGGCGACAAGGCTCTAAAGTGCGCTCAACCAAATCCTCAACCAAAGCTTCCAATTTGGCACGCGTCATCTTGATATTCAAATGTTTTGGACCTGAGGCATCTGCTGTAATGTAAGGCAAATTCAGCTCCGTTTGCTGGCTGGAAGAAAGTTCAATTTTGGCTTTTTCGGCAGCTTCTTTCAGACGTTGAAGCGCTAAACTATCGTTGGATAAATCAATGCCGCTTTCTTTTTTGAACTCGCCCACGAGGTAATCAATAATTCGTGCGTCAAAATCTTCACCGCCTAAGAAGGTATCGCCATTGGTTGCCAATACTTCAAACTGCTGCTCGCCATCTAAATCAATGGTTTCAATAATAGAAATATCAAAAGTACCACCGCCCAAATCATACACCGCAATTTTGGCATCTTTAGCACCACGATCAACACCATAAGCTAAAGCCGCTGCAGTAGGTTCGTTGATGATGCGCAATACGTTCAAGCCTGCGATTTTGCCTGCATCTTTTGTGGCTTGACGCTGGCTATCGTTGAAATAAGCAGGAACCGTAATGACAGCATCGGTCACTTTTTCGCCCAAGTAATCTTCCGCCGTTTTCTTCATTTTCATCAAAACACGCGCTGACACTTCAGGTGGCGCAAGTTTTTTATCTGCCACTTGCACCCACGCATCACCATTATCCGCTTTCACGATTTGATACGGCACCAAGCTGATATCTTTTTGCACCGCTTGCTCATCAAAACGGCGACCAATCAAACGTTTGATTGCATACAAGGTATTTTTAGGATTGGTAACGGCTTGACGCTTCGCAGGCTGCCCTACCAATACCTCGTTATTATCTGCATAAGCAACGATAGAAGGAGTGGTGCGTGCGCCTTCTGAATTTTCAATCACACGCGCTTTGTCTCCGTCCATAATTGCAACGCATGAGTTGGTGGTTCCTAAGTCAATACCAATAATTTTTGCCATAAATCAATACTCCGTAAATTTTAAAATGAATGTTTGTTTTTTCTGATGTGGGACTATTTTTTAAATTTTCAAGCCCAAAGCGCTTTGCAAACTTTAGCCCGCCACAATCACTTGTGCTGCTCGTAAAACTCGCCCATGCAACACATAACCTTTTTGTGGCACAAAAAGAATGGTGTTTGCCTCAACCTCAGGGTTAGGAATAACGCTCAATGCTTGATGCAATTCTGGGTTCAATTTCTCGCCCACAGGATTTATCTCCTCCACGCCATGCTTGGCTAAGGTTTCCAACAGCATTTTCAGCGTCATTTCCGAACCTTTTACAAACTCGCCCAAAGCGCTTTGTTCATCGCTCGCTTGTTTTTGAGCTGCCTCTAAGCCTAACGTTAAACTATCCAACACAGGAATCAAGCTTTTCACCAATTGTTCGTTGGCAAAGCGTGCGGCATTTTGGGCATCACGTTCAAGGCGTTTACGCAGATTTTCTCCATCTGCTCGTTCACGCAAAACGGCTGTTTTCAACGCTGCAATTTCCTCATGCAAAGCTTTAAATAGCTCATCATCGCCTAAAGCGCTTTGCATTTCGCTTGCTTCAACTACGCTCTCTTCCAAAGCGCTTTGCTCAACCATTGCTTCTTTGTTTTCCGCTTCGTGTTCCATGATTAAACTCCTTCATAACAATGATGCTCCCTTTGATGGTGGCGCTCTCTTATTTTTCAAGACCAAAAAAATCCTCCTAATGGAGGATTCCTCATCGCACGCCAAAGCGCTTTGATTTAAGCACTATGCAACCAATGCATTGCCTTCTCTGCTCCTTCATTCAGCAAAAGAGAAAGCGCTTTTTCTCCACGCCATAACGCCGCATCAATCGCCTCACGCCCTGCTTTGCTCGGCATATCCAGCACATAATTCACCACCTCTTCTTTGGTTTTGGGTCTATCAATGCCCACGCGTAAACGATAAAACGTTTTTGCCCCCAAAGCGCTTTGAATATCGCGCAAGCCATTATGCCCACCATGTCCGCCATCAAATTTCAATCGAATCAAGCCCTCAGCCAAATCCAACTCATCATGCACCACCAAAATCTCCTCAGGCGTGATGCCATAAAATTTCGCACAAGCTGAAACAGCACGACCGCTAGCATTCATAAACGTCAAAGGTTTTAACAAATGCAACGCTTTGCCTTCCATCGTGATTTTGGCGTATTGGGCTTGGAATTTCTTCTCTTCTACAAAGCGCTTTTCCAAAGCATCTAAAAACCAAAAACCCGCATTATGGCGGGTTTTTTGGTATTTTTCGCCTGGATTGCCTAAGCCGACAACCAGTTTAATCATCATTATGAACCTGATTGTGGATAAATGACTTGCGCAACCACAGCATCAGCACGTTCATCAGTATGAGCTAAACGTACACCTTCTGGCAATTTCAAATCGCGCAAATGAATCACGCTACCAACCACATAATCTGTCATATCCACTTCAATAGCTTCTGGTAAATGACGTGGACGACAAATCACTTCAACGCTGTGCAAGTGATGCTCAATAATCGCGCCACTTTCTTTCACGCCTTTGCAAGCGCCTTCATTGACAAAATGCAAGCTGACGGTTGCGTGTAATTCTTGACCACGAACTACGCGTTGCAAATCGATGTGTTGGTATAAAGGTTTGAATACATGGCGTTGAACATCACGCACAATTACTTCTTGCGCTTCTAAACCTTCAACTTCTAATTTGATGATTTGTGAATAGAAGTTATCAAAACGACCAAAACGAACCAACTCATTTTGGCTTAAAGCAATCGATAAAGGCTGTTGATCTTTACCACCATAAACAATAGCAGGCACCAATCCTTCATGACGCAGGCGGCGGCTCGCACCTTTCCCATTGTCTGAACGAACAGTTGCTTTTAATGTGTAAGCATATTCTTGACTCATAAATACTCCAAAGTTAAACAAAACGCTTGCGACCAGCGTCTCCAAAAACAAAGCGCTTTGATTATCTCAACAAAGCGCTTTAACAAAAGAGGTTTAGTTTAACACATTACTTGCTTTATGGGCTAGCCATAAGCACTTATTGCGCCATAAATAAAGAAGAAACCGACTCTTCCACATGAATACGGCGAATGGTCTCAGCAATCAAACCAGCAACAGATAACACTCTGATTTTACTGCATTGTTTCGCCTCTTCACGAAGAGCGATGGAATCGGTGACAATCAATTCATCTAAGCCTGAATTTTCTACGTTTTGAATCGCCTTGCCTGACAAAATAGCATGCGTGCAATAAGCAATAACGCTACGCGCACCACGTTCTTTCAAGGCAGTTGCTGCATTGGAAAGTGTTCCTGCAGTATCCACCATATCATCAACCAAAATACAATCGCACCCCTCAATGCTATCGCCAATGATATTCATCACTTCAGATTCATTCGGACGTGGGCGGCGTTTATCAATAATGGCTAATTTAGCATCGATAAGTTTTGCGGTTGCTCGCGCACGCAAAACACCACCGATATCAGGAGAAACCACCACAGCATTTTTCAAATCACGCGTACGCAAATCATTTAGCACAATCGGTGTGGCGTAAATATTATCAACAGGGAAATCAAAGAAACCTTGAATTTGGTCAGCATGTAAATCAAGTGTTAAAACTCTATCAACACCCATACTTACAATCATATTGGCAACAACTTTTGCCGAAATTGGCACGCGAGCCGAACGCGGACGGCGGTCTTGTCGAGAATAACCAAAATAAGGGATAACAGCAGTAATCCGATTAGCTGATGAACGGCGAAGAGCATCGCTCATAATCAAAAGCTCCATGATGTGATCATTGGTCGGATTGCTGGTTGGTTGGATAATGAATATATCCTTACCACGAACATTTTCACGAATTTCAACCTGAATCTCGCCATCGGAGAATTTACCGACATAAGCGTTACCCAAAGGCAAACCTAAATGCTGAACAATTTGTCGAGCAAGTTGTGGATTTGCATTACCTGTAAAGACAGTCATACTGCTTCTAGACACGTTGTCACCTAACTGTTTAGTTGAGAAACTGGTATGCAAATAGAGGCGTAAAAATTCAAGAAAAATCTTATAAATGATGGCTGGGGTAGCTGGATTCGAACCAACGCATGGCGGGATCAAAACCCGCTGCCTTACCGCTTGGCTATACCCCAGTGGTTTGATGAATCTTTCATCGCATTCGAGAGGTGCGCATTATAGCGCACTTTTTACCCAACGCAAGCATTATTTTTCCAACCAGTCATTAATTGCCAAAGAAATTCGATAATCCCCTTGTTCTAAAGATATTTTTTTATAGTGGTTTTGCTGCCAATCACGTCGTTTCAAACGCCACTGTTGCCACTGTTCCTCTTCACCATACGCCGTAAACAAAGTTTTAAACTCAGAAATCGGCAAAGCAATCCCCAATTCTTTCTCTAAATCCTGCACCAAAAGCGCTTTTTCCTGCCCATTTTCCAACCATCGAACCCGATTACCCTGCACCACCAGCCTCACACGCTCCTTCCCCAAAGGGTCTATCAGGCGTAATTCATCGTAATCAGGCATATGCTCCCACCAAAATTCCAACTGATACTGCGCCACTTTACAACTCTCATAAGCTCCACATTCAGGGTAGCGCAAGCCCACTTTTCCCTCAGCTTCAAAGCGCTTGGGCGCATTCTCGTTCTGCATCACCGTAGAAATCATGGGCGCAGGCTTTGGTGGCGCACAAGCTGCCAAAGCCAAACATAATCCCAACATCAGCCATCGTTTCATCTCGCCCTCCTATTGCAACTGTGGGAAACGCAACAACAAATTCTCTAACAAAGCGCTTGCCTGCCCTTTTCGTTCGTAGCGAAAAACCTCTCTTGCCAAATCCAGCTGTCCTGATATCAGCAAAACTTCAATATAATGAGCCACGATACTATCCTTGCGATAAGCCGCAAAAGCTCGGCGCAACCAAATCAGCGCATCTTCCCATTTACCTTCTTTCGCCAGCAACATGGCATAAGCATCTTGTACCATTGGCGCATCTGGATAAAACTCAACAGCCTGCTCAATCAATGCTTTACCTTCTTCAAAGCGCTTTGGCTGGGCAATCAGTAATCGCCCATATGCATTCAACGTTTCCAAATGCTCAGGCTCCAGCGCCAAAATACTCAAATACAGCTGCTCCGCCGCCGCCACTTCATCGCGTTGCCCCAAACGTTCTGCCTGCAATGCCCAAATATCCACCTGCTCAGGAAAAACTTTCAAAGCGCTTTGCAACACCTCTTCCATCTTAGCATCATCGTATTTCAGCTGGCTCGCCTCAACCAAATAATGTTCTAAGGCATACTCTGGAAACTCTTCACGCAAGTTCGCAAAAGCCCGTTGCCCCTCTTTCACATTACCTTGCTTAAACCACAACAAAGCGCTTTTTTCCATCGCCTGCATTTTAAGATGAGAGCTTTCCGAAACTTTATCAAACTCTTCTTGCGCACGCTTATATTGTTGAGCAATCTCTGAGGCTTGCGCACTGTTAAACCAGAACATATCCTCATTAAAAACGCCCATACCCCACAAGTCTCGATACAAAGAAACCGCCATTTCCAGCTCGCCTTCTTGCGCATACAACCAAGCCAGCAGAATCAACACAGGTGGCTCGCTTTGCACCGCCCACCATCGTTTCACATACTCGATAGCTTCGGTAAATTGGTAGTTATCTGCCAAAATATCAACAATGGCCGAAAGTAACGTAGGATCATCAGGGTGTTTCTTCAATAAAGGCTCCAAAATCGCCAATGCTTCTTGTAATCGCCCAACGCTCGATAAAGTATCTGCCTGCATAATCTCCAGCTGTCGCCAACTACTATCAAGCGCTTTGGCAGCCTCAAAGGATTCTAATGCCAAACTCACACGCCCTTCCTCCTTCGCAGCCAAACCAAGATAATAAAAAATATAAGGATTTTTGGGGAATCTCTCGCTCAAACGTTGTAAGAAACGTAATCGCATAGGAGCATCAGAGCTGGCATTTAAAATCAGGCTCAATTGAGTGACGGCATCAACACTGGTTTGGCGTTGTAGCATTTGTTCGGTCAGAGAAAATGCTGCTGCCTCTTGCCCACGCAACACAAAAACACGCAACAACGCATAGTAAGGTTCATCATCGGCAGGAAAAGCGCTTTGCCACAAAGCCGCCATCTCCTGAGCTTTATCCAACTGTTCTGATTCCAAAGCAATAGAAAAAGCATAAGAAAATAAGCTTCTATCCTTAACTCGTGACACTAAAATCTTCAAACGTGCTAAGGCTTGCTCATAATCGCCCGCTTGTTCAGCAAAGCGCGTTGCCAGAACATGAAACACATCTTCTGAGCTACTTTGTTGCCAACGAGGCGCAACAGAACGATGACGTGCGGGCGAAACACCATCTTTCTTGGGTGTCTCTTTTTTCGCCCATGCCATTTGACCTAAAGCTAAAAGCATTATCAAAAGCCCAAAATGAAGCTTTTCACTCCACATCATGCCAAAGCGCTTTATCCAATCTCTTGCCCAATCCTTGAGCCTACACATGATATTTATCAGCTGAAACATACCCCAAAATACCTTAAAATAACCACCATTTTTAAAGAAGATTATAAGCGTATATGAGCACTATCGATGAGGCAAACCAAAATATCATTTACGCCTTTGGCATCAATCACCAAAGCGCAAATGTAGCTGTGCGTGAAAAATTTGCATTTTCACCCGAAGACATCACCCAAGCCCTCCAACACTATCAAGCCCAACATCAAGGCGAACTCGCGCTACTCTCCACATGCAACCGCACGGAGCTGTATTTGGTCAGCGATAATCCGCCCGATATGCTGGCATGGTTGGTAGCGCAGAAAAAGGTCAGCCCTGAATCGCTGGCTCCTTATTTCTTCATGCATGAAGGTCGACAAGCTGTGCGCCATATTAACCGTGTTGCTTGTGGTTTGGATTCTCTCATTCTTGGCGAACCCCAAATCTTAGGGCAAATGAAGCAGGCTTATCATCTTGCCAAGCAAGCGGGCAGTGTGCATTCGATTTTGGATCGTTTGTTTCAGCAAAGTTTTTCAGTTGCCAAAAAAGTGCGTCATAGCACAACCATTGGGCAAAACCCTGTTTCGGTGGCTTATGCAGGCATCAAATTGACACAACAGTTTTTCAACGACCACCCAGAGCGAACAGCCCTTGTGATTGGCGCTGGCGAAACCGCAACACTTGCCGTGAAATATCTGCGCGATTTAGGCATTGGGCGTTTGATTATTGCCAATCGTACTCTCGAAAAAGCCCAACAACTCGCCACCCAACATCAAGCCTATGCCTTACCTCTTGAGCAAATTGCCAGCCATTTACACGAAGCCGATATTATCGTGGGAGCTGCTCGTTCAGAGTATCCTTTGGTGTATGGAAAAATGGTACAAAGCGCTTTGAAACAACGTCGCCAAGCCATGCAGGTTTACATCGACTTATCCATTCCACGCCTGTTTGATGGCGATATTGATGAGCTTGACGATGCCTTCCTCTATTCTATCGACCACCTTGAGCAAATCATTGAGGATAACGTCCAATCGCGTAAAATTGCTGCCCAAAAGGCAGAAGTAATTGTGAATCTACACAGTGATGACTTTCTCGGCTGGTTACGCTCACGCCCTCAGCAACGTATGGTACGAAAAATGCGAGACCAAGCCCATGAAATCCGTCAGCAACTGCTTGCTGATGCTTACCGTCGCTTGGCTCATGGTGAAGACCCTGCCAAACTTCTCGAACAACTCGCCCTCAAGCTCACCAACAAACTTCTCCACAGCCCTAGTGAACTCATTCAAGCCATTCCACCTGACCATAAGGATTGGCTGGCTATTGTTGCCGATACATTTGATTCTCGCGATTCAGCCTAACTCAAAGCGCTTTGTCACAAAACCTCTGCTTTGCCCAAGCCTTTGCCTCAAACAAAGCCCCAATCCTCCAGCTATCGATAAAGGAATGCCATGCACCCCAGCTTGATTGCAAAATTACAACAATGTTTTGAACGCCACGAAGAACTCAATCTGTTGCTCTCTGCTCCTGAAACAGCCCAAAACCCTGATTTATTGCGTAAATACTCCCAAGAACATGCTCAGCTTAGCCCCATTGTTGATGCCCTCAACGAACAAACACGCCTCAAACATGAACTAAGCGCTTTGGCAGAAATGGCACAAGATGCAGAAATGGCAGAGATGATCGCCGAAGAAAAGCAAACCTTACAAAGCGCTTTGGAAGCCAATGAACAAGAACTGGCACGTCTCATGATTCCCAAAGATCCTCTCGATGGCGCTGATATTTATCTCGAAATTCGCGCTGGCACAGGGGGCGATGAAGCGGCGATTTTTGCTGGTGATTTGTTCCGTATGTACAGCAAATACGCAGAATTGCAACGCTGGCGCTTAGAGGTCTTGTCTGAAAATACAGGTGAACACGGTGGCTACAAAGAAATCATCGCCCAAATCAGTGGGCAGAATGTTTATTCCAGCTTGAAGTTTGAAAGCGGAGCGCACCGTGTTCAGCGTGTACCAGATACAGAAGCTTCAGGACGCATTCACACCAGCGCTGCAACTGTTGCTATTTTGCCTGTGATGGATGAAATCGAAAGCATCGACATCAACCCAGCCGATTTACGTATTGATACTTATCGAGCTTCAGGAGCTGGCGGTCAGCATGTAAACAAAACCGATTCCGCCATTCGTATCACGCATATTCCCACAGGCACAGTCGTGGAATGCCAAGAAGAACGCTCTCAACACAAAAACCGCTCTAAAGCTATGAGTTTGCTGGCTTCTCGCTTGCTTGATGCCGAGCGTCAAAAACAAAGCGCTTCTATAGCGGCTGAGCGCAAGAGTTTAGTAGGCACAGGCGATCGTTCTGAACGTATCCGCACTTATAACTACCCTCAAAGCCGTGTAACTGACCATCGCATTAACCTTACTCTCTATCGCCTAGATGAATTGATGGAAGGAGATTTAAGCCAAATCATTGTTCCTCTACAACAGGCTCAAGAAACAGAAGCACTTTTATCCTTACAGAATCAGTAAAATCTGCCCTACAAGCGTTAATTACAGTTCTTTTACAGCTATTATCAAGGGAGCGTAAGATAGCAAGCCGTATATAGTCTTAATGTAAACACTCATTCAGGAGGATTACTCTACGACATCCACCGCTCCCCATTCTCTTTTTTCTATTGAATCCTTTTTATCATTGACTTTATGTTGTGGTGCTTTTCTCCAAAGCGCTTTGGCTCATAGCTCCACCTTAGAACGCATTAAATTAACCCAAACCATTAAACTCAACTGTATAGAAAATGCTTATCCTTTTTCTTATATTGATAAGGAAACAGCCAAACATCATAGCTTTTCACTCGAAATTTCTGAAAAAAACTACTGAAGTTATTAAAGAGTATTTAAAACTACCCAAGCTAAAAGCTGAATATATTTTTACCGATACCAAAAACTGCTGGGAACTCCATAAATATGCTGGTTTCTGTTGATTCAGGCATCAAAAACCATACTCATTTAACAGTAAAGCGCTTTGGGCAGCCGTAATCTGGCAAAAAACAAGCCTTAACTGCTGAGAAAATGGATACCTTGATTTATGATGAGAAATTTAAGGTATTAGTCAATCATAAGCTACTATCCATGATACAAAGAAAAGAGATTCATAGCTTTTACGATAAATGGCTTATGAAGCCTATTCCTCCTTTAAGCAACACGGTTAATTTTCCCATGTCGCCAACAACTGTAAAGATTTTAAACATTGCTACAGATAAAGCTGTTGGACAATTGCAATAAAGTCATCTCTGCATCAACTATAAATCACTACTCCAAAGCGCTTTGTTTGTGATTTAAATCCAAGCTTATTATTAAGCCACAATCAATCCTTAAATTCAAGCCGCCACAACCTATATAATCTTTTGTTTTTAATAACTTAACTTTCTACCTTTATTCTTCTATAATGTAATACAACCTTAAAAGGTTATTGATGATAGTTAGAATATGAAGGAAGGCATTATGATAAATTCTCGCTATTTACTGGCTTGCTGGTTTTTAATATCACAAAGCGCTTTGGCTCACAGCCCCACTATTGAACGTATCAAACAAACAGGCATCATTCAGCTTGGTTACTCTGAAACAACTGTCCCTTTCAGCTACATCGACCCTAACACCCAACAACATTATGGATTCTCGCATGATTTGTATGACAAAATTGTCGAACGTTTCCGCCAAGATTTTCAGCTTCCCGAATTGCAAGTGAAATATGTCTTGTTCACAGCCAAAAACCGTTGGGAACTTCATAAAAATCATGAGGTTGATTTATCCTGTATTGCTGCTACTAACACCACAGAACGCCAACAAAAATACGCCGATTTTAGTTATGGCTATTTTGTGTCAGGCGCAAGAATGTTAGTTCCCAAAGCTTTAGGTGTACATCATTACAAAGACTTAGAAGGACGTGTAGTGGGTGTTATGAAAAATTCTGCCAGTCGCCAATTTATCTTCAACAAGAAAGATACCTATCACTTCAAAGAGCTTTCCATTGAAAATAATATGAGCGAAGCTTATGAGCGACTGAAAAATGGCGAGATTGATGCTCTTGTTTATGATGATGTTTCCTTAGCGTCACAGTTGTATCGTGACCGTGAGCATGGTGATCAATATGAAATTATTGGCAAACCAATGACCGCTGAAAATTACGGCTGCACCATGCAACTGCATGATCAAGAATTTAAACTGTGGGTTAATCAAACCTTGCACAACCTCATTCAACAAAAAGAAATTCATGCCATGTACGATAAATGGTTTGTTCAGCCTATTCCTCCCCAAAACCAATCCTTCAATTTCCCTATGAGCGATGCTACAAAGCGCTTATTAGCAGTACCAAGCGATAAAGCCGTTGGGCAGCTCGATTAAGGAGATTGAATTGGCATTGAAATTTTTCTTATAACTTTCGATAATAATGATGCCTTCCTGCAATGGGGGGCATTTTTTATGGCTATCCTCTAGGTTAAAAAGGATTTATTATGATAAAAAACAATAAATTATACAAAATTGCCTTATTATCTTTGCTCACTATCGCCCAAAGCGCTTTAGCATCGCCTACATTAGAACGTATCCGAAAAACCAACACCATACGTCTTGGCTACAGTGAAACTGTTATTCCCATCAGCTGGTATGACCAAACCACAAAAAGCCCCAAAGGCTTTGGGTTTGAAATCTCCCAACATATTGTAGAAGGTTTAAAAGAATCGCTAAAACTCCCTGATTTAAAAATACAATATGTTCCTGTGCCTTCGAAAGAACGCTGGAATATGCACGCCAACGGAGACATCGATTTGCATTGTTCCGTAACGACCAACACCTTAGAACGCCAAGAGCAACTGGTAGAATTTAGCTATGGTTACTTTGTGGCGCATGCAAGAATGCTGGTAAAAAAAGGTTCAGGTATTCATAACTATAGCGATTTAGCGGGTAAGAATGTGGCGCTGATTAATGGTTCTTTCAGTGGCAAATTTTTACAAAGCAAGAAAAACAACTTTAAAATCAAAGAATTAAAAATAATCAACAACGGTTTAAAAGAGGGCTTTGAACTTTTAAAAACTGGGGAAGTTGCAGGCTTGGTTTACGACGATATTTCCTTAATTTCCTTCCTATTACGCCACCCCGATGACCAGCCTAATTTTGAAGTCGTTGGTAAACCTATCACAACCGAAAATTATGGTTGCACCATGCAACATGGAGATAAAGTCTTTAAACAGATGGTCAACCACGAACTAGCGAAAATGATTCATAGCCAAAGTGTGCATAAGCTGTACCAAAAATGGTTCTTACAACCTATTCCTGATGTGGGCTTAACGGTTGGCATTCCAATGAGTGATGCTACCGAAAAACTCTTAATCATGCCTAATGATAAAGCTGTTGGTCAATTACAAGTCGAATAAATCGACAAAGCGCTTTGAGGAGGCTAGGCTTAAGGAATTCTTGAGCCTAACCTCCTAACTTTTATCATTATTAAATTTTTGTTAGAGTATAGAATACAAGTCTTAGCTAGAAAATCAGAACAACTCATTTTCCTTCTATCTCTTTCATTCAAAAATAACTCTCTTAATAGGATTATTCATATGTCATTATCATCATCACGCTATTTACAGGCGATACTCTTACTCTCTTATCTCTGCCTTCAAAGCGCTTTTGCATCACCAACCCTAGAACGCATCAAACAAACCAATACCATCAAAATTGGCTATAGCCACAACGTTATCCCATTCAATTACCTCGATAGCGTCACTCAAAAGCCTGTTGGTTATGGCATTGATATTTCTCTTGAGATTGTGGAATCTTTGAAAAAATCTCTGAATCTACCTGATTTAAAAGTTGAGTACGTCTCTACTCCCTTTGATGAACGCTGGAAAATGCATGCCAATGGAGAGGTAGATTTGCATTGCTCAACCTCAACCAACACCATAGAGCGCCAATCACTAGCCGATTTTAGTTACACCTATTTCGTTGCTAACACTCGCGTGATGGTCAAAAAGTCCTCAGGTATTAAAAAATATCCTGATTTAGCGGGTAAAGATGTTGCTATTATTGCGGGAACAGTCAGTGGCGAGTTTTTCAAGACCAAGAAAAATTACTACCATATTCATAGCTTCAAGGTTATCACCAGTATTACTCAAGCGCTCGAAGATGCCTTTGCAGCGTTAAAAGCAGATGAAGTAGCAGCCATTGTTTATGAGGATAGTTTGCTACTCTCAATGCTGTTGCAAAATGCAAAAGAAAGAGATAGTTATGAAATTTTAGGTAAGCCAATTGCTACAGAATATTATGCCTGCACCATGCAGCATGGCGATAACGTATTTAAGGAATTGGTCAATAGCACGCTATCACAAATGATTCAGAATAAAAGACTGTATCAAATCTATGATAAATGGTTCACCACGCCCTTACAGTCGATAGAAGTTAATCCCGATATGCCGATGAGTGAGCAATTGGAAAAACTACTGCTAGCGCCAAGTGATAAAGCAGTAGGGCAAATGTAATTTCAAACACAAAGCGCTTTGACTATTTTTCAAAGCGCTTTTCTCCGTTATTTCCACAACAACATCTGCCCATGAGCTGATTGCATTGAATCTACCATTTTTTCCGCATTGATTTTCCAATCCACTGGGCTACGCTCAAGCCAAAATTGTGCTGGACTGCGTTGCCCATTTTTATATTTCACATCAACATAAACCAAAGCGCTTTGTGAGATAGCATCGTATTGCATAGGCTGAGTAAACTCTACGGTTGCGCCATGTAAATCTACGCGCCATTGTTCATTATTACATTGATAACGCACGCTATCCATGCCTTGATTTTGCACGACCAAACCCTGCAATTGCTCACAAGCTCCTTGTTGTAACCAAGTATAATATTGCATCACAACACCTTCGGGCGAAAGCGCTTTGTTTGTTTTTCTCGCAGGCTCCTCCACCCACCACCACGAGCAACCATTCAAACACAAAGCGCTTAACAACATCAGCCGTTTCATGAACAAAGCCCCATAATCACTTGCTCTACTACCAAGCAAGGTATTTCCTCCAATATCCCAACCCATTTTCTCATCTCCATCTCCTATCGATTAAAAGAAAGCGCCTTGATTAATCAACCAAAGCGCTTTCTGTTTAGCCCATTAAGCTACGATTATTTTTCGTTTTTTTCAATTTTTGCCACTTTAATGTTCAACTCTTTGAGTTGTTCGGGGTTGGCGTAGCTGGGGGCATCGGTTAAAGGACACCATGCGGTTTGGGTTTTCGGGAACGCCATCACATCACGAATGGATTTAGCCCCTGTCATCAACATCAATAAACGGTCTAAACCAAAGGCCAAACCACCGTGTGGCGGGCAACCGTATTTCAAAGCGCTTAATAAGAAGCCGAATTTTTCGTTGGCTTCTTCGTCCGAAATACCCAAAGATTTAAAAATTTGTTGTTGCATGTCTTCACGGTGAATACGGATTGAACCGCCACCGATTTCGGTGCCGTTTAAGACCATATCATAGGCACGAGATAAAACTTCCGCTGGCTTGGTGTCCAAATCGGATAAATCTTCCACTTTCGGCTGGGTGAAGGGGTGATGGGTGGAATAATAACGACCGTCTTTTTCATCGTATTCAAACATGGGGAAATCCACCACCCACAAAGGCGCCCATTGACAAGTGAGTAAATTCAAATCGTGACCGATTTTAATCCGTAAAGCGCCCATCGCATCATTGACGATTTTTGCCTTATCCGCTCCGAAAAAGACCAAATCGCCCGATTGTGCGCCCACACGTTTTAAGATTTCAAATGCCACCTCGCCATCGCTACCGCCTTCACGGGTTAGGTTTTTGACAATCGGCGATTGCAAGCCTTCAAAGCTGTTGATGTCATTGACTTTAATATACGCCAAACCTTTGGCACCATAGCGTCCAACATATTGGGTATATTCATCGATGACAGAACGGGTTAAGCTCGCCCCATTTGGCACACGCAACGCCACAATACGAGTATTGGCTTGATTTGCCACGCTGGCAAAGACTTTAAACTGGCAGTCTTTCACCAAATCATCAACATCAACGAGTTCCAATGGAATGCGTAAATCAGGTTTATCAGAAGCAAAGCGCTTCATGGCTTCAGAGTATGGCATTTTCGGGAATTTGCCCAAATCCACATTGATGTGTTCTTTGAAGACTTTCACAATCATTTCTTCCATTAAATCCATGATTTCGTCTTCATTTAAGAACGAGGTTTCAATATCCAATTGGGTGAATTCAGGCTGACGGTCGGCACGCAAATCTTCATCACGGAAGCAACGCACGATTTGATAATAGCGGTCAAAACCACTCATCATCAGCATTTGTTTGAAGATTTGTGGCGATTGAGGAAGAGCAAAAAACTTACCAGCGTGGGTGCGAGACGGCACCAAATAATCCCGAGCGCCTTCGGGGGTGGCTTTGGTAAGCATTGGGGTTTCAATGTCCATAAAGCCTTTGTCGTCCAAATAACGGCGCAGGCTGGAGGCAACTTTTGAGCGCAAAATCAGGTTTTTTTGCATCACTTCACGGCGCAGGTCAATGGTACGGTATTTCAGGCGGATTTCTTCGGAAACATTGTCTTCGTCCAATTGGAACGGAAGCGCTTCCGATTTGGATAAAATGGTCAATTCTTTGGCGAGTAATTCAATTTTACCGCTGGCGAGTTCAGCATTTTCTGTGCCAGCAGGACGAGCCCGCACAATGCCTGTAATGCTTAAGCAATATTCATTGCGTACCTGTTCGGCATTTTTAAAGGCTTCGGCGGTATCGGGGTCAATGACCACCTGCACAATGCCACTGCGGTCACGCAAATCCACAAAAATCACGCCACCGTGGTCACGTCTTCTGTTTGCCCAACCTGCAATTTGAACCGTTTTCCCCAAAAGCGCTTCGGTTAATTCAGCGCAATATTGCTGACGATATAAACTCATAATTATTCCTTTATTTAGTTCTTAAGAGATGGGATTTTACCGCATTCGTTTGATTTTTACTCCGACCAAAGCGCTTTGGGCAATGGCTTGAGGTTTAGTGACTTTCAACGATACGCCCATGCATAAGGGGTAGCGTTCTAAAAGCTGTTCACAAAGCGCTTCGGCAAAACTCTCCAATAATTCACAACGCGCCTGCTCTGCAAATGCCTCAAGATAAAAGGCAATATCTGCATAATTCAGCGCTTTTTCGAGATTAGCGGTTTTGGCGGCAGGCTTGGTGTTGGTGAACAACTCCACATCTAACACCAGCCTCTGTTCTCGTTCACGCTCATGTGGCAATACGCCGATAATCGTGTAAACCGTCATTTGTTCAATAAAAACAGAATCCATCATCGCCCCCAAAGCGCTTTGGCTTTATACATTGAAACGGAAATGCACCACATCACCTTCTTGCACTCGATACTCTTTCCCTTCCAAACGCCATTTACCTGCATCACGCGCTCCTTGCTCGCCATTGAATTGGATAAAATCCTGATAAGCAATCACTTCCGCGCGAATAAAGCCACGCTCAAAATCCGAATGAATCACACCAGCAGCTTGCGGAGCTGTTGCATTTTTGGGCATAGTCCACGCGCGAACTTCTTTCACTCCTGCTGTGAAATAGGTTCCTAAATCCAAAAGTTCATAGCCAGCGCGAATCACACGATTCAAACCAGCCTCTGCCAAGCCATATTCTTGCAACAATTCCGCACGTTCATCTGCTTCAAGCTGCGAAAGCTCCGATTCAATCGCTGCGCATACAGTCACCACCAAAGCGCTTGTCTCAGCTGCTTTGGCACGAACTTGGGCAACATAATCATTGTCTTGGCTGATGTGTGCTTCATCAACATTGGCAATGTACATCATGGGCTTAAGCGTCAGTAAGAAAAACTCACGGCTCAATTTTAATTCCTCAGGACTTAAATCAAGCGTACGCGCTAATTTGCCTTCTTCCAAATGTGGCACCAATTTTTGAATAATCTCCAGTTTGGCTTTAGCTTCTTTGTCACCCCCTTTAGCAACACGCGTTAAGCGTTGGGCAACTTTCTCTAATGAAACCAAATCTGCCAAAATTAATTCTGATTCAATCACTTGAATATCATAAAGCGGATTCACTTTCCCCGCCACATGCACCACATCATCATTATCAAAACAACGAACCACCTGCGCAATGGCATCGCATTCACGAATGTTTGCCAAAAACTGATTACCCAAGCCCTCGCCTTTGGAAGCCCCTTCTACCAAGCCTGCAATATCCACAAATTCCATCGTGGTTGGCAAAACGCGCTCAGGTTTCACAATCGCTGCGAGTGCATCTAAACGAGGGTCTGGCACGGCAACAATGCCTGTATTTGGCTCAATGGTGCAAAAGGGGTAATTTTGCGCCTCAATGCCAGCATTGGTTAAGGCATTGAATAAAGTTGATTTTCCGACATTGGGCAAGCCCACAATTCCACAATTAAAACCCATAACTATCCTTCGTTTTGTCTCGAACTATCGCTAAAAAAACCAAAGCGCTTTGAAAAATGAGCCACTTTGGTGATGAAAAGAAGGGAATTATAACGCAAGGGCTTTACAAAGCGCTTTGTGGATACGTTGCTGAACCAAAGCGCTTGGTAACACGCCACAATCCATCTCAATCAAACGCGCCTCAACTTTTTGATGTCGCGTTAAAACATACATAATCCCCACTCCTCTGCTATGCTGCTCCACCACCGCCAATTGCAAAATAGGCGCACGAATGTAACTCCAAGGTCGATACCATTCTCGACTCTCTAAAGTCGCCACCACTTCCACTCCTTTGGGCAAACGAAGGCGTTGTTCCTCAAACCAAGCATACTCTCGCATCATCTGAAAACCCAGCATGGCTAAACCCGCCATTATAGGCAACAAACTTTTAGGTATCGTCTTCCACAACAAACGCAATGCCAACATCAACCCCGCCGCGCCCAAACCAGCACTAAGGGTTGCAATGGTTTCCCACAACATAATCATTCCTCCCTATAGAACAAAGCGCTTTGGGATTACAGTTGTTACTCTCTCCCAAAGCGCTTGATTTTCTAGGTTCTTAATGCAAAACAGCTGAGCCTGCTCCTTTCGGATAACGCACGCTTTCAACCAATGCTTGCACATCAGCTGGCACAGGTTCTGTTTTCATGGAAACCAAATACGCTACTGCAAAATTAACCACTGCTCCAATCGGGCCAATACCCAATGGAGAAATGCCTAAAATCCAATTATCAGGCGTATTCGCCCAAACCGCTGTGCCAGGAATCAAGAACCAGCCGAGATACATGAAAATGTAAACCAACGTCAATCCTCCCCCTGCCAACATGCCAGCGATAGCTCCCTGACGGTTAATCCGTTTGGAGAAAATACCCATCATAAGCGCTGGGAAGAGCGAGGAGCCTGCAATACCAAATGCCAGTGAAACAACCTGCGCTGCAAAGCCTGGAGGATTCATACCAAGCCATGTTGCCGCCACAATAGCAATCGCCATTGAAATCCGTGCCGCCAACAATTCGCCTTTATCGCTGATGTTGGGCTTTAAGGTTTTCTTGATTAAATCGTGAGAAATAGCGGAGGAAATGGCAAGCAACAAACCTGCAGCTGTAGATAATGCCGCTGCCAAACCACCTGCTGCAATCAAACCAATCACCCACGAAGGTAAGTTGGCAATTTCAGGATTCGCCAAAACCATGATGTCATTGTTCACCATCAATTCGTTGCCTTTCCAACCACGAGCTTCAGCTGTTTCAGCAAAAGAAGGAGCTTTATCGTTGTAGTATTGGATACGACCATCACCATTTTTATCTTCAAACTTCAACAAACCTGTTTTTTCCCATGTTTTGAACCAGCTAGGGCTATCGGTATATTGGATAGGCGCAGCTTGTGTACCCTCTGGGTAAAGCGTAGTCATCAAATTCAGACGAGACATTGAGCCTACTGATGGTGCTGTTAAATAAAGCAAGGCAATGAAAACCAAAGCCCAGCCTGTGGAAGAACGCGCATCAGAAACTTTAGGCACGGTAAAGAACCGAATAATCACATGTGGCAAACCAGCAGTACCAATCATCAAAGAAAGCGCTAGTAAGAACATATTGAGTTTATCGCCTGCTTCTGCAGTATAAGCTGTAAAGCCTAAATCAGTGATGATGAGATCGAGTTTTTCCAGAAGTGGTGTACCCGAACCTTGATATTCACCAAACAACCCAAATGCTGGAATCGGATTTCCTGTCAATTGGAAAGAGATAAACACGGCAGGAATAGTATAGGCAATAATCAACACTACATACTGTGCTACTTGCGTATAAGTAATCCCTTTCATACCGCCCAATACAGCGTAAAACAGAACCACCACCGCTGCTATCATCAAGCCTGTATTAACATCGACTTCCAAAAAGCGAGAAAATGCCACACCTGCGCCTGTCATCTGCCCAATAACGTAAGTCGTTGAAGCAGCAATTAAGCAGAAAACGGCAATGAGTCGAGCGCTTTTACTGTAAAAACGGTCGCCGATAAAATCAGGCACCGTAAACTTGCCGAATTTACGCAAGTAAGGCGCAATGAGTAATGCCACGAATACAAAGCCCCCTGTCCAGCCCATCAAATAAGCCGAAGCTGAGTAGCCACTCATCGCCAACATACCTGCCATCGAAATAAAAGAGGCGGCACTCATCCAATCCGCCCCTGTTGCCATACCATTCAAAACAGGGTGGACACCGCCACCTGCTACATAAAATTCTTTGGTTGAACCAGCACGAGCCCAGATAGCGATAGCAAAGTAGAGCGCAAATGAGCCACCCACGAACAAAATATTAATTGCAAACTGACTCATGGCTTAATCCTCCGATACCCCAAAGCGCTTATCCAACTGATTCATGCGCCATGCGTAAAAAAAGATGATGCCAATAAAGCACAAAATTGCGCCCTGCTGACCAAACCAAAAACCCAAATCGCTGCTGCCTATTTTGATGCCCGATAACAGAGGGCGTAACCAAATAGCAAAGCCATGTGAGCAAATCGCCCACACCACCAAGCAGCCTATAATCAACCGCACATTGGCTTTCCAATAAGCCTCCCCAGCGGTGTTGGGGGTTTGAGACGGGGTTTCCCGTACGATGTTTTCTCCAGACATAATCGCCTCCGAAAGGGTGGTATCTCCTGAGTAGATGACAAAGCGCTTTGATGCTCAAAAGCAACGCTCTGCTTTCTTACTCACCTAAACCGCGTGAGCTTCTTCGTCTCATCGTCAGCTTATGGGATTTGACTATACCATAAAAAAAGTTAATATCATCACCATCTTTTTCATCAAACCAGAAAAAGCCCAAAGCGCTTTAGTCTCTCTGATAACCCCATCATCTTTCATCATAATTCATCAGGAGCTATCATGGAAAATCGTTTTGACCTCCAGTATCCACCTTACGATACCTTAACAGAAAGCCAGCGTTTACATTTCCAAAAAGCCATCGATATCGTGTTCTACGATGATGAAGAGGAAATTATCCGACCGCTGGAACGCATTGATTTTCTCTACATCGTGATGAAAGGTCGCGTGAAAGAAGTCAGCCTTGATGGGGATATTGTGGCGGTTTATCGTCAGAAAGATACTTTTGAAGCCAGAGCCTTGATGGAGGGCGTAAGTCGGCATCGATTTATCGTGCAGGAACAAGCGCTTTTGTATCGTTTGCCCAAAGCGCTTGTATTATCGGTGATGGAAGAGAATCCACGTTTTGGTTTGTACTTTTACGCAGGAGTTGCGGAGAAATTGGCAAAGCTCTCTGATGCAAGGCACGATGGAGAATTCCACAACCTCTTCAATGCCACCATTGGTGAAGCCTATCGCCCTTGCGCTCCTATTTTGCACGCCCACCAAAGCGCTTTGCACGCTGCTCAATATCTAAAACAAGAACGCGTCAAATCCTTGCTGGTCTCTGATGGAGAACGCATTGGCTTATTCACAGAATCTCGGTTTCGCGATATGGTTCTGGCAGGAGCAGATTTTCATGCCCCCGTACGCGATTGGGTGGTGTTTGATTTGGTTTCGGCTGATGTGGGCGATTTTATTTTCCATGCCCTGTTGTTGATGAATCAGCATCAAGTACAACGAGTGGTGGTGACCGAGCAGGGTAAGCCCATCGGTTTATTGGAACAAATGGACGTTCTCGCCTATTTCTCCAACCACAGTTACCTCATCACCCAACGCCTCGAACGCACCACCCATATCCACGAATTGCCTGCTATCGCCCAGCAAATGACAGAATCGATTCAAATTTTGCACCAACGTGGTATGCGTTCTCCTCAACTCGCACAACTCATGCAAACCCTCAATACCGCGCTATTCGCCAAAGCATGGCGACTCATCGCCCCAGCTGATGTCTATGAAAACAGTTGCTTGATTATCATGGGTTCTGAGGGACGTGGAGAACAAATTCTCAAAACTGACCAAGACAACGGCTTGATTCTCAACCCTAGCCTTGACCCAGAACGCGTTCGCCAAAGCGCTTTGCAACTGAATCAACTGCTGAACGATTTGGGCTACCCACCTTGTGCAGGAGGGATTATGGTCACCAATCCAGAATGGTGCCAATCACTTGAGGGTTACAAAGCCATGATTTCACGCTGGATTCAAACCCCCAAACCCGATGCAATGATGAAATTAGCGATTTTTATCGATGCCAAAGCCGTTGCAGGCGATGCTTCTTTGTTAGACAAAACGCGAGAACATCTCTATCAAATCTTAGGGAGAGATAGCGCTTTGTCGATGAATTTTGCTGCTGCTATTGATTTGTTTGAAGGGCAAACACAAGGCTTTTTCAAACAATGGCTAAGCCGTACAGATGACCGCATGGATTTAAAAAAGATGGGCATTTTTCCTATTGTTCATGGCGCTCGTTCGCTTGCGCTTCAGCACCGTATCACCGTAAACAACACCTTCGAACGCCTCCAGCACCTCGCCCAAAAGCAAATTATCTCCGAAGCGCTTTGCCAAGATACGGCAGAAGCTTTGAGTTATCTCATGCAGCTGAGGCTAAAGTTTGGCTTACATCAAGAACATCAAACCAAAGAAATCAGCCAAATTGAAATGAATCAACTCTCTACCCTTGAGCGCGATTTACTCAAAGATGCTTTGCAAGTGGTTAAGCGCTTTCGAGTAGCTGTACGGCAGCATTTTCATTTAGGGGGCGTGTAATGCGTATGCTTTGGAATATGTGGCAACGTAGGCAGCTTAAAGACCTACGCTTTCTACCACTCTTTGAGCCAAACTACGAAGAGCTGGTAAGCCTTGATTGCGAAACCACCAGCCTCAATGTCAAAGAAGCGGAGATTATCTCTATTGGAGCGGTTAAGGTTCGTGGTGGGGAGATTTTGACGAGTGAGTCGTTTTATGTTGTGGTGAAGCCTGAGGGCATGATGAGCGCGACTAATGTAACGGTGCATGGCTTGCGCCCCAAAGATTTATCGCACGGCTTAAGCATTGACCAAGCGCTTTATCAGCTGCTGGATTTTATCGGCGGACGAACCTTACTCGGCTATTATCTGGAATACGATGTGGCGATGATTAACAAATTCCTAAAGCCATTACTGGGCATTCAGCTGCCACAAAAGAAAATTGAGGTTTCTGCTTTGTATCATCGCAAAAAAACCCGTTATCAAGCCTACGATATTCCCGTTGATTTGCGCATGGCAACCATGATTAACACGCTCAAAATCCCCGATTTGCCACGCCATGATGCGTTAAATGATGCGATTAATGTCGCGATGATGTACCTTGCGATTCAATCAGCGGAAAAACACAATCGCACACTATGAGTTGGTTTTACAGAGAAATATTGACCCTAAAAGCGCTTTGCCACCAAGATTTGACGCGTTGGTGGAGGATAGCCTTCGATGGTTTGGCATTGGTCAGGACTTAAAAACGCATCAAGGCTGTAGCTGTCTATCCATGCGGTTTTGCGTTGTTCGGTGGTTGTGGTTTGGCAAGGCTCGCTGATGTCTAGCACCTGCAAACCTGCTTCGTTTAACCACGACACCAAGCGCTTTGTGCTGGGTAAATGGTAGACATTACGCATACCTGCGTAACGCTCGGTAGGCTCTAAGCATTCATCTTTATCACTGGGCAGAATAAGCGTCTCCAGAATCAAGATTCCTTCATCGTGCAAAGTTGTAGCTAATTGCTTGAGATGCAATAGAGGATCTTTGCGGTGATACAAAACGCCCATAGACAAAGTCACATCAAAATCGGAAAACGGCGCATCATCAAGCGTGACAGGCAAAAAAGCGCTTTGTTTGGATAGCACAGGGAAAGCTCGAGACAGTAAACAATATTGCGCCAAATAATGGAATGAAGGATCAATGCCCACCACCGATTTTGCCCCATCGCCCAAAAGACGCAACATGTAATAACCATTACCACAGCCCACATCGAGAATGGTTTTATCTTGAACATCAATCCCCATCGCGGAAAGACGCTCGTATTTAAGCTCGCTCCTCCATTCGCCATCAAGGTCAATGCCCCATAAGTCAAAATGCCCTTTGCGCCAAGGTTTTAAATCATGCAAAACTACCAACAAAGCGCTTTGTTCAACCGCTCCCTTCACTTGCGGAACCGCTTGAATATAGGCTTCATCAACCGATAACGATAAATCCTCAATTTGCTGCACCCATGTTTCAAATTGTCCGTGCGCTATTTTTTCCAACAAAGCGCTTTGCAATTCGAGCAGAGGTAAAGCAGGCTGACAATCATAAGCTCGCTCCAATTGCTCCATCAAAATAGAGGCGACATCTCTCATTTCTGCACCCGCTCTTCCAATTTCTCATCAACCAAAGGAATCATGGCAGGAGAATTCAAATCATCAAATTGCCGATGCTTAATCGCCCAGCGAAAAGCCAACACCGCCAATACAATCAACACAAACGAAATCGGCATCAATAAATACAAAATCTCCATACCCTTATCCTCCATAATCCTCAGGTTTTGCTAACCGCCCCAAACGAAGCGCATTGCCTACCACCAACAACGAACTCATCGACATACCCAATGCCGCCAACCATGGGGTCAAAAATCCTAAAATTGCCAAAGGAATAATCACCACGTTGTAGCCAATCGCCCAACGAATGTTTTGACGAATGATACGCTCTGTCTGCACCGCCAAATCCAGCAAATAAGGCAACACCTCCACTCCTTTTCTCAACAACACCACATCGGCTTGCGTCTGAGAAAGGGGATTAGCTTTACCCACCGCAACCGAAACCGTTGCTGCCGCCATTACAGGTGCATCATTGATGCCATCACCCATCATCAGGCTTGGCTCATCGAAAGATTGTACCCACAAGCATTTATCTTCAGGTGATAAAAGCGCTTTGGCAGAATCAATACCACACCAAGCCGCCATTTTCGCCACATTTTGTTCATGATCGCCACTGGCAATATGGCACCGATAAATCCCCTCACGTTGCAAACGCTTAAAAAGCGCTTGGATACCTTCACGCGGTGGATCATCAAATAAAAACCGAGCTTGAACGCCCTCATCATTGCCCAAATAAACCCAAACCCCCGTTTCCTCCGCCGCCAAAGCGCTTGGCTCAAATAACATCTCAGGAAAAGCTTCTTGCAAACATTGGGCGCGACCAATTGCCCAACGTTTTCCTTGATAACTCCCCACAACACCTTGCGAAGGCTTATGCTCCACCTCATCAAGTGCAAGCTCAGGCAAAGCCACATGCTCACACATCGCCCAAGCAATAGGGTGGCTGCTATGAATTTGTAACGATTTCGCCAATTGCCATAAAAATCCAGCCTCATAATCAGGCGATAAATCTTGGCGTACTAACCTAAAATGTCCCTCTGTCAAAGTGCCTGTTTTATCAAACACCAAATGCTTCACGCTCAATAATCGGCTTAAAGTTTCGCTGTTCTTAATCAATACACCATGACGATTCGCATGGTTGATGGCGGTAGTTAATGCTGTTGGCACGGCAAGTGATAAAGCACAAGGGCAAGTTGCCACCAAAATAGCAATCGCAATTTCAAACGAACGCTCAGGTTCCACAAACTGCCAACCCACATAACCCACCACAGACAATAACATCACACCAATAATCGTCCATTCTGCTAACTCGCGACTTTTCATCAAGGGAATGTTTTTATGCTGCTCTGCTCGAGCCATCAAACGACGAATGCCTGCCAATGTAGTCATCTGACCATTAGCCCCCACTCTCACATCAATAGGACTGTGCAAATTATGGCTACCTGCCAACACTTTATCGCCAATGGTTTTACAAAGCGCTTTGCTCTCACCTGTCAGCATTGCTTCATCAACGCGTGTTTCCCCACGCACAATTTCGCCATCAATAGCAATGGTTTGTGAGGGCAAAATCCTCACCACATCGCCCACTTGAATGGCAGCCAGTGGTGTTAAAAAGCGCTTTGTTCCCACATACTTCTCTACTGCCTCAGGCAACAGTTTCGCAAACTGTATTTCGTTCAACTGCGCACGGCGACGGGTTAAAAATTCAAAAAATCGGCTGACGGTCATGAAAAAAATAAACATCGTCACCGATTCAAAATAAATCTCGCCATGCCCGATAAACGTATTCCAAACGCTAGCAAAATAAGTGCTGGCAAGGGCAAAGGCAATCGGCAAATCCATGTTCACTTTTCTTGCCTTCAGGCTAAACCATGCCCCACGCAAGAAAGGAAAACCACTGTAGAAAAATACAGGCGTGGTGAAAAACAAGCTAACCCATCGCAAAAGCTCAAGATATTCGGCGGCAATGCCATGAAATGCTCCTGTGTATAAACCTGTCGCAAACATCATCACCTGCATCATGCCCAATCCTGCCACAATCAGGCGCATCAAATGTTGGCTGCGTTGCTGGGTTTGACGAACCTCATTTTGCTCAGGCGTGAACACATTTGGCACAAAGCCCAATTTAGCAATCAACTCCAAAATCTGCGAAAGCTTGATTTCATGAGGGAAATGGATTTCTGCTCGAGACGTTGTTGCATTCACAAACACCTGCTCCAAGCCCAATTTTTCCTTCAAGCTGCTGGTAATCAACCAAGAACACGCGCCACAATGAATCCCCTCAATGTAGAGATGAATTTCGTTGCCCAAAGCGCTTTGGTAAACATACTGCTCTTTAATCTCAGGAATATCATAAGCTTGCCAATGGGTTTGTGGCTTATGGGCTTTGCTCAAAGCGCTTTCTTGTGGAATGGTTTTCTCATCGCGCATGGCGTAATATTGGCTAAGCTTGCTCTCCTCCACCAACAACCTAGCATCACGACAAGCAGGGCTACAAAACCAAAGCGCTTTGCCCTCAAGCTCTACCGTTAATGCTGTTCCCTCAATGATGCGACCATGACAATGATGACAAGAATCCAACGCCCTCATCTGCAAACTCCCACAAATCCCCAGCTTTTTTATGCCTCAAGACGAATATGGCTTCGCAAAGGGTGCGCCAGACCTTTGATTTGCCAACGCTGATTTTGATCATACAAGCGCAAGTACCAATGCTGACGCTTAAGCATTTCCATCATGGCTGGATTGAGCGGATAATGCCCTATCCCATCTTGATAAGTACCTTTTAATTCAAACAATTGGTCTTGTGCCTCAAGGGTTGGGTGTTCAAACTTCAACCACAACGGAGCCTGTTGGCTGATACCTTCAGGATCATGAACCAACAGAACTCCCTCCACAATTTCTGCCTTGATATGCTTTGCCAAAGCGCTTTTGGCTATTTGTTTGGGGGCAAAGCCCTCTTTGTAATACCCTTCTAGTACAGGAGATTTACCACTTTGAATGGCAACAAAAAGAGTCACAAATCCCATTGCCAAAGACAACAAAGGCACCGCCAAACAAATCCATAATATTTTGTTTTTATACCAAATATTTTGACTATCGACAGCCTGAGCCATGCCAGATGATGGGGATTCTTGTGGTTCAAAGCGCTTTGGTTCTTGATTCATCGTTTTAACAATCCTGTAAAGGTAGCTTCTTGGCGGTGAACATCTTCGGGTTTATCTAAAGGCGTCAGGGTAAACTCAAATGTCGTCAATAATTCATCAAGAGAATCGCGTGGCACATTCACACTCACCACATCTTCAAAAACTTGACTCGGCTCCACCACCCAAACTCTATTCGGCAGAATCTCCGCACCATCTAAGCCTTTAATGCCAAGCTGATATTCGCGTTTTTTCTCCGTTTTGTTCAATACTTTAATCACATAAGCATTTTGCACCTTGCGCCCACGATCGACCACTTTCGATAACATATTACGATCCGCAATCACATCAAGCTCAACATCGCTCTTCTTCAGCAACGCCACTACAAACAGTGTAAATGCAATACTTAACACCACCGCATAACCAATAGTTTTAGGGCGAAGAACACGCGTTGGTTTACCTTCCAAGCCTTTCGAAGAAGTATAACGAATGAGTCCTCGTGGTGCCCCAATCTGATCCATCATATGATCACAAGCATCAATACAGGCCGCACAGGCGATACATTCCAACTGCAAACCATCACGAATATCTATCCCTGTTGGGCAAACTTGTACGCACATGGTGCAATCCACGCAAAAACCCAAAGCGCTTTTATCTTCGCGGTCTGATTTTTTCAAACGGCGACGTGGTTCACCTCGTTTTTCATCGTAAGCAATGATGAGAGTATCTTGGTCAAACATAGCGCCTTGAAAACGAGCATAGGGGCAAATGTATTTACAAAATTGCTCACGCACCAAACCTGCCATCAACCAAGTAAATCCACCGTAGCCCATAATGCATAATGTTGCAGCGCTACTGGCGTTAAAACTGAAGAAATCAGGAATCAATTGCCGAATGGGCGTGAAATAGCCCACAAAACCTATACCTGCTGCTAGCGAAACCAAAAACCATGCGATGTATTTCGCTCCGCGCCGTAAAATTTTTTTCGGATTTGTCCATGGTAGACGAGCCAACTGTAATTGCTCAGAGCGATTACCTTCAAATTTTTGCTCCAACCACAAGAAGACTTCTGTGTAAACTGTATGTGGGCAAGCATAACCACACCAAACACGCCCCAGCATCGCTGTGAATAAAAACAAAACCAACGCCAAGCCCAGTAAAATAAAAGTCAGCAAAATAAAATCTTGTGGCCAAATATTAATGCCAAAAATAAAGAACCTACGATGCGCCATATCAAACAAAATTGCTTGACGGTCACCCCATTGCAAAAAAGGCAAAATATGAAAAATCCCTAATAACACAATAACCGATGCATTACGCAAATTCTGAAAACGCCCACGAACAGGGCGAGGACGAATTTTCACATGTTTTTCGTATAGGGTTTCCATCTCAGGTTGCGATGTTGCCAATGCCATAACGATACCTCACATATAACCTAAGGATTTGTTATTTATCATCTTATAAAAGCATTGCATCGCCCAAATCCATCAAACGTCACACACAACACTTTGCTTGGCACTATGCCCCATTGCTCAAGCCAAACCATTATACTCTTCCCTATCTATCGTATGCCACGACAACAAAGCGCTTTGGGGCATTTATTGCCAGATGGTAGGCTTGAAAACCAATCCCAGCCCCTGAAAAAGATAATGCCCAGATAAACTGGGCATTATTGTAAAAACAATTCATCAATCATTCAAAAGCGCTTTGATGAATGATGCTTATCGATACACCATTATTGGCTATTTTGTTGGCTTAACGATTGAACATAAGCAGCCACAACTTTAATACGCATTTCATCTAAGAAATTCTCCCAAGCAGGCATCACATTGTTCACTGGCTTACGGATAAATTGCTTAAGCTCATCAATATCGCCATAGCTATAAAGCCAAATATCGTCAGCCAAATTCGGCGCTCCTAACATGGTGTTACCTAAACCTTCTTTACCATGACATGCTACGCAAGAACGGTTATACAATTCTTCGCCTTTAACAGCTAATGCCTCATCAAAGCCTTCGCGTTTACCCAGTTTATGAACATAGTGCGCAACAGCTTCCAATTTTTCATCATCATCGGCTTGAGGATTTGATGGGTTAATCAACGCACCACCTGCAGGCATGCCCTGCCCTTTAATGGTATTACGACCTTTGGTAATAGTGGTTACAAGCGCTTTACCATCTCCACCCCATAACCAATCATGGTCAGCAAGGTTTGGATAACCTAAAGCTGCGCCTTGCGCATTTTGACCATGACACACTGCGCAGTTTTGCAAGAAAATACGGCGACCTGATGCAATAATTTCAGGGATTTGTGCAAGCTCTTCAACAGTTTTGTCCTTATAAGGCTCAAAGAAGGCATTAGCTTCAGCATCGCCTTTAGCCTTTTGCTCTTCATACTGAGTAAGCTGTGTCCACTTACCGAATAAACCATTGAATTTATATTCCAAAATACCTGGATAAAACACCAAATATAATGCCCCCCAAACTATCACACCATAAAACATGGTGAGCCACCACATCGGCATGGGGTTGTTCACCTCTTGCACACCGTCCCATTCGTGGTCAATAACCTCGCCTTGTTCCGCATCACCACTGGCTTTAACTTGTGTTGTCCAATAGACAAATGCCGCATAACCCACGATATGAATAATCGTGATAAAGGCAATAAATAATGCAACTGTCATGATTCTGTCCTCTTATCAGATGAATGCCGTGGCGTGATAATTTCTTCATCATCTTTTAACGCCAGCTTATCGGCATCTTTATAGAGCTTTTGTGAAGTGGGCATAAGCATTAGCAAGCATATACCCACAAATCCCACAAAAACCACTGTGGTTACAATGACCCACATTAGCGATTTTCCGCAAATGCACGACCCAAACCTTGAAGGTATGCCACTAAAGCATCCATTTCGGTTTTTCCTTCTAACTCTGCTGCAACCCAAGCATTAACTTGTGCTTTAGTGAGTACAGTATCTCCTGTAGCTCCTCCCGCTTGTTTGGGGAAATTCGCTGCAGTGTATGGTTCACCAATGCGAATTTTCGCCATAATGCTACGCTGAGTTAAAGCAACATCAGCTGCTTTGTGTTGCAACCATGGGAAGGCTGGCATATTAGAACCAGGCACACGGCTACGCGGGTCAATCAAGTGGAAAATATGCCATTCATCAGAGTATTTACCACCCACACGAGCCAAATCAGGGCCTGTGCGTTTAGAACTCCATTGGAATGGTCGATCATAAGCGCTTTCTTCTGCTAACGAATAATGCCCATAACGCTCTGTTTCCCAACGGAAAGGACGAATCATCTGCGAATGGCAGTTATAGCAGCCTTCGCGGACGTAAATGTTAAAGCCTGCCAAACGCAAAGGTTCGTAAGGTTTAACAAAGGTGTTTTCGGGCTTAGGACGCAACTTCTCATCGCCCAACAAAGGAACAATATGCACGATACCGCCCCAAATGACGACCAAAGTCACCAATAAACCCATTAGCCAAATGCTCTTTTCAACTTTCTCATGACTTAATTTCATTGCCGTACTCCTCAAGCGATTTGCACTGAAGCGCTTTGTTGTGGCTGATTATCTTCTTTCTTACTGGCTGGGGCTGCTGTGATATAAGTTTTCCAGCAGTTCCATGCCATCAAACACATACCTGCTAAGAACAACACACCGCCCAAGAAACGCACAAACCAGTAAATGTATTTCTTACTCATAATTTCCATGAAGGAGTAAGTCAAAGTACCATCTGGGTAAGATTCACGCCATAACAAGCCTTCCATAATGCCTGCAACCCACATTGAAGTGATATAGAGCAAAATACCAATGGTAGCAAGCCAGAAGTGAACGAAAATCCATTTGGTTGAATACATCTCTGTTTTGCCATACAAACGTGGCAACATATGATAAATCGAACCCATAGAAATCATGGCAACCCAGCCTAATGCACCTGCGTGAACGTGACCAACTGTCCATTCTGTGTAGTGAGAAAGCGCATTGACCGTTTTAATCGCCATCAACGGCCCCTCAAAGGTACTCATGCCATAGAAAGCGAGCGAAATAAACAGGAAGCGAATGATAGGGTCTGTCACCAATTTATTCCATGCACCAGAGAGAGTCATCATGCCGTTAATCATGCCTCCCCAAGAAGGAATCCACAAAATAACAGAGAACACCATACCCAAAGATTGAGTCCAGTCAGGCAAAGCGGTGTAATGCAAATGGTGCGGCCCTGCCCACATATAAATGGAAATCAACGCCCAAAAGTGAACAATAGACAAACGATAAGAGAAAATAGGACGCTCTGCTTGTTTGGGAACAAAGTAATACATCATGCCCAAGAAGCCTGCTGTTAAGAAGAAGCCTACCGCATTATGCCCATACCACCATTGCGCCATCGCATCTACCGCACCTGAATACAGTGGATAAGAATGCAACAAGTCGATTGGCATAGCTAAATTGTTGAAAATATGGAGAATCGCAACAGCGATAATAAAGGCTCCATAGAACCACAACCCCACATAAATATGCTTTTCTTTACGCTGACCAACAGTTACAAAAAAGACTATGGCGTATGCTACCCAAACAATAGTTAATAATAAGTCTAAAACCCATGGTAACTCAGCATATTCCTTGCCTTGTGAATAGCCTAAAACATAACTCAACACAGCCAAAACCAGTACAGCCTGATAGCCCCAGAAAGTGAAGGTAGCGAGTTTATCTGAGAACAAACGTACACCGCAGGTTCTTTGCAAAATGTAGTAAGAGGTTCCAATCAAAGCATTACCACCAAAGGCAAAAATTACACCACTGGTATGAACAGGACGCAAGCGTCCGAAATGCAAATATTCAATGTTTCCAAGAAAATAGGGATTATAAAGCTGATAAGCGATGATTACCCCAACCAGCATACCAATAATTCCGAAGAAAACGGCTGCCCAAGTAAACTGCCTAACGACCTTATAGTTATAGCCTGTTTGTGCTGTCATATAACGCCTCATATCAATAAAATTCTGCAACGTTTTCAAATCTTAAAGCTTAAGCTCCATCTTCTACTTCCGCTCCAACGCAATCTACCAAACCCTCATTTTTCAGCTCAAAGCGCTTAGCTCTTTAGCCAATAGCTTGTTATTATTAGAGGTTCTCTAATAAGATTTCTCGCATGAACATTTGGTATCACAATGCATATCATAGCCTAATCCATTCCCTTCAAACAACACAAAAACTCTAAATAATATAAAGACTAAATTTGTTCTCTTTAATTAGAACAATTCCATTCCCTAATGAATACTATTGAATCTTTTTATGAATTGACTTATATCAAGACAAGCTTACCCAATCTCCAAAGCGCTTTGCCTAACACCTCATACTACCATCTCTCATAATTCTCTACTTTTATATGAATCTCTACCTCCAAATTGATTAAAAAATCACCCTTTATCTCGATTCATACCTTGTACTTATTCCTCTATCGTCAAAGCGCTTTGTGTGGTTTGCCATGTTAGAATGCATCATTCATTTTGCCTTTAGGGAACTTATCATCATGCTTATTCGCCGTTATTCTTTAAAAATTTTCACCCTTCTTGTGGCGACCTTACTCAGCCTCAGCGCCTGCCAACGCGCACCTACAGCTTATGATTTGCATGGCGCTCGAGGTGCATTAAAACCCACGGAATATTATTGGGTTGTGCGCGGTGATACCCTATTTGGCATTGCTTGGCGCTATGGCTTAGACGTGCAAGATTTGGCTCAATGGAACGGCATTATTAACCCCGATTACATTCAAGCAGGCTCACGCATTCGCCTCCTTCCTCCATCAGGCACTCAACGTATTTACTCTACTCCTCCTCAAGTCACCAGCTCTGGTCTCAATGGCTGGATTTGGCCAACTCGTGGGCGTGTTATTCGAGAGTTTGACCCCAGCAAAATCGGACATCAAGGCTTAAAAATCGCAGGCAATCGCGGGCAGCCAATTGTTGCTGCACGAGATGGTCAAGTGGTTTATGTAGGTGAAGGAATTTCAGGCTTTGGTCGCATGGTTATCATTCGCCACGAAGACCGCATCTACTCTGCTTACGGCTATCTTGCCACCATCAATGTTCGCGAAAGACAAAATGTTCGTATGGGAACCCAAATCGCCACAATGGGTATCAGCCCACAAAATATTGCTGCCTTGCATTTTGAAGTACGCCAACGTGGGCCTTCTGTCAATCCCTACAGTTTTATTGGCACGCGCCCACGCTACTAATTTCCAAAGCGCTTTGTTTCAGGAGTTTCTATGAATCACCATTACGAGATTATCCAACGTGAAGAAGCCTATCGTGGCTTTGCTAAAATTGACCGCTTCCATGTACGTTTTGAATACTATCAAGGAGGCATGAGCCCTGTTGTGATGCGAGAATGCAATTTGGGTCGTGGCTCAGTGGCAGCTTTAGCTTATGACCCCAAAGAAGAAGTTTTCGTTTTTGTCGAACAATTTCGCATTGGTGCTTTAGTTGCAGGCGAAAATCCTTGGCATTTGGAGATTGTGGCAGGCTTGATGGATAAAGAAGGCGAACCACCTGAAAATTGTATCGCTCGCGAGATTGAAGAAGAACTCGGAACCCCTGCTCAAAAGCTGACACTATTACATCATTATTTGGGCAGTCCAGGCGGTAGCGGTGGTCGCGTATCTATTTATCTGGCAGAGATTGATAGCACCAAAACCAAAGCCTACACAGGTTTAATTGAAGAAGGAGAAGATATTCGTGTGGTTAAAATTCCAGCTGCAGAGTTACCAAAGCGCTTTGCCTCTGGCGATTTGAATAATGCGATGGCTATCATTGCTATTCAAGCCTACTATCTACTCAAACACCCCATACCTACCTAAAATCACAACCAAGATTGACATCATACATAAAAGGAGTTCCCCATGTTTCATCTTCCTCTCAAAGCGCTTTGTCGCACCTTACCTTTGTGGCTCATGTTCATGCTACCATCAGCCCATGCCGCCTATGATTGCGCTAAACATCAAGGCAGTATGGCATTTGCAGCACACTCAGGGCATTTAGATGTTTTGAAGAAACACAAACAACAAGGCTGCGCTTTCCGCGCCGATGAACGAGGATTTACCTTACACGATTTTGCTACTCTCTCAGGAGAAACCAAAACCCAACAGTGGCTATCCCAAAATAAAGCTGACACTAAGCCAAGCAAAGCGCTTATTCGTTTGGTGCAAGCAGGGCTAAGACAACTGGGACACGATGCTGGCCCCATTGATGGCGTTCTCAGCAGTAAAACCGAAAAAGCCATACTTGCCTACCAAAAACAACACAAACTCAAGCAAAACAAAAATCTCAAAGGCGCATGGCTCTCCCATTTTTATCGCAACTTGATGAAAAAAGTGCAAAGCGCTTTGGTGCAACAAGGCTATAAAATCGGCAAAGTTGATGGTTTATTGGGTCGCGATACACGCAGCGCCTTAATTGCTTACCGCCAAAAGAAAAACCTTAGCCCAAAGCAATATGCTTATCTTGATGAAACCATTGTGCGCCATGTCTTAAGTGGACAAAACGCCACCACGCGTTCTCCCAAAGCAGCCACTGCCAAAGCGCTTGCCAAAAACCAAGCTCAGTCGAAAGTCCCTAAAGCCAACCAGACTGCTAAATCCTCAGCACAAAAGCCCAGCAAAGTAGTTGCACCCAAAGTGGTGCCTCAAGAGCCTGAAGAGGTGATGACTCCCGATAACGGCATTCGTTTGGTACGCGATGGTCAAATAGTCAGCCACAAGACTCCAGTACCACCTACAGAATCCCCTAAACGCCCCAACGCCAAAAACAATGATAACCACCAAGCTATTCACGGCAATTTCCGCACTATCAGTGGCAAGTTAAACATCAGCGCCAACCGTTGCCAAATTGGTGGGCAAAGCATTGACCATGAGTGGTGCCAAAGCCACAGTGATAGAAATGGTCGCTCATGCAGCGCAGTCATTGATAGAAGTGGAAAGGTTTACAATTTGTTGTGCAAATAAAGGCAACATTTCACGCGCAAAGCGCTTTATCTTGTAGCGGCTTAACAACACAAACCAAAGTGCTTTGCGACATTACAACAAAGAAGTCTTATCGTTTGACAAAAAGATACAAATTTCCTACAATAAACCTCGGATTGCTGATGAATCAACAATCCCGTAGCGTTTACCTCCTTTTCGCTATGTTCTTTGGGCTGCACTCCTCCTCCTATCTCATGCAGCCCTTTTTTTCATCTTGAGAAAACAAAATTATCAACAAAAACAATTCATTCAAAACAATCACCTTGCCCCAATCAGAGATTGCTCATAAAAAACGCCACATAATGTGGCGTTTTTTTATCACAACAGCATCTGAGGCTGGCTCTCTAAACGCGTTAATTACCGTTGTTGTTTAACAACACTCGAGGCTTCATATCACGATGATAAACCCTGACCCCTTCAAAGCGCTTTGATAAACACGCACCTAAATGCTCAGCAACATACACACTACGATGCTGACCGCCTGTACAACCTACACTAATGGTTAAATAGGCTCGATGCTGGTCTGCCATAAAGAAAGGTAGCCAACGTTGCAAAAAAGCATCAGCATCTTCAATAAATCCCATACATTCAGGATATTGCGAAAAAAATGCTTGCACAGATGTATCCAAACCACTGCACTCGCGCAAATCTGCCTGCCAATAAGGGTTAGGTAAAAAGCGAACATCAAAAACATAATCTGTGTTTTGTGGCACACCATGCTTAAAACCAAACGATTGAATAGTAATGCCAAGCGCTTTACGTGGCAGAGCAACAAAAGCATGAATCTCATCTTTAAGTTGATACAAACTGCTATCGCTGGTATCCAACATCAATGATGCCAAATCTGCCAAAGGCTCCAACAAAAGACGTTCATCATCTATGGTTTGCCAAAGCGCTTTGGTGCTTTGATTTTGGATATGTAGAGGGTGAGGTCTACGGGTTTGGGCAAAGCGGCGAGCAATGGTGGCGTTATCTGCTGTGAGGAAAATAACATCGACATGGGTAATCGCTCTCAAAGATTGAATCATCTGCGGTAAATCTTTCAAAGCACGAGGATTACGGCTATCCATCGCTACCGCCAACTGCGTTGAATCGTATTCATCTAATAATGGGCGCAAAAGTGAAGAGGGTAGATTATCTAAGCAGTAGTAACCCAAATCTTCCAAAGCATGCAAAACGCTACTTTTACCAGCTCCTGCCAAACCTGTGACAATAATCATCTCGCCTCCTCAAGCAAAGCGCTTTGCACCCAAGCCTTCATCACTTCACATTGCCAATGTTGTCATGATGATGCGAGCGATCACGTTTGTAATGTGGACGACTACCTTCACGACCGCCCTCACGTGACTCACGTTTGCGTTCCAAAGCCTTCAAGCCCTCTTCACTCAACGGAATCACATCAGCCAACAAATCCTCTGAAAAATTATCCAAGGGAATTCGGGCGTTAAGATAATGCTCAATCTCGGGAAGACTGTAGACATATTCCTCACAGGCAAAGCTAATTGCCTTACCTGAAGCCCCAGCTCGTGCTGTACGACCAATACGATGCACATAATCTTCTGCCATTTGAGGCAAATCATAGTTAAAGACATGGCTTACCTCTGGAATATGCAAGCCTCGCGCCGCCACATCTGTTGCAACCAAAATATTTAACTTACCGTCTTGGAAATCACGCAACATTTGCTCGCGTTTTTTCTGAGGCAAATCGCCTGAAAGCGCTGCATTAGGATAGCCGTTTTCTTTCAACACCAACGCCAAACGCTCTAAATCACGCTTGGTGTTCAAGAAAATGATGCTACGCTTGGGCTTTTCTTGATTTAACAAGCCAATCAACAGTGGCGTTTTTTCGTGTCTAGCCGTGTGGTACAACACTTGCTCGATTTTGTCTGCCGTTTTTTGCCCCTCAATTTGCACCACTTTAGGAGCATTGAAATATTCATACGCCAACTCTTGTACCCGTTGCGCCATCGTTGCGGAAAATAATAAATTCAAACGCTCATGGGCTGGTGGCATTTGGCGAATCAAGTAACGAACATCATCAATAAAGCCCAAATCAAACATGCGGTCTGCTTCATCTAATACACAAACCTCCACGTTGCGCAAACGCAAAGCACGCTGTTTGTATAAATCAATCAAACGACCTGGTGTGCCAATGACAATATCAATCGGCGCATTGGTTAAAAGATGCTTTTGATACTCCAAATGAGCGCCACCTATCGCAACCATATTGGTTAAGCCCGTATAACGCCCAATCAAATCAGCATCTTTTTTAATTTGTAATGCTAACTCTCGCGTAGGTGCAATAATCACTGCATAGGGACCTTTGGCTTTTGGGTGAACAGGATTTTTCATCAAATAGTGATACAAGGAGATTAAAAATGCTGCTGTTTTACCAGTGCCTGTTTGTGCTAAGCCCATCACATCATGCCCCAGAAGCGTCAACGGCAAAACTTGAGCTTGAATGGGGGTTGCGTGGGTTAAATGAGCATCACAAAGCGCTTCCAAAATAGAAGCTTCAAGGTCAAAACGTTCGAAGGGAATATCGGTAGTATGTTGTAAAGATGTCATTTAAGCCATAATCCTATCAATCTAAAAAATAAAGCCTCAATATCCGCCAATTGGATAAGATTCGATTATACCGTTTCAAGGGCATAAAATCTTCCCACTTACACCTTTTTCACCCTCCAAGCTTGCCACAACAAAGCGCTTTGGCAAAACCAATACTCCTACAAAAGCTAATGCGTAAATCGCCCTTTTCAACTATACTTTCAGCATTTTTCGATGAATAAGGCTGCTCTTGGTCCAACTCATCACGCCCCCGTTTTATTTAACCCTAAAGGATTGAATATGAAACCTTACCTTTATCTCACAACCCTACTCTTCCTCGCAGCTTGCTCTGGCTTGAGTAACAAAAAAAGCCTTTATGAAGTTAAAATGATGAGCGGAGAAACACTCTACACGCCACAACAACCCAAGCTTGAAGAAGGTTTTTACCATTTTGACGATGTGAACAAACAACGCTATTTAGTAAAAGAGAATTTGGTGCTTTATATTGAAGCGGTTGAGGTGAAACGATGAATGATATTTCCACCCAATCTCCCAAAGCGCTTTCTATTCGCTTAAGTTGCGAGTTTTTCCCAACAGTAACTCAAGAAGGAGCAGACAAGCTGGCTCTGGTTCGAAAAGAGCTTTCTAATCTACCTTGGGAATATTTTTCAGTCACTTATGGAGCTGGCGGTAGCACGCGTGAGAGAACACTGCAAACTGTTCAACGCATTCTTGATGAAAAACAACAGCCTGTCATGCCACATTTAACCTGTGTCGCCTCCAGCCGTACAGATATCGGTGAATTGCTTGATCACTACAAAGCGCTTGGTATTAATCGCCTGATGGCGCTTCGTGGCGATATGCCTTCTGGTATGTATCAAGCAGGGGATTTACACGATGCCAAAGATTTGGTCGCATTTACGCGTGAGCGCTGGGGAAAAAATGCTCACATCGCTGTTGCTGCTTACCCAGAATCACACCCTCGCGCTCGTAGCCCACAGGCAGATTTGGCATTTTTCGTGGAAAAAGTTCGTGCAGGGGCGAATGAGGCTGTCACACAATATTTCTTCAATGCTGATGCTTATTTACGTTTTCGCGATGAAGCTCACAAAGCTGGAGTCGATATTCCTATTGTTCCAGGCATTATGCCCATCACCAATTACACGCAGCTCTCTCGTTTCTCTGACTCTTGTGGCGCAGAAATTCCACGCTGGCTCCGTAAACGCCTTGAAACTTTGCAAGATGATTTACCTACATTGATGGATTTTGGTGCAGATGTCGTTGCTCATTTGTGCGAACGCTTGGTTAAAGAAGGCGTGCCCGCTATTCATTTCTACTCCATGAACCGCGCCGATGCAATTTTAAATATTGCCAAACGCCTAAACTGGATTGCCTGATGTCGCAAAGCGCTTTGCCCACCAACACCACCCCTCCGAAAGCCCGTTCACTCGGGCGTTCTTCTTTTGTGTTCGCAGGCATGACGCTAATTTCTCGCTTTTTAGGCTTGGCGCGAGATGTGTTGATTGCGCGTTATTTCGATGCCCACATCACAGACCCCTTTTTTGCCGCTCTCCGCATTCCTAACACTTTGCGCCGCTTTTTCGCAGAAGGAGGCTTTGCTAATGCTTTCATTCCCGTCTTAGCACAAACCAAAGCCGAAGATGAACAGCTTAACCAAAACAATCTCCCCAATTTAATAGCCCACACCACAGGCACTTTACTCACCGCGCTCATCATCATAAGCGCTTTGGGTGTCATATTTTCAGGGAGTATCCTTCTTTTGGTGGCTCAGGGTTTGAGTGAAAAACCTGAACAGCTCCTTTTAGGAGAAGAGATGCTCGCCATCATGTTCCCCTATATTCTCTTGATTTCACTCACCGCACTTGCTGGAGGAATTCTCAACACCTTCGAACGCTTTGCCATTCCCGCCTTAACACCTGCCTTACTCAATATCGCTTTATTGCTGGCTTGCCTTTGGCGAGCTTTTCATGAAGAAAGCTCTGGGGTTGAGCTAGCGTGGGCAGTGTTATGGGGTGGGGTAGCGCAACTCTCGCTACAAATTCCTTTTCTCATCAAGCTTAAGCTCTTAAAACGCCCTCGCCTCGCCAAGCATGAAGGCGTGGGACGTATTTTGCGCCTGATGTTGCCAACTTTGTTCGGCTCATCGGTTTCCCAACTAACTGTATTGGTCAATACTCTACTTGCCTCCAGCCTAATGACTGGCAGCATTTCATGGCTTTATTATGCTGATCGTTTGGTGGAGTTACCTGTAGCTTTGATTGGGGTAGCCTTAGGAACGGTCATTTTGCCAAAACTCAGCTCCCTAAAATCTGACCCTGACCCAAAGCGCTTTGAACAAACGTTATCGTGGGCATGGCAATGGGCTTTGATACTGGGAAGCGCGGCAGCAGTAGGCTTGGTTTGCTTGGCAAAACCTCTGATGCAAAGCTTGTTTCAATACGGAGCCTTCTCTGTTCACGATGCCGAACAAAGCGCTTTGGCATTACAAGTTTATGGCTTAGGGGCAGGATTTATGATTATCATCAAAGTATTAGCTCCTGCTTTTTATGCGCGACAAGATACCAAAACCCCTGTCAAAGCTGGGCTTATCGCCATGGGCGTAAATTTGATACTGGCGGTTATGTTGGTACAACCTTTCGCGCATTTAGGCTTAGCAGCTGCAACAGCTTTATCTTCGCTGGTCAATATGGTATTGCTGAATGCATTTCTACGCCACCATACTACCCTCCGCCCACCAAAGCTCTTTTACGCCCAAATCCTCATCGCCAATCTCATCATGGCGTGCGCCTTAATCAGCAGTCAAAACACTTTAGCCCATTATTTCACCGCTGCTAGCTGGCAACGTTTCACCGCGCTGCTTGCTTTGATTACGCTAGGTCTACTCTGCTACGGCGCAAGCTTGTATCTACTCGGCTTACGCCCTCATCACCTCCGTTTAGCTAAGGATTGATTATGCTTCGGTTTTATCCTCTTTTTCTCCTCCTTTTTGTCACCACTACTTGGGCTGATGACAAGCTTTTAAGCGCTTTGTATGGTCATCAAATCACCGAGATTGAAATACGCGGACTTGAGGAGGAAGAAGAGGAAAATGCGCGTTTGTTTCTCCAATTGCCTCTTGTTTTAAATGAAACCATCGCTCCCCCCCAACAATCAGGCTTGAGCGCAGATTATGTTCACTATCTCATCGAGCAAGGCAAGCAAGAAATTGCCAAATCTCTTCAACCTTTTGGCTATTACAACAGTGAAACTACCGTCAATCATCGTTTGAATGGTAAGGATTTAAGCATCATCTACAATGTTAAAGCAGGCAAACCTACGCGCATCATCTTGAGCAATTTAGATGTGCAAGGCGAGGCGCTTGATGACCCTGAATTTGTCGCCCTCATTCAGCGTTACCCTTTCAAGCGTGGCGATGTACTAAACCACACCACCTACGAAACCTACAAAAGCCAATTTTTAGAACTGGCAGCAGCACGTGGATATTTTGATGGGGGGTTTACGGAAAACCGCATTGAAGTCAATCCTGATACCCAAGAAGCCAGCATTTCTCTGGCTTTTAGCAGTGGTGACCGCTACCACTACGACAAAACTACCTTCGCCTATCGTGATTCCACCCAAGAGCCATTCCAAGAAAGCTTCTTGCATCGCTACGTTGCCTTAAAACCCAACGAACCGTTTTTATCCGATGATGTGATGGTACTTCAGCAAGATTTACAAGGCAGCGATTATTTTTCGGAAGTCATTGTGAACCCTGTCCTGAATCGTGAGCAAAAATCGGTCATACTCGACACCCAACTTTCCATGAACAAACGCAATCGCTATGTGTACGGCGTTGGATTTTCAACCGATAAAGGCTTTATCGCAAAATTTGATTTTACACGCCGTTGGGTCAATGAACGCGGGCATAGTTTTACGTTAAATACCCTACTGGGACAAAAAGAAAGCTCGTTTGATGGTTTGTACCGCATTCCTGGCAAACAACCCCAAAGCGATTATTACTACTTACGTATGGCATCAAAATGGGCGTACAAACCTAGTAAAGATGTACGCCTATTGGCAGAAGGTGGTTACCATAAACGGCGTGGACATTGGACACATCGCTATGCTTTGGTGGGCGATTATGGCAACTTCACCATCGGCGGGCAAAAAGAACACGTCACCCTCTTCTACCCCAAAGCCCAATGGAAATACAGCTCACACCCCAATGAACTCAACCCACGCTCTGCCTACCAAGTGCGTGGAGAAATCATGGCAGGTGGCAAAGCGCTTTTATCGGATATCAACTTTGCCCAAATCAATCTCTCGGGTCGTTATCTGCAACAAATTGATGATAAGCACCGTATCACCTCTCGCCTTGATTTGGGTCATACCTTCACCAAAGACTTTCACAAACTCCCGCCCAGTTTGCGCTATTACGCAGGCGGTGACCGCTCCATTCGTGGCTACAACTTCGAGCGCATTGGACATTATCAAAATGGCGTAAACATTGGCGCCAAAAAGAATCTCGTAGCAGGCTTGGAATATGAATATTACTTCAAAGACGATTGGGCAGCAGCGTTGTTTGTCGATGCAGGCGATGCTTGGATTGAAAATCCAAAAGTGAAAGTAGGGGCTGGTATGGGGATACATTGGCGCTCACCTGTAGGCCCCATCAAGCTCGATATTGGTCATGGCTTTGATAAAACTTATGGCGATGCCTACCGCATTCATCTCAACATTGGCACAGAGCTGGATTTATAACGCGTCCTCAAAGCGCTTTGCCTTCTAAGGATATTTGTATGAAAAAATTCCTCAAACGCCTGTCTCTGGCATTCTTGGCGTTCTTCATCATCAGCATCAGCCTATTGTTGGGCTTGCTTTACACCGAAACAGGCTTGCGACAATTACCTCGCCTGCTTTCTCTATTCACCCCCTATCACTTAGAAGCCAACACATGGCATGGTAGCCTTTTAGGAGGCTTAGAGGCTGATGGATTGGTATTTTCGGGCGAAGGCGTTGAGCTACAGCTGGAACAATTGCGCCTAAAGCTCGATAGCAAAGCGCTTTGGCAAAAGCATGTTCATCTGCACGAATTGGCTTTGGTTCGTGGCTATTTGGATTTACCAGCGTCAAGCGAAGAGCCTTCTCCCCCGAGTGAGCCTTTGCACGCCTTGCCTGATATTCATCTGCCGATGCTTGTCGATGTAGACCATATTCATCTGGAACAATTCCGCATCAGCCAACAAAAACAAACCATCATCACCCTTCATGATGCAACGCTAGAAGCCCATTATCATGGCAACGACCTGACCCTGCAAAGCGCTTTGTACAGTGATTTGGCGGACATTCCCACCCTCAAATTAGCCTTAAAGACCACACAAGATTATCCGCTCTCTGCCGAAGTCGAAGCCCATTTGCATGAACCCAAACAAGCTTTAAACCTACACGCCACAGGCAGCATTCTCAATCCTCAGCTTACGCTCCACAGCACAGGCGACATGGCCGAAGTTGATGCTCAAATCCACGCCAACATCGATTTAGCCCAGCAAGCTCTAAAGGCAAACCTCTCTTGGCAAAACCTAAGCGCTTTGGGCGAATACAAAAGCCCTCAAGGAACACTCAGCGCACAAGGCACTTTTGATGCCTTACAGCTTGAATTACAAACTGAAACACTAGCTCAAGGTCAAACGATTCCACCACTAACCCTCGCCGCCAAAGCGCTTTTAACGCCAGAGAGCGCCGAGCATATTGATGTACAACTCAAAGCGTTGGCAGGAACCATCGGCTTGGAAGGCAAGGTGCAGTTCTCGCCCTTAACTTGGGACAATCGTTTAATTTTAGAAGACATTAATCCAGAATTTTTCGGCATTCAGGGCAACATCAATGCCAAACTTCACACCACAGGCACGGAACAAAGCGCTTTGCTTCAAATTGAACAATTGGACGGCAAACTGGAAGGCTACCCTTTACACGGAACAGGCAGCGTTCGTTACGAACACAATACTCTCCATGCTGACCATCTCAACATCCGTATGGCAGATAACCATCTCACCGCAAATGGCATCTATAGCCCAGAACAAGCACAAATCGAAGCTCATATCCACGCGCCCAAATTGCAACAATTGCTCCCTGAGCTAAAAGGAGCGCTGGAAGGCGTGCTTAAACTTTCAGGTAATCCTGATTCTCCAGCATTGGAGGCCAATGTTGCATGGAAAGCGCTCCATTATGGAAAACTATTTGAATCACAAAATGGCTCACTGCAGGCTCAAGGCACTTTGCAAGACTTACAACTCAACGCAGCGTTAGATGGTAAAGGGCAAGATATTCCCTCCTTCAAAGCTAAACTCCAGACAAAACTCTACCAATTCCAAGAGCTCCAAAATATCCAACTCTCCTTAAATGCCTTAGAAGGCAAAGCTGAGCTTGCAGGCAAGGTGCATTTGTCGCCTGTTGCATGGGATTTAAACCTCACCACTGACAAGCTCAACCCCAAAGCGCTTTTGCCAGAACTTAGCGCCCTCTTAAACAGCGAACTGCACACCACAGGACAACTCGAACCCCAGCTTCAAACCACCGTCAACCTCAAAGCGCTTTCAGGTAGCTGGCAAAAGCAAGCTTTATCAGGTCAAGGCGTGGTAAAGCTTGAAGGCGATAAGGTTTTGTTAGATGGCGTGCAACTGAAAGTGGGTAATAATCAGCTGGTAGCAGAAGGTCGTCTAAGCGAAAGCGCTTTAGATTTGGGGTTAAAACTTGATGCTAAAGCGCTTTCCGCGTTTTACCCCAAACTCTCAGGCATGCTCCAAATCGATGGCAAAATAACAGGTAAGCCCCAATTGCCTACCGTTCAGCTCAATGCAAAAGGGAGCCAGCTCCAATTTAATGACTTCAGCGTGGCGCAACTCTCTGCCAAGCTACATACTCATGCTGACGGCAATGGCATTTTCAACAACCAACTCGAAGCTAAAGGCGTGAACCTTGATGGTAAAAAATGGCAAAGTATTCAATTACATACCAACGGAACCTTCAACCAGCACACCATCAAGCTCCAAACCACAGGTGGCGAAAGCAATCTCCAAACCCAAATACATGGCGGCTTTAAAGGCTTTGACGAGTATCTAGGCGAGATTCGAGCATTAAGCCTGCAACATCAAGGCATCAACCTAAAAACCAACCGCACCGCCCAACTGCATTACCACCCCAATGGATTAACCTTGCAACATTTCTGCCTGATGGATGGACATTCTGATGCGTGCGTTGATGTCTCCCAACAACAAGGGCTTACCATCAAATACCAAATCAAAGCGCTTCACCCCAAAAGCTTGGGCGATTTGATTCCTAACGAAGTGAAAGTACAAACCGTAGTGCGTGGGCAAGGAGAAATCCGCCAAAATGAACGAGGCGCATGGTCAGGCAATAGCCAAATCCAGCTGGATAACGGCAGTATCAACGTACGCCTTCCTGACCAGCCCCCTCTCACCATTCCTATCACAGGCAACAGTGGCTTAAATATCCAGCTCAACGGTCAACAACTGCAAAGCGCTTTGAGACTGAATTTGGGGCAAATGGGCTTGGTTGAGGGAAATTTGAACATGAACAATTTCCAACGCATGAACGGCAGTGTGCGCGTAAATATGCCTGATTTGGGCGTATGGCGAACCTTTGCGCCCAAAATCAGCACGCTAAAGGGGCAAGTTGATGGACAAATGGCTATTGGTGGAACGCTCGATAATCCAGAATTTCAAGGCAATATCGCCTTGAAAAAGGGGTTAATCGTTATCCCAGCTTATTCAACAGAACTCAAAGATATCTCCCTCCAGCTCCTCGCCCAAAAAACAGGGCAAATCGATATTTTGGGCAATATCGGCACCCCTGAAGGCAATATGAAAACACAAGGCGTATTGCATTTAAGCCCCCTCAAACTCAACCTCCAACTCTCGGGCAAAGATATGTTGGTGGCGAATGCCAAAAATATGAAAGTCAGCATCAACCCTACGTTTGATATTCAAATTGACCCCAACAAAGGCATTCACGTCAATGGTGAGATTGTCATTCCCAAAGCTTCCATTGATATTCCTGACACCTCCAGTGGCGTGAGTCGTTCAGATGATGTGGTGATTGTGGGTAGTCAAGCGCCGAAAAAGAAAGCAGCACCAGAGGCAAGCAATAGCCCGTTTTATGCCAATATTGGCGTGAAGCTTGGTAATAGCGTTTATTTCAAAAATCGCGATGTGAATTTGCGTTTAAAAGGTGGTATTCAGCTCAAAATGCAGCCCAAAGAAGCGCTTTCTGCCTCAGGCAAAATTGAGGTTGCCAGTGGGGCTTATATGCTTTATGGGCAAGAGCTGGATATTCGGCGTGGTAGCGTGACCTTTACAGGCAACAACATTGCCAATCCTGTGGTTGATGTGTTGGCACTGCGGCAGATTAATGATGTGGAGGTTGGGGCAAGTGTTAAAGGAGCGGTTTCACGCTTGAAACTCACCCTCACCTCCAACCCTGCCATGCCTGATAGTTCTATTTTGTCGTACTTGATGTTTGGACGTGCGCCTGATGGTGCGATGGATCGCGATGGCTTGATGAATGCAGCTGCCAACATGGCGCTGGGTTCTGTGATGCCTGACTTGGCAGGAGCAACAGGCTTAGATGTGTTAGATGTTAATCTTAATGGCTTGAAAGCAGGTAAGAATTTGACAGAAGATTTATACGTTGGCTTAAAGAGCGATTTCTTCACCTCCATCACCGAATTTATCGCCAAATACCATTTCAACAAACGCATGCGTGTCGAAGCCTCTGCCTCTCAAAACAACAAGCAAGTGGAGTTCATTTATGAATACGAAAAAGACTAATGCCCCCATGCCAAAGCGCTTTTGGCTAATGAAATCAGAGCCTGATGTCTTTTCTATTGATGATTTAATCGCTGAAAAAACAAGCCTTTGGGACGGAGTTCGCAATTACCAAGCCCGCAATTTCATGCAAGAAATGCAAGTTGGCGATGAGGTTTTTTTCTACCATTCCAACGCCAACCCCTCCGCCATTGTTGGGCTGATGGAAGTAGTGGAAATGGCACAAGCTGACCCCAGCCAATTCAACCCCCAAAGCGCTTATTTTGATGAGAAAGCAACACACGATAAGCCACGCTGGTTTTGCGTACGCGTGGGCAAAGCAAAGCGCTTTGGCAAAATCTTGCCTTTAAGCTTTTTGAAAACTGTTGCCCCTTTAACAGGGTGTCTGTTATTGGAGAAAGGCTCGCGTTTATCGGTGATGCCCATCTCTGAAGAACACGCCAACCATCTTCTTGCTTTGGCAGGGGAGATCATATGAGTGCTGTAATCGAAGTTAAGAATCTTCATTTTTCCTATGGGCAACGCGTGATTCTGGACAATGTGAGCTTTAAGGTAGAGGAAAATGAACTCATTGGCGTGATGGGCCCTAGTGGCACAGGTAAAACCACACTTATGCGTCTGATAACAGGGCAACTCAAGCCTGATCGTGGCGAGATTTGGGTGCTGGGTGAACCTGTACATCAGCTTAGCCAAAGCGCTTTGATGCGTTTGCGCCAACAAATGAGCATGCTCTTTCAATCGGGCGCACTCTTTGCTGAACTGAATGTCTTTGATAATGTAGCATTTCCCTTACGTGAATTAACCAAGCTTGATGAACGTGTGATTCAAGCGCTGGTCTTGATGAAATTGGAGCAAGTGGGCTTACGAGGCGCAAGCGCTTTGATGCCGAATGAATTATCAGGCGGTATGGCTCGGCGTGTGGCTTTAGCACGCGCACTAGCGCTTGACCCTCGCGTGATGATTTACGATGAACCTTTCACAGGGCAAGATCCCATCTCGATGGGCGTTTTGGTGAAATTGGTGAAAGAAGCCAATATGGGCTTGAATATGACCAGCCTGATTGTTTCGCACGATGTGGCAGAAGTTGCCAGTATTGCCGATAAAATCCTCCTACTTTCAGGAGCCCAATTGATAGCCTTTGACACGCCCAAAGCGCTTTATCACAGCAACAATCCTGCCATTGAACAATTTATGCACGCTCTGCCTGAAGGCGCAATGCCCTTCCATTATCCCGCACCTGATTACCAAAGCGCTTTGCTAGGCTCCCCTCTCGCTAAAAAATCCAAAGGCAACTCATGAACTTTCTCCTAAACCTCCCTCATTTCATCGGTAAAATCACGCTAAATGCCTTAAGCTCAGTTGGTGAGTTGGCTTTGTTTTGTTTGACACTTCTGCGTCAAAGCGCTTTTCTGCTGCGTAAACCTATGCTTTTTATTCGCGCTATGCTCAATATTGGGGTGTTATCGTTACCGATTATTGTGGTGTCAGGTTTATTTGTAGGTATGGTTCTGGCGCTACAAGGCTACACCACGTTGGTACAATTTGGGGCTGAACAATCCTTAGGGATTATGGTGGCATTATCTTTGATGCGAGAACTTGGTTCTGTGGTCAGCGCCTTGTTGTTTGCAGGGCGCGCGGGTTCAAGTATGACAGCTGAAATTGGCTTGATGAAAACCACAGAACAGCTAAGCGCTTTGTCGATGATGGGCATTGAGCCACTGGGATATGTGGGTATACCACGATTTTTTGCAGCTCTTTTATGCTTGCCGTTGTTGGTGGTAATTTTTGTCACCGTTGCCATGCTTGGCGCCTATTTGGTGGGCGTGGTTTCGCTTGGCGTTGATGCTGGGATTTTTTGGGGACAAATGCAACGTGGCGTAGATTTTTACCATGACATCGTGCTGGGTATGTTGCTAAAAGGCTTATGCTTTGGCTTTGTGGTGGCATTACTTGCGTGTTATCACGGTTTCACTTCACAAGCCAACGCACAAGGCTTAGCCTATGCCACCACGAAAACTGTTGTGTTTTCGTCTTTGGCGGTGCTTGGTTTAGACTTTATCCTCACCGCGTTTATGTTTTAAGGAATTCTGATGAACAAATCCACCTTAACCACCAGCCTTGTTGGGCTATTTGTCTTAAGCGCTTTGGCTTCTCTTGCCTTCTTAGGCTTTCAAACCAGCAATCTTGCAGGATTTAGACCTGAGCGAACCTTTGAGCTCAAAGCCTATTTTCGCGATGTGAGTGGTCTTTCCAAAAGCGCTTCGGTGCAATTATCAGGCGTACAGATTGGTCGCATCAAAACGATAACGCTTGACCCTAAACGAGGTTACCAAGCTTTGGTTTGGATTGAGCTAGACCGCGCCTATGAGAACATTTTGCCTGAAGATAGCACATTGGAAGTTTTAACCTCAGGTTTACTCGGCGAAAAATATCTTGGCATTACGCTGGGTGGTGCTGATGAAACCCTCAAACATCAAGACGAAATCAGCTTTACAGGCTCCTCGATTGTGATTGAAAAGCTGATTCAGCAAGTCATCACACAAATGTCCAATTCTTAACAGACACCCAAAAGGAACGATACCATGAAAAAAATCCTCCTCGCCCTAGCCTTTATCGGGCAATGTTTCTTAAGCGCTTTGGCTGCCCCAAGCCCTGAATCGGCGCGTGAACTGGTGGAGCGTCAAGCGCAAACCATTTTGGATAATCTCTCCAAAAACAAAGCGCTTTACAGCCAAAATCCCGATGCCCTTATTCAGCTTGCTGACCAAGAAATCTTGCCTCATCTGGATTTTTCCTACATGGCAAAATTTGTTTTAGGTCGTAGCGCCAAACAAGTGACCGCTGATAAACAAAGCGCTTTTGAACAAGCATTCAAGCAGTTTTTGGTACGCGCCTATTCCAAAGGTTGGGAAGCTTATGCTGATTCTAAGCTCAATGATAACGTCAAATTTTTAGGCAATCCCGATGTTGATGATAAAGGGCGTGCTGTGTTGAAATTGCAAGTCCGTGATAAAACAGGAAATACGGTGCCTGTAGAATTTAAATTGCGCCCCAGTCAAGAGAAATGGCTGATTTATGATGTGGTTTTTGCAAACGTCTCTTTCTTGATTAGCTACCGCAGCAGTTTTGAGAACATTTTGCAAAATCAAGGCGTTGATTCCCTGATTCAGCAGCTTAATCAAGGCTCTATTCAGCCATGACCGATCGTAAACAAAGCGCTTTGGGCGTGTGGAAATTGGGTGAGGTATTACAGCTTCACCCTGAACTCACGCGTTATTCGCTTAACGGAAAAAGCCTCAGCCCTCCAAAAACCACCTTACCAAAGCGCTTTGTCATTGATGGTAGCCAGCTCAACGCGTTGGATAGTGTGGGATTAGCAGCGTTGTGTGTGTTTATTTCACAAGCCCAGCAAATCCACTCTCAATTGGATTACTCGTGGCACAATATGCCTCCAATTTTTCAACAACTTGCTAAACTTTACCATTTACCCTTTAACTTATCCTCCGATTAACCAACCTATTGAATCTATGATTGAAAAACTGATTAAAGACCGAATTTTAGAAGCCTTGCCCGAATCAGAAGTAACGGTCAGTTGTCCTGATGGCGTGCATTGCGATGTACTGGTACGCGCCAAACAATTTCAAGGCTTAAAGCGCTTAGAGCAGCATCGTTTGGTGATGAATGCTGTGCAAGCGGAATTGAATCAAAATATTGTGCATGCTTTGGGCGTGAAAACGGAGGTATTAGATGGATAAATTACGAATTATTGGTGGCAACCCCTTGCGTGGGGAAATTGCGGTAAGTGGCGCAAAAAATGCTGTGTTGCCTATTTTGGCAGCAACTTTACTCACCAAAGAGCCTTGTATCATCAACAATGTTCCACGTTTGCTTGATGTCAACACCACGCTTGCAGTTTTGCGTGAGCTGGGCGCAAAGGCAGAATTTAGTGGGCAAAATCAGGTGAGCGTATGTGCCGATAATATTCATGATTACACCGCCCCTTATGAGCTGGTAAAAACCATGCGAGCCAGTATCTTGGTTTTAGGGCCTTTATTAGCACGATTTGGCGAGGCAAAGGTTTCTCTGCCAGGTGGTTGTGCGATTGGCGCTCGCCCTGTTGATTTACATATCAAAGGCTTGCAAGCGATGGGCGCAGAGATTGAGATTGATGGTGGCTATATTGTCGCTAAAGGCAAACTCAAAGGCGCTCGCTTCTTCTTTGATGTGGTGAGCGTCACAGGCACCGAAAATATCTTGATGGCAGCAACCCTTGCCGAAGGAACCACCGTTTTGGAAAATGCCGCACAAGAGCCTGAAGTCACCGATTTAGCGCATTGCTTAAACGCGATGGGCGCAAAAATTTCAGGCATCGGCACATCAACGCTTGTCATCGAAGGCGTTAAAGCGCTTTCAGGGGTGACGCATCATGTGGTTGCTGACCGTATCGAGGCGGGTACCCATTTGGTTGCAACAGCAGCTACAGGTGGTAAAACCACCCTTACCCATATCCAAAGCGCTTTGTTAGAAGCCGTTATTGAAAAACTCCACCAAGCTGGCGCACATATTGAGCGTGGGCAAGATTATTTAACCATCGACGCCCAAAATCGCCCCTTGAATGCCGTTTCTATCAAAACAGCGCCCTTCCCTGCCTTCCCCACCGATATGCAAGCTCAATTCATGGCGCTTAACTGTATCGCAGAAGGCACAGGTATCATCACCGAAACCATCTTCGAAAACCGTTTCATGCATGTTCCTGAGTTGCAACGTATGGGCGCAAACATCAGCATTGACGGACACAGTGCCACCAGCATTGGCGTTAAACGTTTGCGTGGTGCGCCTGTCATGGCAACGGATTTACGCGCCAGCGCCTGTTTGGTGATTGCTGCCTTATGTGCAGAAGGCGAAACCATCATTGACCGCATTTATCATTTGGATAGGGGCTACGATGGCATTGAGGCAAAGCTCAGCGCAGTTGGCGCTAACATTAGTCGTATCAAAGGAGAAGCCTCATGAAACGCCAAGAATTGTTGCACTATTTAGACGAATATCTAGAAACAAAGCGCTTTAAAGACTATGCCCCCAACGGCTTACAAGTTGAAGGGCGCGAAAAAGTCACACGCGTGCTGACATCGGTCAGTGCCTCGCAAAAAGCCATTGAAGCTGCTATTGAATTTGAGGCTGATGTTTTGCTGGTACATCACGGCTATTTTTGGAAAAATGAAAATCCAACCGTTGTGGGCATCAAACGCCAACGTTTGCTCAGTTTGATGCAACACAACATCAACCTTATTGCCTACCATCTCCCACTCGACCAACACCCCATTGTGGGCAACAATGCGCTTTTTGCCAGCCATTTTGTTTGCAATCGTGTGTATCAATCAGAAGTAGAGCCCTTAATTTGGCATGCCGAAGTGGTGACAACAGAAGCTCACTCTATCGCGCGTAAACTAGAAAAAAACTTAGGACGCAAGCCCGTGATGGTAGGCTCTCTCAACCAACCTATTCGCCGTATTGCTTGGTGTACAGGAGCAGCACAAGATTTCTTTGCGCAAGCCGTTAGTGAAGGGGCGCAGGCATTTTTTAGCGGCGAGTATGCCGAGAGAACCTACCACGAAGCCCATGAACTCAAAGCGCTTTATTACTCTTGTGGGCATCATGCAACCGAACGCGCTGGCGTTATCGCCTTAGGCGAACATCTAACCAATCGTTTTGGCTTAAAAGTACGATTTTTTGATGACGATAACCCCTTCTAAGCATTAACTTCTCGCCCCAAGCAATCCATCATCAAAGCGCTTTGTGTTGCAAGCTCGCTTTCTCTCAACAAAGCGCTTTGTTTATCTCAGATTGATTGATGCATGGCGTTTGAATCCAAGTTGCTTAGCGGAGTATAATTTAACCTCTTTTTAACTATATGGGCGATTCTGCCCCCCAATGCACAAATCATAATGTGCGGAGTATCATCATGAGCAGCGAAGGTCTTTTACCAGCTTTTAATCCCGCGCCGCCTGAAAATCCTACACGGCGCAAGGTTCTAATTGCCGCGACAACCGCTTACACAGCCGTTGGCGCTGGCTTTGTCGCAACCCCATTTCTTGCCTCTTGGCTCCCCAGCGAACGCGCAAAGGCAATCGGCGCTCCCGTGAGCGTTGATGTGTCCAAGCTTGAAGCTGGCGCGATGCAAACCGTTTTATGGCAAGGGAAAGTGGTGTTTATTTTGCGACGTACCCCTGAAATGGTCGCCACGCTTGAAGGCTTGGCAGGGGAATTGCGTGACCCTGATTCAGTAGAATCTCTCCAACCTGAATATGCCAAAAATCTCTCACGCGCCAGCAATGATGAGTTTTTGGTTATGTTGGGTGTATGTACTCACTTAGGTTGCGCCCCTGCATTGCAAAGCGCCGAACAAGGTCGCACCGTGCGTGGCGATGCCAATTGGCAAGGTGGCTTTTTCTGCCCATGCCACGGCTCCAAATTTGACTATGCAGGACGCGTATACAAAGGCGTACCCGCACCAACCAACCTCACCATTCCTCCCTATCGCTTTGATGGCGATAATGTGATTGTGGTGGGCGAAGATCCAATTGCAGGAGGCTAATATGGCAGCAAATCCTTACAAAACCACTGGTCTTCTCGGCTGGATTGACGACCGCTTCCCACTCACTTCCCTGTGGCATGCTCACATGGATCGCTACTATGCCGCGTGGAATTTTAACTTCTGGTATTACTTTGGCTCCATTGCCTTGTTGGTCTTAATCAACCAAATTTTGACAGGCGTGTGGCTTGCCATGTTCTATAAACCCAGTGCAGCCGAAGCATTTGCTAGCGTTGAGTATATTATGCGCGATGTTAATTTCGGCTGGGTCATTCGCTATATGCACTCCACAGGCGCATCTGCCTTTTTTGTGGTCGTGTACTTGCATATGTTCCGTGGTCTTTTATATGGTTCTTATCGTAAGCCACGAGAACTTGTCTGGCTCTTTGGTGCGCTCATTTTCTTATGCTTGATGGCAGAAGCCTTTATGGGTTATTTGCTCCCATGGGGACAAACTTCTTACTGGGGCGCAAACGTTATCATCTCGCTCTTTAGCGCTATTCCTGTGGTTGGTGATGCTATTGTGACCTTCATTCAAGGTGACTTCTACATCTCTGATGCTACACTTAACCGCTTCTTCTCCTTGCATGTCATTTTGATTCCACTCGTGCTGGTGATGCTGGTTGCAGCTCATATTATCGCCTTGCACGAAGTTGGCTCACTCAATCCCGATGGTATCGAAATCAAGCAATATAAAGATGAGAATGGTATTCCGCTTGATGGTGTTCCTTTCCACCCTTACTTGACGATCAAGGACTTAGTCGGCTTTGGCGTATTTTTCTTCATTTTTGCAGGTGTTATTTTCTACTTGCCTGAAGGTGGTGGTTATTTACTTGAGCTGGCAAACTTTGAGCCTGCGAATCCACAAGTTACACCTCCACATATTGCCCCTGTTTGGTATTTTGGCGCGTTTTATTCCATTCTTCGTGCGATGACATGGGATTGGTTTGGCGTGCCTGCAAAATTGTGGGGCGTAGTCTTTATGTTTGGTGCAGTAGCGATGATTTTCATCTTACCGTGGCTTGACCGCTCTCCTGTTAAATCCATTCGCTACAAAGGCTGGATTTCGAAACTGGCTTTGGGCATTTTCACCGTTGCCTTCTTGGTATTAACCAAACTCGGCACGATGGCACCAACGGCAACTGTCACGTTCTTGGCACAGTTATTCACCTTTGTCTACTTCGCTTTCTTCTTGTTGATGCCAATTTATAGCAAATTAGACAAAACCAAACCTGTACCTACGCGTGTACGCTAAATGGCAATGTGAGGCATATGATGAAAAAAATTCTAATTGGCTTGGCAAGCGCTTTGGTTGCTGTTCAATCGCTTGCTTCTGGTGGTGGGGAATGGTTCCCTAACCACCCTTTCACCCCTGATTTAACCGATCAAGGTTCTTTACAACGCGGAGCAAAGTATTTTGTAAACTACTGCTCTGGTTGCCATTCTTTACAATATCAACGCTACAATCGCACATTCCGCGATTTGGGTATTGACCCTGAAATTGGCGCAAAAAATCTGATTCTCACAGGCGCCAAGCCCGTTGATCAGATGCACAATGCAATGGTCGGTTCAGAAGGCTTGAAATGGTTTGGGCAAACGCCTCCCGATTTATCACTCACGGAACGCGCTCGAGGTCGTGGTTATATTTATAACTATCTTCAATCGTTTTACTTAGATGATTCTCGCCCCTTAGGGTTTAACAACGTGGTTTTCCCTGGCGCAAGTATGCCTAACCCTCTTTGGGATTTGGAAGGATTACGCACGCCAACCTATCACGAAGAAACCACTTGCCACCGCAATGAAGAAGGCAAAAAAGTTTGTGAAACTCATCGCACCATCAATGGTTTTGAAATTGTGCAAGCAGGAAAGCTCAGCCCACAAGAATACAAAGAGGTGGTTTACGATATTGCTAACTTCTTAAGCTATGTTTCGGATCCTTCAGCGATTGACCGCAAGCGCATTGGCCCTTGGGTATTGATGTTTATCTTCTTCTTGACCGTGATGTTCTACTTACTCAAGAAAGAATATTGGCAAGATCTCAAATTCAAAACCAATCCTGATAAACCTAATCTGGGATAAGCTGAATAAGCTTTCTACTGAGCATAGGTCAGCCCCGTTTTCTAACGGGGCTTTTCATATCTTAAGTTTATACAAAGCGCTTTGCCTTTTTCGCACATTTTTCTCCAAAATATATGTAATTTTAAAAACATGAACAAGATTTGGGATAAAGCGCTTTGGTATGGTTTATGCTTGAATATCCCTAGATTAACTTTTCAACCCTCTTTTTTATCTAAAAACAACGAGAAACTATGAGCAGTATCATCAGTCAAAAACGTGGCGGACTCGCCCTTTTCTCCAGCCCTAAGCACGTTGATAGCCATTATTTACGCTTGGTTTGCCATGCTAAGGGATTGGAAGATTTAGATTTTGTTGAAATTGACAATGAGGAATTACACAAAGAACTCTTGGAAATCAACCCTAATGGGAAATTGCCTACCCTAATCGACCGCGATTTAACGCTTTATGATGCGCGTGTAATTGCAGAATATGTAGATGAACGCTTCCCACACCCTGCCCTTATGCCTATTGAAGCCAATTTGCGTGCGCGTATTCGCTTGTTTTTCTGGGAAATTGAGAAGCATTGGTACACCCCAATCAACACCCTAGAACACTCGCGTATCACAGCCCAAAAGAAAAAACCCATGCAAAAAGAATTGCGCGATTCTATTTTGCGCCTTAATCCTTATTTCAAAGGGCAACAATTTTTGGTGGGCAATGAATTGAGCTTGTTAGATTGCTGCATTTTACCAGCACTTTGGCGTTTAGGAGCCTTAGAAATTGAATTACCCAAAGCCGCACAATACATGATTCGCTACATGAATACGCACTTTGAAAAAGATTACTTCCGTAGCTCCTTAAGCCGATACGAGCAATCTTTACCGCCTGTCACCATTGTTTAAGCCAAAGCGCTTTGCCAACCCCCTCATCAAGAGAATGCCATGACTGACCAAAAACCCTATCTACTTCGCGCGATTTATCAATGGATTGTAGATAACGATTGCACACCCTATTTAGCCATTGCTCGCCCTGATTTGGGCTGGGTTCAAGGGGTTCCTGAGCATTTGTTGCATGATGAGGTGTTGGTGCTCAATATCTCACCAAGCGCAACCCGTTCTCTCGAAATTCTTGATGATTCGATTGTATTTGAAACCCGATTTTCAGGACAATCTCATCATGTTTGGGTTGGTATGCTGGCAGTTTTTTCCTTACATACTCGCGAAAACCAAGAGGGTATGTCGTTCCCTCTTGATGAAGAACGTTTACTGCAAGGAGCCAAAGCCACTACTCATAAACCTGAGACCACACCCGAGCCTCCCAAACGCAGCAGCCATCTCAAAATCGTTAAATAACCCTCAAAGCGCTTTGACAAGACTCTAACCAAAGCGCTTTGTTTATACCTATCTCATGAAAGTTTTAATCCTAAATCTTGACCAATCCCACGAACGTTTAAAGCATCAAATCCAGCAAGCCCAAGCTTTAGGGCTGGATTGGGAGCGTTTACCTGCAGTATCCGTTAGCGATATTGATGATGAAACATACCGCCGTTTAGCTCTTTCATGGCAGCGTCCTCTTAAAACTACCGAATTAGCCTGTTTTCTCAGCCATAAAAAGGCTTGGGAGCTGGTAAAAAAGCGCAATCAGCCGATGCTGATTTTAGAAGATGATGCGGTTTTGGCATACGATATTGCAGAAATTCTTCAAGAATTTCACAATCTAACAGAGGTAGATTTTATAAACCTCGAAACCTACAACCGCCACAAAATCCTTACCAGAACCCCCAGCCAGATACTCAAGAATCATCGTTATCAACTTTATCGTTTGGGGATAGACCGCAGTGGCGCAGCAGGTTATGTGTTGTATCCTCGTGGGGCGAGAAAACTGTTGGATTATCTGCATCAACGCCCTATTGGCTTAGCAGATGAGTTCATCAACGATTGCGAAGCGCTTTACGCGTTTCAAATAGAGCCTGCTGCTGTCATTCAGAGCAATCTTTGCGAGCATTTCGGCATTATTCCACCAGCGGTTCATCAATCCATCATCTACCATTTAGCACCTAAACGCCCTGCACCACAAAGCGCTTTAGCATTTTGGGCATACAAATATCGTCGTATTAAAGCTCAAATCTATTTGTTCATCAAACGATTAAAATACCCTACCTATATCAAACGCCCCATTCAAGTGCGTCCTGAAGATTTCAAGCCCCTACCACCCGAAGTTTAACCAAATATTTTCGCCCACCATTTCCGCCAGCCCACTTTGGGCTGATTGGCAACACTCTCAAAACCAATATGGGAACAAAATCCCTCTTGAAAATACGCCACATAACGACCCTCTTGGCGGAAAAGTCTTGAAAGATGGCGTTCTTTTTGAAATCTCGAAAGTGGCGCAATAGCCTGATAAGTCTCGCGCTTGATAATGCTGGGATTGAAGGTAAAACCATACCATTGCTCATGCAGCGCTGTTAATCGCGCCAACTTCATACCCTGCAATTCAAAGTTATCAATGCGCTTCAAATCCTCATCACCAAAAGAAAAATCAGAAATTTTGCGCAAGCATACGCCCACAATCTCTCGTTGCTCCAACAGCTGAAAAACCTTCTCCATATCAGGCAAACCATCAAACAACCAATCATCTTCGCCATGAAAGATATAAGGGGTTTTAACATATCGATACATTTCATCAATCGCTCGATGATGCCCAACCTGATGCCCTAAATCAATCAGTGTGCCTTGTGGACAAAGCGCTTTGAAGACTTCGCTGGTTTCTCGGTCTCCAAAATCATTGATGGCAATGATGTGCTTAAAAGGATAGAGCGCGAGTAGGCTTATGAGCGTTTGGCGCAATTCTTCAGGGCGTTTGCCAATGGTCAGGCATAAGGTGATACGGTCATGGTGATCCATGCTTACTCTCCTGATCGAACCAAAATACCACGCTCGCGCAAAGCGCTTTGTATCCGTAAAGCAAACGCAAGGGCATGCTCATTGTCGCCATGCAAACAAACACTCTCCGCCTTCACCGAAACCTCCGTACCCTCAACGCTTTCCACCACGCCACGCTCCACCATCTGCAACACCTGCAAAACCGCCTCCTCATCAGAGCCAACCATCGCATTGAGCTGAGTTCGCGAAACCAAAGAGCCATCAGCGTGATAACGTCTATCCGCAAAGACCTCAGAAATGCTTGCCAGCCCTATCTTTTCTGCCGAACGAATCAAAGCGCTTCCTGATAGACCCATCAAAGCACATTGAGGGTCAAAGGCTTTCACGGTTTGTGCAATCAAATCTGCCAAAGCCTCATCTTGGGCAGCTTGGTTATAAAGTGCGCCATGCGGTTTCACATAACGCAAAGCCACGCCCTCCGCCTCACAAAGCGCTTTAATTGCGCCAAGCTGATAACGCAAATAGGCTTGGAGGCTTTCAGGCGGAAGATGCATAGGAGTGCGACCAAAGTTTTCACGGTCTGGAAAACTGGGGTGTGCGCCCACGCGTACGTTGTATTGTTTCGCCCAACGCAAAGCGCTTTGCATCGAAAGTGCATCACCAGCATGAATACCACAACTCACATTGGCCGAAGAAACCAGCTGTAACAAAGCCTCATCAAAGCCAAAGCCTTCTGCCAAATCCACATTCAAATCAACCGATAAACTCATGGCTTGTTACTCTCTGCAATCATTTTGATTTGGCGAAGGTAAACCGTATCCTGCTTGCGCAAATGCGCAATTTTCTCCACACTCGCCCATTGGAATTGAATCGGCATACCAAAACGGGTTTGCGCCAAGCGCCCAAGCTCAGATTCCAGCACACACGCTATTTTGGCGTAACCGCCTGTGGTTTGTGCATCACGCATCAAAACAATAGGCTGACCATCAGGTGGCACCTGTACCGTTCCCATCGGAATAGCATGCGAAAGCATCTCTAACGGCTCGGAAAGCTCCAATCCATCACCTTTCAAACGAAAACCCATGCGGTCACTCTGACTTTGCAACACAAAAGCGCTTTGCCAAAAACGCTGATGTGACTGTTCGCTAAAATAACGATACTCCGAAGAAGGAATGGCATAAATCACTTGGCGCAATTCAATGGGCGCAACGGCAATCTCAGATAAAAACTCTTGCTCCACTTGCGTTGGTAATTCATCGCCCACTCGTAAATATCGACCTTCTACACCGCCAATTTGCGCCCGAATATCGGTACTGCGTGAGTCAAAAAGTTTTGGGGTTTGGATACCACCTTGCACGCAGATATAGCCGTAAAGCCCACGCTTGGCACGGATTAGCGTCAAGCGTTGCCCTTTTTTGGCCGTGTAGCGCCAATAAGAGTACACAGGCTTATGATTCAAATGCGCTTCATAAAATGCACCTGTGAGACAAAAGGGCGTGTCGTGCTCAAATTCCAACACCATGCCCCCCATCGCCACTTCAATGGCGGCGGCGTTTTCATCGTTGTTCAGCAAAAGATTGCCTGTTTTGAGCGCCAGAGCGTCCATCGCGCCAGCCTGCCCCAAACCCTGACTCCGATACCCCACGCGCCCTAAATCTTGCACGCTCGCCAATGCTTGTACATCTAAAACTCTCATAACACCATCTCCGCCACCACAAATTTCACTTGATCTCCTGCTTGCAACAAAGCAGGCGGATTGCGATTGGGGTCAAACAAAGCGCTTTGTGTTTGCCCAATAAGCTGCCAACCGCCAGGCGCTGTGCGTGGATAAATCCCTGTTTGGCTACCGCCAATACCCACCGAACCTGCAGGCACTGCCGTTCTGGGCGTTGCTCGGCGTGGCGTGTGCAAAGCTTCTGGCAAACCGCCCAAATAAGGGAAACCTGCCTGAAAGCCAATCATATAAACGGTATAAAGCGCTTGGCTGTGCAATTGCACAATCTCGCGCTCTGTTTTGCCATGAATTTTCGCCACTTCCCACAAATCTTGCCCATGTTCGCCGCCATAAGAAACGGGAATTTCTACAAGGCGTGGCTCATAATCTCGTGGCTTTAAATCGTTCCACAAGGCTAAAAGCGCTTTGCCTGCTTGTTCTAAATCGGTGCCATAAGGAAAGAAGACGCTGATGTTGTTCATACCCAACACCACTTCTCCCAATCCCTCTTCACGAATCACCTCAGCAAATGCCCAAAGCTTTTGCTGTTTCTCCAATTGCGCTGGTGCTTCCAGTTGGCATACCAAAGCGCTTTCACTGATGGTTGCTAAGGTCAGCATAAATCTCCTTCGGTTATCTCTTCATGATTCAGATAGTACAACATTTTTCAAGCCATCGTACGACAGGCAAAGCGCTTTGCCATTTTCCGATTGGGCAAGAAACATAATCTTGCATTCTAAGTAAATTTATTTTAATAATGACTTCAGGTTCTCAAAGAACCCAATCACACCAAAAAAGATAAGAGGACAACCATGACAGATTTAAAATACCCCGTCTCTCCTGAGCTTGCTGAAAGTGCACGTTTTGATAAAGCTCGCTATCTTGATCATTACCGTTATTCCGTTGATAACCCCGAAGCTTTTTGGGCGCAAGAAGCGGAGTTTCTTAGCTGGTACAAAAAATGGGATAACATTCATGACAGCGATTTGAAAACAGGAAAAATCAGCTGGTTTAGTGGCGCGGAGCTTAATGTTTGCTACAACTGCCTTGACCGCCATCTGGATACGCGCGGTCGGCAAACGGCTTTTATTTTTGAGCATAATGAGCCTGGTCAATCGTATCGCGTAAGCTATCGTGAGTTACATACCCAAGTTTGTAAGTTTGCCAATGTGCTAAAGCGCTTAGGGGTGAAAAAAGGCGATCGTGTTTGTTTGTACTTACCCATGATTGAAGAGGCTGCGGTCGCCATGCTGGCTTGCGCACGGATTGGCGCTGTGCATTCGGTGGTCTTTGGTGGATTCTCGCCTGATGCTTTGGCAGACCGCATCAATGATGCTGGCGCTAAAGTGGTGATTACTTCAGATGCTGGCTATCGTGGCAACCGTTTCACCCATGTTAAACGCAATGTTGACCAAGCTTTGCGCAAAACGCCACAGGTTGAGCATGTGGTGGTGGTCAAAGTCAATGATGAGGAAATTTATTGGCAAGATGGGCGCGATGTTTGGTATCACGAAGCGATGAAAAGCGCTTCTGCCGATTGTCCTTGTGAACCGATGAATGCTGAAGACCCACTCTTCATTCTCTACACCTCTGGCTCCACTGGCACACCCAAAGGCGTCCTACACACCACAGCAGGCTATTTGCTCTATGCCACAACCACCTTCCGTTATACCTTCGATTATCGCGATAATGAGGTGTTCTGGTGTACCGCTGATGTAGGCTGGATTACAGGGCATAGTTATTGTGTTTATGGCCCTCTTGCTGCTGGCGCAACCTCTTTGATTTTTGGTGGCGTACCTAATTATCCAAACCACTCTCGTTTCTGGCAAGTGATTGATGAGCATAAGGTTAATATCTTCTACACCGCGCCAACCGCTATCCGTGCTTTGATGCGTGAAGGAAACAAATGGCTCGAAGGCTACAGTTTAGAGAGTTTGCGTGTGTTAGGAACCGTTGGTGAACCGATTAATCCTGAGGCGTGGCAATGGTTCTATGAACACGTTGGCAAAAAACGTTGCCCCATCGCGGATACTTGGTGGCAAACCGAAACAGGCGGACACATGATTGTGCCAATCACAGGCGCGATTGACCAAAAACCAGGCTCCGCATCCTTGCCTTTCTTTGGCGTACAACCTGCATTACTCAATGAAAAAGGCGAAGAGATTTCAGGAGCTGGCGAAGGGTATTTGGTGATTAAGCAAGATTGGCCAGGCATGATGCGTGGCATTTGGGGCAACCAAGAGCGCTTTGTTGCAGGCTACTTATCGCAATATCCTGGCTACTATTTCACAGGCGATGGCGCACGGCGTGATGAAGAGGGCTACTATTGGATTACAGGACGTGTTGATGATGTGTTGAATGTTTCAGGGCATCGTATTGGCACAGCAGAAGTCGAAAGCGCTTTGGTGTTGCATAAAGCCGTTGCTGAAGCTGCGATTGTTGGCTATCCACATGATATCAAAGGAGAATCTATTTATGCTTATGTGACATTGATGGAAGGAGTCATTCCATCAGAAGCTTTGAAGCATGAATTGATGAGCTTTGTTCGATCAGAACTCGGGCCCATTTATGGTATCGATAAATTGCAATGGGCGGCTGGCTTACCGAAAACACGTTCAGGCAAAATCATGCGCCGCATTTTGCGCAAAATCGCGGCTGGTCAAGTTGATGAACTAGGCGATACTTCAACGCTTGCTGAGCCACAGATTGTTGATGATTTGGTGGCCAATCGTTTGTCGTAAAAGCTCATTCATTCTCCGAAAAAACCCCGAATCTTCGGGGTTTTTTATGGGCAACATAAATGGAAAGCGCTTTGTACCTAAATCCATCAACCACCTGAAATCCAATGAAAAATTTTTCTACACCACACTTGACTTTTTTATGAAACAATCATCTTCGTCAAAGCTTAATCATTTGAACTTGCTTTGATTTTTCTATAACTCAGGAGATAACCATGAAAAAACTTCTACTCATCTCGCTTTTAAGCGCTTTGACCACCATAGCCTCCTTTGCTCAAACCGCCGAACCCTCTATTCAAAGCCTAATCTTCGATCAACCTTTTGAAGTTGCTATGCTTTCTCATCAGGAAATGGAAGAGACAGAAGGTATGACAGCACGAAAGACTAAATCACTTTAGCTTATTAAATCAGATGAACCCATTACATCAATTTGGAATAAGTTTTTTATTATCCTGTTTTACTTTCCTAGCAATTTTAATTCACATAGAATTAAAAACGGTTAAATATGACAATAAATGGGTAATAAAAATAACCATCATATATAGCTTATGCTATTTAATCATCACAACCATATTATTATCATGGACAAATAAAGAATTTACGATAATTCCATTCATGATAGGAGCATATTGGTGGATTAGGGTTGGATTGGGTATATGGCGTAACCCAGAAATGTTTCTACAAGAAGAACTACCACCCGAACTAGAAGCACGGCTAAATAGCCGTTTAGATCTTATCCAAAAATCAAAAACACCTGCAGGAGATTAATCATGAAAAACATCATACTCACTACCACACTATTAATCAGCACCATCACAAAAGCTGATTTACCTTTATCCCTCGAAGGCATTTCTCCTGAGGCAAAGCGCTTTAAGTTAGGCATCACATTGAGTTACTACAATCAAAATAAGGGTATCAATCAAGAAACCATTCTATTAGCAGATCCAGCACTTGGGCATTTATCCTTAAGTCGAGAGCAATTTCTTGAAGCTTGGCAAACACGAGACGAACAACTCAGTGGCAAAATATTAGCCATTGTGCCATACAACCACCAAAGCGCTTTGCCCTCTTCTTTCTTCACCAAAACCCCAAAACGAAAGTCTCATCAGATTTTTGACCATTTACCCTTTAATCCTAAAATATTTTAAAACCATGTCATACGATTCAATACTCATCATGCTCGCCATTCCAACCCCTTTTCTTTTATTACAACTGGCGGCTATCGATAAACCACTTATTCAAAAATTAGCTTGGTTATTCTTGAGTTCAGGATTGATATTATTACCAAGCTTATTCTGGGTCGATCATTTTAGCCTAAAAAAAGCGATGATAATTTTAGTAGCATTATTCTTCTTAACCGCTATGGCTCATGCTTTTTTTCATGGCATTGGCAAGGATAAAGGAAACCCAAAATCTTAATTCATCAAAGACGGCTCGGTAAAATTAATGGCATATTTTGTTGGCGAATGGCTTCATACAAAACAACGGATGCCGCATTGGATAAATTTAAACTTCGCGATTCTTTGACCATCGGCAATTTTAATTTTTGCGCATGAGGAATAATCCCATGCACTTCTTCACTCAATCCCGAGCTTTCGCTACCAAAAAGCAAAATATCATCGGTTGAAAAAGAAGCCTCAAAAAGACTGCGTTCGCCGCGCGTTGTCATCGCCCAAATTTTACGACCTTGAGTCCACTCATAAAATGCCGCCCAATGCTCATGATGTTTTACCTCTGCAAACTCATGATAATCCAAGCCTGCGCGGATTAATTTTTTATCGTCCCAGCCAAAGCACATGGGGTGAATTAGATGCAGACGAGCGCCTGTGTTTGCGCATAAGCGTATGATACTGCCTGTATTTTGTGCAATAGCAGGCTGAAACAAAGCCAAATCAAACATGTTTATTCTCCTGATGTTGAGAAAGCTGGCGTTTAGCAAGCTGTTGCACCCACCAAAAACACACAACCCCTACCAAAGAACATTCCAAAAAATACCCCAACAATACCCCCTTCGCCCCCAAAAGCGCTTTGCATAAGAGAACAAAAGGAATGGTGCCTAAAAACAGTCGTCCTAAATTGGCAAGCGTGGAATAAAAGGGTTTGCCCAAATTGTTAAAGGCTGCTATGGCACAAAATTGCATACCATCAAAGCCAATCAGCAAAGTCACCCCTGAGCAGAAAAACAGCAACAGCTCTGCCGCAATCCCTGACAAACCAAATACCCCTACCAATGGCTCACGACTCACATAAAGCAATCCTGTGACCACAAACGCCACTGCCCAGTTAAACCACAACGCGCTTTTCAACGTCTCTTCCACACGCTCAAAGCGCTTTGCCCCCACATTTTGCCCAATAATCGGCGCAATTGCTCCCGATAACGCCAAAATAATAGCCATTGAAAGAGGAGCAAAACGCATCACTACTGTATAACCTGCCATTGCCTCATCGCCAAAGCTTGCCATCTGCCTTGCTGCAAAAGCCCCACCAATAGGGGCAATCCAGTTCGAGAGCAAGGCTGGGAAAGCATAATAAACCACGCGCACCGTATCTTCTGCCAAGCGTTTGATACGAATGCTAATCAGCATGGCAAAGCGCTTTTGCACCGTCCACCAGCTCAAGAGCATCAACGTCACTTGTGAACAAACCGTTGCCAACGCTGCCCCATGCAATCCCCAACCAAAGCCGAAAATCATCAAAGGCGTTAAAAGCGCATTAACCACCGCCGCCGCCACACTCACTTGCATCGAAATCGAAGCCGCACCATGCGCCCGCAACACATGACCACCACAAAAACCTAACGTGAGCAAAGGAGCGCTGGGCAAAAGCCATGCCAAATAAGCCTCTGTGTACGGCATCACTTCCGCACTCACATTCAACAGCGCCAAAATCCCATCGCGACAATACCACATCAACCACGATAAGCCACAAACCGACACAAAGGCAAACACGCTACCATGAGTGGCAAAGCGCTTTGCCCATTCAATACGCCCTGCGCCCAACTGCCGTGAAACCAAAATCCCCACCGCAATACTGACCGCAATCCCAGCAGAACGCACAAAAAACAATACATTCGCCGCAAAGCCCACGCCAGCCACCATCGCCGCATTGCCCAACTGTGCCAAAAACAACACGTCCAGCAAATCCGCCAAAAATACCGCCACCAAACCGATAGCGCCTGTTAAAGACATCTTCCAGACATGATGCGCGATAGAGCCTGTCACAAAATGCCCAATATTCTGCCCTGTTCGTATTGCAGAAGTGGAGGATAGCTTTGATAATTTGGGCTGAGTTTGCGTCATAACTTAACCTTGAGACTTCAAGCGCTTTTCCATCTTTTTGCGCTGCTTTTTACAAGGCTTTTTGCATTTTTTCTTACACGATTTCGAGCAACGCTCATCTTCATCATGCTTTTGAACCGCTTGAGGCGCTTGGTATCTGGGCAATGGCTTAAACGTGGCTTTCTCTTCACCAAAAGCGCTTTGCCCCACGTTCTGCTTGTTCTCTTTCTGAATTTTCCCCAACTGGGCTTGGCGCAATGCCACAAATTGCATCGCAACGCGTGCGCTACGCGAACCTTGCGCCAAAGAAAATTGCAAAGCGCTTTGTTTTTCTTCATCGCGCCAATCTTCGCCCAAGCCCATTTGTACCACTGCCAAATATTCCTCTTGGCTAAGTGGGTGAAAGGAAAGACGTAAACCAAAACGCTCCGCCAAAGAAATCCGCTCTTCGCTGTCTTCTTCAGGGTGAATGGCGTTATCGTCTTGATGCTCATCGCGCAACAAATGACGGCGGTTGGAAGTCAAAATCAACAACACATTATGAGGAATTTCTGCAATCGCACCATCAAGCACTGCCTTAAGCGCTTTGTAACGACCATCATCAAGGGAAAAGGAAACATCATCAATAAACAACACAAAGCGCTTTGACACACGCCCCATGCTCCAAATCATCGCCGCTAAATCGTCCAAATGCTGGCTATCGAGCTGAACAATCGCCAATTGCTCTGGATAATGTTGTTGATAATGCAAAAAGCTGGCGCGAACCAGAGTTGATTTGCCCGTTCCTCTCGCTCCCCAAAGCAACACATGATGATAAGGGCGATGATGCAAAAATGCCTCAAAGTTCTGTAAAAAAGCGCTTTTTTGGCGCTCAATATGCTGCAAATCGTGCAAATGTTTATCCGCACGCACCGAAACGTCCAACAAAGCGCTTTGCCCCTGATAACGCACCGCCATTAAAGCGGTGGATTGTTGCAACTGTTGTGCCAATTTCTTAAGTTCTTTCATTTTATCTCTCTTTTATCTTTTAATAGGCTCGCCGACCGCCGCTTGGATCTGATTTAAACCGCCGATGGAGCCAAAAATATTGCTCAGGGTGTTTTCGGATTTCCTGCTCCACATCATCATTCACGCGTTGCATCAAATCGAGCGTGGCATCAAACAAAGCACTTTGGTCTTGAAATGCTGTTCGCTCAAAGCTTAACGGCGCTTTAATCCGCACCACATAACGCCCATCATCTTCACGCCAGAAATACACAGGAATCAGCAGAGCATCTTGATGTTTCAACAATTTTGGAACAATCGATACCGTTGCGGTGGGGAGATTGAAAAAATGAGGAAACACACTGGCCTCATGCCCCATATCTTGGTCAATGGCATACCAAATCTTTTGCCCACTCGCCAAAGCGCTTAGGGTTTTTCGTAAGTCTTTGAAATGCAAAAGAGGAATGCCATGTGAGGCGCGTAGACGTTGGTAGCGAATCCAGCTGTCAAAAAAGCTTGATTTTTGAGGGCGGTACATACCTGTTGCCGCCACCTCCAGCCCCAATAAGCGAACGCCCAACTCCAACAATGTGCTATGCGAACCAAGCAAAATCACGGGCTGATTGGGGTCTGACAAAGCGCTTTGGCTGATGGAATCGATTTCAACACGAAGGATTTTACGCAACTTCGCCTCTGACCAAAACCACGCCATGCCCATTTCAATCAAACCATAGCCCACGCTATCAATATGCGCACGACAAAGCGCTTTGCGTTCTCGTTCGCTCAACTCAGGAAATGCAAAGGCGAGATTTTTCAACACTATGCGCTTGCGATACGGAAAAAGAGTGAACAAGATATGCGAAACCCCTGCCCCCAGCGCGAAAGCAACACGGCGTGGCAACAAACAAACCACCCACAATGCCCCAAGCCCAATGTAATGGGGCAAATACTTCCAAGAAAAAGGGGGCGATTTTGGGGCTTCTCGATTCATCGATTTCTCTCAATCGTTACATTAAGACAAAGCGCTTTGTTCGTCATCAGATTTAGGCGTTTCAGGTAACACAAAATTCAGAATAATCGCCAAAATAGCGCACAAACTGATGCCTTTGAGCGAGAAATCGCCAACATTGATAAGCATACCTCCTACGCCAAAAGTCATGACTACCGACACAATGCATAAATTTCTTGCCTCGCCCATATCTACTTTCGCCTTGATGAGCGTACTCATGCCAACCGCCGCAATAGAGCCAAAGACCAACATCATAATCCCACCCATCACAATGGTCGGAATACTGCCTAAGAATGCGCCTACTTTGCCACAGAAGGAAATAGCAATTGCCCAAATGGCTGCCCATGTCATGATATTGGGGTTGAAGTTTTTGGTAAGCATAACAGCACCTGTCACCTCCGCATAAGTCGTATTAGGAGGGCCGCCAACCAAAGAAGCTGCGCTGGTAGCTAAGCCATCGCCTAACAACGTACGATGCAAGCCTGGTTTTTGCAGAAAATCTTTACCTGTCACTGAGCTAATCGCCATGATACCACCCACATGTTCAACCGCTGGTGCTATCGCAATCGGCAACAAATACAAAATGGCATCAAGGCGAAATTCAGGCTTCACAAAAGCAGGCATCGCCACCCAAGGAGCTTCGATAACTTTCGTAAAATCAACTACCCCAAACAACAAACACAACACATAGCCTGCCACAATCCCTGCCATAATCGGCACCAATTTCATCAGCCCTTTGGCAAATACAGCTACCACAACGGTGGTCAATAAGGTCAACATCGAAACCGCCAACGCCACATTAGGGTCATACTGAGAACCCTTACCCAATGCCATATCAACGGCAACAGGAGCCAAGCCCAAGCCAATGATGATAATCACAGGCCCCACCACCACAGGCGGAAAAATTCTATCCATAATGGCCGCTCCTTTGATTTTCACCAAAGCGCTTAACACCACATAAACCACGCCAGCGGCTGCCAAGCCACCCATCGTTGCCCCAACGCCCCAAGCACTCACGCCATACTGAATCGGAGCAATAAAAGCAAATGAAGATGCTAGAAAAATCGGCACTTGCCGTTTGGTGCAAAGTTGAAAAATCAGCGTTCCTGCGCCTGCAGTAAACAAAGCCACATTCGCATCAAGCCCAGTAATCATCGGCACCAAAACCAGCGCCCCAAAAGCCACAAACAACATTTGCAAACCCACAAATGCCTGTTTTGCCGTTGAAATCTCTCGTTCCATATCCAAAACCTCAAAAAAATGACTCGCCCATTCACGAGCCAAGTACGCATTTTACGCCAAATCCCACCCTCAAAGCGCTTTGGTATAATCAACATCTAAAATTTTTGTCATCACGAAGCTAAGTCTGCTTATAGTGGATTCAATTTAAATTGGGACAAGGTGTCAGCCTCTGATGTGCACATCGAGTACATAAAGAAGCTGACAACACTGTACTGTTTTAAATGCAATCCGCTAGACAAAGCGCTTTGCCTCATGCCTCTCAACCTTACTTTAGGAGAAATTATGAAAAAATCTTATCTTCTGGCGCTCAGCCTTTTAAGTGCCTCTATCGCGCAAGCTTATGAACAAGACAAAACCTATCACCTCACCATTTTGCACACCAACGACCATCATGGTCATTTTGCTGAAAATGAAAAAGGTGAAGCTGGCATGGCAGCACGCAAAGCGCTTATTGACAGCATTCGGGCGGAAGTCAAAGAAAAAGGCGGTGAGCTTTTGCTTTTGAGTGCAGGCGACATCAACACTGGCACGCCTGAATCCGATATGCTCAAAGCTGAGCCTGATTTCATCGGCATGCATGAGATTGGTTACGATGCTATGGCGATTGGTAACCACGAGTTTGACCACGCCGTTGAAGTTTTACAACATCAAATGGATTTGGCGAAATTTCCGTTTTTATCCGCAAACGTCAAATACAAAAACGATTATTTGGGCAAACCCTATGCCATCTTTGAACGAGGGGGTTTGAAAATTGGCGTATTGGGCTTAACCACCGAAGATACCGCCAAATTGGGCAATCCTGAAATCGTGAAAGATGTGGTGTTTGAGTTACCTATTGATACCGCTAAAACGGTTTTAAAACAATGGTCTGAGCAAGAGAAGCCTGATATTAAAATCGCTCTCACCCATTTGGGCTATTACCACAATGAAAATCACGGCACCAACGCACCTGGCGATGTGACCCTTGCCCGCAGCTTGGATAAAAGCGCTTTGGATTTGATTATCGGCGGACACACCCATGATACCGTTTGCGTGCATCCAGATGGCAGTTTCAACGATGAATACCAAGCAGGCGATGCTTGTACCCCCGATTTCCAAAACGGCACTTGGATTATGCAAGCAGGCGAATGGGGTAAATATGTAGGTCGTGCAGATTTTACCTTTAAAAACGGAGAGCTGAAGCTGGAGAATTATCAACTTCTGCCCGTTAATTTGAAGAAAACCGTAAAAGAAGGCGAAGAGAAAAAACTGGTGTTATATGGCGAAGCGATTCAGCCTGATGCCGATTTAGCAAAGCGCTTTGAGCCTTTTGTTGAGCAAAGTAAAGCGCTTTTAGAACAAAAAGTAGGCAGTGTAGAAGGCTTGTTGGACGGCGAACGCACCCATGTTCGTTTCTTCCCCACCAATTTTGGGCGCATGATGTCTGATGCCCACAAAGCCCGTACCAAAGCCGATTTGGCTATTACCAACTCTGGTGGCATTCGTGCGAGTTTAGAAAATGGCGATGTAAGCTATAAAAACGTTTTAACCGTTCTGCCGTTTGGCAATACGCTGGTTACCGTAGAATTATCAGGCGAAGAATTGTTGAATTACCTCAATGTGGTGGCGCTGAAATCCATTGACAGCGGTGCTTACGCCCAATACAGCAGTAATTTGGCGATGGTGGTCAATCGTGAAACCCAAAGCGTGAGCGATGTGGTTATTGATGGTCAGCCGCTGGATAAAGATAAGCGCTATGTGGTGGCATTGAACAATTACATTGCTGCAGGTGGCGATGGCTATCCTGTCTTAAAAATTCACCCTACCTATGTAGATACGGGCTTTGTCGATGCCGATGCTTTGAAATGGTACATTGAGCAAAATTCGCCCATTAAAGCCGATGCCTTTAATCCCAATGGTGAAGTGAAGTTTGTTCCCTAACCCCTAAACCCAAGCGCTTTGAGCGATGTTCAAAGCGCTTTTTCTTTCCTTTAACTTTCTCCATAAATCATGCCTGAATTACCTGAAGTTGAAACCACCTTGCGTGGCATTGCGCCCTATCTTGAAGGGCAAAAGATTCGCGCCCTTTCCGTACGCCAACCCAAGCTTCGTTTTCCTGTGCCACCTCAGTTGGCAGAAAACATCTGCGGTAAGTCTATTCTTTCATGCCAACGGCGAGCCAAATATTTACTGCTTCATCTTTCGACAGGCAGCGTGATTATTCATTTGGGTATGTCAGGCAGTTTACGCCTGTTTCAAAGCGCTTTGCCTGAAGCAGGTAAGCATGACCACCTTGATTTACACCTCGAAAATGGCACAACCTTACGATTTCATGACCCTCGTCGCTTTGGCGCGTGGCTATGGCAAGAAAAAGGAAAAGTTCACTCCGTTTTTAAACAACTGGGAAAAGAACCACTTGATGCCGATTTTACCCCCCATTATCTCCACCAAAGCCTTTCACGGCGCACCATTCCTATCAAAAGCGCTTTGATGGATAACAAGATTGTGGTTGGCATTGGCAATATTTATGCCAACGAAGCGCTTTTCCGCAGCTTTATTCACCCCAACCGACCTGCCAAAACTTTAACGCTTACCGAATGCCACACCTTAATTGCCACCATTCGTGCCGTATTACTCCGCGCGATTGAAGTGGGCGGTAGTACTTTGCGTGATTTTGTAGACAGTCATGGTAACAGTGGGTATTTTCAACAAGAATACGCGGTTTATGGTCGTGAAGGCTTGGCGTGCAAACGTTGCCAACAAACCATTGAGCGCGTGCTGATGGCAGGTCGTAGCACCTTTTTTTGCCCTCATTGCCAATCGTAAACCATCAAGGCTAACTTCATGTTTTGGATAGAACTGTTTCGTTTGCGTACCTTGCCTTTGTCGCTGTGTGCTGTTCTGATTGGTAACGCACTTGCCCATCAAGAGGGATTTTTTGAACCCAAGCGCTTTGTTTTCACCTTGCTGACCGCCGTTTTACTACAAATACTCTGCAATATTGCTAACGATTACGGCGATGGCATTCGTGGCAGCGATAAACATCGCCCCCTCAACGCCCCAAAGCGCTTTGCCCATTTGCCCAAGTATCGCGCGAAAGTTCAAAGCGCTTTGTGGGGATTTTTGCTGGCAAGTGTGGTCAGTGGGTGGATATTGCTGAGCTTGCTCCCACATGAATTATGCTTGATTTACTTAGGCTTAGGCATTGCAAGCCTTTTGGCAGCTTTGTGTTACACGCTTGGCAAGAAACCTTATGGTTATCATGGATTTGGCGAAGTGTCAGTATTGTTGTTCTTTGGGCTGGTTGGCGTTGTGGGCAGTTATGGTGTGCAAGGTGCGCCATTATCGTTTTGGGTCTTTTTACCTGCATTAGGCTTTGGGCTGGGCTGTGTTTCTGTTTTGATGATCAATAATCTGCGCGATTGGGAAAACGATGCCTTAGCAGGCAAACGAACCCTTGCGGTTCAAGTTGGCATAGAGGCGTATCAAAAGATGTATCGCATCATCATGTGGCACTCATTGGGCTTTTGGCTCTTGTATAGCTACCACAATCCTCGCAATCTTTTGATGTTACTCATTGTCTATCCTACCTACAAACAAATCCATCAAACCCAAAGCGCTTTGATGCAAGGTAAAGTGGGAAAAGAATTGGCATGCCACGTTCGCCTGCTTTGCCTCAGCACTTTTCTGTTCTTGCTGGCACACACGCTCTAACGCCCACAAAGCGCTTTGTAGGCATCAATCCTCAGGATACTATCCCCAAAGTACCAATAGCCAAACCAAGCCCGTGATGAATAAAGTCACCATCACCGCTGCCGAGCCATAATCTTTGGCTTTGCCTGAGAGTTCGTGGTATTCCAAGCCAATTCTATCCACCACCGCCTCAATGGCGCTGTTCAACAACTCCACCACCAAAACCAACAATAACGACCCTACCAAAAGCGCTTTCTCTGACCCAGTCTCCCCTAGCCACAATGCCAACGGCAGCCCTAACAAACATAAATACAATTCATGCTGAAACGCTGTTTCTTTCAAAGCGCTTTGTAATCCTTGTTTGGAAAACTGGGCGGCTTTGAAAAAATGCTTTAATCCTTTTATTTTATGAGGATTATTGTCCATACATCACGCTCTTATTCCAAGCCAGACCCAGCTCCCATACTGTGCAAAATCGCATCGTTATCACGCCAGTTTTCTTTAACTTTGACGAAGGTTTTCAGCAAAACTTTCGCCTCTAGAGTTCGCTCCAAATCCTCACGCGCCGCTTGCCCAATCAATTTCAGCGTTTGACCACCTTTACCAATCACAATGCCCTTTTGACTATCTCGCTCAACAATAATGGTGGCATGAATTTCGGTAAGCTTTTGACCAACTTGGTATTTCTCAATCACTACCCCCAATTCATAGGGAACTTCCTGATGCAAAAATCGGAATAATTTCTCGCGCACCGTTTCCGCTGCCATAAAACGCATACTGGCAGTGGTGATTTCATCTTCTGAATAAATCCATTCCTGCTCGGGCAGAAGCTCAATAAGCTTTTGTTCCAAAGCGCTTAGGTTTTGCTTGTGTTGCGCAGAAACAGGAATGATGGCAGCAAAAGGATATAAGCTATCAAGCCGTTGCAATTCTGCAAGCAAAGCGCTTTTATCAGGAATTTTGTCGATTTTATTGACCACACAAACAACAGGCTTTTGGAAGCTAGGAAGACGCTCGATAATCGCCATATCCTCTTCGTTCATGCGAAACGCCTCCACCACCAATACAATCACATCAACAAAATCCGCACTTTGCTTGGCTTGGCGATTCATATGGCGGTTGATGGTTTTGCTGGCTTTTAAATGAATACCTGGTGTATCCACAAACACCATCTGATGCGGCGCAATCGTATGAATGCCCAACAAGGCATGGCGTGTGGTTTGGGGTTTACGCGAAGTAATGGCAATTTTTTGCCCAAGAACGTGGTTCATCAAGGTTGATTTGCCTACATTCGGACGACCGATGACGGCAACATGTCCTGCTTTGCTCATATCTTATCCTTATACTCTTGATGGTAATAATCCCATAATTGCTCAGCAGCAGCTTGCTCAGCTTTTTTGCGACTACTGGCTTTGGTTTGCACGGAAAAATGCCCAGATTTAGCGAGAATTTCTGTTATTTTGGCATGATCTGGCCCACTCATTGCCACCACCTCATACTCAGGCAATGGCAAGCCTCGAGCTTGTAAATACTCTTGCAAACGCGTTTTGGCATCTTTGAGTGCCAAAGCGCTTTGGGGCAAAGCCTCAAGTTCAGGTTCAAACCATGACAACAATAACTGCTGGCATCGTGCAAAATCGCCACAATCGACATAAACCGCGCCAATCAACGCTTCCAATGCATCTTCCAAAATGCTTTCTCGCCGCTGCCCACCACTTTTACGCTCACCTAAGCCCAATCTCAAAAACTCACTCAAGCCAAAGCGCTTTGCCACGCGTGCCAATGTTTCGCCACGCACCATCAAAATCCGAAGCCTTGTCAGCTCATCTTCCACAGCTTGTGCACGCGTTTGATAGAGATACAAGCTCATCACCGTCTCTAAAACCGCATCGCCCAGAAATTCTAAACGTTCGTTATTCGTTGCGCCAAAGCTACTGTGCGTGAGGGCTTGTTCCAAAAGCGCTTTGTTATGAAACTGATAGCCCAAGCGCTTTTCCAAACTCGCCCAATCTTTCTTGATTCTCATTGGAGAACTGTTCCCACATGAGAGCAACTCGCTTTTAACGTCAAGCAACCTGTGTTGAACCAAATAAACCGAGCTTTGCCCAAAATATTACCTTCTGGAACATAGCCCCAACTACGGCTATCTTCGCTGCCATCTCGGTTATCACCCATCACGAAATAATGCCCTTCAGGAACCGTCAAACGTAAAGCGCTTTGGTTACGATAAGCTGGCATGTAATGTTGCACCAAATGCTGATGACCTAATAAATTTTCTTTGGAAACAATAGCTTTTCCGCCATCAATCGGCTTTGAGGGTTCGCTTAGCATCGCCGTTGCTTGGCCATTAACCACCAACACTTCGCCACTAATCATAATCTCATCACCCGGAACACCAATCACACGCTTGATGTAATTCAGCTTAGGATTCTTCGGATAACGGAACACAATGATATCGCCATTTTTGGGCTTGCCTGTGGGTATGATGGTTGTGCCAACGACAGGTAGCTTCACGCCATAATCGTATTTGGTGGTCAAAATCAAATCGCCATCGTATAAATTAGGCTCCATCGAGCCTGAAGGAATCAAAAATGGCTCTGCGACAAAGGAACGCAACAGCCAAATAATCAACAAAATCACAAAGCAATCTGCCCAGCCATAAACAAAACGCTCAAGAGAACCCACACGATGCTTACGCCACCAAAAATCCTCTGCCTCAAAGCGCTTTTGCTCCACCAGTTTTTGTTGCAAATTGAAAAGTTTCACTTCTATAGGCAAAGCTTTGAGTGGCGTTCTTGCATCAGCATTAGCATCATGCTCTGCAGGACGTGGAGTGATTTTTTTCATTTTTGCCCACTCACTCAGGCGACTTGCCAAAAGATAACGATCTTGTGCCGTTTCTTTGCCAGCTAAAAAGACACGCTCCAAATGAGAAAGCGCTTTGGCAGCGGTGAATTTATCATAAGCGTAAGCCACACCACACAACACCACCACCAACGTCAAAATCAACTCAAAATTTTCCAACAAAGCATTCATACGCTCTCCTTAATTGTTGCCATCGCCTACTTTCAACACCGCTAAAAAGGCTTCCTGTGGGATTTCCACACTGCCGACTTGTTTCATGCGTTTTTTGCCTGCCTTTTGTTTTTCCAAGAGTTTGCGCTTACGGGTGATGTCGCCACCATAACATTTCGCCAACACATTTTTCCGAAGCGCTTTAACCGTTGAACGAGCAATAATCTGATTGCCAATGGCAGCCTGAATCGCCACTTCAAACATTTGACGAGGAATCAAATCTTTCATGCGTTCCACCAAATCTCGCCCACGATGCTGAGCGTGTTCTCGGTGAATAATCACCGATAAGCTATCCACCTTATCGCCATTAATCAACACATCTAAACGCACCAAATTGGCAGGGTCAAAACGCAACAATTCATAGTCAAAAGAAGCAAAACCCCGTGAAACCGATTTCAATTTATCAAAGAAATCCAAGACCACTTCACTCATCGGCATTTCAAAGGTCAATTGCACCTGATTGCCTGCAAATTGCATATTGCGTTGCACCCCACGCTTATCAATACACAGACCAATTACCGCCCCCAAATAATCTTTCGGCACCAAAATATTGGCTTGAATAATCGGCTCACGGATTTCTTCAATGTGATTGGTCGGCGGTAATTTACTCGGATTATCAATATGAAGCGTTTCGCCAGCGGTGGTGATGACTTCATAAACCACAGTCGGTGCGGTGGTAATCAAATCCAAATCGTACTCACGTTCCAAGCGCTCTTGAATAATCTCCATATGCAACATGCCCAAGAAACCACAACGGAAACCAAAACCCAGCGCCTGTGAGGTTTCAGGTTCGTAAAACAAAGACGCATCGTTCAAACTCAATTTGGCAAGCGCTTCACGCAAATCTTCATAATCATCGGATTCTACAGGGAATAAACCTGCAAACACACGGGGCTGGGCTTTTTGGAAACCTTCCAAACGGGCTAAAGTTGGATTTTGGGCATCGGTGATGGTGTCGCCCACAGGCGCACCGTGAATATTTTTAATTCCCGCAATCACAAAACCCACCTCGCCTGCACGCAATTCTTGGCGGTCTTGGGCTTTTGGGGTGAAAATCCCTAATTTGGTGATTAAATGCTCTTCACCCGTACTCATGACCTTCATTTTTTGTTTGACTTTCAAAACGCCGTCAAACACCCGCACCAACGACACCACGCCTACATAGCTGTCAAACCAAGAATCAATAATCAGCGCTTTGGGGGGCGCATCAATATCACCCACAGGCGCAGGGATTTTCTCAATCAATTGTTCCAACAAATCCTCAATACCGATGCCTGTTTTGGCGGAAACCTTCAAAGTTTCGGAAGTATCCAAGCCAATGATTTCCTCAATTTCTTGCATCACCCGTTCTGGTTCGGCGCTGGGCAAATCGATTTTATTGAGTACAGGCAAAACTTCTAAATTCTGCTCAATGGCGGTGTAACAGTTGGCAACCGATTGTGCTTCCACGCCCTGTGCCGCATCAACCACCAAAAGCGCTCCTTCACAGGCATAAAGCGAACGGGAAACCTCATAGGAAAAATCCACATGACCGGGGGTGTCAATGAAATTGAGTTGATAGGTTTGTCCGTCTTTTTTGGAGGTGTAATTCAAGGAAACCGATTGCGCCTTGATGGTAATGCCTCGTTCCTTTTCAATGTCCATGCTGTCTAAAACTTGAGACTGCATTTCACGCTCCGATAAACCGCCACAAATTTGGATAAAACGGTCAGATAAGGTGGATTTGCCGTGGTCAATATGGGCAATAATGGAAAAATTTCTAATCTTTTCTAACATAATCTCTATCTTTAAGGTTAGTGATGGTTGTCGCTATTATAAAGTATCGTTCAAAGTGGCAAAGCGCTTTGTGTCTGCCACAGGAGATTAAAATCCTGACAATCTCGACTTAATGGTGGCTTGGTACAATCGATGGTGGGATAAGGAAAAGCGCTTTGGGGAATGAATCGGTAAATAGGTAGTGCTGGGTAAGCCGTTTTAAGGGTGACCACTGCCGTATTCGCACTCATGGCTTTTTCCGTCAAAAGCAAAGCGCTTGGCTCAACACCTCGCCTGCGCAAATACGGTAACACATAACGAACAGCATCATCTCTCCCTGTGCGTTGGCTTTTGGTGCCACTGTTGATAATAATGGCTCGCCCCTCTGACCATACAACTCCTACCCGATAGCGGTGGTTCAACCAGAAATTCTCGCGTGATAATACTCCATGTTCCCAAGCTACCCACGCCCCCAAGCCCAGCCAACAAAGCGCTTTGTATCGCACAGGAAGCCATATCAATAAAGCCATCGTACTCAACAAAATGCCACTGACGAGAGTCGGCTGAATACTAGGCTCCCAATAAGCTCCCTCCCACTGTGCTACCCTCATCAAAAAACCGAAATACTTCGCGCTCAGCCCCTCCAAGAGTGGCACCACAGATGGCATCACCAAACTCAATCCCCCCAATAGCATCAAGAGTCCTGTGTATGGAATCAACACCAAATTCGCCCACCAGCCTACCAAGCTTATCCCCCCAAAAGCTGCCCAAACCAATGGCATCAAAATTAATGTCAAAGCGCTTTGTAGCCCAACAAATTGCCAGAGTAGACGCTTATGCCTTAATTTTGGATACACCACCATCAGACTCAATACCGCCAAATAACTCAGCCATGCGCCAACATTCCATAAATCTTGAGGGAAAAACAACAGCTGCATCACCAATGCCAGCCCTAAGCCTTGCCATGCTCGTGCTGAAATGCGCCCCAGCCATAAGCCCGTAAACCCCAGCATCATCAGCCAAGCTCTTGTCACAGGAGGCTCCGCACCACTCAACAAGGCATAAACCCCACCCACCAACACATTCAAGCCTAATGCCCATGCCCAAACCAAACCGCCACGATAAAGCAACAGCCATGCCAGTAAAGGTCGTAGCATCATCATCACCATCACCGCCAACAAGCCCAAATGCAAGCCTGAAATGGCAATGAGATGGCTGGTTCCTGTACGTTTCAAAGCCTCACGATGTTCCATTCGCAAAGCGCTTCTATCACCAAGCAACAAGGCTTGTAGCCAACCATGCCACTGCGGCGCAAGGCTATCACGTAAACGTTGATGCAAATAGGCTCGCCAACGCTGATAAAACGGCACTGGCAAAGCGCTTGGTTGGTCTGCTTGTATCGTAGCGATGATGCCACTTTGGCTCGGCTTGATTTTCAAGCGCAGTTCATACATCTGCCCATAAGCCAAAGTTTCAGCACGGTAATCGTAAGCATAGACAGCAACACCTTGCTGCAACTGGCAATCATGCTCTTGCAACCACAAAGCAAAGCGCTTTCCAACAGGGTCATCATCTTGGGGAAATTGGGTGAGATAGGCGTGAGCGGTACAATGATGCTCGTCGATATGAGGCAACTGCACACGAGGCATTTGTAGCCCTACATAAGTCAGCATCAACGCCACAAGTGCAGTTCTCGCTCCCCATTGCTGATAGAGCTTCCTTTGCGTACAGAAACCGCGCCAAACCAAAAAGACGGCGCTTAAAAACAACAAAGCGCTTAGAAATCCAAGCGCTTTGCTATCCATGAAGGTGAGCGATCGAGCCAGCCATGTTAAGCTTACCATCGCCCCCAATAAGCCCAGCCAACGCCTCACCAGTGGCGAAGGTAAAGAGCTTGCTTGACTCATGTTATCGATAAATGCTGATGGTTGATGTGGTTGAAGAGGAAGAGGCTTTTTCTTGGTCACAACCATCTGTGCAACCACAAGCCTTTTCAACCCCAACAGCCCCCAAACCACCACAGCTACCTTTCAAAGGAGCGCGTCCAAAAATCACACCCACCGACATACCAGCCACTGCCACCAACAACAATACAAAAATGGCAATAAATGTTTCCATCTTATTCTCCCAATAACTGTTTCATCGCGGAGCTTTGTTTTACCTCAAAGCTCTTGCCCTCAGCTGCATAAATCAATACAACTGCCAGCTGATGCTTTTCTGCAAAAGCCAGAGCATCATCTCCCATCGCCATCATAGCAGTAGCATAGCCATCTGCCGTCATGCAATCATTAGCAATCACACTCGCAGATAACAAGCTTGAAGCTTTAGGCTGACCTGTACGTGGATTAAGGGTATGCACCGCACGAACCCCATCATAATCAATAAAATTGCGATAATTTCCAGAAGTTGCTATCGCTCGACCTTCTGAAAGCGGCACTATCACTGAAGCGCTTTGATGGCTTCCTTCTATCGGAGTTTCAATGCCAATACGCCAATCTTTGCCATATTTTTGACCGCTGGCACGTGTCTCGCCACCAATGTCTACCAGAAAATCTCGGTAGCCCAAAGCGCTTAATGTCTCCACCACAGCATCAACCCCATAGCCTTTGGCAATAGAGGATAAATCGATAGCGGTTTGGGGGTGATCTTTGCGCAATTGCTGCTGATTTAAATGAAGGTTTTGATAGCCTACATAACTCAGGGTTTGCTGAATCTCTTCTTCTGTAGGCTTGCGCTCTGTTTTTTTCGGCCCAAAACCCCATAAGTTAACCAAAGGCATCACGGTAATATCGTAAAGTCCATCAGTTTGCTGGCTAATTTCTAAACCTTTTTGAACCACATAAGCAAGCTCAGCACTGATGGTTTGCGAATCCAATGAAGCGCTTTGGTTGAAAGTAGAAATTTCTGAATCAGGAATATAAGTACTCATGGATTGATTGACTGCTGCAAGGCGTTTTTCAATCTCAGCCTGTGCAATATCCAAAGCGCTTTGCTCAAGCGAATGAGCAAGACTCACCTGCCAAAACGTACCCATCGTTTTCCCTTTTAAAATCATTACTTGCTCATCTTTAGCGTGCGCCAAACCAACGCCCACTTGCCCAAAAGCGCTTTGAACAGCGCCAAGCATGGGGGTGCCTGCGAACAACAAAGCCACTGCATAAAGCAGTGGCATGCATGATGAGTAAGCAAAGCGCTTTGGCTTAACCGCCGAAGTCGTCAAGCAAGATGTTCTCATCTTCTACTCCTAAATCGCGCAACATTTTGATAACGGATTGGGTCATAATGGGCGGGCCGCACATATAATATTCACAATCTTCTGGCGCAGGGTGGTCTTTCAGATGTTGTTCATAGACCACATTGTGAATAAAGCCTGTTAAACCTGTCCAATTGTCTTCAGGTAAAGCGTCTGATAAAGCAATATGCCAAGTGAAATTCGGGAATTCTTTGGCGAGTTGGTCAAAGTCTTCTTGGTAGAAGATTTCTTTTTTGGAACGTGCGCCATAATAGAACGTGATTTTCCGTTTAGAATTCAAGCGCTTCAACTGGTCAAAAATATGCGAACGCATCGGAGCCATACCTGCACCACCACCAATAAAGACCATTTCCGCATCAGTATCTTTGGCAAAGAATTCGCCGAAAGGCCCTGAAATGGTTACTTTATCGCCTGGTTTTAACGACCAAATATACGAAGACATTTGACCAGGAGGCGTACCTTCGGGCGCACGAGGTGGAGGAGTTGCAATACGCACGTTAAGCATAATAATGCCTTCTTCCTTCGGATAGTTCGCCATCGAATAAGCACGAACAATCGGTTCTTTCACCTCAGAAACATAACGCCAAAGATTGAATTTATCCCAATCATCATGGTATTCCTTGTCAATATTAGCCTTATAGTCTTCATATTTGACCACGTGGGCAGGCGCTTCAATTTGAATATAGCCACCCGCACGGAATGGAACGCTTTCACCATCGGGGATTTTGAGCTTCAACTCTTTGATGAAAGTGGCTTTGTTGTCATTAGAAATGACTTCGCATTCCCATTTTTTCACCCCAAAGACCGAATCTTCCACTTCCACTTGCATATCGCGTTTAACCGCCACTTGGCAGGACAAACGCATGCCTTCTCGAGCTTCTTTTTTGCTGATGTGGCTTAATTCAACAGGCAGAATATCACCGCCACCTTCTTCCACTACTACACGGCATTGACCACAAGAGCCACCACCACCACAAGCGCTTGAGACATAAATCCCATTATTGGCTAATGTACCCAATAATTTACCGCCTGCAGGGACAATAATTTCTTTCTGATGGTTGATGGTAATTTTGACATCGCCTTCAGAAACCAAATATTTCCGTGAAGTCAAAATCAAAACCGATAACAACAGGATTAAACCAATGAATAAAACTATCGCAACTAAAATATCCATCTTTGCCCCCGTTTTATAATTGTACGCCAGAGAAAGACATAAATGCTAAAGCCATCAAACCTGCAGTAATAAAGGTAATGCCTAAGCCTTCTAAGCCTTTCGGAATGTCCGCATAGCGGAGTTTTTCACGCACGCCAGCCATGACGGTAATCGCCAACGCCCAGCTGATGCCAGAACCAAAGCCATAAACCACCGATTCACCAAATTCATAATTACGCTCAACCATGAACAATGAACCGCCTAAAATGGCACAATTCACCGCAATCAAGGGCAAGAAAATACCAAGCGCATTGTAGAGAGCTGGCATATATTTATCCAAAAACATTTCCAACACTTGCACAACAGCTGCAATGGTACAAATATAAATAATGGTGCCTAAATAGCTGATGTTAATATCCAAACCTAAAGCTGTCCATAAAGTTGCGCCTTCTTTTAAAACGTGAAGGTACAACAGATTATTCACTGGGACGGTAATTGCCTGAACAATCACTACTGCGATACCTAAACCCATTGCTGTGCTAATCTTTTTGGACACGGCTAAAAACGTACACATGCCTAAAAAGAAAGACAAGGCCATATTCTCAATGAATATGGATTTAATCAATAAACTCAAATAATGTTCCATATTTCACCTCAATGCTGACCAACCAAAGGTTTAGCGCTTTGTGCAAATTTAAAATCTGGTTTCTCTTGCTGGCTGGTTTTCCAAGTACGCAATGCCCAAATCAATAAACCAATCACAAAGAAAGCGCTTGGTGGTAAAACCATCAAGCCATTGGGCTGATACCAACCGCCATTTTGTACTGTGGGCAATACAGGAATATCAAACCAAGTGCCTTTACCTGTAATTTCACGGATAGTACCCACCACAACCAATACTAAACTGTAACCGAGACCATTACCAATACCGTCCCAAAAACTAGGCTTCGGTGGATTCATCATCGCATAAGCTTCCAAACGCCCCATCACAATACAGTTGGTAATAATCAAAGAAACGAAAACCGATAATTGTTTAGAGACCTCAAAGAAAAACGCTTTCAAAATTTGATCTACTACAATCACCAATGAAGCCACCACCGTCATTTGGATAATAATCCGAATATTGTTCGGAATACGCTCACGAATGGCAGAAATACAGAGGTTAGAAAACGCAGTTACCAAAGTCAGTGCCATTGCCATCAACACCGCTGTTTTCATGCTGCTGGTTACTGCTAAACTGGAGCAAACACCTAAAACCTGCAAACCAATCGGGTTGTTGTTAAAAATGGGCCCGACAATCAGTTCGCGATAATTGTATTGTTTTTCACTCATAAATCACCGTGCCTTAATACTGGCTAAATCAATATTGCCTGCTTTGAGTTCTGTCAAAAAGCGCTTATAGGCTGAATCCCCAAGCCAGAAATTCACCATATTTTCTACCCCACGACTGGTCAAACTTGCGCCTGAAAGTGAATCCACCTCATTTTTGTGGTCAGGGCGTGCGCCACTTTTACGCAGATGAATATGAGGGTGACCTGCTTCATCAAACGGCACCACGCCTACCCATTTTGCCTGCCATTTGGGATTGACGATTTCGCCACCCAAACCTGGTGTTTCAGCATGTTGGTAGAAAGTTAAACCTACCACTTCAGCATTTTCTTTATTCAAATCAAGTGCCAAAAAGCCGTACATCGTACTCCACAGACCATAGCCTTGAACAGGAAGGACGACGTTTTTCAACGCATCGCCATCAAAAACCAAATAGACCAAACCATCTTTTGCCATGCGTTTGATGCCTGCTGGGTCTTCCTTTAAAACTACGCCCGAAGCGCTTTTTGCCGTTGCATACATATCGTATTTACTGGCATCAATTTCGCTGTTAATTTGCCCTGTTTCAAAATTAATCGCTACAGGTTTAACATTTTTAAAACGTTCATCAATTTGGGCATTGTTTAATTTCACGCCACTTTCTGCCAAGCCACTTGCCACCAACACATTTAAGCGCTTTTCATTGAGCGCGTTTTGGTTTTGGAAAGGACGCAAAGCCACCGCCGAAATCGCCACCGCTAACGCACAAACCAAGCAAGTAACGGTCGCAAATTTCATCACATAGCGATTGTCATTGGTGTCAATCTTGACGGGCGCAGAAAGCGCTTTGTTTTCAGTTTGCTGTTCAGACATGGGTTCTCTCCTGACGGCGTTTAACATTAGCACGCATCACGCCATAATCAATCAGTGGCGCAAAGATATTGGCAAACAAAATCGCCAACATAATGCCTTCGGGGAAAGCTGGGTTAATCACACGAATCAAAACGGTCATCACCCCAATCAAGGCACCAAAAATATAACGCCCTGTGTTGGTGACCGATGCGGTTACAGGGTCGGTTGCCATAAAGAAGGTGCCAAATGCCCAGCCACCAACCACCATATGCCACCAGAACGGCATGGCAAACATTTTATTGGTTTCGCTGCCGATGATGTTAAAGAGTAAAGATGTGGCAATGGTTCCGACAATCACGCCAACCACAATGCGCCATGAAGCAATGCCTGTGATGAGAATGAAGCCACCGCCAAGCAAAATCGCCAATGTGGAAGTTTCACCAATAGAACCTGCCATATTGCCGAAGAAAGCGTTCCACCAACCAATGTGTTCTTGTACCGCACTCATGCCATCAGCCGATGCCATGCTTAAAGCGGTTGCACCTGAATAACCATCAACGGCCACCCAAACCTTATCGCCTGAAATTTGCGCAGGATAGGCAAAATATAAAAATGCACGAGCCGCCAAAGCTGGATTGACGAAATTTCTTCCTGTGCCACCGAATACTTCTTTACCTAAAACCACCCCAAAGCTGATGCCTATCGCCACTTGCCATAAAGGAATAGTGGGTGGAACAATCAGAGAGAACAGAATAGAAGTAACGAAAAAGCCTTCGGAAATCTCATGTTTGCGCACCATCGCAAACAAAACTTCCCAAAATCCGCCCACCACAAAGGTGACCACATAAATCGGCACATGATAATAAGCACCGTAAATCATATTGGCGATGATGCCTCGTGTTTCCCCAGAAGCGCTTGCTGCGTTAGCACCAATAAAATACCAACCTGCAAACATCGCTGGGAAAGCTGATAGCCACACAAACACCATAATCCGTTTTAAATCAATAGCATCACGCACATGAGAAGCACGAGCAGTGACGAATCGTGGGCTGTATAAAATGGTTGCTGCCGCTTCATAAATCGCATAAAGCGCTTCAAATTTGCCACCCTTTTCAAAATGGGGGGCGAGTTTTTCAATAAAATTCTTTTCGCTTGCCATAATTAGCCTTCTTGCTCAATGATGGTCAAATTTTCACGGAGAATCGCACCAAAATCGTGTTTTCCCGAATCCACAAAGCTGAGTAACGCCACATCTTCTTCCACCAATTCCAATGCGCCCAATTCAACTGCTGTATCGGTATCCAATACAATAAGCGCTTTGAGGAGCAAGGTAGGCAGAATATCCAAAGGCATTACGTCTTCATAAATCCCAAACGGAACAATCGGACGAGGCGAACCCTGCATGGAAGTATTCAAATCATAAGTACGTTGTCCTTTGTTATCCAAAAGCGCTTTGCGGTCGAGGAAGAAACTTAAGAACGAACGGGTTTTAGAATAGGTATTTTGTCCCAAATGGAAGAAACGGAGGAAATAGGTTTCACGACCTTCAGGTAAAACGCTGATTTGTTGGTCATAAGCCCCTAAAAAGCCATCAAATTCTCCAGCTTGACGACCCGAAAAAACCGAACCCGAAATGATGCGATTTTCGCTGTCTTTTAAATTGCCTGCGGTTAAAGCGCTTAAATTAGCGCCACGAACGGTGCGAACCAATTTAGGCTCTTTTACGCTTGGCCCTGCGATGGCAACCACTTTGCTGGTATCCAACTCGCCTGTGCGTAAGAATTTACCCACCATCAACAAATCTTGTAAGCTGATGTGCCAAGCCACTTTTTTTGCACTGACGGGGTCAATAAAATGAATATGGGTGCCAACCAAACCAGCTGGGTGCAAACCACCAAAAGCATGATGTTGCACACGTTCGTTTAAAGCATCAGGGAGTTTGGTTTCGGGAGCGTGGGCAACGTGGATTTTGCCTTCGGTTAAAAGAGAAAGCGCTTTGATGCCTGCTTGATAATCTTCCGTCCGGCCGTCCAACAAAATTGCTGGATTAAACGACAGGGGGTTAGAATCCATCGTATTGACGAAAATAGCATGGGGCGTAGATTTGGGAGCAGGGATTTTATCAAAGGGACGCTGACGGAAAGCCGTCCAAAGTCCGTGTTTGGTTAAAACTTCAACCAAAGTTGCCCGTTCCTTGATTTCACCTACAGAGAATTTTGGTTTTTCTGCTGAAAAATCAGGCTCAATGGTGATGGAAATAAATTTACGCTTCTCGCCCCGAGTGATTTTTTGAATCGTACCTGATACAGGCGAACAAATAAACACACCGAGATTTTTTTTGTCTTCAAAAAGCGCTTGTCCCAGCGTAACTTTATCGCCTTCTGCGACCAGCATCGTGGGCTTAAGACCAATATAGTCATCGCCAACAATACCAACAGATGCTTGGGGGACAAGAGAATGAATGGTCGTATCGGTTAGACCACCAGAAATAGGGAGATTTAATCCCTTTTTGATTGAGATCATGCTAACAACACCTCTTACCTCATCATGATTTTTGAATAATCATTTGGTGCCGACGGCGAGACTCGAACTCGCACAGCTTTCGCCACTACCCCCTCAAGATAGCGTGTCTACCAATTCCACCACGTCGGCTTCTTATCTACAACAGCGAAGCGCTTAAGGCTTTGTCGTTGTATCTAAATTTTCAGTATTTGCAGCAGAACCAACATTATCCACTTTTACAGCAGGAACGTCAAGAGCTGCATCAACCTTTTGCGCCGCTTCTAACGGCGTTTTTTGTAAAATATTGCCATTACTTGCATTTTTATTAAGCACATAACCCAACAACAATGCACTGAACAAAAAACCCGCTGCCAAAAAGCGAGTTGTTTTATACAAAAACGAACCAGCACCTTTCGCACCGAACACTGTTCCGCCTCCACCTCCCAAAGAACCCATTCCTGAGCTTTTGGATTGCTGCAACAAAACAATAACAATCAGCGCGATGGCAAAGCTAATAAATACAATTTGTACAATAGAAGTCATACCATTGCCTCAACAATCTTTTGAAAATCATCAACTTTCAGAGAAGCTCCGCCTACCAAAAAGCCATCAATATCTGCGCCAGCAAAAAGCGCTTTGGCATTATCAGGTTTCACACTTCCGCCATAAAGCAGACGCACAGAATGAGCCATTGTAGCAGATTTTTTCTCCAACATTTTGCGAATCTGCTCATGCACTTGCTGGGCATATTCTGCGGTTGCTGCTTTACCTGTTCCAATAGCCCATACAGGTTCATAAGCAATAACACTTTGTTCATCAAGCAAATCTACTTCTAAAATCGGCTCAAGCTGACGCGCCAAGCTTTGAGCGGTTGTACCTTGTTCGTACTCTTCGAGCGACTCACCTATGCAATAAATCGGCGTTAAACCTTTCGCTTTTAATTGTTTCCATTTAGCAACCAAAAGCGCTTCATCTTCATGAAAATCCGTACGGCGCTCAGAATGACCAATCACCACATAAGCACAGCCTGCCTCTTTTAAAAGGGTTGCTGATAATTCGCCTGTATGCGCACCATTCTCATGCGCACTCACATCTTGCCCAGCCAAAGCGCTTAAACCGTGCTGCTCTGCAACAGGCAATAAACTTGCAGGCAAAGCAAATACACGCTCCACGCCATCAGCCCAATGCGCTTTGGCAAAATCGGCAACTAAGGCACGGTTTCCATTCATTTTCCAGTTGGCTGCTGCCATTGGCTGACGTACTGTATTAGACATGATGACTTTCCTTTTCAATCACTTGACTTAATTTTTCCACCACATGATGCAGCAAACGCTCATCAGCGCCTTCTGCCATCACACGAATTTTCGGCTCCGTTCCAGAGGGGCGTAATAATACCCGTCCTGAACCCTCCAAAGCGCTTTGTGCTTCTTGATAAGCACTTTGTACCGCCTCTTTTGACAAAACAGCCTGCTTTTGGCTGACTTTAATATTTTTCATGACCTGAGGCATGATGTGAACATCTTTAACCAGCTCATGCAAGGCCAGCCCCATTTCCAACATTGCTGCAACCACTTGCAGCGCCGCCACAATGCCATCGCCTGTCGAACTTCTATCCAAGCAAATAATATGCCCAGAACTCTCTCCCCCTAGCAAAGCGCTTTGTGTTTCCATCAATTCTCTGACATAACGATCGCCAACATTGGCTCGATGAAAACGAATGCCCAAAGCCGAAAATGCCTGTTCCACGCCAAAATTGCTCATCAAAGTTCCCACCACATCAGAAACTTGCTCACCTTTAAAACGGCGATACTTTGCAATCACATAAAGCGCCAAATCTCCATCAACCAATCGCCCAAATTTGTCCACCAAAATAACCCGATCGCCATCACCATCAAAAGCAATGCCCAAATCCGCTTGTTCTTCACGAACACGGCGCTGTAAAGATTCTGGGTGAGTGGAACCACAAAATGCATTGATGTTACAACCATTGGGTTCGCACGCCATCGTCACGACCTGCGCCCCCAACTCACGAAAAACATCAGGCGCAATGGCATAAGTGGCTCCATTGGCACAGTCCAACACAATCTTTAAGCGCTTAAATGGCAAGCCTAAAGCAATGGAGTTTTTACAAAATTCTGTGTAACGACCACGAACTTCCGAAACCCGATAAGCCTTACCTAACTCTGCAGATGGCACCAATTTCATTGGCTGTTCCAAATACCTTTCAATCTCAAGCTCTTGTTCATCCGTTAGCTTTAAACCATCTTGAGCGAAGATTTTAATCCCATTATCGCTGTATTCATTATGCGAGGCACTCACAACAAAACCTGCTGCGGCTTGAAAGGTACGCGTAAAATAAGCAATGCCTGGTGTTGGGATAACGCCCAAAAGATGAGCATCAATTCCAGCAGCTGAAAGCCCAGAAACAATTGCATTTTCAAACATATAACCTGAAATTCGCGTATCCTTACCAATCATCACCTTGCCCCCCACAAAACCTTGATTGTTCAACATACGCCCAACTGCCCATGCCAAATGCATCACCCAGTCAGGGGTCATTGGTGCAATTCCTACCTGCGCACGTACGCCATCTGTTCCAAAATATTGACGACTCATTTCCTTCTCCTTTTTTCCATGAAACCTAAAACCACCCTGCCCTCAATATACTCTATAATCGCTCCTTTTCTGGGCAGGAGACCCTATTTATGAGTTTACAACAAATCATTGAAAGCGCTTTTGAGCGTCGTGCAGAAATCAACCCACAAAACGCTGACAAAGCGCTTTTGGAAGCCATCGAGGAAACATTATACCAGCTTCAAACAGGGAAAATTCGGGTCGCTGAACCCACCGAACAAGGCTGGGTGACCCATCAATGGATTAAAAAAGCCGTGTTGTTGTCGTTCCGTGTTTATGACAATCAAGTGATGGACAGCCTTTATTTTGACAAAGTTCCCAGCCGTTTCGCCCATCATGATGAAGCGCTTTTCCGCAGTGAGGGCATTCGAGTGGTTCCGCCTGCCTTTGCTCGGCGTGGTACTTATTTGGCGAAAGGTGTGGTTTTGATGCCGTCCTACGTCAATATCGGGGCTTATGTCGGTGAAAACACCATGGTGGATACTTGGGCAACGGTTGGTTCTTGTGCGCAAATCGGGAAAAACGTGCATTTATCAGGCGGTGTGGGCATTGGTGGCGTATTGGAACCTCTACAAGCCAACCCCACCATCATTGAAGACGATTGCTTCATTGGGGCAAGGTCAGAAATCGTGGAAGGCGTGATTGTCGAAAAAGGCTCAGTGATTTCGATGGGCGTTTATATTGGTCAATCCACTAAAATCTACAACCGCATGACAGGAGAAATCACCTATGGGCGCATTCCTGCTGGCTCGGTGGTGGTGTCAGGCAATTTGCCCGCTCAAGATGGTTCGCATTCTTTGTATTGTGCCGTGATTATTAAACAGGTTGATGAAAAAACCCGTTCTAAAACTTCATTAAACGATTTATTACGCGCCTAATTTATCTTTTTGATTCGCCCAAAGCGCTTGGTTGATACATTTAGCACAACCAAAGCGCTTTGTTCTTTAAACCTGTGGTTCGTAAACCTCCCACACAAAAAAACTAGGAATAGACGATGGAAAAAAAACAAAACTCTTACCTTCAATTCTCTCTTTCTGAAACCCAACGCCACAAAGCGCTTTGGATTTTATCGTTTTGGCATATTGTCATTATTGCTGCCAGCAATTATTTGGTACAAATTCCCTTTGAGTTCTTTGGCTTAAAAACTACATGGGGAGCTTTTAGTTTTCCTTTTATCTTTTTAACCACTGATTTAACCGTACGCATTTTTGGGGCATCTTTAGCACGAAGCATTATTCTTTGGGCAATGTTACCTGCTTTTGCTATTTCTTATGCGATTTCTATTTTATTCTATGAAGGTCAATTTACGAGCTTTGCAGAATTAAGCGCTTTGAATACAATGGTGGCGCGGATTTGTTTCGCCAGTTTCTTAGCTTATGTGGTGGGGCAATTACTTGATGTTCATGTGTTTAATCGCCTTCGCCAACGCAAACAATGGTGGGTTGCGCCTTTTGCCTCAACCATGCTCGGCAATATTGTTGATACTCTCATTTTCTTTAGCGTTGCATTCTACAAAAGCTCCGATGAATATATGGCAACACATTGGCTAGATTTTGCATGGGTTGATTATGGTTGGAAATTAGCCATCAGCACCCTATTATTCCTTCCTGCTTATGGTTTATTGTTGAATTACCTCACCCACAAATTAACCAATATTCGGCCAAATCATCATCCTATTGCTTCTACACTTTAACTCTTCCTTTAAGCAAAGCCAAAGCGCTTTGCTTTTCCCACCAAAGCTCTAAGAGATTACTATCATGACCATAACCCATCGATTGATTGCCCTTGCCGTTATTTTGATTTGGGGCATCAATTTTCTCTTCATGCGTTTGGCACTTAATGAAGTTTCACCCTTGATTTTAGGGATTCTTCGTTTTACGTTTGTCCTCTTACCTGCCATTTTCTTTTTTCCCAAGCCTCAGGTTTCATGGCGTTGGTTAATACTTTATGGTTTAACCATCAGCTTTGGGCAATTTGCTTTTGGCTTTTCGGCACTAGCCTCAGGTTTACCGACTGCCATTTCCGCTCTTTTGATGCAAAGCCAAGCCTTTTTTACCGTGCTACTTGCTGCATTGTTGCTGGGCGAACCTTTAAGAAAACATCATTTTATCGGCATGGGTTTGGCATTTTTAGGCTTGGCTATTGTTGGGATTGGGCAATTTCAAGGTGTCATGCCACTGATGGGCGTATGGTTGGCTCTTTTAGCCGCCGCATCATGGGCGCTTGGGAATTTAACGGTTAAGCGCATTGGGGCAGTTAATCCTGTGGCTTTGGTTGTTTGGGGGAATGTATCGGCGTGGGTTGGCTTTGTTGTGGCTGCGTTATGGTGGCATGGTGGAGAGCATATCATGCATGAGCTAAGCGCTTTGTCACTTAAAGGCTGGGGGTCTGTGCTTTATTTGAGCTGGGTTTCCAGTTTGTTGGGCTATGGTGGCTGGGGATTGTTGTTATCCCATTATCCTGCAAGTAAGGTTAGCCCATTGTCACTCTTGGTGCCTGTAGTGGCGCTGTTGGCAGGATATTTTATTTTGCGCGAACCTCTGAATGCTTGGCATTTGGTAGGCGGAAGCATCATCATGGCGGCACTGTGTGTTCATGTGTTACTTGGGAAACGGTAAAGCGCTTTGAGGGAAGCTGTGCTACAATCCGCGCGTGAGTTCGCTAGGCAATCGCTGTTCTTAAGAATGGAGGAAAGTCCGAGCTTCATAGGGCATGGTGCTGGATAACGTCCAGACGGCGTGAGCCGATGGAAAGTGCAACAGAAAATAAACTACCAAAGCGCTTTGGCACACTGCCAAGCCTTTGGAAAAGGTGAAACGGGGCGGTAAGAGCGCACCGCAGACTTGGCGACAAGGCTGGCTAGGCAAACCCCACCAGAAGCAAGACCAAATAGAAAGCCGATACAGTTGCCCGCTGTGGCTTTGGGTAGGTTGCTTGAGGCGTTGAGTAATCAACGTCCTAGATGAATGATTGCCCACGACAGAACTCGGCTTATCGGCGAACTCACATCTTCTCTTCAAAGCGCTTTGTTAAGGAATCATCAATGAATAAAAGAGCTTTACATCTGGATTTATACAGTGGCAAGTATCGCCCACGCGTTGAAAAAAGCAAACGCGAACGTCTCGAATCTCAACGCCAAAAACACAAAAATCGCCTAAAAACAGGCGATTTTTTTATGTCTCATACTTTCTTTACACAAAGCGCTTTGTTACACTGAAACACCAATCTCTCTCTTAACCTTTAGGAGTTTTTTATGGGTATTTTTGTTTTGATTGCTTGTATTCTGATGCTGGTTATTTTCATTGCTTTGTATAACCGATTGGTTCGTGAACGAAACTTTGTCAAAAATACCTTTTCACAAATCGATGTGCAGCTCACACGCCGCTATGATTTGATTCCTAATTTGGTCGAGGTTGCCAAAAACTACCTCGAACATGAGCGCGAAACGCTGATCAAAGTCACCGAAGCTCGCAACTCCGCTCTAAGCGCTTTGAAAACCAAGCAACTTGACCAGCTTGCTTCAGCCGATCGACACTTAAACGCTGCACTCACAGGGCTTTTTGGCACCATTGAAAATTACCCTGATTTGAAAGCCAATCAGCAAATGCAAAGTTTGCATGAAGAACTCATCAGCACAGAAGAACGCGTTGCCTTTGCTCGTCAGGCTTATAACGATTCTGTCACTGATTACAACAATACCCGTGAACAATTCCCCGCCAACTTGGTCGCCAGCTTATTTGGCTTTCAAGAAAGCGCTTTGTTGGAAATTGAGGATTTGAACAAACGCCAAACCGTGCGCGTACAGTTTTAATCTTTTTAAAACTGCTCCATCATGCCCAGCGATTTTCGCAAAATCCACGCAAAAGCCGAACGAACCAGTTTATGGCTAACGTTTCTGTTCGGCTTAGGGCTTGTCCTCAGCACAGCGATTTATACGCTCGCTTGCTATCTTTTGTTGCAATTCTTTTTTCACGGCATCTTGGATAGCTTCGCCCCTCGCCATACCCTAAATATCAGCCTAACCTTCGGCGCTCTACTCGCTTTTATCACACTCATCAATTACTTAGATGCCAAGCATGCTTACCGCGAACAGCCTGTTGAAACACTGGCAAAGCGCTTAGGAGCGCAGCCTTTGCGCGTCACCATGTTTAAAGAAGACCAAAAACTACACAATATCGTCACCGAAATGGCGATTGCGGCGCGTATTCCAGCCCCTAAAATTTTGGTGGCGCGAGCGGAGGAAAGTATCAATGCGTTTGTGTTGGCAGGGCGAGATGATGAAGTGGCGCTGGTGGTCAGCTTGGGGGCGCTGAAGTATTTGACTCGCGCTGAGCTACAAGCCCTCATCGCCCACGAATTTGGACATATCATCAATGAAGATGTTTTTATCAACAGGCACTTAAGCGCTATTTTGCATGGCTACTACACCGTCAGCAGCTGGCGACATGGTGGGCGTTTAGCTCTTTCCGCTGCCCGTGAAAAAGTCATCCACTTCAGCTTGATACAAAACGAAAATGGAGACCCCAATCTCTTAGGCATTGTGCTGGGCTATACAGGCTTTTTGCTTTATCTCTACGGGCGAATTGTTCAAGCGGCTTATTCACGCTCACGAGAACGCATGGCAGATGCCAGAGCAGTGCAATACACTCGCAATGCAAGCGCTTTGATTGGAACACTCAAAAAATCATTGGCTTTACAACATCTTGCCATCAGCCGTTACCACATTGCTCCTGAATATGCTCATGTTTTGTTCCTAAACGATGCCCTCCAAAAAATTCTCGCTACTCACCCCTCTACCGAAGAACGCATCCGTGCCTTTGGCGGCGTTATCCTGCCTCATGAATTGCAAACACTCGCCAACAAACTTCAAAGAAATCCTTTCGAACTCAACACACAACCCGATTTCCCCACAACCTATTGGTACGACTGATGCTCTTCACCCTCCCCTCAGAAACCCGAAACTATTGGCGCATCATCTTTCTACTAAGCCTCACTCTCCAAAGCGCTTTGTTTCTTGCTATCTACTGGTTTTTGTTTATCTTCCTAGAAAGACTCGACTCCTTAAAACCCTTTTTTTGGACGCTGATAAGTGTGGTAATTATCGGAAAAATTTTCAGTTTGATTTACATAGAACTCCGATTCAAACGCACCAACCTCACACTAGGCGATGCCTTTTTGACCTTACGGCAAGGCGTTTTTTGGCGTAGCGAAACGCTGATTATCCGTAGCCGTTTGCAATACGCTGATATCAAACAATCGCCACTGGAGCGAAAATTCGGCTTAGCTTCTTTAATCCTTTTCACCGCAGGAACACGTCTCCCCACCTTAATCTTTCCGCCCATGCGAGAAAGTGATGTACGTTCTATTCGTGACCAACTCAGCGGTCAAATCATGGAAAACAAGCTTGCTGAGCGAGAAGCCCTATCATGAATAATCCACACGCCTCCCAAAGCGCTTTGGTGCCTAAAACCCAAAAACTTCACCCCAGCTCGCCCTTTTTTGTGTTGGTAAACTTAATCATCAACAATTTATTTCCCTTTGCGATGAGTATCATGATTCAATTTCGCGGGATTCAGGTCAATTCATGGTTTTTTTGGCTCAGCTTGTTGATTTTGGTAGGCTCAGTCATCGGTTCATTTCTTTATGTGCAATTTTATCGATACCACACAGAAGCTCATCAAATCGTTATTCAAAATGGCATTTTTTTCAAACAACAACGCTCGATTCCCCTAAAAAATCTCCACAATATCAATATTAAACAAAATCCTATCCATCGCCTGCTCAAAGTTGCAGAAATACAGCTCGAATCCGCAGGCTCAGTCACCACATCAGAAGCTTGTTTGCGCGTGGTTTCCTTAAGTGAAGCCGAACAGTTGCAAACTTTATGGCAACAGCAAAGCGCTTTGACCCAGCCTCATGTTGCCCCACAAAACGCTTTGGCAGAAGAAGAGAATTTATTACCACTCTCTCACAAAGATTTGATTTTGCTTGGCTTGATAAGAAACGATGGCTTTATGTGGTGGCTGATGATTCTGATATTCTTGCCTGATGAATGGGTTCTTGCTTGGCTGATGAAGCTTGCTTTTGGGCATTGGCAAGTGGCGACTTTGTGGCTCATCCTACTGGCGTTGGTGGTGGGGAAAGCCTCAACCATTCTGCTCTCTTTCATCACCCACAGCCATTTTTCCCTAACCCAATCTCGCCATCATCTCACCATCAAACGTGGCTTATTCACCAAAGTCGAATACCACATTCCGCGTGAGAAAATTCAAGCATGGCGTATCAAGAAAAATCCTTTCCATCAATGGCTTGGACACTCTACCTTACACATCGATAGTGCCATGCAAGGAGGAACAGATCAAGGCAGAATGATGGTTCGCGAAATTATACCGTTGTGTCGCGATAAGCAACTCAATCCTCTGCTTGCCAAGCTCACGCCCCCTTCATCGCCCATTCAACTTACCCACAAACCCAGCCTCACTTATAAGCCTCACCCCAAAATGCCCCAACGGCTTATCCTGCGGGATACCGTCTTGCTTCTCTTACTCTACAGTATGATAGGGCTATGGGGTTGGTTCATGAAAGATGCATGGGCTATCAAAGCGCTTTGGTTGTTGCCTGTTGGTGCAGTTAGCTTATGTTATTTAAGGTTCAAGCAATATCAAGCGATGGCATGGCAGTGGGAGCAAGGCGTATTGCATCATCGACAAGGATTTCTCTGGCGTTCCTATACCTTATTTCCACTTGCCCATCGGCATGCCGTTGTCTATCAACAAAGCGCTTTGGACAAACACCATCGCATGGCTCATCTTCTATTGGACAGTATGGGCGCCTCTTCTACCATTGCTCTTACCTACTTGCCCGAACAGCACGCCCAACAAATCTTCTCCCATCTCAATCCTACGAGGCATTAAATGATGCCATCGTACGGCGAATAACCAACAACGCCTGTTCTTTGGAAAACTCATGGCAACGTGTGAGATAACAACTTACCAATCCATTCATCATCGAACCAATGTGCAAATGAACATAACCAGCATCTAACTGCTGATGAATGGCGCCTTCTAGCTTGCCTTTTTCAACCATCAAAGCGCTTTGTTGCTGAAAAAGCTCATCATACTCCCTCATAATCTGGCGCACGTCTTCGCTAGAGCCACATTGTTCATGCATAATGCGAAAAAAAGCTTGTCGGTTGGGATTATCCAAAATATCGGTGAACATGGTGACAAGTGTCTGTTCTAAATTTTTCCACACCTGCTGCTCCGCCAACAAAGCGCTTTGAGCAGCTTCAAAAATAGGCGCTAAATACAAACATGCTAACGCCTTCAATATCTCTGCTTTATTCATGAAGTGATAATACAAAGCTCCACGCGTAACTTTCGCACGGCTAGCAATCTGGCTGATAGAGGTTTGAATATAGCCCTGATGCACAAACAACTCCAAAGCGCTTTGGAGTAAATCTTGGCGAGTTTGTTCAGCTTGTTCTTTGGTTCGGCGCATGGAAAATCTCACAATGAAGTAGAAGATGAGCAAGTTTAACGGTTATTAATCGATACATACATGACTGAATGTATAATATTGCCCTTCTATTTTGACTAATCCCATGTGAATACGATGAAACAAAAACTTATGCCCTTAAGCGCTTTGTTGGCTTTTGGCCTCAGCCATGCACAACAAATGCCACAGCCTACCGTCAGCGTGATGATTGCACAGCCAGAAACTGTCCACATCACACGCAATATGCCAGCTCGCCTTGCTCCCTCACGCGAAGCAGCCATTTATCCGCAAGTTGGTGGTATTGTGAAAGCTCGTCATTTTAAAGAAGGTAGCAAAGTAGAGGCAGGGCAAGCGTTGTATCAAATTGATGATGCTTTGTATCAAGCTAATGTTCAAAGCGCTTTGGCACAACTCGCCCAAGCGCAAGCCAACAAAACCCTTGCTCAATCGAATTTAAATCGCCACAGTCAATTGGTAAAAGAACAAGCTGTTTCCAAGCAAGTTTATGACCAATCGCAGGCGCAACTGAAAGTGGCTGATGCCAATATTGAAGCAGCAAAAGCTGGCGTAAAATTGGCGGAAATTAATGTGGCATATGCAAAAGTTAAAGCGCCCATTTCTGGTGTGATTGGTCGGAGTTTGGTGAGCGAAGGAGCATTGGTCAATTCAGGCGTGCAAATGGCAAACATTCAGCAACTTGACCCTATGACAGTTAATATCTACCAAACCGCCTCTGAAGCAATGGCAATGAACCGCCGTTTACGTGAACAAAGCGCTTTGGAAGTGCCTATCACTTTAAGCTTTGAAGATGGGCAAGTTTATCCACATGAAGGCAAATTACTCTTTACGGAACAAACCGTTGAGGCCAGCACAGGCGAAGTTTTGCTCCGCGCAGAAATTCCAAACCCTGATGGATTGTTGTTGCCCAATCTTTATGTACGCGTTGAAGTTCCACAAGCAACCTACACCAATGCTTTCTTAATTCCACAAAAAGCTGTAACACGTGGAGCTGTCAATACCGTCAATATTGTTTCTGATGATGGCACAGTAACCCCTCGCGAAGTCAGCATTGCGCAGGCTTACCAAAATCATTGGGTTGTAACTGATGGTTTACAAGCTGGGGAACGCGTAGCGCTGGATAGCGTTTCGATGTTGCAAATGGGCATGAAAGTGTTGATTAAGGAATAATAATGTCCAAGTTTTTTATTAATCGCCCTGTATTTGCGTGGGTTGTTGCGCTTTTCATCATCTTTTTAGGATTGCTGTCGCTTAACACTTTACCTGTTGAACAATATCCCAGTATTGGTGCGCCAACCATCAAAGTAACCACCATCTATCCTGGCGCAAGTGCAAAATTGCATGAAGAGTCTGTTTTATCTGTCATTGAGCGCGAAATGAACGGCATTGAAGGCTTGGATTATATGAGCGCTTCTGCTGGTGCTAATGGCATGGGTTCATTAACCTTAACGTTTCGCAGTGGTACAGATAAAGACGTAGCACAAATTAACGTACAAAACCGCTTGCAACAAGCTGAATCTCGCTTGCCTGAGAGCGTAAAACAAAACGGTATCAGCGTTACCCAAACCACTTCCAACATGCTGATGGTGGTTTCGATTACAGCTAAAGATGGTTCTAATTTTGACTCCATCGCTATGAATGACTATGCCGTTCGTAACCTTGTTCCTGAATTGCAACGGATTAAAGGCGTAGGCTCTGTACAACAATTTGGCGCTGAAAGCTCCATGCGCATTTGGCTCAACCCTGAGAAATTACGTGGCTATGGCTTGAATGCTAGCGATGTTGCCAATGCTATTCGTACACAAAACATGCAAATTGCCTCTGGTGGTATCGGCTCGTTACCAGCACTTGAAGGACAGATGTTTTCAGCAACGGTTAATGTCACAGGTCAGCTAAGTACCATTGAAGAATTTGAAAACATTGTTATTTCCAGCTCTATCAATGGCACAACTTTGCGCCTAAAAGACGTTGCTCGCGTGGAAGTTGGTCAACAAGGCTACGATGCCCAAGCTCGTACCAACGGCAAAGAAAGTATGGCAATGGGTATTCAGCTTTCTACCACAGGTAATGCTGTTGAAACTGCAAGCTTAGTAAAAAAACGCATGCAAGAACTGGAGGCTTATTTCCCTGAAGGTTTAGAATGGGGCATTCCTTATGACACCTCAACCTTCATCAACATCTCGATTAAAAAAGTTATTGCAACCTTGATTGAGGCGATTGTGTTGGTGTTTGTGGTGATGTTCTTGTTCCTACAAAACTTACGCTACACCTTAATCCCCACCATCGTTGTGCCGATTTCCTTGCTGGGCGCCATCGCGGTCATGACTCCGTTGGGTATGTCTATCAACGTATTAACCATGTTTGCGATGGTGTTGGTGATCGGGATTGTGGTTGATGATGCAATTGTGGTTGTGGAAAACGTTGAACGCTTGATGATGGAAGACAAACTCACGCCTTATCAAGCCACCATCAAATCCATGGGGCAAATCTCCTCTGCCATTGTTGGTATTACAGTGGTCAACGTGGTGGTTTTCTTACCTATGGCATTCTTTGATGGGGCAACAGGTGCGATTTATCGCCAGTTTGCACTGGTTATGGCTGGCTCTATCACCTTCTCGGGCTTCCTCGCCTTAACTTTAACACCTGCTCTTTGCGCAACTCTGTTAAAACCTGTGGCTCATCATCACGAACCAAACGGCTTTTTCGGCTGGTTTAACCGCAAGCTTAAATCCATGACCGATAAATACGAACGCACCATTGGCAAAGCGCTTCATATTCCTTACACCATGATGGTGATTTATCTGGGCATCTGCTTAGGCGCAGGCTATATTTTCACCAAACTCCCCTCTTCCTTCTTACCTGATGAAGATCAAGGTTTTGTGATGTCTGTAGTGCAATTACCCGCAGGTGCTTCAGCAGAGCGTACACTTGAAACATTAGATGAAATTACAGAGATTGTTCGCGCCATGCCAGAAGTACAAAATATGATTGCTATTCAAGGCTTCAGCTTCTTCGGCGCTGGTCAAAACATGGGTATGGCATTCATTAGTTTGAAAGATTGGAGTGAACGCGAAGGCTTTGGCTCAAGCGCACAAGTGCTATCGCGTAAATTGATGGGCGAATTTTTGGCAAAACTTCGTGGCGCAACAGTCTTTGCTTTAAGCCCTCCTTCTATTCCTGCTTTGGGTACTTCATCAGGCTTTAAACTGATTCTGCAAGACCGCGCAGGCGCTGGACATGAAGCTCTAACTGCTGCTCGTAATCAGCTCATGGGCATGATGTTTGCAAAGCCTGAATTGTTCACCGATATCCGCCCTGATGGCTTGGCTGATGCTGCTCAATTGCGCCTCCACATCAACCGTGATGCGGCCTATGCTCAAGGCGTCAATATGGCAAGTATTGCGCAGGTTTTAGCAACCAATTTAGGCTCCGCCTATATTAACGATTATCCCAATAAAGGTCGTTTGCAACGTGTCACCATGCAAGCTGATGCCAATGCTCGTATGCAAGAAGATGATATTCTGGCGCTTAACGTCACCAACCACATGGGGCAAGCTGTTCCTCTCTCAACCATTGCCTCTACCAGCTGGGAAATGGGGCCATTACAATCTGAGCGTTACAATGGTTATCCATCATTGGGCTTATCAGGCGCAGCTGCTGCAGGCAAATCCACAGGCGAGGCAATGGCAGAAATTGAACAACTCGCCAAAGCGCTTCCTGCAGGCTTTGCTATTGAATGGACAGGCTTATCATTGGAAGAAAAACGCGCAGGCGACCAGCAGATGTATGTTTACATTGCAACCGTTATTGTTATCTTCCTATGCTTAGCGGCGCTTTATGAGAGTTGGTCTATTCCGTTGGCTGTACTGTTGGTGGTGCCATTAGGGATTTTGGGTGTAGCGGCTGGTGTTCTCGGACGCAGCACATTCAACTACCAATTGTTGCTCCACTTTGCTGGCGAACAAGTCGCACAAATGGCAGAGCGCTTCAGCAACGATATTTACTTCCAAGTCGGCATGATTACCGTGATGGGCTTGAATGCGAAAAACGCCATTCTCATCATTGAATTTGCTAAAGAACTTCAGGAAAGTGGTATGGAGCGTGTGCAAGCTGCCATACAAGCTGCTAAGCTTCGCTTCCGCCCTATTTTGATGACTTCATTAGCGTTTATTTTGGGTGTGGTTCCACTTTACATTGCCACAGGCGCAAGTTCAGCTTCGCAACGTGCTATCGGTACTAGCGTATTCTGGGGCATGACCGTTGGTACCATTTTAGGCTTAATCTTTATCCCCATTTTCTTCGCAGTTGTACGCCGTATCTTCAAGGGGCAACGTGTATTGGATAAATATGCCCAACCTCTGCCTACTCACCCTGAAGTCACTCACTAATCCTCAACCCCAAAGCGCTTTGTGTGCCTATAATCCTCACCAAAGCGCTTTGGCGCATTTTTTAAGGAACGATTTATGAAGCTCTTAAAAACTCTCCCTTTGGCGATTCTGCTGGCTGCTTGCGCCAATCCTCACATCACCCAAACCCCAAACGTTGATTTACCCTCATGGGAAACACTCTCCCTCCAACAAAATGAAGGCAAAGCTACCGCCGCATTAGGCTGGCGTGAGTTTTTCCGCGACGCACAATTACAACGCCTGATTGAAGTAGCCCTTCAACACAATCACGATTTACGCAAAGCTGCGATTAATGTAGAAATCGTACAACAACAATGGTCTATCCAAGATAGTGCTTCTTTACCGACTGTTGTCTCAACCGCCAGCACCAGCAAAAGCCATGCACGTAAAACAACAGGCGAAAGCTACAGCGTTGGCGTAGGCATGAGCAATTTTGAGCTGGATTTCTTTGGCAAAACCAAAGCGCTTTCGGAAAAAGCTTTGAATCAATACCTTGCCACTCGTGAAGCTCGCGATAGCGCCCAGCTCTCTATCGTCTCTGCCGTTGCCAAAACCTACTACCAATTGCGCACTTATCAAGCCCAAAAAGCCTTAGCCACTGATGTTTTAAAAACACGCGAAGAATCTTACCGTCTCTCCAAATTACAGCATCAAGCAGGCTTGCTCACGGATAAAGACTTGCTCGGTGTACAAAGCTTGATTGAAAACGCCAAAGCCAGCCTGATTGAAGCCAGCCGAAATGAACAACAAGCTCAAAACAATCTGGCTCAGCTGATTGGTCAGCCACTAGAAAAACTCAATCTCCCTGAGCAAAGCGCTTTAAGTGGCAAAATCCAAAGCGCTTTTGCGCCCCTGAGTATTCCAACAGGTATGCAATCCTCCATTTTGCTGAATCGCCCCGATATTCGCCAAGCGGAATACCAGCTCAAAGCTGCTGGTGCTGATATTACTGCCGCGCGTGCCGCTTTGTATCCCAGCATCAGCTTAAGCAGCCAATTGGGCTTTAGCAGCACGGATTTATCCAATCTCTTGAATGCCAATGCTTTCAGCGCTGCGATTACACCTAGCCTGATGTTGCCGATTTTTGACCGTGACCGTCTGCACCGTGCTGTTCATATCGCTGAGAGTGCAGAGAAAATTGCGGTGGAAAATTACCAAGCAGCGGTTCAAAGCGCTTTTTATGAAGTCGCTAATACTTTAATTGCGAAAGAAAGCCTAAGCGAGCAGTATCAAGCCGTGAAAAATGCTAACGATGCCAGCCAAAAACGTCTCAAAATCGAACAAGCAAGGCTCCAAGCTGGCGTTAGCAGCGTTCTCGATATTTTAGATGCACAACGCGAAAGCTACTCCAGCGCTATGGGCTTACTTGGTATCGAACTCCAAATGCGCCTCAACGAAATCGATTTGTACAAAGCAACAGGCGGTGGATTATCTGAAATGGGCGTAAAACCTTAAACTTTTATGCTCATTCTCTACACACTTTTGGGCATCAGCGCAGGCTTAGCCATCGCAATCCAAAGCGCTATCAACAGCGGTTTACGCCAACATTTGCACTCCCCTTTTTTAACCTCCGCCGTTTCTTTTGGCGTGGGGACATTGGCATTGTTGTTGGTTTGTCTCTTCACGAAGCAAAGCTTGCCTGATGGTTCTACGGTGTTACAAAGCGCTTGGTGGCTATGGATAGGCGGTGCGCTGGGGGTTATTGGCTTAACCACCAACATCTTGATTTTTCCTCATTTAGGCGCGATACAAACCGCCATCATGCCGATTCTAGGGCAAATTCTGATGGGGCTTTTGATTGATACGTTTGGCTGGTTTCATTTAAGCCAACAGGATTTCACCACCAAGCGCTTTATCGGGCTAATGCTTTCACTGTTGGGGATATTTCTAGCAGTAGTATGGGCAAATCGGCAGCGTTTTGAAGCCTCTATAGCAAACAAAGCGCTTTGGTTCTGGCGCATTTTAGGCATCATCGCAGGCATGATAACCACCACCCAAGCAGCGGTAAATGGTCAGCTAGGCGTGATGTTGCATTCACCACTATTGGCTTCACTGTGGTCATTCATGCTGGGAAGCATACTTTTATGGAGCTATGCGATTTTCATCGAAGGCAGCGCAAAGCGCTTGTTTGAGATTCTCTCACTCAATATTGGCAAAATTTGGTGGACAGGCGGTCTATTAGGCGCGTGGTTTGTCTTAGGCAATGCCACCTTAGTGCCGAGCATCGGCGCTGGGCAAACGGTGATGTTGGTTTTACTCGGCATGATTTTAGGTAGCCTATGCCTTGAACAAGGCGGATTCTTAGGCGCAAAACAAAAAGCCATCTCTACCCCACAGATTATAGGTTTGATGGCATTGCTGATAGGCGTTGCTTTGATTCGTTTGCTTTAATGGTTACGCTCTAAATCAAAGATTTCACTTGCCAGTTGCCATTTACCTTCCACGCCCTCAAAGCGCTTTTGGTAAGTATCCATCAAAGCTTCCCATTCCTGAATTTTGGGATTCTGCTCAGCCATGTAATTGAGTTTTTCCCAAGTAAAATCAGCATCAGCTTTGACAAACATCACCAAACGATTTTGAAAACGATGAATCTTCATCTCAACAATGCCTGCCGCTCGTAAATGTTCATACACTTCTGCCCAAATCTTTTGATGCCAACGCTCATACTCCGCTATCAATGCCTCATCATCTTTTAAATCAAGCAATAAAACAAATTGCTGCATAATAACTCCTGTGTGAAACAAAATATCAAAGCGCTTTGGGGAGATTGTTGTGATTCGAGGGTTTGTCCGCTTCGCGTTCCCCTTCGGGTCACCCTCGAGCTCCCACAAGGGGACGTGTCCCCTTGACCCCGGTCTAAGAAAGTACAACACCCCACGCGTGGGGTGTTGTACTTTCAAAGGTTGCGGGGTGCAGGGTAATCATTCCCCTGCTGGGGGTTTGGGGGCAAAGCCCCCAAGTCAAAACACCCTCCCCATAAAGCGCTTTAGTCTTGCGGCTTGCCAGAGGCGATACGCGAGATAATGAGGGCGAAGAGGATAAAGGTTCCTGTGATAAATTCAATCACGGTACCTGACACTTGTAACGAACGCAGCAATTGGTCAATAAATTTCAACAACAGGATACCAGTGAGTGCGCCGAAGATAGAGCCGCGTCCGCCATTGAGTGAAATACCACCGATGACGCATGCTGCAAATACCGTGAAAATATAGCCTGAGCCTTGCGATTGTCCAACAGAAGCATACTGTGAGGTATAAAGCACACCTGCAAGTGCTGCCATAATGCTCGCAAACACCAACACCCCCATAATAACTTTCTCACTTTGAATGCCTGCTGCTTTTGCAGCTTGTGCATTACCACCAACGGCATAAAGCGAACGACCATGCCGTGTAAATTGCATGAATCCAATCAGCACCACCGCCAAGCTCACAAATACCCAAAACGACAACGACATACCCAAAAAGCTAAAATTCGCCAAGCCTGCAATCGATTTAGGCAATTGATACAAACTCGCACCACCTGTTAAGAAAGTTTGCAAACCACGCAGAGCTGTCAGCATACCAAGCGTGACGATAAAGCCGTTCAAGCGGAATTTCACAATCATCACCGCATTGAGCAAACCAACCAAACCACCAACCAACAACACCAGTGGCAAGGCTAAAAAGTCAGGTAAAAAGGCTCCACTCACATTCGGCGCAAAGCCAATACCTACCACTGCCCACACAGCAATAGCAGGCGCAAGACCAAAAGTAGACTCCAGCGACAAATCCATACGCCCAATGATTAACACCATCGCCTGAGCCAGTACCAAAATCCCGATTTGAGTCGCCTGTTCAATAGGGATTTTCAAAATGCCCCATGTTAAGAAATTATCGGTGGTCAAATGCCCAATCAGCAAAATCAATAAAATCGGTGGTACGAGAACAAAATCTCGCAAGCTACTCCAGCGAAAACCTGTATTCAAAGCACTTTGTTGGGTTGTTGTACTACTCATAAATCCTTCCTTTAAACATTTTCTACTTGTGGGCTAAAGTGATACGGTGCTTCCTCTTTCTCGAGCATGCCTTCCATCGCGGCAATGAGTTCATTATCCTTCCAACCTTGCTTGAACTCATGCACCATCTCGCCATGTTGCATCACCACGACACGATCGCAACCGCGCACATCGTCCAAATCATCAGAGACAATCAACACCGCCATTTCTCGCCGCTCTGCCTCTTTTGCAACATAGTCCAAAAGCGTGTGTTTGCTTTTAATGTCCACGCCAGCGGTTGGGTTAATCATCACCAGCATTTGTGGCTCATTTGCCATCGCTCGTGCTTGTACCACTTTTTGCTGATTACCACCCGATAAGCCCGAAACTTCCTGCTCCGCACCATAGGTTTTAACATCTAATGCCTGTATCCAATCATTTGCCAAAGCAAAGCGCTTTTTGCGGTCAATGATGCCGAGTTTGGAGCTGGATAATTGCGGCAAAATGGTCATGGTAGCATTTTCTTCAATGCTCATCTCTGGCACAAAACCACCATGATGTCTATCTTGTGGCACAAAGCCAATACCAGCATCTAACGCAGCTCGTACACTATCACGCGCATAAGTTTTGCCATTGACATAAATCTCGCCGCCCAAAGCGCTTTGCAAACCAACAATGGTTTCAGCAAAACCCACTTTGCCACAGCCGCCCACGCCAACCAGCCCAACCATCTCGCGTTTTTTAATTGCAAAATTCAAGTGCTTGAAACGGTGCTGATGGCTTAAATCGCGCACTTCGAACACACGTTCATCAGGCAATTCACGCGGCGTGTAAACTTTGTCTTCATAACGCTCACCTGTCATCGCCTCAATCATTTGTTTTTGATTAAAATCTTTCACAGGCGCGGTGACGATATGCTTGGCATCGCGATAAACAGTCACATCGTGGCAAATATCATAAACCTCTGTTAAATGGTGAGAGATAAAGAGGAAAGTCACCCCTTGCTCTTGCAATTTGCGCATACGGTCAAACAAACGCGTGATGGCTTTGCCCTCAAGCATCGCAGTAGGCTCGTCCAAGATAATGAACCGTGCGCCGTAAGATAAAGACCGCGCAATTTCCACCAACTGCCGATTCTCCACATCTAACAAACCTGCTTCCAAACGCACATCAACAGGAATATCCCAAGCATCAAGGATTTTCTGCGCCTCTTGATGCACCTGTTTCCACGAAACAAAGCGCTTTCCAAAATCTTGACGGTTAATCAACAAATTCTCCGCCACGGTCAGATTAGGGAAAATTGTTGGCTTTTGATACACGCAAGCAACCTTCTCACGCCAAGCTTGCACATCACCCACTTCAGGCGCAGGAGAACCACCAAACAACACGCGCCCCTCATCAGGCGTATTTAACCCCGTTAGAATGGAGACCAACGTTGATTTGCCCGCGCCATTTCGCCCGACCAAAGCATGCGTTCTGCCTGCGTGAACTGTTAATTCCACGCCATTTAGCGCGGTTGTTTTGCCAAAGCGCTTAACCACGCCCTGCACTTCCACCAAAGGTGGCGTTGGTAATGTCGTTTCCATGAATATTCCTTTCAAAATTGGGCGCAAAGCGCTTTGTTGATGAGGATAGATTGGGGGGAAATCCCCCCAGCCTCCTTCAGGCTACCGTTTTAGTTATTGCCCCAAAGCGCTTTGTCATCAAATTTGACTGTTTGCAACTCGCCTAATTGAGCGCCATCTTTGGTAACTACTGGTGCAGCGATTTGGTCTTCTAACAAGCCTTCACGCGGCTGAACAATATTCGATCCGTGATCGGTTGCACCCACTTCAAAGGTTTTGCCTTCAGCCGCTGCTTTGGCATAGAAAATCGCCCAGTGCGCATAACCATCAGCAGGCTGTGAGATGGTGGCATCAATATCGCCACGCGCAATGGCTTCCAATTCAGACTTAATACCATCATTAGAAACAATCACGATATGACCTGCTTCACCTGCTGGCACCAGTTTGTTTTGCTGACGTAAAAACGCCAAAGTTGGCTGCAAATACACACCACCTGCTTGCATATAAATGCCATTGACTTCACCACCAGCCAATGCTGTTTGTAAACCCGCAATAGCAGGCTCGGCTTTCCAATCGGTTGGCACTTCAATCACTTTCATCTCGGGATACTTTTCTTTCATGCATGCTGCGAAAGCTTCAGAACGGTCACGTCCGTTGATGGAATTTAACGCGCCTTGAAACTCAACTACCGTTCCTTTACCGCCCAATTTCTCGCCCAATACGATACAAGCGTTGGTGCCATAAGCTTTGTTATCCGCACGAACCACCATGAAAACTTTACCTGCATCAGGGCGAGTATCCACCGTCACCACAGGCACGCCTTTTTGCTCGGCGCTGTTCAAAGCGCTTATGGTTGCTGCGGTATCTTGCGGAGCCAACACAATAGCATTCACGCCTGATTGCAACATTTGCTGAGTGTTGGCAATCATTTTTTGCGCGTCATTGTTGGAAGAGGTGTTGAACAATTTAACGCCCAATTCTTCACCTTTTTGTGGCACATAATGGGCAAAGGCTGTCCAGAAATCGGTATCGTTGCGGGGTTGGTCTAAGCCGATGGTTTGAGCATTGGCAAAAGCGCTTGTGGCTAAGGCAATTGTTAATAAACTTTTTTTCATGATGTTGCTCCTAATAGGTTTAAGTTAAAGAACGGTCGAGGTGGGTGTAACCACCATCAACGAAAATCTGTTGTCCTGTGGTGTGTGCGGAACGAGGGGAAAGCAAAAAGACACTCATCGCCGCAATTTCTTCAGGTGTCGTCATGCGTTTTTCCAAAGGAATTTTTGACACGATACTTTGCAATTTCTCCTCACTGTTCTCAAAGCTATCAATCCAACGGCGATAGAGAGGTGTCATCACCTCAGCTGGCACCACCATATTCACACGAATACCATCTGAAAGCAGAGCTGCTGCCCATTCACGCGTCAGCGCTGCACGTCCGCCATTGGCTGCACAATAGCCACTGGTCTGCCCTTGCCCTGTCCACGCTGTCTTTGAGCCAATATTGACCACCGCCCCTTTGCTTTCACGCAAATAAGGAAGTGCGTAATGCATCATGGCGAAATAATGGGTGAGGTTTTTCTCAAGCGACTGGCGGAAATCAGAAACGCTGTGTTCAAGGCTAACGTTATCATTCACACCAGCATTGTTCACCAAGCCATCAAGCCGACCAAAGCGCTTTATGGTTTCAGAAACCGCGTGTTCACAAGCTTTTTCATCAGATAATTCTGTTTGAATCCAATAATGTCGCTCACCAAAGCGCTTTGCGGTTTCTTCAGATAAGGGCGAGCGTGCCACAATTGCCACTTTCGCCCCTTCATCGAGCAGCGTTTGGCTAATCGCGCCACCAATACCCGCGCCACCACCTGTGACGATAAAAACTTTATCCTTCAAAAACAAATCCATCTCATACTCCATAAATCCGTTTTGCCGTTTCACCACCCAAAGCGCTTTGTTCTGAATGGCTTAATTCCGCCAAAGCGCTTTGCCAAAAGCCAACCACCTCATCGCGGTTGTGGGTCAGCAAACAAACAGGGTCATCGCTACCTAACATACAACGCTCCACGCCAAACAGTTCCAAAGCGCTTTGCACATACGGCTTAACCGTCTCAAACGTAGCATTTTTTCCAGCCTCCAAAAGCAAACCTGAGATTTTCACGTTCACGTGAGGCATCTTAGCCAGCTCCTGCATCGATTTATACCAGCCGTGAAAATCGTGGAAATTAGGCTTGCCCAGATGGTCAAGCACCAAAAGCGCTTTGTCTTGCTTGGCTGAAAAAGCAACCGCTGCGGATAAATCGGCTTGTTTGACCAAAATGTCATAGACAAACCCATGCGCCTGCAATGCTGAAACACCGCAATTAAAATCCTCACGCCCCCAGAATTCTGAAGGATTGGGTTCATCTTGCACCAAATGGCGAAAGCCTCGCATTAAAGCGCTTTGTCGATAAAAATCCAGTCGTTCAGCAACATTATCCGCACACAAATCCACCCAGCCGACAATACCTTTGATGTTGCTACTTTGTGCCAAATCCATCAAAAACGCGTTCTCTACCTCGCTTTGCCGTGCCTGAACGGCAATCACGCCCTCAATCGAAAGCGCTTTGTCTAACGCTGCGCTGTCTTTGGGCAAGAAATCGCGTTTGAAGATAGCTAGTGCATCGCTAATCCAAGGATAATCTTCAGGTAGATAACGCCAGTAATGGCGGTGGGCATCAAGTCTCATGGCTTAGTTTCCAAAGCGCTTTGAGTATTGACCGTGCAAGCTCTCTTGCTTCATTTCAATTGAAAAACCTGCACGCTTGGGTGGCATATAAGCAGCATTTTCAATCACACAAGGCTCGATGAAATGCTCATGCAAATGATCAACGTATTCGGTCACGCGCCCTGATTTATCGCCTGAGAAGCAGAGATAATCAATCATGGAGAGATGTTGCACATATTCACAAAGCCCTACGCCACCTGCATGTGGGCAAACCTTCAAACCATATTTTGCCGCCATCAAAAGGACTGACAATACCTCATTCAAGCCACCAATACGGCAGGCATCAATCTGCACAATATCAATCGCCTCACGCATGATAAATTGTTTGAACAAAATACGGTTTTGGCACATTTCCCCTGTCGCCACTTGAATCGGCGCAATGGCTTGACGAATCGCTCGGTGCGCCTCAACATCATCGGGGCTGGTCGGTTCTTCAATGAACCAAGGCTTGGCAAATGCCAATGCTTTCACCCAATCAATGGCTTGCTGACGCTCCCAAATTTGGTTGGCATCAATCATCAAATGGCGATTCTCACCCAAAACCTCACGCGCAATACGTACACGGCGTTTATCATCTTCCAAATCGCGTCCAACCTTGAGTTTCACATAATCAAAGCCTGCATCAATGGCTTCTTGGCACAGACGGCGGAGTTTGTCATCAGGGTAGCCAAGCCAGCCTGCAGAAGTGGTGTAGCATGGATAGCCTTCACGCTCCAAAATTGCTCTGCGTTCGGCTTTGCCAGCTTCACGCGATTTCAACAAAGAAAGCGCTTCATCAGGCGTGATACAATCAGTTAAATACCTGAAATCAATACAATTAACCAACTCTTCTGCGCTCATTTCAGAAACCAATTGCCACACAGGTTTGCCTTCTACTTTTGCATACCAATCCCAAAGCGCATTGACCACAGCCCCTGTTGCCAAATGCATGGCACCTTTGTCTGGACCAATCCAACGCAATTGACTATCAGAGGTTAATTTACGCCACACTGCTGCTGGGCTTTTTTTCATCTCTTCAATACTCAACCCCACCACCAAATGACGCATTGCCAAAATCGCTGCACAGCAAATATCATTGCCACGACCAATGGTGAAGGTTAAGCCATACCCATGATGCTCGCTATCTGTTTTTAAGATGACATAAGCGGCGGAGTAATCAGGGTCTGGATTCATGGCATCAGAGCCATCTAAATGTTGGGAGGTTGGGAAGCGAATATCAAAAACTTCTAAATCAATAATTTTACTCATAAATATCCTAGAAACAATGCCTACAAAGCGCTTTAATTATGCTGATGGATCGTGAATGACCTTTTGAACTTGTTCACCCAAGCCTTCAATGCCCAGCTTGATGGTTTGCCCTGCTCGTAAATACACAGGTGGCTTTTGCCCTAAGCCAACGCCAGGTGGCGTACCTGTAGAAATCACATCACCAGCCTTTAAAGTCATGAATTGGCTTAGATAGTGAATCAAGAATGGCACTTTGAAAATCATGGTACTGGTGTTGCCATTTTGGTAACGCACCCCATCAACTTCTAGCCACATGGCTAGATTATTGAAGTCTTTAACTTCATCGGGTGTGACCAAATAAGGGCCGATGGGGCCAAAATGGTCGCAACCTTTGCCTTTATCCCATGTTCCCTCGCGTTCCAATTGATATTCGCGCTCTGAAACATCATTCACTACACAAAAGCCTGCCACATAATCCAAAGCGCTTTCCTCACTGATGTATTTGCCTGTTTTGCCAATCACAACACCAAGCTCCACCTCCCAGTCGGTTTTTTCGGAACCACGTGGAATCCAAATATCATCGTTGGGGCCACAAATAGCGCTCGTCCATTTGTTGAATACCACAGGCTCCGATGGCACTTTTGCGCCTGTTTCTGCAGCATGATCAGAATAATTCAAGCCAATACAAATGAATTTACCCACATTGCCGACGCATGCGCCCAAACGTGGATTGCCAGAAACCACAGGCAATGTGTTGGGGTCTAATTGCTTTAACTCTTCCAAGCGTGAAAGCGCTTTGGCATCAATATCTGCAACCACGCTCGATAAATCTCGTAATTGCCCATTTTCATCAATCAGCCCTGCTTTTTCTTGCCCTTCTTGTCCATAACGCACGAGTTTCATTGTTTTTCTCCTTAATTTGACCAACCGCCATCGATAATATGCTGAGCGCCTGTGGTAAAGGCGGACTCATCAGAGGCAAGATAAACCGCCAAAGTCGCAATCTCAGAGGTCTTACCAATTCTGCCCATCGGCTGACGCGCCACAAAATCCTTCATCACGGATTCTGCATCACGCCCCTGCGCAGCGGCTTGGGTGGCAATGCGCTCATGAAGTGATGGCGATTCCACTGTGCCAGGGCAAATAACATTGGCACGAATGCCCTGTGTCACATAGTCTGCAGCAAGCGCTTTGGTTAGACCAATTACCGCCGCCTTACTTGTGCTGTATGCCAAACGATTAGGAACCCCTTTAACGCTTGAGGCAGCAGAAGCCATATTGATGATTGAAGCACCACCATTTTTCAGCATATGAGGCAAAAAGCCTTGAATTAAATGAAATTGTGACATCACATTGATTTGCCACGAACGATTCATATCCTCTGCTGTTGCTTGCTCAATATTGCCTGCTGCCACCCAGCCTGCACAGTTAAACAACACATTGGTTTGTGGATATTTTTCACAAAAAGCAGCGATGGCTTTGCTATCGGTAACATCTAAAACTTCGGTTTGAATGTTTTCATGCTCCGCCTGCAAACTTGCCAAAGCGCTTTGGTTGATGTCTGTGGCAATGACTTTTGCCCCTTCTTTGGCAAAGGCTAATGCTGTTTCGCGACCAATACCTTGTCCTGCCGCAGTAATCACGGCAAACTTACCCAAAAGTCTCATGCTTATCCTCCGAGATATTAACGATAGCTTAAGCATAAGCGATAATTTTGGTCTGTACAATATTTTCTTTTCATACCAATTTAACTTGACCAATAAACCGCCTGACGGCATGCCTAAGGAATCATCATGCGCCTTTACAAACAAATTGTTGAACAACTCAAAACCCAAATCCTGCGTGGCGATTACTCGCTCTCCAACGCCGAACAAAGCGCTTTGCCACCTGAACGCGAGCTTGCCAAATTACTCAATGTCAGCCGAACTTCTGTGCGCGAGGCGATTATTGCTTTGGAGGTTGAGGGCTGGGTGGAAGTGAAATTGGGGAGCGGGGTTTATGTGAAAACACCTTTACCTCAACAAGCCTCGCCCTCGCCTGCTCCACCCATAGACCCAATGATTGCTCCTTATTTGCCTGATGAAGAGGAAATGTCGCCTTTTTCTCTGTTAAACGCTCGGCTCCATATTGAGCCCGAATCCGCAGCGCTGGCGGCTAAAAACTGGGACGATTTCTCACTAGAAGGCATTCAGCAGGCTTATCTCTTGAATGTACAAGATAATTTCGCTGGCTCACACTACCATTTAGGCGATCGTCTGTTTCACATTCGCATCGCCGAAGCCTCAGGCAATGATGCTTATGCCGCGATTTTGCGACTGTTTTTAGGGCATCGTTATGGGGCGATGTTTTCTCGTCTACAACATCTTTTCACACCCAAAGATATGCCTTTTCGCTCTCAGTCTGAGCATCTCAATATCTTGATTCAAATCCAAAAACGAGACGAAGAAGGAGCAAGAGTGGCGATGCGTTCCCATCTGGAAAATGTGATTAATACTTTTCTGGAAAACCAACGACAACATGAGCCTGACAAGCTCCCCCAAGCTAACCCTTGAAACACAAAGCGCTTTGCCCCATATCTGGGTCATTCTCCTATTTCTATTTTCAAGGAATTTCCATGTCTGACTTACGCCATCGTTTTCTTTTCGACACGCTCCCTGTACGCGGCTTACACGTCCAACTCGAACAAAGCTGGCAAACCATCTTGAGCCATGCCAACTACCCCACCCCCATTCAAAGCGCTTTGGGCGAATTGTTGGCAGCAGGAGCCTTGTTGTCTAGCAATCTCAAAATAGATGGCGTTTTAACCTTACAGATTCAGCCTCGTGGCGAAAAGCGTGGCGTGGTGAGCTTGATGGTGGTTGAGAGTAACTCAGAGCAAAATATCCGCGCCACCGCTCGTTTTGATGACACCCAAACCATTAACCCCAACGCCAGTTTGCAGGATTTGGTGGGCGATGAGGCTGTTTTTGTGCTGACTTTCCAGCCAAAAGATGGCGAGGCATGGCAAGGGATTGTGCCACTGGAAGGGAAAAATGTGGCAGAGATTTTGATGAATTACATGGCGCGTTCGGAACAACTCGAAACCCATCTGACCCTTGCTGCCGATGAAAAGCATTGCTCAGGCTTGTTGTTACAACGCCTGCCCGAAGCCGAACCCAGCCCTGATGCGTGGGAATATGTCACCGCACTGGCAGAGACCATCACCACAGAAGAATTGCTAGAACTTTCGGCAGAAAAACTTTTGTATCGTTTGTATCACGAAACGCCCCCACGCTTATTCGCCCCCGATACGCTCCGCTTCGCTTGTACCTGTAATGAAGACAAAATCCGCCGTACCTTACTCTTTTTAGGCTGGGAAGAAGTGCAAAGCATTTTAGAAGAACAAGGCAACATCAGCATTGGTTGCGATTTCTGCCATCGTCAGTTTCACTACAACGAAACCCAAGCCAAAGCGCTTTTCACAGCCTAATCAAGGGCTATCACCTCATAAAATCGCTCACGCAAAGCGCTTTGCAAGCCCAAAGCGCTTTCTTTGGGCAGAGAAATCTCAAAGCTTGCTTCCAAATCAATGGATTGGTGAGTCACCTCAGCCTCATAACGTTTCAACAAACCCAACAAAGCGCTAATCTCCGCATAAGCACAACGCACCACAAAGCGCTTTTGCTCCACCATCGTCTCCAAGCTCGCCAACAGCAAAGCCTCTCGCGCACTCTGTTTGTATGCCTTAATCAAGCCTGAAACCCCAAGCAGCGTTCCGCCAAAATAACGAACCACCACCACCGCTGTATTACTCAATTCAAAAGACTGTATCTGTTGCAAGATGGGCAAACCTGCCGTGCCTGATGGCTCACCATCATCATTGGCACGATAATCCGCTCCATCAATCCCTAAACGATAGGCATAGCACCAATGCCTTGCCTTTGGGTGTTCTTGTTTGTGAACGCTAACCCAATCCAAAGCGCTTTGGGCATCGCGCACAGGATAGGCAAAACTCAAAAAACGGCTACCCTTAACCGTTATCTCCGCTTGACTAGAGGATTGTAATGTTTTCATTTTTACCCCAAAATCGGCTTTTTGACCAAAAAACGTTATGATACGAGCTTTATCTCATTTCGAAAACCAAAGCGCTTTGGCGCAACAGGAGCTGTTTTATGTCTGCATCTTTTGAACACAATCCCTTGTATCAACCGCCTGCTTTCCCTGATTTTGCCAACCTCAAGCCTGAACATGCCAATGCCGTTTTGCGCATTTTAGAAGAAAACCGCGCTGAAATTTCCAAACTTGAAACCCTTGAAAACCCTAATTTTGAGAATTTTGTGATGCCTTTGGAGCGCATGGAAAATCGTCTCAACAAAGCTTTTTCTCCCATTGCCCATTTGCATCATGTGATGAGTACCGATGCATGGCGTGAAGCCTATCAATCCCTCTTGCCTGCTCTTTCAGAATACGGCACGGATTATTCTCAAAATCAAAAGATATATCAACAATTTATCCGAGTTCGTGACGATAAAGATTTTGAAAAACTTCCTAAAAGCCGCCAAAAATTGGTGCATGACAGCATTGATGCCTTTGAAAGAAACGGCGTTGGCTTAGATGCTCAAAGCAAAGAAGCCTTTAAACAAAGCGCTTTGCGCCTCTCCGAACTCTCCAACCAATTCGGTAACCAATTGCTTGATGCCACCAACGCGTGGTCACTGCTTATTACCGATGAAGAGGAGCTTATCGGCGTACCTGAAACCAGCAAAGCGCTTTTCCGCTCATTGGCTGAACAAGCCCAACAAGAAGGCTACCGTTTAACCCTCGATGCTCCTGTCGTTACCCCCATTTTGACTTACGCCAAAAACCGCGATTTGCGTGAAAAAGTCTTCCGTGCTTACCAAGCTCGTGCTAGCGAACTCGCCGATAATGGCAAATTCGACAACACCCCTGTGTTGCAAGAGATGATGAAAATCCGCCTTGAACAATCCAAGATGCTCGGCGCTCCTGATTATGCCTCTCGCTCGGTCGCGCCTAAAATGGCGAAAACACCTGCTGCTGTTTTGGCGTTGTTGTGGGATTTGGTGGCGAAAAGCAAAGCCAGCGCTGAAGCGGATATGAAAAACCTCCGCGCCTTTGCTCAAAGCGCTTTGGGCATTGATAAGCTGGAAGCTTGGGATATGGCTTTTGTGTCAGAAGCTTATAAGCAACAGAAATTCTCATTCTCTCAAGAGGATTTACGCCCTTATTTCCCTGTTTCGGCGGTGTTAGAGGGTATGTTTGGCATTGTGCATGATGTGTTTGGGGTGAGCGTTAAACCTTCCAAAGCGCTTTCTGTTTGGCATCAAGATGTGCTGGCTTACGATGTTTTTGAAAACGATAAGCTGATTGCCCATTTTTACCTCGATTTGTACGCTCGCGCCCAAAAACGTGGCGGTGCGTGGATGGACGGCGCGGTTTCGCGTATGCAAGATGGCGATGCCCTGCAATTGCCTGTCACCTATTTGGTCTGCAATTTCACTCCCCCTGTGGGCAAGGAAGAAAGTTGCTTAACACATTATGAAGTGCAAACCCTATTCCACGAATTTGGGCATGGCTTGCATCATATGCTGACCAAAGTTGTGGATTATAGCCAAGCAGGGATTAATGGGGTTGAATGGGACGCTGTCGAGCAACCCAGCCAATTCATGGAAAACTTCTGTGACAAACGAGAAGGCTTAAACCGCATCACGCGCCACATCAAAACAGGCGAAACCCTGCCTGAGGATTTGTTCCAAAAACTCCAAGCTTCCAAACATGAATTAAGCGCTTTGGCATTGTTGCGCCAAATGGAGCTTTCCTTGTTCGATTTCATCTTCCACATGGGCAACAATGCGCTTCGCCCTGCTTTGGAGGTTTTGGCGGAAGTGAAGGCGCAGGTTTCTGTTGTGCCGAATTCTGATAGTCGCTTGCCGATGCAATTCAGCCATTTGTTTGCTGGCGGTTATGCTGCTGGCTACTACAGCTACATTTGGGCGGAAGTGTTATCCGCAGATAGCTTTGGCGCGTTTGAAGAAACAGGCGTTTTCAATCCTGAAACAGGCAAACGCTTTAAAGAAGAGATTTTGTCGGTTGGCAGCACACGCCCCAGCATGGATAGCTTTGTGGCGTTTCGTGGTCGTCGCCCCAATGTTGATGCGCTCTTGCGTCACAAAGGCATCGCCGCCTAATCTCGCCCTACTTCTCTTGGCAAAGCGCTTTGAACAAAAGCGCTTTATCTCTCATTTTGGGCTGATTTTGAAGACTCAAAATCAGCCTTCAGAACGCGAGAATCATCTATGAAAAAAATCCTCATACAAAGCGCTTTGGTGGCGATACTGGGCATTATTGGCTGGTTCATCGTCCACAATACCAGCATCAACATGGCATCGCGTGGTTTAAGCTTAAGCTTTGATTTTATGAATCACCCCGCAGGCTTTGCTGTTAGCCAAAGCTTGATTGATTTCAACGAAAGCCACAGTTATGGTCGTGTTTTTGTGGTGGGCTTGCTCAATACGCTCTTGGTTTCCATACTCTCCATTGGCTTGGCAACGGTTGTGGGCGTAAGTGTTGGCGTTGCTCGGGTTTCGCCTAACTGGCTGATACGACAACTGGCGCGGAGCTTTGTGGAGATTTTTCGCAATATTCCTTTGTTGTTGCAATTGTTTTTTTGGTATTTTGCGGTGCTTGCTGTTTTGCCACCGCCTAAGCAAAGCGCTTTGATGTGGGGCTGCTCGGATTTAGGCTGTTTGGTGATGCTCAACAATCGTGGGCTTTCGCTTGCCACGCTACAAGGCTCTGTTTCCGAAGCGCTTTGGATTTTGATTTTGATGGGCATACCGCTCTCCATTGCCTGCCATTATGCGCAAAAATTTGTGCAACGGGTTTCAGGTAAACAATGGAAATTGGTCTGGTTTATGGTAGGGCTATGGCTTTTGTTGCCCATCGTGGTGTTTTTTGCGTTTGTCTCACCAGAATCGATGAATATGCCAAAACTTCAAGGCTTTAACATCAAAGGCGGCATCACACTTTTGCCTGAATTATTGGCACTTTGGCTGGCATTGTCTTTGTACAGCGCTGCCTACATTGCCGAATATGTGCGCTCAGGGCTGAATGCGGTTCCCAAAGGTCAATACGAAGCAGCGCAGGCTTTAGGGCTTTCTCGCGCTCAAGGCTTAAAGCTGATTGTGTTGCCACAGGCGTTGCGCGTCATCATTCCGCCTTTGACAAACCAATATTTGAATGTAGTGAAAAATTCCTCACTCGCCACCGCTATTGCTTACCCTGACTTGGTTTCCGTCTTCACAGGCACAGCGCTCAACCAAACAGGCAGAGCGCTTGAAATCATCAGCCTGACCATGCTGGTTTACCTAAGCACCAGCCTTTTCATCTCGCTGACCATGAACCTCTACAACCGCAAAATAAGGCTGCAAGAACGATGAGTTTTCAGTATTTACCCAATCGCCGTCCGCCACGCACCGAACTCGGCGCTATCGGCTGGCTCAAGCAAAATCTCTTCAGTAGCATCAGCAACACCCTTTTAACCCTAAGCGCTTTGGCTTTTCTAAGCTGGGCATTGCCACCTTTGTTTTCGTGGGCGATTTGGAACGCTGACTTTCGTGGACAAAGCGCTTTGGATTGTCAATCAGGGGGCGCGTGCTGGGTGTTTGTGAAAGTGCAATTTCACGCTTTCATGTTTGGCTTTTACCCTGAAAGCGAACGCTGGCGCGTGTATTTGGTCTTTTTGGGCTATTTACCTTTCTTTGGGTTTTGGATTTGGCGCTGTTGCCCCATCAAGCGTTTGAAGCATATTGGCATCACCTTGATTTTATTACCCATCATGACATGGTGGACGCTCTACGGTGGCATTTTGGGCTTGCCTGTGGTGCGAACCGAATTATGGGGCGGTATGCTGATGACGCTCGTGGTCGCATCGGTGGGCTTGCTGTTTTCCTTACCTTTAGGGATTTTGCTCGCCTTGATGCGCCGTTCTAGCTTGCCGTTGGTGCGTGGTTTTGCCGTTGTCTTTATTGAGCTTTGGCGTGGCGTGCCATTGGTTACGGTCTTATTCATGGCAAATGTGTTGTTGCCTTTGTTTTTGCCAAGCCATTTCCATGTGGACAATCTCTTACGCGCCTTGATTGGCGTGGCGCTGTTTGCATCTGCTTACATGGCAGAAGTGATACGCGGCGGTTTACAAGCCATACCACGCGGGCAATATGAAGCTGCCGATAGTTTGGGCTTAAGTTATTACCACAAAATGCGCTTGGTGATTTTGCCACAAGCCGTGCGTACCGTTATTCCCGGCATCACCAATACCTTTGTCGGGCTTTTGAAGGATACCACGCTGGTTTCCATCATCGGCTTGTACGATTTCTTAGGCATTGTGCATTCCGCCAGCCAAGATGCACGATGGCTAGGCTACAGTTTGGAAGGATACGCCTTTTGTGCGCTGGTGTATTTTGTGTTGTGCTACGGCATGAGCGCAACCAGTATCCGCATTGAACAACATTATTCAGGAGCAACCCAACGATGATTCAAATCGAGCGTCTCAACAAATGGTACGGCAAATTTCATGCCCTCAAAGACATCAACCTCACCATCAACAAAGGCGAGCGCGTGGTCATCTGCGGCCCTTCAGGCTCAGGGAAATCCACCTTAATCCGTTGCATCAACCATTTAGAGCATTTTCAGGAAGGAAGAATTTGTGTTGATGGCGTACGCGTGGGCAAAACAGAGAAAGCTGACCGCGAACTTCGGCGCAAAGTAGGCATGGTGTTTCAGCAGTTTAACCTGTTTCCCCATTTATCTATTTTGGATAACCTCACCCTTGCCCCCATTTGGGTCAATAAAATGCCACTTGATGAAGCAAAGCGCTTAGCGCGAGGCTATTTAGAGCGCGTGGGGATTTTGGAACAGGAAAATAAATTTCCCCTGCAACTCTCGGGCGGACAACAGCAACGGGTGGCTATCGCCAGAGCGCTTTGTATGCAGTGCGAGGTTTTACTCTTTGACGAACCAACCTCTGCGCTTGATCCTGAAATGATTAAGGAAGTTCTTGATGTGATGGTGGAATTGGCAACCGATGCGCAAATTACCATGATTTGTGTCACCCATGAAATGGGCTTTGCCAAACAAGTGGCGGATAGAATGGTGTTCATGGATAAAGGCGAGATTTTAGAAATCGCCTCGCCCGATGAGTTTTTCCAAGCGCCTAAACACCCACGCAGCCAAGAATTTCTTGGGCAAATTTTGCATAAGATTGGCTAAAATAGCCCACTGACCTCGCCAAGCCAAAGCGCTTTGGCGCGTTATTCTTAATGTCACTCTTAACGAGAAGGAAGAGAAAGATGCATCAACTTCGCCATTTTATGCGCCGTTCACTCAGCTTGGGGCTTGCCTTGTTGTTAAGCGCTTTGTTGAGTGCCTGCCAGAACTTACCTTTTTTATACAAAGCCGATTTGACACAAGGCAATGTGTATGGCTCCCAACAGCTGGCACAATTGCAACGAGGCATGAGTCGCGATGAAGTTCATCAACTCTTCGGCACGCCTGTGGTTGTCGACCCATTCCGCCCGAATGAAGATCAGTATATCTACTACTATGCCTCTGGCTCCTCGCGCCAAACCTACCAACGTACCCTCACCATTTACTACCAAGACAATCGCGTCATCAACGCTGAACAAACCCCCATCACCGTTCGCTAAAGCGCTTTGCTTTCGCACCAAAAGGATTTTTATGATTGACAACAAATTATTACGACAAGACCCTGAACTCATCGCCAAAGCGCTTTTAACACGCGGCTTTGTCTTTCCTCTCGAACAGTATCAACAGCTGGAACAAGAACGCAAAGCGCTTCAAGTTCAGGCAGAAAATTTACAAAATCAACGCAATACACTTTCTGCCGAAATTGGTAAAGTCAAAAAATCAGGGGGCAATGCCGATGATTTGATGAGCCAAGTTGCCGCCATCAAAGCCGAGCAAGAAAGCATTGATGCCCAATTCTCCCAAACCCAAAGCGCTTTGGATAGCTTGCTCGCAGGCATTCCCAATCCGCCCGATGCCTCTGTTCCTGTTGGGAAAGATGAAGATGAGAATGTGGAAATCAGACGCTGGGGTCAGCCACGCACCTTTGATTTTCAACCACGCGAACACGCCGATTTAGAGCATATCGGTCTCGAATTTGATTTAGGCGCAAAGCTGGCAGGCGGACGTTTTACCGTTTTGCGTGGCAATTTGGCACGTCTGCATCGTGCGCTGGCTCAATTCATGCTCGACACCCACACCCAAGAACACGGCTACCAAGAATGCTATGTTCCCTATCTGGCAAACGACAAAGCGCTTTATGGCACAGGTCAGCTGCCCAAATTTGAAGAGGATTTGTTCAAAACCCATTTGGGCGAACGCGCGTTTTATCTCATTCCCACCTCTGAAGTCAGCCTCACCAATATCGTTGCAGACACCGTTTTAGAAGAAAGCGCTTTGCCTCTCAAACTCACTGCTCACACGCCTTGCTTCCGTTCTGAAGCAGGTTCGCATGGGCGCGATGTGCGCGGCTTTATTCGCCAGCATCAGTTCGATAAAGTTGAGATGGTACGCATCACTCACCCTGATGAAAGTTTCAAAGCGCTTGATGAGATGGTGCAAAATGCAGAAACCATTTTACAGAAGCTTGGCTTGCCGTATCGCGTGGTTGCCCTTTGCACAGGCGATATGGGCTTCTCCGCCGCCAAAACCTTTGACTTAGAAGTCTGGTTGCCAGGTCAAGGAAAATACCGCGAAATCAGCTCCTGCTCTAACTGCACCGATTTCCAAGCACGCCGTATGCAAGCGCGTTTTAAAGGCAAAAATGGCAAACCGCAACTGGTTCACACGCTCAATGGTTCAGGATTGGCGGTCGGGCGTACATTGGTTGCTGTGCTGGAGAATTATCAAAATGCTGATGGCTCTGTGACAGTGCCTGAAGTTTTACGCCCTTACATGGGTGGTATTGAGATGATTGAGGTAGGCAAGGAATGAACCCTCACGCCTCAGGCTTTACCCCCATTCCAACCCAATGGGTTGGCGAGATACTCATCACAGGTAATGTGTTAAACGAAAGCATCAAAGCTCCACTTGCCACTTACGAAACGCCCTTGTTTCCATCGGTCAATCGTGGGGCAAGGGTTTCACGAGCGTGTGGTGGCATTGCCGTCACCTTGCTTGATGAACGCATGAGTCGCTCTGTCATTTTAGAAGCTCAATCGGCAGCTGAGGCACAAAGCGCTTTGTTTGCCATCGAAGCACGGCTTGATGACGTCAAGCAAGTGGTAGAAAGCACGGGGCGATTCATTCGCTTTCTTACACTCCATCATGAGATTGTGGGCAAGCTTTTGTTCTTACGCTTGGAATGCCAAACTGGCGATGCCAGTGGGCATAATATGGTCACCAAAGCTGCCGATGCTTTGCTCACTTGGATAACGGAACACATACCCAGCTTAAAATACGCCAGCATTTCAGGAAACTATTGCACCGACAAAAAAGCCAGCGCTGTGAATGGCATTTTAGGGCGTGGGAAAAATGTGGTGGCGGAGGCAGTGATTTCGCGTGAGGTGTGTCAGAAATATTTACGCACCACCCCTGAAAAAATCCACGAACTCAATTACCGCAAAAATTGGGTGGGTGGCGTGATGGCAGGCTCTGTTCGCAGCGCCAATGCCCATTTTGCCAATATGTTACTCGCTTTCTATCTTGCCACAGGGCAAGATGCCGCCAACATTATTGAAGGCTCGCAAGGAATGGTTTACACCGAAGTGTTACCCGATGGTTTGTATTTCTCTTGCCAGCTGCCCAATGTGATTGTTGGCTCTGTTGGCAATGGCAAGGGTCAAATCGCTGAAATTGAAGAACATCTAAGCGCTTTGGGTTGCCGTGTTGAGCGTCAAGCTGGGGAAAATGCCCAACGCTTGGCGGCAATTTGTGCGGCAGTCGTGTGGTGTGGAGAATTATCCTTACTGGCAGCACAAACCAATGTCGGCGAATTGATGCGTTCTCATTTGGCGATTGAACGCGCTGAGCGTAGACGGTAACCATGAGCATCAGCGAACGCAAGCGCGATCATCTCCGCGCCTTTGACCTCGACCCCGAGATTGAACGAGGCGGTAGTGGCTTTGCCTCGATTCGCCTCACCCATCGCGCCTTGCCCGAAATCAATTTTGACGAGATTGACACACGAACAGAATTTCTCGGCAAAGCGCTTTCCTTTCCGCTGATTATCGGCTCCATGACAGGTGGCGCTGATGAGGAAATGATGCGGATTAATCGACATTTAGCCGAAGCAGCGGAGGCTTGCCAAGTTGGGCTGGCTGTGGGTTCGCAACGCATCATGTTTCGCCACCCCAAAGCGCTTAGAAGCTTTGCCCTGCGTGATTTAGCTCCAACCATTCCTCTACTTGGCAATTTGGGCGCGGTGCAGCTGAATAAAGGTTTCACGCTTGAACATGCCGAAGCTGCGGTAAGCGCTTTGCAAGCTGATGGTTTGTATCTTCATCTCAACCCATTACAAGAAGCCATTCAGCCCGAAGGAGACCTCCAATTTGCTGGCTTGAGTGAGAAAATTATGGATTTGAGCCAACGTTTATCGGTGCCTGTGTGTGTCAAAGAAGTGGGTGCTGGGTTATCGAGCGTGGATATTGGGCTATTGGCGCATGGGAATATCGCTTATTTTGATGTGGCTGGGCGCGGAGGAACCTCATGGAGTCGCATTGAATACCACAGAAGCAACAATGATTTAGGTCTACTCTTCCAAGATTGGGGGCTGACAACGGTTGAAGCGCTTTGCATGGCAAAAGCCAATCACCCCAACCAACGCTTCATTGCCAGTGGTGGCATACGCTCTGGTATTGATATCGCCAAAGCGCTTATTCTTGGCGCTGAAGTGTGTACTATCGCTGCCCCCTTCCTCAAACCTGCGCAAGAATCCACAGAAGCCGTGATTCGAGTCATCAAAACCTTACACCAACAATACCAAACGGCGCTGTTTTTATTGGGTTGTATCAATAACAAAGCGCTTATAAATCAACATCATCTCATCATCGGAGGACTTCCTCATGCGTATCGGCATTAATCGCATTGGTTTTGCAACGGCGCGTTATTACTTGGATATGGACGAACTCTCAGCCCATAACCAAACTGACCCCAACAAATATCGCACAGGCTTAGGGCAAGATAAAATCGCCATTTGCCCTCCTGATGAAGACATTGTTACCCTCGCTTGCAAAGCGCTTTCCCCTATTGCAGCGAGCCGTGATTTATCCAACGTTGATACCTTACTCTTTGCCACCGAAAGTGGCATCGATCAATCCAAAGCCGCTGGGATTTATGTGCAAAAGCTGATGAACTTGCCCAAGCAAATGCGCATTGTGGAGCTGAAACAAGCGTGCTACAGCGCCACCGCCGCTCTACAGTTGGCGCGTAGTTATGTGGCAGAAAAGCCATCGCGCGAGGTTTTGGTTATTGCCAGCGATATCGCACGATACGATCGCGACAGTGCCGCCGAAGCCACACAAGGCGCAGGCGCTGTTGCCATGTTGATTACCCAAAATCCTGAAATCCTTGAGATTGAGCCAATCAGTGGGCTTTACAGTGAAGATATTATGGATTTCTTCCGCCCCAATCATCGCAAAACGCCTCTGGTAGATGGGCGATTTTCCACAACCGCCTACCTCAAAGCCTTAGAAGGCGCGTGGGAACATTACCAGCAACAAGGCGGTTTGGCTGACTTCAAAGCGCTTTGCTACCATCTCCCCTTTGGCAAAATGGGGGTTAAGGCGCATGAAAAATGGAGCAAACTCAATCATCAAACCCCTGATTTCTCCTTGCTTGATGCAGGCTTAATCTACAACCGACAAATCGGCAACAGCTACAGCGCCTCGCTCTACATCAGCCTCTGCTCTTTGCTGGAAAATCGAGAGGATTTAGCAGGTCAGCGCATTGGTATGTTCAGCTATGGTTCAGGTTGTGTTTCGGAATTTTTCAGCGCACGCGTGTGCGAAGGTTACCAAAGCGCTTTGTTCCATCAACATCATCAAGCCATGCTTGAATCGCGTTCGCCCTTGCGTTACGAACAATACGCGCGTTGGCATACCCCTGATGATGGCGAATTTGGCGATGCTGTTTTTCATGATAGCGAAAGTGGCACCCCGCGCCTTGCTGCCATCACCCAACACCAGCGCCGCTATCAACCGTGATGCTAAGCGCCCAAGCGCCTGGAAAAATCATCATCACAGGCGAGCATGCGGTGGTTTATGGTGCGCCTGCGTTGGTTTGCGCCGTCCCTCGTTACACCACCGTATCCTATCAACCCCACCCACAAAACCATCTCGATACCCTGCTCACAGGTATCTCTCGCGCTCGCTATCCCCTAAGCGCTTTGAAAAGCTTAAAACACAAGCTTGATAAGCGCTTTGAGGCATTTTTACGTGGCGATTTGCCTGTCCAACACATCTTGCATCGCCCTGATGATTTGCTTGCCTACACCCTCGCCAGCCTCGCGCGAAAAGTCGCCAATCATCTCCCCCTACCCTACTCAGGCAAGCTCCATACCCAAAGCGCTTTGCCACTCGGCGCAGGCATGGGTTCTTCTGCTGCCGCCATCGCCGCCACCCTCGTTTTAACCGAACATCTGCTCCAATCGCCTTTAAGCCTAGAGGAACGCTTTGAGCATGTGCGATTTTGTGAACGTCTACAACATGGCAAAGGCAGCGCCATTGATGCGGCAGCGGTGGTGTTCGGCGGTTTACAAAAGCTGGAAAATGGCGAACGCCAAAGCGCTTCCTTCTCCCTCAATGAACATTGGTATTACTGGCTAGATGGCATTCCCCAAGCCAGCACAGGAGAATGTGTCGCGCAAGTTCGCGCCCAATTTGGGCAAGACAAAGCGCTTTGGCAAAGCTTTGAGACCATCATCAACGAACTGCTGCAAACACTCACTCAGGGCAACAACCCCCAAAGCGCTTTGCGTGAAAACCAAAAACTCCTACAGCATATTGGTGTCGTGCCTGAGGCAACCGCCAAATGCATCGCCAACATCGAAGCCAGCGGTGGCGCTGCTAAAATCAGTGGCGCTGGGAGCGTGCGTGGGAATTTCGGAGGTATACTGCTGATTTACCATGAAAACCCTGAAGCACTCGCCAAACTTATCCCCCCCAAAGCGCTTTGGGGCAAACTCACCCCTACCGAATACGGCGCACAACTCATCACATGAATAAACTACCCTCCTAGCCTACTCATATTTTGCTCCAAAGTACTTGGTGAGAACTGCTTTCTTTGGGGGTTTCACCCCCAAGCCCCCACAAGGGGTGTTACACCCCTTGACCCCAGAGCATTAAAAAGTAAACCCCCCACTCAAAACAAAGTTTTGCGTGGGGGGTTTACTTTTTAAAATACTTTGCGGGGTGCAGGGGCATCATGCCCCTGCTGGGGTGTGGGGCAAAGCCCCACAAACAAAGAAGCTTTCACAAAGCGCTTTGAAGCAAAGTATCGGTAAGCTAGGAAGATAGCTTATTGGCGTGTTTAGAAATCGTATTTGATAGAGGCTCCGAACCAACGCCCTGCTTCAGAGAAGAAGGCGCGGTCATCAGCTGAAGAGGTACTTCTTGCAATGCTCCAAGTGGTGTATTTTTTATCAAACACATTGAACACACCTGCGCGAACGGTTAAGCCTTTGGCAGGTTTGTAATAAGCATTCACATCAACGACACCATAGCCGCCCACAGGTTCAATTTTGCTGGCTCTCGGATTATCGGATTGAGCGATGGTGCTGGCTTTTTTCGCACCTGCAAAATGCCAATCCAAACCAGCGCCCCAGTTATCCTGAGCGTAACGAATGCCTACTTTGCCATGCAACGGATTGACGGTATTAATCGGGGTGTTGTCTGTGCGGTTTTTGCCTTTACCGTAAGCCAGTGTCCAGTTAGCGCTTAATCCCTCCAAACGTGGCGACAAAGCGCTTAATGCCACTGCCCCACTCCATTCCACGCCATAGATTTCGGCAGAAGGTAAGTTGATGTTTTTAAAGCGCATAATCTTGCCGTCCATACGCGTTGCGCCTTGACTCAAGATAAAGTTGGTATAGCGTGTGTAATACAAGCTGATATCAGACTGCAGGCTACCATTATCAACACGCCAGCCTAAATCAAAGCCATTGCTGGTTTCAGGCTTCAAATCAGGGTTGGGATCCATGCCGTAGCCACGTTGTGTATTGGTAAACGCCACGTTACTCTCCACAAAACTTGGCATACGGAAGCCTTGCGCAAAGTTAGCATAGAGTGTGTTGTTCTCATTGACATCATACAAAGCGCCTAAGCGTAAAGAAGCTTTGCCCTTGTTGTAATTGAGGAAAGAAAACTCTTTCGAATTGCCGTTGGATCGGTAGAACAACTCATCAGGTTTGGATTTGAGTTTGTGGTGGTCGTAACGAATGGCTGGAATGAGGGTAAAGCCTGAGGTGCCAAAAGTGATACGATCTTGGGCGAACAAACCAAAGCTGGTGATATCGGTTATGGGCGCATTGCGAGCGCTGGCATCACTCATTCTGCCTGAGGCAAAATATTTATCGTAACCTATATGCTTCAAATCATGACGGTTATGATTAAAATCCAAGCCATAAATCAAATCATGGCTCACCGCTCCCTCAAAGCGCTTATCAAACTGCGCACTCAAGCCGATTTGACGAGATTTGTAGCCATTATCACGATACGTTTGCCCCAAGCCTCGACCACCTGCAAAATCACGCGAAATATCCGTGACTTGCTTAGAGCTATTGTGTTGGGCGAACAAGCGCCAATAGCCTGTATCCATAGCCGCTGTATTGAACGCAAAATCATGGCGCAAACTGATGGCAAAGCGCTTTTGGGTATCGTCTACGAGGTAGCTGTAATATTTATTACCTGAGGCGGTGGTGTGTCCTGAGGCATTATTGCTGCTGTTGGAGCCTGTTGTGGGGCGAGTGCCTGTTGTTGGGCGAGTGCCACCTGTTGTGCTGGGCGCTGTCGTGGTTTTCTCAACCGTTGAACGCAACAAACTTCCCTCGCTATCAAAATGATAGTGGCTGAGGTTTAGTGTGAACTGATGAGCTGGATTAAGCTGATGACTCAATTCTAAGCCAAAATTGTGGCTTTGCTCATGATGTGGATTGGGCAGCGTTCGGGTTGAGGATAGACCACCAACTGTGCCTTTATTTTTCGTTTCATCTGCTTTTTGGAAACTGTAAGACAAAAGCGCTTTGGTTTGTGGGCTAATGGCTCGCGCTACATTAAAGCCCATGTTCAAGCCATCATCTTTGCCTGAAAACTGAGTAAACACATTGCCCGCTGTGGTTTTACCCTCAACCAAAAAATCCTCCGCGCGATGGTTCACAAAACTCACCACACCACCAACCGCGCTAGAGCCATACAAGGAAGAAGCAGGGCCTTTAATCACCTCAACCTGCTTGATGTTGCCCAAATCGGTATATTGACGACCTGAGCTGTGGAAAGGTCCAAACCCAACGGCATCGCCCAAATCTAAGCCATCAACCAAAATCTTAACGCGGTTAGAGCCTTCAATACCGCGAATGTTCACATCTTGCAAACCAAATCGACCTGCGCCTTGAAACTCAACACCTGCCACATGGCTCAAGGCATCTTTCAAACTTTTGGCTTGTTGCTCGGCAAGTTTTTCTTTGCCTTGAACGGTTACATTATTCGCCGATTTGCTGAGTGGAGAGTCTTCACGAGATGAAGTAACGGTAATGGTATTTAAGGTAACCGCTTCTTGTTGAGCCAAAGCGCTTTGAGAAAAAGCCAGCAATGCCAATGCTAAAGGAGACAAACGAAACATAACAACCCTTTAATCAGAACTAAGAAAGTGCTAATTTTAAAGCTAAGGCATATAGGATTCAATCTCAATTACAACATTATTCCTAAGCTCAACTCTCCTAAAGTGCTTAACTGGAATCACGCCATTTTCCAACCCATAAGCCGCTTCAGGCTTGCGTTTTTCTTCCAGAGTTTTAACATGAATCTTTTTATTCAAAATACCCTAGAGAAATCTTATGAATGCGAGCATCAAACGCCGTTACCGCCCTCTCAATGAAGATACCTACCAAGAATACCAAGCGCTTTGCGAACTTGCCTCCAAAGGCATTTGGCGACAACGCTACCATATCCAACCGCCTGCTGGATTGCTCAATGACCCCAATGGTTTTGTCTTCCATCAGGATTACTATTACCTCTGTTACCAATGGTTTCCTCTGGGTGCAGAGCATGGTTTGAAATACTGGCGTATGCTCAAAAGCGATAATCTCGCCACTTGGCAAGATCAAGGCATTTTCCTAAGCCCTGATCATCTTTACGATAGTCATGGTGCTTACTCAGGAAGCGCTTTGAGCATGGGCGATTCTATTTTGATTGCCTACACAGGTAACCATCGTGATGAAAATTGGGTTCGCACACCCTACCAAATCACTGTAAAGCGCTTTGCTGATGGCGAACTCAGCGAGAAAAAGCCTTTCTGGAACGAAGCTCCACAAGGCTACACCGAACATGTCCGTGACCCCAAAATCTGGCAAGAAAACGATGGCAGCTTGGGCATGGTTTTGGGCGCACAACGCGAGAACCTCACAGGAAGCGCTTTGTATTTGGAAAGCCATGATGGTGAGCATTGGAAACTCAAAGGCGATATCGATTTTGGCTTACCTCATTTTGGATATATGTGGGAATGCCCTGATTATTTTGCGCTGAATGGCACAGATGTCTTTACCTTCTGCCCACAAGGTTTGCCTGCCGATGGCGAGAAGCAAAAGAATTTGTATCAATGTGGCTATGTGGTCGGGCATTTTGACAAAGCGCTTTGCCGTTTTGAGCATTCTGGATTCCGTGAACTGGATTATGGTTTTGAGTTTTACGCCTCGCAAAGCGCTTTGGATAGCGAAGGTCGGCGTGTCATGGTTGGCTGGCTGGGTTTGCCTGATATTACGGTGGTGTCTAAAGATGAAGGCTGGGCGCATTGCTTGAGTTTACCGCGCGTTTTAAGCCTCAAAAATGGCGAACTCCTCCAAACGCCACACCCTGATTTACAACGCCTCCGCTACTCTCGCCCCCACAATGGCATTCATTTTGAGCTATTGCTGGATAACCCCGAAAATGAGCCGTTTGTCTTCTATCTTCGCCAAAAAGATGAGATTCGCACGCGTATTGAATTTGACGGCAAAGCGCTTTACTTTGACCGTAGCCAAAGTGGAGCATTGCCTGCCAATGAAAAAGAGGTGGAAGGCAAAGGTGGGCATATTCGTGTTTATGAAACCAAAGCGCTTTGGCATTTACAAATTTTTGCCGATACTTCCTCCTTAGAATTGTTCATCAACGATGGGCAAGCCACCATGAGCGGTCGCATCTTTCCGCCTGCCGATGCCAACCAACTCTCCCTTCAACACGGCGCAGGCGCAACCTTAACCATCTTTTCACTCCATGAGGATTAACCATGAGTCAGTACCAACAAGCCGCTCAATCTGTGTTGCAAGCTGTTGGTGGTAAAGAGAATATTCTTGCCATCAGCCATTGCGCCACGCGTATGCGCCTCGTGTTAAAAGACGAGAGCCAAATCAATGCCCAAGCCATTGAAGCCATCGACTTGGCGAAAGGGCATTTCCTAACGGCAGGACAATTCCAAATCATTTTTGGCACAGGAACCGTTAATCTGGTTACCGAAGCCTTAATTACACTAACAGGCATTTCAGCCGTTAGCACACAAGCTGCCAAAGATGTCGCTGGCGAAAAAGGCAATATTGTTCAGCGATTTATCAAAACATTATCCGATATTTTCGTTCCCATCATTCCTGCGATTGTGGCAGGCGGCTTGTTGATGGGCTTGAACAATGTTTTAACCGCCAAAGATTTGATTGTTGATGGTAAAAGCTTGATTGAAGCATTTCCACAATGGGCAAGTTTAGCCGATATGGTGAACACATTCGCAAACGCTCCCTTTGTTTTCCTCCCCATTTTGATTGCCTTCTCCGCCACGCGTACGTTTGGCGGTAATCCCTTCTTAGGCGCGGTATTGGGCATGATTATGGTGCATCCAGCTTTGACCAATAACTATGGTCTTGCTGCCGCTATCGCCAACAATACGCTTGAATACTGGGATTTCTTTGGCATGAAATTAGCCAAAGTTGGCTATCAAGGCACGGTTCTCCCGATTTTGATTTGTAGCTGGATTTTGGCGAAATTGGAAGTCAATATCCGCAAAATGATGCCTGCAAGCGTGGATTTGCTGTTAACACCGTTGCTTGCCATTTTTATCACTGCACTCTTAACCTTCAGCTTTGTGGGGCCTTTGGCTCGTGATGCTGGTGTTGCCTTCACCAACAGCATTTTATGGCTTTACGATACCGCTGGCTTCATCGGTGGTGCTATCTTTGGCGCTATCTACGCGCCTATTGTCATCACGGGTATGCATAACAGCTTTATCCCTGTTGAAACCCAGCTCATTGCCGACATCGCCAAAACAGGTGGCACGTTCATTTTCCCTATCGCCGCCATGAACAATGTCGCACAAGGTGCAGCAGCTTTTGGAGCGCTTTGGGTCACGCAAAACCAAAAACTCAAAGGCATCGCTTCCGCCTCAGGTGTTTCTGCGGTTTTAGGCATTACAGAGCCTGCCATGTTTGGTGTGAATTTACGCCTGCGTTATCCCTTCTATGCCGCTCTCATCGGCACAGCAATTGCCTCAGCCTTCATTACTTTATTCAAAACCAAAGCTGTAGCACTCGGTGCTGCTGGCTTACCTGGCGTGATTTCCATTGAAGCAAAATCGTTGATTCCCTATGTTTTGGGCATGGTGATTTCCTTCGGTGTCACATTTGGTTTAACGGTTATGTTCTCCAAAATGCCACGTTTCCGTGAAGAGGTAGCGCCACAAAGCGCTTTGGCAACCCCAATCGCCACCACCACAGCTCCTGATGTGCAAAGCGCTTTGAGTACGCCTGAGGTTGAGCCGAAAGTGGTTGAACCCACAAAAGCTCAAGTCAGCTCAGATAACCCCTTGCTCTATTATCCTGCCGATTGGGTACACCCGTTAGAAGGCGAGAAAGTAGCTTTATCTGAAATACCCGATCCCGTATTCTCCAGTGGTGCAATGGGTAAAGGCTATGCCATCAAGCCAAGCAATGGGCGTTTGCTTTCACCTGTGAACGGGAAAATCATCAGCCTATTCCCTACCAAACATGCCATCGGCATTGAAAGTGAATCAGGGGTAGAGATTTTGATTCATGTTGGCGTGGATACGGTTAAGCTCAAAGGCGAAGGTTTTACAACTTTAGTTGAAGAGGGAGCCAATGTTCGTGCAGGTCAGCCATTGTTAGATATTGATTTTGATGCGATTAAAGATAAAGTTCCTAGTATTGCAACCATCATTATCTTTCCTGAATAATCTTATTTCATGAGATAAACACAAAGCGCTTTGGGCAATCAATCCAAAGCGCTTTGCTACCCATCACACAATAAAATTAACCCTTAAGTTCACAGCCATTCCACCTACCCAATAGCCTATTCCATGAATAAAAAAATTATTGAGCCAAATGTTTTTCATCAACCCACCATTGGAAAAATCATTCAATGGAATGATGAAAGAGGGTTTGGTTTTATTCAAACGCCTGTTATGCGCGATAAAATCTTCTTTCATATTCACAGCCTTAAACTGAATCAAGGTCGATTTCGTCCTAAAGAAGGAGAAGAGATTTATTTTACTGCCGAATTTGATGGGCAACGTTTTTTTACTGCAGTTTTTCCGTGAACATTTGTGAATTTCAGGCTACCTGAAGCTTATATTTCAGCAAAAACATTAAGAGAGCAATATGCAATACAACCCCGATTTATTGAACCCACGCCCCATTTTCACCGCGCAAGAACACGCCCATTTGGCTACGTTAAGTCAAAATTTACCGCTATCTATTTTGTTGTCATCGCCGCGCAATATGGAAGAAATCGGCATTGATTTTGTGCACAGCTCCGCGCAATTGGAAGACAATACAAAGCCTATTCAGACGGCATTTTGGCGTATTATGAAACAGGCGAATTTGCTTTATCGCGTGAATATTTTATTCATGCTTATGAACAAACTGTGCAAAAATACGCGCCCAAGCCTGACCCTGAATTTACGCGGTAATTTTCAGGCAGCCTGAAAGGAATAAATATGAAACATTTACTGATATTTTTATCATTGGCAATGTGGCTGGTGTCTTTGGTTTTACCTGCTTTTTTAACTGAACGGGAAACATGGTTTGGGGTGGACATTCTCTTAATTGGGATACCACTTGGCTGGTTGGGGGCTGGTTTGGCAGGCTTTGCAGTATATGCCAATATTTTTTATATCTATGCTTGGTTTAAATTATTACTAGGTAAAAATAAACCGCGTGTTTCAATTATTATGATGTTGTTATTGGCAAGTCTGACTGTCTTTTTGAATGAGATTATGTATGACGAAAGACCTGCTTACATTGAACTTGCCTCATGGGGCTGGGGGGCAATCATTTGGGGAATGTCTGTATTACTGCTAGCGTATGCGGTATGGCTGCCTGAAAAGTACCATAAACCACGATATGCCTTATTGCCACCGATTGCTTTTTTCTCAACGATAGCCATTGCCTTGAATTTGTTCAAATATCATCAATATCAACAAGCCAATGAAGATGAACGCAAACGCTATTTACCAATATGGGTTGCATTTTCCGTACATGAATTTTCGGGCATTATTTACAAAGAGCCACCAAAAAATTTGAACATTACTGAAAATACCGTATTTGAATTAGAAGGTAATTTGGCTGAGGGTGATGAAGATGTGCATTTACAAATTAACAGCCATGCTGATAAACCCAGTTATGTGTACCAATTACCCCAAAGTTTTCAATATCAAGAATATTTTTGGCGATATATTGGACATCCAACAGCCAGTAGATTTACTTTATATTTATTAGAACCCAAACAAAAACCCGATTATCGCTATCGTGTTAAATTAATTAACGAAACTCAGTTTGAGCATATTTTAACTGACGCTCGTGCTGAACAAATATTGTGGTCTGCTCCCGTTAATTTTAACGGCACATATCATCAATATCCTGACTACAATTTACACAAGTTTTTTGAACCAAAAGACAAAAATAAACGATATATTAATAAATCAACTTGGAAAGAAGAAACATTCAATCAAGCCTGTCCCTATCAACCTTATACAGCTGACCCAAAAATCAGCAACGCAGTTGAATGGCAGGGAAAAATTTTAAAAATGGTCAGCAATGGTAAGTATGCAGTCAGTTTTGATGATTATCCTCACGCTTATTGTTCTGAAAGTTATGCCTTACTTATTAAGAAATGGTGGCATAAAGATGAACGATTGATATTCAAAGCCATTATGTTTGACAAACAAACTTTACAGATGCTGGAAGATGATTTTAATTTTGTAGGTGAAAACGATAAGCCTCCCTATCTTAATCCTATTGTAGAAAAACATGCCTTAATTTATAGACAACTAACCGAGAATGGTAACACTCTGCCTGAAATTGATTTTCGCCATATCCGACTGGCACATCATGTACCGCGACCTTGTTTGAGGCACGAGCAAAAGCAAGATTGCAGCCGAACCGCATTGATTGTGCCAACCAATCGTGGCAGTTTTGAAGCACAATAAATCCATCTTTTTCAGGCAGCCTGAAAAACCATTTTCCCATTTTTAAAGAGAATAAACATGAACATCAACCAAATCATCGCCACCGAACTTAACGCACAAGAAACCCAAATCCAAGCCGCGATTACCCTGCTGGACGAAGGCGCGACCGTCCCCTTTATCGCGCGTTACCGCAAAGAAATGACGGGCGGTTTGGACGACACCCAGCTCCGCACCCTTGCCGACCGCTTGCAATATCTGCGTGAACTTGTGGAACGTAAAGCCACCGTGCTCAAAAGCATTGAAGAACAAGGCAAACTTACGCCCGAACTCGCCCAGCAAATTGAAGATTGCGACAACAAAACCGCGCTGGAAGACCTGTATCTGCCCTACAAGCCCAAACGCCGCACCAAAGCCCAAATCGCACGCGAAAACGGTTTGCAGGATTTGGCGGACACACTTTTCAGGCAGCCTGAAACCGACCCCGACACTTTCGCCCAATCATTTTTAAACGAGCAAGTGCCTGATATTAAAAGCGCATTGGACGGCGCGCGCGCCATTCTCATGGAACAATTTGCCGAAGACGCGGAACTGATTGGGCGTTTGCGCGAAAAATTGTGGCACGAAGCCGAAATCCACGCCCAAGTGATTGACGGACAACAAGAAACAGGCGAAAAATTCAAAGATTATTTTGACCACCGCGAAGCCATCGCGCGTATGCCCAGCCATCGTGCGTTGGCGATTTTGCGCGGTCGCAACGAGGGCGTTTTGCAGGCAGCCTTAAAATATCAGCCAGACGAAACGCCCATTACCGAACAATCCGAATACGAAAAAATCATCGCACAACACTTTGGTTTGCAAGACAAAAATCGCTCAGCCGACAAATGGTTGCGCGACACCGTGCGCCTGACTTGGCGCGCCAAAATTTTCCTGTCGCTGGAATTGGAAGCCTTTTCCAAACTCAAAGAATTGGCAGACACGGACGCGATTACCGTTTTCGCCAAAAATCTCAAAGACTTATTGCTGGCAGCACCTGCTGGGCGTTTGCCGACTTTGGGTTTGGACCCTGGTTATCGCAATGGCGTGAAATGCGCGGTGGTCAGCGACACAGGCAAATTGCTGGATACCGTGATTGTGTATTTACATCAAGAAAACAATATGTTGCAAACCTTGTCTGCCCTGATTAAAAAACACAGCGTGAAACTCATCGCCATCGGCAACGGCACCGCCAGCCGCGAAACCGATAAAGTGGCAGGCGAATTGTTAAAACTGTTGCCGAACATGGGCTTGCACAAAATTGTGGTGTCGGAGGCGGGCGCGTCCATTTATTCCGCGTCCGAGCTGGCGGCGGCGGAGTTCCCCGATTTGGACGTGAGTTTGCGTGGCGCGGTGTCCATTGCGCGGCGTTTGCAAGACCCGCTTGCCGAGCTGGTCAAAATTGACCCCAAATCCATAGGCGTGGGGCAATATCAGCACGATGTGAACCAAAGCGCATTGGCAAAATCACTGGACGCGGTGGTGGAGGATTGCGTGAACGCGGTGGGTGTGGACGTGAACACGGCGTCCGCGCCTTTGTTGGCAAGAATTTCAGGTTTAAATCAAACGCTTGCGAAAAATATTGTCGCCTATCGTGATGAACATGGCGCGTTTCCCAATCGCAAAACTTTGTTGAAAGTGCCGCGTTTGGGCGAAAAAACCTTTGAACAAGCGGCAGGTTTCTTGCGCGTTTTGGGCGGCACCGAGCCTTTGGACGCGAGCGCGGTTCACCCCGAAGCCTATCCTGTTGTTGCCAAAATGTTGGCAAAACAAGGCATTACCGCCCAAGAACTGATTGGCAAACGTGAGCTGATTTCGCAAATTAAAGCCGTTGATTTTATTGATGAACGATTTGGCTTGCCGACCATTATGGACATTTTGGCGGAATTGGAAAAACCCAATCGCGACCCACGCGGCGAGTTCAAAATCGCCAGCTTTGCCGAAGGTGTGAATGAAATCAGTGATTTAGAAGTGGGCATGATTTTGGAAGGCGTGGTGTCCAATGTGGCGAATTTCGGCGCGTTTGTGGACATTGGCGTGCATCAAGACGGTTTGGTGCACATTTCGGCTTTGTCCAATCGGTTTGTGTCCGACCCACGCGAAGTGGTCAAGGCGGGCGATGTGGTGAAAGTGAAGGTGCTGGAAGTGGACGCGGCACGCAAGCGCATTGCGTTGAGTATGCGTTTGGACGATGACAAACCTGTTGAAAAATCAGGGGAAAAACGCGATTTCAGGCAGCCTGAAAAATCGTCTCGCCCAAATAAACCGCAAAATCAACGCGAAAAAGCCCCTACCAATTCGGCAATGGCAGATGCATTTGCGAAGTTGAAGAAATAAAATCTCTGATTATCATGAGTGAATCATTATGCATAAACCTTTCCTAAAATGGGCAGGTGGCAAATCAAAATTGGTACCATTTATTGAAAGCCACCTTCCCAAACAAGCTCGTCAGCGTTTAATTGAACCTTTTACAGGATCGGCGGCTTTATCGCTGGCATTGGATTTCGATGCTTATTTGTTGAATGACAGCAATACCGATTTAATTACCTTATATCAGACTTTAAAGCAAGAAAAACAAGCATTCATTGATCATATAAAATCATTTTTTATACCTGAAAATAATCAGGAAAACCGTTTTTATGAATTGCGTGAGCAATTTAATTACAGCCAAGAAAATGTAGAGCGTTCTGCTCTATTTGTTTATCTCAACCGCCATGCTTTCAATGGATTATGCCGATACAACAGTAAGGGTGCATTTAATGTACCTTTTGGACGTTACAGTTCACCCTATTTTCCAGAAATAGAGATGCAAGAATTTATTGCCAAATCTGCACGTATTGATTTGATGTGCGGTGATTTTCAAGTAACCATGCAACAAGCTGGCAATGATGATGTTGTATATTGCGATCCGCCTTATGTGCCATTAAGCGAAACAGCATCATTTACAGCTTATGCAAAAGGTGGATTTAATTTAGACGATCAGCAACGTTTAGCAGAAATAGCTAAACAAATTTCTAAGCAATCACAGGCTGTATTGATTTCTAATCATGACACCCTCTTTACTCGAAATTTATATAAAGAGGCACGATTAGAAACGGTAACGGTACAAAGAAATATTGCAGCCAAAGGCAGCAGTAGGCAAAAAGTTGGAGAGTTATTGGCAATCTATGGTAAATAATTTCAATACATTAAAAGAAGAAGCAACAGTTCATCATACTAACCTGAAAAAACAAGTTTCAGATGGTATGGTTATTTATCATGAAAATGCCCTAATCCTGATGCGCCGTATTTTAGATAAATATCCACATGGCTGTTTTGATATGATTTTTGCTGATCCGCCCTATTTTCTTTCTAATGACGGCTTTACTTGTCAGAATGGAAAAATGGTTTCGGTTAATAAAGGTGACTGGGATAAATCAAAAGGCTTGGTGGGCAATTTGGAATTTTATGAAGAGTGGTTACGCCTATGTTATGCATTATTGAAGCCGAACGGCACAATTTGGGTTTGTGGTACGCATCATAATATCTATCTTATCGGTTACTTAATGCAAAGCATCGGTTATCACATCTTGAATAATATTACATGGGAAAAACCCAATCCACCACCCAATTTATCCTGTCGCTTTTTCACCCATTCTACCGAAACTTTACTGTGGGCAAAAAAAGATAAAAGCGCTAAACATACTTTCCATTATGATTTGATGAAAATACAAAACGGCAACAACCAAATGAAATGTGTATGGAAAATAGCTCCACCAAGTAAAGCAGAAAAACAATTCGGCAAACACCCAACACAAAAACCACTGGCATTGGTCGAACGCTGTATTCAAGCCGCATCTCATGTGGGTGATTTAATTTTTGATCCCTTTATGGGAAGTGGCACAACAGGAGTAGCAGCCTTACGAAATGGGCGAAAATTTTGTGGTTGCGAAATGGAAGAAATATTTTTTGAATTGGCAGAAAAAAGGCTAGGAATAAAAAATGTCTCAATTTGAAGATTTTTTAAAACAACTTGCAGAAACAAATGCAACATTAGATTCTTTTACAGATTTCAAGAAAATCCGTAACAATATCAAACCAATTATGATAAAACTCAATCAATTGAATTATCTGATTGGTAAAGAAAATATCCAAGAAGCTGTTTATGATATTTACTATGAAAACCCTAAGGCATTTGAAGCATTAGATATTTTAATTGCCGTTCGTAAAAATAAAAAGACAAAGGTGTTAAATCAAGATTTGCAAATTATGGATATAAATAGTTACTTTACCTCTCCAGACAAAATCATTGAATATATTGACCAAACAGGTTTGGGAGAGATTTTCCGCAATAAGGATATTAGTAATTTAGTTGATTATGTATTTGGGATAGAAGTTGGCTTGGACACCAACGCAAGAAAAAATCGTGGCGGTAATAATATGAGCCTGTCAGTCGCCAATCAATTCAGAACTGCTAGAATTTTATTTGATTGCGAAGTTTTAAGTACTGTTTTCCCCGAAATTAAAAGTTTAGGAATGGACATAAAGCGCTTTGATTTTGTCATCAAAACACCAATAAAAACTTATCTTATCGAAACCAATTTTTACAATGTAGGTGGTTCAAAGCTAAATGAAGTAGCGAGGGCTTATTCTGATATTGCACCAAAGATCAATCAATATCAGAATTATGAATTTATTTGGATTACTGATGGACAAGGTTGGCTTTCTGCCAAAAATAAATTAGAAGAAGCTTTTCACATTATTCCCAGTATTTATAATTTAACAACCCTGCCTATTTTTATAAATAAAATTAAAGAAGAGCAAAGCGCTTTGGCTTCAGGTAGCCTCAAATAAGCAATAGGACAAACAGTATGAACAAATTAAGCCAACCGCAAAAAATCGTTGAATTTCTAAAACAAAATCCACAACAAAAATTCACTGCCCGCCAAATTGCCGAAGCAATTACGGCACAATATCCGCAAGATTATCAAAATAAAAAAGCCACTTTCCCCAATGAAAAAGCATTTATTCAACAAGTTGTGGCGGAAATTGGTGCGCACAAAACCAGTATATTAAAAGTTTGCGCCGATATTCAAATGCAGGATAAACCGCGTCCGCGTTTGTATTGGTATGAAAAAATCAATGATGCGCACGAAACGGCTAATCACGTTGAATACCAAAGCGCTTTGTCCGCTAATCATGCCAGCCATAAAGAAAATATATCAGAGCACGATTTGTATCCCCAACTCATGCAATTTTTATCAGATGAATTGAAATTATATTGTTTGCGGATTGATGAAAAACGTTCTAAAAACAATCGTGGCAGCAAAGGCAATCATTGGTTGCACCCCGATATTGTCGCCATGCAAGCCCTTGATAAGCAATGGCATCATGATATTCGCCAATGCGTGAAATTGGGTTCGGGGCAAAATGTGGCGTTGTGGTCGTTTGAAGTGAAACGCGAATTAAACGGCAATAATGTGCGCGAAAGTTTTTTCCAAGCGGTCAGCAATTCCAGTTGGGCAAACGAAGGCTATTTGGTTACCACCGCCATTGTTGGCGAACATACCGAAGAAGAATTGCGGATTTTATCGGCATTACACGGCATTGGCGTGATGATTTTGAATTTGGACGATTTAAGCGAAAGCGAAATTTTATTGCCCGCTAAGCGTAAAACGGAAATAGATTGGCAATCGGCGAACCGAATTGTGGAACAAAATGCCGATTTTCAAGATTTTATTGAATATGTCGCCATTTATTATCAAACAGGCAAAATTGTTGAACAGAATTGGAATCAATAGTTCATGATAATAGAAACCCACCCACTCCCCCCATTTTTGCCCGAAAACGCCAAAATCTTGATGTTGGGCAGTTTTCCGCCACCCAAACACCGTTGGAAAATGGATTTTTACTACCCCAATTTCAACAACGATATGTGGCGCGTTTTCGGTTTGGTGTTTTTTGACGATAAGGATTATTTTGTTGATTTGGCAAACAAAACTTTTCACGAAAACAAAATCCGCGATTTTTTAAACGAAAAAGGCATTGCCATTTACGACACGGCTTATCAGGTGCAGCGTTTGCAGGACAATGCGGCAGATAAGTTTGTGCAAATTGTTGAAGCGGTTGATTTAACGAAATTATTGGCGCAAATCCCATATTGTCAAACCATCATCACGACAGGTGAATTGGCAACGCAAACCTTGCTTGCCCATTTCAGGCTGCCTGAAACGCTGAAAATCGGCACGCCACTGGCGTTTTCACACAATGGGCGAGATTTAACGCTTTACCGTATGCCGTCCACCTCACGCGCTTATCCTTTGGCGTTGGCGAAAAAGGCGGAAAGTTATCAGGCTGTCTTCAATCCTCCGCTTCCAAAATAAAAAACGCCACCAGAGTGGCGTTTCAAAGCGCTTTGGTTTATTGGCTGGGTTTTGTATTGTGGTCATGGGTATGATGATGAGCGTCATGCTCATGATGACCACTTTCGTGAATTAAAGTGACCACAAAAACGCTATCCTCCAAGCCCTTGCCAGCAATAAAATCTTTGCTACCAGAGGTAAGAACTTTACCAGCTTCTGCCACAATCACTTCACTATCGTTAAAGGTAAACTCCACTTTACCCGACACCACTGTAATCACAATATTATGATGAGGGTGGTCATGCTTTGCCATCAATTCATCTTTTTTCAAAATCTTGCGAACCACTTTGAATTGGTCACCTTCCAAAATTTTGCCGCCTTTATCTTCAGCTACAGTCGTTTGAGCCTGCGCCAATCCTGCCAAAGCGCTTAGGGTTAAGAGTGCAAATTTTTTCATGATAATCTCCCTAGAGTGACACGGAACATTCCGTCAAACCATTATAAAACCTTGCGCCCTATTTAGCACTACTTTAGTCCACATCAATGTAAAAAATAACTTTATTCCTCAAAGTTTTTGATTGGCTTCACCTTCAAGCCAGCGTTCGAGGAAATCCTCAAGCCAAACTCGTGTTGGCTCCAACAGCTCTTCACGATAACGCACTTGTGCCTCGACTGTCTGCGCCCCCGCATTTTGCAACTGCTCTGCACTTCGCTCAAACCAAGTATTCATCTGTGCCTCATGAGCTTCTGGGTGAAACTGAAAAGCAAAAGCGCTTTCTCCCATGCGGAAGGCTTGATTGGGATACAAATCACTGGAAGCCAATTTAATGGCATTATCAGGCAAGGTAAAACCTTCGTTGTGCCATTGGTAAAAGCGCTCTGGAGCAGTTTGGAAGATGGTATTGTAGCCATCAATGGTTGGATAAACAGGGAAATAGCCAATCTCGACATAATGCTCTGGGTGGCGTGTCACAATTCCTCCAAAGGCTCGTGCCAGAAGCTGTGCCCCCAAGCAAATCCCCAAATAAGGCTTACCAGCTTCCACAACTGCTCGTATCCATTCCAACTCCAATTGCAAGGCGGGCAAATTATCATTCACACTCATATTGCCACCAAAAACTACCGCCGCATCGAAGGTCTCTAAATCAGGCAAGACACAACCTGCCAAAGGGCAATATTTTTTCATTTGATGATGTCCATTTTTGGCGAAATACTCGCCAATCATACCTGTGTGCCCTTGTGGGTTATGCAAAATAATGGCAATGCGCTTGGAATTAGGGTTCATAATGTTTTATCGTTGGTTAGCAAAAGAGCGATAAGCTACCTTAAGCTGAAAATCTCCGCAATAATCTTTAGCTATCCTCTGATGCTATTGGCATCTCATGGACTTTTTCTTTACCATGCTTGATTTTTTTCGAAGGTATTTTTCATGGATTCACTCACCCAAGCTGTGTTAGGCGCTGCCACCTATTCGGCCGTCATGGGTAAGCATCAGGGGCGCAAAGCGCTTTTGATTGGTGCTGCTCTGGGAACATTGCCTGATTTAGATGTTCTCATTCGCTATGCAGACCCCATTTCTCAGATGACCTATCATCGTGGTGCCTCGCATTCTCTTTGGATTTTGACTGCCTTCGCGTGGGGGCTGGCATTTTTATGGCACAAGTGGAAAAAACCCTCCTATTCTACAAAGCGCTTTGGGCTTGCCATTTGGCTCGCACTCATCACCCACCCCTTGATTGATGCGATGACCATGTACGGCACCCAATTGTGGTATCCCTTCACACCACCGCCAACCTCATGGGCAACCATCTTCATCATTGACCCACTCTACACCCTCCCCATGCTCTTGGCTTGTGGCTACTATCTCTTCCAGCCAAGCCAAAGCTCCAACAAAGCGCTTTGGCTGAGTATTCTTTGGGGCTGTGCGTATTTTCTTTGGGGATTTGTAGGCAAGAGTGTGCATGAAAATCGTGTTCGTGAATCTTTGGAAGAAAATGGCATTCGCGTAGAACGTATCATCTCCAACCCTACGCCGTTTAATACCATTTTATGGCGCGTGGTGGCAGAAGATGGTCAAGATAATCTGTATGAAGCTTACAGCAGCTGGTTTGACCAACAAGCGCCGAAATTTCGCAAAATCCCCAAAAACACCCATCTACGCCGCGATATTTGGGACAAAGCGCTTTTGCTCCAACGCCTGCATTGGTTCACCGATGGCTGGCTGGCTTATGAAATGCACGGCGAGGAATTGGTGGTCAAAGATGTTCGCATGAGCTATTTAGGCATCAGCGTGGGGTTTGAGTTTGTGGTGGGGCTTGATCATCGTGACCACTGGCACATCATCACGCCAAAGCGCTTTGGAACACGCCAGCCTTTGCCAGAAGCTTGGTTCAGCCGATTGTGGCAACGCATGATGGGCAATCAGCAAGTTTTTGCTGAGGAATTAGGGCTATCCTCATGAGCTTTGCAAAGCGCTTGGTTGCATGGCAAAAAAAGTATGGTCGGCACCATTTACCGTGGCAAGTTCACGATGCTTACCGAGTTTGGCTTTCGGAGATTATGTTGCAGCAAACGCAAGTTTCTACTGTTTTGCCCTATTTTGAGCGATTTACCACCCGTTTTCCAAACGTAAGCGCTTTGGCACAGGCGGAGATTGATGAAGTACTGGCGTATTGGTCAGGCTTAGGCTATTACCGCCGTGCGCATCATTTGCATCAAGCGGCCAAACAAGTGATGACCGATTTTGGCGGCACTTTTCCAACAAAGCGCTTTGAGCTTGAGCAATTGCAAGGTGTAGGGCGTTCAACGGCTGCCGCTATTGCTGTGTTTGCCTTCAATGAACGCGAGGCAATCTTAGATGGCAATGTGAAACGCGTTCTTGCACGTCATGCAGGTCTTTATGGCGCACCCAATGCCTCACAAACCCTCAAAGCGCTTTGGGCTAAAGCAGAAGAGCGTTTGCCCCAAGAGGATTTACGAGCTTACACACAAGGGTTGATGGATTTGGGTAGTGCGATTTGTACACGAAGCAAGCCCCAATGTTGGCAATGCCCTGTATCGGAGGATTGCTATGCCCACCAAAATAATAAAACCCATCTTTTGCCTGAAAAAGCAAGCCAAGCGAAAGTTCGTGAGCATCAAGTCGTGTGGCTATTGATGCGTTGTGAAAAGCGCTTTGCTTTGTGGCAACGGGGCAAACGTGGGATTTGGGGTGGCTTGTGGAGTTTGCCAGAATACCAGCATCTGGCAGAGGCAAAAGTGGAGCAAAGCGCTTTACTTGCCTTGCCAGCCGTCACCCATCGGCTCACGCATCGCTTGATACGAGCAGAAGTATGGGCGGTATCACTTGAAGAAGCCTCTGCTGATTATGCTTGGTTCACTCGAGAAGAAGCATTAGCACTGGGGCTACCAACGCCTATGCGAGAGATTTTAGAACGCTGGGCGGTGTAAAGCCTTAAAAATACACACACAGCTTTTTATCACGATACGGCAATAGCTCTATATCCAAATGATACAAAGCGCTTAGAATCTCTTGGTTGATGATGTCTTCTGTGATGCCATAATGCAGTACCTCACCTTGTTGCATAGCGACAATGTGGTCAGCATAGTGAGCAGCATAGTTGATGTCATGCAACACCACCACAATGGTTTTCCCCCATTCCAACACCGCATTCTTCAAATTCAGCATAAGCGCTTTGGCGTGATGAATATCGAGGTTATTCAAGGGTTCATCGAGCAAGATGTAATCGGTATCTTGGGTGAAGGTCATGGCAACCAAAGCGCGTTGGCGTTGCCCGCCCGAAAGCTCATCAAGATAACGATGACGAAAATCCTGCAAATCAAAATAGCTCAGCATTTCAGATACCTTTGCTCTATCTTCTGAACGCACACGCCCACGATGATAAGGGTAGCGTGCAAAGGTGAGCAAATCCTCCACCGTCAAACGGCTCATAAAATGCACTTGCTGCTGCAACAGTGCCACTTTTTGCGCCAATTGATGGCTTTCTGTGTGTGCAATATCACAACTATCAAAACACACTCGCCCTGTTTGCAGAGGCAAAATTCTCGCTATCACATTTAAAAGTGTGCTTTTTCCTGCGCCATTAGGGCCAATCAATGCCGTCATGCCACCACGTGGTAGCTGTAGCGTTGTAGGCTTCAGAATGGTTTTGCCCGCAATCTGATAACTTACGTCTTCGATTAAAATCATGCCCGTTTCCTTAAAAATGGCGTTAATGACAACAAAAACAACAGCCCACCCAAGCCCTCAATCACCATACTCAGGCTGCCTGCAAGCCCCCAAAAACGCTCAAAAATCGTCTGCCCTAAAACCAGCATCAATCCAGCCATCATGGCAGATACAGGCAACAAAATGCTATGACGCGGCGTGGGGAACAATTGATACGTCAAAGCGCTTACCAGTAAACCAAAAAACAAAATAGGGCCTACCAATGCCGTTGAAATAGCTACAAGGCTTGCAGTCAACAACATCAAAACAAATACCTCTTTTGCATAATTCACACCCAAGCCAATCGCTTGCACACGCCCCAACGACAAAACATCTAACACAAAGCGCTTTTTCCACACATAAACCAAATTCGCCAGTATCAAGAAGGTTGAAGGCAACAACAAAGCGCTTTGAGCGCGGTTGAATTGTGCATAAGCAATGCCTTGATAAAAGGCATATTCTGTTGGGTCAAGCAATCGCCCCATCAGCTGATTTAAATTGCGACACAACACGCCAAAAATCACGCCTATCAGCAACAAGCGATACAAATCATGTTGCAACAATGGGCGAGCCAAACCAAACAAAATCACTGCCATAGCCATCATCAAAGCGGTATTGCCTAAAAAACGAGTCAGTGGCGAGAGTTCGCTGTAGGCTGTTGTGGAGAAAAAGAAAATAAAGCCCATTTGAATTAGCAAATAAAGCGCATCTAAACCAATGAGCGATGGCGTTAAAATGCGATTGTGGCTGATGGTTTGAAACATCACGGTAGACATGCCCACCGCCGCTCCAACCAATAACAAATTCCAAAGCTTCTCGCCACGATGAGTCAGCAAAAATGACCAACTCCCTGAAGCCTTAATCAACATATAGCCCAAAGCGCTTAAGCACAGTGCCAACAAAAGCCACATCATGCGGCGTGTTAATGGCTGCTCCCAAAGCGCTTTGCAGCTCCAAGCCTTATTCATGACGCACCTTTTGCAGCAACAACACCAAAAACAACCCTGCCCCCAAAACCCCAAATACGGTACTCACAGGAATCTCGTACGGAAAACGCAAACTACGCGACAACACATCGCAAAACAATAAACACGATACCGAAAGCCACGCACTCCAAGGCAAGCTTCTACGCAAATGATCGCCACAAAAACGGCGCACAATATTGGGCATCACCAAACCTAAAAACGCAATCATGCCTACGGTAATCACGGTCAAAGCCGTCATCATCGCTACGCTCATCATCGACAACAAAACCAATTGCCGATAAGGTAAGCCTAGAGAGGTTGCCATCTGTTGCCCCATGCCAATGATGGTTAAACGATCTGCCAAGTAATAGGCAAAAGCTGCCGCAAAACCGCCTACCCACAGCAATTCATAACGCCCACGCAAAACAGCCGAGAAATCGCCCGAAAGCCAAGTATTCAACAGCTGCAAAATCTCATACTCATAAGCCCAAAACTCCGCAACCGCGCCAATGATGCCACCGTAAATCATGCCCACCAAAGGCACCAGCAAGCTATCGCGCACAGGTAAGCGCTTTGCCAACGCCAAAAAGAGCAACATCGAACCAAAGGCACAAACTGCCGCCACCCCCATTTTCGCCATCACACTCCAATGTGGGGCAAGTAATGTAACCGCAACCAAGCCCAATGCCGCACCTTCTGCTGTGCCTGCTGTTGAAGGCTCTACAAAACGATTATGCACCACCATTTGCATCAATAACCCAGCCACCGACATGGAAATGCCCGTCAGCCAAATCGCTGCCGTTCGTGGCACGCGGCTTTCTACAAATATCATTCGCGCCTTTTCATCGTGCCATACATTTTTCCAATCAACTTCCACCACGCCCACGTATAAACTAAGCAACGACAGCCCTAAAAGAACTGTCGTTGCCAGAAAACAAGCATGTTGGTTAATCAAACTCCCCCAAAAGCGCTTTGGGGATTGGGTTTGCTTATTTGCCACCAAATGCCTCTTTCAATTCAACCATAACCTCTTTCAACGCTTTAGGGCCGCCTACGTTGATGTAGATGTTGTGGGTATTGGGGTAGATAACTTGGTTGTTTTTCCAAGCCGTTGTGCCGTGTACCAAAGGATTATCCAGCGTTTGCTTCGCACTCGCCCCATCTTGACCAATAGCTGATAAGCGGTCTAAGGCATAAATCCAATCAGGATTGACTTCCGCCACATATTCAAAAGTGACAGGCTCGCCATGACGACCAACTTTCTTGTCATCATGCACCAAATTTAAGCCCAATTCTGAAGCCAACCAGTTCGCGCGAGATTGAGGGCCATAAAGAGCAATTTTTTGACCATTCACCAATAAGCCCAAAACTTTACCTTTACCTTCCGCCAACTTTTTCACTTCATCGCGTAAGCCATTCAACTCCTCAGTAAGTGCTTTGGCTTCATCAGCTTTACCAAATACCTCACCCACAGAATTCAAACGCGCTACGCCTTCTTGGAATGAATTTTTGCCCTCAAGGGTTAAATCCACTGTTTTTGCAACTTTGCTGACATCATCGTATTTAGCTTGTGTACGCACCGCAACCACAATCAAATCAGGCTTCAATTCGTTCAACTTCTCCAAATCAGGCTCAAAGAAAGTGCCAACTTGCGCCACATCTCCCAAACCGTATTCCTCAGCCAAACGCCCACCAGGAATACCCACGATTTTGTCACTTAAGCCTAAAGCAATGAACGTATCAATCATGCCTGGATCCAAAACCACTACACGTTCTGGAGCTTTATCAAATTCCACATCACCTTTCGCTGTTTTCAACGTTGCCGCTTGAGCAATAGCACATGCTAAAGCACAAGAAGCCAGTAACCATTTTTTCAACATAAATTCACCTTAAGTTATCAGTTTAAAAAAGAACTCAAATAGTACTTTTTCTTATTTAAATTTTCAAGAAATCTTACTAGGTATCCATGACAAATCATCTGTTTCTCTATCATGTCCCACAAACCAATGAAGGATTTCTCATCACTCCGTAAAAGTTGGCATCTAAAATCATGCTAGAATCCAGACTTTGTACACAACAAGTCACATACAATGGAGGTAAAACATATGTCTCGGAAATATTCCACTCGCGCTTTGCTCGCGCTCACCATCAGCACTATTCTTAGCCAAAGCGCTTTTGCTCAAGAACGCTCTAACCCCAAAGCCCAATATGAAGCCAAAACCAAAAGCGCTTTGGAATCCACACAAGAAGAACCCAGCAAAATCCAACAACGCGAACTAAACGCTCACATCTTGGCACAAAATAAACTCAGCACAGAATCCCCTCTCCATGCTTATACGGACGAAGATTTAAGTCAAAATCAAGAATTATTAGAGAAAGTCTTTCTGATGGCTCTCATTCAAATGGATCGCCCTGCTTTAGAAGAATTGATTAAACTCTATCAACCTATGCCCAATCGTGATGATTCTTTAATTGATTGGGCAAATGCTATTATTATTTCCCCAACCAATCGTGAACAATCTATTAGCGAAATGCGTAAACTCATTTCTCATTTCCCTGATAATGATTACATACGCTTCCAATTAGCAACTTTCTTATTCTTCAATGAAGAATTTATCGCTGCCAAAGACCAATTTGAAAAAACCAAAAGCTCAAATAGATTAAAAGAAGCAGACCGTAAGCTGATTGATGAATTTATCACAGTCATTGATAACAAAGATCGCTGGAATTTTAATGCCAGTGCTACATTCTTAAATGATAAGAACTTAAGCAACTCTGCTCCTGTTGGCACCAAAATGCTTTTGCCTAATGGTGGCTCATTCACCCAATCTACACCTCTAGAAGAAGGTCGTGGCTTTGCGCTCAATCTTGGCGCAGATAAGCGCTTTAGCTTAGGAGGCGGTCGATACATTTCATTGGAATTAGGCAGCTACATCAAGCATTACTGGAACAACAAAAAATACAACGAAATTATCTTCAATGCTGGCGTTGGCTATGGTTTGAATTATAAAGGTTGGAATATAGAAGTTTCACCCAATATTTCACGTCGTTTGTATGGCGGTGGCTCAAGTGGTGATGGTAAGCAATTACATGCCTATTATACCTCTTATGGCATTAATACTTATGCCAGTACTTGGGTAAATCCAAAAATTCGTTATAGCTTAAACTATAGCTTTGACTATGATAAATATGACCGCGATGCGCTTGCCAACCGTCAAAATGGTGCAACTCATTCTATCAGCAATTCTATTACCTATATCGCAAGCCCCAAACAATATTGGTCAGCCAGCCTTAACCTTGCCCACCGCAATTCTAAAGACGATTCCAATAGCTATAATCGTATTGGGGGCAATATTGCTTGGGGGCAAGAATGGCCTATGGGATTCTCTAGCCGTTTATCTTTAGGATTGGCACAACGCAATTACTCAGAAATGGATTTCTTCCAAATCAAACAGAAAAATAAAGAATACAGCGCTGGTCTCTCCATTTGGAACAAAGCGCTTCATTATCAAGGATTAACACCTCGCCTCACTTGGAGCTATAACAAAACCGATAGCAGTATCCCTTTCTACAGCTATGACAAGCACCAAATCTTCCTCGAAGTCAGCAAAACGTTTTAAAGCGCTTTGGGGGCGTTGAAGTTTATTTAAGGTTTTTCTGGGGCTTCGCCCTACGCCCCACAAGGGGTGGAACACCCCTTGACCCCAGAATATTAAAACCAGAAAACCCCCATTTCGGGGGTTTTCTGGTTTTTAAATACTTTGTGGGGGTTCAGGGGGAATCATTCCCCCTGATGGGGGTTTGGGGGTGAAACCCCCAAAGAAACGTCAAATAGTCTCCAGCACCCCAAAGCGCTTTTAACGCATGGTGACCCATTCTTCGGCGCTGGTGGGGTGAATGGCAACGGTTGCATCAAAATCTTTTTTACTCGCGCCCATAACTACCGCCACAGCAAAGCCTTGAATCATCTCATCAGCGCCATCGCCAATCATCTGCATGCCAACAATCTTTTCATCTGCCCCTACGCAAATCAGCTTCATCAACGTTTTTGGCTTATGCACCGCAAATGTACGAACCATTGGCGTAAACTGGCTACGATAAACTTTAACCTGCTCAAAGCGCTTTTTCGCCTCATCTTCTGTTAAACCAACCGCGCCGATAGGTGGGTGAGTAAACATCACCGTTGGGATATTGTCGAAATTTTGGCGCAAAGCGCTTTGCCCTGCGAACAATCGCATCGCCAACTTACGACCAGCCGCGATAGCAACAGGCGTGAGTTCTAAAGCCTCTGTGACATCGCCAATAGCATAAATCCCTGAAACATTAGTATTTTGGAAAGCATCAACAGGAATTTTGCCCGAAGGTTTCACTTGCACCCCAGCTGCCTCCAAATTCAGCTCATCAACATTAGGCATACGCCCTAAAGCCCAGAGGCAGAAAGCGCTTTGCACGGTTTCGCCGTTATCTAATGTAGCAGAAATACTTTCGCCATCTTTCGCAAGCTTCTGAACATTCGCATTTTTAATCACACGAATCCCCTGCTCAATCATCGATTGTTCCAACATTTCGGCAATGTCTTTATCTACTTGGCGCAACAACCTCTCGCCACGCACCACCAAAGTCACTTGCGTTCCCAATGCCTGTAAAACGCCAGCCATTTCGCATGCAATATAGCCACCGCCAACAATCAAAGCGCTTTGCGGCTGTTTTTCGAGCGCAAAGAAATCATCAGAAGTAGCGCCCAATTCCGCCCCTTCAATCTCAGGAATGACAGGTTTACCGCCTGTGGCAATGATAATGTGCGGAGCATGATAATGTTCACCATTGACCATAATGGTTTGAGCATCAACAAATTGCGCCTCACCACGAACCAAACTAACACCTGATTTTTCAAGATTTTGCCCATAAATACCATTCAATCGAGCAATTTGGGCATCGCGTTTTTCCTTAAAACTTGCCCAATCAAAACGCAAAGGAGCCAAAGCGCTTTGGGGTAAATCAAAGCCAAAAAGAGGAGCGTTATGCACGGCTTCTGCTGTTTGTGCCGCATACCAAAACCATTTCTTCGGCACACAACCAACATTCACACACGTTCCACCCAATTTTGCCTTTTCAACCACCAACACTCTCGCGCCATGCTCCGCCGCGCGTCTCGCGCTGGCAATGCCACCAGAGCCACCACCCAGACAAATCAAATCGAATGTTTCCATACTTAACTCCTTATCAGAAAATAACGGCAATTATGATACACACAAGCCTTTTAGTCAGCGTGTTACAATGCCGTTTTTACTTAAATTATGCTTAGTTATCTTCACGCCTTCCACGCTGGCAATCATGCCGATATTTTGAAGCATCTCACTTTGTTTACCGTTCTCCGCTATTTCAATGAGAAAGGCAAACCCTATTCTTATTTTGATACCCACGCTGGCTCAGGCTTGTATCCACTCAACTCCTCCTATGCCCAAAAGAATCAAGAATTTAAAACAGGTATTGAGCCACTGTTACAAGCTCCCCATCGCCCTAAACTCCTAGAAGATTTCTGCCAAGCCCTACAAAGCGCTTTGCCCAAAGAACATTATTGGGGTTCGCCGTATTTGGCGTTGAAAGTCGCGCAGGCAGATACCAAGTTACGATTGTTTGAACAACACCCAACTGTCCTCCAAGAACTCCAACGCCATATCCGAGCCACGCCACCCCGCCGTCTAAAAATCATGGCGCAAGATGGGCATCAGGGATTGGTTGCCAGCCTTCCACCCGAACCACGCCGTGCGGTTATTCTGATAGACCCTTCTTACGAGCAAAAACAAGAGTATCAACAAGTCCTCAACACCCTAAAAGAAGCCACAAAGCGCTTTGAAACAGGCTGTTATTTGCTGTGGTATCCTCTCTTACAACGCCCCGAACCCTTACAAATGCTTGACCGATTAAAACGAACCTTCCTCAATCATACCCATTTAGAGCTTAAAGTTCGCGAGCCTCACGAGGATTTTGGCATGCATGGCAGTGGCATGTTTATCATCAACCCACCGTATACTTTGGTTTCAGAGATGGCAGAGAGTATGGTGTTTTTATCCGAGCTTTTGAGGGAGCATTAACATGAGCTGGCTAACTTGCCCTCATTGTCAAAAGCGCTTTCAACTGTCGCAAGCTCATGAACATGAGGCTTTCGAGGCGATGCGTCAGCGTATTTTGGAAGAAGAGTTACCACGCCGTTTACGCGAAATCGAGCAACAACAAGTTCTCCAAGCCGAGCTAAAACTGCAAAGCGCTTTGCATGATAAAGACCAAGAAACTCACCAGCTCAAAGCGCAAATCCTTGAATTACAGTATCAGCTCCAAAGCGCTTTGGCAAACTACGAACAACAAGCCCACGCCGCTGCCCAAGCTGCTGTTATCGAGAAAAATGAACGCATTCATCAGCTGGAGCAACAAATACTTCGCGAACATAATCAACACCAAAGCGCTTTGCTCCTACACGCGGAAAAAGAAAAACTCCTCGAGGCGCAACATCAAAGCGCTTTGCGTCAAAAAGATGAGGAAATCGCATTTTACAAAGATTTCAAAGCCAAACAATCGGTCAAACTCTTGGGCGAGAGCTTGGAGCAACATTGTGAGACAGAATTTAACCGCGTGCGCACCCTCGCCTTTCCTCGCGCCCAATTCGGCAAAGATAACGATGCCACATCAGGTAGCAAAGGCGATTACATTTTCCGCGAATTTGACGAAAATGGGTTGGAAATACTCTCCATTATGTTTGAAATGAAAAACGAAGCCGATGAGTCACATTACAAACGAAAAAACGAGCATTTTTTCAAAGAATTGGATAAAGACCGCCGTGAAAAACAATGCGAGTATGCCGTGCTGGTCAGCATGTTAGAAACCGATAGCGAGCTTTACAACGTGGGAATTGTTGATGTTTCTTACCATTATCCGAAGATGTTTGTGATTCGTCCGCCATTTTTCTTACCTTTGATTGCTTTACTACGACAAGGCGCACAAAAAGCGCTTTCCTATCAACGCGATTTGCATGAATTGCGCCATCGTGAGCTAGATGTCAGCCGTTTTGAAAGCGCTTTGCACGATTTCCAAAGTGCTTTTGCCAAAAATTACGAATTAGCCAGCCGCAAATTCAAAAGTGCAATTGAAGAGATTGATAAAACCATTCTCCACCTCCATAAAACCAAAGAGGCACTCCTTTCCTCCGAAAACAACCTCCGACTTGCCAACGATAAAGCCGAAGGGTTGAGTGTGAAAAAACTCACACGCAATAACCCCACCATGAAAGCCTATTTTGCTGCCACTCATCAGCCCAAAACCACGATGGAGGACGCGGCGGAAGATGAGGCTTAATCTCATCAGAGGTAAGATTGGGTGTTGGGTTCGCGTCATGGGCTGTGCTTTGCTATAATGCGCCAAGTTAATTTCCATACCAAACAAAGCGCTTTGACTTTGCTTTGGCTTTTCTGATTTGTTCATAATAGGTTTAAATTCATGATTAAACGTGCTTTGATTGTTGATGACTCTCGCCTTGCTCGTCTCACACTGAAACGCTTGCTGGAAAAAAATGGCGTAGAAGTGAATGAGGCTGAGGGTGTAATTGATGCCGAAGAATTACTCGGACATATCCAAAAACCCGATGTGGTTTTTATGGATATCATGATGCCTGATTTAGATGGTTATGCTGGCTTAGCACGTCTACGCGACAATCCAGATACACGTAGCCTCCCTGTTATCATGTATTCAGGTGATAGCTCTGATGAAGCGCGTGACCGTGCTAAAGATGCTGGCGCAACAGGTTACTTGCAAAAACCTGCCGATGGCGATCGTTTGAATGTTATTTTGAACGCCATCAACAGCCATATCCAAAAAACAGGAACTGCACCCAGCGCTCCACGCCCTGAAGTTAAGCCACAAGCTGCTCCGAAGAAAATCGAACGCTTTGAAGGCTTATCTCTCAATGCTTCTAAGCCCACTACCGAAACCTCATCAAGCAGCACTACCAGCGCAACCACTATCGCCTCTGCAGCCCCTGCCTCTACCACGCAAAACGCTCCTTTAACCTCTCCCAACACCAATCTCGCCACCAATGCGCTTGCCAATGCGCAATCTGACATGATTAAGCGCCTGCAAACTCGAGCTGATGACAGCGAATCGCGTTTGAGCGAAGTCAATCAAAATTTCCAAGTCAAAACAAACGAATTAACCTTACAAGTGAAGCAGCTAGGGCATGATGTTTCCCAACAACTTGCCCAACAAAATGAAAACATCGATAAACGCCTCTCTCATAGTGTCAATGAACTTGAAAAGCGTTTACAAAATAGCTTCAACGACCATAACCACCGCATCACTCAATTGGAACGTCGCCCTGCCCAAACAGGCGATACAGAACGCTTACAGCGAGATATTGTCTACCTTCAACGCCAACTGGTTTCTATGGAAAAATTCTCCAAAATTGCGATTGCAGTAGGTAGTGTAGGCATTGTGCTGGGACTTTTGTCGGTAATGTGGCATATTTTGAAGTAAGCCACCAAAGCGCTTTGGTTGGTAAAATCTTCTTCCATTGTTGCTTTGCTTCGTTTTTATGCCACGTTTGACGGTTAATACCGTTTAAACGTGGCTTTTTTGGTTTCGCAGGCTAGGCTTGCTGATGGCGCAAATGTCAAAGCGCTTTGCTCCTTTCTTACCTCCTTCATAACAATAAAAGGAAATCCTCTATGTCTACTTACATCTTAATCCTTAACTGTGGTTCTTCCAGCGTCAAATTTTCCGTCATGAACCCTGAAAATGGCGATGAGCCTTTCAAAGGCATTGCTGAGCGTTTGGCAGGAGGCAATGATGGCTCCATCACGTTCAAAACCGAACATGGCAAACGCGAAATCCTCATTCCAGCCTCGCATCAAGCAGCTTTAGAAGCGATTGTTTCTGGTTTAAAAGAAGAAGGTCTGTTTGAGCAAATTAAGGCGATTGGGCATCGTGTCGTGCATGGTGGGGAATATTTCTCACAGTCAGTTGTGATTGATGAAAAAGTGGTTGAAAAAATCCAAGAATGCATCGCTCTGGCTCCTCTCCATAACCCTGCCCATATTCTCGGCATTAAAGCTGCCCAAAGCGCTTTCCCCCATTTGAAGCAAGTGGCAGTTTTTGACACAGCTTTCCATCAACAAATCCCTGAAGAGGCTTATTTGTATCCTCTGCCGTATCATTTATACGAGCAACACAAAATCCGCCGTTATGGTTTTCACGGCACCTCTTATCGCTACATTGCTGGACAATTACCCAATCTTTTAGGGCAAGAAAAAGTGAAGAGTATCGTTTGCCATCTAGGCAACGGAGGCTCTATCGCAGCCCTTGACCACGACCACTCACGCGACACCACAATGGGATTAACGCCACTCGAGGGCTTGGTACACGGCACACGCTCAGGCGATATTGACCCTGCTCTATTCCAAATTATTGCCAATCAAACAGGCAAAGCGCTTTCAGAGATTGATGCTATGTTGTGGAAAGAATCAGGCTTGTTGGGCTTATCAAGCGGATTATCCAATGATTGTCGCGTGTTAGAAGAGGCGATGCAAAATGGCAATACTGCCGCCACACGCGCTATCACCGTTTACGCCTACCGCCTCGCTAAACACATTGCCGCACAAATGGTGGCAATTGGTGGCGCTGATTGCTTGGTGTTCACAGGTGGTATTGGCGAAAACTCGCCGATTATTCGTGGGCTAACCCTCGAAAAACTCGCCTTCTTAGGCTTTACGCTCGACAAAGCGCTTAATGATGCAACCTTCCGTGGCAAGCAAGGAGCCATTCATGCTGCAGGCAGTAAGCCTATTTGGGTTATCCCTACCAACGAAGAATTGATGATTGCCAAAGATACCGCCGCCTTAAGCTAAGGAGAAACTGATGAGCAAAGCTATTTTAGTCGCTACCACACATGAACGCGTAGGGCTTTCTTCCACCATTTTAGGTTTGTATCATGCCCTTGATCGTCAGGGCTTGAAAACCATTTTCCACAAGCCTGTGTTACAAATGAGCCGCCAATCAGATGATGATCTCAGCGCCCAGTTGCTTCGTTCATATTGTCGTGGTAGCGACAAAGCGCTTTCTATCAGCGCCGAACAAGTGCAACGCGCCTTAGATAATGGCACCGTCGATGAATTGATGGAAACAGCTATTCAATACTTCAATGCTGCCAAAGGCGATGCAGAAATTGTGTTGATGGAAGGCTTGGTAGAAAACCCCCAAACTCCTCACGCCCATGCCATCAACCGCAAAATTGCTCGCGCGCTAAATGCTGATGTGGTGCTGGTCGGTGATGCCCGAGTCAGCAAACTCACGCATTTGGAAAGCCAAATTGATTATGCGGCAAACAATTTTGGTGGCTACGAAAAGCAACGTCTTTTGGGAGCCATCATCAATTACGTTGATGATGACAAAGCGCTTTTGGCGAGAGATGTCGCAAAATCACGTCTGTTTAATGATAAATTCCGCCTCTTAGGCATGGTTCCCAATCATTCTGAACTCAGCGCTCCACGCGCCCTTGATTTACAACGCCATTTGAACGCTAATATTCTGTTTTCAGGCGAGATGAAAGAGCGACGCGTCCATAATCATGTGATGTTTGCGCGTTCTGTTCAGGGCGCGACAGGCTTTTTACAGCCCAAAAACAGCATTTTTCTAGCTGGCGATCGTAGCGATGCTTTGATGGCAGTAACCATTGCCGCACGTTCAGGGGTGAAACTGGCATGTGCCGTGTTAGTGGGTCCATTGGGTTCAGAAACCATCATGGAGCTTTGCAAACCTTTGTTGCAAGAAAGCGCTTTGCCTGTCTTTCATATTGAAGCCCACAGCTGGGAAGCCAGCGTTCTCATGCAAAACTTCAACCGCAGCATTCCGCTTGATGATGAAGAACGCGTCAATGCTACTAAAGAATTCTTCGCCGAACACATCAAGCAAGATTGGATGCGAGCCTATGTGAGCCGTGCGCAAGAGATGAGTTTATCGCCAGCAGCTTTCCGTTATCAGATTGTGCAACGAGCGATTAAAGCGCAAAAAACCATTGTGTTGCCTGAAGGCGATGAACCAAGAACGGTTGTAGCTGCAAGCATTTGCGCTGAGCGCGGCATGGCGCGGTGTATTTTATTAGCAGAACCTGAAAGCGTGAGAGCGGTAGCAGCGAGACAAGGCGTTAATTTGGGTGAAAACGTTATCATCATTGACCCAGCTAGTGTGCGTGAAAAATATGTAGCGCGGTTGGTAGAATTGCGCAAAAACAAAGGTATGACTGAAGAGCAAGCACGAGACCAACTCTCCGATAGTGTCGTTTTAGGCACCATGATGCTAGAAGCTGGCGAGGTTGATGGTTTGGTTTCAGGCGCGGTTCACACCACAGCCAACACCATTCGCCCACCGTTACAAATCATCAAAACCGCGCCCAATGCCACGATGGTTTCCTCTGTCTTTTTCATGTGCTTGCCCGATCAAGTTTTGGTTTACGGAGATTGCGCCATTGTTCCTAACCCCAATGCCGATGAACTCGCCCAAATCGCGATTCAATCGCACGATAGCGCAAAAGCCTTTGGTATCGAGCCGCGTGTGGCGATGATTTCCTATTCAACAGGCACTTCTGGCGCTGGCGCTGATGTGGAGAAAGTCAAACAAGCAACCGATAAAGTGCGCGAATTACGACCTGATATTGTGGTTGATGGCCCCTTGCAATACGATGCGGCGGCGGTGGAAAGCGTGGGTAAACAAAAAGCGCCCAATAGCCCTGTGGCAGGACGAGCAAATGTGTTCATCTTCCCTGATTTGAACACAGGCAACACCACTTACAAAGCCGTTCAACGCTCCGCAGAAGCTATCTCTATGGGGCCTGTGCTGCAAGGCATGCGTAAACCTGTCAATGACTTATCACGCGGTGCCTTAGTTGATGACATCGTTTACACCATCGCCATTACCGCCGTTCAGGCAACTCAAAGCGCTTTGAGTCTCTAATAGCGATGGCTGGGGTTTATTGCTTGGGGGTTTCACCCCCAAACCCCCAAACCCCCAGCAGGGGTTTTAAACCCCTGCACCCCAGTCTAAATTTATAAAACAGAAAACCCCCTTAAATGGGGGTTTTCTGTTTTAAAGCTTACATTGGGGTCAAGGGGTGGAACACCCCTTGTGGGGCGTGGGGCGAAGCCCCAGAAAAGACATCAGTAATCACTATTAGAGACTTAAAGCGCTTGGAAGTTGAGATCGCCTGTGGTGGCATTGAGAGTGATAAGGTAGCTGTATTGTGGGTTAGATTGACTCCATTGTTCGCTGGTTTGGAAGACTTGAGCAATAGAGATAAGCTCAGCTTCTGGACTAATGTGTTGGCAGTAGACAAAAGCGCTTTCCTCCCCCTTTGCCCCTGCAAACACTCGACCACGCAGTTCCCCAAAAATACTCACGTTGCCATCAGCCACCACCTCAGCTCCAGAATTGACCGAACCAATCACTACCAAATCCGAATTAGGCGCGTAAACCGTTTGACCAGCTCGAATGGGGCGCTCCACCACCATTGTCTTGCGTTCCAAAGAGCCTGAAGCTACAGGCTCTACCGAAGCTGGCAAAGCGCTTTGCAACGGCTGTAGCGATTCAGGCAAGGGCAATTCTGCCGTATCGCCCAAAGGATAAATCAAACTCAAATGGGTGCCTTCCAAATCGGCTGGCGATAAGCTTGGGCTAATCACGCCCACCAAATTTAAGCCACGCTTATCAAATGCCTGCCAAAGCGCTTTGAGTTTTTTGCTCGATAACGCCAAACGACATTCGCTTAAATCCGCCACCAATGGCTTACCTTGATAGCGTTTGGCATGAGCTTGCAACAAAGCGCTTTGCTCCAGAAGCAGCCCAATGCCCTCCAGCTCGGCATCAGTCAAGGCAAATTGGATAAAGCTGGCGTAATTTGAGGTAAAGACAAAATCATTCATAGCAAGGCATCTTGAGGTAAAACAGAGAAAGTCGCCATCATAAGGCTTTTTAACCAGCGACCAAAGCGCTTTGTTATACTTCTTGCGTTTTTCAATTTGGAGAATCTCATGAAGCCGTTTGCCATTTATGTTTTACTCGCAGCGCTGTTATCTGCTTGCACATGGACATACTCACCCCAGCCCCACACCAGCTCTCCATCACCCCAATCCTCCCCAAAGGTAAGCCATGTTTGCAGCAATGGCATCTTGCTGGGCGTGCAGAAAGAGGGCGATGATTTCAAGGTGTGGCTTGATGATGGCAATCTCACCCAAAGCGCTTTGCTCACCCAAACCCCTCAGGGCTTTGCCCATCAGCGTGGCTTATTCCAATCCCCAACCCTACTCATCACCCACCCTCATCATCTCGAACTCCATTACACCGACCCCTACGGCAAACCCACCCAACTCCTTTGTCAGCCACAAAAAAAGCAGGGATAAACCCTGCTTTTTCATTCTCTTGAGAAAGAGATTAGTGTGTACGCTGTGCGCCAAAGGCTGCGTTGTATTGAGAATTTCCGATAAAATCAATTTTACCCGCTGTTTCTTCCGCATTAGGACCGTAGAAATGACCTGTAACGTTACCATTCATCGTAATGTTAGGGCTAACATTTCTCGTGCTGCTGAAAGCTCCTGAGGTTTCACCTTTTGTGATGTTCATGTACTCATGTTCAACCATAGTGGCATTGCCTGAATAGCCATCTTTAGTAATATCGCCATTTAAAATATAGCTTCTATCAGCAACTCTAATTGTCGTAAGCTCTGTTGAACCAGTGACCTTACCCTCATCATTTACAATTGGAATAATACCAGTAACAAACACAGGAGCATCAATGGCCTTACCTTCGAACTTTTTATTACTAAAATCCATAGTTAAATCAATAGCCCCAGCGCTTACATCGTAAGGATTATTAGTTTTGCCATAAACCTGATAATTGCCTTCACCAGCGTGAACAATCTGACCACGATAATGAACTATGCCAGCTGTTTGAGGAGAAACTACAGCCGTACCATCAAATTTAGGCGTTACGATGCCTGAAGTATTGGTCTCGACCCCATAAGTTACATGTTGCATTTTTACATAGCCATCGCGAGCATCGCTACCTGCTGCTTGAACATCTGTCGCATAGTTACCATGAGTATGTCCTTGCAACTGACCTGTTCCATCATTAACGTATCTTCCACCATTAATAATAATTGCTGGAGCAGGATCTGACATTGCAAGATCTTGTGAACCACCGCAAGCAGCTAAACCCATCGCAACCGCTGACAACAACCATACTTTTTTCATTTTGTTCCCCTAAATAATTTAGAAATCTATGGATTAAAAATCCCATTATCCTACAGAATTTATCAACCATCAAACCCAAAGCGCTTTGATAAGGAAGGCTAACAGGTGCCTGATTTGAAACCCCAAAGGTCAAAGCGCTATAATCATCAGATGATTGTCCATTCTATGCGACACCCGTTTTAACCTATCGGAGACCTCTGTGAGTAATTTAAAAGAAGAAGCCTTACGCTTCCACCGCTATCCAACACCTGGCAAAATTTCTGTCACTCCCACAAAAACCCTTTCCAATCAAAGAGATTTATCTTTGGCTTACTCACCTGGCGTAGCTTACGCTTGCTTGGAAATTGAAAAAGACCCTTTACAAGCAGACTTTTTGACTTCTCGCAGCAATTTGGTTGCCGTGATTTCTAATGGCACTGCTGTTTTAGGATTGGGCAATATTGGGGCGCTGGCAGGCAAACCTGTGATGGAAGGCAAAGGTGTGCTGTTTAAAAAATTTGCAGGGATTGATGTTTTTGATATTGAAATCGATGAAAAAGACCCTGAAAAATTAATCGAAATCATCGCCAGCCTTGAGCCAACTTTTGGTGGCATCAATTTGGAAGATATCAAAGCGCCTGAATGTTTCGAAATTGAGAACCGCTTGAAAGAGCGCATGAAAATCCCTGTGTTCCATGATGACCAACACGGCACCGCCATCATCGCCTCCGCTGCCCTCATCAATGCGCTTCGTATTCAAGAGAAAAACATCGCTGATGTCAAAATTGTCGCTTCTGGCGCAGGCGCAGCAGGCATGGCTTGCTTGGATTTGTTTGTTCGCTTGGGAGCAAGAAAAGAAAACATCATGGTTTGCGATTCTAAAGGCGTTATTTACGAAGGTCGCGAAGGCAAGCTTGATGGTCGCAAGGCGGAATTTGTCGCCAAAACAGAAGCTCGCACACTGGCTGATGCGATGGTCGGTTGCGATGTATTCTTAGGCGTTTCGCAAGCTGGGGTGGTTTCTCGTGAGATGGTAGCCTCTATGGCAAAACAACCGCTCATTTTGGCACTTGCCAATCCAGAGCCTGAAATCCGCCCTGAAGAAGTGCATGCGGTGCGTGATGATGCCATTGTAGCAACAGGTCGTTCCGATTATCCGAACCAAGTCAACAACGTTCTTTGCTTCCCTTATTTATTCCGTGGTGCGTTAGATGTCGGCGCAACTTCTATCAATGAGGAAATGAAAATGGCAGCCGTAATGGCTATTGCCGACTTGGCTCGTTCACCAGCCGATGAAGAGGTTTTAGCCGCTTATGGTGGTCAAAATCTTACTTACGGCAAAGAATATGTTATTCCCAAGCCTTTTGACCCTCGCTTGATTTCTACCATTCCTGTTGCCGTTGCCAAAGCTGCGATGGACAGTGGCGTTGCTCGCCGTCCTATGGAGGATTTAGAAGCTTACGCGGAGCAATTGTCTACTTTATTCAATAAGAGTGGCTTTTTGATGAAACCCATCATCGATCGCGCCAAAGCCAATCCTTTGCGTGTGGTCTTTGCAGAGGCAGAACAGGCAAAAGTTTTACGCGCCGTCATGGCTTGTGTGCAAGAAGGTATTTGTAAACCTGTGTTACTGGGTCGGCGTGATCGCATTGAAGAGCGCGTGAAAGAGCTGGGCTTAACCTTTGACTGGGACAAAATTGAACTGATTGAACCTGCTAATAACCCTTATTACCGAGAATGCTGGGAAGGGTATCATCAGTTGCGTGCGAGAGAAGGCATTTCTCCAGAAGATGCTAAAATCCATATCAACACACGCCCAACTGTTCTTGGCGCAATGTTGGTCAAACTAGGCATTGCTGACACCATGATCTGTGGCACCATTGGACGCTATGATCGTCATGCTCGCCGTGTTCGTGGCATTTTCGGCACTGTCAAAGGCTTAAATCAACCCGCTGCTATGAGTGTTTTGGTTACCAGCAAAGGCACTGTATTTATCTCAGATACCCACAACCACGAAAACCCCAGCGCTGAAGAGTTACTCAAAATCACCGAATTAACGGTTAATGCTGTTAAGCGCTTTGGCATTACGCCTAAAGTCGCTCTACTCTCGCACACAAATTTCGGCTCGCAAAACACTGAAAGCTCGCGCAAAATGCGCAAAGCCACCTCTTTGATTAAAGAGGCTTTACCTGAGGTGATGGTGGAAGGCGAAATGATGGCTGATGCTGCTTTATTTGCAGACTTCCGCAACCGCGTTTTCCCCAACAATGCGCTTGAAGGCGAGGCGAACGTGTTGATTATGCCTAACCTTGATGCTGCCAATATTGGTTATAACTTGATGAAGGTCGTGGGCGATGGGGTTGCTATTGGCCCGATTCTCTTAGGCTTAAATTATCCCGTGCAAATCTTAACCAGTAGCTCAACCACACGGCGTATTGTCAATGCTGCTGCGATTGCTGTCACCGAAGCCCAGCACGCCAAAGCCTCCTAATTCTTTTTTAACCCCTAAATGGTCAATATGAGTGTACAAACAACCAAATTAGCCGATTATCGTAAAGCTACTTTTGCCACCAAACACCACGAATTGCATTTTGCGGTGTTTGACCACGAAACCATCGTGACCCACAGCCAAACCATCATCAACCAACAAGCCAAAGTTGATGAGAATGGCTGGCAATTAACTGTTGAGAAAAATGCGATTTTGCATGGCGAGCATCTGGATTTACTTGAAATCTATCTTGATGACAAAGCGCTTTCTCCTGAAGCCTACACTTATACTGACCATAAACTTACCCTGTTTAATGTTCCTGAGCAATTTACCCTGAAAACTGTGGTGCGCCATCACCCCGAAACCAACACAGAATTATCAGGGCTTTATCGCTCCAATGGCATTTACTGTACCCAATGCGAGGCGGAAGGCTTCCGCCGCATTTCTTTTGCCTTTGACCGCCCTGATGTTCTCTCCACTTTCCGTGTCCGCATTGAGAGTGACAAAGCGCTTCCTGTGCAATTATCCAATGGCAACCTCGAAGAACAAGGCGAGTTACCTAACAATCGCCATTACAGTATTTGGTTTGACCCACATCTCAAGCCAACTTACCTATTTGCTCTTGTGGTAGGCGATTTAGAGCAAGTTAGCACACGCTTTACTACACCCTCAGGCAAGAAAGTGGATTGCCGTATTTACACCGAAAAAGCCTATATCGACCAAACCGAATTCGCTATGAAATCCCTGACTGATTCTATTGCATGGGACGAAAAGCGCTTTGGCTTGAGCTATGATTTAGATCGCTTCAACCTCGTTGCTATCAGCGATTTCAATATGGGCGCGATGGAGAATAAAGGCTTAAATATTTTCAACACGCGCTATGTTCTCGCCAACTCTGATACCGCCACAGATGCCGATTTTCACGGTGTGCAAAAAGTCATTGGACATGAATATTTCCACAATTGGACGGGCAACCGTATCACTTGTCGCGATTGGTTCCAGCTTTCTCTCAAAGAAGGCTTAACCGTTTTTCGTGACCAAGAATTCTCTTCTGACTTAGGCGAACGCACGCTAGAGCGCATTGCTGATGTCCGCCTTCTGCGCACCATGCAGTTCCCTGAAGATAATGGCCCCATGAGCCACCCTGTTCAGCCTCAAGAATATGCAGCGATTGATAATTTCTACACACTAACCGTCTATGAGAAAGGTGCAGAAATTATTCGTATGTATCACACTATCTTAGGCGAAGCAGGCTTCCAACAGGGTATGAAAGAATATGTCAAGCGCTTTGATGGACAAGCTGTACGCATCGAAGATTTCGCAGCCGCTATGAGTGCCAGTGGACAGTATGATTTTACAGGCGATTTCTTCAAATGGTATACCACAGCTGGAACACCACGCGTTCGTTTCAATACCTCTTACAACCAACACGAGCGCACCCTAACGCTCACAGCAGCGCAAGATATTGATGCGGTTAATCCGCCCAACGCGCTTGTCATTCCTATCAGCACCTCATTCATTGACCCTCGTGGGCGTGCCTATCGTTTCTCTGATGGCTCAACTGTGCAAACCTTGATTTTGGATAAACCACGAAAATCATGGACATTTGACAATGCTGATGAGAACTTAATCCCTGTTCTCATGCAAGGCTTTTCTGCCCCCGTTTACTATGAATATCACTACGAACGCTCTGAACTCGCCACACTCATTGAACACTGTGACGATGGCTTTGCACGTTATGAGGCGTTGCAATCATGCTACCGTCAATTGTTTGAAAATGCCCTGAAAAAGCCCAATGCGCTTCGTGAGGATTTAACCTATCTAACAGAAATTATGGAGAAAATCCTCCAAGATTCAACGCTAAGCTCAGGCGAAAAAGCGCTTTTGTTGGAATTCCCAAGCTTGGATAATCTCATCAGCTTCTTGCCGAAACCTTTGGATATGGACAATATCCTAAAAACCTATGACCGCATTGAGCGCATGCTTGCCTTGAAGCTCCAAACCAGCTGGCAACAATTCCTCAGCACAAGCCCAAAACCCAGCACACCACGCTATAGCGTCACTGACGCAGGCATTCGCCAATTGCGCGGTTTAGCAAAGCGCTATCTTTCTAAATTCAACGAAGAAAATCTCCGAAATGATTTCCTCCAAGTCTACCAACAAGCGCAATGTATGACAGAACGCAACAATGCGCTTCTCGCCCTCAATCAAATTCATGATGATGCACGCCATCAAGCTCTTGAGGATTTCGCAAAGCGCTTTGCTCATTTGCCGTTGGTGATGGATAAATGGTTTGCTTTGCAAGCCACCGATCAAGCAGAAGGCGCATTGGAACGCATCAAAGCGCTTTGTTTTGATGAACGATTCACCATCGAAAACCCCAACCGTTTCCGAGCCGTGATTCAATCTTTCACCCAGCGAAATATGCCTTTATTCCACGCCAAAGACGGCAGTGGCTATCGTTTCGTAACCGAGCAAATCCAACGCATCATCACGCGTAATCCTCAGCTGGCAGCGCGTATGCTGAATGCTTTTGCTCCCGTGTCGCATATGGATCATGTACGACGCGATGAAGTTAAAGCCTGCCTGCAATCACTTGCTCATATTGAAGGCATCAGCGTTGATGTACGCGAAAATATTGATCGCTTGATGGCAGGACTTACCTAACGAGGTTCCAATGACATGAACGCCCCCAGCTATCCATCATGGTTGCCCACCCAAGACCTCTATCCAGAGGCTTCCGATTTCGCGTTAATCGAACGTAGTTATCAACTGGCGCAAGCTCACAATGGAAGTATGGGAGCGCGTACAGAAGCCCTCATTCCTCTCTTAATGCATATGCGTGGCGATGCCACCTTAATTGCAGCAGGGCTTTTGGTACGAACATGGCGCGAAAAGCGCTTAAATGCGGAACAAATTGCTGAAGCGGTTGGTGAGCCTGTGGTGCAATTGTTACGCGCCCTTGACCAGCTTGCCCTAATCGACCATCTCCATGACCAAGAGAAAAGCGATTTAGAACAATTGCGCAAAATGCTTCTGGCGATGGCAAGTGATATGCGCGCCGTTATCTTAAAACTGGCGCTCCAGCTCTCACTCATGCGCCACATGGACGATTTGCCACTTGCCGAGCAACAGCGCTTTGCCTTACAAACGCGTGATATTTTCGCACCTCTAGCCAACCGTCTTGGTATTGCTCAATTCAAATGGGAACTGGAAGACCGCGCCTTACGCACGCTTGAGCCTGATATTTATCAAGAAATTTCCGATGAACTGGAAGGAAACCGCGAAGACCGTGAACGCTATATTGAACGCATTATCCAAACCTTGCGTGTTGAAATGTCGCAAGCAGGCGTGGTGGTGAACAAAATTTATGGGCGCGTCAAACATATCAACAGCATCTACCTCAAAATGAAGCGAAAAGGCTTGAAATTTGAAGACTTAAACGATATTCGAGCCGTTCGTATCGAAACTCAAACCGAAGACGATTGCTACAAAGCGCTTGCCATTGTCGATAGCCTGTGGACTCCCATTCCCAAAGAGTTTGATGACTACATTTCTAACCCTAAAGCCAACGGTTACCAATCCCTTCACAGTTCTTTTATTGGGCCAGAAGAGCGCGTGATTGAAGTGCAAATCCGTACCACCGATATGCACAATCATGCAGAATTAGGTGTTGCAGCGCATTGGATGTACAAAGAAAAAGGCGTTAAACACAGCAAGCAATTTGAGCAACAGATTGAATGGTTACGGCGCATGATTTCGGGCGGTGATCAAAAACGGGGCGATGTTGTTTTTGACCAATTCAAAAATGAAGCCTTCCGTGACCGCGTGTATGCCATTTCTCCACAAGGGCGCGTGGTGGATTTGCCCGAAGGCTCAACCCCTCTTGATTTTGCCTACCACATTCATACTCAGCTGGGGCATCGTTGCAAAGGAGCAAAGGTTAATGGCGTGATGGTGCCACTCACAAGCGCTTTGCGTAATGGCGATAGCGTTGAGATTCTGACCCAAAAAGAGCCCAATCCCAGTCGCGATTGGCTTAATGATCATTTAGGGTATTTGCAAAGTGGTCGCGCGAAAGCAAAAGTGAAAAGCTTTTTCAAAAAACTTGAGAAAGAAAGCAGCGTTCTCGCTGGTCAAGAAATGCTGGAACGTGAATGCAAGCGTCTTTCCATTGAAATTCAAGGCTTAGAAGAGATTGCCCAGCGCTTCAATCAACACAGCGTGGCAGACTTATATGCAGTTATAGGCTTTGGGGATATTGGCGTTTTAACGGTTGCTCATGAAATTGCTGCACGCCAACAAAAACAAGAAGAACCTCTAACGCTCGATGAACGCCTTGCGCGTATGCCCGTCAAACGCGCTCGTAAAAACAAACAGCCGATGGTGGATATTGATGGTGTAGACGATATGCTCGTTAATTATGCTACCTGTTGCCACCCCGCTCCCCCAACCCCCATCACAGGCTTTATCACTCTTGGACGTGGCGTGAATATTCATCGCGCTGATTGCCACAATGTCTTACATCTGCAAAAAGCACACCCTGAACGGATTTTGAAGGTGCAATGGAATAAGCAAGCAGTGGGCGTGTTTAATGTTGATATCGCCATTGATGCTTACGATTTAAGCCCCTTATTGCGCGAGATCAGCCAAGTACTATCAAATGAAAAAATTCCCATGACCCACGCCAAGCTTCAAGCTGACCGAACTTTGGGTGGTATTTTTAGCGTAGAAATCAGCGATATGGAACAACTTTCACGCGCCATTGACCGCATAAGTCAAATCAAAGGAGTGCTGAGTGTGCGCCGTATTCAGTATTAGCCTTTTGCCCCCAAAACCCATGAGGGCAAAGCGCTTTGGGGAAATTGTGAAAAAACTGGATTTTCAGCCAAAATTCCGTACAATATCCCACTTTTAACATCAAACCTCAGATAAGGAATAACTATGTTAGCAATTAGACTTGCGCGTGGCGGCTCTAAAAAACGCCCTTTCTATCATATCGTTGCAACCGACAGCCGCAATGCGCGTGATGGTCGTTTCATCGAGAACTTAGGCTTTTTCAACCCAAGCCCTCGTGGTCAAGAAGAAGAAGTTCGTATTGATTTAGACCGCTACAACTACTGGATTAGCGTAGGTGGTCAAGCCAGCGATCGCGTAAAATCTTTGGTTAAACAATTAAGCAAGAAAGCTTAATCGCGAAGCCAACCAAGCGCTTTGTTTCATGAAACACGCCGACCACGCCCCCCAATCCTCTGTTAATGGTGAAACCACTTTGGTGGTCGGTAAAATTGTGGGCGTGCATGGCATTCGGGGCGATGTCAAACTCTACTCCGACTGTCGCCCACGCGAAGCTATTTTGCGCTATCAAACCTTTATCGCAACCCACGCCCATTTACCTACCCTCACGCTTACCCTCAAACATGGGCGCACACAAGGACAAGGCGTGGTGGCGCAATTTATCGGCATTGAGAACCGCGACCAAGCCGCAGCTCTCAATGGCTACACTCTCTCCATCTTACGTAGCCAGCTCAAAAAGCCTCGCGCCAACGAATACTATTGGGCAGATTTGGTAGGCTTGCGTGTTATCAATCGTGAAGCTCAAGAGTTAGGCATCGTCAAAGCGCTTTTTGAAACAGGTGCTAATGATGTATTGGTTATAGAACATGAAGGCGCAGAATGGCTAATGCCTTTTGCCCTCAATCGTTATATTGACCGCGTAGATTTACCAAACAAAGCGCTTTATGTAGATTGGCAATTGTCTTGGAATGAGGATTAACAACTATCTCCCCAAGCCTTCTACTGACTATACACCCTCTTTTGCCTGCTCTATCAAAATATTATGAAAATTGATGTTATCAGCCTATTTCCAGAACTGGTGCAACATTGGTTCAGTCAAGGGGTTGTAGGACGAGCCATCAAACAACATTCCCACACTCATATCTTCTACCACAATCCTCGCCATTTCAGCGATGATAAGCATGGGCGTTGTGATGATAGACCCTTCGGCGGTGGCTCAGGTATGTTGATGGAATACACGCCTCTCTCGCGCATTGCCGAACAACTCAATCAACAACCCGAACGCCCTTTCCATATCTACCTCAGCCCACAAGGTATTCCTTTTCATCACAATATCGCCAAAGCGCTTTCTGAAAAACCTCGATTGGCTTTATGGTGTGGGCGTTATGAAGGCGTCGATCAGCGTTTTATTGATCAACATATTGATTTAGAACTCTCTTTGGGCGATTTTGTACTCTCAGGTGGCGAAATCGCAGCAGCGGTGGTGATTGATAGCACTTTACGCCTGCTCGATGGCGTTTTAGGCAATGAAAACTCCGCCAAAGAAGATTCCTTCCACAATCAATTGCTGGATTGTCCGCACTATACACGCCCTGAAGTTGTTGATACAATGCGCGTCCCCGATGTTTTGCTGAGTGGTCATCATGGCAATATCGCTCGATGGCGGCTCAAACAATCACTTGGGCAAACATTTTTACGGCGACCCGATATTTTTACAAAGCTGCACCTGAGCAGCGCACAAACGGCGCTATTAAATGAATTTTTACAGGAAATAAACCATGAGTAAAATTATTGAAAGAATCGAAAAAGAGCAATTCCGCACCGATTTACCTGAATTCAATCCAGGTGATACTGTTGTGGTTCAAGTAAAAGTTATCGAAGGTAACAAAGAACGCTTACAGGCTTTTGAAGGCGTTGTTATTGCTAAACGCAATCGTGGCATTGGCTCTTCTTTCACTGTTCGCAAAATGTCTCACGGTGAAGGTGTTGAGCGTGTTTTCCAAACCCACAGCCCTATCATCGCTTCTATCACTGTGAAACGCTTAGGTAGCGTTCGTCGTGCTAAACTCTACTACTTGCGTGGCTTAGAAGGTAAAGCTGCTCGTATCAAAGAAAAATTGGTCAGCAAAAAATAATGGCTTAGGCTTTATGCTCGTAAACCATTTACCGCATAAAATCCCAGCATTGGTGGCGCTTAGTCGAGAGACAAGCGCCATTATTTTATCGTTCTATCAACAAAGCGCTTTAAGCATTGTTACCAAATCCAACGATACGCCCCTCACTCAAGCTGATTTAGCTGCCCACCAACATCTGCATCAAAACCTCCCTCACATCATCAATGCCCCTGTTATCAGCGAAGAAGACGAAAACAAAGCGCTTTGCCCATCGCTTTATTGGCTGATTGACCCCATTGACGGCACCCAAGCTTTCATCGAACAATCAGGCGAGTTCTGCATCTGTATTGCTCTCATCTATGAACATCGCCCTATCTTGAGCCTCATTTATGCTCCCATCTCAGGGAAATATTGGTACGCTATACAAGGTCACGGAAGCTTTGTCGCCGATAACTATCAACCTCCTAAACGCCTACAATGTCGACCACAAAAAGCTCCTCTCACCATCACCGCCGCCGCCCATAAACTCTCAAAACGCATGCACACTCTAAGCGCTTTACTCTATGGCGAACCTTTCCACCATATCCCTCAAAAAAGCGCTTTGAAATTCTGCCAAATCGCTGAAGCCCATGCTGATTTATACCTAAAACCAACCAACCGCAGCTCAGAATGGGATATCGCCGCTGGTGATTTACTGCTGCAAGAAGCTGGCGGTGGATTGCTCTGGATTGACCCACAAAGCGCTTCACTCTCCAAACCTCTCTATGGTCTAAACACCCATTTCACAAATCCTCCCTTCATCGCCTTTGGCTCTGCCTTCTCCTCATCACAACTCCAACAACTCGCCCACAAAATCCTTGAACTCGCCCAATGATTAAAGCGCTTTGAAAAGGCGTCAGGGGTTAAGGTTTTTCTGGGGCTCCGCCCCACGCCCCGCAAGGGGACTTCGTCCCCTTGACCCCAATGTAAGCTTTAAAACAGAAAACCCCCATTTAAGGGGGTTTTCTGTTTTATAAATTTAGACTGGGGTTCAGGGGTTGAAAACCCCTGATGGGGGTTTGGGGGTGAAACCCCCAAGTAAACGTCAAACCCCTGATGCTTTTTCAAAGCGCTTTAGTCATCGGTAGTTTCAGGATTAACAGGTTTCAGGAGTTTGAGGAACAACAACAAGAACGTTCCCGAAACAAGAGCTCCGATGATAAATGAGGCTGTCCAGCTTAAGCCAAAGCCCATTTGTGCATTAAAGGATAAGAACATAATGGTGACTTGCGTCATCAGCAAAGCAGGAATGGTGCAAATCCAATGCAGTTTACGGTGGGTATAGAGGTACGCGCCAGCAACCCAAAGCATAACGGTTGCCGTTGTTTGGTTTGCCCAGTTAAAGTAGCGCCACAATACGCCAAAATCCACTGTTGTCAGCCAGCCACCGATTAAGAACAAAGGAACCGTAATCATCAATCGATTTTGAAGGCTACGTTGACTGAATTTGAAGAACTCTGCGATTTGCAAACGAGCTGCGCGGAAAGCCGTATCGCCTGAGGTAATCGGCAACACTACCACGCCAAGAACAGCCAAAATCCCACCAAAGGTTCCCAACATACTCACTGCTGCATCAAAGACAACTTTAGATGGCGTACCTGCCTTAATTGCTGCTTGAAGCGCTTGGACATCATCATAAAAACTCAAACCAACCATACACCAAATCAACGCAATCACGCCTTCGGTAATCATCGCGCCATAAAAGACAAAACGCCCCTCGCGTTCATTGGCTGCGCAACGAGCCATCATTGGGGTTTGGGTAGCATGGAAACCTGATAATGCACCACAGCTGATGGTCAAGAAAATCATTGGCCAAATAGGAAGATTAGGGTTAGGCTGGAAATTTTTGAAGAAATCAGAAAAACTTACGCCATTTTCCAAGCCCACCGTGCGGAACAAGGGAATGCCCTCAAACAACAAGCCAAACATCATGCCTGCCGTCATAAACATCAACAACGCGCCAAACAAAGGATAGATACGGCCAATGATTTTATCAATCGGCAATAAGGTTGCAACAATGTAGTAGACAAAAATAATCACAACCCAAATTTGCACCAAACCATCATGGGTTGGGTTGCCTTTTTGTGTGATTTCACCTGTACGACCCAAAACTTGTTCCGTGATTTGCGTGAGCAAGCCAGCAGGAGAAGTTACAAACACAGCACCCACTAATACCAACAACAACAATGCCAAAATATTAATGAAATGCTTGGCTGGCTGACCCAAATAACGCCCTGCCATATGCGGAATTGATGCACCACCATTTCGAATAGAAATCATGCCACAAAAATAATCATGTACGGCGCCTGCAAAAATACAACCCACCACAATCCAAAGCATCGCCACAGGGCCATACAGTGCACCCAAAATAGGGCCAAAAATAGGGCCTGTTCCTGCAATATTCAGGAGCTGAATGAGCCACAATTTCCACTTCGGCATGGTCATAAAATCCACGCCATCAGCTTGGGTTAAAGCAGGGGTTTGTCGCTCAGGGCGAATCCCAAAAACGCGCTCTATAAACGCGCCATAAATAAAGTAGCCTGCAATCAGCAAAGCCACACAAAACAAAAACAATGACATAAATGAATCCTTCTTGGGTAAATTCTTAGGCAATTTGGCTTATCATCGCCAAAGCAAATGCTTAGCACAAAGCGCTTTGACAAAGTGGGCGGATTGTAACCTTACATTCTTTTCATTTTCAAGCCAAAGGACTCAAAGAGTTCTCTATATGCCAGCTACCATCTTATCGCCATCTCGTTTACCATACCCTCAAAGCGCTTTGCTTAACCTCTTTCTATGATTCAGGAGATATAACCATGTCTTACTTATGCGATACACTCCGCCGTTTATGGCAGCAATATGTTGAATGGACAGACCGATATTTTGCAGGCGGTCAAAGTTGTCGGCGTTGTGTGCCACAAGTGGATACACAAGAGCCTCCTACTTCCGAAACGAAAGCTCCCTAACCCAAAGCGCTTTGCCTCTTTTTTCTACTCTAAAAGGAATATTCTTATGATAAATAGACGAAAACTTATCCAATTGGGCGCAGGCAGCCTCATTGCATTGAGCGCCAGCCCTTCTGTGTGGGCGAATAAAAAAGCCAGCACACAGCTCCGCATTCTCGCTACCACTGATATTCATAGCTTCCTCACCGACTTCGATTACTACAAAGACGCACCCACCGATAAATTCGGTTTTGCCCGCACCGCGTCTTTGATTGAACAAGCACGAAAAGAAGTGAAAAACAGTGTATTGGTTGATAATGGTGACCTCATTCAAGGTAACCCCATCGCAGACTACCAAGTTGGCAAAGGGCAACATGAAGGTAAACCAGAACCTTCTATCTCAGCCTTGAATCTTCTGAAATATGACGTTGGCACATTAGGTAACCATGAGTTCAATTATGGCTTGGATTATTTAGACAGCGTCATCAAGCAAGCCAACTTCCCCATTATCAACAGCAATATCGTCAAAGCAGGTAGCGAAGAACCACGATACACCCCCTACTTCATTCAAGAAAAAAGCATCATCAACGCACAAGGCAAAGAACAAACGCTGAAAATTGGCTACTTTGGCGTTGTGCCACCACAAGTGATGATTTGGGACAAAGCGCATTTAGAAGGCAAAGTTGAAGCTCGTGATATTGTCAAAACAGCACAACATTACGCCAAATTGCTGAAAGAAAAAGGCGCAGATTTGGTCATTGCTCTTGCCCATACAGGCCCTTCTGATGCCCCTTATCAAGAAGGCGCTGAAAATGCTGCTTTCTATCTTGCTGATATTCAAGACATTGATGCGGTTATTTTCGGACATGCACACCGCCTGTTCCCCAATAAAGAATTTGAAAAATCTCCCCACGTTGATTTGAAAAATGGCACCGTTAAAGGCAAGCCTGAAGCAATGGCTGGCTATTGGGGTAACCATTTGAGCGTGATTGATTTGGAACTGGTGCAAGATAAAAAAGGAAAATTCCACGTCAGCGCAGGCAAAGCGGAAATTCGCCCTATTTATGATGCGGAGAAAAAAGCCTCTACCGTTCCTGCCCACGCCGAATTAAGCGCTTTATTGACTGAAGTACACGAAGCCACGCGAACATTCGTCAATCAACCCATTGGGCAAGCTAACGATAATATGTACAGCTATCTCTCTTTGATTCAAGATGACCCAACGGTGCAAATTGTGAACCAAGCCCAAAAAGCTTATGTGGAAAATGTCGTCAAAGGCTTACCAGAATTGGCAGGCATTCCTATTGTCAGCGTTGCCGCTCCCTTCAAAGCTGGCGGACGAAAAAATGATCCCACAGGTTATACAGAAGTGGATAAAGGTCAGCTAACCTTCCGTAACGCTGCTGATTTGTATCTCTACCCTAATACGCTGGTGGTGGTGAAAGTTACAGGCGAACAGTTGCAAGAATGGCTCGAATGCTCTGCTGGCATGTTCAACCAAATTGACCCCAATAAATCAGAACCTCAAGCTCTGCTCAATTGGGAAAGCTTCCGTACTTACAATTTTGACGTGATGGACGGGGTAAAATACGAAATCGATGTTACTCAACCTGCACGCTATGATGGCGAGTTAAATTTGGTAAACCCTGAAGCCAAGCGCATTGTTAATCTCACATTTGAAGGCAAACCTATTGACCCCAAAGCGCTTTTCTTAATTGCCACCAACAATTATCGTGCCTACAGTGGCAAATTCCCTGGCACAGGCGATGCTCATATTGTGTTTGCAGCGCCTGATGAAAATCGCCAAATTCTTGCCAACTTCATTGCCAGCCAAAGTAAAGAACTTGGCGAAATCAGCCCTGCTGCTGATGGCAACTGGCGTTTAGCACACATCAACAGCCAAAGCGCTTTGGATATTCGTATGGAGACCTCGCCCAGCGATAAAGCTAAAGCATTTATTGCGGAAAAAGCCCAATATCCAATGGAATTTGTGGAATTAGATGCGGTGGGTTTTGCCGTTTATCGTGTCGATTTACGCCCACAAGCCTAACATTCTAGGATTTTGAAAGCTCTTTAAAATACGCCACCCAAAGCCCCATGTTCTCTCAAAGCGCTTTGCTTGAACATGGGGCTTTTTCAGTTATTCTTCATTAACGTACGCACTCCTCTATCCAAGTAAACAAAGCCTCTAAATCATAATCTCCCGCATGACCTTTCTCCCACGCCAACACATAATCGCTATCCTTACCTTCTTGTTTGAGTTTAGCGTGCAACATGGCGCTGATGGCAAGCGAGGTGTCGCTGTCTTTACTGCCTACACGAATACGGTAATGGCTTGTCGGAGAGTTCTCTATAAAATTCATAGGATTCATGAGATTAACGACCTCCTCCTCTGCCATCAATACCTTATCCGCTTGAGACTGTGCTTGGGCGAACGCCGTAAAATGGCGCTTGGGCTGCGTTTCATTGCCAAAAAGCTCGTTTTCACCACTAGACAAATCCAACGCATCAAAAGCTGGCGGACGCTTTAAGCGCTTTGTCGCATGGGCATATCGCTCAAAATCGACCGCCACCACACGCCCATCTTCAACCCTCAACCAATCATGCCCACTTAAATCCTCGCCACGCTCCAAAGCGCTTTGGGCTGAGGCGCGTAAAAAATCCGTGACATAGGTTTTAAAGCTTCCCTCGCCATGCTCATCAAGCAACAGTGGTTGCTGCTTATCATCGCGCAATTGCCAATGGTTCAACATAGCAGGAAACTGCTGGCTTAATGTTTGCGCCAAAGCGCTTTGTTCATCACTTAGCGTTCCTGAGACTTTCTTCCGCTCTACGCCATAATCCAGCATCGAAACCTCAATGGCTTCATAATCACGAACATCTGAAAATTGCCACTCATAAGCCGCATCAGCCTGTTCCAACACCGTAATCGGACAATAGCTTGAAACTGCAAAGATTTTATCTGATGCAGGCGCTGACCCCAAAGCGCTTAGGTAGGGTTCATAGCGTGCATCATCGCCACTGGCTCCCAAAAGCATAGACAACGCGCCGCCGCCTTCAAATCCACAATCGCAGCTGGGGCTTTGCCTGTGGATTGAGTTCTCCCTCGCGCCCCTGCACTCACCACCACATAGCCACGCAACAAAGCGCTTTGCCATCTGCTTCAATTGTTCTAAGCTCATAAGGCTGAGTACTCAAATCAAAATGCAGAGGGTGTGATGTGTCTTGCCCATAGGCAATACCCACAAGGCTTAAGCCCATGATGGCATTTTTAAGAGAAGAGCTAAAAGCAAGCATGATTCCTCCTTTAAAGGTAAAAAGAGATTTATAGTGAGAATGATGGCTGAAATACCAAGATTTCAATACTTTAACTTTTCATGCTTTGATTTTTTTCAATCTCATCTTTTCTAACGGCAGAATAATGGCTTAATTCCTCAAAGCGCTTTGATTCGATGGGGAAGGATTTTCAGCCTATTTTGGTTCGTTTAATTCGGATTTATTTAAAAATAGCCGTTCTATATAATGGCGCGTATTTCACCTTTACGATTCATCACCTAATCATCACAAGGATTTTTCATGAAGCAACTTTGGCAGCGCATACACCTGTGGGGCTTAAAAAACAGCGCCCCTGAAGCCTTTGAACGCCTAAGCCAACGGCTGCTTTTGTGGATAAAGCCACTGGCATGGTTGTGTTTGGTGGTGGCGTGTGTGTGGGGGCTTTTGTTCACACCAATGGATTCTCTGCAAAAAAATTCCTTCCGCATCATCTATATCCATGTTCCCAGCGCTGCGACTTCGCTCTCCATTTATGTGATGATAGCAATGGCCTCGCTGGTGTATTTTGTATGGAATGTCAAAATTGCGGCTATTTTCGCTCGTGCTGCTGCACCTTACGGCGCATTGATGACTGCACTCGCCCTCATCACAGGCGCAATCTGGGGAAAACCCACTTGGGGAACCTACTGGACATGGGACGCAAGATTAACCTCCCAACTCGTTCTCCTCTTCCTCTATCTCGCCTATATGCTCCTACAATCTAGCCTCGATGACCGTGCCTACGCTGATAAACTTGCTTCCATTTTGGCAGTTGTGGGAGTAGTCAATATCCCCATTATTCATTATTCGGTGGTGTGGTGGAATTCCCTTCATCAAGGAGCAACTTTATTCAAATTGGATAAACCCTCCATTGCCCCCGAAATGCTCTATCCCTTATTAATTGCTTTACTGGCTTTTTATTTATTGTTTTTTACTTTTGTGTTGCAGCAAATGAAAAATCTTATGTTGCAACAAAGAATCCAACGCTATTTAGAAAACGAATCTTCGGCAATGTGAGACGATTTATGTATTTTTCCTCTATCTCTGAACTCCTTAACATGGGAGGGCATGGTATTTTTGTTTGGGCATCTTATGCCATCACGCTTTTCAGCATCATCAGCATCATGGCATGGACAAAATGGCAACACCGCAAACTCAAAGCGCTTTTACAAGAACTCCAATCTTCCACCCAAAGCGCTTTGCCCCCATCTTCCACCTCTCTTGAGAGCCAACCATGAAACCTGTTCGTAAAAAACGTTTACAACTCATCAGCCTTATTTTTTTCGGCTTTGCCAGCGCGGTCGCCTTGTTGCTTTATGCCATGCAAAGTGAAATGAACCACTACTACTCGCTGGAAACCATTGCCGCCAAGCAAGTGCCTGTGGAGCAAAAAGGGATACGCGTGGGTGGTATGGTTGAGGTGGGAAGCTTACAGCGAGAAGGCGATACGCTAAACGTTCATTTCCGCATCACCGATTTCAAACACGATAGCTTAACCATTCATTACACAGGTATACTCCCTGATTTATTCAAAGAAAATCAAGGAGTTATTGCTCGTGGCTATTTGGGTGCTGATGGGCATTTCTACGCTGACCAAATCCTTGCCAAGCACGATGAAAACTACATGCCTCCCGAACTCCAAAATGATTTAAAAAACAGCCCTCATTCCTATCAATCTCCCTCGAAATCATGAATTTGACTCTGTTATTGCTCGAACTTGGGCATTTTTCTCTCATTGTGGCAGGTATTGTCGCGCTTAATCAAACCCTACTTGGACTTTTGTATCCTCACCATCAACGCATGCATGGTTTGCAGATACGCTCCAGCTACGCCGTTTTTAGCTTGCTGCTGTTGAGTTTTCTGGCGCTGATGTGGGGCTTTTATGCCAATGCTTTTAGCGTGCGCTATATCGCTGCCCACAGCAACAGCTTATTGCCTTGGTATTATCGTTTGGCAGCTACTTGGGGCGGACATGAGGGTTCGTTGTTATTGTGGTTACTCATTTTGAGCGCGTGGGGAGCAGCATTGGCATGGAAAACACCTAGCCTTCCGAGCGATTATCGGGCTAAAGTGCTGACGATTTTGGCTTACATTGAATTGGGCTTTGTGTTGTTTATCGTCCTAAGTTCCAATCCTTTCCAAACTCTCTACCCTGCTCCCTTCGATGGCGCAGATTTAAACCCCCTACTTCAAGACCCTGGTTTAATCTTCCACCCTCCTTTACTCTACACGGGCTATGTTGGTTTTGCCTTAGCCTTTGCTTTTGTGGTGGCTGGGTTATGGCAAGGGCAGCTCAACCCTTTATGGTTACGCATCATCAGACCATGGACACTTGCCGCTTGGCTGGCTCTAACGCTTGGCATTGCGCTTGGCAGCTACTGGGCATACTACGAATTGGGCTGGGGCGGCTGGTGGTTCTGGGATCCTGTCGAGAATGCTTCGCTCATGCCATGGCTGATTGGGGTAGCTCTCATTCATACCTTAATCGCCAGCGCACGGCGTGGGCTATTTTTGATTTGGAGCGCTTTGTTAGCTATTTTGGCGTTCATTTTAAGCTTGATTGGCACATTCTTAGTCCGTTCAGGCGTATTAACCTCCGTACACGCCTTCGCCTCTGACCCCACGCGCGGCATCTTCATTTTGGCGCTGATTTTGGCGATTGTGTTGCCTGCCTTAACCCTTTTGGTGCTACGCGCCCATCGTTTACACAGCAATGCCGAATTTGGCTTACTCTCGCGCGAAACAGGCTTACTGCTCAACAATTGGATTTTCTTTGGGGCGTGTTTCATTGTTTTCATCGGCACGCTTTATCCTTTAGTTGCGGACTTATTGAAGCTGGGGAAAATTTCGGTAGGTGCGCCTTATTTCAACCGTTTTATCGTGCCGTTGGCGGAATTGTCTTTGGTGATGCTGATGGTTGCGCCTTTGTTGCGCTGGAAACAAGATAAAGCAAAGCGCTTAATACCACGCTTGATGATTGTTTTAACATTTTCATTTATCAGCACTTATGCCATCTTAGAAACTGCTGATGCTTGGAGCTTGGGTTCTTATGTTGCCGTGCAAACTGCCATGATGGCGTTTTACACCATCATCATTGACCACCTCGACAAAGGCAAAGCGCTTTTTGCCCACGCGCGGCGCGAGCTTGCCACCTCAACTGCACACTTGGGTTATATCATCATGTGTCTGGGCATCACAGCGACAGGCTTCTACAGCCAAGAGTATGATTTGAGCATCAGAATTGGGCAAAGTGTAGAAGTTGTTCATTATCGCTTGACACTCAATGATTTACACCAAGAACAAGGAACGAATTTCCAAGCTACCGTTGGGCAATTTACGGTAGAACATCAACACAAGCCCAATTGGTTTACCGTTCTATCCCCCGCCAAGCGCACCTACTTCTCTAGCACCATGCCCATGACCGAAAGCGCGATTTTATCGACCCCACGCCATGATTTGTATGTGGCTTTGGGTGAACCCATTAACGCACAAACATGGGCGATTCGTGTGCAATACAAGCCCTTTGTGGTTTGGATTTGGTTGGGTGGTTTGTTGATGGCGCTGGGCGCATGGTTTGGCATTCTTTTGCTACGCCAACGCCAACAAAGCGCTTTGCCCACAACACCTTCTCTTTCTCTGGAGTAAGCTATGACCACCTCCCCCGATACTCCCTCAAGCAAGCCACGCGTATGGAAACGTTTGGCATGGGCATTAGCTCCTTTTTTGGCACTCATCATTTTGTTCGCCAAAGGGCTAGACAACAATCCCCAAGCCCTACCCTCAACCCAAATCGGCAAAGCTCTCCCTAGCTTTAGCTTGCCCAATTTAGAAGGCAAAGCGCTTTCTAATGCTGATTTGCCCAAGCAAACGGCATTTTTGGTCAATGTTTGGGGTAGCTGGTGTCCTGCTTGTTACGAGGAACACCCTTTCCTACTCGAACTCTCCAAAACCTTGCCTATTGTGGGGGTGAATTGGGGCGCGGATAATCCAAACGAAATTCAAGATGCTCAAGCCATGTTGGCGCGTCATGGTAATCCGTATCAGCTGGTGGTGCATGATGGTAAAGGCGCTCTGATTACGGATTTGGGCGTTTATGGTGCGCCTGAGACTTTTGTTATCAATCAACAAGGGCATATTGTTTACCGCCATGCAGGCCCACTCAACCAAACGCTTTGGGAGCAAACCCTCAAGCCCTTATTGGAGAAACCATGATGACAAAGCGCTTTGTAATCCTAAGCCTCTTCAGCTGGCTCTTTTGGCTAAGTCCTATAGCTTATGCCAATCAACACCCTATTTTTGAAAACCCTATTGACCAAAAACGCTATCAGTCTCTTATTCAAGAAACCCGTTGCCCTACTTGCCAAAACAGCAATATCGCCGAATCCAATGCGCCCCTAGCACGCCAATTGCGCGAGCAAATTGCTGAGCTTATCCTCGCTGGGCGCAGTGATGGAGAAATTGTGTTGCATTTAAGCGAGCGTTACGGCGATTTTATCCACTACAATCCGCCATTAAATCTCAAAACGGTTTTGTTGTGGTATGCACCTGTGTTGTTGATGGTTCTGGCGCTCATATGGTGGGTGCGTAGTCAGGCTAAGTTAAAACGCCAACTCACACCCGAGCAACAACAACAATTGCACACATGGCTTGCGGAATACGGCATTTCACCACCAAACGCAGAACCACAAAATCCCCATGAACAAAGCGCTTTGCCCCACACCCCTGCCAACCCAACCTTGACGGAGAAATGATGAACACGCTGCTATCTGTTTTGCCTTTTGTGTTATTGGCGCTGGTGGTTGGCATTTGGATTGTGCGACCCTTGCGCTCTACCTCTCTACTTCCTATCAACAGCGAGCATAGCCTCAAAGCGCTTTTGCATCACTACCAAGCTCAAACCCATCTCAGCGCAGAAGAACGGGATTATCGTCTTTACCATGAGTTGCGCCATTTACGCGAAGCCAAGCAAACTAAGCAAAAAAACTTACCAGCCCTAGCTTATGCTCTGTTATTCATTAATCTGTTAGCAGGATTGGGTTTGTGGTATAGCTTGAGTGGAGCGCAACATCAACAATGGCAAAACCTCATTCAAGCCCTCGACCAACCTCTCAAGCGCGCACAATTCTTACATGAGCCTCTCAATATCACAGGCATCAATCCCTTGGTTTTCTGCCAAGCCTTGCAAGAACGTGTGGACAGAACCCAACGCCAGCAGCTCCATACGCTTGGCTTGTGCTATTTCCAGCATCAAGCCTATGACCATGCACAAAGCATTTACGCCCAATTGGTACGCCGTTATCCAACAGAAGGCGTTTATCGTCTCTACCACATTCAATCCCAACTCTTCCGCGACCCAGAACGCCCTATTTCGCCTACTTTGGAAACGCAACTCAAAGCTTATGTTGCCGATTATCCTGATGATGTACTGGCGCAGGTTTTGCTGGCAGCAGCGTATGAACGTGCAGGTCGTGCTGATGAAGCCAAAGCGCTTTGGCAAATCCTTGCCCAAACGCTGCCCCAAGACCACCCTCTCTCTGCCCAAATTCAATCACGCGTCACCACGTTCCAGCTCAATACCCTCATCACACTCTCTCCTGAAAGACAAAGCGCTTTGCCCAAAGAGGCACGGCTATTTTTGGTACTCAGTCGCAAAGACCAACCAATACCTCCTGTTGCCGTGAAAGTATTACCGATTCAAGCTGAGCAAAGCGCTTCGATTAGCCATAATGATTTGATGCTTAGCCAAAGCTTTGACCCACGCGCCGAGTATCAAATCACAGCATTTGTCAGCGAAGACGGTAGCACCAAAGGCACACGCCACAGCGCACCACTCTTGCCTATTCAACTCAACGACACTACCCAACATCGCTTGGAGATTCCTTGATGCAAGAGATTCTGTTATCAGGCAAGCATCTCACTCTTGTGCGTGGCAATCGTGCCATTATTCGTAAGCATCATATTGAGCTTTTTCGAACACAAGCTATTCATCTAAAAGGAGAAAATGGCAGTGGCAAAACCACACTCCTACAAGCTCTCGCAGGGCTAAGCCCTCTTTTAGCAGGCAAGATTGATTACCATGCTCCCCATCTCTATTTGGGGCATCAAAGCGCTTTGCAACCGTATTTAAGTATTCGAGAAAATCTTTATTACAGCGCACGAATGCATCATGGCTTGAGCGAAAAAGAAACCCAAAGCGCTTTGGATTTTGCTCTTGATGCCCTCCAATTGCTGAGCCATCAACACCGCGAGGCACGATATTTGAGTGCAGGGCAACAGCATAAAGTACAACTGGCACGATTGTGGCTCCCCAAAATTCCTGATATTTGGCTACTCGATGAACCCCTAACTGCACTGGACACCACAACCAGCGATTTGATTTTAAAGCGCATTGATGAGCATTTGAGCGTAGGTGGCGGTGTCATCATGACCACCCATCACGCCTTCCAACTCCCCAACCACCCTCTCCACCCACACGCCCTATGTTCTCCCTAGCTTTAATGCGCGAACTCCGCGCCCATCTCAAGAATCTACAAACGACCCTCCAGCCCATTTTGTTTTACCTGCTGACCACGCTTTTGTTTCCCATCGCTTTGGGGGCGGATAATCAGAGTCTGGCGAAAAGTGCGCCTGCGGCATTGTGGATACCGCTTTTACTCTCTACCCTGCTCGCAGGTGAGCAATTGTTTCATGAGGACTACAAAAGCGGACGCTTAGGGCAAGACCGTTTGCATACGGAATTGTGGGTATTGGTGTTGGCAAAAGTGGTGGCGGCATGGTTGCGCTTGGTTTTGCCCCTGTTGCTTTTGTTGCCACTGCTCGGCGTAATGCTGCATATTGCCTTCGAAAAACAAAGCGCTTTGGCAGCATTGCTTGTCATCAGTAGCTTGAATTTGCTGACCATCAGTGCTTTGGGCGCTGGTCTCACCTTATCCCAAACCAACAGCACCTTTTTGCGCTATCTCATCATCACCCCCCTTTATTTGCCCACCCTCATTCTTGGCATTTCCGCCAGCGCAGATACGTTGCTCGGCTTGCCCATTCATGGCTATTACGCCTTGCTTGGCTCACTGACTTTATTTGGTTTACTCAGCGTTTTGCCATTTACCCAATTGGCGATTAAACACCAATCATTGCCCTAACAACGGCTCCCAAGCCTCGAAAGCAAAGCGCTTTGAGGTAAGCCATCTCGGGTTCTCGACTGCTACAATGTCTCATTCACGAACCCTATCTCCAAAGGAATGCCCATGTCTGATTACCCCAAAGCCACCACTCTTGAAGCTCTGCGTGCCAATGTGCAAATCATTGAAAAACGTATTGAAAAAGCTGCCTTGCAAGCAGGAAGAGACCCCAAAACCATTCGTTTATTGCCTGTTTCTAAAACCGTTGATGCCTCCATTTTGCGCCTGATGATGGAGCTGGGTTATCAGCATTTTGGGGAAAACAAAGTTCAAGAGGCTTTGCAAAAACAAGAGGCTCTGCAAGATACGGCTGCGCGTTTTAGCATCATTGGGCATTTACAAAGCAACAAAGTGAAGTATGTAGCTCGATTTGCCGATGAATTCCAAGCCCTTGATAGCCTAGAGATTGCCTCCTTATTGAACCGCAAACTGGAAGAATATAACCGCACCATGAAGGTTCTCGTGCAAATCAACACCTCGAACGAACCCAGTAAATTTGGGCTAAAGCCTGAGGAGGCAAAGCGCTTTGTTGAACAACTTGCGCCGTTTAAACAGCTGAAAGTCGAAGGCTTGATGACCCTTGCCCTTTTCTCCGCTGAGGCGGATAAAGTGCGCCAATGTTTTGTAACACTTAGAAACCTGCGCGACCAACTCCAAAGCGCTTTGCCCGATGGCATGAGTATGCATGAGCTTTCGATGGGTATGTCAGGGGATTTTGAGACCGCTATTTTGGAAGGGGCGACTATTGTTCGTGTGGGGCAAGCCATTTTTGGCGCACGCCAATATCCTGATAGTTACTATTGGAACGAAAACCCCACCGCACAGGAGAGCTAAATGTATAAAATCAACCCTCGCGCCATGCTTAATCCGTGGCGCGATTTTCTAAGCTATCGCGAAACACGCCCCGAACTCTTCACACTCTTGTGTTATCAATTGGTTGCTATTTCTGGCTTTACCCTGATTATGCCTCTGGTAGCAGGATATTTTGTGAAAAATATTGGCATGACAGCGGCATTTGTTGGCTTGGCATTGGCGGTGCGCCAGATGATACAACAAGGCTTGACCTTCATCGGTGGCATGCTTTCTGATCGATTTGGTTTAAAACCTGTGTTGTGTACAGGCTTGGTGATTCGCGCCCTTGGATTCTTTTGGCTTGGCTGGGCAAATGAGCCTGCGGAGTTGTTAAGCGCTTTGGTGCTAACGGGCTTGGGTGGCACTTTGTTTGAAGCCCCTTTCACCGCCGCCATCATCAGCTTAACCAAGCCTGATGAACGCAAAACCTTTTACCTACTCAACAGTTTCTTAAGCTCGCTGACTTTAATCGTGGTGCCACTGTTTGCCATTGTGTTGTTATGGATTGATTTTAAAGCGGTGAGCTTAGTGGCTGGATTTTGCTTTATCAGCAATGTTTATGTTGCCATTCGCTACTTTCCTAAACATAAGCCACCTGCTCGCGAACCCCAAGCCACGCCGCCGCTCAAAGCGCTTTGGCAGGATAAGCGCTTTGTTTACTATGCTCTCATCATGAACGGCTTTTGGTTTGTCGCCATTCAAATGAGCATTACCTTTCCCTTACGCGCCCAAGCCTTAACAGGAACGGTCTCCAGCACAGGCATCTTTTTCACGCTCAATGCAGCGGTGGTCTTGTTGTTGCAATATGGCTTGGTACAAGCTCTTCAGCGTCATTATCAAACCTCAACTCTCCTCATGTTAGGCACAACCATTCTCTCCTTCTCCACATTCCTGCTTGGTTGTTCAGGCAGTTTCGGAAGCTTTTTGTGGTGGATTGTGATGTACAGCGTGGGGCATTTGATTGCTCGCCCGATGATTGATTTACTCACCGCCCATCTCTCAAACAGCAAAGCGCTTGGTTTATACGCGGGCATTGCCAACATGAGTATTGGTGTTGGCGGTGGTTTAGGGCATTTATTGGGCGGTTGGTTGTATGACATGGGTCAAAAATACCAGTTGCCCATGCTGGCGTGGACGGTTTTTTTGATGGTTGGCTTACTGACCGTTTACGCCCAATACCGCTATTTCCAGAGATACCCTGATGCTAAACAAGCTTAACCTTCAAAGCACTTTGGGCGTTCGTCTGCCCATTCTGTTGATTGGTGCCTTTGCCTTCATGCAAGTTTATGCCATACAAGCTATTTTGCCGTTGTTACTCACCGATTTGAACGCCAGCGCCAGCGAAGGTGGCTTGGCAGTAGGGGCAACGGTTTTAGGCATGGCCTTGCTCTCTCCCTTTATTGGCATGGTTTCCGATGGTTTAGGCAGAAAACCCATGATTCTAAGCGCTTTGTTATTGCTTGCGGTGCCAACGGCCTTGATGGCTTTTGTTTCTCATATTCATGAGCTAAGCGCTTTGCGTTTGTGGCAGGGGCTGGTGGTTCCTGCGATGACCGTCACCCTCATTGCCTACATTGGTGAGGAATTTGAGCCTGAGCAGGTGAGACGGTTTATGGCAGTGTATGTGATGGGAACTGTGCTGGGCGGATTTTTGGGACGCTTTCTGCTGGGGCATTTGAGCGAATGGTGGGGCTGGCAAAGCGCTTTGCTCGTGATGTCGGGGCTTTGTGTGGCAGGGTGGCTTGTGGTTTCATGGACATTGCCCCCCTCAAAGCGCTTTGTGCCACAAGCCAACAAACAGCACGCCCTCCAAACCCTCAAACATCATCTCCACAATCCAACGCTACAAAGCGCTTGTGCGTTAGGATTTTGCGTACTGTTCAGCTTGGTTGGCTGCTTTACCTTCATCAATTTGCATTTGTCCTCTCCACCTTATCAACTGGGCAGTGGGGCATTAGCAAATGTGTTTATGGTGTATTTGGTGGGCATGGTGATTACGCCTGTGAGTTCGTGGCTGATGCGCCGATTTGGCATGAGGCAAAGCGCTTTGGTGGCGTTGTTGCTTTCGATGAGCGGCTTATGGCTGAGTGTGTACGAACATTTGGCGGTGGTGGTCATAGGGCTTGTCTTGATGTGCAGCGGAGTATTTATCGTGCAATCTGCAACCATCAGCCATATTGCTCTGAATATCGCTGAAGGTCGCTCCTTAGCTTCTGGGCTTTATTACACGGCTTATTATCTCGGTGGTACAGTCGGTGCATGGCTCTCTGGATATGCTTACCGTTTAGGCGAATGGGGAGCGGTGGTCGGCTTGATTATCGGCATACAATGCCTTGCCATCATGATTAGCCAGCGGAGCATGAAATGATTTTAGAATGGCTCTATCAGCATCTCTGGCATGATTCACTGCGCGTGGTTTATGGGCTGTTGCTCTTGATTGGGGTCACCATGATAGCTCGCCGCCGTCTCAAACGCCCCAAATCTACACGCCCACGCCCAACGCAAAGCGCTTTGGAAAAAGAAGGTTTTCACGCCAAAATTCTTTGCAATCGCCTTGAACAAAGCGCTTTTAAGATTTTGCAACGACTGGTCAGAGAGCGTGGACACGGAGAAATGGTTTTGGCGCAAGTGAGCATGGGAGAAGTGATGCGAAACAGCGATTATCGCGCGTTTTTAACCATCAACAGCAAACGGCTAGATTTGCTGGTTATCAGTGCGCAATTTGAACCGATGTTAGCGGTTGAGATTGATGGCAGTGGTCATTTTTTGAACGAAAACAGTCGTAAGAATGATAAAATCAAAACGGAGGCGTTAAAAAGTGCAGGGATTGCTTTGCTACGCATTGATGCGCCTGATGATGATTTAAAAGCGATAGAAAAAGCCGTTCTCTCAGGAGCTGAGAAGTTTTTTAAGCGCTGGGATAAGCGTAAAAAATAAATTAATATTCAATAGATTAAAATTTTTTCTTATTTTCCTTGTTTTCACATCTTGACAGCACCCCAGTAGCTTTGTTTTAATGTGCGCCTTCATTAAGGCCAAATAGCTCAGTTGGTAGAGCAGCGGATTGAAAATCCGCGTGTCGGTGGTTCGATCCCGCCTTTGGCCACCACCCCTTTTCTTCAATCAATTGTAATGAGGTACGACTATGGCACGCATTTGCCAGGTAACCGGTAAAAAGCCGTTGGTCGGTAATACCGTTTCTCACGCGAACAACAAACGTAAACGTCGCTTTTTACCAAATATTCAAGAACGTCGCTTTTGGGTTGAGAGCGAAAACCGTTTTGTCAGCTTGAAAGTTTCTGCAAACGGTATGCGCACCATCGATAAAAAAGGCATTGACGCTGTTTTGGCTGATATTCGCGCTCGTGGCGAAAAAGTGTAAGGAGTTAGACTATGGCTAAGAAAGGTGGCGTTGAAAAAATCCGCTTGGTATCATCAGAAGGCACTGGACACTTCTATACCACAACCAAAAACAAACGTAACACGCCAGAGAAAATCGAAATCAAAAAATACGATCCTGTTGCGCGTAAACACGTTGCTTACAAAGAAGCTAAAATCAAATAAGCTTTCAGAAAGCAAAGTTAACAGAAAGCCCGCCTTGTCGCGGGTTTTTGTTTATCTTCGATTCTCAATATCTCAAGCTCTCTTCTATTTAGCTAACAAAGCGCTTTCTCATACCCCACCTCTCCATTTTCATGCTAACCGTCAAAAACCTTCATTACCATCGCCCCAAGCCATTGCTACAAAATCTCCATTTCCAGCTCAATGCAAAGGAAATTGTCTGCTTAACAGGCAGTAACGGCGTTGGCAAAACAACCTTTCTCGAAATCCTCACGGGCGCTCTACAACCTCAACGCGGCTCTATCGAGAAAAATTTTCCACCATGTCGTCACTGGCTAGGCTATCTTCCTGATAAACCTCCTCTTTATCCTCAACTGACTGTCTACGATTACCTGTTGCTATGTGCAGAAATGCGCGAAATTTCAGCCCCTCATAAGGCTGTTATGCAAGTGATGGAGATGTGTGAGTTACAACACATGCAGCATCAAATATGCGCCCTACTATCGCATGGCTACAAACAACGCGTTGGATTGGCTCAAGCCATCATTCATCAGCCACCCATCTTAATTTTAGACGAACCCAGCAATGGTCTTGATCGCAACCAACGCCAAAAAATCATTCCCCTATTGCAAGCCCAAAAAACCCACAGCAGCATTTTGATGACCAGCCACGATGTTGATGAAATGATTGAGCTTGCTGATAGAATCTATGTGCTTCATAACAAAGCGCTTTGGGAAATTCTCTTGCCTGAACGCAAAGGCATCAAACATTGGTTTATCTGCCCTGATGAATCTTCTGCCCAAGCTCTGGAAGCTCGTTTTCTTGAATACGGCACTGCTGTACGCGATGGGCGTTATCTTGGCTTGCATGAGTTGCCCAAAGCGCTTTGGTCTGAACTTATGAATAACCCAGAACTTATCCATTACCCCCATTACCCTCCCCTTGCCCTACAAGAGAAAATCAATCATGTGGAATGCCTTAATCCGTAAAGAATGGCGATTACTCGCAACACCAAGCTATTTCCTCACCATTAGCCTCGTTTGGTTGTTACTTGGCTGGTATTTTGCGGCAGGTTTACAAGAATACCAAGCCATTGCCACCAAACTCGCCCAACTGGAAAATCAACGTGGCGCAAGCGATATGATTCTAGGTAGTGCGCAACAAATTCTACAGCTCTTGATGCTGGCATGGAGTTTATACTTTGGGGCGAAAATTGTGGCGCAAGAGCGGCAATGGCAAACTCATACCCTTTTGCGTGGCGTTCAAGGCTCAGATACACTCTGGCTTTGTAGCAAAGCGCTTTGGTTAATGTTCAGCCTATGCCTATTGACCTTACCCTTTTGGGCATTTGTAGCCTATTTATCACTGGCAAATGCGGTGGTTTGGGACACAGGCTTGCTGATATCACAAGCCCTTGCCCAACTCCTTTTAATACTTTACGCCACAGGCATTGCCCTCACTTTTTCCAGTAGCCAAAACCAAACCCTCAGTGCCTCATTAGGCTTAGCCTTAATCTACCTTCTGCTGTGGCTAGCCCCACTTTTTATCCAAAGCCCACTCTGGCTCACCGAAAGCTTAAAATTTCTCTCGCCTTTTGAGCATTTGGCGCTGTTAAATCGTGGCATTTTAAGCTTTGCCACGCTGAATTTTCTCCTGCTTCATCTTGCGATTTTTATCACTTTAACCCCTATCCATTGGAGACAACGATAAATGGAACATTTCTTGACTGAATACGGCTTATTTGTCGCCAAAACCTTAACTTTTCTGGTGTTGATTCTCGTGGCTTTTGCCATTCTTCTAAGCTTGATTGGCGAATTGAAAAACAAAACTCCTCAAGAGCTAGAAGTTAGCGATATCAATCAATACTTTGATGGCTTTACCGATTATTTTTACGGCAATTTATTAGACGAAAAAACCAATAAAGAACGCCTAAAAACCAAAGAAAAAGAGCAAAAAGAAAAAGCAGAACAGTGGCAAAATCGACCACGTTTGTTTGTACTGGATTTTGAAGGCGATATTGAAGCCAGCGCTACCCATGATTTGCGTAAACACATCAGCTTGATTCTACAAGTTGCAACCTCTGAAGACCGTGTTTTGGTTCGCCTTGAGAGTGGTGGCGGCTTGGTGCATGCTTATGGTTTGGCATCATCTCAATTGCATCGCTTGCGTGAACGACAAATCCCTCTCACCATTGCAGTGGATAAGGTAGCAGCAAGTGGCGGTTATATGATGGCATGTTTGGGCAATGAACTGATTGCCGCCCCTTTTGCTATTGTTGGTTCGATTGGTGTGGTTGGCGCATTGCCCAATTTCAATAAGGTTCTAAAGCGCTTTGACATTGACTACGAACAGCATACTGCTGGTGAGCATAAACGTAGTTTGACTTTGTTTGGTGAAAACACTGATGCTGACCGCGAACAATTTCAGCGAGAGCTCAAAAATACCCACGAATTGTTCAAAAAACACATCGCGCAATATCGCCCAGAGCTGAATCTGGAACAGCTTGCCACAGGAGAAACATGGTATGGCATTGAGGCTTTAGAGCATCGCCTGATTGACCGTATCGGAACCAGTGACGACTACATTTTGGCTCATCTTAACAGCCATCGTATTTTGCACTTAAAAACGCCTGAGGAAAAGCAAGGATTTTTCCAAAAGCTTAAAGGTAAATGGCTTAAAATGGCAAGAATTCATCAGCCACAACGCGCCCATATTGGCTAAAACAAACAAAAATATTTTTTCGCCAAAACAGTATGTTAATGCGTTTTTGAAAGTTTTCAAAAAATCTTACTTGACAACAAAACGCTTTGTAGACATAATAGCCAACCTAACGCGCCCGTAGCTCAGTGGATTAGAGTACTTGGCTACGAACCAAGCGGTCGGAGGTTCGAGTCCTTCCGGGCGCGCCATCAAATTCCAAACCCCTGTTGAAAAACAGGGGTTTTTTATTGTCTCGGTAGTTATACCAACGCTCAAAGCGCTTTGTAGGCATGATGCACAAAGCGCTTTGGGGTATGGGATTATTCCACCGTAACCGATTTAGCAAGATTTCTGGGCTTATCGACATCTGTCCCACGAGCCAACGCAGTATGGTATGCCAGAAGTTGCACGGGAATCGTATGCACAATCGGCGACAAAGTGCCAACATGACGTGGCGTGCGAATCACATGAATGGTGTCGCTGTTGCTGGTGTAATCGCTGTCTAAATCGGTGAACACAAACAATTCGCCACCGCGTGCCGACACTTCCTGCATGTTCG
>JAUNEA010000014.1:0-18296 GCA_030525785.1 Cardiobacteriaceae bacterium
GCTCAGGTTCTGGTAGCGGAGCTTCAGCCACAGGCACTATCGCAGGCGCAACCAACGGTGCAGGAGGTGCCAGCATCTCCAAATCAAACGGTTGATATTCGGGCAACATCTCTTGAGAAACAGGCGTTTTCATATGCGCCAACGCCACTGCAAAACCACCATGTAAAATCGCAGAAATCAACCATGCCAAACGATTCGGAAATTTATTTTCCATAACTTGCCTCAAGCTGGCTCATTTCTGTAGACAAAGCGCTTTGGCTTGCCGATTTATCGGGCAACGCCATTAAATGCACTTTTCGTATCTTCTGCTCCCGTAATATATCCCCAACTTGCACGAATTGCTCAAATGCCGCTTGGCTATCAATCTTCAAGTGCACAACCGTCTCTTCGTTCCATTTCATCACCTCAGCTTCCAAAGCGCTTTGACTCACCTCCACATCATCTAAATACCACACACCTTTTTGATCGATGGTAATCATTTTGGGCGGATTTTGTGGATCTGGCTGAATGGTTTGGGTGGTTTTGGAATGAGGCGTATTCACGGTGATTTTGCCCTGCGCGATAAAGCTTGCTGTCATCAAAATAATCGCCAACAACACCAACATAATATCAATGAAGGGGATAACATTAATAGAATCAAACTTCTTCATAACCTTGCCTTACAAAGCGCTTTGGCGTTTCTGCTCAGACTCTTGCCATGATTGGAATTGCAACCGTTTCACTTCAACCTTTCGCGCCAAAGCGTTATAAAACATCACCGATGGAATCGCCACCAAAATCCCTAACGCTGTTGCTTTCAGTGCCAATGCCAAACCAATCATGATTTGAGCGCTATCAATATTGCCACCTGCTTTACCCATATCCAGAAAAGTCAGCAATATCCCAACCACCGTTCCCAATAGCCCTACATAAGGTGCATTAGAGCCAACGGTGTAGATTGCGGTCAAATTTTCTTCCAAATCAATATTTAATTCATGAATGTTGTTATAGCGAGTGATATCCAAACGCTGATAGAAGAAAAATCGCTCCAACACTTTCCACAACATAATAAAGCTCATAAATCCAAGAATACCGAAGATGATGTGGTCGGTATGAGCGTGCCAAAATTCTGAGGTAACAAATTGATTAAACATAATAAAACTCATCAATAACAAATAAGAATGATTGTCAGAAGAGCTTAATTATATCAGAACAAAATTAGTCCCATTAACCACAAGCTTTACTCACGCCAAAGCACAAACCACACCATTCTCTAGCTCAAAGCGCTTATGTTCATAAGGCAAATCCAAAGCGTTTAGATGCGTCACAAAACACTGCGCCCCACTCTCATCAAGCAAATGCAACAACAAAGCTTGGCGTTTTTTATCCAGCTCCGCCCCCACATCATCAACCAACATCACAGGCATCACGCCCGTTTTCTCACGAATCAAAAATGCCTGCGCCAAGAGCAAAGCGCTTATCAACGTTTTTTGTTCCCCACGCGAATAACAATGCGCTACATTCTGCCCTTGTGCATAAAAACCAATATCGGCTCGATGTACGCCATCTTTCACATACCCTAACTTGCAATCCCGTTCACGATATTTTTCCAAACACTCCGCCAAACTCATCGCCTCTGAAAAACCACGCTGATAACGCAACTCAATTTCCGCCAAACCGCCCAGATGATGATGGTAGTAATTCAAAGCGCTTTGTAGAGCTTGGAGATATTCACGCCGATAGCTATCGATGGCTAAACCATGTTCTAAAAGCCAGTGATACCAGCCATCAAGCCATGTTTGTTGCCCTCGCAAGGCGGCATTGAGTTGCTTGAGGGCATGATGGTAACGCTGCCAATGGTGCAAAAACAAAGGGTTATGATAAAAAACCCCATAATCCAGCAACCTCCGCCGCACCTCTGGGCTATCAAGCGCTAAATCTAAGCCTTCATGATGAATCAACTGCAAGGGCAAACGTTGTGCCAAAGCGCTTTGGGCGGTGGGTTGCTCGTTGAGATGAAGGCGATACTGATGGGCTTCACGTTGCAATCCCACGCGCTCTAACTCGCCTTGCCGTTGCCAAATCGAATACAACCACAAAGCGCTTTGCCCATGCCTAATCACATGCTGATGCTTTGAGCTACGAAAGGATTTGCCACGCGAAAGCAAATAAAGCGCTTCCAGTAACGCGGTTTTACCACTGCCATTTTCGCCTGTGATGAGATTCCAACGTGCGTGAAACTGAAGTTTCTGTGGCTCCAAATTGCGATGGTGCTGCAATTGCAATTGCTCACACACCAAAGCGCTTTGCGAAATAGCCTTCTCCTGCCAAGCATTCATGAGTTACAGCCGATATTGCAATGCTTCTGCTACATGAACGCGCGTTATCGCCTCGCTTTCTTCTAAATCAGCAATGGTGCGCGAAACCTTCAAAACTCGATGATAAGCCCGCATAGAAAAAGAAAGTTGTTCAGCGGCTCGGTCTAAGAGGGTAAAAACCTCAGGCAGGGCAAACAAATGCTCATCAAGCGCCTTGCCTTCCAAAAGCGCATTGGCACAACCTTGTCGCTCCATTTGTATTTTTCTAGCACGCGTTGCCCATGTGCGATACTCATCGCTACTGGCAGCTTGCTGGTCTTGCTGTTCGCGCAATTGCTTGGGGCTTAAGCGATTCACGCGTACTTGCAAATCAATACGGTCAAGCAAAGGCCCTGAAAGCTTGTTGCGATAACGCGCGATTTGGTCAGGGCTATCTTGGCAGGCTCGGTCAGGGTCACCATGATAACCACAGGGGCAAGGATTCATGGCAGCAATGAGTTGAAATTTTGCTGGGAAGTCAACCTTTTGTGTGGCGCGAGAGATGGTAATGTGTCCGTTTTCCAATGGCTCACGCAACATTTCCAAAACTTTGCGGTCAAATTCAGGAAATTCATCTAAAAACAAAACCCCTTGATGTGCTAGAGAAATTTCTCCTGCCTGTGGATTAGAGCCTCCACCTACCAATGCCGTTGCACTGGCGTTGTGATGAGGAGAACGGAAAGGACGTTGATACCACTGCCCCAAGCCAAATCCTGTTGGCGCAACAGAATGAATACTCGCGCTTTCAATGGCTTCCGCTCGTGTCATCGGTGGCATGATGCCAACCAAGCGCTTTGCCAGCATGGATTTTCCCGTGCCAGGTGCGCCTGTAAACAACAAATGATGCCCACCTGCTGCCGCAATCAGCAACGCTCGCTTTGCCTGATGTTGCCCCACCACATCTTGCAAATCAGGGTAACTTTGCGTGGGCAAGGCTTCTGGCTGAGGAGGCGATTGCCATGCGCGTTTCCCATTCAAAATCGCCACCAATTCCGATAAATGCGAGGCAGACAAAGCGCTTTGGGTCACCAGCAAAGCTTCTGCATGGTTCGCGCTGGGGGTCACAATCACTCTCCCTTCTGATTCCGCTGCTAAAGCACAAGGCAACACGCCCGAAATCGCGCGTAATTCGCCTGACAATGCCAGCTCGCCATGAAATTCATACGCCGACAAAGCGCTTTGTGGCACATAACCCATCGCGGTCAAAATCCCTAAGGCAATGGGTAAATCATAGCGCGCGCCTTCTTTGGGTAAATCGGCAGGGGCAAGGTTGATGGTGATATGTTGCTGGGGATAGTCAAAACCACTGTTAAAAAGCGCAGCTTTGATGCGGTCTTTGCTCTCCTTCACACTTTTCTCAGGCAAGCCGACTAAAGACAAGCCTGGCAAACCCGCAGACAAATGAATTTCCACCTGAATCAAAGGCGTATGTAAGGCTCTGGGGGCGCGTGTGTAAATGGTGGCAAGGTTACTCATACTCACTCCTTCAAGAGATTTTTCAACAAGCCCAACAATGCCTCATGCATATCATCAGCAATTAAGCTGCTGTGCCAAGTCTGAGTATCCAAACGTATCACTTGCCCAATCACGCCATCAGCGCCTGGCACGGGGTCATAACACCAAAGCGCTTTGCCCTCTTCCTCGTAAAACGGTAGCCATAAAGGGTGATACGGCAACTTCTGAATATGCGCTCCGTTATCCACCACCGCATCAACCCAATGCTCACCAAAAGCGCTTTGCACACCCGCCAACAACACCTGTTGTTGCTCGCCCATCTCTTCCACAGGCAAAAACCGTGACCCTGTAACGCCCAAAGCGCTTTGCCCATCAAACAATCGGTAAAGCGTCAGCAAAGCATCAGGCAAGCTATAACGCAATCGCCGTTCCAACGCCAACCAAGCGCTTTGGCTCACAGGCTCTTGAATCGATTCAGGGTAACGCTCCAAGCCCTGCTGCCAATAGTCAGCACATAATGCAGGTAGCTCTGGTTCAAAATCCTCCTGTTGATAAGTTGCCAGAAGTTCGCCAAGCCAAGTGGCAAAATCAGGGCTTTCATACATCACATCATATTGATGCAACGATTTCGCCAAGCCCACATAAAGCACTTGCCCCTCGCCGCCTTCTTCTGTTGGCGCAAAATCCAAGCAATACCAAGAACCATCGCTATCTTCCATAAATGGTAGCCAACGCTCGTGGCACAAAGCGCTTTGAATGGCGACATCGTGCCATTGTGGCTCGATATGTTGCCACTGCTCACCAAAGTGGGTGCGTAAAAAAGCTTGCCAACGCTCTTTGGCAGGCAAGATTTCTGCAACAGGTAACCAACGAATATCGCCTGGTAGTAACGTCTCTGATTCCAGCTGTTGCCCATCATGGTTCAAATACCATGCTTTAAATGAAGCAGGTAACACAACCCCCAATGCCTCCTCCAACTGCAACAAAGCGCTTTCATCGGCTGGCGGATTGAGTTTAGGAAAGTAGGCAGAAATCACAGAATGAACAGGCGAGGAAATCAAAGGGCGCATAGCCAATCCTTTGCGGCAAACCGCATCAAGCTAAAATTACATCTGACGGCGCGAAAGTGCGCGGATAAAATATCGATTAGGCGAAAGCAACGCCAACCAGCGTTTTGGCACGGGCAAAGGCGTGCCATTGATTTGTGCGGTAATGAAATCCGCATTCAACCAAGCTTGGGTCAAACCTTTTGAACCTAAGCCCATGTGAAGGTAAATCCGACGAAGTGCCACATTTTGCCCCTTAACAGCGTTCACATCGTGTCTCAGCTTGCTGTATTTTTCCACCAAATCCTCAACTTGAGCCAATGCGCCAACCAGCGGTTGATAATCTGTGGTCGCGGCTCGAATGCCCACAAAAGCGCTTTGGTAACGTGGCGAGGCTTCCAGATTCATCTTTTGCCCATAAGCCTGCAAAGCGCTTTGATATGCCTTATTTTCTTCCTCATTTTCACGCAAATCTTCGCTTTTGGGCGTAAAACTTGCGCCAACATAAATGCCCTCTGGCATAGGAATGTAGGTCAAATGCTCGCTCCAAATCTGCGCCAAGCCACCATAAGCATCGCTCTTAAACACCGTTCCCTGCCCACGAACCGAACGCAAAGCGCTTTGCAACACCTCGTCTTGCAGCAAATCTTTCCGCCAAGCCGTTGCCAACACCAACGCGCCGTATACTTCCTGCCCTATCCAAACGCTTTGCCCTTCTTCTCGGTAATGGTGAATTTTTTGGGGAATCACGGTGATGCGTGGGTGGGCGAGTAAATCGCGGACAAGTGCTGGAGTTTCAATCACGCCAGCTTGTTGATAAACCAAAGCGCTTTCGGCTTCGTTGAATTGTAAAATGGGTTCGTGGAAAAGTTTTTGTTCTGACAAAAGCTTGTAACGCTTGGCTTGTCGTGCATGAATGGGCAGTTGATACAAAGGCAAGGTGCGATAATGCAAACGCCCTGCTGTGTGGTAAAACCGAAGGGCATGATGGTAACTGCCCACCTGATAATCGCAAAGCAAAGCGCTTTCTGTATCAGGCTGCACATAAGGAACAGCAACAGGCACATGGCTAGCAGGAGAACATTCAGGGTCATGATAAACCACCACCTCGCGCCCACTCTCTGCCAAGCTCCGCGCCACGCTCGCACCAGCAATGCCAGCCCCAATCACAGCAATCCTCGCCTCATCATTCAAAGCGCTTTGAGAGACCATGCTCCAATGCTCTTCTCGCGGTTGAGGTTTTTCCAAAAAGCCATGCAACATCTCACGCTTAAAGCCAAAGCCTTTACGCTTTTCTACCGCAAAGCCTGCCGCCTGCAAACCATCGCGCACCACTCTCGCCGCGCTGAAGCTTGCAAAGCTTGCGCCCGTTGCGCTGTTTTTCGATAAGGCCTGAAAAACCGATGCCTGCCAACAGTCTGGATTTTTGCTTGGGCTAAAACCATCAAGATACCAAGCATCAACTTGTGCCACCAATTGCTGCAAAGCGCTTTCCACTTCTTCCCACAACAACAAAAATTGCACCCGCTCATGCAGTTTCAACAAATGAAAGCCTCGATGATTATGCGGATATTGCGCGTAAAAAGCGTTTAATAAGGACAAATTGTCAGAGGATAAAAAATCCCAAGCACCATGATGGCGTTTTAAGTCTTCCAAACGCCATGGGCGATGCTCAATGCTGATATACGTTAAATAATGATGACGGGGCGCGTCTTCCAAAAAGCGCTTTGCGGTTAAAAAAGCATTTAGCCCTGAACCAAAGCCTATCTCCCCCACCACAAAGCGCTTTTTCGCCCCAAATCGCTCAGGCAAGCCATTGCCTTGCAAATAAACATAATCACTCTCAGCACTGCCCGATTGGGTGTTGTAGTAAATATCGTCATATTCCGTGCTAATCGGGGTTTGCCCACGAAAAGAGAGCTGCGCATAAGGCAACAGCATCAGCCCTCCACCACATAGTCTGCTAAAGCGCTTTGGAAATTCTCTAGCATTTGTTTGAGCGTGTGTGGGTCTTCAATAGCGCTCAAGCTAATCGGCAAAGGCATGGTCTCTGCTTTTAAGCCCAATTCAAACAACGCCTCTTCGCCCAAAGCGCTTTTCAACGGCTTTTCGGTGAGTTTGGTTTTCAAGCATCGCATCGGAGCATGGGTGTATTGCCAAGTCAAAGCGCTTTGACATTCATTGCCCAAAACCACACGCTCACGAACCGATTCAGGTAAGCCATTGTCTTCACAAGCCATAAACCAGCGATCCAGCATCACTCCCTGCGCCCCCACCATCATCGCCATCAGCATATCCACAGGCGTTGAGAAATCTCCCCATAAAATCAAAGGTTTATCACTGACGCGGCGCACTTGTTGCAACAAACTCCAAGCAGGTTGCTCTACGCGTGGCAAATCATTTTGAAACCCACAACGCTCACCACCAGCCTCCAAACCTTGCAATACCAAAATATCTACCCCAAGCCTATCCGCTACCAAAGCCTCTGCCACACTGTGGCATATCACAAAACTCTTCGCCCCTTTTGCATGAACTTTCTCCAACACCTCCGCGCTCGGCATGCCGTGCATAAAACCAAGCACTTTAGGCTGGTAACTCAATGCTTTATCCAGCAAATCTTGAAAACCAGCTGGCACATCAGGCGTTTCCAAAACAGTATCGAAGTAATCTGACAAAACCTCCCATGCCTTATCTTGACGCACCAAACGTGCGACAGCTTTCGGCAAAGGGTGAGCAAAGCAAAAACTTGGGCAAATGCGAGATAAGCTTTGTTCTTCTTCTGTATGGCTTGTCAAACGTTGCACATCATGGGCTGCCTTTTGAAAAGCTTTCACTTTTTCATCTAAACTGGCGAGCGTTTCGTGAGTGCTGAGTCGCAACAATCCCAAAGCGCTTTGGGCGCTGATTTTGCCTGTCATCGCCACTGAAATGGCACCAAAAGGAAGTGGCGCTTGCCAGAGGGGATACTGTAAACGCAAATCTTGAAGTACAGGATTATTTAAAAAACTCATCACAACGCCCTTTCATCTATTTGAAAATCATCAGGAAATCATCACCCCCTAAAGCGCTTTGACCACTTTGTCTCAACACTTATCAGGGGGGTTAAATCTGCTTGTTTGCGCATTATAAGGTAAAATGGCAAGGTCTTTGCTTATCCCCTATTTGTGTTCACGCCAAAGTCGCGTGTGGGAACAAGCTCTTGATTTCTATTCTTTAAATGAGAACCTCTAAATGTCTGACCAAAAAGAAAATTGCTCGATACTGCTGATTAGTACGGATTTTGAATGGATCAATGCCTTCTCCAAAGGCGCTCAACGTTTTTATCTACTCGAAGACCGTCAAGTAGATAGCTTGCAAGCTGCCGAAGCAGCGCTACAAGAAAAACGCCCTGATTTAATCATTCTCAGCACATTAGGTAATTTGCCTCCGCTTGATGGTGTGCGAGGATTATTGCAGAACTTAAACATCAATGTGCCAATTATGGTGGTGGATAACAATCCTCAAACCTTAGATGGCTTCATCAAACAAGGCGCAGAGTATGTAACCCCACGAAGAGATTTACTCAACGCTATCAAGCATGTGCAACAAATTATGCGCCAAGTACAAAGTGAGCGCATTGTGCATCAGGCTCGCCAAAGTCAGGCGGCTATGGAAGAACGCTACCGCCATATTTTTCATGATTTGCCCGATGCCGTAGCTTATGTACAAGATGGTTTATTCCTTGATGCTAACCCAGCTTTCATTCGCATTTTTGGTCTACCCAACCGTGAAGCTCTTGATGACACAACCCTAATGAGCTTTGTCCCTACCAAAACGGATCGTGCCTTGAAAGCTTTCTTGAAAAAAGCCAGCGATAAGGAAGTCCTGCCTGCGGAAAAATTTGAATTCAATAAGCTTGATGGCTCGCCTATCAACTTGGTGTTGTCCTTATCTCAAGTGAACATCAATGGCGAAAACGCGCTGCAAATGTTTTTCAGCAGCGGCGAAGGCGGTGGTTCTGGCGGTGGTATTGATGAAACGACTCAGCTTGGCACTGCCCCCATTTTGGCCTCCTCTATTCATCAAGCTCAAGAAAAAGCCGAACCTGAAGCGCTTTTGGGATTTTGGGTTTATTTATTGATTGAAAACTATCGAGAAATTTGGCAACGCGATGGTTATCGTCCTGCGGAATTGTTGATAAAAGCGACCTCTGAAAGCGTGCAACGTTTCTTGCCACCCAGTACAGAAGTTGTACGCTTTACCGATGATGCTTTAGCGCTTTGGATTCAAGGCGATAAAGAAGGCGTGATTAAGCGTGTAAATGAACTCATTGCAAGGCTTGATGAAACGGTTCCTGAAGGCATTGGGCGTATGATTAAACCGCGCGTTTTTGCAGGTATGTATGAGATTCGTAAAGAATCCACTTTTGAGGATTTGGTCAGCAAAGGTTATCGTGCGGTACGAACCTTAGTGGCAGGCAATGGTGTTGAGCGTGTTGCTGAGCCACTCAGTGGCAATATGTCGCGTAAAGATGAGAAACGCGTGCATTATCTCCAAACTGCGATTGAAGAAAAACGTATCAAATTGCGTTATCAGCCAATTTCTTCTCTGGAAGCTGATGGCATTCCACGCTATGCTGATCGTATTGATATTCCACGCAAAAACAATGACCCTAATGAGGAAGAAGTGGAATTGGAAGTGTTGCTACAAATTGCCGAACGTTACGATTTAGCTCGCCATTTGGATTATCTCAAACTCAATCAGCTTTTTGCTGATGTGCTTTCCTATGATGGAGACCAAAAAGCACTTCGTTTCTATCTTTCTTTAAGTTCAAGCGCTTTGAACGATTTAGCCTTCCCTGATTGGATTGCCAGCCAATTGCGTAATACAGGGGTGGCACCTACTCAATTGGTGATTGAATTCAGCGTTGATGCCTATCATAACTGCTATACAGGCGCGATGAAGATGGTAGAACGTTTACGCCCTTTAGGCGTACGCTTCGCTCTCAGCGATTTGGCTCGCTATGATGATGATATCGAAGGCATTTTTAAACGCCTATCGCCTGATGTCTTAAAACTGGATATGCGCGAGATGGATACTTTCGATGATGAAGAAGAAGAGCGTTTCATGCACGCCATCAAAGAGTATGCCACCAAAAACCACGCACAAATTGTGGTCAATCATATGGAATCGCCTGCACAATTATCACGCGTTTGGCGACACAATATTCAGCTGCTGCAAGGCGATGGCATTGTACCAGCCTCTGATAAGATGAACTTTAACTTCAGTGAGCCTTTGTTCTAGTCTTACAAAAGAACCCCAAAGCGCTTTGTTCTCATCAAAAACCCCCTTTTATAGGGGGTTTTCTTTTCGGCTTTGACCTCTTTTACAACAATCTTTCAACTGGCAAGCGGCTTGCTACCCAGACTTGTAACCTCCTCCACCAAGCACTTTGTGGCTCCTCCGTCAAAACCACTGTCTCACCTTGCTCTTCGGTCTGCCAAAGCATTTTGCCTTCTTCGTTTTTAACTACCTGATAAGCATGCTCTTTTACTCCATGACTTAACAAACCATGCAATTGACTAGCCAAACTGGGGCTATCCATCAATAAGCCCATTTCGGTGTTCAAATGCGCGGAGCGAGGGTCAAAATTAAACGATCCCACATACACATAGCGCCGATCAACAGCAAAAGTTTTGGCATGTAAACTTGCACCACTACCATCGTAAACGGTTCGAATTTTGCTAGGTTTAACGGTTGATTGTGACTTAAGTTCATACAAATGGACTCCACTATCCAGTAATTCCTCACGATACCTAGCATAGCCCGAATGCACTACCGCCACATCATTAGCCGCCAGCGAATTGGTCAAAATATGCACCGCCTTCCCTTGTTCAGCTAAAGCGCTTAAAAATGCTACTCCCTGAGCTGTTGGCACAAAATAAGGCGAAACCAATACCACTTCATGCTCTGCTGCCATCATCAACGGCATGATATGTTGAAAGAAAATCAGCTCATCGTTTGCTTGATTAAGAACTTTATCGGGGTGATCATAAATCAGCTGGGTCTTCTCCCAAATCAAGGGCATATTCCCTTGTTGCAAATACTGAATAAAATCCGATTGCGCTAAAAGTTGCAAATAACCTTCCGCCTCAGGGCTAAGCACAGATAAATCCAAAAGCTCTACCTCACCTATAATCTTTTCTACAGGATAGGAAGATTGGCTATTCCAGTACTCATCAAAAACTTTTGCCGTTGCCAAAGCGCTTTGCCCCACCACCGCAACATCTAAATCCGCAAACATCACCCCACTGGTCGCCTCAAAATACTCATCGCCAATATTTCGCCCACCAATAATGCTCACCAAGCTATCTGCTGTTAATGATTTGTTATGCATACGGCGATTCAAACGAAAAAAATCACTCAAATAACCCAGAGGGCGAAAACTGCGTTGCATGTAAGGATTAAATAAACGAACTTCCAGATTGGGGTGCTGATTAAGGGTTACCAGCAAAGGATCCATGCCTGCCATTGTGTGGTCATCAAGCAAAAGCCTCACCCGAACGCCACGCTCCGCCGCTGCCCATAAACGCTGTGCCAGCAAACGCCCTGAAATATCATCATGCCAAATGTAGTATTGAACATCTAAACTCCGCTCAGCGTTCTCTACCAATGCCAATCGCGCTAAAAATGCATCGCGACTGTTACTTAGCGGATAGATGCCACTTTTACCCTCATGCGCCAATGTTGCTTCCCATAAGGGCTTACTGATTCTCCCCTCAGGATTAGGCAACAGATGATAAGAAGCTTGACGTTGGCTGTTATCAGGTAATGCCTTATAACTCAAAATCGCTACCACTAACCAAAGCCCAATCAAGCTTCCTATGATTACTAATAATTTTTTCATCATTAACTTCATGTACAACTTACCTCACCAAAGCGCTTTGTCTCATTAAAGCAAAAACAATCCATTCTTCCGATTTTTTGCCAATGGATAATGAAGGCTGTTGATTTTATCGGTGCCAAAAATCCATTCGATTTCCACCAATGCCCCCACCACCAAATCACGTTCATCAACTTTTTGAAACTCTTGAAGTGAAAATAAATATTGCTTCTTATCCTCCTCACTTTCCACCAAGCCTATGCTATTATCAACATTCAAACGAATCACTTTAGCCAACATCATCGATTCTCCACAAAGCGCTTTGGCATCATGTTAATGACGGAAATGGCGCATGCCTGTGAAGACCATCGCAATGCCGTGTTTATTCGCCTCATCAATCACTTCTTGATCACGAATAGAACCTCCTGGCTGAATGATAGCTTTTGCCCCCGCCGCCGCCGCTGCCGCCACGCCATCAGCAAAGGGGAAGAAGGCATCGCTCGCCAAAGCGCTTCCTTCAATCGATAAGCCTTCATCAAGCGCTTTGATAGCGGCAATACGCGTTGAATAAACACGGCTGGTTTGACCAGCGCCAATACCTACTGTTGCCCCATCTTTAGCAAAAACAATCGCATTGGATTTCACCATTCTCACCACGCGCCACGCAAAGAGTAAATCACGCAATTCATCAGCTGTTGGCTCACGCTCAGTCACCACACGCAAATCGCTTTCTGAAATACTGCCATGATCCCAATCTTGCACCAACAGTCCCCCATGAACACTTACCAACTGCCGTTCGCCCTCTTGATGCGCTGTTCCCACTTCCAACACACGGATATTGGCTTTCTGCTGCAGCACCAAAAGCGCTTCAGGCTCAAAGCTTGGCGCCAAAATCACTTCTGCAAACTGACGGCTGATAATCTCTTGCGCCGTCTCTTTATCCAACGCACGGTTAAAGGCAATGATGCCACCAAAAGCAGAAGTTGGGTCACAACGATAAGCGCTTTCATATGCCTCGCCTACGCTTGCTCCAATCGCAACGCCACAAGGATTGGCATGTTTCACAATCACGCATGCTGGCTCATGAAAACGAACCACCGTTTGCAAAGCCGCATCGGCATCAGCAATATTGTTATACGAAAGCTCCTTGCCTTGATGCTTGATAGCGCCTGCCAAGCCAATCTTCTGCCCTTGTTGAGGCACATAAAAAGCAGCTTGTTGATGCGGATTTTCGCCATAACGCAAAATCTCTTTACGCTGGAAGTTTAAGGTTAATTGTTCGGGCAAAGCGCTTTGTTCCAAGCCAAATGCCTGACCTAAATACTGAGCAATGGCAGCATCATAATCAGCTGTATGTTTGAAGGCTCGGTAAGCAAGCTTTTGGCGCAAATTCAAGTCAAAAGTTTGATTTTCGATAGCTTCCAGAACTTCTGGATAATCTACAGGATTGGTGACAATCCCCACACTTTGGTGATTTTTGGCCGCTGAGCGAACCATAGAAGGGCCACCAATATCAATTTGTTCCACCGCCTCCGAAAGCAAAACATTCGGCTGAGCAATGGTTTCACGGAAGGGATACAAATTCACCACCACCAAATCAATGGGCAAAATATCATGCTCTGCCATGACTGTATCATCAATCCCTCGTCTGCCCAACAAGCCACCATGAATTTTGGGGTGCAAAGTTTTCACACGCCCTCCCATCATCTCGGGAAATTTTGTGTAATCACTCACATCAACCACCGCCAAACCAGCCTCACGCAAGGTTTTCGCTGTTCCACCTGTAGAGAGTAATTCCACTCCCAAAGCGCTTAAACGGCTTGCCAATTCCACCAAACCGCTCTTATCAGACACACTCAATAGCGCCCGTTTTACCTGAATCACCGACATAAACCATCTCCTTCAATCAAACTAACGACCAGTAACGCCTAGCCAACATTAGTATAACAAAACCGCCCAAAGCGCTTTCCTTATGCCTGAAGCTTTCCCATACAAAAGGGCTTGGGCAGTTGTGATACCATGCCCTCTTTTCAAGGCAATTGGGAGAGATGATGAACACTGGGCGATGCCACAAAGCGCTTTATCTAGGGCTTTACTTGGGCTTGAGTACACCAGCATGGGGGCAACAATGTTCCATTGACCCACTGGCACAATATCTCGTTAATCCTCATCAAATCGAGTCGCCCACCGCCTTACATCTCTCCGCCAACGCTTTAGAAGGCGACTATGAACGCGCCGATTTTTCAGGCGATGTTCAGCTCAATTACCAACACCACCAGCTCCAAACCCAACAGCTTTCCTATTTCCCCCAAACAGGCATCGCCCACGCCCCCCAAAGCGCTTTGTATGGTAGCCCCAATCTTGCATTATCAGGTCATAATCTTCGCTATGACAGCTCAGAGCAAAGCGCTTTGATTGATGAGGCGGATTATGTGTTTCGCCGTGAACGCGGTGCGCGTGAGGAATGGAGTCAGGGCAAAGCCAGCCATATTCATCACCAACCCAATCATACCCATTTACATCATGTTCACTGGAGCAGCTGTGGGCGCATCAATCCAACATGGCATTTGGAAAGCGAACATCTGCATCTTGACCACGCCCAACAACGAGCATTTGCTGAGAATGTCTCTTTCAAAATCAAAGATTTCACACTCATTACCCTACCCTATTTTAGCTATCCCATTGGCGATGAACGACAAAGTGGTTGGCTTGCGCCCAGCCTAAGCAGCAGCTCCACACAGGGCTTGAGTTTGCGCCTGCCTTATTACTTCAATCTAGCCCCAAATTACGATGCCACACTAACCCTCCACCCCATGAGCAAACGAGGTTTAATGCTTGAGGGAGAGGGGCGTTATTTGGGTGTTCAAGGGCAACGTCAGCAAAGCGCTTTGGTTTACGGTAATTGGATTTTTGACCGCCATGAACGGAAGAATCGTTGGCATATTCGTGCTGAGCATCAATGGGAACAGCCCAATCTTCAAGCCAAAACTTTGTATCAATCCCTCTCTGATGCTCGCTATGCACAAGATTTTGACCTACATGGTGAACGTTACGCCGACAGCTTTCTGGTTCGAGAATTTCGTTTAGATTACGAAAAAATGGGGCGCTGGCAGTTGTTGTTCCAAGATTATCTCCCTGCCCATCAAGAGGCTCGCAAAGTCGAGCAACCTTATGCTCGTCTGCCCCAATTGCGTTACCAAAATCACTGGCAATGGCAAGGCTTATCCTTGCGTTTGAATATGGAAGCCACTCAGTTTTACCGACAAGACACGGGGCATTCCAAGCGCTTTGATGCCTTGCTTGATATACGTTATCGCCTTGAGCGTTCTTATGCTTTCCTTGAACCTCGTCTCCAATGGCGCACTACCCATTATCATTTAAGCCCTCGCTTAGGTCATCGCCATCATCGTACGCTCCCCACCTTCAGCCTCGATTCAGGATTAATTTTCGAACGCTTGGGTAGCCAATACACCCAAACCCTTGAACCTCGCCTGTTCTATGTTTACACGCCCTATCAGGATCAAAGCGCTTTGCCCCTTTTTGACACTGATGAACGCCACAAAAACTGGGCATGGCTTTTTGCCACCAACCGCTTCACAGGCGCTGACCGCATTGGCGATACCAATCAACTCACCACCGCGCTCACCAGCCGCTGGATTGATCGCCAAACAGGTGAGGAAAAAGCGCTTTATCAAATTGGGCAAGTGCAGTATCTACGAAGACCTCGCCATCATCTCAGCCTATCCAGCTTAAACGAAAATCAGGAACGCTCACTCTTGGTCGCCCATTTAAAATACAAAATCCACCGTCGCCTCTCCTTTCAAGGCTTAGCCTTCCACAACACACAACAGGGCAGAGATGAATACCAAAGCCTTGATTTGCGCTACGAAATCAAGCCAAATAGCTTTGTGCAACTGAGTCGCCGATTTGACCGTGAACATTATCATCAATACGGCATCAGCAGCGTCTGGCAATGGAATGACCGCTACACCACCTTCGCTCGCCTCGATTACAGTCACACCAATCGCCAATTTCATAACCTCATGCTTGGGATTGAGTTTAACGATTGCTGCCTCAGCTGGCGATTGGTCGGCAAACACTACCGCAAGCACCCCAGTAACAACGAAAAACACAATGCGCTATACTTAGAGTTTGTGTTCAAAGGCTTGGGTTCGCTGGGTAACCAAACCACGCGCCTGTTACAAAAAGACATTCATGGCTTCCAGCCGTAAATGAAACCTTTCATTCAACCATTTGTGGCTTTAACGGAGCAAAGCGCTTTGGCATGGATTCATCTTCTGCTCTTTGCCTCTTTTGTTAAACACTATTCGGAGATTCTCTATGCGTTCAGCACTTTCATGCTTGGCTCTTTTCTTAACCAGCTCTCTCTTCGCCCAAAGCACCTCGCCTATTTCCTCTGGAAATATTGCCTTTGGACAACAGCAACCAAGCAGTGAACAAATCCTTGATGATGTGGCGCTGGTTGTCAATGACCGTGCGCTCTCTCGCCGCGAACTCAACGCCCAATTACAACGCGAGCTTGCTATGTTGCCCAAAGAAGCCAGTTTGACAGAAGAACAACGCCAAGCCCAAGCCCTAGAGAATTTGATTATGTGGCATATTTTGGAGCAATTGGCGGTTAGACTTGAGGTGGGAGCGAGTCATGAAGAAATTGCGCGAGCTGAACAAAGCATCGCACAAAACAATGGTTTATCAGTGGCAGCTTTGCATCAAAAAGTCTTGAAAGAAACAGGCTTGAACCAAAGCGCTTTCCAGTTTCAAGTCGCACGTGGGATTTTGGAGGATAAACTCAAATATGGCTTGATGGCGGAAGAAGTTAAAGTGAGCGAAGGGCAGATTGATGACCAGCTGGCACAATTGGCGCGTCATCAAGGTAGCTTTTTGCATGTGCAAGATATTTTGTTGCCAATGCCCGAAGGCGATGCGTTTCAGCGCGCGCCCAAAATGCGCGAGATTTTGCAACAAGTCTCCGATGCTTTAGAACAATTCCCCAACAATCCTCGTCAAGCTGCTGCCCAAATTCCTAACGCTCAATTCAACGATTTAGGGCGTGTCAATCTTGCTCAAATCCCCAACCGATTTGCTAAGGTTTTGATTAATCTGCCCATTGGTGAGATTACTCCTAGCCCTGTGGTTGATGCTGATGGGTTGCATTTTTTACGCGTGGTTGACCGAGAAGACCAAGACGGCAATTACCGTATTCCTGAGTATCTCACCTCTCACATCTTAATCCGCCACACGCCCCACAACGATGCCATTGCCCAAGCCAAAATGCAGGCAGTGCAAAGCGCTTTGAATTCAGGGCAAGATTTTCAAACCGTTGCTCGGCGTTTTTCAGAAGATACAGTCAGTGCGGCACGAGGTGGCTCGTTGGGTTGGGTTTCTGCGCCAACGTTATTGCCAGAATTCGCCAATATGATGACCAAGTTAGCGCCAAATACCTTAAGCCCTGTCGTGCGTACTGATGTGGGCTACCATATTCTTTGGGTACACGAAAACCGTAGCGCCAATCGCAATGAACAGATGATGCGCGAAGAAGTGCGTCAATTCTTGTTCGAAAAAGCTGTTGCTGAAGCATGGGCAGATTACATCAGTCAGCTACGCACGAATGCCTATGTTAAAACCTACTAAATTGCCATGAAACGTAATCTTTCTCTCCGCCCACGCTCTGAAATTCCAGCTGCCAAAGCTCTGGGGCAGCATTTTCTAGCCGATGAACGCATGATTGACCATATGGTTCGGGCGATTTTTCCACGTCAAGGCGAGGCGATTTTTGAAATCGGTGCGGGGCTGGGAGCCTTGACCTTGCCTGTGTTGGAACGATGTGGGGCAATGATGGCGGTTGATTTTGATGAGCGTGTCATTGCAAGGCTCCGCGCTAAAGCGCTTTCTGTGGGCAAGTTGGATTTACTTTATGGGGATTTTCTGGAGCTGCGTTTAGCCGATTTAGCCAAACCTCAGCCTGCGGATAAATGGCGCGTTATTGGCAATCTGCCCTACAACCTTTCTAGCCCGATTTTGATTCATTGCCTTGAGCAGCGTGATGCGATTCAAGATATGCATTTTATGCTTCAAAAAGAAGTGGTTGATAGAATTTGTGCGGAGCCTGATAGCAAAGATTTTGGGCGCTTGAGTTTGCTGATTCAACGTTTTTGTGAGCCAGAGTATTTGTTTGACATTCCACCTGAAGCCTTTGACCCACCGCCAAAAGTAGATTCTGCGGTGGTTCGCTTAACGGTTTTACCCCAATCTCGCTGGGATATTGATGATGAAAGCGCTTTTGATTTCATCACGCGTACGGCGTTCACACAACGGCGGAAAATGTTGCGCAAGAGTTTGGGGGCGTGGTTTAGTGAGCGTGAATTTGAGGATTTGGGGATTAATCCAACAGCGCGACCTGAGAATTTAGGTGGCGAGATGTTTGCTGTGTTGGCGAATGCTTTAGCGAAAAGAGGACGCTAGGGCGCGGTATGAATCATACTTTATATTGGGGTGGGGGGGGGGGGGCCCCCGCCACCCCCCACCAAGACATAATACAACAAAACCCACAACCCCCCCCCGCGGCACAGAAGGCCC
>JAUNEA010000014.1:18306-24522 GCA_030525785.1 Cardiobacteriaceae bacterium
AGTTGTTGGGTGTGTGGGCTATGGCTTTAGCTAAAAGGGGACGCTGGGGCGGGGTATGAATCATACTTTATTGTGGGGTGCCGGGTTGTAACACCCCTGCACCCCAAAGTAAGCATGAATCCATAACTGCCCTAACGCCCCCTTGTCGCCAAAGTATCCATCAACATCACAACAATCCCCAACCATATCAACCCATAGCTCAAAAGCGCTTTGAACGTCAAAATTTCCCCCAAAAACACCACCGACACCACAAACAACAACGCTGGCTCTAAATACGACAACATACTAAACAACACCACAGGCAATAAACCATTTGCCCGTAAATTCAATTGCATCGCCAACACAGAGTGCGCCCCCAACAACAACACCCACCAACCTTTAGACGGCTCCATTTCCAAAAGCGCTACACTGGGTGAAAAATACACCAAATACACCACCACAAACGGAAATATCAACGCAATATCAAACAGCAACCCCAAAACCGCTGGCACACCCAAATAACGGCGAAACAAATAATAAACAGGATAAGTCAGAAAAATACTCGCACTTACCCACGAAATCTTGCCCTGATAAAGCATCTCCAACGCAACACCGCACAGCGCCAAACAAGTTGCTACTCGTTGCGCACGATTTGGACGTTCACCAAAAACCACCATGCCGCCCAGCATCAAAAACAAAGGAAACAGAAAATATCCCATCGCCACATCAATCCCATAACCATTAACAGGCGACCACATAAACAACCACATCTGCCCCACCATGATAGGCGCACTCGCAACCACACCAACCCATTGTTTTTTCGTCAAACTTCTAGCGTAAGCCCGCACATCTCGCCAGCTCATGCTCACGCCAACCGAAATCAACAAACACGGAAACATCGAAAACATACGCCATGCAAAAATATCACTGCCTGACAAAGGCTCCAGCCATTTCCCATAAAAAAACAAAAGGCTAAATAAAATATTAGACGCTATGGCAAGCAAGGTTCCCGTGACAATCGGAGTCATCAATCCTCTACCAACAAACCACCACGTAAGTGGTAACAACGTTGCATTTGCTTCGCTAGCGAAATATCGTGTGTGACGATAATCAAAGCGCGTTGTTGTTCGCTGATAAGCTCTTGCATCAAGGCAAAAGCGCTTTGAGCATTTTCTTGGTCAAGATTACCTGTGGGTTCATCTGCTAGTAAGCAATCAGGCTCGTTTACCAATGCTCTAGCAATGGCAGCACGTTGCCGTTCACCGCCTGAAAGCTCTGAAGGTAAATGGTGCGCTCTTTCTTTCAGCCCTACGCGCTCAAGCAAAGAAAGCGCTTTATTCTCAGCCTCTTTCTTCCCTACGCCCGCAATTCTCAACGGTAACGCCACATTCTCCAGCGCTGTAAATTCCGCCAATAAATGATGGAATTGATACACAAAGCCCATATGCTTATTGCGCAAAGCGCTCCGCTTATCATCAGATACGCCTTGTCCTTTAGGGGCAACAAAATCCTGTTCACACAAACGCACCGTACCACTTTTCGGCAAATCCAAGCCTGCCAACAAATGTAACAGTGTACTTTTGCCCGACCCTGAAGCTCCTACAATTGCCACGCTTTCTCCGCGCGAAAGCGTTAAATCAACCCCATTTAAAATCGCCACCTCGCCCAAAGCGCTTGGGTATCCAAAGTGCAAGCTATTGACTTGTAAAATATTCATGCTCACTCCTGAGACAAAGCTCGCGCTGGCTGGGTGCGTGAAGCAATCCAAGCAGGCACCATCGAGAACAATAAGGTAAAGCCTAGCGTCAAACCTGCGACACGATAAACCACCACAGGCTCAATTTGCGCACTCAGGCTATCTACAAAATACATCGTTTTATCCAAGCGAACATTGCTCACTTTTTCCAACAAATCCAACAATTCAGGAATATAAAGTGCAATCGTTACACCCAAAGCCACACCCAACACTGTTCCGATGATGCCGAAAATCATGCCTTGTGTGGTAAAAATCATCAGAATATCACGCCGATTCATGCCCATCGTACGCAAAATAGCAATATCGCGCCGTTTTTCTGTCACCACCATATACATCGTAGAGAGTAACGAAAACAACGCCACCAAAATAATCAGGCTCAAAATGATGAACATTGCACGTTTCTCAAGCTCTACAGCATTGAAATAAGTACCATTATCCAAGCTCCAATCGCTCACAAAAACATCGTGCGGCAAATGCTTTGCCATCGCTTCACGCAACAAAGGCGCTTGCATGGGATCTTTCAGCATAATTTGGTAACCTGTATAGCCTTCTTCAAGTTGAAAAAGTTTCAAAGCGCTTTGAGCTGAAATAAAACTGTAACCAATATCAAATTGGTAATTACCACTGTGGAATGAGCCAACCAGCGTAAAGCGCTTTAAGCGTGGCAACAAGCCCGCTGCCGTTGCGCTCACTTGTGGAACAACAATAGTAATCTTATCGCCCACTTGTGCGTTAAGTTGCTTCACCAATTCCGAACCTAACACAATATTAAAATCATCTTCCGCCAAAAGCGCTTTGGTTTCTTCAGGCAATTTCAAAAAGGCTGTGGAGACTTTGCCTTGTTCACTTGGCTCAACCCCTTGTAGCAAAACGCCTTGAAATCTCCCATTCACCCCCACCAAACCTTGACCTTGCACATAAGGTGCAATGCCTGTAATTTGAGGGAAAGAAGAAAGCGCTTTGGAAACATCAAGATTGGAATCGAGCGTAGGCGAGAGTAGCGGGCGAATACTCATATGTGCCGTCAGCGATAACACGCTGTTACGCACTTGACTCATCACCCCATTCATTACTGACAAAACCACAATCAATGCCGCAATGCCAATCATAATGCCTAGAACCGATAAAATCGCATTCAAGCCAACAAAACGGCTACCGCGCCGTGCATGGCTGTACCGCAAACCAATGAGTGATGAAAGTGCCATAAAAGGTTCTCCTTAAACTGAAGGGACAAAGCGCTTTGGCATGATGAACAAAGAATTAAGCCTTCAACAAGGCATCAAGTCTGCCCTCTGCATCTAAAGCATGAGCATCATCGCAGCCACCAATATGTTGCCCACCAACAAAAATTTGAGGAACCGTTGTTCTACCGCCTGCACGCTCAATCATTTCATCGCGACGATGTGGCTCTTGTGTAATATCCACCACCACTGGGCTAACGCCTTTTTTTGCCATCAGCGCCAATGCACGTTGGCAATAAGGGCAAGTAGGTTTGATATACATTTCAACTTGTTTCATGGATTTTCCTTTATATAACAATTAACAGAAAGCGCTTTGAGCGCTGGCTCTATACGAACTATTTCACCACAGGGAAGTTTTCTTCCAACCAACCTTGCATACCGTTATGCAACACCATCACGCTACTAAAGCCTTGCGCCTGCATTTGATTAGCTAGATTAGGAGCGCGTAATCCTGACTCATCACACAGGATAATGGCTTGGGTTTTATCATGATATTGAGCAAGCTGCTCCAATAATTTGGGTTGATTTTTTGCTCCCGCAATATGCCCAAGTTTAAAATTTGCTGCATCTCGAATATCAAGCAGCAAAGCTCCTTGTTCCATTTTACTTGCCACCAACAAAGCGCTTATTTTGGGCACTTGAGTATTCATGCGTTTTTTCTCAATCACAATCAACATACCCACCACCACGCTAAGCAGCACGAAGCTCCATAAATTTTCCTGAAAGAATGCTCCAAATGTCATAATCACCACCTTAAAACGGCATGCCTAAAATAATCCAAGCGGGCATTATAACGCGTTACCCCCTTCAGAACAGCTAAAAGGATTCTCTATGACATTACCTCATGCTTTACGTCTCTTCATCATCATCGCTCTTAGCCAAAGCGCTTTGGCACACCAAGATTCTCTCCAAAGCAAAGAAACCAAAAAAAATGAATGGAGCGAAATCAAAACCCCCATCATCGGGCAAGCTCAAGCCATTGGTAGCTATGCTAATGGTTGCCAAGTTGGCGCTGTGTTTATGCCTGAAGAAGGCGAGGGTTATGTCAGCATTCGGCGCTGGCGTAATCGTTTTTATACTCAGCCTGTTACGCTGGATTTAACACGCTATATTGGTCAAGCCGTTTCAGCACACGGTGAGCGAATTTTGGTGGGCGATAGCAGCCAAGCGATAGGTGGCACCATGCCTTATGGTCATAGCAGCCATCAAAATGGCTTAGATGTCGATTTTTGGTTCTACACTCAAAAAACTCCCAGCGCTCTGCCCGACCCCAATTTGCAACCACCAACGATGGTGAACTTTAAAGCAGGCATCATGCAAAGCGCTTTATGGAAACCCAGCTACCGTGATGCTTTATACGCTGCGGCCACTTACCCTGAAACCACACGCGTTTTCGTCAATCCCGTTATCAAACAACATCTCTGCCGAACTGAAACCGATAAAAGCTGGTTATACAAAATCCGACCATGGTCTGGTCATGACTCCCACTTCCACGTTCGCCTTGAATGCCCATTTGATAGCCCATTATGCGAACGACAAGAGCCTGTGCCGCTGAATGATGGTTGCGATGCGGATTTGGATAAATGGGTTCTGGAGCAAACAGAGGCTGTCAATAATCCCAAACCTGCGAAAAAACCCAACACTCCCAAAAAGCCTAAACCTAAGCCAGAAGCCTGTATGATTCTGTTGCAACAAGCTCAACATCATCACGGATAACGCCTAAAGCGCTTTACCTCTTTTCCCTTATCTTTAGGAGTAAATCATGCCAAACTTCAGCATTATTGGCGAAAATGACCCCTTTTTACATGTATCCCTCCAAGCTGGCGAAAGCATTGCCTGTGAAAGCAATGCGATGGTGATGATGGAGGATAATTTGGATTTGGTCGGCGAAATGTCAGGCGGTTTCCTAAGCGCTTTGACACGTAGTCTCGCCAATGGCGAAAGCTTTTTCCAGCAACGCATTCGCGCCACGCGTGGCGCTGGTGATTGTCTCCTCGCTCCTGCCCTACCTGGCTCTATTGAGATTTTAGAGGTTGGTAAACAACAGTATTTTCTCTCTGACGATGCCTACATGGCAGCCAGCGATGGGGTAGATTTAACCGTACGCACGCAAAGTATCGGCAATGCGCTTTTTGGTGGCACAGGCGGATTTTTTATCGGTCAAACCTCAGGCGCTGGCAAAATCGCTGTTTCAGGCTTTGGCTCTGTCTTCTCCATTGAAGTCACCCCTAACAAACCCGTGACCATTGATAATGGCCATGTGGTGGCATGGGATAGCCATTTGCATTATGAGCTTTCTTTGCGTACCAGCCAAAATGGTGGCGGTATGTTGAGCGGTATGCTGGGGCGAGCAGCATCAGGTTTACTGGGCAATACGGTGAACAGCTTAACCAGTGGCGAAGGTATCGTGTTGAAATTTTCAGGCGCTGGCAAAATCATTCTTTGCTCTCGCAATAAAGGCGCGTTTCTCTCATGGCTGAGTGGACAACGCCCACAATAATCCTTATATTGCAAAGCGCTTTGTTTTAAATTATCCACAATCAGGAGCTAATCATGAGTATCTCTTTGGAAAAAGGTCAAAAAATTTCGCTCAACAAATCCAATGGCGAAGGCTTAAGCCAAGTCATCATGGGATTAGGCTGGGACGTTGCCCAGAAAAAAAGCTTTTTTGGATTCGGCGGTAGCAATGAAAGCATTGACTTAGACGCTTCCTGCTTTTTGTTTAACGACCAAAATCAACCTGTTGAATTGGTCTACTTTGGACAACTCACAGGACAAAACGGTGCTGTCAAACATTCTGGCGATAACTTAACAGGAGAAGGCTCAGGCGATGATGAAACCATCACGGTTAACCTAAGCGCTTTGCCTGCCAATATCAAAGCACTGGTTTTTACCGTCAGCAGCTATCGTGGACAAACCTTTGAACAGGTTAATAACGCCTTCTGCCGCCTGATAGACGGAAGCAATCGTCAAGAAATCGCCCGATACAATCTCTCCGCTCAAGGCAAACATACCGCACAAATTATGGCAAAAATCTACCGCCACAACGGAGAATGGAAAATGCACGCTATCGGCGAAAACGCTCAAGGCGCTACCCCTAACCTCATCATTCCACAAATCTTACCTCACCTCTAAAAGCGCTTTGGACATACTATTGGTATCCTGTTCTTCATTCGAGGGCTTTGCCCTCGAGCTCCCAGCAGGGGCATGATGCCCCTGCACCCCACAAAGTATTTTAAA
>JAUNEA010000005.1:0-9047 GCA_030525785.1 Cardiobacteriaceae bacterium
CGGACTTTTTCTAACAATAGCCCAACTCCTATACTCCATTATCTTCAATAAGTGGTTAAACACTCCTCTCCACCCCCATAGTTTTACCATTTCCTCCCCAGCTGATACACAAAGAAATAGAATCCAACGCCAGTAGTTCCTCCTAACTACTCCAGTAGCGCCTTCTGTTGCCCCTCTCGAATTGCCTCACCAAGCGCCACACCACTCAAACCCTGAGCCACAAAATCCGCCGTTTTTACCAATAACACTCTCTCCAAAGCGCTTTGAAACGGCGAAATCTCCACCCCCAACAATCGCACCAATGCCAAAATCTCACCTTCTCCTTTCAAGCTCCCACATGCTCGAAAAAGCTCAAAGCGCTTTGCTCCATCTGCTTGCTGCCAATGCAACACTGTCATTGCATATCGTTCCACCAAATCCGCCCAAAAGACAAAGCGCTTTGGCAACGGCAATGCCTTAGCCATCGCCTTTTGGCACCCACTACCCCACAGCCACATTGCCAGTCGCTCTGCCTTGTCATTCGTACGTAAAACAGCTTGCTCCAGCTGCTTATGCATACGCTCCAAAGCGCTTTGTTCCACTGAAATCCCTAAAATTCCCAAACCATTCCAAGCCGATAACATGTCAAAAAATACTACTGCTCCAGCCTCTTTCAACGCCTTTTCACATTCCAGCCACACACGCTCAGGCGTTAAATGCGTAAGCTCTCCTGAAGCTATCATTTGCTGGCAAAGCGCTTGGGTTTCAGGAGCGATGGTAAAACCCAATGGCGCAAAGCGTGCGTAAAAACGAAGCAAACGCAACACACGCAAGGGGTCTTCACAAAATGCTGGCGACACATGACGCAACACCTTTGCTCGCAAATCCTCCAAACCACCATAAGGGTCATACAACTTCCCATCTTCATCTTGGGCAAGCGCATTGATGGTTAAATCGCGGCGAATCAAATCTTGTTCGAGAGTAATATCGGGCGTGAAATCGCAACGAAAACCTTGATAGCCGTTGCCTGTTTTGCGTTCTGTTCGTGCTAGTGCGTATTCCTCTTGGGTTGTGGGGTGTAAAAAGACAGGAAAATCACGCCCCACTTGCGTAAAGCCCAAAGCCAAAAGCGCCTCAGGCGTTGCGCCTACCACCAAATAATCCCTATCCTTAACTTCAAGCCCTAACAAGCTATCGCGCACCGCGCCGCCCACCAAATAAGTCTTCATCGTCTCCACCGTTTATAATGTAAATCTCATTCAAAGCGCTTTGACGAGGACACATCATGATTTCTGCCATCGCCTACGACCTTGACGGCACACTCTGCCACACCCTCCCTGATTTAGCCACCGCCGCACGTGTGGTGCTACAAACCTTCCATCGAGAATCCCAAAGCCTCGAGCGCATTGCAGAGCATCTGGGCGATGGCACACAGACTTTCGTCCACCGCCTTTTAACCAATCACCCCACCCAACTAGCAGACCCCAACGAACACCAAAGCGCTTACCAATGCTTCCTTGAGGCTTATGCAAACCATGTTTGCGAGCAAAGCGCTTTGTATCCTGAAGTGTTAGAGACTTTAGAAGCTGTGAAACAACGTGGCATTTCGCAAGTTGTGATTACCAACAAAAATCATCACTTCGCTGTCTCCATTCTCGAAAAACTCGGTATCGCGCCCTACTTCAGCCATATTTACGGCGGCGATTCTCTGCCTCAGAAAAAACCCCACCCTCTGCCCCTACTCACCGCCGCCAAAGCGCTTTCTCTCAATCCTGCGCAAATGTTGATGGTGGGAGATTCGGAGAATGATATTTTGGCGGCTGTTGCTGCAGGTTCACCTGTGGTGAGTGTGAGCTTTGGCTATGGTCGATTGCCAGAGAATCCTGCCCATGTTCGCGCCCACATCAAGCGCTTTGGCGAACTGTTGCATCAGCTATGAAACACTTAAATCCCGAACAAAAAAGCGCCGTCACCCATCTTCACTCACCACTTTTGGTTATTGCTGGTGCTGGTAGCGGTAAAACAGGGGTGATTACTGAAAAAATGGCATATTTGGTGCGCGAAGCTGGATTTTCGCCAGAACACATTTACGCCGTCACCTTCACCAACAAAGCCGCACGCGAAATGCAAGAGCGAACCAAAGCGCTTTTGGGCAAAGCGAGCAAAGGGCTTCATATTTCAACGTTCCATCGTCTTGGCTTGGAAATGCTTAAGCGTGAACATCATCACTTAGGTCTACGCCCCAATTTCACCATTTTCGATGCCAGAGATAGCCAAAATCTCATCAAAGAACTTAGCCACCACGATGATGAAATCCAAGCTCGCCACACCCAATCCCTCATCTCTCAGCTCAAAAATGCCAACCTCTCGCCTGAGCTGGCTTTGCGTAGTGCCACCAACGTTGAACAACAACATCTCGCCAAAATCTATGCCCAATATGTTGAACGCCTCCAAGCCTACAACGCGCTCGATTTTGATGACCTATTGCTCCACCCGCTCACTTTACTCACCGAGCGTGCAGACGTTCGCGCCTATTGGCAACAGCGCGTGGGCTATTTATTGGTTGATGAGTATCAGGATACCAACAACTGCCAATACCAATTGATGCGCCTACTCACAGGCGACAAAGCGCTTTTCACTGCTGTGGGCGATGATGACCAATCCATTTACGCTTGGCGCGGTGCCAATGCCCAAAATATCCTCCAACTCCACGAAGATTACCCCCATCTCCACACCATCAAGCTTGAGCAAAATTATCGCTGCGATCAACGCATTTTAAGCGCCGCCAATGCTCTCATTGCCAACAATCCTCATGTGGTGGAAAAGCGCTTATGGTCAACGCTTAATCAAGGCGATGCGGTACGTGTCGTCGCTTCTGAACATGAAGAGGAAGAGGCGCATGATGTGGTGAATGATGTCATGCGCCGCAAAATCAAAAATCATGCCCAATACCAGCATTTCGCCTTGCTTTATCGCAGCAATCATCAGGCAAGACTATTGGAAGATCGTTTGCGTGAATTGCGTATTCCCTACACCATCAGCGGTGGCACCAGCTTTTTCGAACACCCCGAAATCCGCGATTTAATCGCCTACCTTCGCCTCATCAACAACCCCAGCGATGATGCCGCCTTCTTACGCATTTGCAACACCCCCAAACGCGAAATCGGCAACACCACCATTGCCAAGCTCAATCTCTATGCCCATCGCCGACAAGAAGCGCTTTACTTCGCCGCCCAAGAAATCGCCTTAAGCCAAGAGCTTTCCCCCAATGCCTACCAAAATCTCCAGCATTTCGTCCGCTGGATTGAGTATCTTGAACGCGCCTCCCAAAGCGCTTTGACCAGCGATTTATTGGAACAAATCCTAGAACACACGCACTACCACGATTATCTCTATCAACTACACGGTCAAGCCCACAAAGTCGAAAAACGCTTAGCCCGTATCGAGCATCTAAAAAGCTGGATTAAACGCCTTGAGGAAGAGGGATATGACACCCTCGCCGCTATCATGCAACATCTCAACTTGATGGATATTCTCGAACGCCAAGAGCGTAATATCGATGCCGTACAACTGATGACTCTTCACGCTGCTAAAGGCTTGGAATTTGAACATGTTTACATCATCGGCTGCGAAGAAGGCTTGCTCCCCCATCAAAACAGCACGACCGAAGAACAAATCCAAGAAGAGCGGAGGTTGATGTATGTTGGCATGACCCGCGCCAAGCAAACCCTAACCCTAAGCTATGCTCAAAAACGGCGCAAACAAAGCGCTTTGGAAGAAACCGAAGCCAGCCGTTTTCTTACTGAATTGCCGTTTGAGGAAATCGATTGGCAAGATGGTCGCAAGCCTCAAACCCCCGAACAACTCGAACAAGCTCGCCAAGATTTCTTCACCAGTATGTACGCCATGCTGAACAACCCTTCTCAATAAATAACCTTTACACCATCATTTCTGGAGATGCTTATGACTACCTTCCAATTCGCCCACCCCAATCCTCAAAGCCAAGAAAGCGCTTTGCCTGCCTTGCGTCAAGCCATCATTGAGGCATATCGGGCTGATGAGGTAACTCTTGTGCAAAATCTCCTACATTCAGGGCAATTGAATGAACAAGAACATGAAGCCGCCGAACAACAAGCCCAGCAATGGGTGAGCGAAGTGCGCTCCAAACGCCGCCAAGCCTCAGGGGTTGATGCTTTGATGAGAGAGTTCTCGTTATCCAGCGAGGAAGGCGTGGCTTTGATGTGTTTGGCAGAGGCGTTGTTGCGCATTCCTGATAACCACACGCGTGATGCCCTCATTGCCGATAAACTCGCGCATGGCGATTGGAAAAGTCATATTGGCAATAGCCCCTCTTTATTTGTGAACGCCACCGCATGGGGCTTATTGCTCACAGGCAAACTCACCACTCAAAACTCTGAAAAAAACCTCTCCCAAGCTTTAAGTTCTTTGTTACGCAAAGGTGGCGAACCTTTGATTCGTCAAGGCGTTGATTTTGCCATGAAGATGATGGGCAAGCAGTTTGTGATGGGTGAGAATATCGAAAGCGCTTTGCAAAATGGCAAGAAGCGTGAGGCAATGGGCTATCGTTATTCCTTTGACATGCTAGGCGAGGCCGCGCTCACTCAACACGATGCTGACCGTTATTACCAAGACTACGAACGCGCCATTCATGCGATTGGCAAAGATGCATCTGGCGCTGGCATCATCGATGGCAACGGCATTTCAGTCAAACTCTCTGCTATTCACCCTCGCTACAGTCGCGCCCAATATGAACGTGTGATGCAAGAACTACTACCACGCCTCAAAGCGCTTTTCTTGCTCGCCAAACACTACAACATCGGCTTAAACATCGATGCGGAGGAAGCCAACCGTCTGGATATTTCGCTCGATTTACTCACCGCCCTATTATCTGACCCTGATTTGGCAGGCTTTGATGGCATTGGCTTTGTGGTGCAGGCGTATCAAAAACGTTGCCCCTTTGTGATTGATTATGTGATTCGCTTGGCGCGTGAAAAAGGTCGTAAACTGATGATTCGGTTGGTTAAAGGCGCGTATTGGGATAGCGAAATCAAATGGGCGCAAGTCGATGGTATGCAAGGTTACCCTGTCTACACCCGCAAAGTGCATACCGATTTGGCTTATCTCGCCTGCGCCCGCAAGCTTTTAGCGGCGCAAGATGTGATTTTTCCCCAATTCGCTACCCACAACGCCTACACCCTCGCTGCTGTTTTGAACATGGGCAAAGGCAAGCGCTTTGAGTGCCAATGTTTGTATGGCATGGGCGAAACTTTGTATGACCAAGTGCTTGCCAATGTAAACGGACAAAGCGCTTTGGAAGGTCGGCGTGTGCGTGTTTATGCGCCTGTGGGAACCCATCAAACGCTGCTTGCTTATTTGGTACGCCGTTTATTGGAAAATGGCGCAAATTCCTCTTTTGTGAACCAGATTGTTGATGAACGCATCAACCTAAGCGCTTTGTTGCGCAACCCTGCCGAACAAATCGCGGAATCAGGTATCCATACCCACCCTTCCTTGCCTCTACCACGCCATTTATACGGCACCAACCGCCTCAACTCTTACGGCATCGATTTCAGCGATGAAAGCGCTTTGCAGGCGCTGGAAGCCGCTCTCAATCAAGCCCCAACCCTAAACGCCCATTCCCTCATTGCCAATCACCAACCCCAAGCCAATCCACAGCCCATCACCAACCCTGCCGATTCGCGCGATGTGGTGGGCATGGTAACTTGGTCTACTGTGGCGGAGGTGAATCTGGCTTTAGAACGCGCCGAACACGCCAAAGCGCTTTCGCTCTCTGAACGAACCCACGCCTTAAAGCGCTTTGCCGATTTGTTGGAACAGCATCACGCCACCTTGATGGCACTTGCCGTACGCGAGGCAGGCAAAACGCTGAACAATGCCGTAGCGGAAGTGCGTGAGGCGGTGGATTTCTGCCGTTACTATGCTGAGGAAGCTTTACGCTTGGGCGATGCAGGTTTAGCTGCAGAATCAAAAGTCATGGTGGCAATTAGCCCGTGGAATTTTCCTTTGGCGATTTTTGTGGGCGAAGTGGTAGCGGCTTTGGCGGCAGGTCATCGTGTGCTGGCAAAACCTGCTGAACAAACACCGCTCATTGCCTTTTATGCGGTTCAATTGATGCATGAGGCTGGTTTCCCTGAAGATTCGGTACAGCTTTTACTCGGCGCTGGCGAGATTGGCTCAGCGCTCACTCAGGATAAGCGCATTGGTGGCGTGATTTTCACTGGTTCAACCGAAGTCGCTAAACTCATCAACCAAACCCTCGCCAAACGCGAAGACAACCCCATTCTGATTGCCGAAACAGGTGGCATGAATGCGATGATTGTGGATTCGACTGCCTTACCTGAACAAGTGGTCAATGATGTTTTGGTCTCTGCCTTTGACTCAGCTGGGCAACGTTGCTCGGCGTTGCGGATTTTGTGTGTTCAGGAAGAAATCGCTGATGGCATTTGGGAAATGCTGACAGGTGCGATGAATGAATTGCGCGTGGGCAATGTGGCGGATAAAACATGGGGCAAAGCGCTTTCGGTTGATGTCAGCGCCGTGATTGATAAAGAAGCCCAAAGCCGTTTACAAGCACATATTGATGCTATCAAGCCCAAAGCGCTTCGTGTGCATCAAATCAGCTTGCCAGAAGAATGCCAACATGGCACCTTCATTGCCCCTATCGCGCTGGAATTATCCTCGCTGGAAGATTTGCGCCAAGAAGTGTTTGGCCCTGTGCTGCATATGGTTCGTTATGCTGCCAAAGATTTAGACCGCGTGATTGATGCCATCAATGCCAAAGGATACGCGCTGACACATGGCATTCACAGCCGCATTGATGCACGCATCGCCCACATCAAATCGCGCATTCAAGCAGGCAATATTTATGTGAACCGCAATATCGTTGGCGCGGTGGTTGGCGTACAGCCTTTTGGTGGGCATGGCTTATCAGGCACAGGGCCGAAAGCAGGCGGAGAGTTTTATCTCCAACGCCTAAGCGGTTTATCCACTTGGCAAATGCCTAACTTAAGTCGCATTGGTCAAGCTGACCTCGAAGCCCTTACTCTCATCGAACAAGATTTGCATCATTTGCCAATCAGTTATGAAGAGAAAAGCGCTTTGTTCAGCATCTTGGGGCAAGCTCGTGTACGCACCTTGCGACACGCTGAAAAAGTGCTGGTTGGCCCTACAGGCGAACGCAACGCCATCAGCTGGCATATGCCACAATGGGTGTATCTCTATGGCGGAACCCTACAAAGCGCTTTGCACGCCAGCATTGCCCTCATTGCCAACGGCGCAAAAGTGGTCATTGATAACGACAGCATTCTCGCCCAACACGCGCACCATTTAACCCACAGCAAAGCGCTTTTCGCCACGCGTAGTGGTCAGGATTTCCGCCATGTGGTTGCCTTGTCTGCCTTGCCCACAGCACTCAAACAACAACTCGCCCAGCAAAATGGGGCGTTGGTGAAATTCATCGATGCCCGCGATGGCTTTGATGTCTTGCCTTTGTTTGATGAAATCGCTACCAGCATCAACACCACAGCCGCTGGTGGCAACGCTCATTTGATGGCGAAAAGCGATGCGTAAATTGTTCTCTCATGCGCGACAAAGCGCTTTGTGTTCACTGATGGCGGCGGGGCTACTCGCCGCTTGTCAAAGTGTGCCGTATCAGCCAAACCCAACGCTCCAGCACATCAAGCCTGATGAGGGTTATCGTTTGCGCCTTGCGCTCGAAGAATCGGCAAAAGACGGAGATTTGGTGTTGTTGATGTTTTCAGGCGGAGGCAGTCGTGCAGCTGGCTTGGGCTATGGAGTGCTGGAAACCTTGCAACAAACAACGTTTGGGAAAGGCAATTTATTGCAAGCCGTTGATGTGGTTTATGGGGTTTCAGGCGGCTCTGTTCTGGCAGCTTATTTTGCATTGCATGGCGAACGTACTATTCCTGAATTTCGTCAACAGTTTCTTGAGCAAGATTTTGAAAAACAAGTTATTCAAGAACTGTTTCTCAGCCTGCCTCGCTTAGGTTCCTCTGAATTTGGACGAGGCGACTTGCTCCAAGAACAACTCAACCGCAGCCTCTTCCATCATCAAACCTTCGCCCAACTACAAGGCAAACGCCCCTTTGCCCTCATCAGCGCCACCGATATGAACGCTGGGGTTAAAGTGGATTTTAGCCAAGAGTTTTTCGATATTTTATGCTTGGATTTATCGGCGCTTGAGATTGCTCGTGCGGTTGCTGCCTCAAGCGCTGTGCCTTTGGTTTTCGCTCCGCTCACCCTCAACAATCACGGCGGACAATGTAGCCAAAAATCCGCTGAAGCTTTGGTGCAAAGCGCTTTGCCACTGGAAGAAATCAGTAGTCCAGAAGGTCTTAAAAGCAAAAATCGCGACGACCTCCAAAAGCGCATTGAACATTACCAAGATGCCAAAAAACGCCCCTTTATCCATCTGGTAGACGGCGGACTCACCGACAATCTGGGACTCTCCATGCTACTCGATATTCATGACCTCAGCAGCCAAGAGGAATTGCAAGAACGCTTGCAACAGTGGGGCGTGAAGCGTGTGGTGGTCATCAATGTGAATGCTCAAAATGAAGTCACCAGCCAAATCGATAAAACCGCTGCTATCCCCAGCACGTCTGATGTCGTCAACGCCATCATCAATATCCCTATTGATAAAAATTCTGATGTCGCCCTACGCCGTTTCCGCGAGTTTACTGATGCTTGGAATGAATCCATGACCTCAAAACCACAACACCAAAAAATCCCACTCCACTTCATCAGTCTAAGACTCAAAGACCTTCCTGAAGAAACCCCAGCACAAAGCGCTTTGAAAGATGCCGTTCTCAATATCAGCACCTCTTTCTACCTCCCACCCGAACAAATCCAACAACTCCAACAAGCCGCCTCCATACTCCTCAAGCAACATCAAGGCTTTCAGGAGCTTATCTCTCAACCCTCCCATTAAATGAAGGTGTTATTTTGGGGGTTTCACCCCCAAACCCCCAGCCTAGATTATTAAAACAGTAGACCCAGTTTCCTTA
>JAUNEA010000005.1:9147-77665 GCA_030525785.1 Cardiobacteriaceae bacterium
AGAAACTGGGTCTACTGTTTTAAAGATTTACATTGGGGTCAAGGGGTCGAAGACCACTTGTGGGGCGTGGGGCAAAGCCCCACAAATAAAACTTCTTTTAATCGGAAGGGTTTAGAAACATACGCCTGACGGCTAGTTGTCTTGCTTGGGTGTACAAAGCGCTTTGGGGAGATTGAGGTTTGATGTATTCAAAAGAGTGGTAAACGCCACTGATAAGGAGCATATCGCAGGGTACGCCTGAGGCGTGCAGTCGTTTAGCGTAATCGAGGCTTTCTTGGGCGAATAAATCGAGCGTGCCACACATGATAAACGTTGGAGGCAAAGCGCTTAGGTTGGTGGCAAGTGAGGGAGAGAAGTAGGCAAGTTCTTGGGGGGATAGCGTTTGTTCAGCACGTAGGGTTTTCCAGCCGAGTTGGTTCAGGGTTTCATTCCAAAAGAATTCGCCTGTGTAGGGGGCTTTGGGTTGCTCTGAAGAACCTGTGCGACAATCCAGCATCGGATAAATCAATACCTGCCCTGCCAAGTCTATCTCCCCTTCATCTCGCACTTTCAATGCCAATCGCGCCGCCAATCCACCCCCAGCACTCTCGCCAAACAACACAAAGCGCTTTGTATCAAGCCCTAACCTTTCGGCGTTATCCCATAAATAGCGTAAGCCGTGATAAGCATCATTCAAATCTGCTGGATACGGCGCTATTCTTGCGGTGCGATACTCCACACTCACCAACACCGCCTTATGCTCCTCTGCCAGCTGAAACAAATGTTCCCCATACTCTCGCGCATGCCCCAGCAAATAGCCTCCACAATGCATGAAATACAACACAGGCAAAGCCTCAGCTAAAGCGCTTTGAGGGCGATACACATACAAATCCACCGCTGGCTGCTCCCCATAACCCTCTGCAACCCAATGCTCATCAGGCTGAACGCCTCGTTCATCTTCCTCGCGCTGACGAGCATCTAAAATCCTCAGCTGTTCCTTCAGTCGCTCATCATCGTTCAAACACAACTGTGACAAAGCATCTGGCTCCTCAAAGCGCTTAGTATCCTGATAATCCTCTGCCAATAAATGCTTTGATTGCATCACCCACTCTCCAAGTCATCATCTTAAAAATAAACCCCCAGTTCCTTATAGAAACGGGGGGTTTAAACGTTTATCTCATGGCAAAGCGCTTGGTTACAACACCATCGCTGCAATCCAGCCACCAATCAACAACGGAATGTTGTAGTGAAGGAAGGTTGGGATAACGCTATCTTTGACATGGTCATGTTGCCCATCGGCATTCAAGCCCATGGTTGGCCCCAGTGTAGAATCAGAGGCAGGCGAGCCAGCATCGCCCAAAGCGCCAGCCGTGCCAATGATGGCAAGAGTTGCCAGCGGTGAGAAACCTAATTCAACACACATCGGCACATAAATGGCCGCCACAATCGGCAACGTTGAAAAAGAGCTACCAATGCCCATCGTCACCAACAAGCCCACCACCAACATCGCCATCACAATAAGCGCTTTGCTACCACCAAACAACGCTACACTGCCTTTAACCAAAGGCTCAATCGCGCCACTGGCATTCATCACCGCCGCAAAACCATTCGCCGTAATCATGATGAAGCCAATCATGCTCATCATACGAATACCACTATTGAAAACAGCATCGGATTTATCCCACTCCACAATGCCAGCTAACATGAAAACCCCAAAGCCCACCAAGCCCGAGAAAATCAAAGAGCCTGTCACACTTTGCGCCACAAAAGCCGCTGCCACAGCCACCAAAGAAAAGGTCAATTGCTTTTGGCTAATGGAGACTTCATCATTGCTTGCGCCCTCAATGGGTAAATCTTGGTAGACGCGTGGCTTGCGATAACTCACCCAAATCGCCACCGCCAAACCCAAAAGCATCGATAAGGCAGGAATCAGCATCGCGAGGTAAATGTTGGTATCTTTAACGTCCATACCAAATTTGATGATGTTGGCTTTTAGAATTTTGTTCAAATACATATCACCATAGCCATAAGGGACGAACATATAAGTACACACCAAACCAAAGCTCAATACACAAGCCAGCAGGCGGCGGTCTAACTGTAAACGATTCGCCACCGACAACAACGGCGGAACCAAAATCGGAATAAAGGCAATATGCACAGGAATCACGTTCTGGCTCAACATCGCTGCCACCCACAACGCCCCAATCACCCAGTACTTCACCGAAAAAGCGCTTTGGCTGGGAGCATTTTGCTCACTTTCTACTTTTCTCACCAACTGATGCGCTAAAACTCGCGATAAACCCGAATACGAAATCGCCACCGCAAACGCACCCAACACAGCATAGGAAAGTGCCGTCACTACACCAGCTCCTAAGCCTCCCTCAAAAACCTTAATCACATAACGTGTTTTATCAACCCAACCTACAGCATTATCCGCCTCCAAGCTCAAAGCCTCGCGTATCACCTCAGCTGGAATATCAGACAACCAACCCCCTACCAAAGTCGCAATAATCAAGCTCAAAACAACATGCACTCGACAAACCGATAAAACCACCATTAAAACAACGGCAACCACCACAGGATTCAACCACAAATCCATTATCTACTCCTTAACGAAATGTTAGAAAACGCCATTATAAAGCGCTTTTAGGGGCGCAAAGATGGTATCTGTGTTTAATTTTTGGGGGTTTCACCCCCAAACCCCCAGCAGGGGTTTTAAACCCCTGCACCCCAGCCTAGATTATTAAAACAGTAGACCCAGTTTCCTTAAGAAACTGGGTCTACTGTTTTAAAGATTTACATTGGGGTCAAGGGGTCGAAGACCCCTTGTGGGGCGTGGGGCGAAGCCCCAGAAAAACAATCAAAGCAACCTTCTTACGCCCCTGAAAGCGCTTTATAATGCGGTTTTTTAGATTTCGTTGTAAGGAGAGATTATGCATCGTGAGTTATTTGCGCAGCGTCGGGAATCGTTGTTTGAGTTATTGCCAGAAGGGAGTGCGGTTGTTTTGTATGCAGGTCATGAATTAACGCGTAACAATGACGTGCATTATCCTTTCCGTCAAGAGAGTTATTTTTGGTATTACACAGGTTTTCCTGAGCCTGATGCGGTAGCGGTTTTAACCAAGCTCAATCATAAGGTTCACTATCGTCTTTACAATATGCCGCGCAATCCTTTACGTGAGCTTTGGGAGGGGAAAATCATTGGTCAAGAAGGTGCTGTGGAGCATTATGGGGCGAGCGAGAGTTTGCCGTTAAGTGAGCTGGGTGGTTTAGCGAGTTTTCTAGCTGACTGTCGTCATGTGTACACCATCTTGGGTGTAAGCCAGCATCAAGATGAGCGAGCAAGCGCTTTGTTGCGTGAAATCCATCAATTATCAGGGCGTGGTGGCGCAGCTATCAGTGGTTTACAGGATTTACGCCGTTTGGCTGATGAAATGCGCTTATACAAATCGGCTGATGAATTGATTACCATGCAAATTGCAACCGATATTAGCGTGAAAGGTCATTTAGCGGCGATGCAAGCAGCTAAAGAGGGTAAATTTGAGTATCACGTTCAAGCCGCTGTTGAGCATGCTTTTCGTGAACATGGTTGCCATTGGTCATTCCCCACCATTGTCGCCAGTGGCGCAAACGCCTGCTGTTTGCATTATCGTGAAAACAATGCGCTTTTACGCGCGGGCGATTTGCTTTTGGTTGATGCTGGCGCAGAATACCAATATTACGCAGGCGATTTAACACGCACCTTCCCTATTAATGGTCGTTTCTCTTATGAGCAACGCACTTTGTACGAAGCTGTGCTTGCTGCCCAAGAAGCTGCGATTGCCAAAGCCAAAGTAGGCGTTCGTCATTTAGAGGTTCACGAAGCCACCACCCGCGCCCTCACCCAAGCTCTGCTTGATGCAAAAGTCATTGAACATGATATGGACTACTGGCTCGAAAATGACCGCTACAAAGCCTACTATCCTCATGGCACAGGGCATTGGTTGGGCATGGATGTTCACGATGTGGGAACGTATAAAGTTGATGGTCTCTCACGCACCTATGAAGACAATATGGTCATCACCATTGAGCCTGGCGTTTATATCCAACTGAACGATACCCAATTTGCTGAAAAATGGCGTGGCATTGGCATTCGTATTGAAGATGATGTTCGGATTTGTAGCAGTGGTGGCAAAGTGTTGAGTTCTGCACTGCCGAAAACAGCTGCTGAAATCGAAGCTTATCTTTCCTAAGCCCAAAGCGCTTTGTATCTCCGTGCAAAGCGCTTTTCTTTTGCACACCATGATGAAAATGGAGGAGGTTATATGTTGAAAAGCACGAAAGATTTGGATTCTGGGATTTATCGTGATGCTTTAGCCATTCGGCGAAAAGTGTTCATGGAAGAACAGGAGGTTTCGGAAGCCTTAGAGATTGATGAAGACGAAGGCTCGTGTTTGCATTTGGTTTGGTATGAAGGAGACAAAGCGCTTTGTACCGCTCGCCTTTTGCCACGCACTGAGGGCTTGGTTAAGATTCAGCGCGTGGCGGTTTTAAAAGAGGCACGAGGCTTGGGATTGGGCGCAAAAATCATGCGTGAGGCGGAAGCTTTGGCGCGTGAGATGGGCGCAAAGCGCTTAAAGCTCGGCGCTCAAAATCATGCCATCGCGTTTTACGAGAAGCTTGGATTCTCGGTATGCAGTGAAGAATATCTTGATGCTGGCATTTTGCATCACGATATGGAAAAAGACTTATCGCACGGCTAACGCCACGCGCGAAGTTAGCATGGTGCAGAGCGTGTAAGGAATGGTATTGGCTTCCTTTGCCAGTTGTTCAATCGGATTTTCTTCTCCAAAAATCACGATTTTCTCGCCCTCCAAAGCGCTTTGTTCTCCTAACCACACCAAACTCATATCCATCGAAACTCGCCCTACCAAAGGCACGCGCCGCTGTTTTGATTGCCAGTACACCTTAACTTTGCCACTTTCAATCGCACGAGGAAAACCATCGCCATAACCCAACGCGATGGTGGCAAGGTAACCATCATGAGGCGCTGTAAAATGTCTGCCATAACCTGCATTCTCGCCAGCGCGTAAATATCGCACCGCAATCATCTCTGTTTCCAAACGAAGAGCGGGGTGCAAAGCGCTTTGCTTATCGTCATAGGGCAAAATGCCATAAAGTGCTAAGCCTGCGCGTACCACATCTGCTCGTGCTTCTGGCAAACGCAACAAAGCCGCTGAATTACAAAAGGAACGAGGGTATGGCAAAGCGCTTTGATGCAGTAAGTCAAGCTGGGTACGAGCATGACTCAAATCTTCTTCATCAGCGCAGGCAAAATGCGACATGATGCCCAAGCATTGCAACTGAGGATTCTGTGCCAAAGCGCTTTGCCAACGTTTATCGTCTAATAAAAAACCCAACCGATGCATGCCTGAATCCAGCTTAATCCAGAGTTTGTGTGGATAACGAGAGTTTGCCAACCATTCTAACTGCCGCATTTGATGCACACACACCACCAAATCATGCATCGCACACAAAGCGCTTTCCTCAGCACTGAAAATACCTTCCAAAAGCCAAATCTCATGGCGAAAGCCAGCCTCACGCAATACCAATGCCTCTTCAAGACACGCCACCGCCAAGCTCACCTGCTCAGGAATGACAGAAGCCACCGCCACCGCATCATGACCATAAGCATTTGCCTTTACCACTACCACCAATTGTGCGGGCGAGGCTAAGGCTTGCAATACCGATAAATTGTGCTTGATGGCTTCAAGCGATAAGGTTTTGACTAAAGGTCTCATCTATCTTTCTCATCAATCTTCATCTAAATCATTGCCCATTTGCGAAGGTTCCAAATCTTCAAAGCGTAAATTTTGCCCTTGAAATTTGAGTTTGACTTTGCCAATAGGTCCATTACGCTGTTTGCCAATAATGATTTCTGCTTTGCCTTTATCCGCACTTTTTTCGTTGTACACTTCATCACGATAAACAAACATAATCACATCAGCATCTTGCTCAATTGCGCCTGATTCTCGCAAATCCGACATCACAGGGCGACGGTCGGTACGCGATTCCACCGTACGGCTTAATTGCGACAATGCCACCACAGGAACATTCAACTCCTTCGCCAACAATTTCAACGAACGCGAGATTTCGGAAACTTGCGTGGCACGATTTTCATTTGAGCTAGGCAACTGCATCAGTTGTAAATAATCTACCAAAATCAGCCCCAATTGCCCATGTTCACGCGCTAAACGCCGACAACGAGCGCGTAATTCAGACGGGCTGAGCATAGAGCTGTCATCAATAAACATCGGCATGCTATGCAGCTGAGCAGTGGCTCCTTGTAAGCGATTGTAATCGCGGGGCGTGAGTTTGCCTGTTCGCAAAACCGATTGATCAATGCCCCCCAAAGAAGACATCAAACGCATCACCAACGATCTTGCAGGCATTTCCAGCGAAAAAATCGCCACAGGCATATTGGCACGCAACGCCACCGATTCTGCCAAATTCATGGCAAAGGTAGTTTTGCCCATAGAGGGACGACCTGCCACAATCACCAAATCACCAGGTTGCAAGCCTGCCGTTTTTTCATCTAAATCGCGGAAACCTGTGGAAATGCCTGTCACGGTGCTGCCGAGTTTGGCAACCATTTCAATGTATTGCAAGGCTTGCGCTGCCAATTGGCGTGTGGATTGGAAACCTTCACGTTCATTTTTTTGGTATTGATTGGCGATAGCAAACACGCGTTGCTCAGCATGATCAAGTAATTCATGCGTGCGGCGACCTTGCGGAAAATAAGCACTGTTCGAGATTTCACCAGCAACCCCAATCAATGCCCGCAAAATCGCTCTCTCTCGTACAATCTCCGCATAATGCACAATACTGCCTGAGCTAGGAATTTCCTCCCACAGATGCTTGATATACTCCACTCCTCCTGCTTCATCAAGCTTCCCCAGCTGGCGCAACTCCTCAATCACAATCAAATCATCAAAAGGCTGACTACGCGAAGACAACACGCTCATCGCCTCAAAAATTTCACGATTGTTCTCAAAAAAGAAATCTTTGGCAACCAAACGATCAGAAATCAGCTCCCAACTTTGGTTATCGCTCAGCAGTCCGCCGATAACGGCTTGTTCTGCCTCCAAAGAGTGGGGAGACTGCTTGGCACGCTCTGGATTGTCATTAGGGTACATATGATGGCTCCGAAAATATTGGAGCTTATTATAAACGGCACGCGAGGTTAGGCAGACAATGGAAAAAAGCGCTTTGATAGTCTCTCTACCAAAGCGCTTTGTGGGGGTTTTAGGAATTGTGTTTAGGTTTTATGGCAACAAATGGTCGTCTGACCCCTCGTTGATGCTTTCAAACAAGAACGTAGACATATAACGCTCACTCGCATCAGGTAACATCACCAACATCACCGCTCCCTCTGGTGCGTTTTGTGCAAACTGCAACGCCGCATTGAACGTTGCACCGCCTGAAAGCCCTGTCAAAATGCCTTCTTGGCTGGATAATGCTAAAGCGGTATCTCGTGCTTCTTCATCACTCACCGCCACACGGTGATCATAAATTTTCTGATTTAACGTTTTGGCGAGAAAATCAGGTGTCCAACCCTGAACTTTATGAGGCGACCATTCTTTACCTCCCAACAGCTGAGCATTCAATGGCTCTGCCGCCACCACTTGAATTTGCGGACGCGCTGCCTTCAAAACCTCACCCACACCAGAAATAGTGCCTCCTGTGCCGTAGCCACTGACAAAATAATCCAAGCGTTCGCCAGCAAAATCTTGCAAAATCTCGGCAGCAGTGGTTTCACGATGAAATTGTGGGTTGGCAAAATTCTCAAATTGATTGGCAAGGAACCAGCCATTTTTCTCTGCCAATTCTTTTGCCACGCGAACCATACCACGCCCACGCTCTGCTGCAGGTGTCAGAATAACTTTACCTCCCAAGCTACGAATCAGTTTGCGCCGTTCAACGGAAAAGGTTTCAGTCATCACCGCCACAAAGGGATAACCCTTCACCGCGCAAACCAATGCCAATGCAATGCCTGTATTGCCTGAAGTCGCCTCAACAACCGTTTGACCAGGTTTGAGTAAGCCTCGGCGTTCTGCATCATTAATAACAGCATAGGCCAAACGATCTTTCACCGAACCACCTGGGTTAAATGATTCCACCTTCACATACAAAGATACATGCTTTGGCGCTAAACGATTGATTTTAACAATAGGCGTTTTGCCAATGGTCTCTAAAATGGAGTTGTATTTGGTCATACTTCATTCCTCGTTATCGTAGATGATGCCTCATCGTACCCTCTTCTTCCTAAGGCGAGAAATAGCTTTCCTTCATAAGATAACCTCTTTTGGTTATAAGCACCAAAGCCCTTTCATAACCATTAGCTATCACCCCTATACACAAAAAGGCAAACAAGCCCCAAAGCGCTTTTGTTACACTAGCAATCCACACACTTTCATGATAGGGCGTAACCCATGAAACTCAAGCAATTGCAATGCGTGGTCGCGGTGGTTGAAAACGGCTTTAACGTCACCGCAGCGGCTGAAAAACTCCATATTTCTCAACCAGCTGTGAGCAAACAAATCAAAATGGTAGAAGAAGCTTTGGGCTTACCTGTTTTTCGGCGCAACAGCAAAAACTTAATCGGTCTAACGGATATTGGCGAAGCTATCATGCCCGATATTGAAAAAATCATGACCGCCATCGCCAATATTCAACATCTAAGTACACGTAGCCAATCTCCAACCTTTACCCAGCTCTCTATTGCTACCACCAATACTCTCGCTTCTTATCGCCTCTCTTCTGTTCTTCCTGCCTTCCAACAAGAACATCCACAACTGCCCATCAACGTGAGCGAAGGCACCAATCGGCAAATTTTATCGATGGTTCAAGAAAGGGAAGTAGATTTTGGCTGGTTCTCTGCCAGTAGCTTAACGACCTACACCCCCAATTTACGCGGCTTACATCTACTTTCAGGCGAACCATGGCACGCACTCGCCATCATGCCCAAAGATCACCCACTCACCAAAAACTTCACCAGCCTGTCCGAACTTGCTGCCCACCCACTCATCACCTACATCACCTCCCACAAAGAACCTACTAGCCTCAGCAAAGCGATGAACGAACAAGGGCTAACCCCTCGCATCACGCTCACTGCTCGCAACAATGACATGATAAAAAATTATGTCCGACAAGGCTTAGGCGTTGGCATCATCGCCGATATTGCCTACAACCCTGAAACAGACCACGATCTTGCCATGCAGCCACTCGATTCTTGGCTCCCTCCCTACACCACCTACCTTGTCTGGCATCATGAAATGCGCCTGCGTAACCATCATTACGCCTTCATCAGTAAACTCGTCAAAGGCGCAAATCGAGCAAGTGTAGAGGCGTATATCAAGCGTCTACAAATCAAAGAAAGCGCCGACTGGGCGATTTAACTCCCCTTTTCAACAAAGCGCTTTGCCATGAGCCTCTCCCCTCAACAACAACGCCAACAAGCCCGACAAGCTCGCCGCGCCATCATCGGCGAGAGGCGTGAACAATACAGCCAACAAGCTGCCACGCATTTAGCCCAAAGCGCTTTTATGCAACATGCTGAACACATCGCCGTTTTTCTCTCATTGCCTGAGGAAATCAACACCAAGCCTCTGATAGAAATGTTGTGGCAACAGGGCAAAGCGCTTTATCTGCCTTATGTCATTGCCAAAGATTGCCCTTTGTTATGGTTACCTTATACGGCACAAACTTTGCTTGTGCCTGATAACTTAGGCATACTCGCCCCCCTTTATGACTCCAAAGCGCTTTGCGCCCCAACACATCAGCTTGATGTGGTGGTTATGCCTTTGGTGGCATGGGATTTAAAAGGCAGCCGCTTAGGCATGGGCGGTGGTTATTATGACCGCACGTTGGCTGAGCAAAGCGCTTTGCTCCGTGTGGGCTTTTCGTATCAGTGCCAAATGCAAACTCATATCGTGCGAGAAGATTGGGATTTGCCCTTACACCATCTCGCAACCGAACAACAATGTTATTCCTTCTAAACCTTTATGGAGACTCAAGAATATGTCCAAAAATCGTGATTTAAAACGCATTAGCCATCACACCAAAATCATCGCCACTTTAGGCCCTGCCAGCAGTGACATCGAAACTTTAGAACATATGATTCGCATCGGCTTGAATGTGGTGCGTTTTAACTTCAGTCACGGCGATTTAGCTTTCCACGAAAGCAATGCGGAGAAAGTGCGCGAGGCAAGTCGCCGTGCGGGTCGTGAAATTGCGATTATGGCGGATTTACAAGGGCCTAAAATTCGCGTGGGCGCGATTAAAGGCGGCTCCATGACGCTGGAAGAAGGCGATCGTTTGATTTTAGATGCTGATTTTCAAGGCGAAGGCGAAAATTTACATGTTGGCTTGGATTATAAAGAATTGCCCAATGATGTGAAAAAAGGCGATGTGTTGCTGATTGATGATGGCTTTATCACAGTGGTTGTCGATGAGGTTATTCAAAATCAAGTGGTTACAATTGTTCAAAACTCTGGCATTTTGAAATCCAAAAAAGGTATCAACAAACAAGGTGGTGGCTTATCAGCACCTGCTTTAACCGAAAAAGATTACCGCGATTTGGAAATTGCTCTAAAAATTGGCGCAGACTATATCGCGGTAAGCTTTGTAAAATCCGCAGCAGATATGCAACTTGCCAAGCAACTCATCAAGGCATCGCCTCATGCAGGCTCAATTTTACCTGGCGTGGTGGCAAAAATTGAACGCGTAGAAGCCATTGAAAACTTAGATGAAATCGTGGCAGCTTCTGATGGTGTCATGGTAGCGCGTGGGGATTTGGCGGTTGAAGTCGGCAATGCTGCCGTACCTGCCTTACAAAAACGCATCATCAAAACCGCTCGTAAGCACAACTGCTTCTCCATCACTGCCACACAAATGATGGAAAGCATGATTTCCAGCCCTGTGCCAACACGCGCAGAAGTGTCTGATGTGGCTAATGCTGTGATGGACGGAACCGATGCTGTAATGCTTTCTGCTGAAACTGCTGTGGGCAAATATCCCTTTGAAACCGTTCGACAAATGGCACTCATTTGTGCAGCAGCAGAAGATACCCGTGAAACCTTCCGCTTAAAGCGCTTTGATGAAATCCCAACCTCTCGTGTGGATCAAGCCATTGCGGCAAGTGCTGTAATTGCAGCAGCGAATGTAAACGCAAAAGCCATTGTGGTCTTCACCAACTCAGGCACCACCGCACTTCATCTCAGCCGTTACAACATCAATCTGCCTGTTCACGCGCTGACCACCTCTATTGAAGTGCAACGTAAAATGTCGATGTATCGCGGTGTTCGCCCTGCTCGTTTGGATACTAGTAAAGACCTCAACTCCGCCATTGCCCAAGCCGAAGCTTATATGTTGGAGCGTGAGCATCTGAAAAGTGGCGATTTGTACGTTATCACTAATGGTAGCACAATGGGTGTCACAGGCAACACCAACAGCCTGCACATCAACCGCGCTAAATAACAAAGCGCTTTGTTCTCCCCAAGAGGGCGTATCACGCGCCCTCTTTTTTCAAGGAAAATGCCATGCCTAAAACCCTATTCAGCCTGATGATGCTCTTTTCTCTCGCCCATGCCCAAAGCGCTTTGACCAAAGAAACAACGCTCTTTGAATATGCCGATGAAAGCCATTGCACCATTAAAAATGGTGAACATGAAACCTTAGCGGTGGTGCCATTGTTGGTTGCAGAACATAGCGCAGAAGGCGCACAACCTGAGTTGATTATCAAGGCGCTGGAAGAGAGTTTGAAAAATCGCCAGTGTGATATTCATGCCCCTGATGCCATTGGTTTGAATGCCCTGCAAACAGCGATTTTGTTTAACGATGCTACGATGGTTCGCTATTTGCTGGAAAATGGCGCAGACCCAAAGCGCTTTATCGAGCATGAACAAAATCCTTTGAATGGCAAAAATAGCTTTGAATTTTTGGAGATACTAAAAACCAAAGAGAGCGATGATAAAGTCAATCGTGATGAAATTGAACGTATTTTGCAGGAATATCGTTAACCATAAAACAAAGCGCTTTGGTTAATAAAGAGGGTGATAATAAAGAAATTTCAAAAAAATAGGGTGAGATAAAATTTTTCCATCTCAGATTCTATCGTCTTTTAAAGACCTTTGATACGCAAATAGAGAAACAACTACTCATATAAAACCAACCCTTATTATCATAGTCACCTAAAATCATGATCTAAAATTCCAAAAATATCACAGCTCAACAAAGCGCTTTGATCAATATTTTTAAATTCCTCAGCAGAAAACGATTTCTTTTTGATGATTCACATTTACCCTCAAATATTTTCTACTATCTTTTTCTTCTAAAAACTAAAAAGCAATAGCAAAATAACCATTCATAGATTTAAATATATCCTACCCCACCACTATACCTTAGCTATCCTGTTATAATGAAATACTTTGGGTAAGATTAAATCCCAGCTTGAGAGAATAAAACGATGGCAAAAGAGAAAAAGCGCTTTGTCTGCCAAGAATGTGGCGCGAGCTACCCCAAATGGCAGGGACAATGCCATGATTGTGGCGAATGGAATAGTTTATTAGAAGAAGCACCTGCGCCTGTGGCGCGAGCGGGTAAAAGTGGTGGCTATGCAGGCGTGAGTGCAGGCAAAGTGCAAACCCTAAGCGAGGTTGAGCTTAGCCAAGATACGCTCATTCCTTCAGGCATCAGCGAGTTTGACCGAGTTTTGGGTGGTGGTTTGGTGCGTGGCTCTGTGGTATTGATTGGTGGCGATCCTGGCATTGGCAAATCCACGTTGTTGTTACAAACAACCCACCACCTCGCCAAACAAATGCCTTGCTTGTATGTCAGCGGTGAAGAAAGCCCACGCCAAATTGGCTTACGAGCAGAACGCTTAGGATTATCGCGTGAAATCATTCAGTTATACAGCGAAACCCAAATTGAGAAAATTCTTGCAACGGCTAACGAAAATCGCCCCGAAGTTCTCATCATTGATTCAATTCAAACCCTTTATTCCGAAGCGCTTTCAGCAGCTCCTGGCGCGGTGAGTCAGTTGCGTGAATGCGCTGCCCAATTGGTGAGATTTGCAAAAACCACTCATACCACCGTCTTTTTAATTGGTCATGTCACCAAAGAAGGCGCTATTGCAGGCCCTCGTGTTTTGGAACATATGGTAGATACCGTGCTTTACTTTGAAAGCGAGGCAGGTAGCCGTTTTCGAATGTTACGCGCGGTGAAAAATCGCTTTGGGCCTGTGAATGAGTTGGGTATGTTCGCGATGTTAGAAAATGGCTTGAAGCCTGTGAACAATCCTTCCGCCATTTTTCTCTCACGCCCTGATGGCAACCAAGCAGGCAGCGCCATTTTTCCTGCATGGGAAGGTTCGCGAACCTTGCTGGTTGAGGTTCAGGCGTTGGTTGATGGCTCAGGTGGTAGTTATGCTCGGCGCAATGCGCTTGGCTTTGATGCGGGTCGGCTTTCTATGCTGTTGGCGGTACTCAATCGGCATGGTGGCGTTTCTATGCATGATATGGACGTTTATGTGAATGTGGTGGGTGGCTTGCGTATCAGCGAAACAGCAGCAGATTTGGCGATGGTGGCAGCAGCATACTCAAGCTTACGCGCTCAAGCCATACCGCGCGATTTTGCGCTCATGGGCGAAATTGGTTTAGCTGGAGAATTACGCCCTGTGGTTAATGGCGAAGCTCGAATTAAAACCGCAGAACAACATGGCTTTAAGCATATTATTCTCCCTAAAGCTAATGCGCCTAAAAAATCCTCCAATATTCAAGTCCACGCTGCCGAAACCCTTTCCAAAGCTTTGGATATTTTGAAACAGGTGTCCTAACAAAGCGCTTTCAGCCCTTTTTCTCATGGTATTCAGCATACCCATGCTTGATAGAAAGCCCGACTTTGCCCCAAGCGACAAAAACATGCGCGATGAGTTCTTTACCTTGCTCTGGTGTAGAATGCTGGTTTTATCGATTTAGCAAAGCCCATGTTCAAATGCTTTGCCACACTTCATAAGGAATTGTATGAAACACGCATTAATCCATAGCCTTGAGGCAGCATTACAGGCTCTCGCCACTCAACACAATCTTGATTCCAAAGCGCTTTTACCTCCAGAACTTGAACGCTGCAAAGACCCTTCACACGGCGATTTTGCCTCCAACATCGCCCTCAAGCACGCCAAAACTTTCTCCATGAAACCTCGCGATTTAGCAGAGGCTTTGGTTGTAGCGATGGGCAAGATTGAGGGCGTTGCAGAAATCAGCATCGCAGGCGCAGGCTTTATCAATTTCCGTTTGGACGATATGCGCCAAAGCGCTTTGCGTCAAATTCTTGAACAAAAAAGCGCTTTTGGCACTCATCAACCCACACAGCCACAAAAAATCTTACTCGAATTTGTATCCGCCAACCCCAATGGACCTTTGCACGTTGGGCATGGTCGTGGAGCGGCTTATGGCGCGAGTTTAGCCAATGTTTTACGCGCCAATGGGCATCAGGTGGATTGTGAATATTATGTGAACGATGCAGGGCGACAAATGGATATTCTCGCCCTTTCTGTTTACTGGCGTTATTTGCAACAGTTGGGCGAACAAAGCGCTTTGCCTAAAGGCGTGTATCAAGGGGATTACGTGATTGGTATTGCGGCAAAATTGGTTGAACAATACCAAAGCGCTTTGGCAAAGCCTCTGGCGGAGTTTGTCGCACCTTTTGAAAACACTGAAGAAGCTCGCGATACTTGGATTGACACCACCATCGCTAACCTTCGCAAACTGATAGGTGAAGAAGCCTATCAAATCGTTTTCCAAGCTGGACTTTCGGCAGAGCTGGCGGATATTCAACAAGATTTAGAAGAGTTTGGCGTATCGTATCAACGCTATTATTCCGAAAAATCCCTCTTTACCACAGGCAAAATCCAAAGCGCTTTGGAGCAGTTGAAAGCGCGTGATGAATTGTATTTAAAAGATGGGGCTTGGTGGTTCAAATCAAAAAATTATGGCGATGAAAAAGATCGCGTGGTTGAGCGTGACAATGGCATAACCACCTATTTCGCCTCTGATATTGCCTACCACGATGAAAAGCTCAAACGTGGCTATGACTTAGCCATCAATATTTGGGGCGCGGATCATCATGGCTACATCTCGCGCGTTAAAGCCTCGCTAAGCGCTTTGGGGCATGATGCAGAGAAACTGTTGATTTTGCTGGTGCAGTTTGCGGTTCTGTATCAAGGTGGTGAGAAGGTGCAAATGAGTACACGCTCAGGGCAGTTTGTCACCTTACGCGATTTGCGTGAACAAGTTGGCAATGGCGCTTGCCGTTTCTTTTATGTGATGCGTAAAGCAGACCAACATCTGGATTTTGACCTTGATTTGGCAACTTCCAACAGCAAGGATAATCCCTATTATTATGTGCAATATGCCCACGCCAGAACCTCTCGGGTGTTAGAACGCGCCAAAGAAGCCCAAATCAGCTTTGACCCCCAAAGCGCTTTGGCACATATTGGCTTACTCGATGAAGAGGCGGAATGGCGATTGGTGCGCGAAATGGCACGTTTTCCTGATGTGATGGCGCAAGCTGGTAGCCAATATGCTCCTCATCTCATCATCAACTATTTGAAAGAACTCGCCACTGCATGGCATCAATACTACGATGCAGGCTACAAAGTTTTGCATGATGATGCAAATCTTGCCCAAGCACGCTTATTGCTGACTCATTGCGTGCAACAGGTCTTGAAAAATGGCTTGCATGTGGTGGGCGTTGAAGCGTTGGAGCGGATGTGAAGAAGCAAAGTGAATCGTTGATGTTTGCACGTTTTTTTGGGGCATTGTTTGCGCTGGTGTTTGTAGTAAGCAGCATTGGCTTTATTGGCAAATCGGTTTTTGTGGAACCCAATGAAGAGAATCACACCCCCAACACAAACACCAACACGCCTGAACCCAATGCAGCACCCAAAAGCGCTTTGACACTAACCTCCTATGAGCCTAATCCTCCTGCTCCTGCAACCATCGAAAATTATGGTTTTTATGAGCAACTCAAACACGATGGCGCACAAGCCTTGAATGTTCGAGATTTCACCAAAGAGTACGAACAACGCGTACGCGAACGTCAAGCTCAAATCAAACGGGCAAACGCAGGCAAAACCACCACTGCCCAAAGCGCTTTGTCAGGCGATTGGTGGGTACAAATCTCTTCTGGCGACAATGAAGATGGCGCAAATAGAGAACGTGATAAATGGATAGAGCAAGGCTATCCTGCCATGGTTCGCAAGAAAGGTAAACAATTCACTGTAATATTAGGTGGTTACAGTAAAGAAGAGGCTCAAACGATACACAAGAAGTTCAAAGGCTCGATGTTGCTTGATTTGAGTAAAGGTGAATCACCATGAGCGAAATAGGTTTGGATTTTTCATTATGGCAATGGATTTTGCTGTTTGGTTTGGGGGTTGTGTGTGGTGTCATCAATGTGATGGCAGGCGGTGGTTCCAATCTTACTTTACCTGCCTTGATGATGATGGGCTTGCCCCCAGCTCTTGCCAATGCTACCAACCGTTTGGGCATTTTTCTGCAAAATGTGGTTGGCATTTGGGGGTTTCGGCGTAAAGGTCGATTACCAACGCAAGATTTACCTGCCATTCTTACGCCCACACTCATAGGTGGTTTAATTGGTGCTTTATGTGCCTCATACGCTCCTCCTGCTCTACTCAAAGCGCTTTTGTTGGGAACGATGCTTGCCATGAGTGCCATCATTTTGCTTCGCCCTTCTGTGGTGATGGCAGACCCTGACACGGTGCCATTTTTGGTTTCTGAACGCAAAAGCGCGTGGTGGTGGTTGTTTTTGGCGGGACTTTACGGTGGCTTTGTGCAAGCAGGCGTAGGCTTTGTGCTGATTACGGCAATCGCAGGCAGTTTGCGTTACGATTTAGTCGCCACCAATGCGCTTAAACTGGTGTGTGCGTTAAGCTTCACAGCTGTGGCGTTGTTGGTTTTTATCGCGCGTGGGCAGATTTTATGGGACGTTGGTTTGGTTTTGGCAACAGGCAATATGCTGGGCGCTCATTGGGGCGTTAATATGGCGATTAAAGTCAAACCCAAGACGATGAAAAAAGTGCTTTTTATCATGACGCTGGCAGCCGTGCTGGCGGTCTTTTTTAAACCTTAACAAAGGAATGAACGATGACAAAACAAATCCATTGGGATCGCAAACTCTCTCAAGAGGGCTTAGAGGTTCTTGGTAAAGAAGGTGGCGTGATTGTTTGCCCAACCAAAGTTGGCTACATCATCATGACAACAGACAAAGCTGGCTTAGAGCGTAAATTTGATGCCAAAGAGCGTAAACGCAACAAGCCTGGTGTGGTTTTGTGTGGCAGCATGGAGCAACTCAAAGCGCTTGCACAGTTGAATCCTGAAATTGAAGCGTTTTACCAAAAACATTGGGACAACGATATTCTGCTTGGCTGCATTTTGCCTTGGCGTGAAGATGCCAAAAGCGCTTTGGTGCAAGATGGTCGTGAGGAATTGATGATGGATTCACGCGGCACCAGCTGCTTTGTCATTAAGTTTGGCGTTTGTGGCGAACAAATCGCTGAACATTTATGGCGCACCGAAGGCAAGATGGTTTACGCCTCCAGCGCGAACCCATCAGGCAAAGGCAATCGTGGTAAAGTTGAAGGCATTGGCGAGCGCATTGCTTCTAAAGTGGATTTGGTGATTGAGGCTGATGATTATGTGGCTTCTATTCAGCCTGATAAAACGGTTGAAACACGCTACGAGCAAGGCGTGATGGTGTCGATGGTGGATAGCGAAGGCAAACTCATTCCTGAGCAAAAAGGTGAGCGTTCAGTACGCCCTTGCCCTGTGTTGATTCGCAAAGGCTTAGATGTCGATAAAATCATGCAATTCTTAGCCGATGACTTCAACACTTGGGATTATCGTCACGGCGAATACTATTAATCCTAAGCTCCCCAAACAAAGCGCTTTGGTCAGAAATGTCCAAAGCGCTTTGCTTTTCATGGCACTGTATTTTGTTTGCCTGCATTCCAAAAACCCTATATGTTGTGTTTTTCTGTCAACCAAAAAATTTTTCTAGCCAGTTTCCAGTCATTGCAACGGACACAAAAAATCCCAATTTTGTCAAGATTTCACCACCTCCTAAGAAGCCTTAGAATGCGCTGCTAGAAATGAGACTACACAAGGATATGCGATGACACGCAGCTTATTTGTTAAACGCCTAGAAATAAAACCCTATGAATATCCAGAACTTTTGGACTTCAAAGATGCGATTCGCCATTCTTACTGGCTACACACTGAATTTAACTTCAGCAGCGATATTCAAGACTACAAAACCGTTATCAACGATGTTGAACGAAGCGCTTTGACCCATGCCATGCTCGCTATTTCACAAGTTGAGGTGAACGTTAAGCGCTTTTGGGGCGACTTGTATCGCTATTTTCCCAAGCCTGAAATTGATGATGTCGGTGGAACGTTTGCAGAATCCGAAATCCGCCACAAAGACGCATATTCATTTTTGTTAGAAAAATTGGGCATGAATGAATTGTTTTACAATATCAAGCAAAACGATGCTATGATGGCTCGTATTACTTATATGGAAAACTTTATGCGTGGTAAAGATACCAATCAGCAGCAATTTGTTTTAACGCTGATTATGTTTTCTTTATTTGTTGAGCATATTTCTTTATTTGGGCAATTTCTGATTATCATGTCTTTTAATAAACATAAGAATTTATTTAAAGGTATGAGCAATGTGGTTGAGGCAACCAGTAAAGAAGAAGAAATTCATGGTCGATTTGGCATTCAGCTCTATCAGATTCTCAAACAAGAACACCCTGAACTCTTTACCCCAAAATTTTACCAAGATTTACAAGAGCTTGCAGAAGAAGCTTTACGCGCCGAGCAAAAAATCTTGAATTGGATTTTTGAGGCTGGCGATTTGGACTTTTTAACACGCGATGTAGTCGAAAATTATATTCTTAATCGCTACAACAATTCACTTGAAATATTGGGATTGCCACGTTTGTATCCTGTCAATTCTCAATTATTGGAACAAACCGCATGGTTTGATGTCGAAATTCTCTCCAGTAAAGAACACGATTTCTTCTACAAACGCAGCACGGATTATTCCAAAAAGAATAAACAAATTACCGAAGAGGATTTGTTTTAATTCATCAACAAAGCGCTTTGGCTAGAGGAATCAAGATTTTCCACCACGAACCTCAGGCAAGCGGAAAGATTTGAGGCAAGGCTTTAGGTGAAAATAGCCAAACTCCTATTGGAATTCTTTCTAACACAAAGTTTTTCCTAACATTTTTTCACCAATCCTCGAGGCATCAAAGCGCTTTGCTTCGACTTTATCCCCCCTTAGGTGTACAATCTCACGCCATTATCGTTGAGATTCGGGAAGGTCAAAGCCCACCTTCCCTTTTTTATCTCATTTCGACCCATTTCCGATTCCAAAGCGCTTTGTTCTCTTGACACAAAGCGCTTTTTTAACCAACACGAGGTATTTCCCCATGAACGAGAATATTGCCCAACGCCCTGATTATGCATGGCTTACTGATGAAAGTCGGACATTTTTAGAACGTGGTTACTTATTAGAGGGTGTCACGGCAGAGGGCAGAATTAAAGAGATTGCCCATTATGCAGAGAAAAAACTCGGCATTGAAGGATTTGCCCAAAAATTTGAGCGTTACATGGCTCGTGGTTACTTCTCCTTATCTTCTCCCATTTGGTCAAACTTCGGGTTGGATAGAGGCTTACCCATCAGCTGCTTTGGTTCTTATATTGACGACAGTATCGAAGGAATTATGGGGACAACGGCAGAAGTTGGCATGATGAGCAAGATTGGTGGTGGTACCAGTGCTTATTTTGGGGCGATTCGTCCTCGTGGGGCAGAGATTAGCAACAATGGCGTATCTGATGGCTCTTTTAACTTCACCAAACTGTTTGATACGGTCATTGATGTTATCAGTCAGGGAACCAGTCGCAAAGGGCAATTTGCAGGTTATATTGACATTGAACACCCTGACATTGAGGAGTGGTTAGGAATCCATACCGAAGGCAACCCTATTCAGTTGATGTATTACGGTATTTGTGTGGGTCGGCAATGGTTACAGGAGATGAAAGAAGGGGATAAGGAAAAGCGTAGAATTTGGGCGAAAATTATTCAGCGCCGCAGTGAAACAGGGATTCCTTACCTTTTCTTTAAAGATAACGCTAATGATGGTCGTCCTGAAGTCTACAAAGATAAAGACATGACGGTTTGGGCATCAAATCTTTGCAGTGAGATTATGCTTCCTGCCAGCTCTGATGAAAGCTTTGTGTGTTGCCTCTCCAGCATGAACCTTCTTTGGTTTGATGAATGGAAAGACACGGACGCGGTGGAGACTTTGGTTTACTTCTTAGATGCGGTGATGAGTGAATTCATCGGTAAAGGAGAAAACATCAAATACTTAGAAAAAGCCGTGCGCTTTGCCAAACGTCATCGTGCGCTGGGATTAGGCGTGTTGGGCTGGCATTCTTATCTACAATCGAAGATGGTAGCTTTTGACTCGTTCGAGGCGATGAAACTGAACAATGAAATCTTCAAGCTTTTGCATGAAAGAACTTATAAAGCCTCTGAGGAACTCGCAAAGCGCTTTGGTGAGCCTGAAATTTTAAAAGGTTATGGTCGCAGAAACACCACTTTATTGAGCATCGCCCCCACCAAATCCAGCAGTTTTATTCTGGGCAGTGTGTCGGCATCGGTAGAACCACTTAAATCAAACTACTATGTGAAAGATTTGGCAAAAATTAAAACGGTTTACAAAAACCCCCATCTGCTGACTTTGCTCAAAGCTAAAGGCTTGGATAAAGAAGACGTGTGGAACAGCATTTTGATTCGCAACGGCTCTGTTCAGCATTTGGCGGAATTAACGCAAGAGGAAAAAGAAGTCTTCAAAACCTTTGAAGAAATCTCTCAATTGGCCATTATCCAGCAAGCCGCCCAAAGACAAAAATACATTGACCAATCCCAAAGTATTAATTTGATGATTCACCCCCAAACGCCAACCAAAGACATCAATAGTCTTTATTTAACGGCATCAGATTTAGGGATTAAGAGCTTGTATTACCAATTCTCGGTTAATGCGGCGCAAGCATTCAATCGAGACCTTCTGACCTGCAGTAGTTGCGAAGGTTAAAAAGAACCCCCAACATGGGGGTTTTATTTTGCCAGCATAGTCCATACACCCAAAGCGCTTTGGTATGGTAGCTTTGTGGTCAAACATCATAAGTCCCTGTGATACTTGCAACCGCCAAGATATGCCCCTGCATGGCATAGTGCAAATCATTAAAATGGAACCCTTGTTGCAAATCCAAAACGGTATCGAGTGCATAAACGGTTAAATCATAACGATGCAGGCAATTCGGTGGTGCCATGCCGCCATAAGCTGATGCTTCTTCAAGGCTAAAATTCCCCAAAGCGCTTGCCCAACTATTGGCTCCTTGCACATAATCTTTGGCTTGCTGACTTTCATTCTCTAAAACGCTGGTACGCGTTAAATTGGCAATCAACCAATGAATCCAAACAAATCCACTCGCTGTAATCGCATCTTTATCATCTAGTACTACTGCAAAGGATTTCGTTTCTTGTGGCGCATCAATAATCTCAAAGGGAATGGAACGGCTAGGCATACCATGAGGGCTAAAATCCTGCCCACGTTTACCGAAACGGTCATGAAAAATGCCTTGTTCAATGGCGGAAGTAACAACTTGCATGAGGTTCTCCTTATGGTTCATGAATGAAAGCAAAGCGCTTTGGGCATCTTAACGAATTAATGCTATGAATGCACTTTGTTTTTTCTTTCATTTTGTGCTAATTTTCTGTAAAATCGCCGAAATTTTTTAACCTTAATCTTAGGAGAATACTATGTTACTGTTTAAACGTACTTTATTTTCTGTTGTATTGGCAGGAGTTTTGAGCGCTTGTTCATCGTCTGAATCCGCTAAGCCAACGGCTGATGCACCAGCTAAAGTTCAACAATGTCAAGCTGTTACCCAAGAAGAAATCGCCGCTTTGTTTGACCGCTGGAACAACAGCTTGGCGACAGGAAACCCTGAAAAAGTGGTGGAAAATTACGCGCCAGAATCCATTTTATTACCCACCATTTCCAACAAGCCTCGCTTAACCGCTGAAGAAAAAGCCGATTATTTCCATCATTTCTTGGCAGACCAACCCTCTGGCAAAATTGATATGAGCTTTATCCAAATCGGCTGTAATACCGCTTTAGATGCTGGTTTGTATACCTTCACCTATGCCAAAACAGGCAAAAAAGCCAGTGGTCGTTATAGCTACACCTATGCTTTTGATGGCAAAGATTGGCTCATTACCCACCATCATTCCTCACTGATGCCTGAGAAAGCCACTGCCAAAAAAGAAGCTAAGAAAAAATAATCGCCTAAAAAAGCCCTCATTTGAGGGCTTTTTAATGTCAAACATGGAACAAAGCGCTTTATCCGCCATAGCGTACAGGTAGCTTAATATGGCTGGCTTGCACGCCCCCTAAAAATATCCGATTCTCCGCAATTCGTGGACAACGACCAAATCCTTCAGCCTCGCCACTGTTCGGATTCACATCAAAATGAGGAAAATTGCTCCCAGCAATATCCACCCGAATCCGATGCCCTTTCTTAAATAGATTGGCGGTTGCAAATGGCTTAATCACCAATTTCACCACCTCGCCCTGCATCAAACTTGGCTTATCCCAGCCCGTTCGATAGCGAGCACGCATAATGCCATCGGTTATATTCATCGCAAAACCTTCAGGATAATCCTCGCTTGGCGGATAAATATCCAACAACTTCACCACAACATCACAATCTGGCGCATTCGATTGTAGCCAGACTTCTGCCTCAATCTCTCCAGCCACCAAAATATCCTCTTCCAACAAAGCGCTTTGAAACGATAGAACATCTCGCCGCGCACTCAAAGGTTGATTGGAGCCATCGGTTGCAAAAAAATCAGGGCGTTCGCGCTGGTCAAAAGCTCCACCCACATAAACAGGCTTGCCCGAAGTAATCGCTCCGCCAATGGTTGGCACAGGGTGATGAGGGTCAGCTTGAAAACGACATTCGCCCAACTCAGGCAACGCGGTACTTAATCGACCCTCTGCTCCAAAGTACCAAGCTTCTTCATGCACACCTTGTGGTGGGAAATGTTCATCACAAAGCCAGTAACCACCATGCTCCAAACGCCCAGCTTCATTTTTTCGACCACGACCACCGCCCATCACAAAAATTTGCACGGGCGGTATCGACAAAGCGCTTTGTCCCAAAAGATATGTGCCAAAGAAATCCAAGCGATAACTCAGCCAATCCTTTGCGACTTGCCCATCAAAACAAGCCTGTTCGCCAAAATCCACATCGCCACTGAAGGCAATATTGCGATCACCATGTAGCCAAGAACCCATGATGAGCGACTGGGGCGCGGTTTTACCGTTTCCTTGTAATCCCTTGAAATTACTTAGTGTTGAAGAAACATAAGCATCGTACCAGCTAGACATATGCAACACAGGAATATCAGGTATTTGCGCGTAATAACCTTCGGCATACAAACCCACACGCTGCCAATCAGCATCAAAAGTGCCATGTTGCCATTGCTCGAGAAGATACTCTTCATATTCTGGCACCACCGATAAAGGGCTATGCCCTGCTGTCCATGGCATTTTCTTGAACCAATCGTGAATATTTTGCCGCTCCAATGCCTCACGAATGACAGGGTTTTGCTTGGCTTCACGGCTATTTTTCGCCTGCTTAAATGCCCATGTCACTTGCTTCAGCTCAAACGCCCCACCTTGCCGAATGCCGCATTGGTAAGCATTGGCAAAGCCTCCTGAATCCAACACCATCGCACAAAGCGCTTTGGGCGATAAACACGCCAAAGCCATTTGCGTATGTGCCGCATAGGAAAGCCCCATCGTGCCGATTTTGCCATTGCACCACGACTGCTCAAGAAGCCAATGCAAGGTATCCTCACCATCATAAGCCTCGTTCACATATTTAATGAACACGCCCTCTGAACGATAACGACCACGACAATCCTGAAATACAACCGCCATGCCACGCTCATTAAACGCCTCCGCCATCTCTTCTCGGCTGATTTTATGACCATCGCGGTTGATTTCTGAACGAGAATGGGCTGATTTATCGTAAGGCGTACGTTCAAGCACCACAGGAAACGATGAACCAAAGCGCTTATCAGGCAAATAAATATCCGTTGCCAAATGAACGCCATCTCGCATACGCACCATGCAGTTCTGTAAAAAGCGCTTTGTCATCATCAACCTTCCTTAATAGCCTGTGGCTACCGCGACAGTGAGCAATGCAATAGCTGTTAAGGCTAACAAAATCAGCAAAGGCCAAACGTATTTGAACCAACGTGTCCAGCTAACTTGCGCTGTTGCTAAGAAAATCAACAAGCCGCTTGAGGTTGGCGTAATCACATTGGTTAAGCCATTACCCATTAAGAAAGCAAAAACAGTTGTTTGTGGACTAACACCAACCAGCTGACCTACAGGCCCCAAAATAGGCATAGTTACGGCAGCTTGACCTGAAGTGCTGGGAATAGCGACATCTAACAACAATTGCACTAAGAACATGCTGTATGCAGAAACATAACTGCCATAACCGCCAATAAAGCTCACCAAATAATTGATGATGCTATCCATGATTTTCCCTTCTTTCAGCACAATTGCAACTGCGGTTGCTAAACCAATCAACACTGCTGCAATCAAAACTTTCTTCATACCTGACACAAATGCATCAGCAGCATCACTCGGATTCATGCCTGCAATGGTCGCAAATACTATGCTTAAGAAAAGATAGTAGGCGGTTAAATCCTCTGTTTTCCATTTCCAAACTTGGTAACCATAAACCATCAACACAATACTTGCGCCTAATGCCAAAAGAATCAGAGTATGACGTGTGGATAGTTTTTTGGTTTCAAAGGTGTAGCTTATCGTTTGCCCTTTGGTCTCTTTTTTGATGCTATAGAGAACATAAGCGATACACATCACCATCATGACCACATAAGTCAATAAACGCATACTCATACCGCTAAATGTTTCCAAGCCAACCAAAGGTTGTGCAACTGCTAAAGCATAAGGATTGGTGATGGAAGCCAAGTAGCCAACTTTCACCGAAAGAGTCACAATCGCTAAACCAATCACAGGCGAGAGATTAAGGCGATTGGTCATGGCAATCACCATCGGAATCACCAACAAATATTCCTTCGCCATGCCCATTAAGGTGCTACCCAGTGAGAAAATCACCATCAACGCTGGCACCAACAAGTAAACATTACCTTTCGTCAAACTCAACGAACGCTCTAGACCAGCCTCAATAGCCCCACTTTTATTCAGAATACCAAACATACCGCCAATGAACATCACCATGAAAATCAACTTGGCTTGTTGAATGATGCCTTGTGGAATCGCCACAATCATCTGCATAAAACTGACTGGCATCGCATGCTCTTTTGAGCCATTACCAATAAAAATATCCAAAAAGCTGTAGCTTTTCTCAATCACTTGATAGCTGTTCGGTACCACCAATTTGTTCTCACGAACAAACTCTCCCGCAGGCACAACATACGTTAATGCCATCGCAATCAACACAATAATCACCATCACAATGGTAGGACTCATAGCCCGTTTTTGAGGTTTTACAACCGTTTCCGTCATCATTTTACTCCTCGATTTATCGATATAACCCACGACTAAAGCGCTTTGAACCATCGGCTCAATGCTCTTTCAATCGTTCAGATTCCATTGCGCCAAGCAGCTGCGAAATGCGCCCTGCTGCGCGTAATAAAGCCTCACTCAAAGCGCTTTGATAACTTTCCGTTAAACGCGACAGTGGCACACTCGCACTCAAACTCGCCACACATTGCCCCATTGCATCAAACAACGGCACAGCAATCGCGCCCACATCTAAAGTCAATTCCCCACGAGAACACGCTAAAGCGCTTTGGCGAATAGGCTCCAATTCAGCGTAAAGATGCTGATAAGCCTCTGGCAAATCCATAATCTCTGCTTCATTCATAAATGCTAATAAAATCTTACCTGCCGCTCCTGAGCCTAGTGGGCGACGATTACCTACAGTACTCACCACCTGTAACGTCTGCTGAGAACGGCGAGAATACACCTGAACCATCTCCCAGCCCTGACGTACACGAATTTGAAGATTCTCATCAAATTGAGCAGCCAAATCTTCCAACACAGGCTCTGAAATTTTAATCCAATCATGGAATTGTGCTTGTGCTGACTGCCCCAGCTTCCATGCCAAAACCCCCAGATGATAAGTATCCTCCCTGCTTTGTTGCACATAGCCCATAGCTTTGAGCGTACTCAAAATGCGAAAGGTTCGAGACTTATTCAAATCCAGCTGACGCGAAATTTCCGTCAGCCCCAAATGAGGTTGGTGGGCAATCAAATTCAATACCCTCAAACTCGCCACAACACTTTCTATCATTATCGCCCCGCTGGTTCGCTCTTCAAACCTATTGGTTTATTTTCAATACTTCGTATTATCCACAGACAAAAGATGAACGCAAGTTCATTTTTGTGTCATCACAAAAGTAAACACGGATAAAACCCCACTACCGTGAGGAAAAAGCGCTTTGGCTGAAAAGTTGTTTGTAAAGTATTAAGAGAGATAAATATAGGAGACAAGAGATACATCAAACCCAAGAGAATCCTTTGCTGGTAAAAAATCAAACGAGCGCAATAAAAAGAAATACTCGCTTAAGCGTTTGCCGTATGTTTTGTAGCATCTTTTGGCTATTTGACTATTGGCTTACGCAGCCTTTATGTTGCAACAAAATGGCGGATATCTTCCCCCAAATAGCCCATATATGACCCCACAAGAAGAATTCTCTTTTCACTTAACCTGCATCTTTATCATCAAAACTATCTATTTAGATGCGCCACGCCTACGAGATATGGGCTGGAATACGAGCCTTGTTGTCTTATTTTTTATCCTGCAATATATTTTCCCATGACTCTTTGTTCTTTCAGCCTTTTGGGTCTTATGTCTCTTTAAAAGCAAAAACAACTCTTGATAATACAAAGAGCTGTAAGCACTCCTGATGCCTTAAGCCCCCTACCTCTTTTATCCATGCTTTTAGCATCGCATTGTTAAACTGCCATTGTTGATTAGTCGTTTGGTTGATGATTTCTTGACGGCTGAGTTTGCGTAAAGCGCTTTGAGTTGGCTTCTACGCATTTTTTGGACTTTTAAAAGAAGCTCTTGTGTGCAAAAAGCCTCGTAAGGAGTGAAGCTGGCGAATAATTGCTTAAGATTTTTGGCAGTTTTGTATCAGAATGCGTGCTAGATACATGGCGATTTCTTGGTTTTCTTTTATGACAGTATGTCATTTGCGTGGTAGCTTATTTTTAGCGTACTAGTTTTTTATATTGATGTTGTTTCCATCTCCTATGTTGCTGCTGTCGTTGTTACTAATATTACTCATTGAATGACCGCTTGATGCTGTTGTTTGATTCGCTCTCGTCCCTGTCAAAATATAGTTTACGTCAAGACCCGCGTGAGCTATTTTTGCTAACAAACTGACACTAAAACTTAGATGGTTTCTCTCTACTTTAGTTAAAAAAATCAATACTTACCCCAATCTTTTTAGCAAACTCCTCGCGCTGTAACCCTTTTTCAGTTCGCATTTCTATTAAGCGCATACTAAAGTCATCTTGAGTGAACTCACTGCCACTGCCCATTGAAGACATATCAGAGAATCTCAACTCCATCTCAGTTACACCAAAAATATTAGCAAGTGCTTTCGTGTATCTCGGCTTCTGTGTGTGTCCTGTTTCAAGCTGATTGATAGACGCTTGCGTTTTTCCAAGCCTCTCTGCTAAATCAGACTGAGACATTCCATGTAGCTCTCTTAAAAATCTAACATTTCTTCCAATACTCATTACCTACCTCCTACTTAGTAGCTTATTTTTTAGAATGCTGGTTTTGTATCTTGATATTGTTTCCATCTCCTATGTTGCTGTAGTTTATAGAAGATTCTCTATCTTGTGAACTTCTATAGCCACCAAAAATATAGTTTAAATCAAACCCTTGTTCCGATAGATGTTTAATGTAATCGCTGGTTATATCCTTGTCTGCAAATTCAAAATCTTGTATCGCTTCAATAGAAAATCCCGTTTTTTGCGACAATTCAAACTGCGTTAAGTTTTTTCTAGCTCTCTCTTCTACAAGTCTCACTGCTATCTCTTTGCGTGCCTGATTTTCTCTTAACTGTGTTAGTTCTTCATATTCATTTTCGCCAACCATAAGCCACCTTGCGCTTACGTTAAATTTTTTCGCGAGTGCTTCAATACGTTTGCTGGGTATACCTTTATCTATCCATAGCTGAACAGATTGAGGGGTTATGCCGAACCACTCCCCGATTTTCTCATTTGTTAAATTGTGTTGTTTTTTGAGTATGTTGAGTCTTTTTCCAGAGTTATTCATACCGTTTCCTGCTTTCATAACACTCTACGCTGTTTACTTAATATCTAGAAATTATAACTACATAGTAAAAGAAGAGAATATGTTAATTGAGATTTGACATTTACTCAAAAATCCACAAAAGCGCTTTGGGATATCTCTATTCTTCGCCACCGCTACCATCAATTGGCTAACTCTCTCTCGCATCTTGTCGTGAAACGCTTGGGGTATTTCCAATGTATAAGATTGAGTTGTCCTTATGCTCTGTTGATGCCATCATGGAAACATTTCATAACAGTAGCTTCTATAAATCCACAGTTTCCCATACCGTTATCATCATGCGCTTTGATGATACAACCTGCAACTTTATAAGACTCAATACCCCCAGTAACAGGCAATAAAAAACCCTCTGAAGCCTGATGCTACAAAGGGTTGTGAGTATTCTTGATTCTTAATGAGACGTGTTGAAAAAAGGGGATAAGCTCAAGTTTGGCGGAGAGAGGGGGATTCGAACCCCCGATACGCTATCAACGTATACACACTTTCCAGGCGTGCGCATTCGACCACTCTGCCATCTCTCCGAAAGTGTTGCGCCTTGTTGAAACAAAGCGCTTTGTTTGAAAGGTAATTATTATAACTGATTTGGAGCTTCTTTGATAGATAATTTTGGTCGACCTTGACGATCAATTTCCAACAATTTTACTTTCACTTCTTGCCCAACTTTCAAAACTTCATTCACATCTTGCAAACGGTAATCAACAATTTGCGAAATATGAACCAAGCCTTCTTTACCTGGCAAGAATGATACAAATGCCCCAAAATCCATAATTTTGACGACTTTCGCATCATAAATTCTACCAACTTCAGGCTCGCTGGTTAAAGCTTCAATAATGCGTCGAGCTTCATCGGCAGATTCTTTATTTACCGCTGCAATTTTGATCGTGCCATCTTCTTCAATATCGATGGTTGCGCCTGTAGATTCTGTGATGCCACGAATGGTTGCACCGCCTTTACCAATCACATCTTTAATTTTATCCACTTCAATGCGCATATGAGTGAAACGTGGAGCAAATTCAGACAATTCTGAACGATGCGTTGAAATGGCTTGATTCATCACTTTCAAAATATGCAAACGCCCCACTTTGGCTTGCGCCAAAGCTTGTTCCATAATTTCTTTGGTGATGCCATCAATTTTGATATCCATTTGTAAAGCTGTTACACCACGTGTGGAGCCTGCAACTTTAAAATCCATATCGCCCAAATGGTCTTCATCACCCAAGATATCAGACAAAATCGTAAAGCGTTCGCCCTCTTTTACCAACCCCATTGCAATTCCTGCCACAGCAGTTTTTACAGGTACACCTGCGTCCATCAATGCCAAGCTTGAACCACAAACCGATGCCATAGAGCTCGAGCCATTAGATTCTGTAATCTCAGAAACCACACGAATAGTATAAGGAAAATCGGCTTCCTTTGGCAAAATCGCTTCTACGCCACGGCGAGCCAAGCGACCATGACCAATTTCACGGCGTTTAGGCGAACCAAAGCGCCCAACTTCGCCCACACTAAAGGGTGGGAAGTTGTAATGCAACATAAAGTTTTCACGATACTCGCCATGTAAAGCATCAATAATTTGCGCATCGCGCCCTGTGCCAAGTGTTGTAACAACCAAAGCTTGGGTCTCGCCTCGCGTAAAGAGAGCTGAACCATGTACACGAGGCAACACGCCTGTGCGAATAGTAATCGGACGAACAGTCACTGTATCACGACCATCAATACGCGGTTCTTTTGCTAAAATTCTATCGCGAACAATACGGTATTCTAGTTCATGCACCGCATTAGAAACCACTGCCTCAGACCACTGTTCACCAACCAAAACCTCTAAAGCGCTTTGATGCACCGCGCCAACGGCCGATTGACGAGCTTGTTTGTCTGCTACTTGATAAGCTGCGGTCAAAGGAGCAAAGGCAATCTCACGAATTTTTTGTTCTAATTCAACATCTTTAGCAGGTGCTTGCCAGTCCCAAAGAGGCTTGGCTGCTTTTTCTGCCAAACGGTTAATGGCTTGAATAACGACTTGCTGTTGTTCATGACCAAACACCACCGCGCCCAACATAATTTCTTCTGATAATTCATTGGCTTGAGACTCAACCATCAAAACAGCGTTTTCGGTTCCTGCCACCACCAAATCCAAATCAGAGCCTTTAAGCGCTTTATCTGATGGGTTCAGTAAGTACTGTCCATTTTTGTAGCCAACTTTTGCTGCCCCAATAGGCCCCATAAATGGAACACCTGAAAGCTTCAAAGCAGCAGAAGCGCCAATCATCGCCACAATATCAGGGCTAACCTCAGGATTACTGGACATAACGGTCGCAATAATCTGAATCTCATTGAAAAATCCTTCTGGAAACAAAGGGCGAATGGGGCGATCAATCAAACGAGAAATCAAGGTTTCGCCTTCACTTGGGCGACCTTCACGCTTAAAGAAACCACCAGGCAAACGCCCAGCTGCATAGAATTTCTCTTGATAATCAACAGTTAGCGGGAAGAAATCTTGCCCTTCTGCTACAGTTTTTTTCGCAACTGCCGTTACCATCACAACAGTTCCGCCCATATCCACCATCACAGCGCCATCGGCTTGCCGAGCGATTTCACCCGTTTCAATGCGTACTTGGTGTTGTCCGTAGACAAAAGTTTCTATCTGTTTCACACGCTAACCTTTTCTTACCTAAAACAATTCTTAACGGCGCAGACCGAGGTCAGCAATCAATTGACGGTAGCCATCAAAATTCACACGTTTGAAGTAGTTCAACAAACGGCGACGTTGGCTTACTAAACGCAACAAACCACGACGAGAGTGGAAATCTTTTTTATGCGCTGCGAAATGTTGTTGTAAATCATCGATACGCGCTGTCAAAAGAGCGATTTGCACTTCAGGAGAGCCAGTGTCACCTGCGGTACGTTGGTATTTTTTCAAAATTTCTTGTTTTTGTTCAACTGTTAACATTTTTTACTCCAAGTTAAATCTCTAGCGCCACCCCATCAGTTCATAGGGCGCGAAAGTTTGAAATTGTAGCTTTTCCCAACCTTTGAGGCAAGGAAAAGGCGCTTTGCCACCGACTTGGTGCAGCAAAGCGCTTTGTCCAAAATAGGCTTTAAAACCCACACAAATTCAATGGAATGGAAAGCGGCAGGCTATCCCTTAAAATGAAAGAAGGAAGCACAACCATAGCCATTCCACCACGCATTATAGCACTTTTCCCCATCAGCGCATCATTCTGTGAACATCGCCCATTTATCCATCTGCAACGGCGAAAACCATTGCTGCTTAGCATTTTTAGGTGGCGTTACTGAGAATAGCCAATCGGCTTGTGATTTTTCTTCACAAATTTCCCCTCGCGCCTTCGCGTGCAAAGTCAACAACCGTTGCCACGACAATATCGGCTGCTCTAATGCCGCTTTGACCACCATGCTCATCGTCCCCAAATGCTCAAAAACATTATTGCTCAACGAAAGCTCACGCGTTAGTGTCAAATCTAACCAAATCAAGCGCTTTTCCACCAAATCCACCACCAACGGCAAGGCAATTTGCGCATCTGAACTCAAATCCCACCGTTGTTGCACCGTTTTCGGCTCAAAAATCTCGCCTGCCATTGGAGCCTTGCGCAACATAATGCCTGCAAAACAGTGGGGTAAATCTTTATACGGCTGCCCTGAAAAACTGTTCACCGATAAAAGGACATAACGAACGCCATGTTCCAAAGCGCTTTGCCAGTCCACATCAATAAATTCACTTGCCCCATGAGGCGCCGATGTAATATCGCCACTGTGAACCGCATAGCGATGCTTTAAATCATAATAAGCCAGCGTATTCAAATGGTTAAAATCCTTATCGAAGAATACAGCGGACAAATCAACATCAACCCGTTCACGCCCCTGTTGCCAATAGATAAAAAAGCGCAAAGTATGAGCAGGCTCAATCGAGACACGGCTACCATAACTCATGGTTTGCAAAGCTTTGCTGGCGCTCCTTTCACGCCATGACACTGCATAATTCACCAAATCATCATCTAAATAAACTTTCCCCAAATGCGGCAATTTGGAAAAACGCTCCACCAAATAACCTTCTAAAGCCTCAGCCCACGCCACACAAAGCGCTTTGTCCCAAGCTTTACGCTTATCCGCTTCCACCCAAACCTTCGACACCTGCCCTTTCGGATAAAATATCCGATACGGCAAGGGGTTCTCGCGATAAGAAACATGGTGCCACAATTGCAACAACAACCTTGTCGGCACATCGTTTTTAACCTGTGCAAAGCGCTTTGCCACCAACGCACGAATCTCCTCATTAGGCGCAGTGCGCAACAAATAATCTATCTGCCTTGCCATCACGCCCGCTCGCATCGCCAAGCAATCCAAAGCGCTTTGAAAATCCCCCGAACGCCAAAGCCCTTGCCAGCGAGCTTCAAAGCTTACATACCGACCACGCAAGCCTTCAAACAATCTCATCGCGCCCCCAAAGCGCTTATTTTCATGAGGGTGAAGGCATTCAGCGAGGCGTTTAAAGCGTTCATGATGGCGAAACATATCCTCCAGCGTGCTGGGCAACTCGGAGATTGCTTCCAGTAAAGACAACACCAAACGCCGCTCCGAACGGCTGAGTTTGAACCGAGTCGGCTCTTTCAAACTCACATCACCACCACAGTGCGCAACCACCATGCGCAAAATATCTGTCGCTGTGTAACCCCAATGCCTTGCCCAATGCTCCACAGTTGCCAGCGAATGCGACCAAAGCGCTTTGCCCAACAAAAGCGCTTTGGTTTCGCGGTTTGGAATTTTATCAGGCAAACGGAGGAAAAATTCATCGCTAAAATCCATAAACCAGCCTAATAACGCCCATCTATCCGCCTGAGACAAAGCGCTTTGGCGAACCATCAAGCTTTGCATCAAGCTGTGGTAATCCTCTAAGCTTCCGCGCTCAATCACCATCAGCGAAACCTCTTCGCGCAAAGCCTCTCTCGCCTCTTTTACAAATTGAGGACGAATCGACAAACCCCATTCATGCCCTAAGTAATGCACAAAAGCAAATCGGCGCAAATCCTCTTCGCTCATCGCTTGAACTTGCGCTGGAAAGTTGGGGTAAAACGGCTCATGCTCCACCATTGCCCCACGCAAAGCCTCAACTGTTTTTAACAACGAAGCGCTTTGATTGATAAAGTCCTCATCATTTAAATGCAAAAAATCATGCATCAAATCATTGCTCAAGGTATAGCCAAAACGCTCCAGCTCTGCCAACAAATTCAAAATGCCAACGCTTGAATACTCGTTGCTATCGCCTTGAATCTTACCCTGAACCACAAATCGACCACGCAATCGTAAATAATCTTCTACCATTTGATTCTCCAAAGCGCTTTGGGCATTTTGCCTCGCGCACCTCACAAAGACTGTATTCTAAACCCATAGCCTATACAATGCGCTTTTCTCCAGATTTTGCGATAACGGTAGTTTTATGATGACAGATTCAAATCATTTGGTGGTGTTGGTTGATGGTTCCTCTTATTTGTTCCGTGCTTACCATGCATTGCCTAATTTAACCAGCAAACAAGGTCACCCTACGGGCGCTCTTCACGGCGTGATGAAAATGCTGACCAAACTCTATGAAGACCTCCAGCCCGCCTATTTTGCAGTCGTCTTCGATGCCAAAGGCAAAACCTTCCGTCATGATTTGTTCCCTGAATACAAAGCCAATCGCAAAAAAGCTGACCCCGAGCTTATCGCGCAAATTGAACCCTTGCATCAATTGGTGGAGGCTATGGGCTTTCCGTTGATCGTGGAAACAGGCGTGGAGGCCGATGATGTCATTGGCACACTCGCGCATCAAGCGCTTTCAGAGCATTATCAAGTGTTGATTTCCAGTGGCGATAAGGATATGGCGCAACTTCTGGTCAATGGCAATATTACGTTGCTCGATACCATGAAAAATGCCACTACCACCGCAGAAAATGTGCATGAACGGTTCAAAGTCCCTGCCCTCAAAGCCTCTCAAGTTATTGATTTTCTAGCACTCATGGGTGATGATGCAGACAATATTCCAGGTATTCCTAAAGTGGGCGAAAAAACAGCTGCCAAATGGCTTAGCGAATACGAAACCCTCGACAATCTCATCGATAACGCCAGCCGTATTTCAGGCAAAATCGGCGAAAATCTCCGCGCCCATCTGGCACAACTCCCCCTCTCCAAAGCGCTTGCCACCATCAAGACTGATGTCGAACTCTCGCTTTCCATTCACGATTTATCCAAAAAACCCGTCCAATCCGAAAAGCTCCTCGCTCTTTGTGAACAATACGATTTACACCAACTCAAACGCCATGCCTCCGCTCAAAGCGCTTTGCCACTCGTCCATACTCCCCAAACCCAATCCACTACCCACTACCACACCCTCCAAACATTGTCTGAGGTTGAAGCATTAGCGCAAAAACTCCAAGCCCAAAAGCGCTTTGCGCTCGATACCGAAACCAATAGCCTCAATTACATGGACGCTGATTTGGTTGGATTAAGCCTTGCGCTCGAATGGGAAAATGAGCTGCATGCCTACTATCTTCCGTTCAGCCATCAGCTTGCCGTTAATCTACCGCTGGAGGAAAGCCTCAAAGCACTTCGCCCCGTGTTGCAAAGCCCTCAAATGACCATCATCGGTCAGCATCTCAAATACGATCGACATATTCTTTCTCGCTATGGTATTGAGCTTTCAGGCATTTGCGAGGATACCATGTTGATGAGTTACGCCTACCACAGCACCAACACTCGCCATAATCTCGATGATTTAGCCAAGTATTACCTCAACCATCAAACCACCACTTTTGAAGAGTTAGCAGGCAAAGGCACCAAACAACTCACCTTTGACCAAATTCCTTTGCAACAAGCCAGCCATTATGCGTGCGAAGATGCAGAAGTCACTTATCGCCTTGCCCAATGTTTTGACAACAAACTCCAAGCCGAACCCAAGCTCAAAGCGCTTTATAAAACGCTTGAGCGACCGCTCTCGCCTGTGTTGGAATCTATGGAACGTCTTGGTGTTAAAGTCGATAGCCAAGCTTTGAAAGAACAAAGCGCTTTGCTCTCCAAGCAACTGCAATCACTTGAAGAACAAGCTTATTTAGAGGCTGGCATGATGTTCAACCTCGCTTCCCCCAAGCAATTGCAAAGCATTTTGTATGAACAACTGAAGCTGCCCGTATTGGTCAAAACACCCAAAGGTCAGCCAAGTACTAATGAAGATGCCCTTGAAGCGCTTTGCAATGACCACCCTCTCCCTCGCACCATCTTGGCTCATCGCTCTCTTGCCAAGCTGAAATCTACCTACACCGACCGCCTTCCTGAACTTATCAACCCCAAAACAGGCAGAATCCACACCAGCTATCATCAAGCCGTCACCAGCACAGGCAGGCTCTCCTCCTCCGAACCGAATCTCCAAAATATCCCCATTCGCACCGAAGAAGGCAGAAAAATCCGCTCCGCCTTCATTGCGCCTGAAGGATTCCAAATTCTCGCCGCCGATTACTCCCAAATCGAATTACGCATCATGGCACACCTCTCTGGAGATGAAGGTCTACAAAGCGCTTTTCAACAAGGCGAAGATATTCACCGCTCAACTGCCAGCGAAATTTTCCACACGCCAATTTCAGAAGTTACCCAAGAACAACGCCGCAACGCCAAAGCCATCAACTTTGGCTTGATTTACGGCATGAGTGCCTTTGGTCTCTCTCGACAACTCGGCATCAGCCGTTACGAAGCTAATGATTACATCAATGCCTACTTCAACCGATTCCCTAAAGTACGCGAATTCATGGAAAGCACACGGCAAAGCGCTTTACATCACGGCTATGTTGAAACCCTACTCGGCAGAAGACTCTACCTCCCAGAAATCAACAGCAAAAATCCAACTCGCCGACAAGCCAGCGAACGCCTCGCTATCAATGCTCCTATGCAAGGTAGCGCCGCCGATATTATTAAACTCGCTATGCTTGCCGTTATGCAGGAACTCAAACACGAGCAAAGCGCTTTGCGTTTAATCATGCAAGTCCATGATGAGCTGGTTTTCGAACTCCAAATAGGACGCGAAGACCTTATCCCCACCATCAAAAAACTGATGGAACAAGCCTTAACCCTCTCCGTACCTCTTATTGTCGAAACAGGTCTCGGCAATAACTGGGATAAAGCGCATTGATACACGCTCTATAAACATACTCTGCAGGGAATGAGATTATTGGGGGACGTTGTCCCCCAAGCCCCCTACACGGGGTGTTACACCCCTTGACCCCAGAGCATTAAAAAGTAAAACCCCCCACGCAAAACAAAGTTTTGGTGGGGGGTTTTACTTTTTAAAATACTTTGCGGGGTGCAGGGGCATCATGCCCCTGCTGGGGTTCGGGGCAAAGCCCCGAGTAAAACACATACTCAGCAAAATAGGCTTATGGAGTGTGTAACAAAGCGCTTTATTGGCAGCTATTGGCGAGAATTTTACCTGTTTGGTTATGGGCGAGTTGGTGGATATGTCCATCGCTGTAGAGGGCGATAGAATCTCCTTCATAGATAACCAAATCTTGATGAACATGGTGATAGAGCATCATTTCTTGCCCACGATAACGCAAGAGCAGTTTTTGTTTTGTTTCGTCCGTATAACGTGATTCAAAGGTTTCTCCGAAATGGCATTGTTTTTGGGTGAATTGGGTTGTTTCACCTGAAAGCACTTTGGGAACAAGATACGTCTCATCCAAAGGTTCTGAATAGGTTTGTGAGGGCTGGCAGCCACTCAGTCCGAAAAGGCAGAAAAGCCAAAGCGCTTTGGGAGTTGAGCGAAGAGTGATAGAGGAAAGGCTAGGTTGCATAAGAATCTCGAATCAAAACCAAGTACAGCTTACCAAGCAGAGATACCTGAATGTTGGATAGGGGTTTGGGGTTCATTTCTCCGATATTGGTAGATTTTTTCATATTCCAGAACAGATTTCACATAATCTCTTGTTTCATCAAAAGGAATTTGAATAATCCACTCATCAAGAGGCAAATGAGGGAAACGTTCGCGCCATTGATACACGCGCGAAGGCCCAGCATTGTAAGCAGCGGCGGCATAAGCCAAATGTCCAAATTCCTCAAGACGTTGCTTGAGATACAAGCTTCCAATATCCAGATTGGTTTCTAAATCCGTCAGCTGATGCTTACCAGCATAGGGAATACCTGCAGCTTTGGCAGTAGAAGCAGCAGTTTTGGGCATAATTTGCATAATACCAATAGCGCCAGCTGGAGAGGCGATGTCGGTTCGGAAGATGCTTTCTTTGCGGATAATCGCCAAAACGGTGCTAGGAGAGAGCTGATACTTATGGGCATAATGCTCAATGCGCTTTTGATATGGCATAGGGAAGCGTTGGGCGAGAGCATCCCATACTTTCGCCTGCGCCAAGCTTGGAATAACCAACTGATGCCAGCCCAGCTCGCTGCCGTAAAACGCCAGTTGTCGATTTTGCTCTTCGTTTAGGGTTTTGGAGAGTGCTGTCCATTCTTGGTAGGCTCGTCCTGTATCGCCGTATTGCATCAAGAGTTTGACACGATACACGGCAGGTTTTGCAATCACAGCGCGATATTTTGCCTGCCTTGTTTTCACGCTGTTATCTTCAAACTGATACGGCAAGCCCAATTTCTCCGCCGCAAAAAAACCATAAATATCTCGCTTTTTTGCAGCTTGTTGATAATGCTGCTGTGACAAAGCGCTTTGCCCTTGTTTTTCATACGCCTTACCCAACCAATATTGCCACTGGGCTTGGCTGCGCGTTTCTTCATTCAGATGAGCCAAAAGCTTAGGAATCTCTTGCCAACGGTGATTGCGTTGCAGATAAGCCACAACATCTTCAATCAAAGCATCTTCATGTTCACCAGCAGGAATCTCACCAAACCACAAAACGCTTTGTGGATAATCATTTTGTGCCAGTTTGCGTAACAGGCGAGATAAAGCAGCGCCTTTATCTTGAGGTAACAATGCCTGCCGAGCTAAAGCGCTTTGTGCCAGCGTTAAGCCTTCTTCCCAGTTTTTGCCACTCAATTGATAAATACGATGTGATAACGCCGCACTGCGCCAAACGCTGGATAAATCCCACAAAGCGCTTTCAGGCAGCTGTTTTCTCACCACCGATAACCATACTTGTGCTTGTTGCTTACCCTCCTCACTCAAGCCAGCCAAAGCGCTTTGTCCAGCATTTACGCTTTTACGAATGCTCACCCCAAAGCGCTTTGCCTCACTTTTCTCATCAGCAGGCGCGATTTGGTGCAAGGTCAGGCAAGCAGGAGGCAAATCTTTCTCCCACAAGCTTTGCACATCATGCAAGGCTTCGTTTTGTTTTCCTGTGAAATAAAGGGCTTCACGATAAGCGCATTGGGCATTTTGGCTTTCGTTGAAGGCATCAAAAGTTTGCACAATGGCGGCGTAATTTTTCCGCGCAATCCAATGAGGGTAAACGCTTTCTGCCAAACGCCGCGCAAAGGGAGAGGTTTGGTGTTGGGTTAGGAAGCTGATAAGCGCTTTGTCCTCCACTTGCATGAAATTTTGAAGATAGTATTGATATTGCAAATAGGGATAGAGCGGATGCTGGGCATAATGTTGATACTGGGCAAGCGGTGCGCCTGCTTCAATGGCTTTTTCAGCCTCACGAAGTTCATGCCACTGCCCAAAGGCAGGCAATGCACTTGCCATCAACATGGCGAGCCATCGTTTTTTCATTGCTTTCTCCATTCATAATTGATACGCCAAAGCGCTTTTGGCTTGCTGACGTAAGATTAGGGCTGCAAAGTTCATGGGGTGGGCAAAGGCTTGATGGAAGCTGCCCATTCGTTTTGATACTTCTTACGATATTCCAAAACCTTTGCGACATAAGCTTGTGTTTCTTTAAAAGGCGGAATTTGGTTACCGTATTTACGCACATTACCTGGCCCTGCATTGTAGGCAGCGAGCGCAAGCTCAAGACTTTGGAAATCAATAAGTTGCTGTTTAAGATAACGAATTCCACCATCAACATTTTGCTTGGGGTCAAAACCATTTTCCACACCAAGCGCTTTCGCTGTTTCTGGCATCAATTGCATCAAACCCATTGCGCCTTTGGGAGAGATGATATGCGTGTAATACGCGCTCTCCACCGACACCACCGCATGCACCAAAGCGCTTTCCAAGCCATGTTGCTTGGAAAGCTCATCAATCAAAGTGCTAAGGGCTTTCTGGCGCTCAGAAAAATCTTGGGTCAGCTTTTGAGGAACAGGTTGTTTAACAGGGCAAGGGCGCTCATAGGTTTTGGTTTTGCCGTTCATGGTCAATGTAGCACGACACATGCCACCGCCTGACTGACTTTGCGATTTTCGAAACTTCTGGTCAAGTGCGCAGGAAATGTAAACCGTTTTACCGTTTTTCACATAACTTCCGCAATGCTCCTTTGCCTCCGCCATACCCACCACAACAAACGCTAACCAAAGCGCTTTGCTTTTAATACTCATCACACTATAAGCCAATATCTTGAGGATTTGCTCGATAACGGCGGTAATATTCCATCACCTTCGGCACATAGGCTTTGGTTTCGATAAACGGCGGAATTTTGTAACCGTATTTACGCACATTACCCTCGCCTGCATTGTAACCAGCAGCCGCCAGCTCCATATTACCGTTGAATTCTTTAAGTAGCCATTTGAGATAAGTTGTACCACCACGAACATTTTGCTCGGTGTTATACGGCTCGGTTACCCCAAAGCGCTTTGCCGTGGCTGGCATCAACTGCATCAAGCCCATCGCGCCTGCGTGCGATTTGGCATTGGGTTTGTAAGCACTTTCTGCCGAAATGATGGCGTGAACAAAATAAGGATCCACCCCAATTTCCTGCGCAATGCGGTTGATTTGGTCACGAAGCTGGATTTGTCGTTCTTTAAAGGCACCACTGACATTGATATTAAGCGCTTTGCGAACCTCTGCTTCCACCTTCTTAGCTTCTACCAACACTGCTGCTGGGCAATCTTTGGTTGGCTCCAAATGCAACACTCGACCATTCTCTGCTGTAATCGTGCCACCACAACTGCCATGCGTGTTCAGATAGTCCAAACGGTGAGCCGTTAATTCTACTTGCCTATCCCCCAAACGAGCCACACCACCGCTGGTTCCTGGTGTGTAATCATACGAGCGATTAGCACAATGGTATTGCTCCACACGACCGTTAAATTCAATGTAGCCTGCTCCCGTACAATGCAAACGCCCACTGTTGTCTTTACTAGCAACTGCCAAAGCGCTTTGAGCTTGAATACCTTGCTTGGCAAGGGTTTCTAAGGATTTTTGCTCTATAGCTTCTTGTTTGAATTGCTGTTTAACTCCAGCAAAAGAACGTGACCAAAAGGTGCAATGTTTATAACCACCCTTCAAATCTTCATTCACATAAACAGGCTCACCGCCCTCATCAAAGCATTTGTAAACATCTTTGCTGGCAGGCGCAGGAGGCAATTCAGGTTCTTTGGGCAAATTGGCACGCCCACTTTTGCCCCGATAAAAATCCACCAAAGCGCTTTGTTTATCACCAAGCGTACCAGTTTCACCTGCAATAGAACATTCATCAAGTGGTTGATCGGCAGAGTCAATAATCATCACGCCACCTTTACCATCAGGGCAATGCCAAATAGGAACCTTCTCTTTGAATGGGCTTTGATAATAGATACTTTGTGTGCTGTAAGGATTGGCTTTGCGATAAGCTGCTTCATCGGCATCGATTTTCTCTTGAGTTAAACGCTCGATTTCGGTCAAACTCACGTCCGATTGAACCTGCTTAAGCTTGAAAAATCCCTGTTTTTCCTCTTTTTTCTTAGCCTGATATTGAGCCTGTTGAGCTTGGCTTTGCAGCTCGGCTTGGGCTTTTTTTAACGATTCTGCCTTAGCCTGCTGGCTCGCTTCTTTTCGCTCGATTTCTGCTTTCAACGCTGCTCGAGACTCGGGCGTGCTGATACGCGTTGGTGGCGGCATATCAGCAGGTAAATTCAAAGCTGCTGTCGCATCTCCCTGCCCTTTTTGTGGAGATAAAGCGCTTTGAGCATTTGATTGGGCTGAGTTTTTCTTGGAAACTTGTTCAGCGGAAGCAACAGTTGCTCCTCCTGCGCCAAACATGCCCTTTTGATAAGGGCGACAATGTGCGCCTTGCGATTGAGCCACAATATTATCTACCCCATTCTCCGTACACACATACAAGCTCTGCGCCTGTGCCTTCAGTACCACCAAAAGCCCTAACGATAACCACCTTACTTGCTTCATCACTCTTGCCTCATCAAAGCGCTTTGTTTTGGGTTATTTGTTCAGCAAGAAATGCTTATGGGCTGGTGTCCATTGCCCCATGCCTGCTTTCCATACGCAAGTGCTAGGCTCCAACTCGCCTGTGTCGATTTTGTGGATAAGCGTAGACTTGGGCAAAGGCCCATGTCGTGTTCCCAAGTGCAAATAGTAAAACTGCTCTTCTTCACCCACCATCTCGCGCACAGGCTGAGCTTTATCACGCACTCCCCCTTCAGGAAACAACTCACGATTGATGATGCTGGCAGTATTGATGGTTGGCTTTTGGGCATCAGCTCGCGGACGCTGACGCACAGCAAGCGTCATCACCATATCGCGTAACTCAAGCCCCATATCCGCAAGCGCAGCAGCAAGATTTTGTTTGAAAAAAGCATGTAAGCGTGGCTCACTGTGTTGATAATCTTGCAAGCTAGGTTCTTGAGCGCATTGCTGAGTCATTTTGTTCAGACGATAGCTGATGTAATTATTGGCATGGGCATTCTCTTCAGAGCTGAATCGCTCAGATAAACGCTCCACATCAGAAACCCTCGCCACCACCAAAATCTCCAGTTGCACCACATGCTCCTCAATCACACGCGCTACTTCCCAACGCATTTCCTCGTCTAACTCGCGATTAATCACCACATAACGCGAGGCGGGGATATGCTCAGGCTCTTGAGGATACGTTCCTGCTTGATGAATGCCTTTGATGGGCTGCTGGGTTGGATTGTAAAAATAGCTGCTTTGATGCTCTTCCAAAATCAATTGAAACGGCACTTCAGGGTGAACACCAGCGTGCAACAATTGACTACGCGGCGCTTGCACACTTGGCACCTGCCGAGAGAATCTCTTAAACCACTTTCCCAATAACGCCATAAAACCAGCCTCCTAGCCATCTTAAAACCTCCATTATACCCAACTCCCCCCAAAGCGCTTTGCCATCTTCAAGCCAAGCCCCACTTTAACTTCCAACATAGCCTTCAAAATGGCTTGGGATTCGGGCATGAAGTGTCTATTATCTATGCCTTATTCATCAGCCTAAGGAACCTCATGTTGTTTGGTCTCATCTATTGCTTTGTTATTGCGCTCATCGCGACTTCACTCTCGCCTTTGTTTGGCGCTTATGCCAATCCAATGCTGCTTGCTATTGTCTTGGGCATGATACTGGGCAATACCCTTTACCCTCGCCATGCCCACCATCTTGAACGCGGCATAGCTTTTGCCAAGAAAACCCTATTGCGCAGCGCCATTGTGCTGTATGGCTTACGCGTTAGCATGATGGAATTGGGCGATTTAGGAATAAGCGCTTTGTTACTCGATGCATTAATGCTCGTCTCTACCTTCTTCCTCACCGTATGGCTTGCCAAACATATCTTTGCTATTGACCAAGAAACCGCGATTTTGATGGGTTCTGGGGCAAGTATTTGCGGGGCAGCAGCTGTGTTAGCAGCAGAGAGTGTGATTAAACCAGAGCCGCACAAAAGCGCTTTGGCGGTGGCAACGGTGGTTTTGTTTGGCACATTGTCGTTGTTGGTGTACCCACTGTTGTATGCCAGCCAATGGTTACCTTTATCGCCTGAACATTTTGGAATTTATATTGGGGCAGCGGTGCATGAAGTAGCGCAGGTGGTCGCAGCAGGGGGCATGATTGGAGAGAGCGTGGCACAAACAGCCATTATTTCAAAGATGACACGCGTACTTTTACTCGCTCCTTTTTTGCTCGCCCTCTCTTTCTACTGGCAACGCCACACCCAACGCCAAACCAATGCCCAAAGCTCCATCACCTTCCAAATTCCCCATTTTGCCTTAGGCTTTGTGGGCATGGTTTTCCTAAACTCCTACCTCCCCCAAAGCGCTTTGCCTTACCGAGAAGCCCTCATTCAGCTTGACCAATGGATGCTGACCACTGCTATGGTGGCTCTGGGCTTGAGTACGCAATTCAAAGCGCTTTGGTCACTGGGGATTAAGCCATTTGCTTTGGGGTTTTGTGTCTTTTTGTGGCTGCTTTTGGGCGGCGCTGGATTGAGTGTTTTACTGCTGTAAGGAGAGAGAATGAACGCGTTATGGGCAGGTTTGCAATTTTCCGCCACCGTTATTGTGCCGATTTTGGCGCTGATGGCGATGGGATTTTTGATGCGAAAACAAGGACAACTGGACGATAAACTCGTCTCGGCGATGAACATGATGGTTTACCGTTATGCCTTACCTTCGTTGTTATTTGTCAGCGTGATGAAATCTGATGTGGCAATTCGTTCGCAGTGGAAAATTCTGCTGGCTGGCTATTTGGCAGTGTTTATTTTGTATTTTATTGGCAATCACTGGGGGAAAAAGTGGTTTGAGCCATACGATAGAGGCGTGTTCACACAAGTTTTGTTTCGTGGCAATCTGGCGATTTTAGGCATCGCGCTGGCAGATGGGGTTTACGATAACGAGGCTTTCGCTGTAGCGGCAATTTTTGCAGGTATGGTGGCTTTGCAACTCAATATTCTCGCCGTTATTTGCTTAACCCATGACCCTCAGGCAAAGCGCTTTGGCTGGGCAATGGTGATGAAAGTATTGCAAAATCCTTTAGTGGTGGCACTTTTGTTGGCGATTGTTTGCAAAATGCTGAGCTTGAAGTTGCCACAGATGGTTTTAAATTTTACCCAATATGTCAGCAATCTAACCCTACCCCTTGCCCTGTTATGCGCGGGCGCAACCTTTGATTTGCGTGGTATTTTCTCCAGCGGTCGCGTTGCCCTCATTGGAAGCGCTTTGCGCCTCTTGCTCGCTCCGCCACTTTTCATTGGTTTAGGCTGGCTACTGGGGCTGGAAGGTTACCATTTGGGCATCTTATGTCTCATGGGCTGTACCCCCACCGCCTCAGCAGGCTACATCATGGCAAAAGCCATGCCCAACAACAACGCCGTTGCAGCAGCTAATATGATTGCCCTAACCACACTAGGCTCATTGTTCCTCGTTGGCTCATTCATTGCTGCTTTTGACATACTCGGCTGGCGTTAAACCCCAAAGCGCTTTGTGGTATGATGCCATAAGGTTCTAACAGGGTTTCCCTGCTTTTCACGCTACTCATTACAAGGAGTTCTCTATGAGTATTAAAGTTGCTATCAACGGTTTTGGGCGTATTGGTCGTTTGGCATTACGCAAAATGCAAAATATCCCCAATTTAGAAGTGGTTGCGATTAACGATTTAACCCCAGCAGATATGTTGTTGCATCTTTTCAAATACGACACTGCACAAGGTCGTTTTGATGGCACAGCGGAATTAAAAGATGATGCCATTGTCGTCAATGGCAAAGCCATCAAAGTATTCTCTAATGCAAAACCTGAAGAGTTACCTTGGGGCGAGTTAGGTATTGATGTGGTTTTGGAATGCACAGGCTTCTTCACTTCAAAAGAGAAAGCTGAATTGCATATTAAAGCTGGTGCGAAAAAAGTCGTTATTTCTGCTCCAGGCGGTAACGATGTGAAAACTGTTGTTTACAATGTAAACCATGAAATCTTAGATGGCTCTGAAACCGTTATCTCTGGCGCTTCTTGCACCACCAACTGCTTGGCTCCTATGGCGAAAGTCTTGAACGATAAGTTCGGCATTGAGCAAGGCATCATGACCACCATTCACGCCTACACTGGTGACCAAATGACCTTAGACGCGCCACACCGCAAAGGCGACAAACGCCGTGCGCGCGCTGCAGCTGCTAACATCGTGCCAAACAGCACTGGCGCAGCTAAAGCTATCGGCTTGGTTATCCCTGAATTGAATGGCAAACTTGATGGAGCAGCGCAACGTGTGCCTGTTATCACTGGTTCTTTGACCGAATTGGTTTCTGTTTTAAGCAAAAAAGTTACCAAAGACGAAATCAACGCCGCCATGAAAGAAGCTGCTAACGAATCTTATGGCTACACTGAAGAAGAGTTAGTTTCTTCTGATATTATCGGCATCAGCTATGGCTCACTCTTTGATGCGACCCAAACCAAAGTGATGACCGTTGGCGATAAGCAAATCGTGAAAACTGTTGCTTGGTATGACAACGAAATGTCTTACACCTACCAATTGGTTCGCACATTAACCTATTTCGCTGGCTTGATTAAAAAATAAGCCAAAGCGCTTTCTTAGGTAAAATCCTAAAAACTCAGCCCCACTTCTGTGGGGCTTTTTTATCATAGAGAAGAAGTCATTTGCCAAAGCGCTTTGCCTTTGTTTTAATCCATACTTTTATCCCTAACGCCAATTAAGGAATACATCAATGAATCCTATTTCTTTCCGAAAAACCATTGGGCATATTATCTTTGCTAGCCGTTGGATACAATTACCCATTTATATCGGCTTAATTATTGCACAAATAATGTATACCATTAAATTTCTCAAAAGCCTTTGGCATTTAATTACCCATGGGCATTTGATGGAAAACAATGTCATCATGCTCACTATTCTTAATTTGATTGATATTGTAATGGTAGCAAACCTATTAATTATGGTTATTATTGGTGGCTATGAGATATTTGTTTCCAAACTGGAACAAACACGTGGACATATCGATGAGCCTGAATGGTTAAAGCATGTCAATGCAACTGTTTTAAAAGTAAAATTAGCCATGTCGATTATCAGCATTTCTTCTATTCATTTATTGCAAACTTTCCTTAGCGCCGATAGCACGAGTACCCATAAATTAATGTGGCAAGTCATTATCCATTTAAGCTTTTTGGTTTCTGCTATTGCTATGGCATACACCGATAAAATCCTATACAGCACCACCCACAAAAATCATTAATCTTGCCAAAGCGCTTTGATGCCCTGCTTGCAGGGCTTTTTTGTGTTACCCTGCTCCGAAAAACCCATCAGGCAATGCAGGAAATTCTATGAGCTTATCGCGACAGCCCCCGCCCACCACAGAATCCTTTTCCTTGAAAGTTGGCAAAAGTATCATTTGGCTTTTATCACTGACAATACTCTATGGCTTGTTTCAATTAACTCTCTACTCCGCCGAACAACCCTCCCAAATCCAAAGCGCTTTGGGCATGATGTTGAGCAACCGTATTTTTTGGGCAGCACTGTGCGTAGGGCTACTCGCACAACTGATTGACGGCAGCTTAGGCATGGCTTACGGCATTACCAGCAATGCCTTTCTTATCGCACATGGCGTTCCCCCTGCAACCGCCTCTGCTGCCGTTCACATGGCAGAAATCTTCACCACAGGAGCCTCTGGATTATCGCATTTGTATCATGATAATGTAGACAAAGCGCTTTTCAAATCCCTACTCATCGGTGGCATCTTGGGCGCAACTGTGGGCGCTCTCGTTCTCAGCCACGCTAACCCAAAGTATTTACGCTGGGTTGTAAATGTTTATTTGCTGGTCATGGGATTATCCTTGATTGCCAAAGCGCTTTGGCGACACTTCCACCCTCACACCCACAACACTCCCTCAGGCTGGATTGCAATCTTCGGCGCTGCACTCGATGCGATGGGCGGAGGCGGCTGGGGAGCGATTGTCAATAGCCAACTCCTACACCGCCATCACCTCTCCCCACGCCTTATCATCGGCACCGTCAATACTGTAGAATTTTTCATCACCTTCTTCATCTCCACACTATTTCTCTTCAATCTCCCCCAACGGCATACCATTGGCATGGTAACCATCGGCTTAATTGTCGGCGGACTTATCGCTGCACCACTTGCTGCTAAAATCCTACACTTTATCAACCCCAGAAAAATGATTCTCTTGGTCGGACTCCTCATCAGCGGACTAAGCTTGTGGAATCTACTCCGCTAAAATCAAAGCGCTTTGACTAGGCGGCAGTGGTGTTCATTTCTGGGGCTTCGCCCCACGCCCCACAAGGGGTGTTCCACCCCTTGACCCCAATGTAAGCTTTAAAACAGAAAACCCCCATTTAAGGGGGTTTTCTGTTTTATAAATTTAGACTGGGGTGCAGGGGTTTAAAACCCCTGCTGGGGGTTTGGGGGTGAAACCCCCAAGTAATCATCATCACTGCCGCCTAGTCAAAGCGCTTTGATTACAGCTGACCAGAGCCATCTACAATCACTTCCACGCGGCGGTTAGGTTGTAGACATGCGATAAGCGCATTGCGGTTACCTGAATCGGTACATTGGGTTACAGGGCGAGTTTCACCATAGCCTACTGCACTCATCACGCCACCTGGCAAGCCAAGTTGAGTTAAGTAGCGCATAACAGTTTGTGCGCGGCGCTCAGAGAGGCTTTGGTTGTAGTTATCAGCGCCTAAATAGTCGGTGTGTCCTTCGATATGGATTGCACGTAGACGGTCAAAACGGATAACTTTACGCGCAAATTCTGTTAATTCAGCGCGACCTTGTGGGCTTAATTCGCTCTTATCAAAAGCAAACAATGCATCAGCGTTTAAAGTGTAGCGTTGTGGGTTTTGCTGCTCTTGAGGTTGGCTGAAAGGTGGGCAGATAGCTTGTGGTGGGTCAATAGGTTTCCAGAAGAAGCTTTGCGAGATGTAGTTATCATCGTACAAAATCTTGAATTGGCAGGTGGTGACGTTATTAGTGCCTTGACCTGGTGTATGGAAATGGAACAAATAATCCCATTCACGAACGCCCCAGAAACCTTCATCAAAATGAGGGCGACCGAGCAATTTGTAATATTGGTCTTTGGTCATGCCTGCTTTAACATTAGCAAGTTCGTCAGCCGTTGGGAATGTGCCACGATTATTATCGAACTGAACGGAATCAACGCTAGGAAAAACGGGATTATCCGTTGTGCCAGAGGCGCTAACAGAGCTTTTGGTTGATGAACACGCAGACAACACTGCTGCGCACAAACTTAACACTAAGATTTTTTTCATGGTTATCCTCAATTAACAACATAGAGACCCTGAAGGGCTAGTACAAGCTAAGCATTTACTGTACCAAAGCGCTTTGCACGCCCTCTAATCGGCGTACTACCAAAGCCAAAAGCCTCCGTTGATTGGCTTTGCTCACCACCACATGGTAGCCAGCAAACTCCACACTTTCTCCCACTTCAGGCATTTTCCCCATCAGTTGTAACACATAGCCACCAATGGTGTCTGCATCTTCATCAGAGAGCTGAGTTTGGAAGGCTTGGTTGAAATGCTCGATGGTGGTAAGCGCTTTGACATTAAAACTTCCGTCAGGATTGCTAACGATAAATTCATCATCAATCACATCATGCTCATCATCAATCTCGCCCACAATCTCTTCCAACACATCTTCAATGGTCACCAAACCTGAAAAAGTGCCGTATTCATCAATCACCACCGCCATATGGTTTCGGTTACTACGAAAATCAGAAAGCATCGATTCCAACGCCTTACTTTCAGGCACGACTGTTGCTACACGCCATAGCTTTGGCAAATCCAAAGCGCTTTGGCTCGCTAACACGGGCAATAAATCTTTGCTGAGCAAAATCCCTCGCACGCTCTCATGCGCCTCATCAACCACAGGGTAACGTGAATGCCCCGATTCCAACACCACCGCCAGAACCTTCTCCAACGACCATTGCTCCTCAATCACAATCATCTGCCCTCTTGGAATCATAATATCGCGCACTTGTTTGTGCTGAAGCTGGAGCAAGGCTTCCATCATGCGTGCAGATTCTTCAGGCAAAGCGCTTTGGGCGCGTGTTTCACGAATCAAAGCAAGCAACTCTTCGCGTGGAGTTTCTTTATCGTTTTGGAAGAACTCGGTTAAACGTTGTAACCAAGGCGTACGCTGCGGAGGATTTTCTTCGGCATTCATAGCAATTTAGGGTAAGAAAAACAGTTGGTATCTTAACATTAAACGCTAGCAAAGCGCTTTGAGCAACACTATTTACGCATTATTCATACCCAAAGCCAGCAATATGCGTATAATGCCCAACCTTTTACGGTGGCATTTGGAAACAACGAGGTTTCAACGATTGCCGCATTCTTGGCACACTGACCTTGTTGCTCTTCAGTTCAACAAAGCGCTTTGGCGCTCGCTTACGCCTGCTTTTTAAGCTCTGATTTTTGGCGCACGATGTCTGGTTTGTCTTTTCTACACGAGGACACTCATGCAAAACTTTAATGAACTCCCCCTGCCCCAACCTCTGTTAAATGCCATCGCCAACAGTGGTTACACCACACCAACCCCCATTCAAGCCCAAGCCATTCCTTTGGCGCTTGAAGGTCGCGATTTGTTGTTGAGCGCCCAAACAGGCAGTGGCAAAACAGCTGCTTTTGTCTTGCCAGCTCTCACGAAAATCATTCAAAGCGCTAATCCTAAAAGCAAAAAGCCACAAGTTTTAATCCTAACCCCCACACGCGAACTTGCCCAGCAAGTGCATGAACAAGTGCGCAAATACGGTAAAGAGTTAAAATGGCTTTTTTCCGCGCCTTTGGTTGGTGGTGCGCCTTATGGTGGACAAATCCGAGCGCTTTCCAAAGGCGTGCAAATCATCATCGCTACACCAGGTCGCTTGCTTGACCATATGCGCGATGAACGCATTGATTTCTCCGAGCTCCACACCCTCATTCTCGATGAAGCTGACCGTATGCTGGATATGGGCTTTGCTGATGATATTAATGCCATCATGGAAGCTGCGCCAAAAGAGCGTCAAACCATCATGTCTTCTGCTACTTGGGACGGGCCAGTCGGCAAAATTGCCAATCGTTACACCAACAATGCCGAAAAAGTCACCATCAAAGTTGAGAGCGCTCACATTGAAGAGCGCGTCTACTTCTGCGACAACCAAGACCACAAACAAAAAATCCTTGAGCATCTCCTAAGCGACCCTGAAATGGGGCAAACCATCATTTTTGCCGCCACCAAAGCCTCAACCGAAGACTTGGCAGATAAATTGCGCGAACAAGGCTACCGTGCGCGGTTTTTGCATGGCGATTTGGCACAAGTGAAGCGTAATCGGATTGTGGAAGATGTGCGTAAAGGCAAATGCGATATTTTGGTGGCAACTGATGTGGCAGCGCGTGGCATTGATATTCCTACCATCAGCCATGTGATTAATTACGATTTGCCACATCAAGTGGAAGATTATGTGCATCGTATTGGGCGCAGCGGACGCGCTGGGCGCACAGGCATTGCACTGAGTTTGTGTAGCCTACAAGACAGAAGCTCTCTTTCCTCCATTCGCCGTTATCTCCAACGCGATATTGAAGAGCATCAAATCGCAGGTTTAGAGCCACAAATCCTTGCCAAACCCAAAACCAAGCCTAAGAAAAAAATGCGTGGCAATCCGCGTAAAGAATGGGGCGGTGGTGCAAAGCGCTTTGATAAAGAGCGCTCGCCCAGCGAACGTTTCGCTCGTGAACAAGGCGCAGAACGCCGCGCCCATAAAGCAGATAAACCAAAGCGCTTTGCTACTTCTGAACGCAACGAACGCGATTTCTCTGAGCGTAAGCCCAAAAAAGAACGCAACTTTGAACGCGATTTTTCCGACAAAAAACCAAAGCGCTTTGCCACCTTTGAACGCAACGAACGGGATTTCTCGGAACGTAAACCCAAAAAAGAACGCAGCGAACGCGATTTTTCAGACAAAAAACCAAAGCGCTTTGCCGAATTCAACGGTAACAAAAGCCACAAATCTCGCGATTCTATCCGCACTTTCTCACGAACCTAAGCACTTGGGGATTGAGTTTTACCGATAGGGCATTCTTGGGGGTTTCACCCCCAAACCCCCATCAGGGGGAATGATTCCCCCTGAACCCCCGTAAAGTATTTAAAAAACCATAAAACCCCCTAAATGGGGGTTTTACTTTTTAACACTCTGGGGTCAAGGGGTGGAACACCCCTTGTGGGGCGTGGGGCGAAGCCCCAGAAATACACCATCACTAAAATTCAACTCCCCCGAGCGCTTTGGTACGCAAGATTGCAATTCTTTCATAGAAGCTTCAGAATCGTCCCCTTTGTGATGAAAATCACATCATGGGCAAACCAAAGCGCTTTAGCTCTTGGTTTGTAGACTTCTTGCCTTTCTGGAGACTTATCACGATGAAACATCATCTGAATAAAATCTTTAAAATCAGCACACTTGCTCTTGCCTTATCGCTTCCTATGTTAGGCATCAGCCAAACTGCCCAACAAAATCAAGCTGCTGCTGCAGCTGAGCAACGTTATGATGCTATTCGTCCTATTTTTTCTGCCATTCATGGCACACAAGGCATGGTTGCAACAGAACACGAACTTGCCTCTCAGATTGGCTTAGAGATTTTGAAGCAAGGCGGTAATGCTATTGATGCGGCGGTTGCCGTTGGCTTTGCCTTAGCAGTGGTTTTACCCAATGCAGGGAACATTGGTGGCGGTGGTTTCATGATGTTGCATGATGCTAAATCAGGCGAATCCGTTGCCATTGATTTCCGCGAAGTTGCGCCACTCAAAGGCAGTCGCGATATGTATTTGAATGACAAGGGTGAAGTGATTGATGGTAAATCGCTTTATACCCATGTGGCAGTTGGCGTACCTGGAACCGTTGCAGGTATGGAACATGCACTCAAAAAATACGGCACCATGAGCTTAGATAAAATCTTAGAACCTGCTATTCGCTTAGCGGAAGAAGGCTTTGTGATTGGTGAACCTTTGGCGCAGAAATTGGCTTCTGAGGCTCAGTATTTAGGCAAATTCGAAGCAGGTAAAAAAATCTTCTTCAAAGGCGACGAACCTTTGAAAACAGGAGATTTGCTGGTACAAAAAGATTTAGCAAATTCTTTACGTTTGATTGCTAAAGAAGGCAGCAAAGCGTTTTATGAAGGCGAAATTGCGCAAAAGATTGTTGCTGAGATGGAAAAACATGGTGGTCTCATCAGTATGGAAGACATGAAAGGCTACCAAATTGCCGAACGCAAGCCTATTGTCGGCGATTACCGTGGGCATCAAGTGGTGACCATGCCTCCACCCAGCTCAGGTGGCGTGCATTTGGTGCAAATCCTCAACATCATTGAAAATGATGACATCAAAAGCGCTGGCGTGAACAGTGCGCATAATATTCATCTCACTGCAGAAGCGATGAAAATGGCATATGCCGACCGTTCTGAATATTTGGGCGATCCTGATTTTGTGAAAGTACCCGTTAAAGGCTTAACCTCCAAAGAATACGCCAAAGCGCTTCGTGAACAAATCAATCTGGATAAAGCTCGTCCATCATCAGAAATCAAACCAGGTCAGCCACAGCCTTATGAGAGTGACCAAACAACCCACTACTCCATCATTGATAAAGAAGGCAATGCGGTTGCAGTAACCTACACCCTCAACATGAATTTCGGCTCAGGCATTGTGGCAGAAGGCACAGGCATTCTGTTGAACAATGAAATGGACGATTTCTCTGCTAAACCTGGCGTTGCTAATGCCTTTGGCTTAATCGGTGGCGATGCCAATGCCATTGAACCGAAAAAACGTCCACTCTCATCAATGACCCCAACCATCGTCTTAAAAGATGGCAAAGTCAGCATGATTACAGGCTCACCAGGTGGCGCACGCATCATCACCACCGTTTTGCAAACCATCGTCAACACCATCGACCACGATATGAACGCCGCTGAAGCTTCTGTAACGCCACGTTTCCATCATCAATGGTCGCCTGATGAAATCCGTATTGAAGAAGGCATCAGCCCTGATACCATCAAATTGCTTGAAGCTAAAGGGCATAAAGTAAGCTTGAAAGCGCCAATGGGCGTGGTACAAGTCATTCATGCTCGCCCTGATGGTTTCTATGGCTTCTCTGACCCTAGAAACTCTGATGGAAAAACTGTCGCTTACTAACATAAAGGTGGGGCATTGCCCCACTTTTTTACATCAAGCCACAAAGCGCTTTTCTCTCTAAGCCAAACCACAAGGAACCTAAGCATGAAAGCCTTATCCATCACCATGATTGCCTGTAGCTTCGCTCTGATGACGGGCATTTTTTCCAGCGATGTGCTGGGCAAAGCCTTTGTCAAATCTTCCCAAGCACTCGGCGATAAACTCAAAAATATCCGCCCACAAGGCACCATCACTGTCAAAGGCTTAGCTGAAGAATACCATCAGGCAACTTACGCCGAATGGTCGGTGAGCGCCAATCGATGGGGGATGGATTACAAAAGCGCTTTGGAAAATATTCAGTATGAAACAGAAATCCTCAAAAATATCTTGCTCAGCTTAGGCTTTACAGATGAGGAAATGAAACTAGGCGATTTAAGCATTGAGGTTTACCGCGAACGCTACACCAACGACAAAGGCGAAACCGATTATCGCGACAACGGCTATTCCGCCTCACGCTCTATTTTCGTTTCTACCCGTGATTTAGCCAAAATCCAAAGCTCGCACGAGAAAATGTATGCTCTACGTGCCGATAACGAAAACTTAAGCTTCTCTCCCCCAAGCTTCTATCTCGATAATCTCGAACAAATCAAACTCGACATGATTGCCAAAGCCACCCTTGATGCCAAAGCACGCGCCGAAAAATTTATCTCCGCTTCCAATGCTCAAATCGGAACCATGAAACGCGCCTCTCAAGGCTCCTTCAATATCTACTCCGCCACCAACCAAGAAACCGATGAAGATTACGGCGGAACCTACTCCACGTCCACCATCGATAAAAAAGTCCGCCTTGTCGTCACTGTCGAATACGGTATCGAAAACTAAAGCGCTTTGTCTTCTCTCTCAGATATTTGATGTTTTTCTGGGGCTTCGCCCCACGCCCCACAAGGGGTGTTCCACCCCTTGACCCCAATGTAAGCTTTAAAACAGAAAACCCCCATTTAAGGGGGTTTTCTGTTTTATAAATTTAGACTGGGGTGCAGGGGTTTAAAACCCCTGCTGGGGGTTTGGGGGTGAAACCCCCAAGAAAAGTATCCAGTATTTGAGAGACAGGACAAAGCGCTTTGGTTATGGCTGCCAGTTGATGGGAGGGTTGAGGATTTGGTTTGCGATAGCGAAATGGTTACAACCGATGAATTTACCGCCAGCCAATGGTGAGGGGTGGACGGCAGTTAAGATATGGTGTTTGGTTTCATCAATCCAAAGCGCTTTGCTTTTTGCAAAATTTCCCCACAGCATAAAAACCACGCCTTCTTTTTGTTCACTGATGGTGCGGATAACAGCATCTGTAAAATATTGCCAACCAAGTTTGGCATGGCTACCTGCTTTACCTGCTTCAACCGTTAAGCTGGCATTGAGTAGGAGAACGCCTTGTTCTGTCCACGAAGTTAAATCGCCATGTTGAGGCATTTGAAAATGAGGCATGGTTCTGGCGAGTTCTTGATAGATATTGCGTAAAGAAGGCGGGATTTTGATACCTTTTGGCACAGAAAACGACAATCCCATCGCCTGCCCTTCGCCGTGATAAGGGTCTTGCCCGAGAATGACCACGCGCACTTTTGACAACGGGGTCTTGTCAAAAGCATGAAAAATCATTCGATTGGGCGGGTAGATGATGGCTCCTTGTTGTTTGGCATGAAGCAAAGCGCTTTTGATATCAGCAAAATAGGGTTGAGAGAATTCGTTCCACAAAGCGCTTTTCCACTCAGGCTCTAACTGAATATTATCGGGATTGATGGTTGCCATGATGCTTCCTATTGTAAATTTATCATGGTAACCAAAGCTTTTGCATAAGCCAACCAAGCGCTTTCAAGCATTCCTGTTGATGCATTTTTAACTTAATCTCACGCCATGATTTCAGGCATAATGCAATACCCAGCCAGCCCTTTAGGAATGCCCAATGAGTGAAGCCCAAGCCGTTGAGATTTTAATCAACCACATGAACCATGAAACCCGAGTGGCGATGATGGAAGATGGTGTTTTAAAAGATGTTTTCATCGAGCGAAAAAAGAAACGAGGCATTGTTGGCAATATTTATAAAGGGCGCGTGCAGCGTGTTTTACCCGGTATGGATTCGGCGTTTGTGGATATTGGGCTGGAGCGAGCAGGTTTTTTGCATGTTCGAAACATTGCCAATCGCAAAAGCGATATTATTCATGAAGTTTTGCATGAAGGGCAATCGGTTTTGGTGCAGGTTTTAAAAGATCCAATGGGTAGCAAGGGCGCACGCCTGACCACTGATGTTGCCTTGCCTTCGCGCTTTTTGGTTCACATGCCTTATTCCAATGAGATTGGCGTATCTTTCAAAATCTCTTCTGAACGCACACGGCAGAATCTGCGCGAATTGATGGCAGGCTTTCATGAAGGTAATTCAGGCGGCTTTATTGTGCGCACTGCCATTGAACATGCCAGCTTTTGGGCGCTACGAGCCGATATGCAATATTTATTACGCCTTTGGGAAGCTATTGGGCAGAGTTATCAGAATGCAAAAAATGGCACTTTAATTTACAGCGATTTACCGCTTTATTTACGAATTTTGCGCGATTTTATTTCGCCGAATGTGGTTCGTGTGTTGGTGGATAATATGGAAGCTTACGAGCGTATTCAGATGTTCTCCATGAATTTTCTGGCAGAACGATTAAGCAATATTGAATACCATCAAGGCCATGTGAGCCTATTTGAGCGCTATGGCATTGAAGAGGAAATTGAACGTTCGCTAAAACGGCAAGTTCCTCTAAAATCAGGAGGCTATCTCATTATTGACCAAACAGAAGCCATGACCACCATTGATGTCAATACAGGCGCTTTTGTGGGTAAACTCTCTCAAGATGACACCATTTATCGCACCAATCTTGAAGCTGCCAAAGCCATTGCACGTCAATTGCGTTTGCGCAATCTGGGTGGGATTGTGATGTTGGATTTTATTGATATGACGAAGCCTGAGCATCAGCAAGGGGTGATTGCTGCTTTGGAAAGCGCTTTGGCGGGTGATAAGAGTAAGTACACCATCAATCCGATGTCTCCATTAGGCATTATTGAAATGACGCGCAAGCGAACACGCGAGAGTTTACGGCAAGTGATGTGCGAACCTTGCCCCAGCTGCGAAGGCTTGGGCTACGTGAAAAGTGCGCAGACGCTGGTTTACCAGCTTTTCCGCGATTTGATGCGAGAAGCTCGGGAGTTTCAACCACAGCAATTAACCGTAGTCGCATGCCCACATTTGGTCGATTTTATCAAAGACGAAGAACAAGAAGCCTTCCAAGATTTGCAGAATTTGCTGAATATTCCTGTCGTTTTAAAAGCCAACCCCACCACCAAATATGGGCGTTATGATATTGCTGTTGGCTAATAGCACATGAAAAAATGCCTCAAAATCCATTAAATAATGGTCAAAACATCTTGCATATTCCCTCGCTATACTGCTCACTCCTTAAATTTAAAGCGCTTTTATAACTAAGTGAGACAGTCATGTTTAAAAAAACCACCTTATCTCTTGCTCTTTTCTCTCTTGTTTCGTGGGCTGATGATGCAGCGATTCAAAAGAATCTCCAGCCTTTTGGCTTCCAAAACATTGAAATTTTGGAATCGCCTGTAAAAGGTTTGCGTACAGTCGTCAGCGATCAAGGCATTCTCTATGCATCTGAAGATGGGCAATATTTTTTACAAGGGCAGTTAGTACAAGTCTTGGAAGATGGCAACAGTGTGGATTTAACCAATAAGCCATTGATGGGTCGTTTAAAACAAATGGAAAACGAGATGGTGGTTCACGCAGCTAAAGATGAAAAGCATGTGATTACCGTCTTTTTTGACATCACCTGCCATTACTGTCAATTGCTCCACAAAGACACGCAAAAGCTCAACGATTTAGGCATTACAGTTCGCTATCTTGCTTTCCCTCGTCAAGGTATTGATAGTGCAAACGCCGAACAAATGGAAGCCATTTTTGCTGCTGAAAATCCGAAAGAGGAGCTTGATGCCATTATGCTGGGCAAGAAAAAACCTTCTCAAAAACAAAAGCCAAATATTGTCAGCAAACACTACAATTTGGGCTTACAATTTGGCGTTGAAGGCACACCTGCTATTATTACAGAAGATGGTCAATTAATTGGTGGCTATCTCAAGCCAGATCAAATGATTAAGGCTTTAGAGCGTCTGTAATCATTATTGTGACCGTTTAACAGCAAAGCGCTTTGTGGCTCCTCTTAATAGACAAGCCCAAAGCGCTTTTATTTTGGCGCTATTGGAGCAGCCCGAATAATTTAAGTGCAGTAATAGTAGCACCACTGGCAGCAGCGGCAGCAATTATGGGCGATAATAACCAATCCATGCGGATTTTCTGGCTTTCTCGTGCGATTTTTTCCATCTCGCGTTCATGACGCTCACGGCGCATTTCCATTTCTTTTTCCCAACGCAAACGCTCAGTTTCTCGCACAGCTTCGCGTTCTAAGCGTTCTTTTTCTCGCTCTTCGCGTTCTTGGTCATATTTTTCACGCATGAGGCGAGTTTCCTCATCAATTTTGCGTAATGCCATGATTAAACTCATTCGCTCTAACTCCTCTTGGGTTAAATGGCTTAAGTCTTCTATTTGCACAATATTTCCTGTTTTGATGCTTTTTAGCCAAACAATTTAAGTGCAGTAATAGTAGCACCACTGGCAGCAGCGGCAGCAATTATGGGCGATAATAACCAATCCATGCGGATTTTCTGGCTTTCTCGTGCGATTTTTTCCATCTCGCGTTCATGACGCTCACGGCGCATTTCCATTTCTTTTTCCCAACGCAAACGCTCAGTTTCTCGCACAGCTTCGCGTTCTAAGCGTTCTTTTTCTCGCTCTTCGCGTTCTTGGTCATATTTTTCACGCATGAGGCGAGTTTCCTCATCAATTTTGCGTAATGCCATGATTAAACTCATTCGCTCTAACTCCTCTTGGGTTAAATGGCTTAAGTCTTCTATTTGCACAATATTTCCTGTTTTGATGGTTTCTCTAGTTTACCATAGCCTCTTTCTATCCTGCTGCAAACAAAAAGCGAGCCGAAGCTCGCTTTTATTGGTGTCTATCGATAGGTTATCGATTAGAAGTCGTGGCGTAAGCCTACAGTAGCTACATAACCGTTTTTAGATTTAGCAACATCTTTAACTTTCAAGCTGTCACGTTGACCACCGATTTCAACCCAAGTACGAGTACGTTTGCTTAAGTTGTGTTGGTAACCTAAGTGAGCAAAGTATTGCTTCTTAGCAGCTGAATCTTTTGGATCTTTCATTTCAATACCAGCGTATACACGATCTTGCTCAGAGATTTTGTATTCACCAGCTAAAGAGTAGTAGTTATCTTTGTCAGTATTACGTTCATAGTCAAATGCAACACCGTAAGCATCAGCATTGTAAGCCAATGAACCAGCGTAGAACTTACCAGTTCCAGAAGCTTTATCAGTTTGAGTGTATACAACTGCTGCTTCTAAGCCGTTAGCAGCGTATTGCGCACCAACTTCGAATGCAGTGAATGATCTGCTATCAGAGTCTTTAACGATACGGTCAGCTGGTTCAGTACGACCTTCAGCAACACCTGCTACAGCCACAGTCAAACCGCCCATATCAGGAGATGCATAAGAAATGGAGTGAGACAAACGGTTAGAACCATCGTTGTACCAGCCACCAAAAGTATTAGAATAGTCAGCTTTACCAGTGAACAAGCCATGAACTGAAGATTGTTTACCTAATTTCAAAGTACCGAAATCACCTTTCAAACCAACATAAGCTTGGCGAATTTCATTCATAGTACCGCCATTAACGCCACCATATGTATCAGTCTTGGGACTATAAGTATGGAAACGATAGTTGAATTCCATTTGATAAATAGCTTTCAAACCAGCGTTCAAGTCTTCGTTACCTTTGATACCAAAACGAGCGAAGCTGTGGATAGTGCCAGTTGTTTTTCCGCCTGGAGCTTTAATAACTAAGCCTTCACCCAACACACGTCCATAAAGAGTTGTTTCGTTAGCTTGAGCGAAACCAGCGACAAGAGCTAATGCTAAAAGAGATTTTTTCATGATAATTTCCTTCATAAAAATTTAAATTTGAATTCGGCAATGCTTGCCGCCCCGATTGAATTTCGGAAGTGATATTACCTGCTTTTAAAGGTGAGTGCAAGCCTTTTGTTGTTTTTTACCAACAAGGGAAGAAAAACTGTTGCATCATCTTGTTTCACAAAGTTTTATCCCAAATAAACTTGAAGGCTGAAATACAGCGCATAGGCAACTATTTTTCCTATACTCTAGGATTCATGATAAATCCTCACAAAGCGCTTTAGGCTAAGATAGCCTTTTTCAGCACAAGGAATCATCATGAAATCTCAAACCTTTGCAGCAGTGGATTTAGGCTCGAACAGTTTTCATTTGGTGGTGGCGCGTGAGGTTAATGGCGCGGTGCAATGGTTAGATCGTCTTAAAGAGCGCGTGCAACTGGCGCAAGGCTTGCAAGCAAACGGCGAACTTGACGAAGCCTCCCTCGCGCGCGCTACAGAAACCTTGCAACTTTTTGCCGAACGCTTACAAGGCATTCCTCCTGAAAACATACGCACTCTTGCCACTTACACGCTCCGCCAAGCCAGTAACCGTGAAGAAGCCTTAAAGCGCTTTGCAACCGTTTATCCCTACCCTATCGAAATTATTTCAGGGCATGAGGAAGCGCATTGGATTTATCAGGGCGTGGCGCATACGCAAGTGGATAATGGTCGGCGTTTGGTGGTGGATATTGGTGGTGGCTCAACAGAGCTTATCGTTGGCGAAGGCTTTGAGGTTTTGTTGGCAGAGAGTCGGCATATGGGCTGTGTTCGTGATTCCTTGTTGTATTTTTCAGACACTTGCCCACGCGAAGAGGCTTTTACCCAAGCCTACCAAAGCGCTTTGCACAAGCTCGAGGATTTAAGCTGGGATTATCGGCAACTGGGTTGGCAAGAGGCTTTGGGCTGTTCTGGAACCTTTCGCGCCGTTTCTGAAGCCATTATCGCGCATGGATTTCAGCCAGAGGGCTTGATAACGCCTGAATCTGTGGCAAAGCTCAAAGCGCTTTGGCTTACTCATCAGCCTTTGCTGGGGGTGAGTGAGGATAGAGTGGCGGTGATTGGGGCAGGTTTGGCGATTGTGTGTGCGCTCGTTGATGGGCTACGGATTGAGCGTTTGCGCTATGTTGAAAGCGCTTTGCGTGAGGGAGTGTTGTATAGCTTTTTGGCGCGAGAGCCTCAGGGCATTGCGCAACAGGCAGTTGAATCTTTGCAACATCATTATCATGTAGACAGGGCGCATGCGAGAGCGGTTGCGAAGACCTTAAGCGCTTTGTTACGTCATGCGCCTTTTGAGAAACAAGGACAAAGCGCTTTGGGGCGTGTGGGATTGGCAGCAGCGTTGTTGCATGAGGTGGGTCGGATTGTGCATCACAAGGGTTATCAAAAGCATTCGGCGTATCTCATCAGCCACAGTGATTTGTTGGGCTTTTCGGCAGAGGACAAAGCGCTTTTGGTGTGGTTGGTTCGTTATCACTGCAAGAGTTTAAAGGGTGCGGAGGCAGAATGGCAGGAGGCTTGGGGGAGTTTGGCTGATGGTTGGTTTTTGTTGTTGGCATTACGGATTGCTGTGATGGCGAATAGGGTTCGTGGTGGTGAGGTTGTGGAGATGATGTTAAGTGTTTTAGAGGGAAGCTATCGGTTGGAATTTGCGCCGAATAGGGAGATGGCCGTGTTGTTGGTGAAGGCGTTGGAGGAGGAGGTGTTGATGTGGGATAAGGTGGGGATTGAGTTTGAGGTTCTGAAACGAGATTAGGGGAGATAATCGTAAACTGGGGTCAAGGGGTCTAAGACCCCTTGTCGGGGGTTTGGGGGACTTCGTCCCCCAAGTACAACAACAAAGCGCTTTGTGGGGGCTAAAGCCCCCCAAAAGCGCTTTGATATTCTGCTTGTGGGGCGTTGCCCCACGCCCCAGCAGGGGTGTTACACCCCTGCACCCCTGCTTATGTTTACCTGTCCTAACCTCGCTTCAAAAGCCCAATCAATGCCACCGTATCCACATCATGCTCACCTACCCCTCGCCCTAACAACTCCTCCTGCACCGCACTCGCCAGCTTCTTACCATACTCAACACCCCACTGGTCATAAGCATTCAAACCATACAACACACCTTGCGCACTCGTCTTATGCTCATACATCGCCACCAATGCCCCAACCGTTCTCGGTGTTAAATCCGATAACACCACAGACGTTGTCGGACGATTCCCTCCATTGGTTCGCTCAAAGCGCTTTGACTCAGGCAAATGCGATAAATCCTCCTCACTCTGCCCCATCATAAATGCCTCTTGCTGGGCAATGTAATGCGAATGCAAAAGGGCTTGAGTGTCTTCAAAACCTTTCGGCGCTTGTTTGACCGTTATAAAATCCATCGCCCCATTGCGATGTCCTTGATGCAACAGCTGAAAATAAGCGTGCTGAGCATCGGTTCCAGCACCGCCCCAAATCAACATACCACTGGGGAACGGCAACGGCTGACCATTCTTATCCGCTCGCTTACCCAAGCTCTCCATCTCAAGCTGCTGAATATGTGGCACAAAATCACGAAGCGGCTGGCAGTAAGTAATCATCGCGCGGTTGTTGTATTGGAAATAATGGTTGTACCACGCGTCCAAAGTCGCCAACAAAACAGGAATATTTCGTTCATAAGGCGCGTGTTGGAAATGCTCGTCCATTTCATGCGCACCTGCCAAAAGCGCTTGGTATTGCTCGTAACCATTCTGCAACACCAACGGCAAAGCAATGCTTGACCACAGCGAATAACGACCGCCCACAAAATCCCACAACGGCAAAATCTGCTCAGCCGAAACGCCCCAAGCTTCCGCCAATTTGGGCTTTGCCGTCAGTGCGAAAAATTGCCCAGAAATATCCGCGCCTTGTGCGGCATTGTGTAACCATGTGCGCAATTTTTCAGCGTTATGCAAGGTTTCTTCGGTGGTGAAACTCTTGCTGGCAATGATGCAGAGGGTGGTTTCTGGGTTCAAAGCGCTTTGCAGACTGTTCAAATAGTAAGCATCTGGGCTGGCTAAGAAATGAAGGCGGTAAGTTGTCGTTTTCAAATGCTCTAACGCATGGCACACCAAACGCGGCCCCAACTCCGAACCCCCAATGCCAATATGCACCACATCGGTAATCGCCTTGCCACTAAAGCCCACAAAAGCGCTTTGCGCCGCCTTCTCGCTGATTTGGCGCAATTGTTCGTGAACAGCCGCAACATCACGCGAAATCGCATCATCGATTTTGCCTGCTGGCGTGCGCAAACGGTGATGCAAGGCAGGTCGGTCTTCACTGTTGTTCACCGCCTTGCCTGCGTGCAAATCCGCCAAATGCTCGCGCAAGCCCGCTTTTTCCCACCACTGCGCCCAAAGCGCTTTGGTATCCTGATTCACAAAATTCTTCGCAAAATCAACCCGTAAACCAGCCTCTTCAAAGCTCCAATCTGCCACGCGATTTTTTTCAGAAGCTACCAAAGCGCTTAAGCTCAATTGGGTCAAATCCTTTTGATGTTGTTGTAATTTTTCGTGAATATTGCTCATAACACAGCCCTCCATAAGCTCCAAGAAAATCCTAAAAATAACACACCAACCAACGCCATCGCCGCGCTTGCCAGCCCTCGCTTACGCCCAAACCAATCGCTCAAACGCTCGCCCACCATCGCCAGTAACCACAAATACAAAAAGCTAATGCTCTGTAAAATCAAGCCCAAAATGGCGAAAGCTTGCAAAGGCTCTGCCGCGTCTTTTTTCACAAACGCCACAAAAAATGAGAGAAAAAACAAAATCGCCTTTGGATTGGTCAAGCTCAACAAAAGCGCTTTGCTAAAAGCATTCGGAGAAACAGGTTTCTTTTTTGGTAAAGATGACAAAGCGCTTTGATGATAAGTCTCCCACGCACCACGCAAAAGCCCCAACGCAATCCACGCCAAATAAGCTCCGCCTACCACTTTCACGCCGTGAAACAAAGGCGGATACGCATTCAAGAGAGCCGCTGCGCCGAAAATAGTCGCTAAAATCAAAAGGCTATCGCCTAACAACACACCTGCTATCGCACGAGCTGCCGTTTTTCGACCATACTGTGCCGCCACACTCAAGCAATACAAAGAGTTAGGGCCTGGCAACACGATGATACCGATGGTGCCAAGCACAAAAGCGCCCAAGTTGATGATGTCATTCATTTTTATGCCGCACGATGCTGTTTCATCAAATCCACAAAATGCGCAAACAACGGCTCTACATCACGCGGGCCTGGCGAGGCCTCAGGGTGTCCCTGAAACGAAAACACAGGTTTATGCTCATAAGCCAAGCCTTGCAAAGAACCGTCAAACAAAGAACGATGGGTAGGGATAACGCCCTCAGGCAAGGTTTCTTCATCAACTGCAAAACCATGATTTTGCGAAGTAATCAACACTTTTCCTGTCGCCACCTCTTGCACAGGGTGATTCGCACCATGATGACCAAACTTCATTTTCACCGTTTTTGCTCCGCTCGCCAGCCCAATCAACTGATGCCCCAAGCAAATGCCAAAAGTCGGCAAACCTGAATCAATGATGCCTTTGATGGTTTCAATGACTTGCACCATCGGCTCTGGGTCGCCAGGCCCATTGGATAAAAAGACACCATCAGGGCAAAGCGCTTTGATGGCTTCCAAGCTGGTATTGGCTGGAACCAAAGTCACACGGCAGTCATGCGCCACCAAAAGTCGTAAGATATTGCTTTTAATCCCAAAATCATAAGCCACCACATGATATTGTCCATTGCCATGCTCAGGGTAAGTATTAGAACGTGGCTCCCAAATGCTTTGCGCCCAAGCGCTTTGTTCTTTAGTGCCAATATCGCTCGCCAAATCTAAGCCTGCCATAGAAGGGTGATTACGCGCTAATTCCACAGCTTTCGCTTCGTCAATCTCTCCTGCCATCAAACAAGCATTTTGTGCACCACGCGTACGCAAACGGCGCGTTAATTCACGCGTGTCCACATCAGAAATGCCAATAATGCCGTTTCTTTGCAAGTACGCCCCCAAACTCTCCTCTCCACGCCATGAGCTAAAGCGCTTTGGATAATCGCGAACCACCAAACCAGCCGCCCCAATACTACCCGATTCAATATCCAAACCATTCGCGCCCACATTGCCAATATGTGGATAGGTTAAAGTCACAATTTGTCCTGAATATGAAGGGTCGGTCAAAATTTCTTGATAACCCGTCATCGCGGTATTGAACACCAATTCTCCGCATTGAATCCCTGTAGCTCCAATGGAGATGCCTCGAAAAATGCTGCCGTCTGCCAGCGCCAAAATGGCTTCTGTTTCCATAATTGACCGTCCCTCATATTTGGTTAAAAAAATCGGATTATTGTAACAAAGGAGACCTTCCAATGGGGGCAAGGAACTCAACCCATCAATCAAAGCGCTTTGATGAAAGCTAACTTTTCCCCATAAGACAATACTTTGTTTTTTAATATTTCTATAAGCATCATCTTGCCCAAATCTAAATATCTGCTAAGAAGTTATATCATTTTATTTTAGAATCGATAACTTTGTTTTACTAAACGTAAGGATTATTTATGACCCATACCCCTCGCTCTCATTTATCTTTCCGACTTAATACCTTAAGCTTAGGCTTATTAAGCATCATATCTCAAAGCGCTTTAGCACAAGCGCTCGAAAGCTTTGACCAAGACAACCCTAAGCCCAACGAACCTGCTCAGGTTTATCAAGGCGAAGTGGTTGAGAAAAAAGAAACTTTAAGCCCTATTGGCGGTGCTGGCTCCAGCATTTCTCATGAACGAAACCGCACAGGTAACCCTGTTCGCGTGATTTGGTATGACGGCGTTGCGCAAACAGGCGCGATAAACAATGGCTTTATTCGCGCCAGTGCCAGTGGTCAAGGATTAGCTAATGAGGATAAAACAGATTTCTCAGGCGTAGTACTGGCTGATGCTATCGGCAATGGTATTGATGCTATGGGATTTGTGCCACACCGCCGCCCTGATGAAGTCCATATCCAACTCAACGACGGCATCACCAACAAGCGCCTTATTCAAGGCTCAACCACCATCACAGGCGGCAATGCGCTTTTGTATGGCAATGTCAAAAGCTGGGCTTCAGGCAATGGGGTATCGGTGGCAAGTTCGGTGGATTACGGCACTGGGGCAGATGTTGATGGTTACAGTGGCGCAACCAACTCAGGCAAATCGCCGAATGTGGAATCCTACACAGAGAACCGCAAAAAAGATGATGCCGATGCGTCCATTTCTGACATCGATAAGCCAAAAAATGTTTCCGCACGGCTGAGTAAGGTTGAAAACCACAGCACCATCACAGGCTCCATCATCACCCACGGCGCAACCAACACTCGCCCAGATAATGACCCCCTCTCCTCCGATAACCTCAGTAGCCTAAGCGCCAAAGCCACAGGCTCAGGTAACGGAATCTCCGTCATCACCCACGCCTTCCAGCCCAAATCCGCAGGGCGGGACGATAGTAAAAAATCCAATAACCACACCAACATCGCTGAACTTGGCTCCGTTGAAAATACAGGCTGGATTGAAGGCAAAGCGCTTTTGTCAGGCGGTCAATATGGCAAGGAAACCTATGTTTACAGCGAAGCCTCAGGCAATGGCATTTCTGTCGCAGCGCTGAACAACAATAACCCCTTGCCTGATAGCATCTCAGGACACGCCTCCCATCAAACCACTGCCCAAATCTCATCACTAAACAACAGCGGTCGTATCCTTGCCCACACACAAGCCATCGCCAAAGACAATAGCCCACATCGCAAAATTCAAGGCAGCAACGCCGATGCCTATACTTTTGCCAGTGGCAATGCGGTCAGTGTGTACGCCGAAACCTCCGAAAGCGACTCGCATACGTCTCCTGTCAAAGCGCTTTTGGGCAATGTCGAAAACACAGGGCAAATGCAAGGCTCCATCGAATTGCAAGCAGGCAATGGCACAGGCTATTTAGATGCTCTCACCAAAGGCTCAGGCAATGGCTTGATTGCCTATGCTCATCCTCCAAAGCCTGATGATGGCAAAGGCATGGCAAGCATTGGCAATATTCACAATCAAGGCATTGTCGCAGGCAGTGTTAAATCAAAGGCTGGCATTTCTTCTTATGGCACCGTAACTGTTACGGAAGCACAACCGCTCAAAATCATCGTTGCAGACACCCAAAATCCCAGAAAGCTCCCCCTTCATCTCCCCACCACTCCAGCCGACTCAACCGTCACCTCAGGTATGGAACATTTCCGTGCCGATAATACGGTTTATGCCAGCGGTAACGGCATTGTCGGCTCTGTAGGCTTGATGGCTCGCGTCAACCATGGCGGAAACAGATATGGCGCAAGCTTAGGCAACATTGACAACAGCGGCGTGATTAGTGGCTATGCTGACTTGTATCATGGCTTTAAATCAGGCGGTAGTCGCAGTAGTCGAGGCTTCCAAGAGATTACGTTTGCTCTCGTGGGTTCAGGCATTGCCCTTGATAATACCTTCCAAAGCGCTTTGCAAAACACAGGCATCATCTCAGGCAACCACGCTGCCCTCATGGCAGAAGGGAATACTGGCTTCAGCAGAAACTACACCGACCCCACCGCCAATGCCTACACAGGCACCATCAACAACTACGGCTTAATGGCTGGCACCATGATTCTCGGCACCTACCATTATTCCGCCGATTACCGACAAAGAACGGAAAGCATGAGCCAACCGTTCCGTTACTATGAACTCCCCAATCCGCCCAGCCAGTTCCAAAATCTTGGACAACTCGTGCGTTTGAAAGCAGGCGCAACAGGCGATAATCGCAGCACCACACGCCATGATGATGACCAAACCATCGCCAGCATTGAAAATGGCACTGGCGGAGTGGTCAGCATCAATGGCAAAGACTACACCATCATCAACGGCGATATTCAAGGCACTGATAGTAGCCATGAAACCTCCGAAAGCGCTTTGCAATACCACATTGTAAACGGCGTGGGGGCTGCCAAAGGTGCTTTGGTAGCAACACAAGATTTGGATTTAAACAACAGTATTGTCAATGGTTTGGTGACAGCAGTGAAACTTGAAGGCGATGTTAAATTCAACGCCCAAGACAGCACGCTCAACACCAACGGCTTCGCCATCAAAGGCACAGATGAGAACAAACGCCTTGCCCTACTCGGCGATGATGGAAATCAAAGCGCTTTGTTCTCTGGAAAAAGCTTTATCAATGGCAATATGCATTTCGGCGCAGGCGATGACAGCCTCACCCTTGAAGGCGGTGAGCTGAAAATCAATGGCAATATCATCGATATGGGCGAGGGCAACAACACCATCACCCTCGATGGCAACACAACGCCTCTTAAAGTCGATTATGCACTTCTAAACGCCAACACCCTTAACCTCAACGGAACCGTTCATTTCACCGCCGAAGGCAAATTCCAAAACCCAACCGATGCCACCATCAATATCGCAGATACTGTGATTTATGAAGTCAATAGCCCAACAGAGCATGCGTGGTTTGATGCAACAGGCAATAAACGCACCTACACCATCAAAGGCGATGGCAAGATGTTGATTGATGCAGATCGCCTCTTTGGCAATGCAACAAGCGATACCATTGATTTTGGCAAGGTAGATTTGGCATTTGGTGGCGATGAATGTACAGCCACAGGGGGAGCAAGATTCCAGCTATCCAATAACGCACTTTTGGATATGCATATTGAAGGTGGCGATTTGGTGATGGGCGCACGTACTGCAGTCGCTGCTGGTGGCACCACTTCATCAGGCACAACTTGCGTCGCTCGTCCTGCACCACCCGTCACTCCAGCACCTGTAACACCTGTACCACCTGTTACACCACCTGTGGCAAC
>JAUNEA010000005.1:77675-89045 GCA_030525785.1 Cardiobacteriaceae bacterium
AAACCCGTGCAGGCCGAAGCGCCCAAACCTCAACCCAAACCACAACCTAAGCCGTTTGTCACCGATTATCCTGATGCCTACAACAGCTATATCGGCGCATGGCAAAATGGCGGTTTGCATTTCCTCAAAAATACCACCTCCCTGAACAACAAATCACTTAGAGAGGCTGAAATGGGCGTTAATGCTTATTTAAAACAATTGGTTGATGACAATATCTATGCCAGTATTCCTCAATTTACACTAGGCAACCTCTATGCCCAAAGCGCTTTGACGCTCAACCAACGCCCTCTACTTACAAAAGGCGAATGGAGCATCAGCCCTCATGTGTGGCATCAGCGTGACACATTCAAACGAGTAGCCAATCAAAGCACTTTGAATGGCTTAAATCTGAATGCACGTTATGGTGTGACCGATAACTTAACGGCTGGCTTGCAACTCAGCCTAAGCCAAGAACGCGTAACAGGGCATCATGGCTCCAAACTCAAAGGCAAGGGGCAGTATGTTGGCGCGTATGTGAACTCAGGCAACCATACAACACTCTGGCGCACAGGTTTCATACTCGGACAAAGCGCTTTGAATGCTAACCGTATCGCCTATAACACCTACGACCTGACCCACACGACCTCTCGCCTCAAGCCTAAAGTTGGCAAGCTCTACACACGTGTAGAACATCGTCTCTCGCTCAACGATACCCTAAGCCTTGTGCCACACGCTGAACTCTCCTACCAATGGCTGAAACAAAGCGCTTTGACCGAACAAGGCACAGGCAGCATCAGCATTGACCCCTACCGCTATCAAAGCGTTGGGGCTGATATCGGCACAGCGTTGAAATACCACAACCAAAGCGCTTTAGCGGAAATATCACTGGATTATGGCGTGCGCAAAAAAGCCCACGATTTCACCGCTCGCTTTGTTCACGGCTCAGATTTTAAAATCTATAGCGAAGATGCCCATCAAGCTTTGCGTCTGGGCGTAAGCTTGGGTTATCAAGCCCAAAACGGCGCACTCTTCAAACTACGCGCCGAGAAACAACGTAAGAGCCATCAAATCCAATTTGGCTTTGATTATTCGTTCTAAAGTCTGGGTATTAAAATACCTTCCTACGTTAAGCCCTCTTTTTAGAGGGTTTAACTTTTTCCTAATCATCATAAGCAACAGCAATCGCCCAAAGCGAGAACCCAAAGCGCTTTGTGCGTGTTAATCTAGCCATTCTTTTTTTATTGTTCACGAGGAATACCCATGAGTCGTCAAAATCCACCGCCCTTTGGCACCGCTTTTCATCATCTTATGCCCTTAACCCGTTTCGATGGCAAAACATGGCAATCGCCTAAGATGGTTCCCAGCAACAAATTAGAGATGCACCCAGCGATGCACGTCTTCCATTACGGTAGCTCCTGCTTTGAAGGCATGAAAGCCTTCCGTTTACACGATGACCGCATTGCCATTTTCCGCCTTGACCAACATATTGCGCGTTTGCAAAACAGTGCGCGGTTGTTAAACATTGCCGTGCCTGATGCTGAGATGGCTCGCCAAATGATTATTGATGTGGTGCGTTCCGCGCGTGAAGAAGTGCCTGATGCACCGGGTTCTTTGTATTTACGCCCTACTTTGATGGGAACCGATGAAAACATTGGACGCGCTGGTGCGCCCTCAGAAAGCGCTTTGTTGTTTGTGTTGGCATCGCCTGTGGGAGATTATTTCACGCTGGGTTCACCATTGAAGCTTTTGATTGAACGCGACCATGCTCGTTGTGCGCCTCATATGGGCAGCGCAAAAGCAGGTGGAAACTATGCTTCCGCCCTTTCGTGGCAGATTAAAGCGAAAGCAGAATACGGCGCGAATCAGGTGTTGTTCTGCCCAAATGGTGATGTTCAGGAAACAGGCGCGTCTAACTTCATGTTGATTGACGGCAACAAAATCATCACCAAAGCGCTTTCCAGCGAATTTTTGCATGGCATCACGCGTAAAAGCCTTTTGGAGCTTGCGCCAACCTTAGGCTTTAGTGTAGAAGAACGCGCGATTCATGTTGATGAGATTAAAGAGGTGATTGCTCGTGGTGGCGAGGCAATCTTAACAGGCACTGCTGCTGTGATTGCGCCTGTAACTGCATTTATCGATGGCGGAGTTACCTTCGAGGTGAAGTCCCAAGAAAAAGCGCTTTTGTTGCGTCAAGCCATGTTGGCGATTCAAAGTGGGCAGGCGGAAGATAAATTCGGCTGGCTGACGGTGGTTTAAAACGCTTGCTTGTCACCTTCGGAGCTTATGCTCCAACACTTCCAACAAGGGGTCTTAGACCCCTTGTTCTCAATGTGGCACAATGCCTCCTTCTCTCCTATCCCCCTGAGGTGGTTATGCAAACCCAAACCCCATGGCAACGTGGTGTTGCTATCCTCACAGGCATCTACATCACCCGCTTGCTCGGCATGTTTATCCTGTTTCCCATCTTTTCTCTCTACGCTCGCGAACTCAGTGGCGCAACCCCTATCACCATCGGCATTGCTCTCGGCGCTTATGGCTTAACACAGGGCTTATTCCAAATTCCCTTTGGCTGGTTATCTGACCGCTGGGGACGCAAAATGCCGATGCTCATCGGGCTACTGATTTTTGCCATCGGCACTGCCTGTGCGGCGCTTGCAGATTCCATTGAAGCCATGATTCTGGCACGCCTTATTCAAGGCATGGGCGCGGTTTCTGCCGTCACGCTTGCTTATGCAACCGATATAACCCCACTTGAGAAACGTGGCAAAGCGATGCGGCTGATTGGTGCCAGCATCGGCATGACCTTTGTGGTGGCGCTTATTCTTGCTCCTCTGCTCGATAGCCTCATCGGTACGCGTGGCATTTTCTGGCTGATTTTTGCGTTGGTCGTGTTCAGCATGCTGGGAACATGGCGATTGCCTGACGTTAGCTTACCTGTACGCATCGAAAGTACAAAGCGCTTTGATGCAAAAGTATTGGTGTTGCCTTGTGTGGGGATTTTCTTGTTGCATGTGACGTTTACAGGGGCGTTTGTTCTCATTCCTACCCTGCTCCACCAAAGCGCTTTGCCCCATCTCTGGGCGCATTATCTCGTGGCAAACCTCATCGCCACTGCCTTCATGCGCCCTCACAATCACCCTCACCCTCTCAATTTTGGCGTGAACTTTATCCTGCTCGGCACAGGTTTAGCCCTTTATCTACCAGCTTCAGGAAGTTACAGTTTCCTGTTGGCAGCAAGCGTGTTCTTTATCGCCTTTTATCGCTTGGAAACCGCTCTGCCTCATTATGTGAGCTTGGTGGCTGATGAACACCAGCGTGGCAAGGCAATGGGCTATTACGCCACTTGCCAATTCTTCGGCAGCTTTATTGGTGGCGCAGTGGCTGGTGGATTATGGCGCATCAGCAGTATGCCTCACACCCTCGCCTTACTCGCCCTAACCGCTGGCATTACAGGCTTGGGTTTTTTGTTTTATGCCACACGCCCCAAAGCGCTTTGATGGTACACTTTCACGCGAATAAACCTAACGTAAAGGAAGAACGATGGCAGGCATTAATAAAGTGATTTTGGTTGGCAATTTGGGGCAAGACCCTGAAAAGAAACTGTTGCCCAGTGGTGAATCGCTGGTCAATATCTCTGTTGCCACCAGTGAAAACTGGATTGACAAGCAAACAGGCGAACGTAAAGAACGCACCGAATGGCATCGCGTTGCTATTTTCGGCAGACAAGCCGATGTAGTGGCGCAATATTGCCGCAAAGGAAGCAAGGTTTACTTGGAAGGCAAGCTACAAACGCGCAAATGGACAGATCAAAACGGGCAAGAACGCTATTCGACAGAAGTGGTGTTAAGTGGCGTTGGTTCAACCGTGCAATTGCTGGATAGCCGTTCAGGTGGGCAATCTGATTTTGGTGGCGATTACGAACAAAGCGCTTACGGCAACCAGCCTAACTATCCACAGCAAGGCTACGCTCAACAAGGGGGCTGGCAAGGGGGCGGTTATGCTCAAGGCGCTTATCCACAAAACAATCCACAGGGTTCGCAAGGTCAGTGGAATCAAGCGCCCCAAAACGCTTATGGTAACCAAGCGCCACGCCAAGCTTCTCGCGCTCCTGCTCGCAATGCTCCACCTGCGCACGTTCCAGAAGCGGAATACCCCAATCCCAGCACGCGCACGCCTCGTCCTCCCGTTAATCCGCCAGCGCTTGATCACGGCTTTGATGGCGATGATGATTTACCCTTCTAATGCCCCAAGTAACGGCATAAAAACAAAGGCGAGGATAATCCTCGCCTTTTTCGTTTTGATGATTTTGACACTAAAGCGCTTTGCCTCAGCTTTCAAAGTCGCACAGAAAGCTAAATTGCTTTTGCGCTTGAGAGAGGTTTTTCAACGGATTGGGAAAAAGCTGCTCACTTTTACTCTTCCGCCATGCTTTATAAGCATTGCGTGGGCAAAAAACTCGATTCTGCAAAATCGCATAATGGGGCTTACAATCAAACAACTTATACTCCAAAAGCGCTTTTTCTCGCTCCAACAGTTCGTGGACAGGTCGATAATGCGTTATCCAACGTGGTGCAATTTTCCACACATAACGCCACGGCTCCAGAAATTCATATTCCTTTCGCCAACATTGCGTTGTCGCATCAAAGTATTCCACCAAGCCAAAATGCGCCCGTTGTCGTTCACTCAAAGGGCATTTAGGGTGATACCAATCCACCAGCGAAAAGCGCTTTAAATGCTGCTCGCGTGGCAAATAGATTTTCTTACCTTTGCGTCTGGCTTTCTTCACAAATTGCCGTGTTTCGGAATATTGCACGGTGTTGATGGTTTTTAAAATTTCCTCGTAAAAACTTGCCAAAGCGCTTTGTTTGATGTCCTCACGCAACACAAAAAACCGTTGCCAGCCTTTTTGGTACGGCTCAGGCAAGGGCAATAAAGGAATGTCGCGTATGGCTTTTTCCACCGTTTGGTAACGAAGCCAAGCTTGGCGTATGTTTTTTTCTTGCGCCTGCTTGCGTTTTCTCAAACGACTTCTTTTGGAACGATAACGTGAAAAAGGCGGGAGTTCTGATGGTTTTAGTTCATAAAAAGACATTTAAAATCCTATGATTACTTAAAAAACAAGGTTTCATTTTCTCTAAAGATGCATCAAGTAAAGCACTCATCACAGCCTCCTCTGTTTTCCAAAAATCAAAACCCTAAGATAACAAAAAAGCGCTTTGGAGAACCAAAGCGCTTTGGGGTTTAGGAAGGTTTTTACTCTTCGTCTTCTTCCGATTTGGTACGAGTTTTACGTTTGGGTTTGACGATTTCCTCTTCCTCGTCTTCTTCCTCTTCGTACTCTTCCTCATCGTCTTCCAACGTTTCTTTGACTTTTTCCATTTTGCTCTTGATGGCTTTTTTCGCATCTTGCGATTTTTTCTTCACTTTCTCGCCTAACGATTCTTCGTCCTCATCATCAAGGACATCTTCCAAATCTTCAGCTTTTTCGCGCACTGCTTTACGAACTTTCGTGGTTTTTTGTTTCAAGCTTTCTTCCAAAGCCTCAACATCATCATCGTCTTGCGTTTGCACATAGTACAAATACAACAAGCCTAACGGCGCAAGCAAGGTCGCAAACATAAAGCACAACAGCATCATAATCAGCTTCACCAAATTGCTCAGCAAGCCTTTTTTGAACACTTCTTCATCGCCCACCACAAGCTCCGCCACTTTCTCATACACAAATCGTGCGTAAGGATAAAGCGCAGCATTAATCAACATACTGATGATAAAGCTTATATAAGCAAGGCTTGGTTGATGGCGTGGTGCTGCAATCCAAACCAAAACCACTGCTAAACCCAAGCCAATGATGGCTTGGCGCGTGTAGTATTTGGTTGAGAGTCCGCTAAATGCCAATTTCACCCCTTCTTTGATGCTCTCGCTCCAATCTTGAGTTTTCACGATTTCTTTCATCGGTATCTCCTTGTTTGTCTCATAAGATTGCTTGCCTAAAATGAATTTACGGCAATTTTTGTACAAACGGAAATGGTAAAAAGTTATGCCTTTTGGGGTGGTATAACCATTGCTTCTAAGATGAATACAAGCCTTTAGCAAAGCGCTTTGGTGCTTAGTGCTAAAATAATCTTTTTTTGCTGAAGAAGGTCTATGATTGGTATTGATATGGTCGATAAAAGGCGCATCGCAACACAATGGCAAACCTATGGTCTGCAATTTGCCAAACGTGTGTTACACCCCGAAGAACTCGAACAACTCCAACACAAACGCGATGTTATTCGATTTATCGCCAGTCGCTGGGCAGCCAAAGAAGCACTCGGTAAAGCACTTGGTACAGGTTTACGCAATCCCGTTCTCATGCCCCATATTCATCTCAAAAAACACCCCAACGGCGCTCCCTATTTCGATTACGCTCCGCCGCTCAAAGCGCTTTTAGAGGAGCGACAAATTGCCCATATTTGGATTTCTATCAGCGATGAAAAACATTACACCATCGCCTATGCTCATTGCTCTCTCGAACAAAGCGCTTTGCGAGGAGGCTCGCTATGATATGGCTGAAATCACAAACCCAAGCCTGCACAGCCTTCTTCGCTGGCTTATTGATGACATTTGCCTTTGCTCCATGGGGATTGTGGATCATTGGCGTTTTGGCGCTAGCAACCCTTTCATGGCTATGGCTCACCCCGAACCGACAACGCCCCGTACGCGATGGTTTTTGCTTTGGCTTGGGCTATTTTGGCGGTGGGCTGCATTGGGTTTACATAAGCTTATATCACTACGGCAATGCCCCACTTGCTTTTGCTCTTGCTACCAATGCGCTTTTGATTGCTCTGCTGGCGCTTTATCCTGCTCTGGTGGGTTGGCTTTTAAAACACTTGACACGCCCCAACACCTACCTACGAACCCTTGCTATTCCCTTCTTCTGGCTCAGCTTAGAATGGGTACGCTCCTATGCATTCACAGGTTTTCCATGGCTTTCCATCGGCTACAGCCAAACCCAAGCTCCGCTATCAGGCTTAGCGCCATTGGGTGGCGTATGGTTGGTGGGCTTAGCATTGATGCTGATAAGCGCTTTGTTAGGCTTGAGTGTGGCAAGACGTAGCTTGGCCATCGCAACCAACGCCATATTGCTGATGCTTATCCTAAGCGCTTTGCAAAACTTAAGATTCCATCGAACCATAGGCGAACCATTATCCGTTGCTTTGGTTCAAGCCAACATTCCTCAAACCACCAAATTTGACCCACGCCATATGGCAAAAAATTTCGCCAAGCATCTGGCATTAAGCGAAAATCGCCCTGAGCAAATCATCATCTGGCCTGAAACAGCTATCACCTATTTCGAAGAAACCATTCGCGATACGCTGCTTGCTGACCTCCACCAAGATTTTCTCAAACGCCGTCAAACCCTTATTTCAGGCATTCCCACTGGCTACAGTGAGCGTGATGAATACTACAATGCCGCCATTGCCTTAGGCGTTGGGCAGGGGCAATATCGCAAGCATCATTTGTTGCCCTTTGGCGAGTACCTACCTCAACGCGCTTTTTTTGAACGCTTTCGTAATATGGTGGATATTCCTTTGGGGGATTTTAGCCGTGGAGCAGCTCGTCAAGAACCTTTGATGGGGCATGGTGTACCTGCTGGGGTATCGATTTGTTTTGAGGCAGCTTTTGGTCGGCATATTCGCCAAGCTTTACCTGAAGCGAAATATTTGGTGAATTTATCCAATGATGGTTGGTTCAAAGGCTCTATCGCCTATGACCAGCATTTACAAATGAACCAAATGCGGGCGCTTGAAGTTCAACGCGATATTGCTCGCGCCACCAATACAGGATTAACCGCCATTATCAGCGCGGAAGGGAAAATTGTGGCGCAACTGCCACGCGATGAAGAAGGTGTGCTATCAGGCTATGTGAAACAACGATTTGGCTCTACACCTTATGTTCGCTATGGTGAGAAAATCTTCCTTGGGCTTTTGGCGCTGTGGGGTTTTGGGCTTTTGTTGATGTTTGGCTACCAAAAACGACATAAACCTTTTTACGCCCCCTAAAACCAAGTCTCCATAAATAAGGGGGATTTCTCCCCCAAAGCGCTTTGTGATTTTCTTCATCACGCCTGCTCGCGTTCTTCCTCAAATCGAACAACCTTGCGGTCAAAAACAAACGTTCCAAAAGGCAATACAGCCCCCAGTAAACCATACACAAACATCATCACAGGCCAACCACGCAAATGGCTAACCACCAACAACGCAAAGAAAAACAGTAAAAACATCAAGCCATGTGTCATGCCTGCATAAAAAATCAAACTCGGATTGCCCCACACATATTTCAAAGGCATAGCAACCCCAAGCAAAAATAAAAACGACAAGCCCTCTAAATAGCCAATGCCCCGTAATAACTTCAAATCCATCATTATTCTCCTAACTGATTGACGTAATGCTTTAAATAATGCGCAAAATCACGCCCTAACAATTCATGTTGCAACGCCACTTCCACATTCGCCTGTAAATAACCCAGCTTATCCCCACAATCAAAGCGCTTTCCTTCAAATCGATACGCCAAAACGGTTTTCTCATCAATCAATCTGGCAATAGCATCGGTTAATTGAATCTCGCCATTGGCTCCTTGTGAGGTATGCTGCAAAATATCCATAATCCGCGCAGGCAGTATGTAACGCCCCACCACAGCCAACCGAGAAGGAGCCAGCTCTGGCTTGGGTTTTTCCACAATCCCTGCTAAGGTACACAGCCTTTCATCAAGCCCAACGCCTTCTGTCACAATACCGTATTTATGCGTATCCTCACGCGCAACCTCCATCACCCCCAAAACACCTTGCTGATGTTTCTCAAACACATCAATCATCTGCTTGAGCGCTGACGCACCACCCGTATTCATAACCAAGTCATCTGCCAATAACACGGCAAAAGGCTGATGCCGAACCACAGACCGCGCGCACAAAACCGCATGCCCTAAGCCCAATGCTCGTTCTTGTCGGATAAAAATGACATTCATATCCGCAGGCTTCACCTGTTGCACCGCTCGCAACAAAGCGCTTTTGCCCTGCTCCTCAAGCTCACGCTCTAACTCATAGGCAACATCGTAATGCTCTGTAATCGCCCATTTATTCCGCCCCGTGATAAAAACCATCGTGCGAATGCCTGCCTCATATGCCTCCTCAACAGCATATTGAATCAACGGCTTATCTACAATGGGCAACATTTCTTTGGGGCAAGCTTTGGTTGCAGGTAAAAATCGTGTACCAAATCCTGCCACAGGAAAAACGGCCAACTTCACTGATTCCGACATATCGACTCCCCATGCTTGATTACCTATCCAAGCCAAAGCGCTTTGTTATGGCGTTGGCGTTGGAGCCAAAAGATGAAGTTTAGCAGAAAGCCATGCTGAAAACCTTGCAGTAGACAATAAAAAAGCCAGAGCATTTACTCTGGCTTCCTTAGAATTGGCATCCCCTAAGGGGCGCATAACTATTAAACAACAATTTGATAATAAAACACTTTTTAACAACCTCTCAAAAAATACCAACAAAAATACCAACAAAAATGCGAGGCTAGGCATTAAAGCGTTTGTTCTTTTATCCATATTTCCAACAAACCATTATTCAGTTGCCAATGATTCGTAGCGTTTTGGCTGATGATTTCCTTGTTCATCAGTTTGCGAACATTGCCTTGTACGGCGCTGGCTGTCATTTCCTCAACGCCTAAGGCACTCGCCAATTCTTCACGGAAGGCTTTGGTGTAAAGCCCAGTTTTCCCTTGTGTTAATGCTTGCAGAATAAAGCGCTCTGCCATGCTAAGCGTTTGCCACAAACGCGGAAAGTCCGCATGTTCATTCATCAGTGCCAGCTTTTGTTCCAGCGCCACTTCTAGGGTTAGCGATGGGTTGATAATCATATCTTGAACCATCGCACGCAAATACATAGGCGTTTGATTCAAACGTTTGAACGCTTGCCAAAAAGCTTCTTTATCCAGCATCTGATGCGTGCGTGATTGGTAAATATCGGCTAAAAAATCGCTGAACGCTTTGCCTAAGGTTGGAAAATCCAGCGCGTGGGAAAAATGAAAGAAAGGCGCTTTAATATCATTGAACATCTTACGCAAGCCATTTTGACTTGAACCCGTGAACAGCGTTTTAACCTGTCGCTGATGAATGTCTAAGCCTGTACGCAAACTTCTAATCAAGCCTTCCATCTGTGGCAAGCGCCCCAACTCTTGAACTTCATCAAGCAGAAGCAAGGTCGGCTTATCGTTTTGCGCAATCAGGGAAATCACTTCGCTAATGCTGAGCATCTCCCGCCTCGCTTCGCGTTCCAACCCCACACCAAACACTTCCACTTTATGCACATTACCCCAAAAGCGCTTAAGGTTGCCGCCAGCTCTCAAGCTTTGCGCAAAAAGCAGCAAGCGTTCATGAAAATACTGCGCCTGACTCAAACCTTCGCGCTCATCCATAAAGGAAAAATAGAAAACATTAAAGCCCACCTCTTGGGCGGCTGGGGCAATATCTTTTTGTAAAAACTGCGTTTTCCCCATGCGACGCGGCGCAAAAAGGGTGAATGCATTGGTTATGCCAGCTTGCAGATTAGCCAACAAAGCGAGGGCTAGTGCTTGGCGGGGGAAATAAAGTGGGCCGTCGTTCATACTTTTAGAGAAAATTATATGGCGTTCGTATAATTATACAATGGCAAAAACTGAACCACATTACGCAACGAACCAAGTCGCCAATACGCAACGCCAAAAGCGCTTTGGGCTTAGCCTATGGCAAGCTAGGAAATGCCCATAATTCCCTTCGCTTGCACCAAAGAAAGCAACTTCAATGCCGCACCGCTTGGTTTTTTCACGCCACGCTCCCAATCAGAAACATGGTTACGGCTTACGTTTAAATACAAAGCAAAACGGGCTTGTGTTAAATGCTCACGCTCGCGTATCGCTCGGATTTGCTCGCCTGTTAAAGGAGTAGGCGGTTGTAAACACAGTGCGCTGTATTCCTGCATACGCTCGTCATCAATCAAACCAGCTTCCAATAACCCTTCTGCCAAGCTGTGAATGGCTTCCGATAGCTCACTTTTATAAGTCATGGCTCAATTCCTCGTATTGTCCTATGCTGTCCACTTTTTCCCATCGCACTGCTTAAGGCTATGGCTTCATTGGCTTTTCACAGGTGGACGCTGTCCACTTTTGCCCATCTCAAGCAAAACCGAACGCCGTTCACCCTCAAAAGCCGTTCACCCTCAAAAGCTTAAGCCGAAAACCAACCAAAAGCGAACGCCCAAACCCACCCCTCTGTTACCAGCAACGAACGGAACTTCCCTACCTCGCCCACGTTCAACTTCCGCACCCAATCATTAAAGGGTATTCCTGAAAAAAAGCGTCATAAGCGTCA
>JAUNEA010000004.1 GCA_030525785.1 Cardiobacteriaceae bacterium
TTGTAGCTTCTGCTTTCTTCTGTTCAGCAGCTTTTTTTGCAGCCTCTGCCTTCTTCTGCTCAATTGCTTTTTTCGCAGCTTCTTGCTGTTTTAATTTTTCTGCACGCGCTTTTGCCTCATCAGCTTTCTTTTTCTCTGCAGCTTTTCTCTCAGCCTGCTTTTTGGCTTCTTCTTGGCGTTTTAATGCCTGTACACGTTTTAACTCTGCCAAACGCGCACGTTCTTCTTCCGCTTGTAAAGCTTTAGATTTCTGTTCTGCCTGTTCAATTGCTTGCAAAGTCTCATTCAAACTGGCGCGACTAACCGCTGTTGCCTGTGCGATGGTTTGGGTCGGCAAAGCGCTTTGAGTCAAAGGCTTCGGCTTATGACCACTCCACATACTCGCTACTACCACCAACATCGCACTCAATGCCAATGTGATGACCGTTTTCTGCCGTGCAGCTCGTTTTTCGGTAGGCAAATGAGCAGGACGATTCGATAGCATCATGGCTCCTCGCCTTCTGCTGCCTCAGTCACTAAGCCTACTTTCGCCACTCCCGCTTGTTGCAACAACATAATTCCACCAATCACTTGTTCATACGGCACATTTTTATCTCCCTCAATCAACACTGGCAATTGTGGGTTGGCCGCCAAAGCGCTTTGTGTAAACTGCAATACCTCTTCTGCACTCAATGGTTCGCCTGCTTGCGTTCCTTGATTAAGATAATATTTCCCTGCCAAATCTACGCTCAAAATAAGTGGCAAAATAGGCACTTCACTTTCCTCTGGCTCCTGTGGCTGCTCCACCGTACTTTGTGGCAAGTCCACTTCAATGGCCTGCGATTGCATCAACGGCGTTGCCACCATAAAAATGACCAATAACACCAACATCACATCAATATATGGCACCACATTCATTTCTGCCTTTAAGCTATTTTTCTTACGATAACGGCGAGCCATTTTCCCTCCCTCTTATTAACAATGTTTTCAAGCCTTGAACCGTGAACAAAGCGCTTTAAGGCAATCAATGAGGCTTATCGGCGTTGCTGATGGGCTGCCACTTGCTCTTGATAACGCAAGCTATCATGGCGTAATAAACCATCAATCAATTCCATGCTTTTTTCATAATCAGCGCTGAGCTTGTTCGCTCGCTGGCTCAAAATATTGTAGAAAATCACTGCGCTAATAGCTGCCAACAAACCTACACCTGTGGCAATCAAAGCTTCTGCAATACCTGGAGCAACGCTGGCAATACTGGTGTTTTTCGCATTGCCAATCGCTAAAAAGGAATTCATGATGCCAAAAACCGTTCCCAATAAGCCTACATACGGTGCAACAGAACCGATGGTGCCAAGTGTGCTGATATCCTGCTCCAGCTTTTGCTGTTCATCAAAAAGCCCAACTTCCATGAATTGCATACAGTTTTGCGAAATATACATCGGATTAGCGGTTCGCTTGATGATGCTTTTGAATTCGTTATAGCCCATCATAAAAATCCATACAGAACCTTCAGCTTTATCACCCTGAGCATGATATTGGCGATGCAGCTCCTCTAAAGACTGACAACGATGCAAATCGACAATAAACTGGCGTTGCAAAGCGCTTATGCGTTTAAATTGATGGTGCTTTTTGTAAAACACATAAATGGCATATACAAACATTCCCAGCAAAATCAACATAATCAGCTGAACGAAAATATGAGCATCAAGCAATAAATGCGAGATAGAAAGTTGATTTTTTTCCATAAAATACCTCAGGTTAAACTCTGAAAAGAGGCGATGATTAAGGTGGAGTTAATCCCAAATGATGGTAAGCGCTTTGGGTGGCAATGCGTCCACGTGGGGTACGCTGTAAAAAGCCCAATTGAATCAAATAAGGCTCAACCACATCTTCCAATGTGCCTTTTTCCTCACCCACGCTCGCTGCCAATGTATCCAATCCCACAGGCCCTCCCCCAAATTGCTCCACCAATCGACTTAACAAACGGCGGTCTAATTCATCAAAGCCCAGATGATCAATGGCCAGCAAACGTAAAGCTTCATCAGCCATCTGCTGAGTAATAATGCCCTCACCGCGCACTTCCGCATAATCGCGCACACGGCGTAACAAACGATTGGCTATGCGTGGCGTTCCTCGCGCTCGTTTCCCAATCTCCTCTGCGCCTTTGGGCTCGATTTTTACCCCCAGCAAATGAGCTGCGCGTGCCACAATTCTCGCCAACTCTTCATTGGTGTAAAACTGCAAATGGTGGCTAATGCCAAAACGATCGCGAAGTGGTGCGGTTAATAAACCCGAACGCGTGGTTGCGCCCACCAAAGTAAATGGTGGCAAATCCAACTTAATGGAACGAGCAGCAGGGCCTTCACCAATCATAATATCGATTTGATAATCTTCCATCGCTGGATACAAAACCTCTTCCACCGCAGGCGAAAGACGATGAATTTCATCAATAAACAGCACATCATGTGGCTCAAGATTGGTCAAAATAGCTGCCAAATCGCCTGCTTTATCCAAAATAGGCCCTGAGGTTTGGCGTAAATTCACGCCCAATTCTGCCGCAATAATCGCAGCTAGTGTGGTTTTCCCTAAACCTGGTGGCCCAAAGAAGAGAACATGATCCAAAGCCTCTTGTCGCCCTTTAGCCGCTGCAATAAAAATACCCAACTGATTTTTGAGAACTTCTTGTCCAATATATTCCTCAAAGCGCTTTGGGCGAACAGCTCGTTCTGCTGCAAACTCTTCTTGCTTTGCCTTGCCATGTAGCAAACGGTCAGATTCAATCATGATAATCCTTTAAATTTCAAGGATAAAGCTTGGCGAAGCAGTGTGTCGGTGGTGGCATCTGGGTGTTGTTCACTGACTTTCGCCAACAGCTGTGCAGCCTCAGCAGGTTTATAACCCAAAGCAACCAAAGCTTCTTCTGCCTCAAAGCGTGCCTGATTGCCCAAAGCGCTTTGTAAAGCTTGCCCTTCTAACAAAGGCATTGTTGGCAACCATTTGCCCACTCTATCTGCCAACTCAATCACCAAGCGCTCTGCCGTTTTCTTACCAATGCCTGGCAATTGGCAAAGCTCGGCGGTACGTTGTTCGCGCACAATGGTGCTAAGCCGTGATGGGTCATAGCCTGATAAGACCAACAACGCCAATTTGGGTCCAATACCACTAACCTTAATTAACTCACGAAACCATGTTCTTTGCTCAAGTGTTTGAAATCCATAAAGATACTGACCATCTTCTCGCTGGGCATGATGGATAAACAAAGCGCTTTGCCCCTGTAAACTCAAACTATCCAACACAGAAATTGGCACAGCAATCTCATAACCCACACCGCCAACCAACAAAATGATTTGATTGGCGTTTTTCGACAAAACCTGACCTTGCAAATACCCAATCATCTACCACTCCTTTAAATGCCCTGCCCGTTGATAACGGCTAACCGTCTGCACATGATGAGCATGAGTCAAAGCCACTGCCAACGCATCTGCCGCATCACTTTGCACAATACCCGCACGATTCAGCAAAATTTTCACCATTTGCTGCACTTGGTCTTTATCCGCTGCCCCTTTACCCACCACAGCTTGCTTGATTTGCCTTGCCGCGTATTCGTAAATCGGCAGACCTGCCATCACCGCCGCACAAATCGCTACCCCACGAGCCTGCCCAAGCTTCAAAGCTGAGCTAGGATTTTTGTGTACAAAAATGGATTCAATCGCAAATTCTTGCGGTTGAAACTGGCGAATCAGCTCACCAATGCCTTGATAAATCATCATCAAACGTATGGGCATTTCCTCTTCCGCCAGCCGAATACAGCCACTGTCTAAATAGTCAATTTCCTGACCACGCAACAACACCACGCCGTATCCTGTGGTGCGTGAGCCAGGGTCAATCCCTAAAATACGCCGTTCACGCACCATCACAATACTCCAAAGCGCTTTGTCGCTTAGCCTTCAAAATCTTCAGGGAATTCAGCGTTAGTGTACACACTTTGCACATCGTCCAATTCTTCCAGACGCTCAATCAGTTTCGCCACTTTCGCTGCATCTTCTAATGAAATTGGAGATAAATTTTCTGCACGCATGGTGATTTCGCTTTCATCAGGCGTAAACCCCGCAGCTTGCAAAGCTTCGTACACGCTCGCATAAGCTTCTGGAGAGGTTAAAACTTCCGCACTCCCTTCTTCTACAATCAAATCATCAGCGCCAGCTTCCAAAGCCACTTCCATCAATTTATCTTCATCTTTAACTTCACTGAAGAAAATTACGCCACGCTCCACAAATTGAAACGCCACTGAGCCAGAAGTTCCTAAATTGCCTCCAAATTTGCTGAAGGCATGGCGAACTTCACCAACGGTGCGGTTTTTGTTATCAGTCATGCAATCCACCATCACCGCAACCCCACCAGCGCCATAGCCTTCGTAACGGATTTCCTCCATTTGCACGCCCTCTAACTCACCTGCACCACGCTTAATAGCGCGTTCCATCGTGTCTTTGGTCATGTTTTCGGTTTGGGCTTTGCTGATTGCAAGGCGTAAACGCGGATTGGAGGCTGGATCAGAGCCACCACTACGCGCTGCTGTCATCAGTTCGCGAATCAAGCGTGTAAAAACCTTGCCACGTTTCGCATCTTCTTTGGCTTTTTTGTGTTTGATATTTGCCCACTTACTGTGTCCTGCCATAAATTCATTCCTTATCTAAAAATAACTTAAGATTGCGCCCTACAAAGCGCTTTGAGGGCTTATTTTAGCATTGCTTGTGCTGTTAAATCTTAGCACCAAAGGTATCGCATTGTTTGGGGTCACCTGTTTGCATGCCACGCTGAAACCATGTCAAACGCTGCTTTGAAGTTCCATGCGTGAAACTATCAGGAACAACATAGCCTTGATGTTGCTTCTGTAATCTATCATCACCTACAGCCTCCGCAGCCGCAAATGCCTCTTCCATATCGCCTGTTTCTAAGCGATTTTCACGCATCATATAATGCGCCCAAACCCCTGCATAGCAATCCGCTTGCAATTCTAAACGCACCATCATCTGATTGGCTTCTTTCTTGGGAAGTTTGCGCTGAGCCTCATGAACTTGTCCCAAAATTCCTGTCAAATGCTGCACATGATGCCCAACTTCATGCGCAATCACATAAGCAAAAGCAAAATCGCCACCTGCTTTAAGCTTTTTACGCATATCATCGTAGAAGGATAAATCCAAGTATACCTTCTCATCGGCAGAACAATAGAAAGGCCCCATCGTTGCTTGACCATAACCACAAGCGCTTTGTGTGCCACCACGATAGAGAACCAAAGTTGTAGGGCGATAAGCTCTCCAACCTTGTTGTTGGAAATAAGCAGCCCACACGCGCTCTGTTGTACTCAAAACTTTTCGCGAGAAGGTATTCAGTTCTTGCTCTTCCGATGAAGCTAAGCGAGAAGAATTCGCCGTTTGACCACCAGCTGATAGCCCCAATAACGGCTTCAAATCAATACCAAAGAAGCCTGCCAGCATCACAGCAGCAATCGCCACCAAGCCTCCCTTAAATCCGAATCGCGAAAACAAAAACATCAAGCCTTGTGCAGCAAAAGATTGACTACCTCCGCTTTGCCCTCGTCTATCATCAACATAACGACTCTCACGCTCATCATCTAATCGCATCATTTTCTCCTTACAAAGCGCTTTGCCACCAACATTGCCTTACAAATCGCCTGCCTATGGCATAAAAAAACCAGCACATGGCTGGTTTAACTTTAACCGTTATCGGCTCAGAAATTAACGCTGACGAGCTTTTAAACGTTTATCCGTTTTGCAAATCACAAATAATTTGCCACGGCGACGAACAACTTGGCAATCGCGGCTACGGTTTTTAGCACTTTTCAAAGAAGATACAACTTTCATCTTAAACTCCTAAAATTGTGTTGATAAGGTCTTGATACAATCAAAGGGACTATTTTAATCAATCCAAACAACAGACGCAAGAAAAAACCTAGCCACCTTTCAAAGCGCTTTGCACTCCTCCTCAAGATAAAGCGCTTTGAACGTGTGCAAAATCAGTAACGCCAAACGCGGTCTTTATCGCCTGAATCAACATGAATAAAGCTATTACCAACACCCACGCCACCTGCATTCAAACCACGCGCAATCGTTGCCAGCTGTTTACCAGAATATCCCTGAACCCCAATATCTGCCGCTTTTGCCACCATGTGATAGCTATTTTTTGCCACATTTTTAGAACCAGAACGGCGCAAACCTTCATTAGTTTTCGGAGAACGATAACCACTGCGTAAAATCAACTCGCGGCCACCAACATGATGTTGAATATAACTCAAAATATTGAGCAAATTTACATCAACAGAATGCACACTGTCTTCACGGAAATCTCGGAAAAAGTAGCTAATTTGTTCGATAGAGGGCTGAATGTAGCCTGTTTCAGGCGTCCAATAAATACCTGTCATCGATTCGCCTGTATTGATGTTACGAAAGCGAATTTTACGCTCGCTACGACCACTGGCAACTGCCCATTGAGCAGGCAATAACAAACCCATTGTTCCAAATGCCAAACGGCTTAACAATTGCCGCCGCCCACTACAGCAAGGGCAAGAGGCATCGTGTTCTACTTGCTCCTGTTCATAAGCTGCCATTTTCATCTCCTTTTTCAAAAATTAACCTCTAAAATTAAGTTACAACAAAGTTCAATGATACTCCGTATCAACCCTTGCCTCAAGCTTTCCTTAACTTTATATTCATCTTTGGCGCCATAACAACTCTAAAAAACCCATGAATCTCATCAAAAAAGCCAAAGCTCATTGATGATGGTCACATAAAAAGCTACCATAAGCGCTCCGTTTACTAGCAATATGGACGTACCTTTATGTTCACAAAAACTATGACCATCACAGGCTTCGATGATGAGCTGGCTCAAGCCATCGCCGCCGAAACTCAGCGCCAAGAAGCTCATATCGAGCTGATTGCCTCCGAGAACTACACCAGTCCTCGCGTCATGGAAGCGCAAGGCACTTACCTGACCAATAAATACGCCGAAGGCTACCCTAGCAAGCGTTATTATGGTGGTTGCGAACATGTTGATGTGGTTGAGCAATTAGCTATTGACCGCGCAAAAACTTTGTTCGGCGCAGATTATGCCAACGTTCAACCCCATTCAGGTTCACAAGCTAACGCTGCCGTATTCTTGGCTTTGTTGCAACCTGGTGACACCTTCATGGGCATGGATTTAGGACATGGTGGACATTTAACGCACGGTTCTCCTGTCAATTTCTCAGGTCGCCAATACAACTGCATACCTTACAAACTGGATTTAAAAACAGGCTTGATTGATTACGATGAAGTTGAGCGTTTGGCTTTAGAGCACAAGCCAAAAATGATTGTTGCTGGCTTCTCAGCTTATTCTCAAATTCTTGATTTTGAACGCTTCCGCGCCATTGCTGATCGTGTAGGTGCTTATTTGATGGTGGATATGGCTCATGTGGCTGGCTTAGTGGCAGCTGGTTTGTATCCCAATCCTGTGCCTTTTGCTGATGTGGTGACCACAACTACCCATAAAACCTTACGTGGCCCTCGTGGTGGCTTGATTTTGGCAAAATCCAATCCCGATTTGGAGAAAAAATTCAACTCCGCCATTTTCCCAGGCGTTCAAGGTGGCCCATTGATGCACGTTATTGCAGGCAAAGCGGTTGCCTTTAAAGAAGCTCTTGAACCTTCTTTCAAACAGTATCAACAACAAGTCATTGATAACGCCAAAGCGATGGCAAAAGTCTTTATGTCGCGTGGTTATGATATTGTTTCAGGTGGCACACAAAATCATCTCATGCTGCTGAATCTGGTCAACAAAGGCATCACAGGTAAAGCAGCCGATGCGGCTTTGGGTCGTGCGCATATTACGGTAAACAAAAATGCCGTTCCTGATGACCCTCAATCACCTTTTGTAACCAGTGGCATTCGCATTGGCACCCCAGCCATTACCTCGCGTGGCTTTAAAGAAGCTGAAGCTAAGCAAGTTGCTAACTGGATTTGCGATATTCTGGACGATTTAGACAACGAAGATACCATTATCCAAGTGCGTCAAAAAGTTGCGGAATTGTGCGCGGAATTACCCGTTTACCGTTAAACTCCCAAAGCGCTTTGGGCTTTCCAAAGCGCTTTTTCTTCTTTCAGAGGTCTTTAATAAGCGAGCCTTTCGTATGCATTGCCCTTTTTGCCAACATGACGATACCCGCGTAGTGGATTCTCGCCTCACTGATACGGGCAAAGCTGTTCGAAGAAGACGCGAGTGCCAACACTGTGGCACACGTTTTTCCACCCTAGAAAGCGCAGAAATTGATTTTCCTATGGTGGTCAAACAAAACGGCACTCGAGAAAGTTTCCACGAAAATAAGCTACGCACAGGCATTCTACGCGCCCTTGAAAAACGCCCTATTACCGCGCCACAAATTGACCAAATCATACGCGAACTTCTGCAAACCCTACGCCTTCATCCACACCGCGAAATACCTTCTCGTGCCATTGGGCAAATGGTGATGGAAAAACTCAAAGCGCTTGACCATGTTGCCTACATTCGCTTTGCCTCCGTCTACCTCAGTTTTCAAGATTTACAAGCTTATCAAAATGTTATTGACGAACTCACCGCCCGACAATCTTAATTATCCCCCCCAAAGCCATGAATATTTCATGGACAAAGCGCTTTCTCTGGCTGAGTACGGGATTTTCTCAACGGCACCTAATCCACGCGTGGGTTGTGTGCTGGTCAAAGAGGGGAAAATCGTGGGCGAGGGTTTTCATCAATACGCTGGTGAGCCACACGCCGAAGTTTATGCACTACGACAAGCTGGTGCAAACGCGCAAGGAGCCACAGCTTATGTCACCCTCGAGCCTTGCGCCCATTATGGACGCACGCCCCCTTGTGCCAAAGCGCTTTGTGAGGCTGATGTTTCTGAAGTTTACATCGCCTGCACAGACCCCAACCCTTTGGTAGCTGGCAAAGGCATTGAAATGCTGAACCAAGCAGGCATCAAAACCCATGTCGGTATTTTGCAAGACAAAGCGCTTTGGTTAAATCGTGGTTTTTTCAAACGCATACTCACGGGCAAGCCTTTTGTCACCCTAAAATTGGCATCAAGTTTAGATGGTCGCACGGCACTCGCCAATGGCAAAAGCCAATGGATTACAGGCGAGGTAGCGCGGCAAGATGTGCAACGTGAACGCTTGATGAGTGATGCCATCATCGCTGGCACAGGCAGCGTCATTCAGGATAAAGCGCGTTTAACCGCACGCTATCAAAGCGCTTTGCCTCAAAAGCAGCCTCTGCGCGTTCTCATCGATAGCCAACTTCGCGCCACGCCTGATTTACCTTTTTTCCAAGAAAGTAGCCCTATTTTGCTTGCCCATACTCAAAACTCAATCTCACAACCCTATCCCAACCATTGTGAACCAAAGCGCTTTGGTGGTGGAGATAAAGTCGATTTAGAGGCTTTGTTGCTCGATTTGGGGCAGCGTGGCGTGAATTATGTTTTGGTAGAAGCTGGTGCAAACTTGGCAGGCGCTTTTCTCCAAGCTCAACAGGTCGACCAAATGCTGCTTTATCTCGCGCCAACTTTGCTGGGGCAAGATGCACGTCCTTTGGTGCAAATGCCGATGTTGCAAGATTTATCTGCTAAAATGATGTTCACCTTTATGGAACTTGAGCATCTCAATCCCGACTTTAAAATGACACTTTTATGTTCACAGGCATTATCGAAACCACAGGGCGTTTGATACGCCGCACCCCTCATGGTGATGACCAGACCCTCACCATTGAATCCCAAAATTTCAATTTCTCCCACACCCAACTTGGCGATAGCATCGCCGTCAATGGCGTGTGTTTAACCGTAACTGAGCTTAGTCAAAGCGCTTTTTCTGCTGATGTTTCCGCTGAAACCTTGCGCTTAACCACGCTGGGGCAATTACGTGAAGGCTCTATCGTCAATCTCGAAAGCGCTTTGATGTTGCAAACACCACTGGGTGGGCATTTGGTCAGTGGTCATGTTGATGGCGTAGGCATTTTGGAAGCTCGCGAACCTGAAGCACGAAGCGAAAAGCTAACCTTCCGTATGCCCAAAGCGCTTGCTCGCTATGTTGCACAAAAAGGCTCCATTACCATCGATGGCATCAGTTTGACAGTAAACCATGTTTCCGATGAACATTTCAGCGTCAACATCATTCCTCATACCAACGAACGTACGACTTTAAGCCATTACGCCGTTGGACAAGAGGTTAATCTGGAGGTTGATGTCATTGCCCGATATTTAGAACGCCTACTCCAAAGCCAAAACGAAAGCGCTTTGTCTCAAGGCTTAACCCTAGAACAGCTAAAACAAGCAGGATTTTAACCTGTCTTAAACTTTTGAGGAGTCGCCATGTTATTAAACACCCCTGAAGAATTGATTGCCGATATTCGTGCAGGCAAAATGGTCATCTTAATGGACGATGAGGATCGCGAAAACGAAGGCGATTTGGTCATGGCCGCAGAACACATCACCCCAGCAGCCATCAATTTTATGGCAACGCATGGGCGTGGTTTGATTTGCTTAACCATCACCCAAGAGCGTAACGATCAACTCAAACTCTGGCAACAATCAGGGCAAAATCATTCGCCTTTCAACACCGCATTCACTGTCTCCATTGAAGCTGCTACTGGCGTTTCCACAGGCATTAGCGCCTCAGACCGCGCCACTACCATCAAAGCGGCTATCGCCAAAGACGCTCGCCCATCTGATTTAGTGCAACCTGGTCATATTTTTCCGATTGTTGCTCGAGAAGGCGGTGTTTTAACACGCGCTGGACACACCGAAGCCAGCACCGATTTGGCTCGCTTAGCTGGCTTAGAACCTGCAGGGGTTATCGTAGAGATTTTGCAAGAAGATGGCTCAATGGCGCGTCGCCCAGAGTTGGAACAATTCGCACAAAAACATGGTATTAAAATTGGCACAGTGGCGGATTTAATTGCCTACCGCCTATCAAAAGAACAAACCATCACCAAAACAGCCAGCGCCGAACTCCCAACGGCTTATGGCACCTTCAAACTCAACACCTACCAAAGCATCTACAAACCCTCACGTCTGCATTTTGCCTTGAGCAAAGGCGATATCAACCCTGAAACGCCAACCTTTGTTCGTGTTCATGTGCAAAATGCGCTTTCAGATTTGTTCCATGCTACTCTCCCTGACCGCACCTATACTCTGCAAGATGCCTTGCAACAACTGGCGCGTGAAGAATCTGGCGTTGTTGTTGTGCTTGATGCTGGCGAAGATTATCAAGCCATTGAAAGCCGTATTCGTAGCTTATCCACGCCTGAAGATAACAAAGTACGCCCCGATGAACCTCATCTGCGCACTTACGGCATTGGTGCACAAATTTTGGTGGCAGAAGGTGTGCAAAAAATGCGCCTCCTTTCTAGCCCCTACAAATTCACCAGCCTTTCTGGCTACCATCTGGAAGTCAGCGAGTATTTATCGATTTAACCTCGCTCTTCTCAAACAAAGCGCTTTGACTTAAAGCTTGTTTCGTTTTCTATAACAATAAGGATACCGTTATGTCTCATTCTCCCAATCGTCTTGAAGGTCAATTGGTTTTAAATGATGCTCGTGTGGCTGTGGTTTGCGCGCGCTTTAATGAATTCATTGTGAGCAAATTAGAAGCGGGTGCTTTAGATGCACTCAAACGTCATGGCTTGGATTTAAGCCGTGTTGATATTGCCTATGTGCCAGGTGCGCATGAAATTCCCATTGCTGTCAGTCGCCTTGCCAAAACCAAAAAATACGATGCCATCATCGCCTTAGGCGCTGTTATCAAAGGCGCGACTCCCCATTTTGATGTTGTGGTCAATGAAAGTGCTAAAGGCATTAGCCAAGTGGCATTATCGGAAAATATCCCTGTTATCAATGGTATTTTAACCACCAATAGCATCGAGCAAGCTGTCGAACGCGCTGGCACCAAAGCAGGCAACAAAGGCTTTGAAGCAGGCGTTTGCGCCGTTGAAATGATTAACTTATTGCGCGAGATTGGGTAATGAGTAAACCCAAATCCTACACGGCTATCTCGCGCTCTAATGCTCGTCGCGCCTTATTACAAACCCTGTATCAATGGCAAATCACAGGCGATGACCCTGTGCGTGTTAAGTCCGAACGACTACCAGACCCTCGCGCTAAAATTGTCGATTTTGACTATTTTAATCAACTTTATCAAGCCATTACCCTCATCAGCACAGAGTTAAATGAACATCTCAGCCACTATGTGCAGCGAGCCATCAACCAGCTTGACCCTGTTGAACGCGCTATTTTATGGATTGGTGCTTATGAACTTCTCTATCGTCGCGATGTCCACCCCAGTGTTGTTATCAATGAAGCTATTGAGCTTGCAAAACATTTCGGCGCTGAAGATAGCTACAAAATGGTGAATAAAGTTCTCGATCAATTCAAACACCATGCCCATCATATCCACTCAACTGCCACAGAATAAAGCGCTTTGAGTTGCTTGGGGGATTTATGTTTTTCTCTTGGGGGTTTCACCCCCAAACCCCCAGCAGGGGTTTTAAACCCCTGCACCCCAGTCTAGATCATTAAAACAAAAACCCTAGTTCCTTAAAGAACTAGGGTTTTTGTTTTAAAAATTTACATTGGGGTCAAGGGGTCGAAGACCCCTTGTGGGGCGTGGGGCGAAGCCCCAAAAAGAAGAAGATGCCCCAAGCGACTCAAAGCGCTTTGTTTTAGGGTTGCCATGTAGATTTTTTAACGCCGTATTCGTAAAGCTGTTGTAAGATTGAGAAGTTTTTTTCATTCAAATCAGGTGATTGGGCAAGTTCTTGTAATCGTTGGCTATACGGCAAGATTTGGGTTTCGAGTTTTTGTCGTACTTGAGTTTGGAAAGAGAGTTGCTCACGGCGGGTTAAAGTATGAAAAGCATAACGTGCGCGATAATCCAACAACAAAGCAGGCAATCGCGCATCTTGAAAATGCCACGTTTTTTTCCCCAAATCCGCAAAAGCGCTTTGGGTAATTTCTCTACAAAGCGCTTTGTCGTTGGCTTCCAAAAATCCTGCATAAAGCTGTTCACGAGCAGGTTTATCCACCTCATAACCTCGCCATTCGCCTTCATAAAGCGCTTTCACCTTTTCTTGCAAATCGGCTATTTTTTTCAATTTTTCCATATTCTTCAATGAATATCCCATATCAAAGCTCAATCTTTCTGCATCTGAAGAACGCAAAGTTTTCAGGGGTGCAATAAAGGGACATTTGTTGGTGTGAATGAGCTTGAGTGGCACGCGTACCCGTTCGTCCAAAGCGCTTTGTTCACTCGGCGAGGAAAACAAATGCTCTTTCAATTCTAATACAGAATAATCAGCCAAAACCTCAACCTCACCACCCAAATCGCACACAATCCATGCATTTTGATTACTGGGGTGCTGTGCAAGTGGCACAACCAACGCCATATAAGAACGCATTGCCCCAAACATACCCGACACATGTACCAATGGCTGCCAAAGCGCTTGATTTAACATCGTTTGTACGGTTTTTTTAGAGCGTAACGTCAGGGCATAAGCCAATAAGCGAGGCTGAACTCGGTGTAGAAGTTGCAACAAACCTACCGTTGCCCAAACATCAGAGAGCGCATCATGGGCTTTGCTGTGTGTCAAATCATTAGCAGCTGTCAAATCTTCCAAGCGAAAAGAAGGCATGCCATCTTCATGATAAGCCCATGACAAGCCTTCAGGACGCAAAGCATAAGTGGCGCGAACCACATCAAGCAAATCCCAACGGCTGTTGCCATTGGCGTAGCTGTAAGCATAGGGATCATGGAAATTGCGGTAAGCAAGATAGCGTGTAAATTCATCATCATAGCGGATATTGTTGTATCCCATGACACAAGTTTGTAGCTTCTCAAAAGCTTCCAAAATGCGAGCAATAAAAAAAGGTTCTAAGAGACCATACTCCGCACAATACTGAGGCGTGATACCTGTCAGCAAAACCGAATCAGGATTGGGCAAATAGTCTACAGATGGCTTGCAATAGAAGGATTGTGCCTCTTCAATTGGCTCAAAATTCTGATTCAACCGCACGCCTGCCCATTGTGCTACACCATCACGGGCAGCATCTAAGCCAAAGCATTCATAATCATATACAAAAAAACTTTCCATAACCTTATTGACTACCTCTTTTATCTAATAACTTTTGGTTATTTTTAATCTTGACACCATAATCCAAATAACTATAATGGCAACCACTTTTGGGAAAATATCCCCCTAAATAACCTTTTCAAATATTTTTATTTTTTAACCTTTTTGTGAGAAATACACCATGAACAAAATCCCTGACATGATTAAACCTACTCATCTCCCTGTTTTAGAAGAGTACACCATGAATTATCAAGATGGTCATAGCCGTAAGGTTTATGTTACCGATGACCAATTCTATCTGACCAGCACCATGATGATTTTCTCTCGCTCTGATGTGAATGGCTTTATCACCCACGTTAATCTTCCTTTTGTGGAAGCCAGTGGTTGGACAAAAGAGGAATTAATCGGACAACCGCACTATATGCTCCGCCACCCTCATATGCCAGCCTCTGTTTTCGGCGAAATGTGGGCAACCTTAAAATCAGGGCAACAATGGACAGGTTGCGTGAAAAATCTGCGTAAAGATGGCGGATTTTATTGGGTTCGCGCTGTGGTTGATCCGATTGTAGAAGATGGCAAAATCGTTGGCTTTAACTCTGTTCGTCGTAAAATTGACAACGATACCATCAAAGAACACGAAGCACTTTATGCTTCTATCCGCTCTATGGGCGTTTGATGGCTCGATGGCTTAAATCAGCTTTTCAAAAAACCCCAATGCCCACCAAAGCGCTTTGCTAAGCCTAAGGGCGTTGGGGTTTTCCCTCTTCACACACAGAGGGTTTTTTATGCCCTGCTGTTTTTTACCTCTCTCATCTACTAAACCAAGCCTCTGCTTGAATCACGCTCCGAGACTCGCTCACCAACTCAATGGTCTGACCATAAGCTAAAAAAGTTCTCGGATAGGCATGACCAAAGGGCAGATTGCCCATCACCAGCAAATCCTCTCTTGAAAGAATCTCCAGCAAAGCGCTTTGGTATTCTTTTGCATACTGCTCATCTTGTGGCTTACCCAACAATACTGCCGCACAAGCCTCAAAAATCCCATAATCTTTCAACGTTTGCACCATATGGCGAAAAATCTCAGGCACAATTTTCATCTCTGAGGTTTCCAAAAAAACCACTTTCCCACGCCACACATCAGGCTCTGGCATGATGCCGTAGCGTTCGTTAAAGCGCTTTTGTTCCGCGTAACGCTCGCCTGATAGCAAATAATAAAGGCTTTCCAAACAGCCCCCCAACAGCTCGCCACGCACCACACCATCACCCTGCAAAACCTGATGCCCCACCAGCTCTTCATGAGCCACACGCTCCTTATCCAACTGCGAAACATCATGCGCCCCGCGTTCCTCATACCACAAAGCGCTTTGCGGAATCACATAACGCTCATCACTACGAAACCATCGCCCAATCTCCTTTTCCGTATAAGGCAACATCTTAGGCGACAACTCTGCTAAATCGGTTAAAAAGCTATGCCCATAAAGGCTACTCAAGCCCAATTGGTAAAGTATCAAATGATGATTGGTGGTATCTGAAAAGCCTGTGAACAATTTAGGATTCTCTTTCACCTGCTTGGCAAAGCGCTTATCTTCCAAAAGATAGGGAGCCAGTCGGTAGCCATCATCTCCACCAATCGCGCTGATAATGCCCTTTATCGAGCTATCGTCAAATGCAGCCTTCAAATCATCGGCACGAGCTTCAGGATTTTCTTGTAAATATTTCACGCCTTTCAAACTGTTCGGCATAAAAACAGGCTCTAAGCCCAAATCGCGTAAGCGCTTTGCACCACGCTCCAGAGAGTGTACCACAAACGATTCGCCCAAAATCCCACGTGATAGGCTGACAATCGCCACTTTATCCCCTTGCTTTAAAGCTTTGGGTTTTAACAAAGCGCTTTGTTTAGACATCACCAACTCCTGACTTAGCATGGTACTTGTTTTGCCAAACCGCCAATGGAGGTTTCGCGATATTTTCTATCCATATCCTTGCCTGTTTCGAACATGGTTTTGATGACATCATCTAAAGACACCACCGTTTTCCCCGAACGCAACAGCGCCATTCTTGCCGCATTAATCGCCTTAATCGAAGAAACAGCGTTACGCTCAATACATGGCACTTGCACTTGTCCGCCAATAGGGTCACAGGTCAGCCCCAAATGATGCTCCATCGCAATCTCTGCTGCATTGCACACTTGCTCTGGCGTTGCTCCCTGCAATTCCGCCAAACCAGCAGCTGCCATCGAACACGCCACGCCAGTCTCTCCCTGACAACCCACTTCCGCCCCAGAAATGGAAGCATTCATTTTGTACAAACTGCCAATCAAGCCCGCTACCAAAAAATAACGCATAATTTGCGATTCATTGAGTGGCTGAACAAAGCGCTCATAATAGGCCAACACCGCAGGCACAATGCCACACGCGCCATTGGTCGGCGCAGTCACCACACGTCCGCCAGCAGCATTTTCTTCATTCACCGCGAAAGCAATCATATTCACCCAGTCCATCACTTGCATGGGGTCATCAGAGAATTGCGCCTCTAAGCGCTTTTTCACTTGTGGCGCACGGCGAACAATTTTCAAACGACCAGGCAACACGCCTTCTGTTTCTAAACCTCGCGCAATGCAAGCTTTCATCGTCTCCCAAACTCTCATCACATGCGCACGAATCTCCCCCTCACTACGCAATGCCTTCTCATTGGCAAACATGATGGCAGAAAGTGGCAAAGCGCTTTGTTCAGCATGATGCAGTAAATCGGAGGCGTGCTGATAGGGATATGGCACATCAAGCGGCTTGGCTTCTTCATGCAACTGAGCAAAATCTTCTTCTGTTACGATAAATCCGCCACCAATAGAATAATAAACTTGGCTATGCAACACCTCTTCCCCACAAAGCGCTTTGAGGCGCATACCATTTTCATGCAGGGGTAAAAAATCGCGGTGGAAGATAAAATCGTGGGCATAATCGAAAGCCATACGGCGACCTTCAATATCCTCAATCTGCTTTTCTACCTTCATACGTTCAATAAAATCAGGGAGAGTCGTTGTATCAACAGTATCAGGCTCAAAACCTGCCAAGCCACCAATAATTGCTCCATCGGTATTATGCCCTTTGCCTGTTAAGGAAAGTGAACCATAAACCTCCGCCTGATAACGCTCCACTTGCTCCCACAAGCCACGTTCCTGTAAAGCCTTTCGAAAATGAACGCCTGCGCGCATCGGCGCAACCGTATGCGAACTGGAAGGCCCAATCCCGACTTTAAACATATCAAAAATACTAATCATCTTGTTATCCTCAAGGTTTTATCATCGTTATCTTGGCACAAAGCGCTTTCTTCTGCCAAATGCTTGGCTCGCCATCAATTCCTCATCAAGCCTTCCTGCAAAGCTGATATAGTAAAGCGCTTTGTGAAACCCTTCTTTTATCTTCTTTTCTTGAGGATTTATGCACGATTTTCTTCCCGTTATTTCCTTTATTCTTGGCTACATCGGCGCACGATTTACTCCATTTGCTGATCAAGCAATTTACGTTGCTACTGCCACCATGATGCTTGCCACCTGCCTACAATTGCTGTGGCAATTAATCAAAAAACAACCCATCGAACGCAAACAATACCTCACCGCCGCTCTTATTCTATTGCTCGGCGCTCTCACGCTCATCTTGCGTAATGAGATGATTATCAAGCTCAAGCCAACGATTGTAAACTTCGCCCTCGCCGCTTTATTTGCAGGCAGTGTCTGGTTTTCTAACACCAATCTCACCCAAAAAATGCTCCAAAGCGCTTTGAGCCTGCCTGAACCTTTATGGAAAAAGCTTAATCACTATTGGGTTGGGTTTTTTATTTTCTCTGGTACGCTTAATGCCTTCGTTGCTTATTTCTTTTCTGAAACCTTTTGGCTGGGCTTTAAACTCTGGGGTCTAATGGGTTCCACCTTTGTTTTCATTGCCTTGCATTTTGTTTTTTTACGCCCCTATTTTCAGGAGTCTTCTCATGACCAACCCCATTCGTAAATCCAAAAAACTGCTTAACGTCTGCTACGACATTCGTGGCCCTGTGCTTGATGAAGCCTTGCGCATGGAAAGACAAGGACATAGCATCGTCAAGCTCAATATCGGTAACCCTGCGCCATTTGGCTTCAATGCCCCCGATGAAGTGCGTGAAGATTTGATTGCCAATCTTATTAACGCTCAGGGATATTCTGAATCTAAGGGCATTTTTTCTGCTCGCAAAGCCATCATGCATGAAACTCAACGGCTGGGCATTAAAGATGTGGGCGTTGATGACATTATTACAGGCAATGGCGTTTCTGAATTGATTGTGATGGCGATGCAAGCGCTTTTGGATAACGATGATGAAGTCTTGATTCCAATGCCTGATTATCCTTTGTGGACGGCAGCGGTGAATTTGGCAGGCGGTCGCGCTGTGCATTACTTATGCGATGAAGAGAAAAATTGGAATCCTGATGTTGAGGATATTGTCAGCAAAATCAATGCCAGAACCAAAGCTATTGTACTCATCAACCCTAACAATCCCACTGGTGCAGTGTACACACGCGAAGTGCTACAAGCGGTGGTAGATATTGCAGAAGAGCGTGGATTGGTAATTTTCTCTGATGAAATTTATGACAAAATTCTCTATGAAAACGCTGTTCACATTCCCACAGCAACTTTGGTTGAGAACACTTTGTGCGTAACCTTCAATGGCTTATCCAAAGCTTATCGTGCAGCTGGCTTCCGCTCAGGTTGGATGATTTTATCGGGTAATCGCGAAGTGGCGCGTGATTACATTGCTGGCTTGGAAATGCTTTCTTCAATGCGCTTATGTGCCAATGTTCCTGCGCAATTTGCGATTCAAACAGCATTGGGCGGTTATCAAAGTATTTACGATTTAACCAAAGAAGGCGGACGTTTGCGCGTGCAACGTGATGTGGCTTATGAGCGTATCCAACAGATTGAAGGCTTATCGTGTACCAAACCTATGGGCGCGTTGTACAGTTTCATCAAAATCGATACCGAGCGATTCAACATTAAAAGCGATGAACAGTTTATCTTTGACCTTCTGCGTACAAAACAAATTCTGCTGGTTCATGGTCGCGCCTTTAACTGGCATGCACATGACCATTTCCGTTTGGTCTTTTTACAACACAAAGAAGATTTGGCATTAGCGCTGGATAAGTTGGAAGATTTCTTGAAAACTTATCGTCAAAAATAATAGAAAAATTGAGGTTCTATCAAAAAACAAGGCATTTTCACCATCATTTAATTGACAAAGCGCTTTGGGCTATTTAAAATAGCGACCTCTTCTACAGTTCTCGAATAGCTCAGTCGGTAGAGCAAGTGACTGTTAATCACTGGGTCGGCGGTTCGAGCCCGTCTTCGAGAGCCACTACTCTCTTATGTAGAAGAAAACATTAGCCACTCTCGAATAGCTCAGTCGGTAGAGCAAGTGACTGTTAATCACTGGGTCGGCGGTTCGAGCCCGTCTTCGAGAGCCAAATTCCTAAGCCACCTTACTGGTGGCTTTTTTATTGCCTTTCATCTTCAAAAAAAACCATCAAGCTAAGCGCTTTGTTCGCCAATCTGCAGGGTTTTGTTAAAATAACACCTTCTTTTTTATTGACGGTACTGCCATGACCCAACCCATGACCACTCAAGCTATCCGCGAACTCATTCACAGCGACCTCGCCCAAACAGAATCCCTCATGTTCCAAGAAATTCGTACCGAGATTCCGCTCGCCGAACTGGTTATGCAATACACCCTACAAAATGGCGGAAAGCGCTTTCGCCCTATGCTGACACTGCTTGCCAGTGGCTTGTGCCAATACCAACACGAACACCGCATCACCGCCGCCGCCTTCATTGAATTCATTCACAGCGCTACTTTGCTCCATGATGATGTGGTTGATGAATCGCCCATGCGACGTGGCAAACCCGCTGCTCATGTCAATTTTGGAAACGCTGCCAGCATTTTGGTGGGAGATTTCCTCTACACACGCGCCTTTCAATTGATGGTGCGGACACAAAATATGGCTTTGATTTCCCTGATGGCTGATACCGTTAATCTGGTTTCTGCTGGCGAAGTCATGCAATTAAGTCATGCCCATGACCCCAATATTACAGAAGAACGCTATTATCGCGTAATTGAGCATAAAACAGCTGTTCTATTCTCAGCAGCTTGCCAAATTCCAGCTTTGCTTGCCAATTTATCCACACAGCACCAAAGCGCTTTGCGCGATTATGGTCGTTTATTGGGCATGAGTTTCCAAATCATGGACGATTTGCTCGATTACACAGGTGACCCCGAGAAAATTGGCAAAGCGCTTGGCGATGATTTGGCTGAAGGTAAACCAACCCTGCCTCTTATTCGTGCTTTAAACGTGTTGCCTGAGCCAAAGCGCTTACGTTTACAAAGCATCATTGAACAAGGGGAACGTGAGGCAATGTCTGAGGTTTTGGCGTTGCTCGCCGAAACCGATGCACTGGATTACAGTCTGCAAACTGCAAAGCGCTTGGCTCAAGAAGCTATACAATCTCTGCAATGCTTTGACTCAAATCCTTACCAACAAGCCCTGATTTCTCTTGCTATTCAAGCAACCGAGCGTCAGCATTGATTTTTTAGGTAACCCAAAGCGCTTTGTTTTGCCAAAATAAAAAGCCTCTTGAATCCAAGAGGCTAAATAATGAGAAACTGGTCGGTGAGACAGGATTTGAACCTGCGACCCCTTGCACCCCATGCAAGTGCGCTACCAGGCTGCGCTACACACCGAACAAGCGCGTATTATACCCTAATTTTCCCCAAACACAAGTAGAACCATCATGAAATTCTTCACTCCCCCAAACTTCCCTCTCCTTGATCGTTATCTCATCGCTACCACCCTAACCAACCACCCACACGCCAACGAAGGCTTCAATCTTGCCAAAAACCCCAACCAATCCCCCGAACAACGCGCCTCTATCGAAGCCAACCGTCAAAAACTCCAAAGCGCTTTGCCTCCCAACACTACCCCTCTTTGGCTTACTCAAACCCACAGCGATATTATTCACACTCTAAAAACCTATCACCCCGAAAGCCCAGCCGATGCTCTCATCAGCTATAGCCGCGAAAAAATGCCCATTGTGCTAACTGCCGATTGTATTCCAGCCCTCATTGCCGATGAACAAGGCGAAATCTGGGGAGCCGTACATGCTGGCTGGCAAGGGGTCTATCAATGCATTCTTCCCAAAACCATCAAAGCGATGCAAATTTCACCAAAGCGCTTATGGGTTTATCTCGCCCCTTCTATTACTCAGAAAAATTACGAAATCGACACCCCATTTTATCAACGCTTTATTAATCTAGACCCTAGTTATGAAAAAGCTTTTACCCCCAATCGCCCTGAGCATTATTTAGCTGATTTACCTCACATAGCTAAGTTACAATTGCTGGAAGCAGGAGTGCCTGAAAAGCAGATTTACCAAAGCGCTTTGTGCAGTTTTGAGGATACTCGACTCTTTTCCTATCGCCGCGATAAAGCACTTTCAGGACGCATGGCAAGCTTCATTACTCCACGCTAACGCTACCCTTCCCCACCACCAACCCTAAGGAACCTCATGAATCCTATTCACCAAACTCGCATTTTATTGCTCGAAGGCATTCATCAAAACGCTATCCTCAATCTCAAACAGGCTGGATTCAGTCGTGTAGAAAGCTTAAAGGTTGCGCTGGAAGGCGAGGAACTACACAAAGCGCTTCAACATGCTGATGTTATCGGCATTCGCTCACGCACCCAATTAACTGCCGAAATTCTCCAAGCAGCTCCTCACCTTCAAGCCATTGGTTGCTTTTGCATTGGCACCAATCAAGTTGATAGCCAAATGGCTCAACATCTGGGCATTCCTGTTTTTAATGCGCCACATTCCAATACGCGTTCTGTAGCAGAATTGGTGATTGCAGAAATCATTATGTTGATGCGCTCATTGACCGATAAAAACCAAGCTGTTCATCAAGGTAGCTGGCCAAAAGATGCGCAAAGCGCTTTCGAAATTCGTGGCAAAACATTGGGCATCATCGGCTATGGCAACATTGGCTCACAATTATCTGTGATGGCAGAAAGCTTGGGTATGCGCGTAATTTATCACGATGTTATCACCAAGCTTCCGCTGGGCAACGCAGAACAAGTGTTGCATCTTGATGATTTACTGAAACGGGCTGATGTCGTCTCTCTGCATGTTCCAGAACTACCTACCACCAAAAATCTCCTCACATCTCGCGAGTTTTATCTCATGAAACAAGGGGCTTATGTGATTAATGCTGCTCGTGGGCATTGTGTCAATATTGATGATTTGGCAGAAGCTCTCCGCTCGGGACATTTGGGCGGTGCCGCACTTGATGTGTTCCCTATTGAGCCTAAAAACAATCAGGAAGCTTTGGAAAGCCCTTTGCGTGGCTTAAAAAATGTGATTTTAACACCTCATATTGGTGGCTCAACTCTTGAGGCGCAAGCCAATATTGGCGCGGAAGTTGCTGATAAATTCATCAAATATCTGCAACACGGTGACACCTTTGGCGCTATCAATTTCCCTGAAATCGCTCTACCCAAACAAGATGGCACTCATCGCTTACTCCATATCCATCAAAACCAACCTGGCGTGTTGTCGGCTGTAAACCGTATGTTTGGCGAGCATAATATCAATATCGTGGCACAAAGCTTGATGACACGAGGCGAAATAGGATACCTCATTATGGATATCGCCACCAGCGATGCCGATATCGCCTTAGAACAACTCAGCACCATCGAAGGTACTATCCGTATGCGCTCGTTGTACTAACAAAGCGCTTTGAAAATAAACTCTGCCTTCTGAAATTGTTATTTTTTGGGGCTTCGCCCCACGCCCCACAAGGGGTTTTCAACCCCTTGACCCCAATGTAAATTTTTAAAACAAAACCCCTAGTTCCTTAAAGAACTAGGGGTTTTGTTTTAATGATCTAGACTGGGGTGCAGGGGTGTAACACCCCTGCTGGGGGTTTGGGGGTAAACCCCCAAGAAACAATCCTTAGAAAAGCAGAATTTATTCTCAAAGCGCTTTGTTATGACAATTTAGCCTGTAGCAATTCGTTGACCATTTTGGGGTTTGCAGATTTGTTTGACAATTTAATCACTTGCCCTGTCAAGAATCCAATCATTTTAGCTTCGCCTGCACGATAAGCGGCCACTTGTTCAGGATATTGTTCCAATACCTGAGCAATCCAAGCTTCCACTTGTCCAGTGTCATTATTTTGCTTCATACCATGTTCATCAATCAAAGCATCAACTTCCGCCTCTTGCTCCCACAACAACGCCAGCAATTTCTTTGCCGAACTCTGAGCAATGGTATTGTCTGCAATGCGTTTTAACAAATCAGCAAAGCGCTTTGGAGAAATCGGAACATCTTGAATATCTACCCCAAACTGATTCATCAATCGCATCAGCTCACCTTGTAACCAATTAGCAGCGAGTTTAGGCTGCTGTGATTGCTCAACCAATTCATCAAAATAATCAGCAAAATAGCGTGATTGAACCAAAAATTGCGCCAATTCACGCTCCAATCCAAAAGCGCTTTGATAACGCTCCATGCGTGCTTGTGGCAATTCTGGCAAATCCGCCAAAGCGCTTTGCATTAAAGCCTCATCAATAGTCACAGGCAACAAATCAGGATCTGGGAAATAGCGGTAATCATTGGCATCTTCTTTGCTACGCATCACACGTGTTTCCATTTTATCAGGATCAAAGAGGCGTGTTTCCTGTTCAACCACGCCCCCTTCGTCCATAATCTCACTTTGGCGTTCAATTTCCAATTCAATCGCCTGCTCTACAAAACGGAATGAATTGATATTTTTCAGCTCGACTCTTGGATTTAATACATTAGAGCCTACAGGTCGAATCGAAACGTTGGCATCACAGCGGAATGAACCTTCCTGCATATTACCGTCAGAAATCCCCAAATATCGAACCAAATGATGCATATAACGCATGTATTCCACAGCCTCTTGTGCCGAACGAATATCAGGCTCTGAAACCAATTCAATCAAAGGCATGCCAGCACGATTTAAATCAATCCCTGTTTTATCGGAAAAATGGTCATGCACAGATTTACCCGCATCTTCTTCCAATTGTCCACGATTGATACGAACTTTCTTCAGAGCGCCATCAACCCATAAGCTAACCTCTCCACCCTGAATAATTGAATCATCTAACTGGCTAATTTGATAGCCTTTAGGCAAATCAGGGTAAAAATAATTTTTACGCATAAAAAATCCTGCTGGGTTAATCTTGGCATTAAGCGCTTTGCCAAACTGAATCGCATATTTGACAGCTTGCTTATTCAAAACAGGCAATACACCGGGATAACCCAAATCAATTTCGGTAATTTGAGTATTAGGCTCAGCGCCAAATTGCGTTGGCGATGAGGAGAATAATTTACTTTGGGTATCTAATTGAATATGTAATTCCAATCCAATCACAGCTTCGTAACGCATAAAAATTCCTTATCTACCTAATTGTTCTCTATCAAAAGCGCTTTTATTGTTGAATAAATAAATAGACCCCACTTAAGTGGGGTCATTTGTTTTCAGTCACCCATCAAGGATTATTGACGTAAGTTACTGAATTTATCAACTTGATTGATACGTTTATCAATGATACGCGGAGTAACAAAGACTAACAATTCATCTTTGGTAAACTCACGGTCTCTTTGTTTAAACGCTTCACCCAACAATGGAATATCGCCAAGTACAGGAACTTTTTTGTCAGTGGCTGTTTGCGTTTGACGATAGAATCCACCTAAAACAATGGTTTCGCCACTATCCACCAAAACGCTGGTTTCCAATTGGTTCGTGCTTATTGAGAAAGTATCGCCACCTTCGTAGACCATTTTTTCAGCAATCGCATCGTTAGTTACTCTCAATTCCATATTGACCATATAATTTGGCGTAATACGAGGCGTAACATCAAGTGACAATACAACATCTTTATAATTTACTGTTGTACCACTATCCGAACGTACAAAGGTTGGGATTTGGAGACCTGCTGCAACTTTTGCTTGCACACCGTCTTGAGTAACCACACGTGGGCTAGAAATAACTTCTGCTTCTCCCTCGTTCTGCATCGCTGTCAATTCCATATTGATGTTGAAATCACCACTTAAAATAGACAAACCTAATTGGGTGTTATCACTGACACTACCAACATTAACCCCTAAACGGCTTTGTAACTGTGAAGCTGCAGCTGTTGTGGCAGCAGGCGTAGCTGAACCAACTGCACCAGAAACAGATGATAAGGTTGGCACAGATCCTCTTGTATAAACCTCATTATTATAGCTTGTATTGCTAAATCTCAAGCCAAATGAACGATCAAAGCTATCTGTTGTGCGAACAATACGCGCATCAACCAAAACTTGACGCACTGGTTCATCCAATTTTGCAATCAGCTCTTCAATATCGCGAAGTTTTTCAGGAATATCACTCACCAAAAGCATGTTGGTACGAGGATCGGTAGTAACACGGCCTCTTGATGAAAGAATAGAATCTTGAACCGCCAAACTATTGCCCGCTGTTGAGTACTCACCTACACGTGATTTTTCTAAAATTGCTTTTAAATCATCAGCTTTCGCATAATTCACTTGAATCATGACAGTCTGTGTAGGAGTATTTTGACTTTTCTCACGAATTGCAATTAAGGCATCAATTTCTGATTTATCCAATTCTTGAGCTGGAGCAATGTAGTAAACATTATCATTAACACGTTTACCCAAATTTTTGGTTTTCAAGATAATATCAAGCGCTTTGTCCCAAGGAACATTCACAAGACGCAAAGTAATGTTACCCGTTACTGTATCACTAACCACAAAGTTATTACCTGTAAATTCTGCGATAATTTGTAAAACAGCACGAACTTCAATATCTTGGAAATTCAGAGTTAATGGCTCACCACGATATTGGCGTGTTTCTGTAAATCCATCAATCTGATTTTTCATTTTATCAAGGTTAACTTGATCAGGTTTTTTCACCTCTAATGTGTAAGTATCATCACTTTGATAGACTGAGAATTCAAAAGGATTTTTCCCCATATCAACGGTGATTTTGCTTCCCTTTTGAGTGCGATTAATATCAATGGCTGTCACAGGTGTTTTGTATTCACTAACCATTAAGCGCTTTAATTCATCTTTATTCGCTGTATAGTTAGAAATATCAATAACAACAGAGCTACCTTGTTTTTGCACATCAACCACAGAATGCTTTGATGAAGGAACATTAAAGGTAAAAATACCTGTATTATCGCGTGTACTTTTAAACGTTGGATTTAAACCGCGAGCCTGAGGAGCTTGTGCGGCAGGAGTAGCTTTCGGAGCTTGTGCTTGCAAAGCGCTTCCATCAAGAGCTACAACAACATCTTGATCTTGTACACCAATAGAGTAACGCATTTGAGTCGCTAAATTAATCACCGCACGAGCGCCATCAGGTTTAGCTACAAAATCAACACCATAAATACCTGTAGAGGCAACAGGAATTTGTTTCGCTGCCTGATCTACAGTAACCCCTTTAAAATCCAAAACAATCATTTTGGGATCATTAGAGGTATATTCGCTAGGTTGGTAAGCTGCTGCGCCTTTAAACAACAGATAATAAGCACCTGCTCCATTTGTGCGTTGTTCTACTTGACCAATTGTTGCTGCATGGATACTTGAAGCAAGCAATGCAACACAACCAAAAATAACACGTTTCATTATTTATCCTTTCCTCAAATATTCAAAATCTTAATGTACCTGCATCGTTGCTGGTTTTTCCTGATAACAGTTAGAAATTTTGTGCAACTCTGTCGCTTTTAAATCTCCGAAATTAACCTCATTGATTTTACCATGATTTGTTCCCAATTTTTCGCCATATTGAGCTAGAATAACGCCAGAATCAGGAGTCTTAATAAGCGCTTTAAATTGACCATCAGGATCTTTACCACGTTCTTTAGAACCATGAGATTTACCAATAACACCTACCATCTGCAAACTCATCAACTCATAATTCTCCAAATAACCTGTTACAGGGGGAGCATTTGGAATAGCGCAATCTTCTTGCTTACTCATACTCGTGACTGCAATACCCTCAATTTCTTTGGGCTTAACAAATCCTTTTAAATCAAATGGATTAGAGTTTCCTGTGTACTTAGCAGGCACATAAACTTGTTCTTGTGGAAGCTCACCCAAATCTAAGTTTGGATTAGGTCTAACCGAAATTTTTACATCTGCCAAGTAGCTTTCCAATTCATTGACTGGATTTTCTTTCAAAAATCCTGTTAAGCAAGCTAAGGCTACAATATTCACTGATAACCATTTATTTTTTGTCATGGCATTCACCCTATTCTACTTATTATCGTCCGCCGTGAAAAGCGCTTTATCACCTGGACTATAGATATAAGTTTGCAATGAACTATCAATATCCAACAGGTTAGCATCGCCTTTCACCAATTTAATGGTCATATCAGAAACGTTTAAAATCCGCTCCAACTCCGAAATATCTTGCACAAACTTTGCAAAGTTGCCGTATTGAGTCTGCACATTTAAGCGAATAGGTTTAATATTATAATAACTCTCTTTAATCATATTTTCATTTGGTGAAATCAAATTAAAATTGATTTGGTTTTTGGTCGCAGAGTCATAAACATTTTTAATTAAAGCAGGCATTTCTTCATCAGAAGGTAAATATTTCAGTTTACCTTTCAATAAAGCAATAAGCTCATCATTGCGTTGTTGGTATTTAGGAAGATCCAAAGTTTCTTGGAATAGCTTTTTATGCTTATCCTTTAGACCATTCATGGTTTCCTCATTCTGAGTCTGTTGCATGATAATCTCTTCACGCATCAACTTATTATAACCGAACACCATTGCTAAAACCATAACAGCCCATAAAATTACTTGGTAATAAATTGGCCAAGTTCCTGGATTATTGGTATCCAATTGAGAGATAGGAACAATTTTCATAATACACCTAGCTATTATTATTTTGCATTTTTCTCATCGCCATACACGACAGGAACCGTCACAGTAAACTCTTTCACTTCCGAACCATCTGCCACTTCAAAGCTTTCGTTATTACTTGCACGAACGATACCAGAAGGATTCAAACTTGAGACCCCAGCATATTTGAACTTATTCATCGCTAACATAAAATCAGAAACTGCCGCATCATTTTCAGCATAACCTTTGATCTCAACAGTTTTGGCTGAAGCTTTATAAGTAATGCTGTTTAAGAACACTGTATCAGGAATGCCGTTAGCCAAATAATCCATCAACTCAACCACAAAGCCCCGCTGACCTTGAAGCTGGTCAATTGCCTGAACCTGGCGAGTTGCCTCATCATTCAACTCTTTAATTTTCTGAATTTTTTGCTCCGTCTGTTCCAATCCTTGGATTTCTTGTTCAAGTGTTGAAATAGCCTCATATTGTCCATCAACATATTGTTTTTGCAAATAACGGTCACCAAAAAGCACACCTGCCACCAAAAGCGCTAAAATGCTGGTAATAGATACAAAAACCTTCTGTTGCGCTTCTCGTTTTTTCGCACGCCAAGGTTGTAAGTTAAATTTTCTTGCCATACTCTTAACCTTCAATTGCTAAACCAACTGCTAAAGCATGATTCACGCCTGTTTGTAGCAATCCATCTTTGCTATCCAACGCTTCAGCAAGTTTACCTTTGATATACAAAGAGAGATCGAGCAATTTAACCTCGTATCCCAATTCTTCGTTTAAACGCTCCGCTAATCTGAACAAACGAGAGCCACCGCCAATCATATACAATGCTCGCACTGGCTCTTTACCATGCTCACCGCTTGCTTCAAAAAAGTCTGTTACCAAACGAACTTGTTCAACAAAGGTATTTACATAAGGCGACAACACCAAATCATCGTAATCTGTACGAGAAAAATCGTTGGTAATTTTACGATTCTCTGCCGTATCATCGCTGACATCAAACATATCCATAATGATATCATTAACGTTTTTACCACCAATTTGTTGCTCACGATTAAAGAGTAACTCAGAGCCTTTACAGAAGTAGAATCGGCTACGCGCGTAACCAATATCTACTACCAACACAACACCATCATCTAAGCCTTCCGTTTTGGTTACATAACCCATCAGACGAGCAATAGCTAAGGCATCAATATCTACACAAGGAGCATCAAAGCTCTTTGGTAAACCTTTCAAGAGATTAACTTTATCATCAGCGATATCACGTCTTACTGCTGCTGCAACGCAAGTTCCATCTTTACTGACTTTTTCATCAAAATCAAAATAAACGCTTTCCATTGGGAATGGAATAGCTTGAGCAAGCTCCAATTCAACTCGACCTTCTAAAGCATTGCCTTCCAATGGAGAGTCAATGGTAATACTACGCATGACCACATCACTGAAATTCACATGCAAAACAGGTACGCCCTTACTCATTTTCTGCTTTTTCAAAGCGCTCATAACAATCTTACTTAACGCCTCTTTATCGCGCTGCTCTCTTACTTCAGCAGGGATAGTTTCATAGGTTAAGTGCGTGATTGTTATTGATTTTGACGTTTGTTTGATGCGAGCTAGCTTAACGCTATACTGCCCCACATCAATACCAATAACCTCAGGTTTCCCCAGCATAATAACTCCTTAATAAAAAGATATTGCTTATTTTACACCCTGCGCTCAGGTTCACCAACATAAAGTTGACGCGGACGACTAATTTTGTATCCTTCTTGAATCATCTCATGCCAATGCGCTACCCAACCTGCTGTTCTTGCCACAGCAAACAAAACGGTAAACATATTGACAGGAATCCCCAAAGCGCTGTAAATAATTCCTGAATAAAAATCAACATTCGGATAAAGCTTGCGTTCAATGAAATAGTCATCACTCAAAGCAGCCTCTTCCAAACGTCTAGCTAATTCCATACGTGGATCATTGCCATAATGCTCTAAAATCTCATAGCAAACCTTTTGAATAATTTTTGCTCGCGGATCATAATTACGATAAACACGATGGCCAAAGCCCATTAATTTAAATGGATCATTCTTATCTTTTGCTTTCTCAATATATTTTTTAATATTCTCAACAGAGCCAATTTGATCAAGCATATTTAAGACAGCTTCATTCGCACCACCATGTGCTGGCCCCCACAAAGCTGCAATGCCTGCAGAAACAGCGGCAAAAGGATTGGTTCCTGTACTTCCCGCCATACGAACCGTTGAAGTTGAAGCGTTTTGTTCATGGTCTGCATGTAAAATAAACAACAAATCAATTGCTTTAACTGCCAGCGGATTGATTTCATAGTTCAATCCAGGTCGCTCAAACATCATGCGCAAAAAGCTTTCAATATACCCTTCTTCTTGTTTAGGGCTTACAAAATGATAACCACGATTATGACGATAAGTTGCCGCAGCAATACTTGGCATTTTAGCAATTAAGCGTAAAGCTGTGATATAACGAGCCTCAGGATTATTAATATCCAAAGCCTCATGATAAAAGGAAGCCATAGAGCCAACAATTCCTGTCATCATAGCCATTGGGTGAGCATCGTATTTGAAGCCATCAAAATAGCGGTCAATGCGCTTATTAAGAAAACGATAGAATTTAATTTTTTCCTCAAAATCTTTGCTTTGAGATTCATCAGGCAGTTCACCGTGATAAAGCAAATAAGCAACATCTAAGAAATTTTTCTTCGCACACAAATCCTCAATAGGATAACCACGATAGAGCAATTTCCCTTCGCCACCATCAATAAACGTGATCTTACTTTCACAACTTGAAGTTGCTGTAAAACCTGGATCATGAGTGAAGTAACCCATAGTCTTGGGCACTGCTGCAATGTCAATCACAGGCTTACCTAGCGTTGGCTCCAACACAGGCAATTCAAGCTCAATATTACGCGATTTATCGCTTAATGTTACTGTTTTTTGCATAAAAAATCCCCTCGTCTCAAGTTGCTATTCTCTAGGAAAATCCACTATTTAAGGAGGGGAAAGTTAATCGATTATTAATGCACTGTCAAGTTTTTACGCTTTCTTACCGTATTTACGACGGAAGCGATCCACACGACCAGCGGTATCCACGATATTTTGCTTGCCTGTGTAGAATGGGTGAGACTTGCTGCTCACGTCCACGCGAATCAGAGGATACTCTTGACCATCTAAAGTAATCTTCTCTTTAGCTTCAACAGTAGAGCGCGTAATAAAAACATCGTTGGTGCTAACATCTTGGAACACAACAGGGCGATAGTTAGGGTGAATAGAAGGTTTCATAAAATCTCCAAAAATGGGTTTTGTGTCAAAGGCGCAAATTTTACAATTACCCACTTGATATAGCAAGAACAAAGCGCTTTTTTTGTTTATACTATCCACTCTCAACTGCCTGTTAAGGCATTTATTTCTAAGATACTTCCCTAAAAATAAACCAGGAAATCCTCATGAAGCATCAACGTCTACAACGTGTTTACATCGAAACCTATGGCTGCCAAATGAACGAATACGACTCCTCCAAAATGCTTGCCGTACTCAAAGTTTCCCACAATATGGAGCCTGTCAAAACTGCTGAAGAGGCTGATTTACTACTCCTCAATACCTGCTCCATTCGAGAAAAAGCCCAAGAGAAAGTATTCTCTTTGATTGGGCGTTGGAAAGAGCTGAAAGATGAAAAACCCCATATTATGATTGCAGTAGGTGGCTGTGTTGCCTCGCAGGAAGGCGAAGAATTGCGTCGCCGTGCGCCTGCGGTGGATATTGTTTTTGGCCCTCAAACACTCCATCGCCTACCCAATCTCATCACCGAAGCCCAAGAAAAACGAGATGGCGTAGTTGATGTCTCCTTCCCTGAAATCGAAAAATTTGACCATTTACCTGAGCCACGCGCGGAAGGTCCAACAGCTTTTGTTTCCATTATGGAAGGTTGCTCGAAGTATTGCACTTTCTGTGTTGTCCCCTACACACGTGGCGAAGAAGTCAGTCGCCCCTTTGATGATGTGATTGCAGAATGCGCTTCTTTAGCGGCACAGGGCGTGCGTGAAATTAATTTATTAGGGCAAAATGTTAATGCCTATCGTGGCGAAATGCACGATGGCAATATTGCTGATTTAGCCTTATTGATTGAATATGTAGCAGCAATTGACGGTATTGACCGCATTCGTTTCACTACCTCTCATCCTATGGAATTTACCGACCGTTTAATTGAGGTTTATGGTCGTGTTCCACAATTGGTTTCCCATTTACATTTACCTGTACAAAGCGGCTCAGATAAAGTGCTGGCATTGATGAAACGCGGACACAAAAGCGCTTACTATATTGAACTTTTAAAAAAAATACGCGCCATTCGCCCCAATATTAGTTTCTCTTCTGATTTTATTATCGGCTTTCCAGGCGAAGAAGAAGAAGATTTTGAAGCCACCATGAATCTCATTGAAGAGATTTTCTACGATACTTCTTTCAGCTTTATTTACAGTCCACGTCCTGGAACACCTGCTGCTGCAATGCCTGACCGTATCCCTATGGAAGTTAAAAAAGCCCGTTTAGCACGTTTACAAGCTCGTATTTTGGAAATGGCACACCAAATTTCAGAAAATATGGTTGGCACAGAGCAATGGGTATTGGTTGATGGAATTTCAAAAAAGAATGAACATGAAGTCTGTGGGCGAACAGAAAACAATCGAGTTGTCAATTTTCAAGCTCCTAAAAGCTTAATTGGGCGTTTTGCAAAAGTAGTGATTACTGATGCCTATAGAAATTCTTTGCGCGGACGACTGGTTGAAGTTGAAGCCCCTAAAGCCCCAATTCGCTATACAGCCTAACTATTGACTTCCCCTACTTAAAACCCAAAGCGCTTTTATTTTATAAAAATAAAGTAAAGGCTTTACAGATTAATTTTTTGTACTATAATCCCCCCTTTCTAAACAACAAACAACTAAAGGAAAAAACCATGAGTTCATCTTTACAAGAACTATTCCAACATATTGATCAACTTTCAAATGATGACTTTGAAGCTGTCATTAATCACGTTGATAAACAAAGAAAACGCCGTGTTCGCGAAATCATGGCAGAGGCACAACGCCAAGCTAGTCGCTTCTTACAAGACAGTGCTGATAGCAATGTTAAAGTTCGCGCTCCTGCTAAATTCCGCAGCCCTTATGACCCAAGCCAAACTTGGAGCGGATTTGGTCGTAAACCTCAATGGTTTATTCAATATTTAAATGGCGGTGGTCGCGAAGAAGATTTAGCGATCTGATTGTGAGAACAATCCTCACGCCCATCGGCTAAAAAAGCCATTAAAATAGCACGCCGAAACGCGTGCTATTTTATTAATCCTCTTCTGCTTTCCATTTCCAAAAGCGCTTTGATTTACACTTTTGCAAGGATAAAACATGACCATTTTTAGCAAAATTTTAACGGGCGAAATTCCCAGCGCCAAAGTTTATGAAGACGATTGGATTTATGTTTTCATGGACGCATTCCCCCAAAGTCTTGGGCATACTTTAATTATCCCCAAACGCGCCGCTCCCGATTTATTCAGCGTAGATACAGAATCCTTACAACACATCATTCTCTTCAGTCAAAAGCTTGCGCACGCTCAAAAAAGCGCTTTGAATGCTGATGGCATTCGCGTGGTTCAATACAATGGCGCTGCCGCTGGACAAACCGTTTTCCATTACCACATGCATTTAATACCTATGTGGGAAGGAAAAAAGCTAGGCAATCATTATTCAGGCGCAGCTCCACTTGAGGAATTACAAGCCACTGCTGCCAAAATCCAAAGCGCTTTGGAGCTTGACTAATGAATACTCACATTCGCATCGGCATTGTTGGTGGCACAGGCTATACGGGAGCAGAATTGGTGCGCATTCTCAGCCAACACCCTAACGCCAAACTCCAAACCATCACCTCACGCAAAGAAGCAGGCACACCCATCTGGCATCTTTATCCCCAACTTCGTGGCATCAGCGATTTACACTTCAGCACACCTGAGGAAGCAGATTTGCATGCTTGTGATGTGGTCTTTTTCGCCACACCACATGGCGTTTGCATGGAACAAGCTCCTGCACTTCTGGCACAAGGGATTAAAGTTATCGATTTATCTGCTGACTTTCGCCTCAAAGATCCAAAGCGCTTTGAAGCGTGGTATCACATACCGCACACCGCCCAAGATTGGCTGGAAAAAGCTGTTTATGGCATTCCCGAAATCCATCGTGATGCTCTCAAAACGGCGCAATTGGTTGCTTGCGCAGGCTGCTATCCAACCAGCGTACAATTGGGCTTCAAGCCCTTATTGGAACAAGGTTTGATTGAGCTTGATACTTTAGTAGCTGATGTCAAATCAGGAGTATCAGGCGCAGGGCGCGAAGCAAAGGTGGCGAATTTGTATTCCGAAATCAATGATAGTTTCAAAGCTTATGGCATAACAGGGCATCGCCATTTGCCTGAGATTCAGGAAAAACTAAGCGCTTTGGCGGGCGAGACAGTTCGCTTGGTTTTTGTGCCTCATTTGGTTCCCATGACGCGAGGCATTGAGGCAACGTTGTACGCTCGCCTAAAGCGCTTTGATGTAGATTTACAAGCCCTCTACCAAAGCGCTTTTGCCCATGAACCTTTTGTTGATGTATTGCCTGCTGGATTTTTGCCTGAAACTCGTAGCGTACGTGGCTCTAATCAGGTGCGTATGAGTGTGCATCGTGCGCCTGAATCGGATTATGTGGTGGTTTCTGTGGTGGAGGATAATTTGGTGAAAGGAGCATCAGGTCAAGCTGTGCAATGTATGAATCTGATGTTTGGGCTTGAGGAAACCACTGGGTTAAACTTAAGCGCTTTGTAATCTAAGGAGAGCATCATGACTACCCTTCTTGACGGTAAAGCCTTTGCTACCAACCTTCGCGAACAACTCAAAGGCGAAACCGAACAATTCATAACCACAACAGGCATACAACCAACTCTAGCGGTCATTCTGGTTGGCAACGATCCTGCAAGTGAAGTTTATGTGCGCAACAAAGGCATTCAGGCAAAGGAAGTTGGCTTTCGTAGCCTAGAAATCAAACTGCCCGAAACCACCACTCAAAGCGCTTTGCTCGCAGAAATTCAAGCCTTAAATGATGATGCATCGGTGCATGGCATTTTGGTACAACTACCATTACCCAAGCATTTGGATTCGGATTTGGTGCTGAACCACATTGCCCCTGAGAAAGATGTTGATGGGTTTCACCCTGTCAATGTCGGCAAACTATGGACAGGCAACCCTATCTCCATTCCTTGCACACCACTTGGCTGCTCCCTTTTACTCAAAGCGCTTTGTGGCGACAATCTGGCAGGCAAACGAGCTATTGTGATTGGGCGCTCCAACATTGTTGGTAAACCTATGGCGTCTTTGTTGCTTGCGATGAATGCAACCGTTACCCTCGCTCATTCCAAAACCCAAAACCTCAAAGCGCTTTGTCAAGAAGCCGATATTGTGGTGGCAGCCGTTGGCGTGCCAGAATTGGTTCAAGGTGATTGGATTAAAGAAGGGGCGATTGTTTTAGATGTTGGCATCAACCGTATCCATCATTCAGATGGCAGCGCGAAATTGGTTGGCGATGTGCATTTTGAATCGGCCTTTCCACGCGCAAGCGCTATAACACCTGTTCCAGGTGGCATTGGCCCTATGACCATTGCCTGCCTCTTAAAAAATACTCTTCATTGCGCCAAAGCGCTTTGTTCCTAAGACTTTAATCATCTAAATAAGGAAATCGTATGAGCCAAGAAATCGGATTGTTTTATGGCAGCACCACAGGCATGACAGAAGACATCGCCTACCAAATCCAAACCATCGCTCAAGAAAGCTATGGCTTGGACATCACCCCCATCAACATCATCGATTTAGATGACCCCAATGATATGTTCCTCCATAAACGCCTCATACTCGGCATTCCCACTTGGAATTACGGCGAATATCAAGATGATTGGGAAATGATTTTGGATAAAATCGCAGGAGCTAACTTAAACGGACATACCATTGCTATGTATGGCTTAGGAGACCAAGTAGGCTACCCTGAATTTTTCCTTGATGCACTAGGCATGCTCGCCAAACAATTGCAAAGTCAAGGAGCTACCTTGATTGGACAATGGTCTGCTGAAGGCTATAAATTCCAAGCTTCCAAAGCGCTTTTACCAAATGGTCATTTCATTGGCTTAGGCATTGATGAGGATTCTGAGCCTGAGAAAAGTGAAGAACGTTTGAAAGCATGGCTGGCGCAAGTTTTGCCTCAGTTAAAAGGATAAAAACAAACAAAGCGCTTTGACGCTTGGTTTATCGAACAAAAGGCGTGTATAATACGCGCCTTTGTGGGTTGGCAAACAATCCACTTTCTCCTTGCTGCCTTTGGGTAGCTTTCTTTAAATCCACAAGGAGTCCTTATGCGACACTATGAAATCGTGTTTTTGGTACACCCAGACCAAAGCGAGCAAGTTGGCGGCATGGTAGAGCGTTACCGTGCGCAAATTGAAAACAACAAGGGTAAAGTTCATCGTTTTGAAGATTGGGGTCGCCGTGTATTGGCTTATCCTATTCAAAAAGTAGTCAAAGCTCATTATGTTTTGATGAATATTGAATGCGATAACCAAACCTTGACTGAACTCGAGAATGGCTTCCGCTACAATGATGCTGTTTTGCGTTATTTAACCATTCGCCGTGAAAACGCAATCACTGAAGCATCTCCTATCGCTCAAAAGAAAAAAGAGGGTTAATCCATGGCGCGTAAAAACAACAAATTGAACGACAACGGCGCAAGCATCGATTACAAAGATGTTGATATTTTAAAAGCGCATTTAACCGAAGTCGGCAAAATCGTTCCAGGCCGCATCACAGGCACAAACGCTTACAATCAACGCCAATTGGCGAATGCGGTTAAACGCGCTCGCTTCTTAGCTTTACTGCCTTACACCGATCAACACTAAGGAGTGTCTATGAAAGTTATTTTGTTGAACAAAGTTACAGGCTTAGGCAACTTAGGCGATTTGGTTGAAGTTAAACCAGGTTATGCTCGCAACTTCTTGTTGCCAAAAGGTCACGCTGCTGAAGCAACCAAAGCCAACTTAGAGCGCTTTGAAGCTCGCCGTGCTGAGCTTGAAAAACAACAAGCTGCTCGCTTAGCTGACTCTGAAGCTCGTGCACAAGCTTTCAATGGCAAAGTATTGACCATTGTTGCTAAAGCTGGCGATGAAGGTCGTATCTTTGGTTCTGTTGGTAGCCAACATATTGTTGAAGCTGCAAAAGCTCAAGGCTTGACTTTATCGCGCAACGAAATCAGCGTTCCAAACGGCAATATCCGCGAACTCGGCGAGTTCAATATTGCGTTGCATTTCTTTGGCGATGTTAAAGCTGAAGTTGTGGTGCGTGTAGTTGCTGCGGCTTAATCCGTCAACGAACATTCCCAAAACCAGCTGCTTTAAGGTGGCTGGTTTTTTTATACCCAACATTAAGCCATACAACGCACCAAAGCGCTTTGCTTACCGACTGCCTTCCTTCTATCTGAGATAACGCCATGAAATTTTCCCTGCTTCCGTTATGCTTACTGCTCACCGCCTGCATGAATCAAGGTTTAAGCCAAAATCTTACACCCATCGTTTCTCAGCCTAGCTTCCCTCAAGACACTTGGCAAGAAACTTCCATCAACGCAAACAACGGCAATTTTTCTGCGTGGAAACAATCGTTTTACCACAAAGCACTTCAGCGTGGTTTCGCGCCAGCACTTATCGAACAATTGTTGCAAAATGCTCATTATCAGGAAAAAACGGTGAAATCCGATCGTGGACAGCCTGAACGCACCCAACTCATCGCTCAATATCTGGATAAATCATTAAGCGATAAGCGCATTCTCGAAGGTCAACAAAAGTTGCGCGAACACGCCGCCTTTTTCCAAAAGCTGGAGCAACAATATGGCGTTCCTAAAGAAATTGTGATTGCCATCTGGGGGTTAGAAAGCAGCTATGGCAGTTTCACAGGCAAAGAATCTTTAAGCTCAAGCCTAGCAACCTTAGCCTTTGATGGCAGACGGCAAGCTTTTGCTGAAAATCAGCTCTTTGCCATGCTTACCATGATGCAATACGGCGATTTAACCCCCGATGCGCAAGGTTCATGGGCTGGCGGCATGGGACATACCCAATTTATCCCCACCACTTGGCTAGAACAAGCTCAAGATGGCGATGGCGATGGTCACAAAAATCCTTGGAATATCTATGATGCCACCGCCTCTACCGCCTCCTATCTCAAACAATCAGGCTGGCAACGTGGGCAGAGCTTTGGTGAAGTGGTCACTCTCACTCCTCAATTTCGCGATATTTGGCTGGATAAAACGCTACCGCGTGAGCAAATTCAAGGCATCAATACACCGCTAAAAGCTTCTAAAGTTCGCATTTGGCTACCTTCAGGACAAACAGGAAGCGCTTTGGCGTTGTATCCTAATTTTTCTGTCATCAAAAAATATAACAATTCAGACCATTACGCTCTTGCCGTTTCCCTTCTTGCCGAACGCATTGCAGGGCGCGACATCAGCCATATCCATTTTGCCCGTGAGCAACAAGGCTTAGATTTTGAACAACGCAAAGCGCTTCAGCAAGCTTTGCAGGATTTAGGTTACTCCATTGGTGCGGTTGATGGGGTTATTGGCAGCAAAACGCGTGATGCTTTCCGCATGTGGCAACAAAAACAAGGTCTATTTGCTGATGGCTTCATCAGTGTTCAAAGCGCTTTGCCACTCATTCAGCCTCAACGATAAGGATATAACGCCATGATTCAATTGAATGTCTCCCTGCCTTATGGCAAACATTATCCTATCATCATCGCTTCAGGTCTCCACCAACAAAGCGCTTTGTGGGACGAAATCCCTGAAAAAAATATCTGTATTGTCACCAACGCCACCATTGCAGAACACTATCTTGCCCCTATCCAAAGCGCTTTGGCACAAAAGCCTCGCCAGATTCTCACCGTTCTTTTAGAAGATGGTGAACAACATAAAAATCTCCACAGCTGGGAGCGTATTCTTTCTGCTATGTTGGAAAAGCGCTTTGGGCGAGATAGTCTGATTTTAGCACTGGGCGGTGGCATCATTGGCGATATTGCAGGATTTGCTGCCGCCAGTTTTCAACGTGGCATTCCTTTTATTCAAATTCCAACCACGCTTTTAGCGCAAGTAGATTCTTCGGTGGGCGGAAAAACAGGGGTCAATCACGCGCTGGGCAAGAATCTTATTGGCGCCTTTCATCAGCCTCGCGCGGTTTACATGGATATTGATACTCTGAAAACCCTGCCCAAGCAAGAATTCTCAGCAGGCATGGCAGAAGTCATTAAATATGGACTTATCAATGATTTGCCCTTTTTCGAATGGCTGGAAGAAAACCAAAGCGCTTTGCGTGAACACAATCCTCAAATGCTTGCCGAAATGATTGCCCACTGTTGTCAAAACAAAGCCAGCATTGTAGAACGCGATGAAACGGAGCAAGGCGAACGGGCATTGCTAAACTTAGGTCATACCTTTGGGCATGCTCTGGAAGCGCTGACGCATTATAAAATTTACAAACATGGTGAATGTGTGGCGATTGGCATGATGATGGCGCACCGCTTGGCACATCTCTTAGGTTGGATTTCCGAAAACGCTTTGGCTCGTGTACAGGCGTTGCTACAAGCCTTTCAACTCCCAACTACTCTCCCAAGCCATATCGATAATCAACCTCTTGCTCCTGAATTGCTGTATCAAGCTATGTTTGGTGATAAGAAGGTTAAAGCAGGAAAGCTACGTTTGATTGTGCCAAAGCGCTTTGGAGAATGCATCATTACTGATGAAATTTCAGAGTCTCTCATTCTAAAAACCATTACTCAAAGTTTTTAAACTGTAAATTAAATCTCATCAACAAAGCCCAGAGAATCTAGTTTTCACGATTCTCTGGCGGCTATAATGGATAAACAATAATTTTATCCTCTATGAACGAAAAAGGAACCTATGATGCATAAGCCTCTATTATTAGCATTAGCTTTATTGACTTCTATCGCTTCAGCAGAAAGTCGAATTGAAAAAATCAAACAGAATAAAACGATTACCGTTGGATACATGAGCGATGATTTGCCTTTTAGTTATACCAATGATAAAGGCGAATATTTAGGATTTAGCGTTGCTATTACTCATAAAGTTACAGAATCCATTGCAAAAGAATTGGGCATTGATAATTTGAAAGTCGAAATTAAACCGATTACTTTTCAAAATCGATTCTCTATGATGCAATCAGGAGAATTGGATTTTTCTTGTAGTGCACACAGTAATTTGCCTGAACGTAAAGAATGGGTTGATTTCTCTCATAACTTCTTTACAGCGCGTGGTCGCTTGATTGTGCGTACAGATTCAGGTATTGAAAGTTATAAAGATTTGGCAGGAAAAAAAGTAGCTTTAATCTCTGATACTTCATTAGCAGATGTTATCCCTCGCAAACGAACCCAATTCAAATTTGAAGAACCGATGACCGTTAATTCAGGCGATGAATTGCTTGAATTACTCCGCAATCGCACAGTTGATGGCATTTTTGATGATGATATTATGGTAATGGCAAAGATTGCCAAAAATAATGAAACAGAACAGTTCAAAATGATTGGACAAGCTTTAGCGCTCGAACATTATGCCTGTATTGTTCCCAAAGGCGATGTGGAGATGAAGAAACTGGTTGACCAAGCCCTTTTCCAATTATTCACCTCTGGTGATATTGAGCCTATTTTCAAACAGTGGTTCCAAGAACCAATGCCTTATCTCAATATCAATCTAAACTTTGAACTCACACCCGCAGTTAAAAGCCTATACACCAATCCTAATGACAAATCCATTGGTGAATAACCTACTTTTCAAAGCGCTTTAAAATTAAAGCGCTTTCTTTTATTTTCTTATTCTCCATTTCTAAGAACAATAAACCAAGAAGCAATTTTATTGGTTTTCCTTTATACTTTATGCTCGATATTGGGGAATCCATAACAACCCTATCATCACCCATTTTTACTCATTAGCAATCAGAGGCTTGAATATCATGAATGCATTATCCAAATTAACTTTTTCTATCCTAACCTTAGGCTCCCTACTTTTAAGCGAAAGCGCTTTGGCAGGTAGCCGTTTAGATAAAATTAAAGAAACCAAAACTCTATTGGTTGGCTATCTGACTGAAGATTTTCCTTTTACTTATCAAAATGGGCAAGGACAAATTCAAGGATTTGGCATCAATTTAAGCGAAGAAATTCGTGCTTTTTTAGAAAAAGAACATGGTATTAGCGGATTAAAAATTGTGCCTGTTCCTTTTGACAATGGCAACCGTTTCACCATGACCCAAAATGGCGAAATGGATATTAGCTGCTCTTCACATAGCAACACACCAGAACGCAAACAACTTGTTAATTTCTCAAATAATTTCTTTGTTTCTCGCCTACGCTTAGCCGTTCGCAACGATTCAAGCATCAAGAGCTACAAAGACATTGAAGGCAAAACAGTTGCTGTTGAACGCAGCACACCTGCTGCTGATTTGATTGAAAGCAAAAAACGCCAACATAAATTTGGCAAGATTGTGCAAACTGATGGCCGTGAAGAAAATTTAGATTTATTGTTAAAAGGCGAAGTAGACGGCGTATTTGAAGAAGATATTTTACTGTCAGGTATTGCAGCGTTAAAAGGTAAATCAGATCAATTCAAATTTGTCGGCCCTGCGTTGAGCATGGATTATTACGCCTGTATGCTACCGAAAGATGATGCTGAACTAAAATCAGCCGTTGATGCAGCACTGGCACAATATTTCTTAAGCAACAAGGTTAATGCATTGTATCAACAATGGTTTTTAGAACCCATTGACATCGGCAATGGTAAAAAAGTGAACCTAAACTTTGAGCTCAGTAGCGCCATCAAACAGCTTTACAGCACTCCAAATGACCGAGCCATTGGTGAATAATTCCCTCTCAGCTTTCATCTCTCAAAGCGCTTTGTTTCCAAAGCGCTTTTCTACTTAACACACACTACCTACCTTCATATTTTTCAGCACACTATCTAAGCTTATGATAGGATTTATGACCCTTAAAATTCAATAAGTTAAAAAACCACACTCTGATAATTAGAAGGATTAAATCCATGATAAAACCCATTCTCTACACTCTGCTCACAACGCTCACACTACAAAGCGCTTTGGCAAACAGCCGTCTTGATACCATCAAAGAAAATCAAGTCATCAAAATTGGCTATAGTGATAGCAAGTTTCCCTTTACTTATCACTCAAAAAATCAAGAACCTACAGGGTTTGACATGGCATTGATGGAAGAAATTGCCGCCCATCTAGCTAAGTCCTTAAACTTATCCAATTTGCGCCTTGAACCTGTTTTGATTACCAACAGCAACCGTTTTCAAAAAATTGCTGACGGAGAGATTGATTTAAGCTGCGCCTCACACAGTAACACGATAGAACGTAAGAAAATCGTTCAATTCTCGAATAATTACTTCCAAACACGTGTTCGTTTGATGGTAAAAAAAGATTCTAACATTGACAGCTACAAAGCGCTTGAAGGTAAAAAAGTAGCAGTTGCTAAAGGAACACAAGCAGAAACGCTGGTGCAGCATAAATCCAGACAATTTAAATTTAGCGATGTTCTCAGCACTTCAGGTCGCCAAGAAAACATGGATTTACTGAATCGTGGCGAGGTTGATGGCATCTTTGATGATGATATTCTTCTGCTTGGGCTTAATGCGCTCACCCAACAACATGATGATTTTGATTTTGTTGGCCCTGCTATCAGCATTGATAACTACGCTTGTATTTTGCCTAAAGATGATAAGGAATTTAAGGAATTGGTTGATAGAGGATTGGCTCAACTGTTTATGTCTGACCGCATTCAGGAGCTTTATAATCAATGGTTTTTACAGCCGATTCAAACTCCTGATGGCAAAGAGGTCAGCCTCAATTTTGAAATGAATTCAGGCATAACTTCTCTTTATCGCACGCCCAACGATCGCGCAATTGGCGAATAAAATTATCGTATTTGATAAATATCAAGCCTAAAGCGCTTTGCATCTGCTATGATGCAACCCTCAAATCACAGAGGCAATGTGGTCATTTAAGGGCTTATTTATAAGCCCTTCTTTTTTGCTTGACAACCGATAACACCTTGTTCTTGTAGAGAAAATATTAATTTCTTATAATACAAGAAATTAATACTACAGGAGTGATTATCATGATAAAGCGCTTTGGGCTATTAGCTATCCTTTCTCTCCAAGTGCTCCTTTCCCAAGCTTGGGCAGATAGCCGACTGGATAAAATCCGTGAAACACAAACCATCATCATTGGCTACTTTGATGGCGATTTTCCTTTCACCTACCAAAATCCACAACAGCACACGACAGGCTTTGGTATTGATTTAGCCAATGTTATTAGTCAATCCATTGCCAAAGAGCTCAAGCTCAACAGCATCACTCTTAAATTTCAAAAACTCACCCATGAAAATCGTTTTGATCTCCTGAATCAGGGGAAAGCTGATATTTCTTGTGGTACACACAGTAATATTCCTTCACATCATCAATCCATTAACTTTTCACATAATTTCTTTGTAGCAAAATCTCGTTTGTTGGTGCCTATTCAGTCTGACATAAAAGGCTACAAAGATATGGAAGGAAAGCGAGTAGGATTTGTAAAAAACTCTCCTATTATGAATACCCTAAGTTCAAAAGCCAAACAATTCAAATTTGGAGAGATGCGCGAAGTCGCCAGCCTTGAGGAAGGCTTAAACTTGATGGAACACAAAGAGTTAGAAGCTTTTGTTGAGGCTGATATTTTGCTACAAAGCGCTTTGGCTCAGAAAAACCTCAATCATCGCTACCACTTTGTAGGGCAAGCACTCACGATCGAGCATTATGCCTGCATTCTGCCGTTTAATGATAAAACCTTCAAAGAAACCGTTGATTACATTCTCGCACTTTATTATCTCAATGGCTCAGCTGAGCGCCTATTCAAACAATGGTTCTTGGCTCCGATTGAAACGGAGAATGGGCAAAAAGTTACGCTAAACTTCGAGCTAAGCCCCAGCTTGAAACGCCTCTACGACTTTCCCAACGATCGCCCCATTGGCTCAGAATAAATCCCCCAACTTTTGAAGCACCTTCATCACTAACAAAGCGCTTTATCCCTCATGACCGTTGTCTTTCTGTAAAGACAACGGTTTTTTATGACACCATCAACAGAGTATTTAAAAAATATTCATAATTTATTCAATAAGATAGACCAAAAACATCCTACTTAAAAGTCTGCCTCATTTTTCTGCTATGATGCTCGATTCTTGCCAAAAGCTTGAATCAAAAATCCGATAAACATAAAGGAGAACACCTATGTTAAAAAATACCCTTTGCCTCTTAATTGCCAGCCTTAGCTTCCAAAGCGCTTTGGCAGACGCTCGCTTTGACCGTATCAAACAAGACCATGAATGGAGGCTAGGCTATGTCTCAGAAGATTTTCCATTCAACTACGAACACGAGGGTAAAGCCACAGGCTTTGGGGTCGAATTGATGGAGAAAATTGTACAAGTTATCAATGAACAACAGAAATTACCTAAAATGAAAACCAGCCTAAATAAAATAACACTGGTTAATCGTTTTGATTCTATAAACAATGGCACAGCAGATATCGCCTGTGGCGCACACAGTAATACCATTGATCGCAAAAAAATTGTTGATTTCTCAAAGAACTATTTTCTAGCCCGCTCGCGCATGCTTACCCACGCTGATTCTACCATTGGAACTTATGGCGATTTAAAAGGTAAGCGTATTGCTGTAGTTCGCGGTTCTTTACCTGAAAACGTTATTCGCCAACGTAAAAGCAAATTCCAATACGAAGAGCTTAGCCCACAAGAGGATTACACTCACGTCATCAGCCTTATTGTAAGTGGGAATGCTGACGCTGCCATTGGTGACGATACTCTCTTACTTGGCGCAGCAGCAAAAATGGCAGGCAATCAAACATGGAAATTTGTTGGCCCTGCCGTGACCCTTGACCGTTACGCCTGTATTTTGCCGAAAAATCAACCTGATTTGAAAAAAGCGGTCGATGATGCTTTAGTCAGCCTTTTTAACTCCGGAGAATTTGAGGCATTGTTCAAACGCTGGTTCCAAGAGCCTATCCCCAGTGAAAATGGCATGGTAACAGTAAATTTTGAAATGTCGCCAGCCATGTCAATGCTGTTAACAAGCCCACACGATACCGCTATTGGTGAGTAAATATGAACCAAAGCGCTTTGCTTTCAGGAGTTCCGAGAAAGCAAGCGCTTTTGGGCTTGCTCATAAAAGGCTTGCGTTTCATGCGTTAAGACTTGATACTCTTTCAGCGTGATTTGCTCGTTCAACAGTAACATCTCTAGCCTTAACAAAGCCTGAGCTTCTTCATCGCGCAGAATTTTTTGCTTACGATAGATTTGACGTTGAGCATAAAAACGCCATACCCCCAAACCAACTCCTAATATCAACACAAACACCAAGTACTTCATATGTTCACCTTCGCCAAAATGCACGGACTGGGCAACGATTTTATCGTGATTAACGCCCTCACACAGCCTTTTTCCTTAACCCCAAAGCGCATTGCAGAGCTTGCTCATCGTTACACAGGCATTGGCTTTGACCAGCTGCTTATCATCGAACCCCCCAATCGCCCTGATGTGGATTTTTCCTACCGCATTTTTAACGGCGATGGCGGAGAAGTTGAGCATTGTGGCAATGGTGCGCGTTGTTTTGCGCATTATCTACGCCTCAATGATTTGCATGATTTCAGAAAGCCTGTACGGGTTTCTGTTAAGCGCGGTCGGATTTTGATTGATTATCAAGGTGAAAATGAGCTGGGCGAGTCGTTGTACCGTGTCGACATGGGCGTGCCACAATTTTCACCACAACCTGATTTACGCTTACAAAGCGCTTTGGCTGCTGGCGAACGCGATTTTGGCTGCGTTAGCATGGGCAATCCGCATGCCGTTACTTGGGTTGATGATTGTGAAGATGCGCCTGTGGAATCGTGGGGCAAAGCGCTTCAATCACATGATGCCTTTCCAGAGCGTGTTAATGTGGGTTTTATGGAAAAAGTGAACGATGAGCGCGTTCGATTGCGTGTCTTTGAACGCGGTGTAGGCGAAACGTTAGCTTGTGGCACGGGCGCTTGTGCAGCCGTTGCAACAGGCATACGGCAAAAACAATTGGCTGAACGAGTCAGCGTCACATTGCGCGGTGGGGAATTAATCATTGAATGGCAAGGTGAGGGGTATCCTTTATTCATGACAGGCGCTGCGGCATTGGTTTTTTATGGGCAAATTCCTGATGAATGCTGAAATCAAACCACCCATTGCAGAGCTTGAGCAGTATCTCAAGTATTTAAAATTTGAGCGCATGATGCGCCCTCATACCCTGAGTGCGTACCAACGCTTGCTGAGCAAAGCGCTTTCTGTGGTTGGCGCTCAACCCACTACAGAATCTCTCCAGCATTATCTCCTTCAAGAGCGAAAACGCGGCTTAGACCCCAAAAGCCTCAATCTCATTCGAGCAGCATTGCGTGGCTATTTTCAGTATCTTCAACAGCAAGGCATTCGTAAAGATAACCCAGCAACCCTCCTCAAACTGCCCAAACGCCAAAAACAAGCGCTCCCCAAAACCCTCTCTATCGAACAAATCGATGTTCTCCTACGCCCTGAGCATCAAGCCCCCAGCGAGAGTGAGAAAGCAAACTTCATCGCCTTGCGCGATATTGCCATCATGGAATTGTTTTACTCCACAGGTATGCGTCTTTCTGAGCTAACGGCATTGAATGTGGGCGATATTGCTGGGCAAGAAATCACCATCACAGGCAAGGGCGGTTATCAGCGAGTGGTTTTCATTGGCGAAACAGCCCAAAGCGCTTTGCAACAATGGTTAAACGTGCGTGGAGCATTGCAAGGGCAACATGAAGAGAATGCCTTATTTTTAAGTCATCAATTTGGCAAGAGGCTAAGCCAGAGAGCCGTGCAACTGTTGGTCAAAGAGCATGGCAAACAAAAGCTTTATGGGCAGAATGTTCACCCGCATATGTTTCGCCATAGCTTTGCCAGCCATATGTTGCAATCTTCACAAGATATTCGAGCCGTGCAAGAATTTTTGGGGCATCAGCGTTTGAGTACCACTCAAATTTACACCCATTTAGACCATCAGCATTTGAGTAAAGTCTATGACCAAGCTCACCCCAGAGCCAAACGCAAAAAGGAAGAAGACGCGTAAGCCCACCTCAACTATTTCGCCCTCACCAAGCTACTTGCCACAAACCCCTCCCATTTTTTCCGAAAAATCTCTGCCAAACGCCAAGCTGCTTGTTCAGGATTCAAATCGCTGCCAAACGCTTTGAGTTGCGTCATCTCCATACCCACGAGCCCACAGGGGTTGATGTAAGTAAAGGGCGTTAAATCCATATCCACGTTCAGCGCTACGCCATGATAAGTACACCCCTTACGCACCTTCAGCCCTAAAGATGCAATCTTACGACCTTCCACATAAACACCTGGTGCATCAGAACGAGCCACCCCCACAATACCCTGCTCCGCCAATAAATCCACGACACTCCCCTCAATCATGCTTACCAAAGGGCGAATGCCAATGTTTTTCCGTTGTAAATCCAGCATCACATACATCACCGCCTGCCCCAAACCGTGATAAGTGATTTGTCCCCCCCTATCAATCTGCACCACAGGTATAGAGCTTGGGTTTAGCAAATGCTCCGCCTTGCCAGCTAAGCCTTGTGTAAAAACAGGAAAATGCTCCACCAACCACAATTCATCAGGCGTATGCTCATCTCGCGTTTCGGTAAAATCCTTCATGGCTTGAAACATGGTGAGATAGTCTTGTGTTCCCCAGTGTTTAATTTTCATCATGGCTCCTTGTTTCATCAAATCAAAGCGCTTTGGCAGATTCAGGATTCTGACACCATGCCATCACCCCACATTGCCCACATTTAGGGCTACGCGCTGTGCAAGTGTAACGACCATGCAGAATCAGCCAATGATGCGCATCATACAAATATTCTCGCGGAATACGCTTTAACAACCCCTCCTCTACTTGCAACACATTCTTCCCCAATGCCAGCCCCATACGATTCGAAACTCGGAAGATATGCGTATCTACCGCCATCGTAGCTTGTCCAAAATAAGTATTGAGTACCACATTAGCCGTTTTGCGCCCAACCCCAGCCAACGCTTCCAAATCCTCTCGATTATCAGGCACTTCACCGCCATGTTTTTCCAACAACATCTGGCAGGTTGTTAGGATATTTTTGGCTTTACTTTGATACAAACCAATGGTTTTGATGTAACTCTTCAGCCCTTCCTCTCCCAAGTCCAAAATGGCTTGAGGAGTATTAGCGATGGGAAAAAGCTTGGCAGTGGCTTTGTTCACGCCTTTATCAGTGGCTTGGGCAGAGAGAATAACCGCAATCAATAATTCAAAAGCGCTTTGATACTGAAGCTCAGTGGTGGGCTTGGGATTTTGGGTTTGAAAATAACGAAAAGTCTCAAGAATATCATGTGGTTTCATCAATTTTGGCATATTCAATCTCTCTACGAAACAAAGCGCTTTGCTTTAAAAATGAGGTCATCGTCCCTATAATCAAGAACGCATAATTTCATGCAAGGATAAAACAACCCAAAAGGATTTTGTTATGGCAATCAGTTTACAAAAAGGTGCAAACATCAGCTTGAATAAAGAAGCACCCCATATGCAGAAAGTGCGTTTAGGCTTAGGCTGGAACGTTCGTGCCACCGATGGCGATGCCTTTGACTTAGACGGTAGCGCATTTTTGCTCAACAACGCTGGCAAAGTGCGCAGCAATGCCGATTTTATTTTCTACAACCAAAAAAGCTCTGCTGAAGGCTCTGTGGTTTACTCAGGCGATAACCGTACGGGCGAAGGCGCTGGCGATGATGAAACCATTTTGGTGGATTTAACGAAAGTGCCTGCTGATGTCGAAAAAATCGCAATTTGTGTCACCATTCACGATGCTGATGCTCGCCGTCAAAATTTCGGACAAGTTTCCAATGCCTACATTCGTTGCGTTAATGATGATAACGGTAGCGAAGTAGCGCGTTATGATTTATCAGAAGATGCTTCCATTGAAACAGCGATGGTATTCGGCGAACTCTACCGCCACAACGGCGAATGGAAGTTTAAGGCTATCGGTCAAGGCTTTAAAGGTGGCTTGGCAGCTCTTGCGCAACATTTTGGCGTGAATCTCTGATGACAAAGCGCTTTGTTGGCTTACTTATCAAGGCACTGCTCATGGGCAGTGCCTTAAGTGCTTGTGGCTTTCAGCTCAAAGGGCAATACGATTTGGCGCATCTGCCTGCGCTCAGCGTGGAATTTCATGATGAACAGCAAGGCTTTTTCCGCCCACTCAGCCAAAAAGCTGACCAAGAGCGCGAACACCTTTTACGCCCCTATTTACAAAGCGCTTTGGCACGTCAAGGCGTACGCTTGGATTTTAACGCACCCTATCGTTTAGAAGTCTTGAGTTATACCCTAACCCCCTATCAAAGCGATTTAGACGGTGAACAAGGCGCTTTCTACGAACGAACTCTTATTGCCGAAGGTCGTTATCTACTCTGGAGTGCTGAAGCAGACGAACCTATGCCGTTTCAAAGCCGCACCCAAACCACCGTTCAACACCGAACCACAGCCTACCTCAGCAACGATGATGCCCTCGCCATGCACGAACGACAAATCCACGAGGAAAGTGTGCATCAACTGTTGCAGTGGTTACGCGTTCACACCCAATAAAACACATCATCATGAAAATTACCGCCGATGATTCTAACGCTCTACAAAGCGCTTTAAACTCTTCTCCAACTGTGGTTCTCATTCATGGCGACGAACCACAGCTCAATCTTGAGGCGCTTGATACTGTGCGCCAGTATGCCCATGACTCAGGGTTTACAGAACGCACGGTTTACTTCTCTGACCAATCCTCATGGGAAACTCTCAAACACGCTTGGGGAGCCATCTCTTTGTTTGCTACAAAGCGCTTACTAGAATGGCATGTGATGGAAGATAAACTCCCCAAAGCATTTGGAGATTTTATCAACCAAATCAATAATCAAGCCAAACCTGATATCTTCCTTATCCTCTATGCCTCAGAATTGGATAAACCTGATAATCTCGCCTATTACAAAGCGCTTTGCCAACATCAGCTGGTGATTGTCAGCAAAAAACTCTACCCCAAAGCCTTCCATCAACAAATCGACCAACGCCTTCAAAGAGCAAAACTACGCCTCAATGCTGAAGCTTTGCATGTGTTGTTGCAATCCTATGAAGGCAATTTGGTGGCAGCGCAACAAGCCATCTCACGCTTAACCTTGTTGCCTCATGCTCATCAAATCTTGACAACGCCAGATATTATGCCCGTTTTATCTGACCAAGCTCAGTTCAGCCTCTACACCCTAAGCGATGCTCTTTTACTCGCGGATTGGAAACGCGCTTTATGGATTAGCCAGCATTTTGCCCAAGATCCCTCCAGCGATAGTAAGCACAAATTCCCTATCATACTCACTGCACAACTCCATAAAGACACTACCCTCCTCCTCTCACTCCAAGCGGATAACAACCCAGATCATCATCAAGCCCTGTTCCAAGCCTACAAAATCCCCAATTTCAAACAGCGGTTGTATTATGATGCTCTACGCAAACACTCCCTCCCACGCCTACGCGCTACCTTGAAAATCTGTGCCAAGCTGGATTTGGTACTCAAAGGTGGCATGGTGGGAGATTATTGGCATCAACTATGCCAATACCTTATCCACTGTCTTAGCCATTAAAAAGCATTCTATGACCACCTCCACCACCTTTGAACTCATCAAAGCGCTTTACCCTGATCCTACTGTCGCCATTGATGGTGTGGTCAGCCATTGGAACGATACCAAAGGTTTCGGCTTTATTACCCTCAGTGAATACCCTCAAATCAGTCTCTTTTTCCACGCCTCTGCCTATGCCTATCGTGAGCAGCGTCCGAAATTAGGGGAAGCTGTCGTATTGCAAGTAGAACAACAAGGCGAAAGAATACGCGCACGCCGTGTGCTTCGCAAAGAACATACCCACGCTCTCTCCGAATCTGCACATTACGATGCCAATCAGCCCCAAATCTTCTTAGCCGTGGCTTATCTGATATTTTCATTGATTTATTGGTTGCTGCTCTCAGGCTACAGTCTAGCCCTAACGCTAACCAGCATCATCAACAGCATCGTAACCTTCAAGCTTTACCAAAAAGACAAAAAAGCTGCCAATTCGCGCAAATTCCGCATTCCTGAGAATGTGCTGTATCTTGCTGCTTTACTTGGCGGTTGGCCAGGTGCTTACATTGCTCGCTATTATATGCGCCACAAAGTACGCAAGTTGCGTTTTAGCATCTTCCTCTCTGCTTCGATGGTGATTCATTTTGTGGGTATTTGTCTTTATGTTTCCTACACAAATGGCTTAGATTTATGGCTTTAGTTACGCCATCAATAAAGCTCTTGTGATACGCTTACACCCCAACCACAAAGCGCTTTGTCTGCGCTTTTATTAAAAACTCTTACAAGGATTGATTTATGAATGAACGTTTAAAAACTCTGGTCGAAAGCGCTTTGGACGAACTCAAAGCTGTAAACCCTACCGTTATCAGCTTGGCAGGCAAAACCGATTGGGCAGATTACATTATCATCGCCACAGGAACCTCTGACCGCCACTTACACGCTATGGCAGCCAAGATCGTTGAAAAATGCAAAGAGACAGGCGAAAGCATTTTGGGAATTGAAGGTGAGCAAAGTCGGGATTGGGTTTTGGTGGATTTAGGTGATGTAGTGGTGCATTTGATGCGTGAGGAAACGCGCGAACTCTATGCCCTAGAAAAATTGTGGACATTACCTCCTGCTCGCCAATCTCATTAATCTTTATCTTGGTCAAGCGCTTTAGCCAATCGGAAGTATCACGATGCATATCTCCCTCATCGCACTGGGGCAAAAAATGCCCACTTGGGTTAATGAAGGATTTGAGGATTACCAAAGCCGTTTGAAACAAGATATTCGGCTTCAACTGATAGAAATCCCTTTAAGCCCACGCAAAGACCCCAACCAATTAAGCGCCATACAAGAAAAGGAAACCAAGCTGGTATTATCTGCCATTCCTGAAGGCGCTTATGTGGTAACACTTGATGGAAAAGGTAGAGAACACAGCAGTGAAAGCCTTGCAGAACGGCTGAAAACTTGGCAGCAGCAACACCAGAAAATGGCACTATTGATTGGTGCCCCAGAAGGCTTAACTCCTGCTTTAAAAGCACGAGCTGCGGAGAGTTGGTCATTAGGTAAGCTGACTTTACCGCATCCTTTAGTGAGAATTGTGGTGGTTGAAGCGCTTTATCGCGCATGGAGCATCAACCACAACCACCCTTACCACCGTGCCTAATCTTCCCCACAAAGCGCTTTGTGAATACCGAAGTTAGTTCCAAAGCAAATAAAATGGCAACACCAATCCAACCAAATCAAACACACTATGCGCCCACATAAAGGGCAACAGTTGGCGGTAACGATAACGCAATAAGGCAAAGGTAATGCCCAAAGTTGTAATGGTCAATGCCCCCATGATGCCTTGGTAAGTGTGGAAAGAAAAACGTACCAACAAGCTAAACACCACCATATACGGCAAGGCTTTTGGTTTTACCGCAAACACAACGCCTAAAAAGAACAATTCTTCAAAAAAACCATTGAGCAAGGCAAAGAGTATAAATGAGCCTGTCCAATAATCCCAAGGTAACCCAGCAGCCTCATTCATAACCTCTGCACTGCCCTCTGTTGCCAAACCCTCTCCTATCTCTGTGGGATATTGTTCAGGAAACAAGCCAAAATGAACCCATGCCTGTGCGTATTCGTACAGCGTTGCTACAGTACCTGCCAGTAAAACATAAATAACCGTCTTCAAAGCGCTTTGTTTGTCTACGCTGAAATCAAAATGTCGCCAATCAAACTTCCGCCAGTATAAATACCCAAAAGCCAACACCAACCACAAACATTCCTCCCCAATGCTTTGCCAATGATTACCCTCCATCAGTAGCCAATCAGTCGGCGCTTCTGCTACCGATTCTTGCAACTGCACATATCCTAGATGTGAACTGATGATGGCAGAGCCAAAGAAAATCGTCGTTAAAATCAGAACATCTAAAATAGTCAAATATCTTAAAGACTTATCAGTAAATCCATTCATTTCAAACTCCTTTGATTTATCCTGAAACAGCTTACCCAAAAAGAAAAGCGCTTTGCAGCGCCTCTCATACAATCGACAAAGCGCTTTACAGCGCTTATATCCCCACCACCTTCCTACAATGCCATTTTAACGTGTGGATTTCGTGTCAATTGCTGATAAACCGCATCAATGCTAGGTTTATCGTAAAAAATAGCGGTTAATGTAAAAGCTAGATAGCGACCATCTTTGGATAACCGCTCACTCAATGAAACCAGCTGATGCTTCGGCAGACTCTCTGCCAAGTCTATAATGCTATGGCGAAATGCCTCACTATTTTCTCCCATGATTTTGATGGGAAAACGAGCGGGGAATTCGAGTAATGTCTCTTGATTTTCTGAGGAAGATTGTTCTGATGAAGGGGCTGAATGCATAAAGGCTCCTTTTAAAATAGAAAGATACAAAGCGCTTTGGGCTACCAAATTATAAAAACCAAAGCTTGATAGCATGCCACTGGCGTTTAAAGAAATTCCCTTCTTCCACATCATGTGCTGCCACAGCATCAAGCGTATGCAAAAGCTTATTGCCTAATCGCACTTCAATAGTGCCAACTTTTTGCCCTGCTTGAATAGGCGCAACCAATAAATCAGCATGCAAAGTGGCACTTACTTGCTGCTGCTTCAAAAGCTTCCAGCTCAATTGGGTTGCGGGTCTAACCGCTACAACATCTTGTGCGCCCTTATAAACCATCACTTGCCCGATAACTTGCTCAGCTGTTAGCAACACGCGCTCTTGATACTGTGCAAAACCATAATCCAGCAACGCCTGCGCACTGTCGTAACGCTCCGCTTCTTTGCTTGCGCCAAGAACAATAGCAATCATGCGTTGCTCACCACGTTTTTCAGTGCTGGCAAGGCAATAACCTGCTGCATCGGTATAACCTGTTTTTAAACCATCAACTTGGGCATTGCGAAACAAAAGCGCATTGCGATTATCTTGCTTGATATTGTTGTATTGGAAAGATTTCTGCCCATAATAATGAAAATATTGCGGATAATGGGTAATGATGGCATAAGCAAGTTTGGCAATGTCGTTAGCACTCATATAATGCTTATCAGATGGAAGACCTGTTGTGTTTTCAAAATGAGAATGGCGCAAACCCAATGCTTGCGCCTTATCATTCATCATCTTAACAAAAGCTTCTTCACTGCCTGCAATCCCTTCCGCAAGAACAACGCTCGCATCATTACCCGATTGCACAATCAAACCCTGCAACAAATCCGAAACGCTTACTTGGCTATTTTGCTCCACAAACATACGAGAGCCTTTTTGTTGCCTTGCTTTTTGGCTTACGGTTAGCTTATCGCTTAGCTTTAAAGTGCCACGTTCCAGCGCCTCAAAAGTTAAATAGGCCGTCATCAATTTGGTGATACTTGCTGGTGGTACGGGTTGGTCAGACTCTTTGCTTGCCAACACCATGCCTGTTTCATAATCCAACAGTACATAATGGCGAACGGGCAACGATAACTCCTGCGCCCATGTACTACTGCAAAGCCATAAAGCCCATAACAGACAGCCAAAGCGCTTTGTATTCATCATTGCCCCTTTGTTGAAAAAATCTCAATCGTTAATAAAAACTCCAGATTACTGAATCACACGAATGTGAACATTGGCGACTCCTTGCTGAAGTACGCCCAATTTATCCGCAGCAGCTTTCGATAAATCCAGCACTCGATTACCGTGAAATGGCCCACGATCATTAATACGAACCACCACTTTCCGACCATTGGCAGTATTGGTTACTTCAACTTTACTTCCCAAAGGCAATTCTTTGTGGGCTGCCGTTAAATCATGCATATCGTAACGTTCGCCATTAGCCGTTTTTCGACCATGAAAGCCTGGACCATACCAAGAAGCTTTACCGTATTGTTCAAAGCCCTTTGCATCTTTCATGGCATGATATTGCTTGCCACGAACAGTGTAACTGTAAGCTCTATTCAAAGTACGACTTTGTTGAACACTTTTTTGGTTTGTTTCTGCTTGAGAAGTTTCAAGAGATTTAACGGCTTGGCTAGCTATCGTTTCTGGCGATGGGCTGGCTTGGAAAACTTGTTCCACTTGTTCTCGTGTCCCTGTAAAATCAATGATTTTTACAATATTCACTTCAGGCTCTGCCACTTCCATCATAACAGGTTCCTGAGCAGGGGTTTGAAGCTCATCCGCCAAAGCGCTTTGCCCCAATACCAGCACAGAAGCCAGTAAGTATTTTACGTTCATCGCATTTCCTTATATCAAAGACGCTCAGACCTCATATTCTGGTACGCCACGCGTCTGTTTTCAGTATGCTGTTTTCACAAAAAATTATGGCTCAATAGCCGAGTTGGCGCATCTGGTGGGGCATTATAACAGCAGAATGCTGAAAATCCATGCCGAAACCGTCATTTTCGTGTCATTTAGCCCTTTAATTGATGACAAAGCGCTTTTGCAATGTCTATGGTTGCACCTGCTCCTTAATATTTTGAGCCAAATTTACCACTGCCATCGCATACATAGGCGAGGTATTGTAGCGGGTAATCACATAAAAATTTTGCATCGTGAACCAGTATTGCTCTTCATTCGAAGCACTTTGCAAAGCCAGCGTGCCAACTTGATGCTCACCATATTTTCTCAACCAAGCTGATAACATCGCATCATAGGGTTCTTTTTCTTCTGCTAACCACCAAAGCGCTTTATGCTTGGGTTGATGGCTTTTGTTATCCAGCGCAAAACCTGCTCGTTTGGGCTTTGTTGATAATGGATAAATTAAAGCACCGCCGCGTTCCCAGCCTCGATTCTTCAAATAATTGGCAATGCTACCAATGGCATCAACAGGGCTATGAAACAAATCCACTTTACCATCACCATCGTAATCAATCGCATCATTCAAATAGCTACTGGGCATAAACTGCGCCATACCCATCGCTCCTGCATATGACCCCTGCACCTCCAATGGATTCAACCCTAACTCAAAGGATAATCTATCCAACAAACGCATGCTATCAGTCAATTGGGCGCAAAAGAATGAGGAACGTGGAGGATAGTCAAAACAAAGCGTTGCCAAAGATTGTAAAACTGCTGTTTTTCCCATAACCTTGCCATATCGTGTCTCCACACCCAAAATCGCCACGATAATCTCTGCATCAACCCCAAACTCTTGCTCCGCACGCAACAAAGCGCTTTGATGCTCACGATAAAAACGCACACCATCTTCTAGCCGTTTCGCATCTTCAAAAATCTTACGATACTCATACCACGGCTTAGCTTTTTCTGCAGGTCGGCTGATTTTCTCTAACACGGAATCATCGCGAGAAAGCGCTTTGAGAATATGGCTGTAACGCATTACCAACGCCGTATCTTGGTTGGTTTGTTGCTTCAGCCATTCTTGGGCTTGGGGGTGTTCGAAGTAGGAGAAAGAGGCTGGAGAAGATTGCGCCAAAGCGCTTTGGTCAAAAAATCCTCCCATAATGGTTAATAAGAATATCCATATTGGGAAAGCTCTGGGGTTCTGTTGATTCATAGTTTTCTCCTAAGACTTAGGGGGTATGGCTATCGGCTGTTGTAATGAGCAAGGCGTTCTGTTGCGGGCGAATCACGGTGACTGGCGCTTAAATTCATCGCTAAAGCAAAGCCCACCATCAACGATAATACCGAACTCCCCCCATAACTGATTAAAGCTAAAGGCAACCCCACCACAGGCAACAAACCACTCACCATGCCAATATTGACAAAAATATTGATAAAAAAGCTTAAATAAATCGCGGAACTCACAATCTGTGCGAAACGGTCTTGTAATCGCGTTGCCAAATAAAGCCCCCGATAAATAATCACGGCATAAAGCAACAACAAACACGAAACCCCTATCAAGCCAAACTCCTCTCCAATCACGGAAAAAATGAAATCTGTGCTGGATTCGGGCAAAAATTCAAGTTGCGATTGCGTTCCCTGCATATAACCCTTACCTTCTACGCCACCTGAACCAATGGCAATTTTTGATTGCGTGATATGGTAACCCTTGCCCCAAGGGTCTGCTTCAGGATTAAGAAAAGTCATCACCCGATCGCGTTGGTATTCTTTAATCCCATACAGCCAAAATAAGGGCGCACCTGTCAGCACAATAAGCACAAACCCAGCAATCAATAACCACGGCAAGCCTGCCAAAAATAAGGCAATCAAGCCTGAGGCTGTAACCAGCAAAGTGGTTCCCAAATCAGGCTCTTTAAAAATCAACGCCGCTGGAATGGCAATCAGCAAAAGCCCCATCACAATATCCAAAGCGCTTAGCGGACGATAAGTAATGGTTGCAAACCAAGCCACCATCATCGGCACCGTAATTTTTGCCAACTCTGAGGGCTGAATCCTCGCAAAACCAAGATTAAGCCAGCGTTTCGCACCACCTGCTTCCGTTCCCGCCACCAAAACCAGTAGCAACAACACAACCGTTAGCCCAAACAAATACGGTGTCGCTCGGCGAATATGCTGCTCTTTCAAGCCTAATACTAAAGCAAACAACAACCAACCACCGCCAAAACGTATGGTTTGGCGCAAAACCGTTGTTCCCTCGCCGCCTGAGCTAGAATGCAACACAACCAAGCTAAAACTCATCAGCAACAAGTACATCAACAACAACCAACCATCTAACTTGCTCCAATATGGGCGATGTATGTGGGAAGATTGCCCAAAGCCCAGCAAAGCGCTTTGGGTGGGTAACAGAGGTTTATTATTCCACACGCGCCAATTTCTCCAAGTAATAATCTGTGATTTTGCGAATCATCGGAGCAGCGGTTGCACTTCCGCCACCGCCTCGCTCCACGACAATACTCAAGGCAATTTTAGGGTCGGAAGCAGGCGCAAACGCCACAAACATCGCATTATCCTGATGCTCTTTCTTCATATCTTTTGGCGCAATCCGCTCACCTTGAAACGAAATAACTTGCACAGTGCCTGACTTTCCTGCCATGCGATACTGCAGCCCCTGAGCAATGCCCTTGCCTGTACCAATGGCAGAGTGAATCACATTCTCCATCGAACGACGCACCTCTTTCCAATGCGCTTCCCGATAAACAGCAATGCGCTCTCCAGCAGGTCGCATCAAGCGCTCAAAAGATTGCGCCACTGGGTCATAAACATAGCGCAACAAACTCGGCGTAAAGCTGACCCCATCACGAGCAATCAGGGCTGTCATATAGGCAAGTTGCAATGGTGTCGTTGTAACAAAGCCCTGACCAATACTGGCGTTGATGGTATCACCTAGATACCATGGTCGATTAAAGCGCTTTTCTTTCCATTGACGGGTAGGCATAACGCCAGAGCTTTCATCAGGTAAATCAACGCCTGTTTTTGTGCCAATTTTAAAATACTCAAAAAAGCTTGCCATACGCTCAACACCCATTTGATAGCCAAGCGTGTAATAGTAAATATCACACGATTGAGCAAGCGCTTTGTCGCCATTCACGGCACCATGCCCTCTACGATTCCAACAATGAAAACGCCGTTTACTATTGGAGTCGGGAATCGTGTAATGCCCTGAGCAATAAACGACGGTATGTGAATTAAAGAGACCATAGTAATAGCCTGCCAAATTCATCACAGGCTTAATCACTGAACCTGGTGGATAACGCCCTTTTAAAGCACGGTCATATAACGGAGAATCAGGGTCATTGAGCAATCTCCGATAATGCACTTGGCTAATGCCTCGCACAAACAGATTCGGATCAAAACTTGGCTTAGAGACCATCGCCAACACTTCGCCTGTTTTTGGCTCAATCGCCACACAAGAGCCTCGATAATGCCCCAAAGTCTCATCAATAAAGCGCTGCAAATCCACATCAATGCTCAGATACAAATCCTGCCCACGTTGCGCTGGAGCTTCTTCCAAAACACGAACCAAATTACCATTTACATCAGTCTCAACCTGCTGATAACCTGATTTACCACGCAAACGTTCTTCGTATTGCTTCTCCAAGCCCATGCGCCCAATCACGCTTAGCCCACGATAAACATCTTCATCGTCATCTTTTAAATCGCGCTCATTGATGCGATTGATATAGCCTAAAACATGCGCCAATAACGAACCATAAGGATAATACCGTTCATAGTAAGACTCTATTCCCACACCTGCCAAACGATACAATTGCACCGATAAATCATAACGTTCCTGTTCGGTAATAGACGATTTCACCACCGCCGATTCATAACGGCGTACACGTTTATAAGTTTGAAGAAACTGCTCAATATCAGTAGAACGAAGCGATAGCACCCCACGCAATTGCTCCAAAGTTTCGCGCACATTTTTGGTCTGCGAAGGCGACAATACCACTCGATAACGCAAAATATTCTCCGAAAGCGCTTTGCCTTGACGATCATAAATGATGCCCCGCTCAGGTGGCACAACCTTCAAACGCACACGATTATTCTGGCTGCGTGTGCGATAGTAATCGTAACGCCAAATCTGCAAATAAATCATGCGCCCGAGCAAAATCAAAAATCCCACCAACACCAATAAAGCTGCTAACCATGTCCTGCGTACAAAAGAACCACGCAAACGGCTATCCATTTCTCCCTGTTCCGTTGAAGTTAAAGGGTCGGAAAAGCGCTTTATATCCATCAATGATGCCCTCGAGTGTGCCCCACACGCTGTCCAAAACGATGCACACACCACAATATCCATTCCGCCATAAACGGAAACAACAACCCCTGCATCAAAGCCCCCCAAGCCCAGCCTTTCGGCGCGACAATATCCATCAACAAATACAAAAGCAAACAACGCAAGACTTGAACAACACCACTCATCACCACCAGAAGCACCGTCCGAACCAAAAGCGATGCTTCAAACCACAGTAGCTTTAAGCGATAACACAACAACAATACCAACACATAAAATGCCGCGTGGTAACCTAAATAAGTTCCTGCAGCAACATCAGATAACAAACTGATGGGCAATAAAATCCGCCACAATGGCTGCACGGGTTGGGCAAAAAACAACACCACTGCTACCATCAACACCATATCAGGCAACACAAACCACGAGACAAAAAACTTCGCCACCAACATCGATAACCATGCCAGCAATAACAATACCAAACTCACGCTCATCGATTTTCCCTAGCTTGCTGTTCCAAAGAATCCCTAAATGGCTCTGGCCCAACCATAATCTGCTCTTCTCCCGAAACAAAGCGCTTTGACAATAGCAGCACTTCCAGCATCGAATCCAATTTCGCAATAGGCTTGAGATGAATGGTCACAAAAGAACGGCGTTGGTCTCTCTCTACTGAAACCACCTCCGCCACAGGATAACCGCGTGGAAACACGCCTCCCAAGCCTGAACTCATCAACACATCACCCACTTCAATATCATGATCAACACGCCAGTCATTAATCTCCAAAGCGCTTTGGGCTTGGGCAGAGCCTGAAATAATGGCACGGCGTTGTGTTCGCTCCACATACACAGGAACACGACTTCTCGCATCAGAAATCAACATCACCCGAGCCTCACGGTCAAACACCTCAACCACCTGCCCTACCAATCCCTGCGCATCAATCACTGCTTGATTCACAAAAACGCCATGCAAAGATCCACGATTAATTGTTACCTCCTCCTGAAAGGAATCAATGGCGCTATCGCTTAATTCTGCAATCAATACAGGCTCAGTTACCTCCAAAATGGAATCCATCATACGGCGCAAACGGCTGTTCTCCGCTCGGTAATACGATAGACGTTGCAACTGCGCCCGTAATTCATGATTCTCTTGACGCAAACGCAACCATTCTTCACGCATCAATTCTTTGTCTACAGCGCTTTGGCGAAATTCCACTATGCTTTGCACAGGCATGTAAACAATGGTACGAATGGGTTGATAGAAATAGTCATACACCACATGGCGCATCATCGATAGTGAATACCCCATTGCCTGAACTATCAACAACAAACACGAAAGCACCCCAACTATGCCTAAGGTAGGAAGACGTGAGGCTTGTGCCTTCTCTACCTGCTCTTGCCCTTGATACCGCACAAAGTTATGACATCAAGAAAGTTGCCACACCTGGCTGATCCAAAAGCTCCAGCACTTTACCGCCACCACGACCTACGCAAGTTAAAGGATCTTCCGCCACAATCACTTTAAGCCGCGTTTCTTCCATAATCAGACGATCTAAATCATGCAACAACGCTCCACCGCCTGTTAAAACAATACCTCTATCTGCAACATCTGCCGCCAGCTCTGGTGGCGTATTTTCCAGCGCCACTTTCACCGCACGAACAATACCACCTAACGGGTCTTGCAAAGCTTCCAACACTTCATTGGACGTGATGGTGAAACTGCGTGGTGCTCCTTCATTTTGGTTAATCCCACGAACCTCTAATTCATGAACCTCCGAAGAAGGATAAGCACAGCCAATCTCTTTCTTAATACGCTCAGCTGTTGGCACCCCAATCACAATGCCAAAATTACGGCGCACATATTCAATGATGGCACTGTCAAATTTATCACCACCAATACGCACAGAACTCGAGTACACAATACCATTCAAAGAAATCACCGCCACTTCTGAGGTTCCCCCGCCAATATCCACCACCATCGAGCCATAGGCTTCCTCTACAGGAATCCCAGCGCCAATAGCAGCCGCCATCGGTTCATGGATTAAAAACACCTCACGCGCTCCTGCAGCTCTGGCAGCATCATGAATGGCACGGCGTTCAACAGAAGTTGCCCCTGATGGCACACAAACCAAAATACGCGGAGTTGGGCGGAAAAAACCAAAACCCCCACGCCCAGAAAGCGCTTGCTTGATGAAATGCGTGAGCATCATGGAGGTGATTTTGTAATCAGCAATCACACCATCTTGCAATGGGCGGACAGTAGTCAAATTACCTGGTGTGCGCCCCAGCATTTGCTTAGCTTGTTTTCCATAAGCCACAATTTTCTTGCCACCATCTTGCTGGTCTTCAGAAATCGCCACCACCGAAGGCTCATTCAACACCAACCCAGCACCACGCACATAGACCAGCGTATTCGCTGTCCCTAAATCAATGGATAAATCACTTGAAAACAAACCACTAAAAAAACCCAATGCCATAGATAATCCTATACAAAAACACCAATAGACCAACGGCGAACGATACGCCATAAAGTGCTTATGATACCTTGTCCTGCTCCATTTGAGTATTTTCCCTTGACCGCCCAAAGCGCTTTGGTGAACTTAGGCTATAATCACAAGCTTTGATAGCCTTAAATAAAGAGGAATAAAACATGGATATTAGCCGTGAAACCATTATAAAAACCGCCCACTTGGCGCGTTTATCGTTTGATGAGCCAACTTGCGCAAAACTCAGCCACGAATTGGGGAAAATATTTGATTTATTTGACAGCATCAACAACCCCAGCATCAGCGCACTAGCTCCCCTCGCCCACCCACTAGAAGAAACGCAACGCTTGCGTGAAGATAACCCTCAGGCTCGCCCATTACTTGATGCCATTGAAAGCAATGCACCTGCTTTTGCCGATAATCTGTTTACCGTACCGAAGGTGATTGAATAATGCATACTCTATCCATTTCCCAGTTAGCCAAAGCGCTTAACGACAAACAATTCAGCGCTGTTGAACTCCTCCAGCATACCCAAAAGCGCATTGAGTCTCTCAATCCCAGCCTCAATGCCTACATCACACAAACCTTCGAATATGCTCTAAAGCAAGCCAAAGCTTCCGATGAGCGTCGTGCCAACGGCAAAGCGCTTTCTCCTCTTGATGGCATTCCGATGGCGCATAAAGATATTTTCTGCACCCAAGGCATTCGCACCACCGCTGCCTCCAAAATGCTGGAAAATTTTACGCCATCGTATGATGCTTTCATCGTAGAGCAGCTGAACCAAGCGGGCGCTGTGATGACAGGCAAAGTTTCGATGGACGAATTTGCGATGGGTTCCTCCAATGAACGCTCCTATTTTGGCGCGGTTCATAATCCTTGGCATACTGATTACATTCCTGGCGGCTCTTCAGGTGGTTCAGCAGCTGTCGTTGCAGCAAGGCTTGTTCCCTATGCCACAGGCTCTGACACAGGTGGCTCCATTCGCCAACCTGCTGCCTATTGTGGCATCAGCGGTATCAAACCTACTTATGGCACCCTCTCACGCTGGGGTATGATTGCCTATGCCTCTAGCCTCGACCAAGCAGGTGTCATGGCACAAAGCGCTTTGGATTTGGCTTTGGTACTCAATGGCATGAGTGGGCATGATGAAAAAGATTCCACCTCCAGCCCCAAAACCCATACCCAATTTGACACTGAACTCCATCAGCCCTTAAATGGCATCAAAATTGGATTACCTCGCCAGTATTTTCAAGGCTTAAATACTGCCATGCAGGAAAAAATCATGGAAGCTGCAAAGGTTTACGAAAAACTCGGCGCAAGCTTGATAGAGATAGATCTCTCCCACACTGAAGCCTCCATCGCCACTTACTACCTAATCGCCTCCGCTGAAGCTTCATCAAACTTGGCGCGTTATGATGGCGTGCGTTACGGGCATCGTAGCCAAAGCGCTTTGGATTTGGGCAGCCTGTATCGCGAAAGCCGCAATGAAGGCTTTGGGGAAGAGGTCAAACGCCGTATCCTCATCGGCACCTATGCTCTCTCTGCTGGCTACTATGATGCTTACTATGAACAAGCTCGCCGCGCTCGCCGCGCCATTTTAAACAGCTTCAATCAAGCCTTTGCTGAGGTTGACGTTATCCTAAGCCCCACTACCCCAACCCCTGCCTTCAAGCTGGGCAGCAAGCTTGATGACCCTGTGGCGATGTTCTTAGGGGATTTATACACTGTGGCGGTAAACCTTGCTGGTTTGCCTGCGCTTTCTCACCCTTGTGGCTTTATTGATGGCTTACCTGTGGGAGCGCAATTGATTGGCGCACATTTCAGCGAACCTCGCTTACTCAATCTTGCCCATCAATACCAACAACAGACGGATTTCCACACCCAAATCCCAGCCAAGTTTGCCTAAAGCGCTTTGTAACTAAGAAGGGGGCATTATGCCCCCTTAATGCTTTAATTGGGTGGGATAAATTCCCACTTACCACTTTGAACATCAAACTGGATTCTCCCTCTCCAAACGCCGTCATCGTTTTTAAAATACTGCCCTAAGATTTCTTCGCTCCAAAGCGCTTGGCGTATCGCCAACGTTGCATCAATCCCTTTGGCATTGGCAACGCCTTCTGCCCAAAGCGCTTTGTCTCCCACATTCAAGGTCACACTTGCCTGATTCTTAAACATCTGATCCAAAAAGATTGGATAAATCAGCCAACCGCCTAAAGCAGGGTTTTGCATCATTCGCTCAGCCCAAAAGCCCACGTTTTGCTTTAACGTCAAAACAAAAGGCTGCTTATCCATCTCCAAAGCCTCTCCTTTCAGCTCAATCTCTGCAACGCCATCACGCGCACCTGCTGTCATGGAAAAATCTTTAAAGACTGGATTCCCCAAGTAAGCCACTTGTTCAATCGTCAGCACAGGCTTTTGACTCTCAAAATGCAAACCCAAAAGCTCAATGACCTCTTTGCCACGCTCTACCTTAAAACTCGGAATCGCTATGCCGTTCTCATTCAAAACCGCCGCCCAAGGCTCAATATTCACGCCCTGAGATTTTATGCCCCCCTGATTTAACTTAACGACAAAGCGCTTTGGCATCTCGCTGGGCAAATAAACGCTTAGCTGACTCGGCGAAAACTCTTCATTGCCCAAAGTCATCAAATCCAGCTCCAGATTTTTCTGCCAATTGATCTCCATCGTACCCTTGAATTTCTCGTGCGCCGCGCCGATTTGATAGTTGCCTTTCAGAGTGCCACGATAGAAATCGCCTGTGGCAAGCGTCCAAATTTGGTGCGAAAGCTTGATTTCTACCTTACCAAAAGGGTGTTCTAAAAAGATTTTGCTGCCGTGCATTTGCTTGTAATGCACTTCCATCTTGATGCCCCTCTCTGCCAAAGCGCTTTGATAAGGCTTCAATTGTCTCCACAACATCTGCCCCATCAGCATTTCATAACCTACCGCTAACACCAAAAGTATCACCACCACATTCCAGCGCCAGAAACTTTTTAGGGATTGACGCTCTTGTTCTTTATCCAACAAAGCGCTTTGTTGTTCACTCATTATGTTGTCTCCCAAAAAAGGCGCTCGAAAGCGCCCATCTGTTTTGCAATCGTTACACCACCAAATTAACCAGCTTCTTCGGCACGACAATACTTTTCTTCAGAGCTTGCCCATCTAAGAAACGTTGTACCTCTGAATCATTCAAAACAGCTGCCAAAATCGCCTCTTGGTTTGCCTCGCTTGAAACCGAAACTTCCGCGCGTTTTTTACCGTTAATCTGCACCACATACACCACGCTATCTTGCACCAAAGCCTCTGCATCTGGCTCAGGCAAACGCGTATCCAACAGCGAACCCTCTGCGCCAATGGCTTGCCAAAGCGCTTGGCAAATATGGGGCGTAATAGGCGCTAAGGATAACAACATCAAGCGCAAGCCCTCGTAACGCAAAGCGCTTTGTTCCACTTCCATTTCTGTGATGGCGTTGAACATTTTCATCACAGAGGAAACCACTGTATTGAACTGATGGCGCTGGTAGTCAAAACGAATGCTGCGCAATTGCTCATGAATGGTGAAACGGATAGCTTTGTGCTTGTTATCCAAAGCGCTTTGCACCACGCTCGCTGAGCGGATATTCTCACGTTGCTCGTAAACATAAGTCCACACTCGGCGTAAGAATTTATGAGCCCCTTCCACAGCACTGTCTGACCATTCCAACGTGCTTTCAGGAGGCGCCGTGAACATGGTGTACAAGCGTGCGGTATCTGCGCCATAGCGTTCTAAAAGCGCTTCAGGGTCTACGCCATTGTTTTTGGATTTAGACATCTTCTCCATGCCACCATAAAACACAGGCTCTCCATCGGTTTGCAAAATACCACCAACAATCCGACCTTTCTCATCGTATTGAACTTCAACTTCTTTCGGATTAAACCAAATTTTCTTACCTGCCTCGTTCACACGATACCAAACCCCAGCCAATACCATGCCTTGTGTCAGCAAATGCTTGAAGGGTTCATCAACCTGCACCAAGCCCTCATCGCGCATTAGCTTGGTAAAGAAACGAGCGTACAACAAATGCAAAATCGCGTGCTCAATACCGCCAATATATTGATCCACCGAACCCCAATAAGCAGCTGCCTTCGGGTCTACCATGCCCTCCTGATAATCAGGTGACATGTAGCGGAAGAAATACCAGCTACTTTCCACAAACGTATCCATCGTATCCACTTCACGCTTGTAACCATTAGGAAGTTCGTAAAATTCTGGCATTTTAGCCAAAGGCGAACCCGCGCCATCAGGAATAACATGCTCTGGCAATACTACAGGCAAATCAGCATCTGCCACCACCACATCGTTGCCTTCGCTATCGCGCACAATAGGAATCGGGCAGCCCCAATAACGTTGGCGAGAAATACCCCAATCTCGGAGGCGATATTGGGTTTTAGGTTCACCAGCACAAAGCGCTTTGAGTTTTTCACCAATAGCATCAAAAGCGCTTTGATAGTCTAAGCCATCAAATTCGCCACTGTTGATAAGCTTGATGGTTTCTTTGTCGCCATACCATTCTTGCCACGCACTTTCATCATAAGTTCCCAAAGCGCTTTGGTTCACCTGTTTAATCGGCAAGTTGTATTTCTTAGCAAAGGCAAAATCGCGCTCATCATGCGCAGGCACCACCATCACCGCGCCATCGCCATAACCCCAAATCACATAATTCGCTACCCATACAGGCAAACGTTCACCATTCAACGGATTGATGACAAAGCGCTTTGTCTCCATACCTTTCTTTTCCATCGTTGCCAAATCAGCCTCCGCAACAGAGCCAGCTTTGCACTCGGCAATGAAAGCTTGTAAGGCTGGGTTATCTACGGCAGCCGCTGTGGCAAGGGGATGCTCTGCTGCAACCACCACCGCACATGCGCCAAATAAGGTATCAGGTCGTGTGGTGTAAACTTGAACATGTTCTGCATATTCAGCTGGCAAAAGCGCTTTGCTATCATCGGTTAAAGCAAAACGAACCGTCATACCCACCGATTTACCAATCCAATTGCGTTGCATCTGTTTCACACGCTCAGGCCAGCCTTCCAACGTATCCAAAGCGCTTAATAATTCTTCTGCATAAGCGGTGATTTTGAAGTAATACATCGGAATCTCGCGTTTCTCAACCAACGCTCCTGAACGCCAACCACGCCCCTCAATCACTTGCTCGTTCGCCAAAACCGTTTGATCCACAGGATCCCAATTGACTGTACCAAGCTTGCGATAAATAATCCCTTTCTCAAACAAACGTGTGAATAACCACTGCTCCCAACGGTAATAATCAGGCTGGCAAGTTGCAATTTCACGAGACCAATCAATCGCAAAACCAAGCGCTTTTAACTGCTTTTTCATGTAATCAATGTTTTCATACGTCCATTTGGCTGGCGCTACTTGGCGATCAATCGCTGCATTTTCCGCTGGCATGCCAAAAGCGTCCCAACCCATCGGCTGTAAAACATTTTTACCTTCCATACGCTGAAAACGAGCAATCACATCACCAATGGTGTAGTTACGAACATGACCCATGTGCAACTTGCCCGAAGGGTAAGGAAACATCGATAAACAATAGAATTTCTCTCGCGTTTCATCAATCTCTGCTTTAAAAGTTTGATTTTCTTCCCAATGTTTTTGAATCTCCGCTTCAATAATTTGCGGCTGGTAAACAGATTCCATGCTTATTCCTTTCTATTTGTCAAATGATACGCTCAAACGTAAAGCGCTTTATCTTATCACTTCTACCCCAACACCAAAGCGCTTTGAAAGACTAAAACCTCTTTATGCTTTACTCGGGGCTTTGCCCCGAACCCCAGCAGGGGCATGATGCCCCTGCACCCCACAAAGTATTTTAAAAAGTAAAACCCCCACCAAAACTTTGTTTTGCGTGGGGGTTTTTGCTTTTTAATGCTCTGGGGCCAAGGGGTGTAACACCCCTTGTGGGGGCTTGGGGGTGAAACCCCCAAATAGAGAATAGATAGGTTTTAGTCTTTCAAAGCGCTTTGGTGTTCAGGTTGTAGCAATTCCAGCACTTCGATGTTTGGTTTATCGTCTTTCACATTGATTTGCACCACACCACCATGTTCGAGTTCTCCGAAAAGCAGTAGTTCGGCAAGAGGTTGTTTGATACTGGTTTGAATCAAGCGCCCCATAGGACGTGCGCCCATTTTGGGGTCATAGCCATGTTTAGCGAGCCAAGCAATTACCTCATCATGCACTTTCATGCTTACTTTGCGTTCTTTCAATTGCATTTCTAAACGGCGCAAGAATTTTTTGACCACATGGTGAATGGTTTTCTCATTCAGCGGTGCAAAGCCAATAATGCCATCTAAACGGTTACGAAACTCGGGGCTGAAATGGCGTTTGATGGCGGCTTCTGCTTGTCCTTTGGCAGCTTGGGTATCGTGCAAACTTGCAAAACCAATACGATTTTTCTCCATATCCGTTGCCCCTACGTTACTGGTCATCACGATAATCAAATTGCGACAATTAATCTCTCGACCATTGTTATCGGTAATGCGTCCGTTATCCATGATTTGCAGCAACACATTCATGATATCGGGGTGAGCTTTCTCGATTTCATCGAGCAACAACACCGCATGAGGGTTGCTCAAAATCTGCTCTGATAATAAGCCCTGTTGCTCAAAACCAACATAACCAGGAGGCGCACCAAGCAAACGACTCACCGAATGCGCTTCCATATATTCACTCATATCAAAGCGCAAAAGTTTTACGCCCAAAAGCTGTGCCAACTGTTTGGTTACTTCTGTTTTCCCCACACCAGTTGGCCCTGTAAACAAGAAATTACCAATAGGCTTTTCTGTTTCACGCAAGCCCGCGCGCGCCAATTTAATGGCTGAACTCAGCGCTTTAATCGCCTCTTCCTGCCCAAAGACTAACTGATTCAATTCAAATTCCAAACTTCGTAACACATTGCGCTCATTTTGATTCACATTCTGCTCAGGCACACGCGCTACATCAGCAACCATCTTCTCAATCAAGCGCACATCAATTTCTTGGCTACGTTCTTCTTCACTCAACAAACGCTGACGAGCTCCAGCTTCATCTAATAAATCAATAGCTTTATCAGGGAGATGGCGATCGTTGATGTAACGATCTGATAAACGCACCGCCGCTTCAATCGCCTCATCGCTGTATTTAATCTCGTGGAATTGCTCATAATAGGATTTTAAGCCTTGCAAAATAGCGATGCTGTCTTCAACACTTGGCTCACGAACCACCACTTGATGAAATCTTCGCGCTAAAGCATGATTTTTTTCAAAAACTTGACGATATTCTTTTTCTGTCGTTGCGCCAATGGTTCGCAGTTTGCCACTGGATAAAGCAGGCTTTAAAAGCTCGGATACGTCCATTTTGTTATCACTAGAGCCACCTGAGCCAATGATGGTATGAATTTCATCAATGAACAAAATAGCTTTAGGCTTTTTCTCAATCTCATCTAAAAGCGCTTTGACTCGATTCTCCAAATCTCCACGATATTTTGTGCCAGCAATCAATGCGCCAGAATCCAAGCTGTAAATCACATTATCTTGCAACAAGGGTGGCACGCGTTTTTCCACAATTGCCTTCGCCAAGCCTTCTACAATTGCTGTTTTACCAACGCCTGCTTCACCCACCAAAATGGGGTTATTTTTACGGCGACGGCAAAGGGTTTGCATCATGCGTTCTAATTCCTTTTCCCGACCAATCAGCTGATCAATCTCGCCCTTAAGCGCTTTGGCGTTCAAATCGCTGGTGTACTCTGCTAATGCCGATTTTTTGGCACTTTTGGCTTCTTCTTTGAAATCTTTTTTGCCCGATTTATCCTCACGCTCCTCTTCTTTCATGACTTCTTCTGCTTCGCGTACAGGTGGCAAAACCTCTTCATGATGAATTTTTTCCACCAAGTCAGCACGACTAACGCCATGTGTTTTCAAATAATAAGCTGCGTAAGAATCTTCTTCGCTAATAATTGCCACTAAGGCATAAAGCACCGATACCTCTTTCTTACCCATATTACGCATATGCAACAAGGCTCGTTGAATCATACGCTGGAAAGTCGTTGTTGGCTGAGGAGAAAAACGTTCACGTTCCACAACCGTGCAATGCTCCTGCAAATAACGCTCTAAATCTCCACGCAAAGCCTCAATATTGACTTTTAAATCCATCAACATCTGAGAAACTATTTGATTTTCTAACAAAGAAATCAAAAGATGCTCGAGTGTGAGATATTCATGGCGGGCTTTTTGAGCGTTGATGTACGCTCGATCAATGGCTTGCTCTAAAGGCTTGGACAATGCCGTCATTCTGTTTGCTCCTAACAGTTAATCTTGTTCTTCAAATAATGCTCACAGCTATTTATGAGCGCGAAATGGGTTGTAATTGGCAACGAAGTGGAAAACCAGCCTCTCGCGCCAAATGATGTACTTGCTCGGCTTTGGTCTCAGCAATTTCTTTACAGTAAATGCCACAAACAGCAGAACCTTGTTCATGTATGCGATACATCACACGCTCCGCCTGAACGTAATCCATCTGGAAAATATCCATGAGGATATCAATCACAAAATCCATCGTGGTCACATCATCATTTAACATCACCACCTGATAATGGGGCGGTGGAGCCAATTTAGGTGGGGCAACCACTGCCTCAACACTTCCAGACATTTCCTTCTCCTCACACAAAGCGCTTTGCTTTCTCTCTTAACTATATGGGGGCAATCTAGCCAAAGACAAGATGCCCCCATCGATTTTTATGCCCGCACGACACCCACTTAGCTACGCCCGATGAGCCATGTTGACAAAGCGCTTTCTTTAATCATTCAAAATTTCCTCCAACGCCTCCGTCAGTTCATCATCGGTAAAGGGCTTGTATAAAAAGCCCTGTGCTCCCAATTTGATGGCTCGAATACCTGTGGCTTTATCGGATAACGCTGAAATCACCAAAATTTTTGCCTGCGCATCAAATTGACAAATAGCTGAAATACACGCTAATCCGTCCATTTGTGGCATGGTTAAATCCATCGTGACCATATCTGGCTTATGCTTTTTATACAAATCTAAAGCCTCTGCACCGTTGCTTGCTACGGCAACGACCGCTAAATTCACTTGTTTCACATTACGCTCAATGCGACTGCGAATAATCTGTGAATCATCAACAATCATGATTGTTTTCTTCATGGCTTCCCACCTAAATTAACCAGCATTTTCTTGCGGAAAGACAAACGTAAATCGCGTATAACGACCAGCTTGTGTACTCACTTTCAACTGCCCACCATGTTGTTGCACCGTATGTTTCACCATATCCAAGCCAACACCACGACCCGCATCACCATCTTGTTTCTCTGCGGTCGATAATTGTGAACGGAACATAATGCCCAAAAGCGCTTTGCTATCTAGCTGTTGCGCTTGTTCTGGTGTATACCAACCCAGCTCAACGGCCTTCTTGCGAATCGCCCCGTAATCCAAACCGCGACCATCGTCTTCAATATCCAAACAAAGCGCTTTGTTTTGTTGGCTGATGCGAATGTTTACCACGCCTGTTTCTCGTTTGCCCAAAGCGCTTCGCTCTGTGGGAGATTCAATACCATGCACCACTGCATTACGCACAATTTGTACCGCAATAGAGCGAATAATAGAGCGCCATTCTTCAGACACAAGCTGTATCCCATCAACATGGCAAACCACATTTTTACCTTGCCGTTCTGCCAAATCATGAACAAACTCTTGGTAATAAGCGCTTTGTGAATCGCTTTTTTCAGAGATTGCTTGTTTGGCTTGGCTCGCTGTCTCGGCTGGTTGCTTAACATGAGGATTGCACAACAAACTCGACATCACTTGCGTCAAGTTAATCAATTCCTCTAAAAGCACCACCAGCCCCAAGAAATGTTCGCCCTGTAGATTTTTTTGTTGTTGCTTAGCCTTTAATTCCTCTTCAAATTTCTCACAAAGCTCTTGGAAAACACTCAACTTCAAAGCGCTTGCCTCTCCTTTCAAGCTATGTACCAAACGCCAAATTTGTTCTGTTTTGATGCGTAAAGTATGTTGTTCATAAGCTTGCTCACGCAGCAACTCATTGATTTGAACACAGCTCTTCTGAGAATTGAGCAAGAAATCTTGCACGGTTACTCTATCGCCTACTTGAATAGCTTTCAACATAGGCAAATAGCTGCCTCCTGAAGAACGCTCAGATTTTAACTGTTCAGCCAATAAAACATCACTGGTAATATCGCTAATATTGACCAACACTTTCGAAATCTCAGATTGTTCGTAAACACGTTTAAAATCAAATCTCAAATAACGCTGACGCTTATTGAGCATGACCTCTACTTGATCTAATGGATTCAACGATTCAATCAATTTAGCTTTGACTTTGGGATTATAAAGCTGCTCGATAAATTCTTCTGTACTAAGAATCAAATCTCTATCACGAATAATGGTTTGCAAAACATCTACTAGCCCTAAGCCTTCCAGATGCTCATCACCTAAAAATTCATACAATCGATGCGAACGCAATTGTCCGATACTTAAATCCCTTTCCAACAAGAATAAACCTGTATTCACTGTTGCCATAATATCACTCATCTCACGCTGAGCCACCGCCAATTCCGCATCAACGCGAATAAAGCGCTTTACATAGACCAAGAGTAAGAAAATGAAATAAATGACGGAAAACAGCGCTAAACCAGCCTGCAAATAATTAGATTTGCGAATAATATTTTGCGATTCTTCGTAATAGCCATAATAAATGGGACCCACCAAATCATAATAGTTAATGGAAAGACGCTCATAAATATAATTTGCCAAATCCAATTCATCTTCACGTTTTTTTGATTTGATACGCTCTAATTTTTCTCTGAACGTTTTCCATTGGCTAGATAATTCATTGATTTTTCCATCTAAACCCAGTTCAGCCATCATCTCGGTATGCTCAAACATATATTTGAGGTTATCGTCCACTTCAACAATATATTTATCAATCTCTTCAATCAACTTATTTTTTCTTTCACTATCTTCGCTTTCAAGAGCCAATAAGTTGTTAGAATGCACACCAATATGTAACATCGCATCGCTAATATCACCAATATAGTCCACATTTTCCAAAGCCCTAATGTTCTTTTGTGACCATTGATAAGTTGCCAAAAAGCCAAAAGACAAAATGACCAACCAAATAATCAATGCCACGATTAATCCAAAATATCGATTTTGTTTTAATTGCCCCATGATATTCTATTTATCCTTTCTATGGATTTAAAAAACCCTAATTCAATTTTTTAAGCCATAATTTCATTTTCATTTGTTCTATGCGCGAACCGCATATTTCCCTTCCACAATCCATTTATAGGTTGTAAGCGCCTCTAAGCCCATAGGCCCACGCGCATGAAGTTTCTGCGTACTAACAGCTACCTCAGCGCCTAAACCAAATTGTGCGCCATCAGTAAAACGCGTACTCGCATTCACATAAACTGCTGCAGCATCAACACGCTGCACGAACTCGCGTGCCAATTGTGGATTTTGCGTCAAAATTGCCTCCGAATGCGCAGTTCCGTACGTTGCAATATGCTCCAAAGCGCTTTGGAAATTCTTCACCACAACCACATTCAAATCGTAAGAAAGCCATTCATGACTAAGCTGTTCTTCACTCAAATGCTGCACACGACCCTTTTTACCTTCCAGATATTTATAAGCTTTTTTATCCACGTGCAAACAAACTTCATCGCCTAAATATTTAGCAAGCTTAGGCAAAAAGCTTTTAGCAATAGATTTTTGCACCAGTAGCGTTTCAACAGTATTGCAAGTGCTGGGTCTTTGGGTTTTTGCATTTTTGATAACCTCCAAACTCTCTGCCACCAAAGCGCTTTCCTCTACAAAAATATGGCAAACCCCAATACCCCCCGTCATCACAGGAACCCGAGCATGCTCGCGACAAAATGCCTGCAATGCCTCGCCTCCTCGTGGAATAATCACATCAACATAACGCTCTAGCTGCAATAATTCACGTATAGAATCGCGTTCAAAATTAGGCAACATCTGTACGCTATCACTCTCAACGCCCTCCTCCGACAAAGCGCTTTGAATAAGAGATAAAAGCGCTTTGTTGGTCTCGCGCGTTTCTTTACCACCACGCAAAATCACAGCATTGCCTGTTTTCAAACACAAACTCGCCACATCAATGGTGACATTAGGGCGAGATTCATAAATAACCCCAACAACCCCCAGTGGCACGCATTCACGGCGAATCAAAAGCCCACTGTCTAACCGACCACCATCAATTACGCGCCCAATAGGATCAGGCAATTGCATCACTTTGCGCACTTCTTGTGCCATATTCTGTAAACGTTCAGGGGTCAAGGTTAAACGGTCAATCATCGCTGCACTTAAACCTTGCTCTTCTGCTTTTTTCACATCATCAGCATTAGCTTGCAAAATGCTCTCTTGCTGCTGCTCCAAGCCTTCTGCAATTTTTTGCAACACCGCATTTTTCTTCACGTTTGATAATAAAGCTAAACTTGATGCTGCTCGTTTAGCTTGTTTCCCCAATTCCAACACACTCATCATCATTCCTTTCTCAAAACCCTATTCAACAATCCTACAACACCACCATATCATCACGATGTACCACTACCGAACCGTAAGCATAGCCTAAAAGTTTTTCAATATCAGATGATTGCGCCCCTGAAATCCGCTGCAATGCTTCACTACCGTAACGAACCATAGCGCGCGCCAACACACGCCCTTTTTCATCTTCAATACTCAAAACCTCACCACGCGAAAATGTTCCCACAACTTGCTTCACACCAGCAGGCAATAGGGATTTTTGTTGCTCCAAAAGCGCTTTAACAGCCCCCTCATCAATCACCAATTTGCCTGCCACAGGCGCTGCAAATAGCCATTGCTTCCGCCCATCAAGCAAATGCTTCGGCACCAAAAACTTCGTTCCAATTGCTACACCTTGCGCCAAATCCACCAGTACATTGGCTCGCATGCCATCAGCAATAATGGTCTCAATGCCCGAACGAGTGGCAACATCAGCGGCAATGATTTTGGTCATCATACCCCCCGTTCCCAAACCAGAAACACTGCCACCTGCCATTTGCCGAATGGAAAGCGTGATTTCAGGAACCTCTGCAATTAGCTGCGCCTCTGGATTAGAGCGTGGGTCAGCGTTAAATAAGCCTTGTTGGTCGGTCAGTAGATAAAGCTGTTTTGCCCCTGCCAAAATGGCAATGAGCGCTGAGAGATTGTCGTTATCGCCCACTTTAATCTCCGCTGCTGCCACAGCATCGTTTTCATTGACAATCGGCACAATGCCTTGCTCAAGCAAAGCGCTTAGAGTATCTCGCGCATACAAAAACCGCTCTCTATCTTCCATATCAGCGCGAGAAACCAGCATCTGTCCCACTTTAACACCATAAATATCAAACAATTGAGACCATATATTCATCAACTGCGTTTGCCCAACTGATGCTAGCATTTGCTTGGAGGCAATGGTTTTGGGCAAGTCGGGGTGATGCAGATAATCACGTCCTGCTGCAATAGCTCCTGAGGTTACCAGCACAACGGTATGCCCTAAATTGCGCAAATGCACCATCTGTTGTACCAGCGAAAGCATATGAGCTCGATTAAGTGAACGACTACCTGCTGTAAGAACACTAGTTCCCAGCTTAACCACCACCATTTTTCCCATCATTCAAACTCCTTTTCAAAACTTAGCCCATATTAACGCGCCAACTTTTTCAGCGCATTTGGATAGCCCTAATAAAAAATGAACAAATACTCATTTTTCATTCATGAAACCTATCAAAATCTTGTTCTATATTCCTCTAAATCGCAGGATAGATAAAGTTAATCAGATGGTGGCAAGTGCTTTAAGGCTTCCGTTGGGTAACTTCTGGCTTGCGCCCTTGTTTAATTTTCGGTTTCGTCACAGATTGGGGAATGAGGGCGTTTGACCACATCACACCCCAACCCCTCCTCCCTTGCCTCATTGATTGATTGTTTCCCTTTCGGTTTACCCCTGCTCTCAAAAAACGGCTAAGCCAAAAGCAAACGCCGCCGATAAAAAGAGCTTCCGTCTGAAGCAATCACCACGCGCCAAAGCGCTTTGATTGACTTCCCCTGCGTGAAGCCACTTTTTTATCTTTTTTGAGGAAACATTCATGAGTCAAGGTTTACACGAACTCTTTCAAACCATCAAACAACGCGACCCTACCCAAAGCGCTTTTCACCAAGCCGTTGAAGAAGTCTTCAACAGTTTAGCGCCTTTCCTTGCCAAAAATCCCAAGTATTCTCAAAGCGCTTTGTTGGAGCGTATGGTTGAGCCTGAACGCGTTATTATGTTTCGCGTGGCGTGGGTAGATGATAAAGGGCAAGTACAGGTTAATCGCGGTTATCGTGTCCAAATGTCATCAGCTATCGGCCCATACAAAGGTGGCTTACGTTTTCACCCCAGCGTTAATTTAGGCATTTTGAAATTCTTAGCCTTTGAACAAGTCTTTAAAAATGCTCTGACCACGTTACCTATGGGCGGTGGCAAAGGCGGTTCGGATTTTGACCCCAAAGGCAAATCCGATGGCGAAGTCATGCGTTTCTGCCAAGCATTTATGAACGAGCTTTATCGCCATATTGGTGCAGATACTGATGTTCCTGCGGGCGATATTGGTGTCGGTGCGCGAGAAATCGGCTTTTTGTATGGTCAATACAAAAAATTGCGTAATGAGTTTACCTCTGTTTTCACAGGTAAATCTCTCACTTGGGGCGGTAGTCTCATTCGCCCTGAAGCCACAGGTTACGGAACAATGTATTTTGCACAAAGCATGCTCAAAACACGTGGGCAAGATGTGGCTGGTAAACGCGTTGTTATTTCAGGCTCTGGCAATGTCGCGCAATATGCGGCAGAGAAAGCTATTCAGCTGGGCGCAAAAGTTTTAACCGTTTCAGATTCAGGAGGTTATGTTCTGTTCCCTGATTCTGGTATGACAGAAGCACAATTGCAAGCTTTGTTGGAGCTGAAAAATGTTCGCCGTGAGCGCTTATCAGTTTATGCAAACGAGCATGGATTGAAATATTTTGCTGGCGAGCGTCCGTGGCAAGTGGCTTGTGATATTGCTTTACCTTGTGCCACTGAGAACGAACTCAACGGCGAAGATGCCAAAGCGCTTTTGAAAAATGGTTGCATTTGTGTGGCAGAAGGCGCCAACATGCCTTCTAACCTTGAAGCAGTTGAACATTTCACAGCTGCAAAAATCTTATATGCGCCAGGCAAAGCTTCTAATGCAGGTGGCGTTGCTACTTCAGGTTTAGAAATGAGCCAAAATGCTATGCGTTTATCATGGACGCGTGAAGAAGTAGACAGCAAACTGTTTGACATTATGGCGAATATCCATGAAAACTGCGTACGTCATGGCACAGAGAATGGTTTCACCAACTATGTTCACGGTGCCAATATTGCAGGCTTTAAGAAGGTTGCTGAGGCAATGCTTGAACAAGGCATTGTGTGATAATTTCTATCTTCATACTTTAAATCCTAACCCCAAAGCGCTTTGCTTTGGGGTTTACTCTATCTTCCTTTTATTCATCAGATACTGATACCATTTGAAAGCCCCTAATGATGGGCTTATACTTAGACCACGAGCGCCAAAGCGCTTTTTTCCACACTAAAAGAGGAATCGTTTATGTCAATGAAAAAACATCTGTTACAAGCTCTCGCTGTTATGGTGGCTTTAGGCGCACAAAGCGCTTGGGCAGAACCCATTGTGATTAAATTCTCACACGTTGTTGCCAATGAAACGCCAAAAGGTCAAGGCGCTTTGATGTTCCAAAAATTGGTTGATGAGCGTTTGGCAGGCAAAGTGAAAGTTGAGGTTTATCCAAACTCTTCTTTGTATGGCGATGGTAAAGAAATGGAAGCTTTGTTATCCAACAATGTACAAATGCTTGCACCATCATTGGCTAAATTTGATAAATACACCCCAAAAATCCAGCTTTTTGACTTACCTTTTTTATTTGACGATATCAAAGCCGTTGAGCGTTTTGAACAAAGCGCAGCAGGTAAATCCTTACTCACTTCCATGACTGATAAAGGCATCATCGGTTTAGCTTATTGGAATAACGACTTAAAACAACTTTCCGCCAACAAAGCGCTTTATGAGCCCAAAGATGCTCGTGGATTAAAATTCCGTGTGCAAAATTCGGAAGTTTTGGACGCACAATTTAAAGCCTTAAAAGCTGTTCCTCGTAAAATGGCATTTGGTGAAATGTATCAAGGTTTGCAAACTGGCGTTGTCAATGGCGCTGAAAACCCTTACTCCAATATTTATTCACAAAAAATCCATGAAGTTCAAAAATACATCACAGAATCGAATCATGGCTTATTATCCTATATGGTCATTGTGAATACTGATTTCTGGAATAGCGTGCCTGATGATATTCGTGGTGAATTAACGAAAATCCTTGATGAAGTTTCTATTGAAGTTAATAAACAATCTCACGTGCTTAATCAAGGCGATAAAGCAAAAATCTTAGAAGCAAAATCAACCGAAATCATCACCTTAACACCCGAACAACGTGCCAAATGGCGTGAAGCCGTACAACCCGTTTGGAAGCAATTTGAAGCAGATATTGGTGCAGATTTAATTAAAGCAGCGGTTGATGCCAACAAACCATAAAGCTTAAAGGTTTATTTTTATCCAAATCAAAGCGCTTTGAATATTCCATTTTGATGGGAATTCATTCAAAGCGCTTTTTTTCTTTTTTGGAGGATTCATGAAGACAATAACACCTTTATCTTGGCTAAATCATTTTTGGTCACGCCTAGAGGAAATTATGGTCGCCTTTTTGTTGGCTGCCATGACCTTCATTACTTTTATTTATGTTGTTTTCAACAACCTATACAACGTTTTTTTTGAATTAGCAGAACACTTTCCCAGCACCGCCTCTTTCGCTGATCCTATTGGCGAATTCATCATGGAACAAGCGCAAAATATGACATGGAGCGTTGCCATGACCAAAGCCTGCTTTGGGTGGCTCATTTTCTTTGGCGCATCTTATGGTGTACGCACTGCAGGGCATATTGGCATTGATGCGCTGGTTAAGCGCTTTAGCAATCTTTGGCAACGGAGGATTGCTTTATTTGCATGCTTTTTATGCATTGTTTACAGCATCTTTATTGGTATCGCCAGTTATGAATGGATTAAAGTTATTTATGTGGCAGATATTGGCGCTGATGATTTGCATCAATTCCATCTGAAATTGTGGCATATTGGCTTTATCATGCCCTTTGGCTTTGCTCTCATTGCTCTGCGTTTTTTAGAAATGTTCTGCCATATTTATCAAGGCAAACAATTAGGCTTAGGCTTAGCTGATGAAAGTGAAGACGCACTCAAACTGAGTGAACACGAAGGAGCAAGCTCATGACCATCGCTATTTTATTTTCTCTACTCTTTTTGTTGATGTTTTTGGGCGTTCCCATTGCCATTTCTCTGGGCTTATCAGGCGCAATAACCATTATGTTATTCAGCCAAGACAGCTTAAGCTCCTTGGCAATTAAACTCTTTGAAACCTCTGAACACTATACTCTACTCGCCATTCCTTTCTTCCTTTTAGCAGGCGCGTTCATGACCACAGGTGGCGTAGCTCGGCGATTGATTGATTTTGCCAACGCTTGCGTTGGGCATATTCGCGGAGGTTTGGCAATTGCCGCTGTACTCTCATGTATGCTCTTTGCTGCCCTTTCAGGCTCTAGCCCTGCAACCGTTGCAGCCGTTGGCTCCATTGCCATTGCTGGTATGGTTCGCTCAGGCTACCCAACTGAGTTTGGTACGGGCATCATTTGCAACGCTGGCACTTTAGGCATTTTGATTCCACCCTCTGTGGTGATGGTCGTTTATGCAGCTGCAACCGAAACCTCAGTCGGGCGTTTGTTTATGGCAGGGGTTATTCCTGGAACCTTGTTAGGTGTTGCCTTGATGGTGGCAATCTACATCGTTGCGCGAGTCAAAAATCTACCTGCTCAACCACGCGCAAGCCTAAAAGAATGGCTAAGTGCTGCACGCAAAGCGCTTTGGGGGTTATTGCTGATGGGCATTATTTTGGGTGGTATTTATTCAGGCATCTTTACGCCCACAGAAGCAGCAGCTGTTGCAGCAGTTTATTCCTTTTTTGTTGCCGTTTTTGTGTACAAAGATATTAAACTCAAAGATTGCCCACGCGTCTTTTTAGAGTCAGGCAAATTAACCATCATGCTGATGTTTATCATTGCCAATGCGATGTTATTTGCTCATGTATTAACAACAGAACAAATTCCGCAAGCTATTACACACTTTGTTACAGAAAAACAATTGCCACCTTGGGCATTTTTGATTGCTGTTAATATCGTGCTATTGATAGCAGGTGCATTCATGGAACCTTCCGCCATCATTTTAATCCTTGCTCCTATTTTCTTCCCTATTGCGGTAGAATTAGGGATTGACCCAATCCATTTGGGCATTATCATGGTGGTTAATATGGAGATTGGCTTAATCACACCACCCATTGGTTTGAATTTGTTTGTTGCCTCAGCTGTTTCAGGCTTACCTGTCACACGCGTCATCAAAGCTGCTATGCCTTGGCTTTTGATTCTGCTTTTCTTCTTAATGCTGATAACCTACATTCCTGCTATTTCACTAGCATTACCCAACTGGCTAGGCGTGTAATTCCTAAACCCCAACCTAAAAATAAAGCGCTTTGGATTCTTATAAAACCCAAAGCGCTTTGTTATTTTGAGACGCTTAAATACTTAGCAACGAGCCTTACTTAATTGCTGCAAGTAAGCCTCATCAATATCTCCTGTTGGATAAATGCCATCAAAAACAGAACAATCAAAAGTTTCCGTTAAACGGTATTTGGTTTGAACACACGATTGAATCAAATCTTCTAACGATTGATAAATCACTTTATCCGCGCCAATCAATGCCGCAATTTCGGATTCTTCTCGCTGATACGCCACCAATTCCTCGCGCGTTGGCATATCAATACCATAAACATTTGGATAGCGTACTGCTGGCGCTGCTGATGCCAAATAAACTTTATTGGCTCCCGAATCCCTCGCCATTTGAATGATTTGCTGACTGGTCGTACCACGCACAATCGAATCATCAACCAGCAAAACATTTTTACGGCGAAACTCATGTGTTAGTGGATTAAGCTTCTGGCGCACCGATTTGGCGCGTAAGGTTTGACCTGGCATGATAAATGTCCGACCAATGTAACGATTTTTGATAAACCCTTCGCGAAACTTCACCCCCAACACTTCCGCCAATTCCAAAGCGCTTTGGCGACTGGTGTCAGGAATGGGAATGACCACATCAATATCATGGTCTGACCACTCACGCAAAATCTTTCTCGCTAACATCTCGCCCATGCGTTTGCGTGCTTTGTAAACGCTGATGCCATCAATAATGGAATCAGGGCGGGCAAAGTAAACGTATTCAAAAATGCAAGGCATACGGCGCGTATTCTCGGCGCACAAAGCGCTTTGTACCACGCCTTGTTCCGTGATAATCAAAGTCTCTGCTGGTAAAATATCGGCAATAATTTCATAGCCCTGAGCAATCAAGGCTACGGATTCGCTCGCAACCATGTACTCCTTGCCCAATTCTGTTTCGCGAACCCCATAAATGAGTGGGCGAATGCCATTAGGGTCTCGGAATGCCACCAAACCATAACCACTCAACAAGCACACCACCGCATACGCCCCGCGCACACGCTGATGAACACGAGAAACAGCGTGGTAAATCATCTCCGCATTCAGCTGCAAACGACCTTGCTTTTGCACTTCTTGCTGCAATTCGTGCGCAAAAATATTCAACAATACTTCGCTATCAGATTGCGTGTTCACATGGCGCAAATCCACATCGCGAATCTCACGCATCAAATCTGGTGTGTTGGTTAAATTGCCATTGTGAGCAAGCGCAATGCCATAGGGTGAATTCACATAAAGTGGCTGCGCCTCATGGCAAGAGCTAGTGCCTGCAGTGGGATAACGAACATGACCAATGCCAATATTGCCTTGCAATTGCTCCATGTGGGATTGTTTGAAAATATCACGCACCAAGCCATTACCCTTCTCAATCATCACTCGACCACCGCTTGAAGTCGCAATGCCTGCGGCATCTTGCCCACGATGTTGTAGTGATAACAACGCATCATAAATTCCCTGATTGACAGGCTCACGCCCAACAACGCCCACAATTCCGCACATATTTATTCCTCAATCACTCAATGATGTTACACAATTGTCATAATCAACAATTGTCCCACTATTGTACCCAAAAAACCAAAGCGCTTTGGGCTATCGCTCCCAAAAAAATCCCCTCATCAAAGAGGGGATATTCTTATTTCAAACCATAACAAGCTTTGAGCAAATCTACGCCGTGATAAACGAAACCTGTATAGACTTGCACCAAATCCGCGCCAGCCTCAAGTTTTTCATGATAATCTTCAGCCGACATCGTGCCACCTGCACCAATCAAGGTAATCTTTGGCAATGCTTGACGAGCTTTTGCCAGCAATGCTGTCGAGCGAGCAGTTAAAGGCTTCCCTGATAACCCCCCTTCTTCGGCTCCATACAGATGATGCGAAACAAGGGTTTTATCAATGGTGGTATTGCTGACAATCAAGCCTTCCACGCCACTCTCACCAATGCTGTCCCACAGTGCAGACAAAGCGCTTTCCTCTTGGTCAGGCGCGACTTTAACCACCAATGGCACAAAGCGCTTGGCTTCTCGCTGTTCATGCTTCATCGCCTCCAACAAATCACGCAACGATTGCCCATGCTGCAAAGCACGGAGATTTTGCGTATTGGGCGAGGAAATATTGATGGTGATGTAATCAGCGATTTCAGCTGCCTGACGAAAAGCGCTTTGGTAATCCTGTATGGCTTCTTCATTCGGCGTATCTTTGTTTTTGCCAATGTTGATGCCAATGATAGCGCGTAAGGTTTTTTGGGCTTTAGCGTGTTTAACGCGTTCTACCAAAGCGCTTACACCTTCATTGTTAAAGCCCATGCGGTTGATAATCGCTTGTTCCGAAGATAAGCGAAACAAACGCGGCTTGGGATTGCCTGCTTGTGGACGAGGGGTCACCGTGCCAACTTCAAGATGTGAAAATCCCAAACGGTCAAATGCCTCAATCGCCACCGCATTTTTATCCAGCCCCGCCGCCAAGCCTAAACGATGACGAAAAGAAAGCCCCATCAATTCGAGCTTTTCCACAGGAGGCTCTAGATAAGGCACTGCACAAGGCATCTTCGAAAGCGCTTTGAGGCTCAAATCGTGGGCGGTTTCAGGGTCAAGTCGCAACAAAGCTTGGTGGGCGATTTTCTGCCCAAGAGTTTGCAAAAACATCATTTACCCTCGCACACGTTCAAATTCTGCCATAAACGCCAAAAGCGCTTTGAGGCTTTCCTCAGGCAAGCCATTGTACAAACTGGCACGCAAACCGCCCACAATCTTATGCCCTTTCAAGCCATTAATACCTTCTTTTTCAGCACTCTGCCAGAATAAGGTATCCAATTCATCGCTTGGGGTTCGAAACACGACATTGGTTCTGGAGCGATATTTAGGCTCAATGGCGTTATGGTAAAAAGCGCTTTGGTCAATAGCTTGATACAGGGCTTGTGAACGGCGAATAGATTGGGCTTCCATTGCCTCAACACCACCTTGTTTCTCTATCCATTTCAACATTTTACCCAGCATATAGATTTGGAACGTTGGCGGTGTGTTGTACAAACTATCAGCATCAGCATGGGCTTTGTAGGTGAAGAATTTAGGCAAATGGGGGTGGTCTTCTAGCAAAGACTCATGCACAAAAACCAGCGCCAAGCCTGATGGTGCAAGGTTTTTCTGCACACCACCATAAGCCAATAAAACCTTATCCCAATCCACAGGACGCGCGTAATAATCAGAGGAATAATCCACCACCAATGGCGCATCAATTGTGGGCAAATCATGGAATTGAACGCCGTTTACTGTCTCATTGCTGCAAACATAGGCATAACGCGTATGGGCTTCAACCGACAAAGCGCTTTGAGGCAAGCTCGTGAAGCCATCACTCTCACCGCTCCAAAGCTCGTAAGCATCGCCAATGCGCTTGGCTTCTTGGTATGCCTTTTTCGCCCAAACCCCTGAATTGACGAAAGCTGCTCGCCCTCCCTTTGCCAGCAAATTTTGCGCCGTCATCGCAAATTGTTGATGCGCACCGCCTTGCAACAAAAGCGCTTTGAAATGTTGAGGCGCACCGAGTAAACGGCTCGCCAAATCTAACGTTTCAAAATGCACAGCTTCAAAGCGCTTTGAACGGTGGCTAATCTCCATCACCGACATACCACAGCCTTGAAAATCCAGCAGCTCTGCTTGGGCTTCTTGCAAAAGTTCTGTAGGCAGGGTGCAAGGTCCTGCGCAAAAATTATGAATGCGTTCGCTCATGATGTTCTCCTCAGCCACTTGAATAAAAGTAGGATTATACCCTTGCTACAAAGCGCTTTGTGTGGCTCTTTTGGGCATAAAAAAAGCACGCAAGGCGTGCTGATAAACGAGGAAATTTATTGGTAGGCCCAGAGGGACTTGAACCCCCGACCAAGCGATTATGAGTCGCCTGCTCTAACCGACTGAGCTATAGGCCCTAAAAGGCTGGCAATTATAACAAAGCGCTTTGCGCCATGCTAGTTTCCTAAACAATCTTACCCAAATCCTAAGCTTTTAAGCAGAAACTCCAGTTTACTCATCATCTTTTTTATAATGCTCGCTTTGTTTTTCGGATTACGTTATGAGTGAACAACAACGCGGTGTCCACTATCTCACCATCACCGCCAAAGAAGCTGGGCAACGACTGGATAATTTCCTCTTCAAAACCTACCCCAGTATCCCCAAAAGCCGCATTTATCAGATGTTGCGCAAAGGCGAGGTACGGCGAAACAAAAAGCGCATTGAGGCCAGCGATAAGCTTGTGCTGGGTGATGAAATCCGTATGCCTCCTGTGCGGTTTGAGGAAAAAAATCGCGCCAGCGTGCCGCCTTATTGGTGTGAACGGATACAAAATGCTGTGGTGTTCGAAGATGAGCGCTTTTTGGTACTGAATAAACCTGCAGGCATCGCCGTTCATCAAGGCAGTGCCAATCCTTATGGCGTGATTGATGTGGTTTATGCGCTGTGGGGAGAAGGTTATGCAGAACTGGCACACCGCATTGACCGTGAAACCTCAGGGCTACTCATTCTCGGCAAAACCCATGAATCTCTCGCCGATATTCAAGCTCAAATACAAGCTGGAACAGTGGAGAAGAAATATTGGTGTTTGGTGCGTGGAGGATGGGCGAAAATGAAAACTGTGCGTTTAAATGTACGCAAAATTCAAGCCGAAGATGGCGAACGCATGATGAATGGCGAAGAGGGCAAAGAAGCCATTACCCATTTCAAACGCCTCTCTGAATTCAAAGCGCTTTCTACCCCAGAAACCATGAGCCTTTTAGAAGCTACCATCGAAACAGGGCGGACACATCAAATCCGATTGTCTGTTCAACACTGTGGCAGCGCGATTGCTGGCGATGATAAATACGGCGACCGTGAATTTAACAAAGCGCTTAAACGTTTAGGCTATCGTGATATGTTTTTACACGCCCATACCATCGCCTTTGACCTCAATCCTGAAACACGCCTTGTGCTGGAAGCTCCCTTGCCCCAAAGCGCTTTGCAGCTCCTCGATACTCTCATACCCCAATCTTAATGATCTACTTAAAGGAGATGCTTATGCCTCACCAACATCTTGCCATGCAGGAACATCATTTCCTCATTCCTTACTTCAATCATCAGCGCCGTGTGCGTGTCTTATTACCCTCTAACTACCAACATGAGCCTCACCAGCGTTATCCCGTGCTTTATATGCATGATGGACAAAATGTTTTCTACAGCAAAGAGTCATACTCTGGACATTCGTGGAAAGTCATTCCCACGTTAAAACGTCAGCAGGATTTGCCCAAATTGATGATTGTCGGCATTGACCATGCCAGCGAAAAGCGCCTTGATGAGTATGGGCCTTGGAAAACGGATCGCGCACAAGGGCATCAAATGGGGCATAGTGGTGGATTAGGGATTGCCTATGGCAATTGGTTGGTACACACACTCAAGCCCTTTATTGACCAACACTACCGCACCCTACCCGAACGCCAACATACCTTAACCGCAGGCAGCTCGATGGGTGGCATCATCACCGCGTATCTAGGCGCTGCTTATCCTGAAGTTTTCGGACATTTGGGCGTGTTTTCACTGGCTTCATGGTTCAGCGAAAGCGCTTTTTTGGATTATTTAAATCATCACCCCTTAAAGCCTGATAGCCGTGTTTTTATTCAAGTGGGAACCAATGAAGGCGATGAAGTTGATGCTTTGTTTATTCAAAATATGAGTCAAACGTATATTGATTGCACGTTACGATACTACCAAAGCCTATTAAAGCATCAGCACCCACTTCAGAATATTCGGCTTCATATCACCGCCCATGCCATTCATCATGAAAAACATTGGGCAGATCATTTTGCCGATTTTATTCGATTCTCTTTAGCCCATCAGGGATAATGGATTCCCACAAAAAAAGCGCTTTGAGATACCAACCCAAAGCGCTTTTTCTCGCCATCAATCAAGAATCAAATGAAACCCTGTTCTTCTAATTTGGTTAAGAAATAAGGCATTTGAACTTTCCACCATGGCCAATCATGGTCAACATCATGTCCCCAATAATCAAACCATGCTGGAATACTTTTTGCTTCAAAAGCGCTTTGTAATTTCTGGGTCGCTGCAATATGCTCTTCTTCCCAAGCACCTTGCCCAACGGCAATAATGTAATGATTACGGCGATATTGTTGCAAAGTCGCATCATCATGCTGATGCCATAAATAATCAGCAGGCGAATGATAATAAACAGCTTGATCGCCATGATATTCTTGGGTAAAGAATCGCGCATCATAAACACCACTTAAAGCAATCGCAATATCAAAAATAAAGGGGTGGCGAAGGGCAAAATTGATGGTATGAAAAGCGCCCATACTGCAACCTGTTGCTATAATGCCTTGCTTTTCTGGCGATTCATGACGAATTAAAGGAACCAATTCATTCACAATATAGCGATCATAAGCCGCATGAGCTTGCGCCATATCATGGGCTAATTTATGTTTGGATAACCAAGATTGTTGGTCATAAGAATCAGGACAATAAAAGGTTAATAACCCCCTATCAATCCAAGAACGGCAGGCTTCAATCATGCCAAAAGCGCCATATTCATATTGATTACCGCCTGATGATGGGAAAACCAAAACGGCTTTACCTCCATGACCATAAACATTAAACGGCATTTCCTGCCCTAATTCACCACTCCAATGGCTACGCTGTTGAGTATTCATTGCTTTATCTTTCCTTTATTGCTTTGCTTGTGCAAAATTTGCCAATTCAATCATTTGTTCACGGGTTTCTGTTCTGGCCACAATACCCCATTCGCCCATAATCTTTGAAAAGACACCTGGAACTTGTTCTACACTAACAATCTTCTCTCCAAAGTGCTTTTGCACATCTTCAATACTATGGGCATAGGTCTTATTAGCTTTTCTTGCAATGTAGATCACATAATAACGATGGGAAATATCTGCATGGAATTGATTGTGTTTAACCACAGAGGCATACTCACGGAAAACATCAAAATCGTCAGCATAATTCCACATATCAATGGTTAAACCACCAGGTGGACGGCAATTAATTTCCAAAGGCATAAATTCTCCCGTTTTCTTTTTACGGAAAAATTCAAAATGGAAGAATCGTTCACGGATATTAAACCCTTTCACGCATTGCTCACCCATTTTGACCAAATCAGGGGAAATATCACGCGTCACATAATAATACATATCGCTATCTTGGCTTACCGTATCCAAAACAGCTTCTGAATATTCTAAACTTGAATAGAAAACAATCTTGCCTTCTTTATCAACTAAGCCATCAAAAGTTACAATATCGCCATCGATATATTCTTCCAAAATATAAGAGACTTGGGGATTCAACAAGGCTAAAAAAGATTCCAATTGATCTTTGTTTTGAATTTTGTAAGTATCACTTGAGCCAACACCAGAATTAGGCTTAATCACCACCGAATAATCAAAGCGCTTTGCCAATGCTCTAGCCTCATCAGCCGTTTTAAAGGTTTGACCCTGCGCCACCTTTAACCCAATCTTCTGGAAAATCTCCTTCATTTTAGATTTGGTTTTAATCGATGCCATATCATCATTTTTATAGCCAAACACATTAAAATCTGTACGCAATTTTGCATCTAATTCCAGCCAATGTTCATTATGTGATTCAATACGATCAATTCTGCCATATTTATGCGCAAAGTAACCCACCGCGCGATAAACCTGCTCATAATCATTCATATCATCAACACGATAATACTCTGTCAAAGCGCTTTTCAATCCCTCACTTAATTGCTCATAGGGTGTATCAGCAATGCCTAAAGTATGAAAACCTGCCTCACGCAAACGATGGGCGAAGGTTTCAAAGTTGGGGGGAAAATGGGGGGAAATCATCACAAAATTTTTGGGTTCTGACATAATGCCTCTCCTTAGCGAATAAAAGCCACCAATGGCTTAAGCTGATTATAGCCTTATAACCCTTTGATGGTGCAACTGTATCATGCGCTAATTAACTAAATATCAACAACCGATGCTCTTGTGTTAAGGTGTTCAATTTTTGGGGAAGATTATGCTGTATCAAATTATTGCGCTGCTTATCTGGAGTAGCTCTTTTGTGGCGGCGAAATATGCTTACACGCTGCTAGACCCTGTGCTAACTGTTCAAGCACGGCTCATCATTGCAGGGCTTATTATTTTGCCGACTTCATTTCCTCTTTTAAAACTCGTACCACGCCATGAATGGAAAACCCTGCTTTGGCTTTCTTTTGCCAATTATGTAGCTGTTTTATTGTTACAATTCATTGGCTTAAAATACACTTCCGCCGCCTCAGCCGTTACGCTCATTGGCTTAGAGCCTCTGCTGATGGTGTTTGTAGGGCATTATTTTTTCGGCGACAAAGCCGCTCCGTTTCATTGGATTTGTGGGGCGGTCGCATTTGTGGGAGTAGCCTTGTTGATGTTCGGTGGTCATGGTGAAGGTTCACCCAAAACCATCGACCCCTTCGGCTGTTTGCTGGTCTTGCTGGCTGGTATTGTCTTTTGCTTTACTCTGCGCCCCACCCAAGCCATGATTAAGCGCATTGGTGCTCATGTTTACACCCAAACCTCTCTACTACTCGCTGCGCCTTTATGTTTACCGTTCACCCTGATGCTGACCGAAAACTATGCCATTCATTGGGATTGGCGAGGCTTTTGGGCATTGTTGTATTTGGCGGTGGCTTGCAGCTGGCTGGCGTATTGGCTATGGAATCAAGGCATGAACCAAGTGCCTGCCAATTTGATGGGGCTTTTAACCGCATTGGAGCCTATTTTTGGGGTCATTCTGGCCGTGATTTTGCTACGCGAACCCACAAGCGCTTTGTCATGGTTAGGGATTGCTTTGGTCATTATGGCCACAACAAGTGCTGCCTTTTTAGAACGTCAGCGTAAAACCTAAAAGATTTATCCGAACCTTCAGCTTCAAAAGCGCTTTGTGCGCCAAGCTACGGGGTTCTTCTTTTTCACCATGCTATAAGGAACTTTGATGACAGAACAAGAAAAAAGCGCTTTAGCCAGCGCACTCGTTGAACTACGCAAAGAATTAAAAGCTTATCGCAACCGCCATTGGCTACGGAATTTGCTCATCATCGGCGTTTTGGTGTTGATGGTGTTCAATGTGATGGGGCGAGGTATGTATAACCCAACACAAGAACAGGTAGCGATTATTGATGTACAAGGCGTGATTGCTGATGACCAGCTCGCCAACAGCGCCGATATTATTCGGGGATTGAAACAAGCATCTGACAATCCGCAAGTGGTCGCAATTGTGTTAAACATCAATTCACCTGGTGGCTCACCCGTACAATCCGCGCAAGTGTATCGCGCCATCAAAGCGCTTAAGAAAGAGCGTGGCAACTTGCCCATTTATGCGGTTATCCAAGACATTGGCGCATCAGGCGCGTATTTCATTGCCGCCGCCACCGATGATATTTATGCTGACCCAGCCAGTTTGGTAGGCTCCATTGGTGTGATTAGTCAACAATTTGGCTACCAGCAATTGTTGGAAAAGCTAGGCTTAGATTCTCGCACCTTTACCGCAGGCGAACATAAAAATTTCCTCTCAGGCGCAAAACCTTTAAATGAAAAGGAAGTGGCTCATATGCAAACGCTTTTAGACACCATTCATCAGCAATTCATCGATGCTGTAAAACAAGGTCGTGGCGAACGATTAGCGGACAATCCTGAGATTTTCAGTGGCTTATTCTGGACGGGTGAACAAGCCAAAGCGCTTGGCTTAATTGATGGTTTCGCCTCCCCCTCCGAACTCAAACAACAACGCTTTCCCAATGCGGAATGGGTTGATTACAGCCCTGCAGGTCACCCACTTGAACAAGCATTGCGTAACATGGGTATGGAAATGGGCAGTGGCGTAGGTCAAGGAGCGCTCAAAACGTTAAACAGCGCTTTGGGTTTGGAACAACAAGTCCACCCCGTACTCTCTAAATAACTCTCCCAACCCCATCACGGGCAGACCCATAAGCGTATTGAGGTCGCGCCCGTGAAGCGCTTTGAACAAATGAATGGCAAATCCCTCGCATTTGATGCTGCCAGCACATTCCAAAGGCTTTTCCAATTCCAAGTAAAACACAATTTCCTCGCGCGAAAGCTCACGAAAAACAACATCAAACGTTTCTACCAATTCACGAACTTCCTCACCACGCCGCAAGCATAAGCCTGTGTAAAATCGTACAGTTTTTCCTGAAAACTTGCTCAACTGCTCAATAGCTCGTTCCATTGTATGTGGTTTGCCTAAAATCTCTCCCTCCAAACAGGCAACTTGGTCACAACCAATCACAAAAGTTTCCTCATCAGCTGACACGGCAAAAGCCTTTAATTTTGCCAATCTTGCCACCAATGCCTCTGCGCCTTCATTTGCCAAAGCGCTTTCATCAGAATCCGTGCGTACGGCTTTAAACGGAATATTGAGTTTTTGCAAAATGCCTGCGCGTGTAGGAGATTGCGAGGCAAGAATAAGATTAAAAGATTTCATTTTTATCCTTCTTATCAAAATACTATCGACTAATCAAAACGCTTTTTCAGATAACTCAACAAAGCTGAGCGTATCATCTCTTTACCATGAATGGCGTAATAAAGCTGGCTTTCGTCAAATAAGGTATAACGCAAACGCCGATCCAAAGCGCTTTGCCCATAAGCAATTAAGATTTTATCGCCTTTTTGTAAAACTGTAGCAGGCGATGGCAGTAGGGTTTCTTGCCCATTGCGTAGCAGTAACAATGGCAACACATCATGCACACTTTCAGGCTGATGAGGGTGTGTCCATAAGGTTTGCATACGCAATAAACGCCCTGAATGCAATTCCGCCAACACAGCAGGAGCATAATTATCCTCGATACGAATCAAGGCATGGTAGGGATTACGATCAGGACAAAGCACATTGAGGCTGGCAAGCAAGCGCTTTCCCCAGCCCTCATCTTGATGAGCGACTAAAGTTAAAAATCTCCACAAAAGAGGGCGTGCAATGTAGGGAAATGCTTGGCTAACAATCAGCTCATCCTCTTCCATCACGCGATCAAAGCCTGCTACCGCAAACAATTGCCGATTAGCACTGCGATTTTGTTTTCCAACCACAAACAGCGAAGGATCCATATTTTTGGCCATCATAGCGATACTGAGATTATCTGTATCAGAGCTTTGTGCCGCGACAATGGCTTGAGCGCGATCAATACGTGCTTGGCGCAAAGTTACAGCTTCTGTTCCCATACCTTGCACAGTGGTGCTGGTATTTTCCAAGCGTGGATCTACCACGATATGATCTACACCTTCATAATCCAGAAAGCGCTTTAACGTTCTCCCCAGTGAATCGTTACCACAAATAATCCAACGCCCTAATGGAGGCTTAGGTGGCACTTCCACCACCTCACCTCTCTGACCATGAAATCGCATCAAAACATCTGCCAATGAAGGTCGTCGCAACGCCATAATCAACCGTTCAGTAAAAATGCGGTTGGTATTAATCACCATCACATGATTGCCAAGCGCTTTGGCAGTAGCACTGCCTGCTCGGGTGCTGGTACGGCATAAAATTTTAAACTGATGGTGACTAGAGGAAAGCAAATTGGCAGTCAATGCCACTTTCAAATTTACCTTCTCATCACTGGTTATCGCCACAACAGCCCGACAATAAGGCGAACGAACTCCCGCACGTTCTAATGTTTGCACATCTTCTGCGTCAGCTTCCAATGCCAACACGCGATCCAGCAAAGGGTCAAGGCTCATTTTGCGCACACGACTTGCATCTTTTTCAATCACCACGCATTGGAATCCTTCATTACGCAATTGATGCACCAATCTCTGACCTGATTCGCCAAAGCCGCAAATAATGCAAAATTTTTCCTTTAATTTTTCCACATCTGCGGTAAAACGCCCTTCACGCAACGCCTGTTGGAAGGTTGTATCTTGCAACAGCGCTACAATTTTACCAATGGCGTAAAACCACGCTGGCACAGTGTAATAAATGCTAAACGTAACCCAAAGCCGTTGCCATTCTGAATAAGCTTGTGGCAATTCGCCATAGCCAATCGTGGTTGCGGTATAGCTGACCCAGTAAAATGCTTGTGCAAAGCTTAAGCGCATTGGCTCACCTTGTTCATCAAGCCCTGGTAGAGAAACCATACCCAAAATGGCGATTGTATAAGCCCCTAACAACAATAAGGCAGGTCTCCGTGCTTCGCGCAAAATGAGATAAATCACTTCATTCATCAGCTCTCCTCACACCAAAGCGCTTCACTTAATTTCAGCATCAACCATTTCAACGCCAAAAACTTGCAGATTCAATCATCAACAATACCACCGAAATAGCATTGGCAATCATGGCTCCTGCCGCAAAAGAAACAACGGTAGACATGCTGGTAGGTTCAATTGCCCCCGAATGAAATGCCCAAACCATAATTGCTACCAATAATTGCACATCAGCCACCAAGCTGGTTGCCAATAACAATGCACCTAAAGGTGAACGATCGCCGAATTTTAAAATCGTACACACAATACTCACCACAAAAGCAGCAAATAATTCCAAAGCATCATGATGGGCAGGATTATCAATATCGCCATAGACAAAACCAAAATTTAAGGTCAGCGCTAAAATAACAAAAAAACCAAACCATATTCTCTCATTACGCATCATCAACTCCTGTTAAGCCAAGCCATGACTTGCCTTGCTATGGCTTTATAAATCCCAAAAGTAAAAATTATCGCACAAAGCGCTTTGGCAAAACATCAAAGCAAAGCGCTTTGGCGGTATAAACTCTATTCAGTATCAGGTATAATTTTCACAATTTTTGCCCAATACATTCAGGGCAATGCCTTCCCATCAAACATCATAAAGGGGCGTTAAGATGACAAAAATTATTGTGGTTACCTCAGGAAAAGGCGGCGTGGGAAAAACCACCACCAGCGTTAATATCGCGGTGGGTTTTGCGAAACGTGGCAAGAAAACTTGCGTGGTTGATTTTGACGTGGGTTTACGCAATGTGGATTTATTACTCGGTTTGGAGAGGAGAGTTATTTACGACTCAATCCAAGTGATTGAGAAAAAAGCTAGACTCAACCAAGCTCTCATTCATTATAACCGTGAAGGGCTAGGCAATGATTTGCTTACAATGTTGGCAACTTCTCAAACCAGCGATAAAAATGCCTTAACCAAAGAAGGCATTGAAGAAATTTTCAATGAACTCAAAGAAATGGGTTATGAATACATCATTTGCGATAGCCCAGCAGGCATTGAACATGGCGCTGAAATGGCAATGTATTTTGCTGATGAGGCGGTGATTGTCGTCAATCCTGAGATTTCTTCCATTCGTGATTCTGATCGCATTGTGGGCATCATTGACAGCAAAACCAAGCGTTCCGAAATGGGTTTACCACCTATGCCAAAACATTTGGTGATTACGCGTTATCACCCTGAGCGCGTTGAAGCAGGCGAGTTGATGGGAACGGATCAAATTTTGCGTGTTTTGGCTCTTAAATTACAAGGCATTATTCCTGAAAGCCCCGATGCAGTTGTTTCTTCCAATCAGGGTATTCCGATGGCGTTAAATCCAAGCAGCGAAGCAGGTCAAGCTTATTTGGATTTTGTTGATCGCTTGATGGGCGATGATAACCTCCCTTTCCGTTTTATTGAGCCTCAGCCGTTATCTATTTGGAAACGCCTATTAGGTCTTGGAAAATAATGAGCAAATGCCTAAACAATTCTAAGGAGGTTTTATATGAGTTTTTTATCCAGTTTAAGTGAGCGCTTTGCCAACAAACCCAAAAGCAACAGCGCCCAAGAAGCGACTAATCGCTTAACGCAAATGACACTTCAAGTGCGTGGCGAAATTGATTACAACACACGTAAGAGCATTGAAGATGCGGTGTATCAAATTTTGGTTGGACGAGGTTATCGTATTGAACGCAATGATGTTCATATGGAAATCAAACGACAACATGATAATGCCACCATTGATGTCGCGGTGAATGTGAACAATCTCAATTCACAAGGAACGCCCTAATGTTGGATACACTGTTAAGCCGCCGTTCGGTTCGCAAATTTACCCACAAAGCTCCTAGCGATTTTGAAATCGAGCTGATGTTACAGGCAGCCAGCCAAGTGCCTGACCATGGCAATTTAATGCCTTATCGTTTTGTAGTGATCACACGACACCAAAATCGCAAACGTTTTCAAGAACTTTTGGAACAAAGCGCTGGCGATGACAGTGCATTACAACAAAAAGCAAAGCGCTTAGCAGAGATGTCGCCTTTGGTGATTGTGGTGGTCTCTAAGCCTGTGTTGCAAGGGGAAGTGGTCAAGCCCAAATGGGAACAAGAGCTGACCGCAGGCTTAGCTGCTTTTAGCGTGCAATTGGCAGCCAAAGCTCAAGGCTATGATAGCATTTGGCTTTCTCCACGCTGGGCGATTGAGGGTTCGCTGATGCGCGAAAGTCTAGGCTGTGGCAATGATGATCGCATCATTGCGCTGTTGATGATTGGTGAGGCAGAAACGGCTGTCTCTGGTGCGAAAAATACCGATGTCAGCGCTTTAACACTCTCATTCCAATAAGCACTCACACTCAGCTCCATCTAAAAAGCGCTTTGTGAAAGTAGCAAAGCGCTTTTTACTTATCCACAATTTCTGTGGACAACTTTTCCTCTATCATTCAGGCAAGGGGCGACTCAAAAATCGTCGTACTTCCTCCGCAAATGCCGCCGCACGCCAAGTATTGCTTGCGGTAATATGGCTGGCAGCAGGCATTACCCACAACTCCGCATGTGGAATGACTCGATACATCGCCAACACATCATCAAGCGGCGCAACTGGATCACGATCGCCTGTAATCAACAAGACAGGCATCTTCAAACGTTCCAAAGCGCTTAGCTCATGGTCGTGAGCGCTGGTTTCAGGATCAAGAGATTCACTCACACGTTGAATAACCATTTTCCATGCCTCTGCCCCACCCTGTGGCTCATGGATTTTAGACAACCAACTTTGCAAACCAAATTGTTGCCAGTAAGCAGGGTCTGCCATTTGCCGCGTTTGGGCATAGGTCGCAGGGTTTTTGTGGTAGCTGATGCGATAAATAATGGCACGTTTGACGCGTTCAGGGTGATGCACTGCAAGCCACAAAGCCGTTGCCCCCCCCATCGAAGAGCCACACACATTGACCTTCTCAATCCCCAGCTCATCTAACATCGCCAACACAGCACGACCCAAGCCATCAATACTCAATTTTTCACCCGCAGGCAAAGCGCTTTGTCCATGCCCAAGTAAATCAGGCACAATCACATAGTAACGCTCCTGCCATAAGGGAATCTGCGGTTGCCATTCCACGCCAGCCATACCGCCACTATGCAACAGCAACAACGGCTGATGCTCACGCGAGCCAAAAGTTTGATAATAAAGCATTAGTCTAACCACCCTGCCAAATTCCATGCATGCAATTCATCAGCACGAATCACACAAACCCCAACACCGCCACGCTCAAAGCTGACCCAATCAAAGTCACACTCAGGAAAAGCCTCTTCCAACAGTTGCCCTGTCATGCCCACTTCTAAAATCAAAATGCCATCATCCTGCAAATAATGGGCAGCTTCTCGCAACAAACGGCGCGTAAAATCTAAGCCATCAGCCCCTGAAACCAAAGCATGGCGTGGCTCATGATGATACTCCTCCGCAATCTCCTCCATTTCCTCTTCCTCCACATAAGGAGGATTGCACAAAATCACATCAAATTTGCCCTCAACAGCGCTTAAACCATCGCCTTGCACAATCTCTACCCAATCTTCCACGCCAAAGCGCTTTGCATTGATAGCCGCCACTTCCAAAGCATCAGCATCAATATCGGATAAAACCAAAGATGCCTCTGGCTGATGCGATAACGCCACCAAACCAATACAACCACTCCCACAGCATAAATCCAAAATCCGATGCACTTCGCCCTGATGATAGGGGGCATAATTTTTCTCAATCAATTCAACGATAGGAGAACGAGGGATTAACACACGCTCATCAACATAAAATTCCAAACCGCCGTAAAGTGTGCGATTGGTGAGATAAGGAACGGGGATTTTATCTACCACGCGCTTTTGCATCGCCTCGATAAGGCTTTGTTTTTCCTCATCTGTTAATCGTGTATGCCAAGCGCTTTGTGGCCAATCATAAGGCAAATGCAACAAGCCCAAGACCAAAGCCACTGCCTCATCAAAAGCATTATCCGTTCCATGACCATAATAAAGCTCATGCCGCTGAAACTGTGAGGTAAAAAAACGAATCCAATCAAAAAGTGTTTGTAAATTTTGCATCGCAATGGCGCTCCGCTCTGTTAAAATTTTCGGGTTTTGTAAAAATGGAAGTCATTGTAGCGAAACTCTTCCATCTTCGGCTATTTTTCATCAAATTAAATCTCTTATCTTTAGGATTCATATGCATCAAAAAAATCTACAGCCTGCTTATTTTTTTATGTATTTGGTTATCGCCTTACTCGTGCTGATGCTGATTCATGGATTAAGCTCTGTGATGATGCCCTTTATTTGGGCTTTTGTTTTGGCTTACTTAGGAAGCCCAATGGTTAGGAAATTAGAATCCACAAAGCGCTTTGGGCGAACTCGTGCAGTAATTGTGGTATTTTCCATGATTTTTCTTTTATTTTGGTTTGCCTTATTGATTATTCTTCCTTTAATCGGTGGGCAATTCTCAGCTTTGATGGCAAAATTACCCAATTATTTACAATGGTTTGATTCGCATCTTTTACAACCTATTGCCAAACTCTTTAACCTTGAAAACGATTATTGGAAAGGCGAGAATCTCGCTCTTTTCCTCCAGCAACATATTGGCTCATCTAGCAAAATTATCAGCTCACTAGGCAGCCATTTAATTGGCTCAGCAGGAACAATCATCAGCTTTTTCAGCTATGCTATTCTGATCCCTGTAATTACCTTTTATTTGATGTGCGATTGGGAGAAACTGCTGTTTAAAATTAGCGAGATGATTCCTAGAAAATACGAAATAACTTTTCGCCATTTAGCCCAACAATCGGATTATGTTTTGGGCGAATTTTTTCGTGGTCAATTGATGGTCATGCTTGCCTTAGCTATTCTCTATGCTTTAGGGTTAAGCGCTTTGGGGTTGGACATGGCAATTGCTTTAGGATTCTTTGCAGGATTGATTAGTTTTGTACCCTATTTAGGCTTAATTATTGGTATTACTTTTGCAGGTATTTTAGCAATTTTACAATTCCAAGATATTTGGCACCCTTTAGGCGTAGTATTAGTTTTCACCATAGCTCAAACCATCGAGGCTACGGTTCTCACGCCAAAACTGGTGGGGGATCGCACAGGGCTACACCCTGTCACCGTGATGTTTGCCTTGCTGGCAGGCGGTCAATGGTTTGGCTTTACAGGCATTTTGGTCGCCCTCCCTGTAGCCGCTGTTTTGAATGTCATTCTTTCTTACTACAAACAACGCTATCTCGCTAGCGATTTCTATCTTTCCCAACCTTAACATTATGATGACTCTGAAATCTCTCTCTCTCTCACTCTGCGCCTCGCTATTGCTTGGCTGCCAAAGCGCTTTGGATAAAGAAGGCTATGCTTATGACCCCTTCGAACCTACCAATCGCGCCATTTTTGCCTTCAATCAACAGCTGGATAATATCGTCCTCCAACCTATTGCCACAGGCTATCAAACGATTATGCCTGATGTGGCTCAGACAGGTGTGCGCAATGTCGTCAGCAATCTTGATGATGTCTCCAGCCTTGCCAACAGCTTGTTACAAGGCAAATTTCATCAAAGCTTACGTATTGCCACACGCATTGTCAGCAATAGCGTTTTCGGCTTAGGCGGCTTGATTGATGTGGCAAGCCATATGAATAATCCCAAAATCAAAACCGATTTTGGCGCAACGCTCGCCCATTACGGTGTTGAATCTGGCGCATTCATCATGATTCCAATACTAGGGCCCAGCACTTTGCGTGATGGTTTTGGCAATGGAGTTGATGCCTTGACTACCTCTCCCCTTGCTTACAGCTCCGATGTCGGCATGCGTGTTGGTGTTACAGCTGCTGGCAAAATACAACAACGCGCAGATTTATTGGGCAAAGAAAGCTTGTTGGAAACCAGCCCCGATCCCTATGCCACCATGCGTGATGTTTGGCTGCAACACCGTTTTGGTCAGCTAGGATTTGTCGTTGAAGAGCCTGAATTTGATGATGAACCCACGCAAAGCGCTTTGCCCACCACAGGACATGAGCCATGAGCAAACTCAGCCACCATCAACAGCGCCGCATTTCCCAAAAGCAACAGCATAAACTGCTCGATGGCGAAACAGCCATTGTGGTTACCCATCTTGGCTTCCACTATCTTCTTGATGTATCAGGAGAAGTTGTGATAGCAACGGCGCGTAAACATTTAGATGCTATTGCTTGCAATGATAAAGTGGTTATCAGTCGTACGGGGCAAGATGTGGTGATTGAGGCAATTGCGCCTCGCAACAATGTATTATCCAAATGGCAAGGGAGGCGCGAACGCCCTATTGCTGCTAATGCTGAGCAGCTTTTGATTGTGGTTGCAATTGAACCTGAACCACAAACCACGCTGATTGACCGCTATCTCATTGCTGCCGAACGCTCTGGTTTACAAAGCGCTTTGGTGGTGAATAAAATTGATTTAAATCCTAATGCACTCAAAGATTTACTAGCACCCTATCAGGCGTTAAATTTACCTATTTTCCCCATTAGCTTAAAACATCAAATAGGCTTAAGCGCTTTGACAACTTGGCTTTCTGGCAAAACAACTCTGATTTGTGGTCAATCAGGCGTTGGCAAATCAAGCCTTATTCAACATTACCAACCTGAAGTCGATATTTGGACACAAGCCATCTCCGAAATCAACAAACTTGGCAAACACACAACCACCAATATGCGCCGTTATCCTATCAACTCAGAAACCATTTTGATTGATACACCTGGTGTGCGCGGTTACTCGGTTAGCCATTTGACAGCAAAAGAAATTCTCTCTGGCTTTCCTGATGTACTGGCGCATCAACCTTGTCGTTTCAACGATTGCCGTCATCAAAATGAGCCAGATTGCGCTATCCTAAGCGCTTTGGAGCAAGGGCTAATTTTCCAAAGCCGCTACCAAAGCCTGATGCAAATGCTTAGCGAATGCGAACCAAAGCTTAAAGGATAACCTCATGAATTATGAACACAATCTCCGCCAACTCGAACACATCATTGCCCAACTAGAACGTGGCGAATTGCCTTTGGAAGAGGCACTACAAACCTATGAGCAAGGCATTGCTTTGCTTCGCTCTTGCCAAAGTCAATTAAAACAAGCCGAACAACGGATTTTGGTGTTACAAAATGCATCGTTAGAGCCCTATCCTCAAAGCGCTTTGAGCCAAAATCCAACCTCTAACCCTGAACCAACTACCAAAAAATCCAGAAGCAAATCGCCACCTACGCCTTCTTTACTATCCACCGATGATCATCTCCCTTTCTAACCTCAAAATCATAAGGAACCATCATGCACGATTATGCCGAACGTATTGAATCCGTTCTTATCCAAGCATTACACGGACGTGGGCGTGTATTTGAGGCAATGCGCTACAGCACGCTGGGCGGTGGTAAACGCTTACGCGCAGCATTGGTCTATCGAACAGGAGAATCTTTTGGGCTTTCTTTGAACGATTTAGACCATAGTGCTGCCGCCGTTGAATTGGTTCATGCCTATTCCTTGATTCACGATGATTTGCCCGCTATGGATAACGATGATTTTCGGCGTGGCAAACCCAGTAACCATAAAGCTTTTGATGAACCAACTGCCATTTTAGCAGGCGATGCACTCAATACCCTCGCCTTTGAAATTCTTGCAAAAAGCGCTTTGCCAGACTCGGTCAAAATCCAACATATCCAAACGCTGGCTCATGCCATTGGGGCTATGGGCATGGTAGGTGGGCAAATGCTTGATATGCAATCTACAACAAACGAATTGAATGAAGCTCAACTTACTCAACTTCACCAAATGAAAACTGGCGCACTGATTCAAGCCTCTCTCTTACTTGGCGCACAATACTCCCCACTCTACCCCCAACATCAAGCAACCTTAAGCGCTTTGGGTCAAGGCTTGGGGCTGTTGTATCAGGTTCAAGATGATGTATTAGACTGCATATCCGATAAAAAAACACTTGGAAAAACAGTTGGTAAAGACAAAGAACAAGGCAAAAATACGTTTGTTCGTTTGTGGGGGCTATCGGAATGTGAACGCTGGCTGGGGCAGCAATTGCTCTATCTCAAAGCGCTTTGCGCTACCCTCCCTCAAAATGGCGTGCCTTTGTGGAGTTTGATTGAATACATCGGTAAACGTAAGTTCTAATCTCCCAAAACTGCTCTGTGCCATATTTTTGCCATAAAGCTGGAGGTGGTAGATCTCCTGTGATTTTTTTGGGGAAGTGTAACCGAGTTACACTTTTATTTTAGGGAGTAGTTACACTTCTCCAATCCCCCTTACTGATAAGAATAATGCTCATCAAACCACTGAACATTATCAAAGCGATTGGGGGCTGATGGTTTATCAATCCTTTGGGGCTTTAGGGCTGGTGGCGTGCGTTTATTGGTTTGGTTCTTTATTTGCTGAGCAAATTAGAGCGGAGCAATCCTCTTTTCCGTTTTTAGAAATCATTGGCGAATCAGGCGCTGGCAAAACCACGCTAATTGAATTTTTATGGAAACTATTTGGGCGAGAAGATGAAGAAGGATTTGATCCTAATAAATGGTCAAGCGTTGGTAATTGGCGTAAATTAGCGCAATGGAGTAATCAGCCATCGGTTTTTATTGAGGCAGATAGAGATGACAGTAATCATCAAAAGCGCTTTGATTGGGAAAGCATTAAATCCTTTTATAACGGACGTGGATTGCGCGGAACAGGTCAAAAGAGCCATGATAACAATACGCAAGAAGCGGATTTTAGAGGTGCTTTAGTACTTGCCCAAAATGCGCCTGTGAATGCGAGTGAAGCAGACCTATTTTTATAAGCCCATAAAAATATCTCTTGTATTCAAATGTTTAAATTCAACAGCTTTTGGATTGGTTATTTATAGAAAATCCTTGCTAACTCTAGATAGCTCCAACAATTTCTCTCTGCTATAATCCTGTTACACACCGCATAGGTGGCTTAGAAAAGAAAATTTAGAAATAAAATTTGGCATAGTTAGTTACACACCGCATAGGTGGCTTAGAAAAAGCGCTTTGCGATAAGCGTTATACACTCGTTGTTACACACCGCATAGGTGGCTTAGAAATTTCCATGCAAATTTGCCATTGCTGTTTTCACGTTACACACCGCATAGGTGGCTTAGAAATGATTAGATAACTGCTGATTCATCTTTTATTTGTTACACACCGCATAGGTGGCTTAGAAAGCGTAATCTTCGAGTTTTGCCACGCTTTGCTCGTTACACACCGCATAGGTGGCTTAGAAAAAAGGCACAGGTTCTTCAACACGCTGATAAGTGTTACACACCGCACAGGTGGCTTAGAAAAAAGGCACAGGTTCTTCAACACGCTGATAAGTGTTACACACCGCACAGGTGGCTTAGAAAACAAAGCGCTTACCTCGTTTACGAATTGCCATAAAACTGCCCCCAGAATTGCCGTAAATTTGAGGGCAGTTTAGCGTTATTTTTCATTTAACGCGATACGGTAAAAGAATAGGTCATTGAATATCAAAATATTTCATCAAACACCAATCACTCCTTAACCTGCAAGAGGTCCCATTTAGGAATATTTTCACTATTCACCACTTCAGGGAAGTTGCTAAAGCGTTTGGTGTATGCCCAATGGAGATTTTGCCAATGCATTTGAATTAAAGGAGCATCTTCGTATTGAATACGGCTAATCTCTTGCAAAAGCGCTTTGCGTTTATCTTCATCTAATTCAGAAATCGCCTGTTCAATTAAAGCATCTAATTCAGGATTTTTATAGCTGCAATTGTATTGACCCAATCCTTTTTCTGCATCTTTGCTATGAACAATATAAGTTGCATAATCAATCGAATCACTGGTAATTGGCGCAATGCCTAACATATTCACCGCTGCTTTACATTCATCACGATACACAAAATACTGAGCGCGTGGCATAGTGGTTAAATTTGCCTTGACATTAATTTTCGCCAATTGAGCTGCCACTGCTTCGGCAATTTTTGCATCGTTCACATAACGATCATTTGGCGCAATCAAATCTACTTCAAATCCATCAGCAAAGCCAGCTTCCTTCATAAGCGCTTTGGCTTTGTCTAAATCATAACGAGGAGTAAGCTCAGGCACATGTCCCAAATAACCAGGAGGCGAACTCTGCCCTGCTGCTGTTGCTCCTTCTTTCATGATTTTATCGACAATACCTTGATTATTCACCGCATAGTTAAAAGCTAAACGCACACGTTTATCTTTAAAGGCTGGCTGAAGATTTTCGTCCATATAGAAGAAAATGATGCGACTGCTTGGCATAGTATGCAAATTCAAACGCTTATCTTCTTTCACACGCGCAATATCATTCGGTGGCACAGGGAAAATAAAATCCACATCGCCTGAGAGCAAAGCGCTTATTCTCGTGGCATTTTCTTTAATAGCACTGAGTTCAATGCGATCCACATTGCCTGTTTTTTCATAGAAATCAGGGTTTTTCACAAACACCACTTTAATCCCCTGCTCGCGACTTTCAATTTTAAATGCTCCCGTTCCTGAGGGATTATTTTCTGCAAAAGACCCTCCTTTAAGCGCGATTTGGTCTTTAGGCTGACCTTTATCATCGTTTCCTGAGTAGAATTTGCTGTCCATGATAAAAAGATTGGTGAGCATATTGAGCGTGAGCGGATAAGGCTTTTTCTCGACAATATCCACTGTAAAATCATCAATTTTTTCAATTTTTTCAAACGGTGCAATGACACTTTTAAAATTTGGTGCACTCATTGCTCGATTAAAACTAAAGACTACATCATCAGCTGTGAAAGGATTACCGCTGTGGAATTTCACGCCTTGGCGCAGATAAAAGCGCGTGGTGGTTTCGTTCACACGCTCCCAGCGCTCTGCCAAACGCGGTAAGATTTTGTTTTCATGGTCATAACGAACCAAACCATCAAACACCAAATTCGCCATTTGAATGGTATCAGCAGAAAGCTGCTGCATGGGGTCAAGCGAGACAGGGTCTGCATCGTAGGCGATTTTGATGGTCGCAGCCTGCGCCAAAGCGCTTAATAGGCTTAAGGTTAATAAGGTTTTTTTCAACATAAAGGCTCCTTAGAAAAGAATCAAAGCGCTTTGCCTGATTGAGCAACCAAGCGGCAAAGCGTGATAAAAGTTTGGCAAGATAAGACGAATGAACGCACGGGTAAGAATTCACAGTTTGAATGGAAATTGTGAGCGCCCGTGAAAAAATTGGGCGTAAACAAGCCTCGCGCGGATAAACTCGAACCATCGGTTCCACCGCGCATATCAAAGCGCTTTGGCTCAATTTCAAGAGCCTGCATAGCTTGGAGCAGATAATCCACGGCACAGGCATTCTCAGGGGTCATAGCATCAGCGATGTTGGCATAAGTGTCGGAAATAGTGAGGTTAAATTGGGCGCGTGGATAACGCAAACGCAAAAATGCCACCAGCTGTTCCACATAAGCCTTACGCGACTCAAAGCGCTTTTTGTCATGATCACGGATAGAAATATCCAAAATAGCAAAACTTTGGTTGCTTTCAATACCATTAACCCACCAGTATCCCTCTGTTCCTTCTGTATTTTCAGGAGTTTGCAGGCGGTCTAACTGATTGATGAAATCCACCGCCACCAACGCAGGATTCACCATCACGCCCTTCGCGGACATCGGGTGCGCTGATACGCCATCAATACGCAAACGTGCATGGGCAGCATTAAAGGTATCAATATTGTATTGCCCCAACTCGCAGCAATCGATGGTATAGGCAAAATCAACAGGCAAACGCGACAAATCCATCGCCTTTGCGCCACGCAGACCAATTTCCTCATCTGGCACAAAAGCCACATGAATTTCAGGGTGAGGCAGATTTTGGCGAATCATAGCCTCCAGCCCAACCATAATGCTAGTCACTGCTGCTTTGTTATCCGCCCCCAAAACGCTTGTGCCGTCAGAAAGCAGAATATCATCGCCTTTATAGCGTTCAATTTCTGGATAATCTGCCACGCGCAGCCAAATATCCTCCGCCTGATTCAAGCAAATATCGCCCCCTGAATAATCCTTCAGCACCCATGCCTTAATTTCAGGCTTTAAGTTCACATCAACAGTATCCAAATGCGCGACAAAGCCAATTTTGGGGGCATGTTCATAGCCTTTGGTAGCAGGCAACCTCGCGGTTAGTATCGACTGTTCATCTAACACAATCTCCACCAAGCCCAAATGCTCCAGCTCACTTTTCAAAAGTCTTGCCAAATTCATTTGTCCCACGCTCGAGGGCAAAGCGCTTTGGCTGGCATTGCTTTGGCTTTCGATGGCGGTGTAACGTAAAAATTGCTCGATAAGAGCAGGGGCTAAAGTTGATGGCATACGAGGTCTCCTAAATTTTTTGTTACCTTCAGGTTACCACAAAGCGCTTTTTGCCGTATCATGCGCCCAATCTGAATTCTTAAGAGCTGGTTTTATGTCCATTTTTTTCACCGCTGATACACATTTTTTCCACCACAACATCATCAAATACTGCAAACGCCCCTTTTCTGCTGCGCGTATGAATGAAGAATTGATTAGGCGCTGGAATAATGTGGTGGGGAAGGAAGATGTGGTGTATCACTTGGGCGATGTGTCTTTTGGTGGTTTATCCGAAACCTTTCGTGTGTTGGCGGAATTGAACGGAAAATTGCATTTAATCACAGGCAATCATGATGATGAACTCATTCAAGACCCCTATCTTGCAAAGCGCTTTGTCTCCATTTCGCCGTATCAAGAGTTGATGCTGGAGGGGCGGAGAATCGTGCTGTTTCACTATCCGATTCAAGAGTGGCGCGAGGCACAACGTGGCAGCTGGCATTTGTATGGTCATACACACGGCGCAATCCAACTTAAAGGTGCAGCGATGGACGTTGGCATTGATACTCACCCTGAGTATCGCCCCTATCATCTCTCTGAAATTATCACGAGGTTACAAACCATCGCCCCCTTGCCCTACCCCAAAAAGCCCAAAGCGCTTTGCCTTTAAGGCTTTGGCTCCAATGCCCCCAAGCTGTAAGCACCATCTTTGATAAAAAGTTGCAAATGAAATAGGGTTTCTTCCTGCAACGAACGCTCACGCTCAATGTCTTGCGCCCTGTTTTCATTCATATAATAACGCTGAAACGGTAACTCAATTGGCCAAGTATCATCGCCTTGACAATAGCGATGCTCAGGTATGACGGTCAAAAATAATCCCTCAGGCTTTTCATCGCTTAACTCGGTAAACATCGCCTGACCCTGTACATCTTTTTTCAACACAAGATATGCCTTTTTCGGCATCTTGCCATATTCGCACCAACTCGGCATAAGCTTCAAAGCGCTTTGCGCACTGCTGATACGAAGATAATGACCGCGCAGCATATCTCGTGGGTCATATAACCTCATCTCGAGCCAAACCTCTTCGCCAAAAGAACGTAAATAAGCATCGTACGCTAGTGGAAAAAAAATCACCATCATCTGCAACACACAGGCACCAACCAAATAACGAAATGAACGCATCTTACCCCTCCTGAGTCTCTAAATCGCTCACCAAAAGCTTTTTTGATGCCACGATCAACACGCCAGAAAGTATGAAAATAAAAGCGTTTTCAAGCAAATGCGCAGAAAACATTCTCTCAACCACCAACATCACAAACCCTAAAAAGCAGCCAATCGCAAGCCCACGCTGTTTTTTCTCCAAAGCGCTTAAGCCAAGCAAAGCCAACAAGGAAAAGCTCCATACCATCGTCAGCATTTCATGCCATCTCCCTTCAAGCCACCACCGAGAAAGGTAAATCAAAATCGGCGTGCAAGCAAAAGCCAACGATAAAAAATGCCCTCGCAACATCACGCTACTTGCCACAAACAATAAGCCAAAGCCCCCTATCTGCAGTCCTCCAATATCTACGTGATAGTTGTAACTATTGATAGATAAAACAATAATCGCCAGCGCCCCATAAGCTCTATCAAGCCAGCTTAAGTGCTGTCGTATCTCAAAGCGCTTGGATAAAGGGTATAAAAGTGCCAGCAAAGACAAAACCAAAAGCCACCAGCCCTGATGGCTCCAATAATCTCCACTAGCCCAATAAGCATCACCCGTTAAGCCCAGCGAAATGAATATCAAAGGGAAAAGCGTGATGCTCCATTTTCTTTGCCACACAGAAACACACACCACCACCATCGTCACGCCCATCAATATCCCCGAAATCTCATGACCATGATGCCACCCCTGAGTTGCCAACCAAGCAAAACCCAACAAACCATGCCCCAAATGAAAGGCAAAAGCGCTTTGTGACCACGCCCAAATCGGCACAAACAACATCGCCCATTGCAGCAAAAACCCCGATAAACTACCTTGCAATTGAAAGACTTGAGACACAATCACCATACTTAATCCCAATGTTGCCACATGAATCACCAAGCCCAAGCTGTGCCATCGTTCCTTCAATCGCCACAAAGCGCTTACACCTGAGAGCAACAACAAAAATGCCAATACCAAACGCAAAGTCGGCGAGGATTCGTCCCAGTGATGGGCAACCCATTGTCCCAAGCCCAATAAACACAAGCTCACACCAAGCAACACCAAAAAGATATTGCCTGATAACTGAGTTTCGCGAATGGCATAAAAATCTCGCAAAATGGCTGCCTGTTCTGGGGAAATGATTTGCTTCTCCTCAAAATCATGCAAAGCGCTTTGCAAAAAATGATGCTGTTTAGGCGTGATGGTAGGCTTGGAAGACATCGTCAAATCCTTATCGAACATATCAGAAAGCGCAATACTATCACACAACAATTTATCTCCTGCCAAAGCCACCCAACAAAAAAGCCCCCAACTTGTGGGGGCTCTTCATCAGATTGATTTTATCAATAAATGGGTTGATACGCTGCTTGGGGATTTTGCTGGTTAATTGCACGAATAAATACTTCAACACGGCGATCAGCAGCATTGTTCTGCGCACGCGCAAAACGCTCACCATAACCACGAACCACAAAACGCTGTGCTGCGACCCCTTGTTGAATTAAGAATTGAGCAGCCGCATTAGCGCGTTGTTCAGAAAGACGTTGGTTATGGTCATCATTACCGCTACCATCTGTAAAGCCGTAAACATGCACAACTGTGTCAGGATATTGACGCAAAACGTTGGCAATTTGCATCAAAGTGGGGTGGAAGCCTGCTTTGATGTCTGCACGGTTCACATCAAACAAAACCTCGCTTTGAATATTGAGCTGAATGGTGCTTTCATCAACGCGCGAAACGCCAACATTTTGCCCTGCAACTTGTTGTGCCAAAGCTTGCTGTTGATTATCCATGTAATTGTTAATAGCAGCTCCTGCTAACGCACCTGCTGCTGCGCCAATGTAACGACCGTAATCATCATTCACTTGATGACCAACCACGCCACCAACGGCAGCACCAATGACAGGAGCTAAAATTGCGCTGGTATTTTGCCCTCCACAAGCGGTTAAAACACTTGCCAAAACAGCAGAAAGAAGGAAAGATTTTTTCATAGAGAGACTCCCATTTGAGTTGATTAGAGCGAACATCATAACAAAGCGCTTTGAGTGAGTCAGATTTTTATGTGTTCATCTTTAGGACAAAAAAATAAGCCCCATCATAAAAAAATAAAAATTGTTGCAACGCAACATTGAAAACCTTTTTTCATAAAATCCATGTATTTCAATTTATTGTCACGTTAAAGAATCGGTAATATTTTTTATGCCCATTATTCTTGACGCAATGCAACATAAACCCTATAATACGCCCCGACATCATTGATGTTATCTCCTCTATATCCTCCTTTGGTGGTTATTTGGCCGAGCAAAAAGCTCGGCTTTTTTTTTGTCTATTCTTAAGCTCCATACTTGCTATCTTCCTTGCCAAGTCACAGCCCTACTTTGCTACAATGCTCGCGATCATTATCTTCTCTGCACTGGACACCCCATGAGATTGCTCCCTTTATTACTCGCTTGCATTTCCCTTTTAGGCTGCTCAAGTTCATCTATAGAACAATCCCCTCAGCCCAAAGTGTTTCAACTCAGCGAACGCGCACAGCAGTTGGTACAAACTTTAATGCAATCTCCTCATAAACTCATGCCTGATATTCATGCTCCCCGTTGTCAAAAAAATAGCCAACATGTTGACGATTGCTTACGCGCTGGCATCAATACCGCTCACCACGATTTAAATCGCCTACTCTTTGGCTCCCAACAAACCCTCCAATCCCAAAGCGCTTGGCAACTAAAAACTGCCAAAATTGATTACTCCGATCTTAACCACGCCAAAGCGCTTATCTATGCCAAACACACAGATCTCGACACCATCAGCGCCATTCGCATCAATCTGATTTACATTGACCAACGCTGGAAACTAGACTTAAGCCACTATATCAATAGCCTACAAGATCCAAGCCCTTAAAAGCCAAAGCGCTTTGCCCTATGATTTATTCCATTTCTTTCGCCCATGCCAACACTTGTGTTTTGAATTGTTCGGCTTGAGGTGAGAGCAAACGCCCACGCCGTTCAATCACACTATACACTCGCTCGGGCGAGAAATCTTCAATGGTACGCAATAACAAATGATGTTCACCACGCACACAAGCCTCTGACAAAATTGCCACCCCCAATCCTGCGCTCACAAAGCGCTTTGCCACCTCACTCCCTGATGCCTCAATAGCCACATGAAAAGGTAATTGTCTTTCGCTAAAAACACGCTTTAAGGTTTGCCAAGTGTAGGAAATTTCAGGAGGCACAATAAGCGAACACTGTGCAATATCTTGCAAATAAATCATGTTCTTCTCTGCCAAAGCATGTTCACATGGCAACAATAACATCGGCGAGAAACGATAAAACGGCGTTTGGCGCAAATGCTCTGGCTCACCAATCAATGTCCCTAATGCAAAATCCACCTCATCATTCATCAACAAACTAGGAATATCTTTCGCGGAGGCTGCCACAAATTTCAATTGCACACGCGGAAACTGCTCAGCAAAGCGCTTTGCAATGCGTGGCATAAATTGCAACAAAATAGTCTCACCTGCTGCAATGCGAATAACCCCCTGATTGATTTCTCCTTTATGCAGCCAAAATCTATCAGGCAATTGTTCTAAACCTTCGACAATAGGTCTTGCCAATAACAACAGAGATTCGCCATCGGGCGTAAGTCGCAAATGCGGGCGACGACGCTCAAAAAGCAAACAATCAAACGTTTGTTCCAAGTGAGCAATATGGCTAGAAACTGCTGGCTGACTAACCCCTAACATCTCCGCAGCTTTTGAGATACTTAAACATTGCGCTACTTGACAAAACACCGACAAAGGCTTGATAAGTGTTGGAGCTAGATTGCCATTCATACCTCACCAGCCTCCAACAATAACCACCGCTCCATAGCCTCATCTAAAGCCTGTTGTACTTGCTCCAGCTCCGCAAACAAAGCGCTTTGCTTTTCCATCGGCTGCTGGTAAAAATCCACATCATTCACCTTAGCGGTCAGTTGTTCTAACAAAGCCTCCAATTGCGCCACTTTCTCAGGCATTTGCTCAAGCTCTCGTTGGAATTTGTAGGAAAGTTTCGTTTTTTTCTCTCCAGTAGACGCTGGTTTATTTTTATCAGCTGTAACCAATGAAGCTTGCGCAGCGCTCGATGCAGACGGTTTTTCTGCCTCTATCACGGGGCGTTCCAAATCAGCCACTTTCCCACCCTGACGTTGCCAATCCTCAAAGCCGCCCACAATGCGCTCAATCTTCCCTTTGGCTTGATTAAATACCCAAAGCCTTGTGACAACTGCATCTAAGAAGGCTCTATCATGGCTAACCAAAAGTACTGTCCCCTCATATTCTGCCAGTACTTCTTCCAGCAATTCTAAGGTTTCTACATCTAAATCGTTGGTCGGCTCGTCCAACACCAACACATTAGCAGGCTGGGCAAACAATCTCGCCAACAACAATCTTGCTCGCTCACCGCCAGACAAAGCGCTTACAGGCGTATTAAAGCGTTCTGGTGGAAAGAGAAAATCTTGCAAATAGGCTGCAATATGCTTACGTTTGCCATGAATTTCCACATAATCCTTACCCTGCCCCAAACTCTCGCGCACGGTTTCTTGCGGATTTAACGTGGCGCGTAGCTGGTCAAAATAGGCAACTTGTAATTGGGTTCCTTGCTTAACCTCACCAGAAGTAGGCTCCAATTCTCCTAATAACAAGCGTAATAAAGTGGTTTTTCCAGCCCCATTACTCCCAACCAAACCAATTTTCTCTCCACGCTCCACAATTTCATCAAAATGCTCCACCAGCACCCGACCATCAGGGTAGGCAAAAGAAAGCGCTTTGGAAACCACAACCTGCTTACCACTTCTCAGCCCTGCATCAAGCTGCACATTAGCTTTGCCCTGCTGACTAATTCGCGCCGCACGCTCTGCACGCATTGCCTTTAAAGCTCGCACGCGCCCTTCGTTACGCGTCCGCCGCGCTTTAATCCCTTGCCGAATCCAAACTTCTTCTTCTGCCAGCTTTTTATCAAAACGCGCTTCTTCCATAGCCTGTGCGTGTAGCAATTCATCTCTTGTACACATGAATCGCTCATAATCACAACGCATATCCAGCAATTGCCCTCTATCCAAGTGCCAAATTCGATTGGAAACGCGTTGCATAAAGGCTCGATCGTGTGTAACAAAAACAACCGCCCCCGCAAAACTCAGCAACAAATCTTCCAACCATACAATCGCCCCCATATCGAGATGGTTGGTTGGTTCGTCCAATAAAAGAATATCGGGCTTACTGACCAACACTCGAGCCAACCAAACTCTTCTACGCCAACCACCTGATAATGATGCCATCAAATCCGTGCCTGTTAGCTGGAAACGCGTCAAAATGGCATCAATGCGCTCTTCAATACTCCACGCTCCTAAGCGTTGTACCTCATGCTCCAAAGCGCTTAATTGCTCGGTTTCACCATTTTCCAAAGCGCTTTGGTAGGCTTCTCGCGCCACAATAGCGTCCTGCAAACCTTCCGCTACCACATCAAAAACCTTTCTCTCATCAGCAGCTGGTGGGTCTTGTGGTAAATACGCTACTTTTACACCATCAGCCAAACGAACTTCGCCATCATCGGCAAATTGTGCGCCACGCAAAACATGCAATAAAGTCGATTTGCCTTCACCATTACGCCCCAACAAGGCAACCTTATCCCCTTGTTCTAAAGCAAAACTCACACCCGATAATAAAGGGCGATAACCAAACGCCAAACTCAGCTGCTGTGCCGTCAATAAAACACCCATAACACTCTCATCTCTCAAACCATTTTCAAAAGAAAAGCGCTTTGGGTGACTCACCGCAAAGCGCTTTGTTTCCAACAATCCATAACCACTTTTAAGATGCTTACTCCCAAATGTGGTCAAAAATGGATTACTTCACCATTTCATCTAATTTTTCGCCGATGATGGCTGATAATTTACCCGCACCGTGCAAAATATGCGCCAAAATAGCACTTTGATTTGATTGCAACATTAAAATCAAAGATTTCTGCCCAGCTTTAATTGAGCTTAAGTAAACTTTACCTTTATCGCTATCGATAGTCACCGATTTGCAACCATTGAGTGAAAATTCATTGACCAGTGATGAGGCTAAAGTAAACAATGTACTGCTGACTGCGGCCAGTTTGTCACCACTGTATTGCGTATCCAAAGCAGCTGAGCTAACCTCAAATCCATCAACCGTTGCCAAAATAACACTCTTAACCACATGGTTATCTTGAAGAAAATCCTTTAACGTTTGGTTACAAAATGCTACAAACGCCTCATTACGATAGCTTTCTAATGTTGCCATACCTTGTCCTTAGTTAATCTCTGCCTCAATGGAAGCAATCAAACTTTCAACCAGTAGCAAGACATCCTCACGTTGTCTCGCATCAATCTCAAACACAGGGAATAATAAATTTTGTGCTTGCAAAATCTCTAAGCCTTGAGAAACGGTCAAGTGTGCATCAGGCAAATCGGTATGTGTAATTCCTACCACGATATGCGCCATATTGTGTTCATTAAAATAGCGCACATAATAACTCAGCTCATCTTTAGCTTTTGCACTGGAGCCGTCAATCAAAATGATGGCACCCAAAGCACCTTCTGTCACAATTCGCCACACCAACTCAAAGCGCTCTTGACCAGGAGTTCCATACAAGCCAATTTTGGTATCATTGCCCAAAACTACTTGCCCATAGTCAATACCTACAGTGGTTAATAATTTACCGTGCGTTTTGGTATCTGTGTTATCGACATCACCACGCACCACATCAACATCAGATAACGCACGAATTGAGGTGGTTTTCCCAGCCCCCATGCTACCTGCAAAAATGATTTTATACTCTTGCATTACAATCCCTTACACCATAATCCAAACGGATACTACATGCCAAACTTCTCACGCAGACGGCGTAATAAGCCACGTTTTTCTTCGATTTTTTGCGTATTCTGAGCAACCGCCGTTGGGTTAACAGATTGCACAGGCGTTACACGCTTGCTCATCTCGTTACTTAATTGTAACTGACCAGCTTCCAAAGTTGCAAATAAGAAACGACGAACCAACACTTCAGGATAGGAGGTTTTATCGCGTAACATCTTGATTGTTACTGCCTCTGTTTGTGCACAAGCTGCTAAACGTAAGGCTTCCGTCCGCCCCTCACGCCCTAAAGGTTGTGGCCAACGAACCAAACGATAATATCCATCTTCTTTGATTTCCTTGCCACTCATCTGCGATTGCCAGATGGTTTCAAACATCCACAAATCCAAATTAAGTTTACGCGCTGATTCTGGAATATCGTCCAAGTAAGATTCGTGCCAAGTCCAATTTTCAATATCTGGAATATTTTCACGAGGATAAGTGATATAGACTGAGCTAGTAGCAAAAACAATCCAAGTGATATTTTGCTCATAGTCTAGACGTAATACAGGGTATTTTTTTGCCCGAATAATCTCCAAAAGCGCTTGAGCATTGTTTTCAGAACCTGTTTTAGTAGATTTCACTTCTTCTACCACTGCCTGTACAGGTTGCTCGTCAAGAATGTGCGCAAGCCATGCCTGAATATGAGCTTCATCTTTTGAGCGCAAATCCAATGCTTGCAAGCCATATGCCGTCAGAATCTTCAAAGCGCTATCACTGTTATAAGCGTAAGCCACAATCGCGGTAGTTTGCGATAGATAACGCTTAATTTGAGGAGTAGCTAAGAAAACTGCATTGACCACCACTACGTTAAGTGTCGTGTGATTAGCAGGAACCCACTGAACTTCATAGCGCTTCTGTTTATTGTTTACAATCTTCTTAATTCTTTCTTCTGACTCAGGAGCAAAGCCCAATAAGCATATATTGTATTGTTCTGACATCATTTTACTCCATCTTAGAAACAAGACTACCCCAACAATGTGGGGTAGATCCAGCAAAAAACCTTAAATCTTATGAAAAATCAAGATCTTTTTCAAATGAACGCAACTGATGACGTGCCATTGCAAGATTGGCGCGCGAACGATCCAAAACCAAATATAAGAATAAGTTATCATTGCGCTCTAATGGGCGAATCAAGTGATAAGCTTTTTCCAAAGAAATCAAGATATCTTCAACTCGCTCTGTTAAACCCAAAGAACGAGCAACACGGCGTTTTGCATTCAATACTTCAGAGTTACCTGCAGCAGCAAGTTCTAAATCCATGCCACCACCTTCACTTGCCATCAATAATCCACTTTCAGCATCTACGAGTGCTGCAGCTTTGAATCCATCAATATCATTCAATGCACCAAGACTTAATTTAGCCATTTTCTTTTCTCCATAGAAAAAATGTTTCAATTGAAATAGAACTTTGCGAGCCAGTCCTATAAACACCCTCACCTCTCCACGTTGAATCAAATAAATTTTCTCCAAAGCTTTAGCCTTGGTGATCTTGTTTATTGATGACCCTCAACATCAAGAAGCCAATCCATAAGTTATTTTCGGATTATAACATTTTACTCACCATAAAACAAGCTTTATATTTATAACCCTACTATTAAATTACAAGATCATTATCCAATCTTACAATATCAAGAAAAATCCAAATCTCTCTCAAATGCTCTCAGCTGATGGCGCGCCATTGCCAAATTAGCACGACCACGCTCCAATACCAGATATAAGAATAAATTATTATTTCGCTCAAGAGGACGAATCAAGTGGTAAGCCTTCTCTAAAGAAATCAAAATATCTTCCACATGTTCTACTACACCTAAAGATTTTTCCACGCGGCGAGTAGCATTCAACACTTCAGCATTCCCTGCAGCAGCCAATTCCAAATCCAAACCACTTCCTTCGCCTGCCATCAATAAACCGCTCTCAGCATCAACCAATGCCGCAGCCTTGAATCCATCGATTTCTACCAAATCAACCAAACTAATTTTTGCCATCGCAATCGTCCTTTTGTCTTATTCTTAACATCAACACGCCTTGCCAACAAAGCGCTTTACCCGTTAAAAGAGTGGATAACTTCAAAAATCCTCTCTTTCTTTACTTGAGATGCTTATTATAATTTTTGGTTATCACAAATGGCAAGTCTTTTTATAGCTTTTGTTTATAAGGAACCGCTTCATGCTTTTTGCTCCCCACAACATCACTCAAAAATCTCAATTAAAAACCTTCACCAAAGCGCTTTTATCCCAGTATCCACAAGGGGTTTGGTATCTTTATGGCGATTTAGGCGCTGGCAAAACCACCTTCGCACAAACGCTATTGAAAATGCTTGGTTATGATGGCATCGTACAAAGCCCAACTTACAGCATCATGAACGAATATCAACTTTTTGATGGCTCCATCATTCTGCACGCCGATTTATACCGTTTGGCTGAGCCAGAAGAATTGCTTTATCTTGACGTACGCGAATGGCAAAATCGCGCTCGTTTTATCCTAATTGAATGGGCGCAGCAAGGCATTCCTCTGATTCCTGCGGCAAGTTTAGAACTCCATTTCAAGCTCCAATCTTCCCTTCGCACAGTTGAATGTCGCCTTCCCGAAAAAACCAAAGCGCTTTGACACCAGCTCACAGAATCATAACTTTTACTCATAACCAAACACTGCCATATCAAACCTACTCAAGCCTTTGCTTTCCGTTACAATAAGCCACAGCATAAAAACCCATTCTCGCTCCAAAGCGCTTTGTCTCTACTGGCAACCTGCCTCTCACACTCTGACACTACAAAGCTCGCTTATGGAGCTTTTGTATGATGACACAAGGAATAATCATGAAATTTGTTGATGAAGCAACCATTTACGTTCGCGCTGGCAAAGGTGGCAATGGCGTGGTGAGTTTTCGCCGTGAAAAATATGTTCCCTTTGGTGGCCCTGATGGTGGCGATGGTGGCAGCATCTTTTTGATTGCCCAAGATGGCATGAATACGCTGGCGGATTTTCGTTACAACCGCAGCTTTATTGCCCAAAGTGGCGAAGCTGGCGCTGGGCGAAATAAACGAGGAGCCAGTGGCGCAGATTTGTATGTCCCCGTTCCCATTGGAACACAGGTTTTTGTGGAAGAAACTGATGAGCTGATTGGAGATTTAGTAGAAGAAGGGCAAAGCATTAGGGTGGCGCAAGGAGGGTTTCATGGCATTGGAAACACGCGTTACAAAAGCTCAACCAACCGCGCTCCCCAACAATGCAAACCAGGCTCCGATGGCGAAGAACGCTATTTACGCTTAGAACTCAAACTCTTGGCTGATGTCGGCTTGCTCGGCATGCCCAATGCTGGCAAATCCACCTTGATTAGCCAAGTTTCCGCCGCACGTCCTAAAATTGCCGATTACCCCTTTACCACCTTGCACCCCAATCTAGGTGTTGTGCGTGTGGGGGCATTGCAAAGCTTTGTCATGGCTGATATTCCAGGCTTGATTGAAGGAGCAGCAGAAGGGGCAGGCTTAGGTCATCAGTTTTTGAAGCATCTTTCACGCACGCGTTTACTGTTGCATATGCTCGATTGCTCACCTTTGAGTGATAGCCAAAATCCTGTGCAAGACTTTGAACAAGTGAGTGATGAGCTTTTAAAATACAGTGATGTTTTTGCTGACAAGCCCCGTTGGCTGGTTTTAAACAAAATGGATACCATCGCTGATGATGAGCAACAAGCACGCGTTGAAGAAATCACCAAAGCTCTTAATTGGCAAGATAAAGTGTTCGTTATTTCGGGGCAAACAGGGCAAGGTTGCGCTGCCTTGTGTCAAGAAATCATGAAATATTTGGAAGAGGTTTGGCAAATGGAACAAGAAGCCAAACAAAAACTCAAACCTGCCCCAAGCTATGAGTTCCCCGAACAACCTCATGAAACCAAAGCGCTTTAATGCCTTAACACGGGCTATTTTCCAACCCAAACCCTCGTTTTAAAAACGAGGGTTTCTTTTTTCCAAAGCGCTTTGTGTTATAGCTTGCTTTGTTTTTGTTATCACGCCAACCATCACACCATGCTACATTCTGAAAAGACACTTAACATTCATCATTGAGGAGAACATCATGTCTGTAAACCCTATTATCAACGAACTTCAAAAGCTCCAATGGCTTGATTTATCTCACCCCATTCACGCTGGCATTCCTCATTTCCCAGCATTCAGCCCTCTGCAAACGAAATTATTGTTCACCGTAGAAAAAGATGGCTTTTATGCCAACGAATACACCATCGCCAGCCAATATGGCACCCATCTTGATGCACCAATTCATTTCGCCCCAAACACTCGCGCCCTTCACGAGATTCAAGCGCATGAATGGGTTTTGCCTTTGTATGTGATTCACAAAGAACAAGCTGTTCTGGAGAACCCTGACTACCGTTTAACTATTGAGGACATTCTTGCCTTCGAAGCTGAGCATGGAAAAATCACAGAAGGTAGCTTTGTGGCTTTTGCCAGTGGTTGGTCAAAGCGCTTTGATAACCCTGAAGCATTCTACAATCGAGATGATAACGGCGATACGCACACACCTGGCTGGTCGCTCGAGGCTCTTCAATTTTTGCACGAACAACGCCATGTGACAGCTATTGGTCATGAAACCTTAGATACCGATGCAGCGGTTGATTTTCGTCAGCATGGCGATTTAATCGGTGAACGCTACTGGCTCTCACAAAACAAATACCAAGTCGAGGTTCTCAATCAGCTGGATAAACTCCCTGCTACAGGCGCCATCATCTTTATCGGCACGCCCAATATTCAAAATGGCTCAGGCTTTAACAGTCGCGTTATCGCTGCCTTTCCTCAGTAACAAAGCGCTTTGAGGATTGTTTTAAGAATCTTCCCCCAAATCAATAGGGACTTCAAAATCCTCAAAATCAATGGTCTTCAAATCGGCTATCAGGCGTTTTCGTGACCACACAAAATCACGAAACACGCCACCGCCTGCTTGTCGCCACAACGCAGAGGCTCGCAAGCCCAACAACAGTAACACGCGGATTTGCTGGACCCTTTCTTCACGTTGCAACAAATCTACGCGCCCATAAATTTTAATCGCGCCCAAGCGTTCGGTGATGGTGTCTCGATAAAGAGCGGAGAGGAGCGAGCGTTTAGAAGGATAATCCAAGCCCAAAGCCTCTTGTTGATAACGCACTCTATCCAAGCCAGCACGAAGTTTTTGCAACAGCGGAGGCTTCTTACTTAGCTGCTTTTCTAAGCGAACAATTAAAGGAAACAAGCGAAAATGATGCATATCTGGGGCATGCTCCAAAACCTTCAACAATCGCTCACGCCCTTCATTCAAACCTTGCGCATGAGGGTAATATTCTTCAAAGCGCTTTGCTCCGAACTGCTCAATGCTGGGCAAAAGGCTTTGTATCAAACCATTGGCATTACTCTCATCTTCAGTTGCCAACTGATGCAGATGAAAGGTGATGACTGACAAAGCGCTTAGGGCGCGTAATTGCTGCTGACGTTTCTCGTCCATCTTTCTTCCTCCCTCAATATCTTGCCTCAATCACGGCGCTTCCCAAGCACCGATCGTCTTCGTAAAACACCACATACTGCCCAAGTGTAATCGCACGTTGTGGCTTATCAAAATGCACATGCAAATCCTCGCCGCGCCACTCAATTTGACACGCTTGGTCTTCTTGTCGATAACGCGTTTTTGCGCCATAAACCTTGCCTTCTACAAGCTTCTCATTGAGAAAAGCGCTTTGTCTGGCAATAAGGTGGCTGTGGTAAAGCGCTTTGTGTTCTCCTTGAGCCACCAACAAACGGTTATGTTCCAAATCCTTATCCACCACATACCAAGGCTCCTCGCTCGCCCCTGATACTCCACCAATCCCCAAGCCTTGTCGCTGACCGATGGTGTAAAACATCAAGCCCATATGCTCACCCACCACCTTGCCCTCAGGGGTCATCATCACCCCACGTTCAGGTTGGAAATAGTTTTGCAAAAAGGCGCGGAAAGGTCGCTCGCCAATAAAGCAAATGCCTGTACTGTCTTTTTTATCAAACGTAATCAATCCTGCTTGCTCAGCAATCTCACGAACACGATGCTTCTCCAGTTCTCCAATAGGGAAAAGCGCTTTGGCAAGTTGTTGGGGGGTGATTTGGCTTAAGAAATAGGTTTGGTCTTTTTGGCTATCACGCCCTTTCAATAATACCGCCTGCCCATTCTGCTCTGCTCGCCGCGCATAATGCCCTGTGGCGAGAAAATCTGCGCCCAGCTGTTCGGCATAAAGGGCAAGCTCTGCGAATTTGATTTCACGGTTACACAAAATATCAGGGTTGGGCGTTCTCCCAGCACGATACTCCGCCAAAAAATGGGCAAACACGCGCTCATGATAAGCCTTCACAAAATCCACGATATGAAGCTTAATGCCTAAGGTTTCGCAAACATCTTTCGCATCTTCTATATCTTCTTCTAAGGTGCAATAACCAGAAGAGAAACTCTCTTCCCAGTTTTTCATAAACACCCCAAAAACCTCATACCCTGCCTCTTTCAACAACAAAGCGCTTACCGAAGAATCCACTCCACCCGAAATCCCCACCGCAATTTTTGACCCTTTGGGAGGTAAATAAGCCATCATACGTTTATCCTCATCATACCAACATTTACAATCTTAAGGTGGCATTGTAACAAAGCGCTTTATGCCACCCTCTTTTCATCATTATCTATGGGGAATGTTTTATGAATACCAACCTTTCACTCCTTGATGCCATTCACACACGCCGCTCTGTCAAACAATTTGACCCCGAGCATCGAATCTCTCGTGATACTTTGCGCGAAATTATCCGCCACACGATTTCTGCACCCTCCAGCATCAATCTTCAACCATGGCGTTTTGTTATCTTGGATAGCCCAGAGAGTAAAGCCAAACTAAGCGCTTTGGTCAAAACCAACACCCGACAACTCGAAACCTGCTCCGCAATGATTGCCGTTATCGGCGATAACCACCATCTCCATTACGACCACCACATCTTGAACCAAAGCCTTCAAGAAGGGCATATGCCAGCTGATGTTGCCGAACATTATCTTGCCCATATTGACCACTACCGACAAACCCTAAGCCCCGCGCAAATCCAAAACCGCAGCCTCATTGATGCTTCCCTCGCCGCCATGCAATTGATGCTCATCGCCAAAGCTTATGGTTACGATACTAACGCCATCGGTGGCTTTGAACGTGAACAAACCTTAAAAGCGCTTTGCCTTGACCCCAGCCGTTATGTAGCTGTGATGCTGATAGCCATCGGCAAAGCAGCAAAAGCAGGCAGAAGCAGCAGCCGCATGAGCTTGGATTATGTGCTTTCCTTTGATGATGGCTTAGGGCTGGCGCAACCATAGCAAAAAACGTGCCAATCCTCTAAACTATTCCATCTTATTCTATCCATAACCCAAATAACTGAGGCATTATGTGGTTTCTATCCTTCAAAGCGTTACATTTGATTTTTATGGTGTGTTGGTTTGCAGCCCTTTTCTATCTACCGCGTTTGTTCGTCTACCACGCTATCGCGCAAAGTGAGCAAGATATAGCCAGCCAAAAGCGCTTTGAAGTGATGGAAAGAAGGCTTTATCTCTTGGGCTTGATTGGTATGAAGCTAACTTTCATCTTTGGCATTGCCATGCTGTTCTTCCCTGTTGGCAAAACGTATTTAACCCAGCAAGGTTGGTTGCACGCCAAACTTTTGTTGGTGGTGGGGCTGGTGGTTTATTACGTTCACAGTGGAACCCTTGCAAAGCGCTTTGCACAAGGCAAAAACGATAAAAATCACCGCTACTATCGCATCTACAACGAAGCCCCCACCCTCGCCCTGATTTTCATCATCTTTTTAGCTGTTCTCAAACCCTTCTGAGGTAAACCATGACTGCCCACATCGAGAGTTTCAATCAACACGGCTTAGACTTCTGGAATCCGCATGGCGCTTACCGCACCCTGCACCACATCAACCCTGCTCGCCTACAATGGATTGAGCGTTATATCACGCTGAAAAACGCCGACATTTTGGATATTGGCTGTGGCGGTGGAATTTTGAGCGAAAGCATGGCGAAAAAGGGAGCGCGAGTCACGGGGATTGATTTGAGCGAATCGGTTTTGGAGGCAGCGCGTTTGCATCGTGATGCACAGGGGCTTTCTATTGATTACCAACACATCAGCAGCCAGCAATTGGCAGAGCAAGCAAAGCGCTTTGACCATATCACTTGCCTTGAAATGCTGGAGCATGTCGATAATCCTGCTTCTGTTTTAAAAGATATTTACCAGCTTTTAAAATCAGGTGGCTATGCCTTTTTCTCTACCTTAAACCGCAATAGCCTTTCTTATCTCGGCGCGATTGTTTTTGCCGAAAAACTGACCTCGCTCGTCCCACAAGGTACTCACCATTACCACGCCTTCATCAAGCCTGAAGAACTCTGCGCGATGGTTGAACACGCTGGCTTAAAGCCCAAAGCGCTTTGTGGCTTGAGCTATCACCCCCTACTCAAAACCGCCACCCTCAGCCGCAATCTCAGCATCAATTATTTGCTCCTTGCCCAAAAACCTTAGAGGCATACCATGAACCATACCCAGCTGATTTTGTTTGACTTAGACGGCACACTCTTAAACACCACGCTACGCAACCAAGCCCTCTTTACCTTCAAGCCACAAGCCTCGCGTGGGCAACTTTATGAAGGCGCGTTGGAGATTTTGTCGTTGGTGGAAACGCGTTACCGTTGGGGCATTGTGACCAACAAAAGCGCTTTGGGCGCAGAACAAGATTTACGCCATTTTGGACTTTGGGGCAGACAAAGCGTTTTGGTCGGCGGAGATACATTAGAGGTTTGCAAGCCAGACCCAGCACCCGTCTTACATGCTTGCGAACAAGCTGGCGTTTTGCCACATCGTGCCCTTTTTGTCGGCGATGGTTATGCCGATTATGAAGCAGCAAAAGGCGCTGGCGTGCGTTTTATTTTCTGCACCTATGGCTACAGCAAAACCCTCCCACCACACGCCACCCCCTTTGCCCACATTCACCAACTGACCGATTTAGCACATCTTTTGGAGTTATCGTGATGAAAAAAATCCTAATCACTGGCGCTTGTGGCAGCATTGGAAGCGCTTTGGCAAAAGCTCTCGCCCCCAGTCATGAACTGCTGTTGCTGGATTTAGACCCCCTCGCGCTCAATCGTTTAGATGATGAGTTGCGTGCATCAGGCAATGAGCCGACCCTATTACCCTTCGATTTATGGCGCATGAATTATGACCGTTACCAAAAGCTTGCCCATTTAATTGCCGAAGCACACGGTAAACTCGATGCCCTCATTCATTGCGCCACTTATTTCACCAATCTAACGCCGATGGAACAAGTTAGCCCTGAAGTGTGGTTGCAAAGCTTGCAAGTTAATCTAACTGCCGTCCAATGGCTGAATCAAAGCCTGTTGCCTTTGTTACAACAAAGCCAACGTGGGCAAATTCTCATCACCACACACCCCAAGCTCTACCACGAACAAAGCGCTTATTTTCATGGCTTTGGCGTAAGTCAAAGCGCTTTGAAAACCTTGATTCAAGAATGGCAAGCTGTGGAGGGAAGTACACGCGTTCGTGTGCATGATATTGCCCTTGATTGGTTGGATACACCCTTGAGTCGCAATGTTTTCCCTGCTGCCAAAGCGCTTTGGCAACGCCCAGAACAGATTGTGCATCACTATTTGGAGGCTCTCTCATGACCCTTTCTCCTCGTCTCACACTCGCTCGCAAAACCCTTGAAGCAGAAGCGGAAGCCATTTTGCTCCAACAAAGCGCTTTGAATGAAGATTTTCTGACTGTGGTCGATTTATTGAAATCTTTGACTGGTAAAGTGATTACCACAGGCATGGGCAAAAGCGGACATATCGCACAAAAAGTTGCCGCAACACTTGCCAGCACAGGAACCCCAGCCTTCTTCATGCACCCAGCCGATGCAGGGCATGGCGATTTAGGTATGGCGCATGAGGGCGATGCGGTTTTGGCATTTTCCAATTCTGGCGTGAGTCAAGAGTTGATGATAATTGCCAATTCTTTGAAAAACAGTCGAGTACCACTGATTGCCTTAACTGCAAACCCTAAATCGCCACTCGCCCAAATCGCCAATCATGTGATTCATCTTCACCCTGTGGAAGAGGCTTGCCCCTACAATCTCGCGCCCACCTCCAGCACCAGTGCCGCTCTTGCCATTGGCGATGCTCTTGCGCTCACATTGATGCAAGAGCGTGGCTTTAGCCGTGAAGATTTTGCACGCTCACACCCACACGGCAGACTCGGCAAACGCCTAACCACCTATGTCAATCACATCATGCGCACAGGCGATGCCATTCCCAAAAATTCGCCTGAGGATTTGGTGGAAAGCGCTTTGTACAACATCAGCGCCAAATCCATCGGTGCAACCCTTATCGCCGAACACCATAAACTGCTCGGCATTTTCACCGATGGCGATTTGCGCCGCGCCCTCGCCTCAACGCCTAATCTCTTGTACAAACCCTTGTATCAATTCATGAGCGTACAACCTCTTTCTATCCAAGCTGACCGCTTGGCTTATGAGGCAGTGATTATGATGGAATCACGCAAGGTTAGCGTGTTGCCTGTCTTAGAAGGCGAGAAGCTGGTAGGCGTGTTGCATATTCATGATTTGATTCAAGCTGGGTTGGCATGATGCAGTTAGGGCGTTGGGCATTCCAAAGCGCTTTGGCGTTGGGGATTGTGTGGCTGGGATATCAGTGGTGGCAACAACATGGGGCAGATTCTCTTCGCCCTGCCCCCATAGAACATACTCAACTCAAGCTCCATAATGCCACGCTAAGCTTCTTTCCTGAAGCTGGCGCACCTCGTGAGCAAATCTACGTCAAACAATTGGAGTATCACAACCCCCAAAGCGCTTTGGCACACAACATCAACGCCTTCAGCCAATTGCGCCAAATTCAATCCTTAAAGGCAGAGGATTTACGCCTCGATGGCGAGAATATCATCACCCAAAAGCCCATCACTCTCTCCGCCTCCACCCAATCCCTGAGCGCGCAAGGCGCTCGTTATCATCTGCCTAATCAACAGCTCTTCTTAACTCAACCCGAGATTACCCATGTTCCGTAAATTGCTCATCTTCTTGGCTTGCCAAAGCGCTTTGCTTTTGGCTCAATCCAACAATGAATCAAGCTCAGCCAATGCCATCACACTCCGTGCCGATCAAGGCGAGATTGACTTTAAAAACGGCACTGCGGTTTACACAGGTCATGTGGAAATCGCGCAAGGTGGGCTGAAAGTCACGGGCGATAAAGTCACTGCCAAAATCAACGCTGATGATAAATTGCAAACCATTGAAGCTTCAGGAAAACCTGCCACCTTCCGCTATCAACCGCCCAAAGAACCCACCATTCTCGGCGAAGGGCAAAGGCTGCATTATGATGTGGACAAACAACTCCTTACTCTCGAAGGCAACGCCAAAATTCAACAAGGCGACCACCAAACCACCGCCCATAGCTTAAGTTACGACCTCAAGCGTGAAAAATTGCGTAGCCAAAAGGTTGAAATGATTTACCAAGTCCCCACCAAAAGCCCCTCCCAATCCTCAAAAAAAACCTCCCCCTAACCTTTTAACTTTTCCTGAGTACATTTTATGAGCCTGATTGCCCGCCATCTTGCCAAGCGTTACCAACAAAAAACGGTGGTTGAAAACGCCAGTTTCGAAGTGCCACAAGGGCATGTGGTGGGCTTGTTAGGCCCTAATGGTGCTGGGAAAACCACAAGCTTTTATATGGTTATGGGGTTGGTGGAAGCTGATGGTGGGGAAGTTTTGCTTGATGGCAACAATATCACTCCATTGCCCATGCACCGCCGCGCTCGGCTTGGTATCACTTATCTTCCACAAGAGGCAAGCATTTTCAGAAACTTAACCGTGCGCGAAAACATCATTGCCATCTTAGAACTCACCACTTCCCTGAACAAAGCAAAGCGCTTTGAACGCGCTGATGAGCTGATGGCAGAATTATCCATCACCCACAAAGCCGACACACTGGGCATCGCGCTTTCAGGTGGTGAACGGCGGCGCTGTGAGCTGGCGCGCGCCCTCGCCACCAACCCACGCTACATCTTACTTGATGAGCCCTTTGCAGGCGTTGACCCACTCGCAGTACACGAAATCCGTTCACTTATTGAACAACTAACTTTAAAAAACATCGGCATTTTGATTACCGACCACAATGTGCGCGAAACGCTAAAAAGCTGCCATCATGCCTACATTCTCAGCAATGGGCGCGTGATGGCAGAGGGTACTCCTGAACAAATTGTCCGCAATCCTCTGGCAATTCAACACTATCTCGGTCATGATTTTTCTCTCCATTGAGGCATTCCATGAATTACAGTCAAAAACTTGATTTAGGCTTAAAACAAACCCTCAGTTTAACCCCACAACTGCAGCAAGCCATTCGTCTTTTAAGCCTCAATGATTTAGAAATTCAGCATGAAATCTCTCAGTTTCTGGAGAACAATTTCATGCTGGAGCGCGATATTGAACGCACCGAGCCTGCTGATCTGGACAGCAAAGAACAAACCCAAGAGCTTGATGGGCAGCTAGATTTTGCCAATAACGATTGGCAAGAAGAAGATTTCCCAGAGTGGGAACGTGACCCCATGCCAGAAGATGATGATGAAAAATCGCGCCAAATCGAATACCGCCCCTCGCTCAGCACATATCTTCTCGAACAAATCGAACAAATGCCCATCAGCGATGAGGCGCGTGAAAGCGCTTTGCTCATTTTGTATCACTTGGAAGAAGATGGCTATTTCCGCACCGAACTAAGCGCTTTAAGCCGACAGTACAAAATCTCACTCAAGCAACTGGAAGATGGCTTGAATTGTGTTCAGCAATGCCTGCCCACAGGCGTTGGAGCGCGAGATTTGGAAGAATGCATTTTGTTGCAAATGAATGCCCTACCACCAAGAACCCCCTATCTCTACACCCTACGGCGCATCATGAATCGCCATTTTGCCTACATCGTTAAAAACCCTCGACTCATCAAGCAAGCTCTCGATTTAAGCGATACCGCCTTTGCAGGCGCGATGGCATTGTTGCGCAGCTTTACCCCCTATCCAGCTGAAGCCTTCAGCCAAAACACCAATTACCATGTCTCTCCCGAGATTATCGTGCATGAAAAGCATGGCATCAGTTATTTAGAACCCTTGCGCTTTGACCATCATGGTTTACGTGTTAATCAAACCTATGCTGAATTGGTCAAGAATTCTTCAGGCAACGAACGCTCATTACTACAAGCCCAATTGCAAGAAGCCCGTTGGTTTTTAAGCGCTTTGGATAAACGCATGGAAACACTTTACCGTGTGGCGGAGCAGATTGTGGCGTATCAACAAGAGTTTTTCCAAGAAGGAGAAACCGCCATGCGCCCCTTAACGCGTGGCAAAGTGGCAGAAATTTTGGGCATTCATGAGAGTACTGTTTCTCGCGCGGTATTGGGCAAATATTTGCGTTGTAAACGAGGGGTCTTTGAATTGCGCTATTTCTTCAGCGCCCAGCTGGAAAATGAAGACGGAGAAGACCAATCCGCCACCGCCGTCAAAGCCATGATTAGCGAAATCATCAGCCAAGAAAATTCAGAAAAGCCCTATTCTGATATTGATATTGCCAACATTTTGAACGAACGTGGCTACAAAATTGCACGGCGCACCATCGCTAAATATCGTGAAGCCTTAAATATTCCTGCTACCGCCATTCGCCGAAAACGTATCTGATATGACCACACACCATCTCGCCTTCCAAATCCTAAAACAAACCCTTGAGCCAAAGCCCCATTTGTTGGTCTTGCCTGACCACAAAAGCGCGGAATACACCTTCCATATGCTCCATTATTGGCTCCATCAGCATCAACCAGCCCCCAACCCAGCCCAACAAAGCGCTTTGCCAAGCCTCTACTGGTTCTCCGATTGGGAAACCCTCCCCTATGACACCCACAGCCCACACCCTGATTTAATTGCCCACCGTTTACGCACACTCAGCGATATTCGCCACAGCCAAGCACTCCATCACCAAAGCGCTTTGGTCGTGTGCAGCGTCAAAGCCTTATCTCAACGCTTAACGCCACCCTCGCATTTTGACCGTCACGGCATTCACATCGCCATTCATGACACCCTTGAACAAAGCGCTTTGTTAAATAGGCTCCAGCAAGCTGGCTACCAAAAAACCGTTTTTATCGCTAACAAAGGGGAATACGCCACCAAAGGCTCAGTGGTGGATTTGTTTCCGTTGAATGCTGACTATCCCATTCGGATTGAGTTTATGGACAATCGTGTGGAGAGTTTGCGTTATGTGGATTTAACCACGCAGCAAACCCTAAACCGTGTGAGCAAAATCTTGTTGTTGCCCAGAAGTGAACTGGATTTATCCGATCGTGGACGGATTTGTTATCGGCAGTCTGCACGACATTGGTTTGGTGAAAAAGTGCAACAAAGCGCTTTGTATCAGCAAATCAGCGAACACAAGCCCGTACAAGGTTTGGATTATTATCTGCCACTTTTTTTCGATGAAACCTCAAGCCTACTCGATTATCTTCCCCACGATACCAAACTCTGGCTTTGCGATGATGCTTGGGCGCAAGCTGAGCGTTTTTATCACAGTGTAGAGCGGCGCTACGAACGCTTGAATCCTCACCGTGAACACCCACTCCTACCACCTGAAGCCGTGTTTCAACCGCCCAAAGCGCTTTGGAGCCAACTTGAAAAACTGCCACCTCTTCATCTCAAAGCGCTTTGTACGCCGATTGTTTTTCAAGGCAATGCCAAAGCACGCTTGGAACAGTGGCAAGCATTCCAACTCGACCCACGCCCCATCATCTGCCACAGCCAAAGCGAGGGCAAGCGCGAGTTATTGGAAGAAAAACGCTATTTACCCAAAGCGCTTTGCCTTGTCTCTCCCTTAAGGCATTCCTTTGAAACCCAAGAGGAAATCCATCTCAGCGAATGGGATTTGAGCGAACACCCCATCTACCACACTCGCCCCCAAACCAATCCCGAACAAGCTCTCCATCATCTAGGGCATCTCCAGCTTCAAGAGCCACTGATTCATCGCGATTATGGCATTGGGCGTTATGGTGGCTTAACTCAGCTGGAAGATGATGGTGAGGAAATGCTGACATTGCATTACGCCAAAGGCACCACCGTCTACTTACCTCTCACCGATTTTGACCTCATCAGCAAATATCACGGCGATCCCGAAAGTGCGCCCTTACATGAATTGGGTGGCAAAGTGTGGCAAAAACTCAAATCCAAAATGGAGCAAAATGTTCACGATACCGCCGCCGAACTCCTCGAACTTTACGCCAAACGCGAACAAGCTCAAGGCTTGCCTATTCCTACGCCTGAAAGCCTAAGCGCTTTTTCGGCGGAATTTCCCTTTGAGGAAACGGAAGACCAAATGATGGCGATCGATGCCGTGATACAAGACTTAGCCAAATCTCGCCCTATGGATCGCATGGTTTGTGGCGATGTGGGTTTTGGCAAAACAGAAGTGGCGATTCGCGCAGCTTATATTGCTGCTCAAGCTGGTTTCCAAACTGCCGTCATCGCTCCCACCACCCTGCTTGCCGAACAACACGCCAGCACCTTCCGTGACCGTTTCTCCAACACCGCCATCACACTCGAAAGCCTCAGCCGTTTCAAAACCAAAAAAGAGCAACAAAGCGCTTTGGAACGTCTGCAAGATGGCAGACTGGATATCGTGATTGGTACCCATCGCTTGTTGCAAAAAGATGTGCAATTTAAAAATCTTGGCTTGGTTATCATTGATGAGGAGCAGCGTTTTGGCGTAAAACACAAAGAAACTCTCAAAGCGCTTCGGGAAAACATCAATCTCTTAACCCTAACCGCCACCCCCATTCCACGCACCCTCAATCTCGCCCTTTCTGGCTTACGAGATTTAAGCCTTATCACCACCGCGCCAAAAGGTCGCCGCCCCATTCATACCCATTGGATTGGCTTTGATTGGGACGTGATTGCCGAAGCTTGCGAACGCGAATTGGCGCGTGGCGGGCAAGTGTATTTCTTGCACAACGATATTCAAACCATCGAACGCCAAGCTCGTATGTTGCAAGAATTATTACCACAAGCGAGGATTGTGTTTGCTCATGGGCAAATGCCTGAGCGAGAACTCGAAACCATCATGCATGATTTCGAAAATCATCATTACGATTTACTCCTCACCACAACCATCATCGAAAGCGGCATCGATATTCCCAATGCCAACACCATCATCATCAACCACGCCGATAAATTGGGGCTTTCGCAATTGCATCAATTGCGTGGGCGCGTTGGGCGTTCGCATCATCAAGCTTATGCCTATTTGATGACCCCTGAGCCTACAACGCTCAACAAAAATGCCCAACGCCGTTTAGAGGCTTTTGTCGGCATTGAGAGTTTGGGCGCAGGGTTTGTGTTGGCAAGTCAAGATTTGGATATTCGAGGCGCAGGCGAGATTTTAGGCAGTGAACAAAGTGGCATCAGCGATGGCTTTGGGCTAAGTTACTATCTTGATTTGTTAGAAAGAACCATTGCACGACTGAAAAAAGGCGAGATGACTCTTGAGTCTCAAAGCGCTTTAGAGCGTTGCCAGTTTGAACATTTTGGACGCGCGATGGTGCCTGAGGATTATGTGTTTGACCCACAAATTCGCCTACAGATGTATCACCAATTGGCGCGTACACAAAGCGCTTTGGAACGTGAGCAGCTCAAAGCGCTTTGGATTAACCAATTCGGCAAACTACCTCAAGAGGCGGAAAACCTCATCTCCAAAACTGCCCTCAAACAACAAGCCGAGCAAATGGGTATCACCAAAATCCATCTCACCCACCAAGCCATCACCCTCACCATCGGCAACAATCCTCAATTTGACCGCATGAAACTGTTTGTCCTCATGCAACAAATGCCCCAACAGTATCGCCTCCTCAATCCTCATCAAGTGCGTATGCAGCATCAACATCAGGAGTTGTCGAAAGTTTTGGGGCAATTGGCAACATGGTTACAAGAGATTGGTTAATCAGGCACAAAGCGCTTGGGTGAAAATGAGTTAGGCATTTTGGTTTAAGGTGCGCAAAATATCCAAAAAGAATTGGCTTTCATCATCATCAACCCATGCCAACCCATGATGCCAGCCTAAATTATGGAAAACACGCTGATATTTTGGCTGCTCACTCAAAAACAAAAAGATTTTTTGAATAGCTTTGGCATAATCAATAGAGCTTTCGTGTATCAAAAAAACATGGTGCAAAACTTCCAAACGGCTTTCAATGAGTATACGGTATTCCGATTGTCGGCTTGGGCTAAGTCCATAAAAATAATCAGCATAAACAGCACCTACGCCAATATCCAATCCGCCAACTTTTCTCATTACCGCAGGTAAATGTCCCACATAATGCCAGCAAATATCTTTGGGGCTAAAATCCACAGCTTCTAACAACAATTGGCTGACCAACGTCAATTCCTTATTGGATAAAGAAACCATATCCAAAGGCTTAGGCAAATCCTCTAATGTTTTAATTTCACTATAAATACTGGAAAACAGAATAATCTCATCACTCACTTCTTTGGGCTTCATAAAAGCTTCATAATGGTATTTTTCTGTTAATTCAATCACATCAAAAGGATTGGCATACACCAATTCAGGGCGATGCTCCTGAAGAAGGCTATCAAATTCCTCATGGTTTTCAGGCGTTAATAAAACCACATCACGATTTAATTCATTTTGCAGCATATAAGTCAATAAACGCCAATCAATATAAACTTCAGGGCTATAATCTGGCGCAACCAATAATTTAATCACTTTCATGCCTGAGCCTCCTCTTTACGCATTTGTTGATAAAGCGCTTCGTAATGGGCAATTTTTTCAGCAGAGGCCTGTCTTCGAACAGAAGCATAACCCACAATTTTTCCTTGACGATAACAAGGAACAACGGTCGCATAAACCCAATAATAATCCCCATTTTTGCGCAAATTTTTCACATAACCTGACCATTTCTTCCCTTTTTTGACCGTTGCCCACAAATCCGCAAAAGCGCTTTGGGGCATATCAGGGTGGCGAATCAAATAATGTGGCGCACCAATAAGTTCTTCTTTTTCATAGCCACTTAATAAAACAAAGGCGTCATTACAATGTGTAATCACGCCCTGTAAATCGGTTCGAGAGATAATCAATTGCCCTGCTGGGTAGGGAAATGCTTGCTGGCTAACCCAAACAGATTTGCTCGTTCCATCATAGAAGTTTAGCTGATGCTCGGTAAGAGATGCCTTAGAGTTCATAGGATTTCCCCCTGATTTAGAAATGTAGAAGATCATTATCAGAAAAAACGATGGAAGAGCCTATCTTTCAGAAATGAACTTTTCTTCACCTTATTAAAGTTTTTGGGATTACAACAAGATGCGGCAAGACACAACAAAGCGCTTTTTCTCACTCCCTCAACCCATTTACCACCAGCTCATTTAAGCCATTGTAAGCAAGGGGAAAAAGAGGAGAAAAAGCGCTTTGTTTGATAAAAGACTTGTATTATCGAATACTTACGCCAGATGATCTCGAGTAGCTTTAAAGACAATCTCAGGGAAACGTTCTTGGGTGAGCTGTAAATTGACCCGAGACGGTGCCACATAAACCAGCTGACCATAATGGTCGTGGGCGAGATTTTGGGCGTTTTTGTCGGTAAAGGCTTTAAGCGCTTTATCGTCTTTGGCTTCAATCCAACGGGCGGTCGCAACGGAGACGGCTTCAAATTGGCAAGTGACATTGTATTCCGTTGCCAAGCGCTCTTTGACCACATCAAATTGCAATACCCCTACTGCGCCCAAAATCAAATCATTGCCCAAAAGCGGTTTGAAAAACTGGGTTGCGCCTTCTTCGCACAATTGTTCCAAGCCTTTCAAAAGCGCTTTCATTTTCAGAGGGTCTTTTAATTGCACACGGCGGAACAATTCAGGGGCAAAATCGGGAATGCCTGTGAATTGGAGGTTTTCGCCTTCGGTGAAAGTATCGCCAATTCTGATGGTTCCGTGATTGTGAATGCCAATGATGTCGCCAGCCACCGCATCGTCAATGTGTTCTCGTTCGGCAGCGAGAAAGGTCAGCGCTTCTGGGATTTTCACATCACGATTAATCCGTACTTGGCGTAATTTCATGCCCGCAGAAAATTTGCCCGAATTGATGCGCATGAAAGCAATGCGGTCACGGTGTTTGGGATCCATATTGGCTTGAATCTTAAAAATAAAACCGCTGAACTTTTCTTCTGCTGGCTCCACCATTCTGCCTGTGGTTTGACGGGCACGGGGCGGTGGGGCAAATTGGGCAAAACCGTTTAACATTTCCCGCACCCCAAAATTGCTGATTGCCGAACCAAAATAAACAGGGGTCAATTCCCCACGCAAATAGGCATCGTGGTCAAAAGCGTTGCTGGCTTCTTTGATGAGTTCCACTTCATCACGAAAAGCGCTTATTTCAGGAATAATTTCGTCCAAACGAGGGTTGTTTAAGCCTTCAATTTCTTCGCCACTGTTGATTTCACTGTTTTTTCCACTTTCGTACAAATAAACCTTATCTTCCAACAGATGATAGACCCCACGCAAACTGCGTCCCATGCCAATCGGCCAAGTCACGGGCGCACAGCGGATTTTCAACACGCTTTCCACCTCGTCCAACAGTTCCATGGGCTCACGCCCTTCACGGTCTAACTTATTGATAAAGGTGAAAATTGGCGTATCTCGCAAACGGCATACTTCCATCAATTTGATGGTGCGTTCCTCAACCCCTTTGGCGCAGTCAATGACCATTAAAGCGCTATCGACTGCGGTTAAAGTGCGGTAGGTGTCTTCAGAGAAATCTTCGTGTCCTGGTGTGTCCAACAGATTAATCACTTTGCCTTTATAGGGAAACTGCATCACCGAACTGGTGACCGAAATCCCCCGTTCCTGTTCCATTTTCATCCAGTCTGATGTGGCGTGACGGCTGGCTTTGCGCCCTTTAACTGTTCCAGCCATCGCAATGGCACCACCGAATAACAGTAATTTTTCGGTGACGGTGGTTTTACCTGCATCAGGGTGCGAAATAATGGCAAAGGTACGGCGGTCACGATAATCGTTGGATAAGCTCAAACCCTCGCTCATTATTGTCCCTTCGTGGCTTCAAGCGCTTTGGTTTGTTCAGCAATAGCGCTGTTCATCTCGCCCATTTTTTTATCTACATGATTTTTTTGGGTCATCAAAATATTTTCTGTTTCACCCTTCACATCTTCACCACAAGCCGTCAAACCCAGTAGCAACACAATCCATAAACATGATTTCATACATTTCCTCAACAATAACAATGATACAAAGCGCTTTATCTTTAACATCAAAACCGCACAAAGCGCTTTAGGGATACGATTTAAAGGGGTGGCGTGTTTGAAACGCAAGCGATAAGGTTTGTTTATCGATATACGCCAATTCGCCGCCCATTGGCACACCATGAGCAAGGCGCGTTGCCACGATGCCATGTTGTCTGGCAAGTTCAGCAATGTAATAGGCTGTGGTTTCGCCTTCCATCGTAGAGTTGGTGGCGATAATCAGCTCGCGCACTTCCCCTGATTGCAACAAAGCATCAAGCTCACCCAAGCCTAATTCTTCAACTCCCACACCATCAAGTGGCGACAAATGCCCAAGCAACACAAAATAATGCCCCATGTAGCTAGTAGACTGCTCAATAGCCAACACATCGCTTGGCTGTTCAACCACGCACAAAGCGCTTTGGTCACGGCGTGGATTCTGGCAAATCAAGCACAAATCCTCATCGCTAAGGTTGCGACACTTTCGGCAACGTTTCACCTGTTCCAAAGCATTTTGAATCGCTTGTGCTAAACGTTTGGCTTGCTCAGGCTTTTTCAACAACAAATTCAGCGCCATGCGTTGCGCACTTTTCTGCCCAACGCTAGGCAAACAGGTCAAAGCTGCTATCAACTCATCTAAACTTCGCGAAAAACTCATCGCCCAGCCCTCGCCATCAAAGCGCTTTGTTGCCTCATTTAGAATGGCAGTTTGAATCCAGCAGGCAAATTCAAACCACCTGCCAAAGAACCCAGCTGGCTTTGGCTCATCTCTTTGACTTTCTGATTGGCATCATTCAGCGCTGCTGCAATCAAGGCTTCCAGCATGTCTTTGTCTTCTTTCAACGCTTCGTCACTTAACGACACGCCCATGCATTGATAATGCCCATTCAAATGTACTTTTACCGCACCTGCGCCCGCTTGCCCTGTAACCGTTTGCTTGCCCAATTCCTCCTGCATTTTCTGCATTTGCTCTTGCATTTCTTGGGCTTTTTTCATCACATTGCCTAAGCCACCTTTAAACATAATGGTCTCCCTATTCGTTTGGTTCAAAAATCTGTTCTACCTGTGCATCAAGCCATTCCAAAGCGCTTTGCACTTGTGGATCTTGCATAAAGGCTTGGCGATGATGCAGGCGTTGCTCTTCTTCTTTCTGTTGCTGGAATTGTGCAGGTGTCCACAAATCTTTTTCTGAACGCCAACGCACACTCTTCAATCCCAACGCCTGAGCAAGTGATTGGCTGCGTTCATCATTCCACATCATTACGCTCGCCTCGCTCACCGCCAAATCCAGCACACCATCGTGATACGCACGTGGTAGGCTATTTTGTAAAAGTGATTGTAAATCTGAACGCAAAGCGCTTTGTTGCCCCAAAAACGCCAACCAAGCTTCCAAATGATTCACCACATCATGAAACAGCTCTTGCTTTGACTCTGCTTGCCATGTTTCGCTTGGGTTTTCAGCACAATTCCCCACCTCAGCCATGCTCACAGCCTCTTTCATAGGCTCTGGCAAAGCGCTTTGTTCCACCATCAAATCCTGAGATGGCTCTTCAGGGCTTAGATTTACCTCCATCACCACTTCAGCTCTCGCCGCATCTTGTTGAGGATACAAAGGCTGAAACGCCATCATGCGTAAAAGCCCCATCTCTACGCACAATTTCGCACTAGGCTGATAGGGCAAACTCTGCCAAGTGTCACTCAAAATCTGATACCATAGTTGCGTCAATTCCAGAGGAATTTGGGAAGAAAGCGCTTTGAGTGGCTCAGGAATTTCGTGTTCATCATGGGCAGCATCAAGCTGGGCAATGGTGATTTGTTGCAACATCTCCAGCAACTGGAACACCAAATGAGCATAATCGGGGGCAAGAGCTTCCAAAGCTCGCAATTCTTGACGTAATGCTTTGGGGTTAGGACGACAAAGCGCTTTGAGTAAGGCATACAAATGGGCGCTGGGTATCGTACCCAACAGCTGAGAAACCATCTGCCCTTGAACACTGCCCTGTCCAAAGGCAATACTTTGATCCAGCAAACTTAAGCTATCGCGCATACTCCCAGCGCCTGCTCGCGCAATTTGCACCAAAGCATCAGGCTCAAACGCAATCTTCTCTTCATTCAACACAAACGCCAAATGCCTGACAATTTCTTGCTCACTTAAATGCTTGAGATGAAATTGAAGACAACGCGAGAGAATGGTAATAGGGAGTTTTTGTGGATCTGTTGTGGCAAGAATAAATTTGACATGTGCGGGTGGTTCTTCCAATGTTTTCAAAAGCGCATTGAAGCTGCTTTTGCTGAACATGTGCACTTCATCAATCAAATAAACTTTATAACGCCCTTTCATCGGCGCATACGGCACGTTTTCCATCAACTCGCGTGTATCATCAACGCCTGTTCTGGAAGCAGCATCAATCTCAATCAAATCAGGATAACGCCCTTCATCAATCTCACGGCAAGTATTGCATTCTCCACAAGGCTTGCTGCTGATGCCGTTTCTCTCGCAATTTAAGGATTTGGCAAGAATACGCGCGATGGTGGTTTTGCCTACACCTCGTGTTCCTGTGAATAAATAAGCGTGGTGAAGGCGTTCTTGGTCAAGCGCATAGCTCAAAGCCTGACTCACGTGGGCTTGCCCCACCAATTGCTGAAAGTTTTTCGGTCGCCACTTTCGTGCCAAAACTTGATAACTCATATCGCCTACACAACCAACTTGCACAACCACCGTGCGGATACAAAAAAAGCGCTTAACGCGCCTCTTTAAGATAAAAACCAAAAGAGCCTAACACCAGCGCTCTTCGGCACACAGTATGATTATTATCGCTGCTTCTTTCCAGACCTGACGAGGTTCTAACTGACTGTTGCGAAGTGCCAATGCAGGCTCGGAGCGCATCATATCGCCAAAGCGCTTACCTTGTCAAGGAAAGCTTCAAGGCTTCAACAACTTTGGTTTGCCACCCAAAACTGCAATCAACAACAGCCCTACGAAAAGCATCATGCTCCAAGTCGGCAAGGTGAGACCCCAGAATAAATCACGAGTCGCACAATCGCCTGTGCCTTGCATTGCTTGCCACAATCCTCCCAGCCAATCTTTTTCAACCAAACCATAAAAATCCAGACCACATTTCGGCGCTTCGCCTGCAGGCAGGTTTTGAATATGAATATGGCGAGCTGCCAGCGCCATACCAAAACCAATGCTCAAAAAGCTAAAGGTTCGTGCTAAACGATAAGCCAAAGCGCTTTGCGGATTTAGCCCAGCCTCCAACAAAAATGCCAGACCAATCAAGCCAAAAGCCAATCGTTGCATCATACACAATGGGCAAGGCACCATGTAAAGCGTGCGCTCCAAATAAAAGTAAGCAAACAAAACCGCCGCCCAACAAGCCAAGCCTGACAAGCCCAAAATCATACGTCGAGACAACATATCTATCCTCCAAAAAACTAAGCCCACTCATTATAGCCCTGTCCTCAAAGCGCTTTGTGGCAACTTGTTAAACCCTTATAATGCCTCCCTTCTATTTCATCTTAGCAAGGAAAACCTATGAACCCCTACGCCATCATGCAACAATTGCTTCTCGATTTGGAACGCGAGTTACGCGCAATTGGCTGGTGGGAAACCACCGCTCCACCCCAAAGCGCTTTGCAAAGCACAGAACCATTTTGCGTGGATACCCTTACCTTCACCCAATGGCTACAATGGGTTTACCTTCCCAAGATGCGACAATTCATCACCCTACATCAAACACTACCTGCTAAAAGCGATTTAACCACCATCGCCGAAGAAGCTTGGAAAGGCGCAAAACCCACACCAAGCGCTTTATTTGCTCTGGTAAAACAGCTCGATGATGTGGTCAATCATCACCAACAACATCGCCATTTTGCCAACCCCAGTACCACGCGCCATTAACTGCGCCATTAATCCCTGACAATGTGCCAAAGCGCTTTGCCTTTATCTTTCTTTCAGGTTTTCAGGAGTTCTCTATGATTCGTCACAAACTGGCTTTACTCATCGCCACCACCTTAATAACATCAGGCTGTGTTCCTTTGTTGATTGGTGGCGCAGCAACAGGGGTAACAGCAGTCCACGACCGCCGCTCTGTTGGCACAGTTATTGACGATAAAACCATCGCCCTCTCGCTCAGCGCCTATTTATCGCGTCATTCTGACCAACTGGGTAACAGCAATGTGAATGTGACCGCTTACAATGGCATTGTGCTGCTGACGGGCGAAACACGAAATCACGAACTTCGGCAAAAAATTCAAGGGATTGCCTCTCGTCAAGAAGGCGTTCGAAAAGTTCATAACTACCTGAGCATCGGCAGAAACAGCACACTTTCCGAGCGCAGTTACGATACCCAACAAACCGCTAAAGTAAAAACAGCCTTGTTTGATATTTCAGGCAAAGATTTTGACCCAACCCGCGTTAAAGTTGTCACCGAGCATGGCGTGACTTACCTTATGGGCATTCTTAGCCCTTCTGAGGCACGAGTGGTGGCGCAAGTAGCGCGACAGGTTTCAGGCGTGAAGCAAATTGTGACCTTATTTGAAGTGCGCTAAAACCGCTCACCCGAGCAACAAAGCGCTTTGTTTTTCCAAACAACCTACGAAGGAGTAATCCCATGACCACAAGAATTGAACACGATACAATGGGCGATGTTGCCGTTCCTGCCGAAGCTTATTGGGGCGCACAAACCCAACGTAGCCGTGATAACTTCAAAATCGGTGGCGAAACCCTGCCCAAAGCGCTTATCGATGCGATGGCTTTGGTTAAAAAAGCAGCTGCCATCACCAATGCCTCTTTGGGACGTATCAAAGAAGAGCAAGCGGATTTGATTGTTCGCGCGGCTGATGATGTTCTCTCTGGCAAGCTTGATGGACAATTTCCATTGGTGGTGTGGCAAACAGGCTCAGGCACACAATCCAACATGAATATGAACGAAGTGATTGCCAATCGTGCCAATGAACTGGCTGGCACAGGCTTGGCTGCCTATCAACCCGTTCACCCCAATGACCACGTGAACCACGCCCAGTCCACCAACGACTCCTTCCCCACTGCTATTCATGTCTCCAGTGCTGTTGAAATCAACCGTTTGTTGATTCCAGCCATCAAAGCGCTTCGTGATACGTTTGCTAAAAAAGCTGATGAGTATCAATCTATTGTGAAAATTGGGCGCACGCATTTACAAGATGCCACCCCCTTAACGCTTGGACAAGAATTCTCCGCCTATGTGCAACAACTTGATAACGGCTTAAAGCGCTTAGAGCAGGCGCTCGTTTGGCTATATGAATTGCCTTTAGGCGGCACTGCGGTTGGCACAGGCTTAAATAGCCACCCAGACTACGCCGTCAAAGCCGCTGCCGAACTTGCCAAGCTCACAGGTTTACCTTTCGTGACCGCGCCCAACAAATTTGAAGCTTTGGCAGGTCGCGATGCAACCGTATTCGCTTCTGGCGCATTGAAAACCATTGCTGCCAGCTTAAATAAAATCGCCAATGATATTCGCTGGTTAGCTTCTGGCCCTCGTTGCGGTTTGGGAGAATTGCGCATTCCTGAAAATGAACCAGGTTCCAGCATCATGCCTGGCAAAGTGAATCCAACCCAATGCGAGGCAATGACAATGGTTTGCTGCCAAGTCTTTGGCAATGATGCCACCATCAATTTTGCAGGCGCATCAGGCAATTTTGAATTAAACGTTTATATGCCTGTCATCGGTTACAATTTGTTGCAATCCATTCGTTTACTGGGCGATGCGTGCAACAGCTTCAATGAACATTGCGCGGTTGGCATTGAGCCTGTGCCAGAGAAAATCGATTACTTCTTGCACCATTCTTTGATGCTGGTCACAGCGCTAAACCGCAAAATTGGCTATGAAAATGCGGCAAAAGTTGCGAAAACAGCGTATAAAAACGATAAATCTCTGCGCGAAACTGCTATTGAATTAGGCTTGCTTACAGGCGAAGAATTTGATGCCATCGTTCGCCCTGAGGATATGGTTGCGCCTAAATAAGATGCCAACACGCAAAGCGCTTTGTGAGGAAGTATTGCCAACAAAGCGCTTTGCCCTAAGCCTTGTATGAATACCCTATTCCAACGCTGGGTAGCACAACGCCCCAGCACCTCACTCATCATTGACCCACATGATGCCAAAGCCCACGAATGGGCAATGGCTTATTTACGCAAAGCGCTTTGTTTACACGGCACAGGTGAACAAGATTGCTCGTGCAAATCCTGCCATCTGTTGAATCTTCAACAAAATGCAACAGAACCCCAGCTCAATGCTCACCCCGATGCCCACTTTTTCCCCGAAAAAGCCAAAACCGAAGATATTCGTTCCCTGCTGCATAAGCTTAGCCATATGCCAACCGTCAGCCCTTATCATGGCGTATTTCTCGGGCAGATTGATGAGTACAACGAAAGCGCTTTGTCTGCTTTGCTGAAAACCTTAGAGGAGCCATTATCGCACACGATTTTTGTGCTATCTGCGCGGCAAAAACGCGCGGTTAAAGCAACGATTTTAAGCCGTTGCCATGTGGTTGTCGTGGATAACCTCAGCCACCAAGAAGCCATTGCTATGCTGATGAATCAAGCACGTATCAATGAACAAGCAGCTGAAGCTTTGCTGTACACCCATCAAGGCAATCCCTATGAAGCTCTCCTTCATCGTGATGATACTTACCAACCTCTCGAAACGCTCAATGATTGTGCCCATTACCTTGCACAACCCAAACACAGTCGCTACCTCTCTCATCTTGACCAAATTCCTGACAAAGCGCTTTTGAACTATCTCTGTGTTCAAATCGAAACTTTGATTCGCCTTAAGCAGCTGGACAGTAGCGAGCAAAGTTGGCAAAATTTCGCCCCAATCCATAGTCTTGTACAACCCGAATACCTCGAACCCCTGAACCTGATTGCCCTTCACACACTTTATGCCCGTTTACAACAACGGCGTAGACCCAATCTTACGCAAACAGGACAAAGGGTTAATGTTAAATCTCTATTTATTCAATATCACCATAGGAACGATAGCTTATGAGCGAAGCGCAAACCTCTAAACTCCGTCAAGGGGTTATTAAAATCAACGTAGCCGACCAAACGGAGCTGTATCAAATCTTTATGCCTTTCATTGATGGCTGTGGGGTTTTTTATGCCACCGAAGAATCGTTCAAAATGGGTCAGGAAGTATTTGTTTTCTTGCAACTTCCTGATAATTTGGGAAAATTTGCGGTATCAGGTCGAATTATTTGGCTGAACCCTCCCAAAAAAGTGGCTCGGCGTGTGCCTGGCGTGGGCGTGCAGTTGTCAGGCAAAGATGTGCCGAAAATTCGCGAATTGATTGAGGGGCATTTGGGAAAACGCTTGTTAAGTGGTCTCCCTTCTTACACCCTCTAAAGTCGTTAGCCCAAAGCGCTTTGCCAACAAGCTCCTGATTCAAGCTTGAAAGCAAGGCTCAAAGTGCTTAAAATAGCCATTTTTAACCCACTATTTTTAACCCAAAAAACTGAAGGAAATCATTGAATGCCTAATGTAAAAGTCCGTGACAACGAATCTTTTGATGTTGCTTTACGCCGTTTTAAACGTGCTTGCGAAAAAGCTGGTGTATTAGCTGAAGTTCGCAGCCGTGAGTTTTATGAAAAACCCACACAAGAGCGTAAACGCAAAATGGCTGCTGCTGTTAAACGTAATGCTCGCCGCATCAGCAAAGACCGCAATCGTTTCACGCGCATGTATTAATCTACATCGCGTACGAAAACATCGGTTGGAAGGGCTAGACCCTTCCAATTTTTATTTGTAGCCCCCCACAAAGCCCATCAAAGCGCTTTGCCTCTTTTAAGGAAAATCCATGAGCATCAAAGAACAACTCCAGACCGCTATCAAACAAGCTATGGTGGCAAAAGATAAATTAGCTCTGCAAACTTTGCGCATGGTCAGCGCCGCTTTTAAACAAATTGAAGTTGATCAACGCATTGAAGTAACTGATGAAATTGCCATTCGTGAGCTGGTTCGCTTGGTCAAACAACGACAAGATGCTGCCAAACAATACCGTGATGCAGGTCGAATCGATTTGGCAGAGCAAGAAGAAGCGGAAATTCTCTTGATTCAACCATTTTTACCCAAAGCGCTTTCTCCTGAAGAGGTTCAAGCGGAGATTTTGCGTGTGTTCACAGAATCAGGCTTGGAGAAAAATATGGCTTCCATGCGCCCTTTGATGGATAAATTAAAGCCTGTGCTTGAAGGGCGAGCAGATATGAGCCAAGTTAGCCAAGCGGTTCGCGCACTCTTAACCCCCTAAATTTACCGCGACTTTCTCCGCCATGAGCCAACGCATCAATAAGCGCTTTATAGACCAACTCTCCGCACAGACAGATTTGGTCGCGCTGATTCATGCACGTGTACCACTGAAGAAAAAATCAGGCGATAAACATTGGGCATGTTGCCCATTTCATGAAGAGAAATCTCCCTCGTTTTCTGTCGATGGTAAAAAGCAGTTTTATCACTGCTTTGGCTGTGGCGCGTCAGGCGATGCGATTCGTTTTTTGATGGATTATAGCCATTTGAGCTTTGTCGAGAGCGTGGAAGAATTGGCTCGGTTTAACAACCTCAGCATCGAATACGACACCAATTACCAAGCCCCAACACCAGAACAAAAAAACCAACAACAGCAATCCATCGAATGCTTAAACACCGCCGCACAATGGTTTAAAGAACAATTGACCACCCAAAGCGCTTTGGCAGCTCGTCTGTATTTAGAGAAACGGGGGCTAAAGCCCGAAACTTTACAGCATTTCAACATCGGCTACGCTCCTAACCACAACGCCCTGCTTGAGGCTCTCCAAAAGCGCTTTAGTTTGGCAACGCTTCAAGAAGTAGGTTTGATTGGTGAAAAAGATGGGCGTTATTTCGATTGGTTTCGTGATCGCATCATCTTTCCCATTCATAACGCCAAAGGGCAAGTGGTCGGCTTTGGGGGACGAGCTTTAGGCGAGGCTCAGCCCAAGTATTTAAACTCCCCTGAAACTCCGTATTTCAATAAGCGCTTTGAGCTATACGGGCTTTATCACGCGATGAATGATCGCTCACGCCCCAAGCAGTTGGTGGTAACCGAAGGCTATATGGACGTTATCAAACTCTGGCAACATGGCATTCCCTATGCGGTTGCCGCACTTGGCACTGCCATTGGCGAAACTCATATCGCCCAACTCAAAAAGCGCACCTCAAAAGCCTATTTTGCCTTTGATGGCGACCATGCAGGGCAAAAAGCAGCCACCAAAGCGCTTGATGCCATTTTTACCCAGCATGATGATGAACATGACTGGCGTTTTATGTTCATGCCCACAGGCGAAGACCCCGATTCTCTGCTCGATAAACAAGGCTTGGAAGCCTTCCATCAATTGATGGACAGTGCCAAAACGCCTTCCCAATTTCTCATTCAAACACTTGATGATGGCTTAGGTGAACGCCGCTCTGTTGAAGCTCAAGCGCATTTGGTCTCTAACTTAACCGAATGGCTGAGTAAATTACCTGATGGTGCATACAAAAAGCTCCTAACTCAACAAACCCTCAAAGCCTTCTCCTTGCCTAGTGATGGTTTGATTCTCCCAACTCAATCACGTCCCAAAGCGCTTGCTCCCTACACCTTGTCCTACAGTAGCCGACAAGCTAAAGTACCTCAGCCAAAAGACTTGCGTTTACTTGCCATCATCACAACCCACCCTGAGCTTTCTTACGAATTACAAAGCGCTTTGTATCCACCTGAGTTGCAAGAACACTTTCCCCACAGTTTTGCTTTAAGCTACACCCTCCAGCAAGCAGGAGCAGAGATGGAGCGCATTGAAAATTATCTCAATCACCACCATTTAAACCATGAGCTTACGCCCTTGCTCAATACCTTGCGTGAACTCACCTCCGAGCAGCTCCGCCATGAGCTGCTGGATATTCCCAAACAAACCGCGCAACGTTTACTGTCGCGCAAAAAAACCCGTATCCAGAACGAAGCCGAACAACCTCGTTCCAACAGTCAGCCCGTAATCAAAGCATAAGGAGTTTGCGATGAGCAATTTTGAACACGAAGACGATGATATTCAAGAATATGAAGACGACATCACCGAAGAACTCAAAGAATTAAGCGAACGGGCGCGTGAACAGGGCTTTGTTACCTATGCTGAAATTCATGATGTGTTTGCAGGTCGTTCACTCGATAGCGAGAAAATCGATGAAATCGTAGGATATTTTGCAGAAAATGGGATTGAGGTTTTGGAAAGTCGCCCTAGCATGGGAGATGATGTGGTAGCGGTTGATGATAATGAAGACATCAGTAGCACAACACTCAGTGGCGAATCAGAGATTGGCAGAACCACAGACCCTGTGCGTATGTATATGCGCGAGATGGGCGCGGTGGACTTACTCACGCGCGAAGGCGAAATCACCATTGCTAAAAAGATTGAAGCTGGCATGAGCAATGTACAGCATACTTTCACGGAATTCCCCTTAGCCATCAAAGCGCTTTTAGATGAATTTGAGAAGGTAGAAGCTGGAGAAAGCAAACTGGCGGAATTGGTCAACAGCTATGGCAATATCTACTCTGACAAAGATTTAGACGCTTTTGTTGAGGAGAATGAATTAGCTATCGATGAAGACAGCGAAAATGAGCATCTCGCCAAAATGCCTGATAATGATGATGATGATGAAAGCGAGGTGGAAGTTGATGGCCCGAGTAATGCAGACAATCTGATTGAAGCCCGTGAAAAATTGCAAGAAATGGTCGGCGTTTACAAAAAATTTGAAACAGCTCTGAAAAAGCATAAAGCGCTTGAACACAAAAAAGTTGAACCCCTCCATCAACAACTCAAAGCGCTTTTCATGGCATTCTCCTTCCCTCAACGAACTTTTGACCTCATGGAAGCGCAAATCAATATTCCTATGGGTAAAATCCGAGAAATTGATGGCAGATTGCGCAAGTTGTTGGTAGACAAAGCAGGCATGGAGCCAAAAGATTTCGCCGATGAAATCAAATCCAACCGCACTCATAAAGATTGGATTCTCGCCAAAAGCAAAAAGCGAAACAAAACGGCAGAAAAATTGAAAGGCATTTTGCTGGAAGTTCAAGCTGAGCAAGAGAAATATTTGGATATTGAAGCGGAATATCATATGAGCGTGGGCGATATTGATCGCATCGCCAATCAGCTTTACAAAGGTAAGGAGCAAGCCAAAAAAGCGAAAGAAGAGATGGTGGAAGCTAATTTACGCTTGGTCATCTCTATTGCGAAAAAATACACCAATCGTGGTTTGCAATTCCTTGATTTGATTCAAGAAGGCAACATTGGCTTGATGAAAGCGGTGGATAAATTTGAATATCGGCGAGGCTTTAAATTCTCAACCTATGCAACTTGGTGGATTCGCCAAGCCATCACACGTTCCATTGCTGACCAAGCACGAACCATTCGTATCCCTGTGCATATGATTGAAACCATTAATAAACTAAACCGAGTTTCTCGCGCTTTGGTACAGAAAAATGGGCGTGAACCAACACCTGAAGAACTCGCCAAAGAAATGGAAATGCCCGAAGATCGTATTCGAAAAGTTTTAAAAATTGCCAAAGAACCTATTTCGATGGAAACACCTATTGGTGATGATGAAGATTCACATCTTGGTGATTTTATCGAAGATTCCAACATTCAATCACCGTTGGAAGTGGCAACCATTCGTGGGCTTTCAGAAGCAACCAATGAAGTTTTGGCAACCCTCACCCCACGAGAAGAACGCGTTCTCAGAATGCGCTTTGGGATTGATATGAACACAGATCACACGCTGGAAGAAGTTGGACGACAATTTGATGTCACACGCGAACGCATTCGCCAAATTGAAGCCAAAGCGCTTCGTAAACTCCGACACCCTAACCGCTCTGAATTGCTGAAAAGCTTTTTGAACGATTGATAAAAACCAAAACCCCGTGCATCAACACGGGGTTTTCTGTTATTGCGTGAACATTCATCAATCCAAGCCCACAAAGCGCTTTATAGCGCAGGAGATGCTAGGGATTGTTTGCCTCTTCTGCTTTGTATTGAGCGCCTAATTTGGCGTAATTCTGGGCTGAGTATTGAAAAAAGCGCTTTTCTTCATCGGTTAGTGGACGCACTTGTCGTGCTGGGCTGCCTGCGTACAAATAGCCTGATGTTAAACGTTTGTTTGGCGTAACCAGCGAGCCAGCTGCCAACAATACTTGATTCTCCACTACAGCGCCATCTAACACTGTTGCCCCCATACCGATTAATACCTCATCGCCGATGGTACAACCATGCAAAATCGCCCCATGCCCAACCGTCACATAACGCCCAATAGTCAAAGGCTTTTCGCTGAAAAAAGCGCTTTGATGTGTAGTGTGCAGAACGGCTCCATCTTGAATATTGCTATCATCGCCCACCACAATCGCCGCCAAATCTCCACGAATCACAGCAGAGGGAAACACACTCACCCTCTCGCCCAAAGTGACTTTACCATTCACAAATGCTAATTCATGCACCCAAGCGCTTTGGGCAATATGCGGTTGATGCTCACCAAAAGCGCGAATCATGGCTTATCCTTGCGCAACAATTCGCCTTGAACTTTCGTACCATCAGCCCGTTGCGCCATTACGCTTTCAAATTGTTCGCCATAACGCTTATACATATCCTCAGGCTTGAGTCGCGCCCAAATTTCTTTCGCCCATTGATCACGCAAAGGCTGCCAAAGTAAGCACAATGCCAACAATGCTGTCGCAAAACCTGGAATCACCAACAAAATCGCCCCTACCAAACGATAACCTTGTTCACCTTGTTGCACAGGCGTGGTCATATTCATCAATGTTTTACGAAATAGCTGACCACCGTAAATCGTCAAACCCACCAACAACAAAAATGCAAACACAAAGCCTAATATCTTGCTGACCAACACGAAAGCCAACAATTCTACTGCCAAATAAACCCAGAATAACGGAAAGGGTAATAACATCATCATCTCCTTATCAACAAAAAATAAAAAACTCTCTAGCGCTCAAAGCGCTTTGTTTAAAAACCTTAAGCCTCGCTAGACTTTTATCATTTCTTCATCATGCCACGATTGCTAATCATGGTAGGCTAATCTTTCGTCATTTTGGGGATTTTTTATGCGTTACTTATTGATGTTAATTGGCTTGATGCTTGGCTTTACCCATGCTCAACCGCGCCCAGCTAAAGAAGTTTTTGTACCTACTATTGAGCAACGCCCACACGAGCAGGGCTATCTCACCACTATCACTATCAATTTTCCAGAAAACTACTATCTCTACGCCGATAAAACCACCATCAACCAAAGCCAAGATTATCAATCCAACCCAGCTCCTATCCCAAAACAGGATACCTATTTAGGCTTAACACATTTGTGGGAAACCTCCCCTACCCTAAGCCTGTATCACAGCGAGCCAACAAAGCGCTTTGTGTTGAAAACACAGGGTTGCGAGGTTGATGTATTGTGCTATCCGCCTATCACCTTTGAATTAGATGTGCCAGAATCTAACGAAAGTATAGAAACTTCTGCCACTGAAGCCAAAATGGGCATCACAGAATCCAGCCAGCCAGAAGCCTCTCAAGCTTTGGTTGCTAGTCCCAAAATAACCAAAAAGCCCTCACTTTTAGGCAAAGCCAACAGCGAATTCCTAACCCCAGATGAGGCATTCACCATCGAACAGAGTGAAACGCCAGATTTTCTCAAAGTCAGCATTCAAATGCCTGACCAAAGTTATTACCTCTATCGCTCCAGCATCAGTTTACTGTTACCAAAGCGCTTAGTACCTGAATTAAACGCTGGCGAACAACATCATGACCCCTTCTTAGGTGAACAAGAAATTTATCGTGGAAAACTGCAATTTGATATTCCCAAAACAATGCTCTCAGGACATGGCGAAGTGTTGTTAGAGTATCAAGGTTGTGCAGAAGGTCGAGTATGTTACCCCAAAAGTAGCCAATGGCTGAGTTACACCCCCAGCGAACAGACAACCTCTGACCCAACTGAAACAGTCGTTTCTACAGAGCCACCCACCACACAAGCCACCGCACCTTCCCCCAAAGCGCTTAGCGATGATGCCTCTTTCTCAGACCGCGCTATTGATACACTACATCAGCATTATTGGTCTAGCTTACCGTTGATTTTCTTATTGGGCGTGGCGATGGCATTTACAGCTTGCGTGTATCCTTTGATTCCGATTGTTAGTAGCGTGGTAGTAGGTGAACATGTTTCCACAGCACGCGCTTATCGCCTCATTGCCTTTTATGTGGTAGGCATGGGAAGCGCTTTGGCAATTTTGGGCGCGTTTTTTGCCTTGTTTCAACTCAATTTACAACTCTTACTCCAAAAAACATGGATAACGCTTGTAGTAGCCGCTATTTTCGGCTTGCTTGCTTTATCAATGTTTGGACTATTCCATTTCCGTGCACCAAGCGCTTTGCAAACAAAGCTTGACCGACTCAGTCGCCAACAACAATCAGGCTCATACATGGGTTCCTTCATTATGGGCGCATTGTCAGTATTAATGGTCAGCGCCTGCTCAACCCCTATTTTGACCGCGCTCCTGATTTACGCCAGCCAAACCAACCCTCCGCAAGGCGCACTAGCGTTATTTGTCTACGGCATTGGTCAAGGCACTCCGCTCTTCCTCTTTGCCTCCGCTCTAAAACGTTATATGCCTAAATCAGGATTATGGATGGGCTATGTAAAAACTGCTTTTGCCTTTATGCTGCTGGCGATTACCTTCTGGCTATTGGCAAGAATCAGTGGTGTAGCTGTGCAAAGCGCTTTAGGAGGGATATATGCCTTATTGGTATGCATCTTTTTATTGCCCAAACAATTGCCCCAACATGGCAAAGACAAAGCGCTTTGGTTCTTCTGTCTCCTAAGTTTCGCTATTAGCTTCTCTTATCTGAATCGAGCCATAAACCCTACGCCCACCACAGTCTCATTAAATTCATCAAGCCAAAGCTCTGTTGCTCCGCAATTCCAAACCATCAACAATCTTTCAGAGCTACAAAGCGCTTTGGCAACAAGTGATAAACCTGTCTTGTTGGATTTCTTTGCCCAATGGTGTGTATCCTGCCATGAGTGGGAACATCAGATTTGGCAAAATCCTGAACTATCGGCAAACCTCTCTGCATTCACCTTGCTAAAAGTTGATTTAACCGATACAACCCAAGCCCATCATCAACTGCTAAACACATTGAATTTAGTTGGGCCACCTGCGGTTTTATCTTACCCTCCTCATGCCCAAGACCTAACCCCCAATGAGCAATGGGTTGGCGAAAGCAGTATGGCAGATTTCCGCAAAAAATTGACGATTTCGCGATAGTTTTTCGTATAATGCCGAACTTTAGCAACAAATTAAGAAAGATGAGCTATGGCACTGATATTGGTGATTAATGGCCCCAACCTAAATCTCTTGGGGCAACGTGAGCCACAACACTACGGCAACGATACGTTAGAACAGCTCGAAAAGCGCTTGGTTCAACTAGCGCAAGAGCTGGGGCATCAGCTGGAATTTATTCAACACAATCATGAAGGTATGCTGATTGATTTGATTCATGAAGCAGGCAAGCATCGTGTGGATTATATCATCATCAATCCAGCAGCTTACACACACACCAGCGTAGCTTTACGCGATGCGCTTTCTGCTGTTCATATTCCGTTCATTGAAGTTCATTTATCGAATGTTTTTCAACGTGAACCCTTCCGCCAACATTCCTATTTTAGCGATATTGCTCAAGGCATTATTGCAGGTCTGGGCGTAGACGGCTATGAACTGGCTCTTTTAGCCGCCCATCAACAACTTCTCCGTACTCAAAACCACTAAATAAAGGCAGAAATTATGGATATTCGTAAAATCAAAAAACTCATTGAGTTATTACAAGAAACCGATGTCGCCGAAATTGAAATCACCGAAGGCGAGGAAACCATTCGGATTAATCGCCAAGGGGCTGTCGCTCCTGCGGTTGCGCCCATGATGTACCAACAACCTTTGATGATGCCACCTGCCCAAAGCGCTTCTGCTCCAGCGCCAAGCGCACCAGAAAGCGCTTCTGCTCCTGCTCCGAAAAAATCGGGCAAAATCATTCGTTCGCCAATGGTGGGTACGTTCTATGCTGCTCCATCGCCTGATGTGGATAATTTTGTCAGCATTGGTCAGGACGTAAAAGTCGGCGATACCGTTTGCATCATTGAGGCGATGAAAATGTTTAACCGTATTGAATCTGATTTTTCAGGCAAGATTGTGGAAATTTTGGTGGCAAATGGTCAGCCAGTGGAATACGATGAGCCTTTATTCGTTGTGGAATAAGGAAAGCGCTTTATGTTTAAGAAAGTGTTAATTGCCAATCGGGGCGAAATTGCGTTACGCATTTTACGAGCCTGCAAAGAATTGGGCATTGAAACGGTGGCGGTACATTCCAAAGCCGATGCGGATTTGAAACACGTAATTTTGGCAGATGAGAGCGTTTGCATTGGCCCTGCCCCCTCTTCTGAAAGCTATTTGAATATGCCTGCGATTATTGCGGCAGCTGAAGTCACCAACGCCGAAGCCATTCACCCTGGCTATGGCTTTTTATCTGAAAATGCTGATTTTGCTGAACGTGTGGAAAATTCGGGCTTCATCTTTATTGGCCCTCGTGCGGATACCATCAGAATGATGGGCGATAAGGTAGAAGCGATTAAAGCCATGAAAAGCGCTGGTATTCCTTGTGTGCCAGGTTCTGATGGCCCCTTGCCCGCCGATGCCGATGAAATCAAAGCCATTGCCAAACGCATTGGTTATCCTGTGATTATTAAAGCGGCTGGCGGTGGTGGCGGTCGTGGTATGCGGGTGGTACGCAGTGAAGCAGAAGTGGTGGATAGTGTTCGTTTGACCAAAACCGAAGCCCGTCAAGCTTTTGGTAACGACATGGTTTATATGGAAAAATTCTTGGAAACCCCACGCCATATTGAAATCCAAGTGTTATCTGATAAGCATGGTAACGCCATTCATTTGGGCGAACGTGATTGCTCACTGCAACGCCGTCATCAAAAAGTATTGGAAGAAGCGCCAGCACCAGGCATTACAGAAGAACAACGGGCGGAAATCGGGGCAATTTGTGTCGAAGCCTGTAAGCGCATTGGCTATCACGGCGCTGGCACCTTTGAATTTTTATACGAAAACGGACGTTTTTATTTCATCGAAATGAATACCCGTGTGCAAGTGGAACACCCTGTGACCGAAATGATTACAGGCGTGGATATTGTCCGTGAGCAAATTCGCATTGCCTATGGCTTACCGCTTTCTTATAAACAAGAAGACATTAAAATCAATGGTCATGCCATTGAATGCCGTATTAATGCCGAAGATGCGAAAACCTTTATCCCCTCACCGGGTAAAATTCAAACCTTTTTACCGCCTGGTGGTTTAGGGGTTCGGGTGGAATCGCATTTGTATAATGGTTATACCGTTCCGCCTCATTATGATTCAATGGTGGGTAAATTGATCGTGCATGGCGATGATCGTGCCAATGCTATTGCCAAAATGGACATGGCTTTATCGGAAATGGTCATTGAAGGAATCAAAACCAACATCGCTTTACACCGTGATTTAATGCATGACCCTGTGGTGCGCAAAGGCGAAATGGATATTCACTATTTGGAACACAAATTGGGCTTATCCTAAAGCGCTTTTTTAGCGAAAACCCGTAAAACCACAAAGCGCTTTTTCAAAAATTGAAGAAGCGCTTTTTTCATACAAAGGAATAACAAATGGAACACAATCAAGATTGGCTCAATTTAAGTTTAGATTGCGCCGATGAACACGAACTTGAAATCGTAGAAGAAGCGCTTTTTTTCGCAGGTGCGCTATCGGTCAGCTATGAAGCGGTTGATGATGAAGAGATTTTTGAACCACCAGTCGGCACGACTCCCCTTTGGCAAAACACCCGAATCACCGCCCTTTTTGAGAAAAACGCCAATTTAGGAGAGATTTTGGCGCAATTGGACGAGATGCTGGGGGAAAAATTGCGTTTCAATTCCAAATTTTTCCAAGATATTGAATGGACACGAGCGTGGTTGGATTATTTCAAACCCATCGAATTTGTTGGCAAACAAAAGCGCTTGTGGGTGGGCGCAACTGAACACGAAATCAAAGATAATCAAGGGGTTATTCTTCGTCTTGACCCTGGTTTAGCCTTTGGCACAGGCACACACCCTTCAACCGCCATGTGTTTGCAATTTTTAGCCGATACCGATTTAAACGGCAAAGCGCTTTATGATTATGGTTGTGGTTCGGGGATTTTGGGCATTGCAGCAGGATTATTGGGCGCAAAGGAAATTTATCAAACCGATATTGACCCTCAAGCCTTAACCGCCAGTTTGGATAATGCCCAAAAAAATAAAGTAGAACATAAAATCAAAATTTTGCAAAATCCAGATGATGCACCCCAAGTGGATATTTTAGTCGCCAATATTTTGTTGGAACCTTTGTGTTTTCTAAAATCCCAATTTGAAAAACATTTAAAAGACCATACAGTCTTGGTATTCGCTGGCATTTTAGAAAGACAACAAGCCCGCATTGAAGAAGTTTATGGCGAACAATTCCACATTGAACGCATCAATGAACGTGATGAATGGATTTGTCTCAAATTAAGTAAGAAATAATTAAAACCTCAAAAGCGCTTTGCCACATGACAAAGCGCTTTTACTGATTACTCTAAAGCTTTTTTCATCGCCTGTTCAAATTGTTCAAAAGGACAAAATCCCTGTTCATTGATGGGGCAATCGCTCAATTCCAAAACCACTTTCTGCGGTGGGTTCTTTAAATCAAGCGCTTCGGCGATGCGTAATTGCTCGGTGGATTGATAAACATATTCCACTTTTGCCCAAGCTTTGCCTTGTCCATCACGCCATTTTTGGAAAACCAATTTTCCGCCTGATGGGGTGTGTTCATATTGTTTGGGCAACTGATAAGGTTTGACTTTTAATAAAGGCAACAGCGAACCCACATTGGAATCGTGTCCCACCAACAACACCACTTTGGCCTGACGGGCAGGAACGATTAAATCGTGTTGATAACCTGCATCATGGAAAGCATTTTGAATAAACAACAACAACGGCGTGGCGGCTTCTTTTGCCATCAAAGGCGAACCAAATAAAACATCATTGTATAAATCTTTGATGGCGGTGATTTTTTTCCAACTATCTTCGCTGGTGATTTTCCCCCAAGCCACTTCATTTTCGGGGAAGCCTTCGTAATATTGAAGAATGAAATTGTCCCCTGCCCCTGTGCCGTTGCGTAAAGCGCCTGTAGTTTTGGGTTCTTTGCCCTGTTCAAAGCTTAACGTGTTTTCCAACAATCTGAAATCGCAGGATTTTTTCTCTTGACACGCCACCGATTGACCATAGTCCAACACTTTTTCCAATTCGGCGTAATTGTCTGCCAAGCGTTCGTTTAAGCCTGCAAAGCCTTTACCACCTAAACTTTCGTCAATGGATTGTCTTAATTGTTGCTCAAATTCAGGGGTCACTTCACGGCGCACAATGGGATTAAAGGTGTCGTCCATTTTACCCACCTCTTCCTGATGACGTACCTTTAACCCACAATCGGGAAACGCCTTATCGGCAAAGGCTTGACCTGTGGCAATGGTACGGGGCAGGCTGTTGGTGTAAATCAAAAACTGGTCGGTCTGGCATTGGTCTTTTTTGATTAAACCTGTGGCTTCTAACCATTCTCCCAAATAAACGGCAAAAAGCGCTTCCAATTGGGTGCCTTTTGGGGTCAGATGTCCGCCTTCGGTTTGCCAAGTTGGCCAAGTTTGTGGAGTGGCTTCGGCCAAAGCGCTTCCATAACCGACCAATGGCGCTCGAATGCCGTGTCGGCTGAACATCACCACTTTTTCCAAGTGATAATCTTTGGGGGCAAACGCCTGTTCAGATGATTCTGTTGCCTGAGTGGTCGCAGAAGCCAAAGTCAGGGCAATCAGTAGTTTGATTTTTTTCATGGTCATTCTCCAATGATGAAACAATCATGACCAATTATAAAGAATTTAAAAGCGCTTTATTTCATCTTTGCACGATTCATACACCACGTGCCACCTAAAGCAAAGCAAACACCCAGCACAATGCCTACCGTCAAAGGCTCGCCCAAGAAAATCACAGAAGACATCACACCAAAAAGCGGCACCAAAATGGTATACGCGGCTGCCGTGCCAGCGCCAAGCGCTGCGATACCCTGTGCGTACCATGCATACGCCAACACAGTAGACAACAACACCAACAAAATCATACAAATCCAAACCGTTGCGCTTGCCTCAAACAAATGTTGCCAACCTGTAAAGCCTTCTACTACCAAGGAACCTAACACCAACAATCCAGACCCCATGCCAAATATCAACGCCGTTGCTACCAAAGGATCTAAATCACGCACCAGCACGCGATTAATCAAGGTATAAGCTGCCCACAAAAGCATCGCAGCTACCAAAAGCCATTCGCCCAATCCTAAATGAAAACCTGTAGTTAAAGCGCTTTGTTTACCTCCAGTGAGTGCAAAAAGAGCGCCAATCAAACACAAACCCATACCCAAAAGCGTTAAACGATTAACCCTTTCGCCAAAAACCACCATCGCTGCCAAAACCGTCACCGCTGGACTAATCGACACAAATACCGAAGCTTTTCCTGCTTCCATATATCGCAATGCCATCAAAAAACATACCGAATAGGCAAAAGTCCCCAATAAGCCACCCAACGATAAGCCACGCCAAACTTTTGGCGAAAGCGCTTTGATATTCAAAGCCCCACGCCAATGAAGCCAGCCCAAAAGTAAAGTACTTGCCAGTAAAAAACGAAATGCTGCCGCTGTGAATGGTTCAACATTTTGCGCCACCACACGCCCCAACGGCCATGAAATCCCCCAGCAAAATGCCACCCCCAGCAAGCGTAAATGAATCCCTAATGCCATCAATCCTCCCAATAATCCAACAACGCCAATTGCTCCAAGCTTGTTTGCGCCTCATTAATGCGTGGCTGAAGCTCGTGATAGTGAGCATTATCGCGCAGATAGTGGTGCAAATGTTTACGCGCAATCAAAATACCTTGCATGCCGTAATGCTGATGTAACGCGCTGATGTGGCTTATGATGTGTTGGCGCGTTAATTGAGTACAAAGCGCTTTGTCGTTGATGAGATTTTGGCATTTGGCAAACAAATGAGGATTGCCCTGTGCTGCTCGCCCAATCATGATGCCTGCAAAAGGATAAAGCGAAAGCAAATTTTGTGCTTGCTCAGGGCTTACAATATCGCCGTTTGCGATCACAGGCAAAGCGCTTTGTTCCGCAAATTTTCCCATCATGTGATAATCGACAGTGCCTGTAAATCGCTGAGAACGTGTTCTACCATGCAAGGCAATCGCCACCACGCCTGCCTCTTCCGCCAATTGTCCTACACGAAAAATCGCCGTATTGTCATCAAAACCCAAACGAGTTTTCAGTGTTACAGGAATTTTCACCGCCTCGCAAAGCGCTTTAAGTAGCTCACCTACCCGTTTTACATCAGCCAATAATGCCGAACCCGCGCAATCTTTACCAACTCTTTTCGCGGGGCAACCCATATTAATATCCAAAACATCAATCCCTTTTGCCTCTAACATTTGCGCGGCATCAATCATCAATGCCTTATCTGCTCCCAAAAGCTGAACAATTTTGGGGCGACTGGCATCATCATCAAAGCTTAAGCGCTTTTGGCTGAGTTCTGTGGAGAGTAAATCAGGCTTCGCGCTCACCATCTCCGCCACCGTATAATCCGCGCCAAACTGCTGACACAATCGGCGAAAAGGTAAATCTGATACCCCTGCCATCGGCGCAAGCACCATCACGGGCTTATCGTAAACAAAACGTCCTAATTTCATGGTTCTCCAAATAAAAAACCGCCTAATGGCGGAGTATGAAAATTTTTCGGATTTTAGCCCAAAGCGCTTTGACGTGTTTAGATAAACCTTAACCTTGCCCAAAGCGCTTTGTTATCATCATGCCCAATATTTTCCAATTTCTGAGCGAATGGCTTCAGCAGTGGCTTGACCTTTGTCACCCACCAAAGCTCGCCCTGCAATGAAGGCTTTGGCGTTTTTAATGGTTTTGAACAAATGAATTTCCTCAGGAACAATACCACCTGTGATGGAAAGCTCTAAGCCCATATCAGATAACTTTTGCATCAATTCGATATCTTCTACTGTCCAGCCTTTGCCAGCAAGCTCAGCATCACGGGAACGGTGATAAATCGCCTGTTTGATGCCCGAATCCAACCACGATTTTGCATCGTCCAAAGTCCAATTGCCATAAATCTCAATTTGAATTTCTTTTTTGACGCTTAAATCAGGGTGAGCTGCGTTGAATTCATCTGCAACTTTTTTGCAGGCGGCTTTAGTGGCTGGATGAGCAGCAGCAGAAACGGTCAGCCAATCGGCGCCTGCTTCAAATGCCATTTTTGCCAAAATCGCACCACCATCGGTGGTTTTCAAATCACAGACCAAAATATGATGGGGGTGTAAGGCGCGTAAGGTGCTAACGGCTTTCATACCTTCAGCGCAGGCTAAAATGGTACCAACTTCAATAATATCCACGAGTTTTTCTGCATTTTTCGCATCAGCGACAGCTTTTTCTAAACTCAAGGAATCTAGGGCTATTTGCAATAAGGGTTTCATCTTAGCTCCTTAACGTGAAAGCGCTCTATCAATCAAAGCATAAATATCGGCTTCTGTTTGACAACGTAAAAATTTCGCCAAATCCACGCCTGTTTCGCTATTTGGGTCTTCATCTTCAAAGACTTGGGTAATTTCCATAATTCCTTGCATATGCTGATTCGAATCCACCCCTGCCAATGTCACCATAACCGAAACAGGCTCATCTTCGCCATCAAAATAAACAGGTGTTTTGAGAGTGGTTAAGGCAAAAGCCGTGCGTTTTACGCCATCTTCAGGGCGTGCGTGGGGCATTGCCAAGCCCGGTGCTAACACAACATAAGCTCCCAATTCCTTAATTTTCTCCACAATCACATCGTAATAACGTGGCTCTACCGCTCCTGATGCAACCAAAGCATCAGTGCCAATTTTGATGGCTTCTTGCCAGCTGGCCGCGGTTTGATTCAAACGAATCGATTGGTTTTCGATTAAAGATTCTTTCAACATCTCAAATTCCTTTTGTTCTTTCGCAACAAAGCGCTTTGGCATCATCATAACCCCAAAGCGCTTTGCTCCATTTTCTATAATAGCTTGTTAGCCGTTGTGTTTTTTAATCAAGGCTATCAGTTCTTCACCAAAGCTGTTGGGGTTGAGCATATTTTGTACGCCAAGAACCGATACGCTCTCGCCACCATCAATCTCAGCCACCAAATGCTTAGATGCCACAATAATATCCACACCACTCAGTTTGCCTTTGTAGTCGGTTACTGCGCAAGAATCCATGATATTGGGAATACCGTGTTTATCAAGATATTGACCAATCTTCATTTTCATCATCATCGATGAACCTTGACCTGAGCCACAAACCGCTAAAATGCGCACCGATTTACTACCTGCAACAACATCAGCCACAGGAGCTGCAACCGCAGGTTCTTCTTTAGCCGCGCCATAGCCTTCCATCTCCTCTAAAGTTTTGCCTGCCGCTTTTGCTGCATCTTCAGCTTCACGAAGCGCTTTGGAGGCAGGAATCATGTAGATAATAGACAAAGCAATCAAGAACAACACAAAGCCCAAGAATGCAGCGCTCTTCGGTAAGAAGTTAGCGGTTGTGCTAATGCCTTGCATGATAGGTGGGAAGAGCAATGCCCAATCTGCCATACCCATCCAGCCATTGAAGCTGGTGCCTTGTTGAGTAAACATTTGAATCGCCCACGCAGATCCGAATACCTCAATCATACCCATCACAAAGCAAATCTTCATCACAGCTCGCCAGCCACCAAATTGGTTTGCAAATACGCCAATGGTTGCGTTGGAGAAGAACATCGGAATGAAACCTGGAATGATGAGAACTGGCGCCCCCATAAGCAACATAATGCCTACTGCTAAGAATTGACCAATCGCGCCCCACATAAAGCCAAATACCATCGCATTGGGTGAGTAGGCATAAATCGCCGCACAGTCAATCGCAAGAACTGCATTGGGAATCAAACGCTCAGAAATACCTTTAAAAGCTTCTGAAAGCTCCGCTACGAACATACGTACGCCAATGACGATAACTTGAATCGCCACCGCAAACTTCAAGCCTGTTTCAAAAATATAAATTGGCCACCATGTTTTACCTGCCATTTGCTCCAATACGCTGATGGTCAAGAGTTTGCCTTCAGCATCTTTTGCCATCTCAAAATGGAAAGTAAGCAAGATAATGCTGAAGAAGAAGGTCATCACGATAACCGTTGCAGAAATACTGTCGTGGAAAATATGCAACCATTTTGGCAAATTCAACTTATCCACCGTATCATTTTTATCACCTAATTTTGGCGCAAGTTTAACGGCAATCCAAGAAGCAACTTGTTGTTGGTGACCAATCGAGAAGCCCGCACCGCCTGTAATCACTTGAGTAGATTTGTACATGATGTTGGCGGAAATACCCCAATATAACGCCATGATAATGGCAGTATAGATGATGGTTTCTGCCATAGATGCGCCTAAAATCATGTAGAACACCGCCACCAAGCCAGCTTGCTGGAACATGATATGCCCTGTCAGCATGATGGTACGAATACCTGTAAAGCGTCGGAAAAGTACCAGCAAAATATTCAAACCTAATGCGAGCAACACAGCAAAGCTCACCCAAGAATAATTATCTGCCATCGTGGAGATAGTAGCTTGCATACTGGTGTATGGGTCAATCACTGCGCCTTGTAATTGATGCACTTTGGCAATTTGCTCAATGATAGGCTTAAAGCCCGCAACCAATTGCCCTGAACCCACCTGCAGAATCATAAATCCTACAATGGTTTTGATGGTTCCTTTAATAACAGTTGTGGCATCTTTACGTAATAGAATATAGCCAATACAGGCAACCAAACCCAAAAGCAATGGCGCTTTGGATAGAAACTGTGCATTTAACACAGTCATAAATTGAGAAATAAATTCCATCTTCGATTCCTCTCTATGATGTTTGCGATACTGGGATAAACCCATGTATCAGCCTAAATGGTTAAACCTGCCATCAATGCTCGCATTTGAAGCGCTTTGTTAGCGGATTCCTTTTAACAACCAGCGCAAATTATACCCATTGCCAAAGCGCTTTGAAACCAAATCTAAACTTCTCTCCACCAAAAGACCACCTAACTTTAAGACTTCATTCATCTGTTTCTCACGCTATTCTCTCCCAAGCTCCCCAAACCCTATCCTCTTCTCTCATCAATGGAAAAAATCACGCTGATACCCACAATTTCCCCTATCATGCTTAAGACATCAAACCATTTGTTGAGGCTCCCTATCGTGAACACAAAGCGCTTTGGGGCTGATGTTAAACTGTTGAAACAATCCAAAAAGAAGGAGTTAAAACATGAGCAAAATCAAAGAAATCACCCGCGAGAGCTGGATTTTATCGACTTTTCCAGAATGGGGAACTTGGTTAAACGAAGAAATTGAACAGGAAGTCGTGCCCGAAGGCAATTTTGCCATGTGGTGGTTGGGCTGTGTGGGCGTTTGGATTAAAACCCCAGGTGGAGCCAATATTTGTATGGATTTATGGGTTGGTCGCGGTAAAAGCACCAAAAAAGAAAAAAATATGGTGCGCGGACACCAAATGGCGAATATGTCAGGCGTACGCAAATTACAACCCAATTTACGTGCCGCTCCAGTGGTTTTAGACCCCTTTGCCATCAATGAAGTGGATTTCATTTTGGCATCGCATTATCACAATGACCACATTGACGTGAATGTGGCAGCAGCCATTTGTAATAATCCCAAATTAGACCATGTGAAATTTGTTGGCCCTTGGCATTGTGTAGAAATGTGGAAAAAATGGGGCGTGCCAGAAGAACGTTGCATCACGGTTAAACCTGGTGATGTGGTAAAAATTAAAGACGTGGAAATTCATGCTTTGGATTCTTTTGACCGTACTTGCTTGGTTACTTTGCCCGTTGAAGGAGCCGAAAATCAAAATGGCGAATTAAAAGGACTTTGCCCATCTGATGAAGAAATGGGACGCAAAGCCGTGAATTATGTATTCAAAACACCAGGTGGCAATATTTATCACGGCGCAGATTCCCATTACTCCATCTATTTTGCGAAACACGGCAAAGATTTTGATATTGACGTAGCGCTCAATAACTATGGCGAAAATCCAGTGGGCATTGCCGATAAAATGACTTCTATTGATTTACTTCGTATGGCGGAAGCGCTTCGTACCAAAGTGATTATTCCTGTTCATCACGACATTTGGACAAACTTTATGGCTTCTACCCAAGAAATCATTGATTTGTGGAAAATGCGTAAAGAACGCTTGCAATACAAATTCCACCCGTTTATTTGGGAAGTGGGCGGAAAATACGTTTATCCGCAAGATAAGGATTTGATTGAATATCATCACCCTCGTGGTTTTGATGATTGCTTTGACCATGAACCGAATATTCAATTTAAGTCTATGTTGTAAACTGCAAAGCGCTTTGGGGAGCTAGCCTTCATTTGAGGGTTCCTCCCAAGCGATATGATACCGCTTAACCCCAGAGCATAAAAAAAACCCCCACCAAAACTTTATTTTGTGTGGGGGTTTTCCTTTTTAAAGTACTTTGTGAGGTTCTGGGCTATGATGCCTCTGCTGGAGTTTGGGGCAAAGCTCCAAGATACAGAGTCCCCAAGATACCATCTCCCTCAAAGCGCTTTTATTTTTTCTTAGCAGGAGCTTTTTTTGCAGCAGCTTTAGCAGGTTTGCTAGCAGGTGGATTCAAAGCATCTTTTAACTTTTTGCCTGCTTTGAACACAGCGCTTGTGCTAGCTGGAATGCTGATTTCTTGTAAAGTTTTAGGATTACGACCTGTACGAGCAGCGCGTTCACGAGCTTCAAAAGTACCAAAGCCAATCAAGGTTACTTTTTCTTTGGCTTGTAAAGTTTTGCTTACACTTTCCAAGAAAGCTTCTAAAGCTTTAGCAGCTTGAGCTTTGGTGATGTCCGCAGATTCTGCGATAGCGTCAACGAGTTCAGTTTTATTCATAAAAAACACCTTTAAAATGGCAGTAAAAATCGGTTCTGAAACCCTCAAAGCGCTTTGGCGCTAAGGATTCGAGGCATATTTAACAAGCTAAACCAGAGACTGTCAAACAGAAAAATATGCTCAGCCCTGAAAAATCAACCTTTTTACTCAGATTTTCTCAACAAAATCAAAATAAGCATTGATTTTTCAATAAACTAAATCACCATTATCGTTTCTCTATTTTTTTACGCTTCCTAGCGGAAACTGGCGCAACTTTTTTACCCATTTCAGCTTTTTGCTCTGATACCGCCAGTGGATTATGTTCTAACACATGCGCGAAAACTTCTTCCACATGAGAGACAGACACAATCTCCAAAGCGCTTTTTACCTCCTCAGGAATATCACGCAAATCCTTCACATTATCCGCAGGTATCAAAACCTTTCTAATCCCACCACGCACCGCCGCCAAAAGCTTCTCTTTCAAGCCTCCAATCGCCAAAACTCGCCCACGCAAAGTAATCTCTCCTGTCATCGCCACATCGCCCCGTACAGGCAACTGTTTCAAGGCAGAAAGCAACACACTTGCCATCGCAATACCTGCACTGGGTCCATCTTTTGGGGTCGCGCCTTCGGGTAAATGCATATGAATATCGTATTGCTGAAAGGAAAAATCAGGGTCACGAACGCTCAAATAATGGCGAACCACCGATAAAGCCGTTTGAATCGATTCTTTCATCACATCGCCCAATTGCCCTGTATGCGTGAGTTTGCCTGTGCCTGAAAAGGTTGTGGTTTCGATAGAAAGCAACTCACCCCCAACAGAAGTCCAAGCTAAGCCTGTGATACAGCCGATTTTGCTTTGATGGTCATGTTCGTCACGAACATATTTTGCCACCCCCAAATACTCCACCATATCCGCACGCTTGATACAAAGCGCTTTGCTCGCTTGTGATGCCGATTTTTTCGCTCCTTTCTTTGTTGACGCACTGGGTCGGCTTTCCAAATGTCGTACAGCTTTACGCGCCAATTTGCCAAGCTCTCGCTCTAATTGTCGTACCCCAGCTTCACGCGTGTAATGCTCAATAACGTGTTCAATGACTCCTTCTTCCAAACTTAGCTCATCATCTCGCAAACCATGCTCACGCATTTGTTTTGACCAGATATAGCGCTTCGCAATTTCTGCTTTTTCTCTCGCGGTGTAACCTGATACATGAATAATTTCCATACGGTCACGCAACGGCGCTGGAATATCAAGCGTGTTAGCGGTGGCGATAAACAACACATTCGACAAATCCACATCAACCTCAAAATAATGGTCATTAAATTGATGATTCTGGGCAGGGTCTAACACTTCCAACAATGCTGCTGCTGGATCGCCTCGATGGTCATGACCAATTTTGTCAATTTCATCAAGCAAAATCACAGGGTTACGACTGCCAAGCTTGCACAGTTTTTGCACAATTTTGCCAGGCAATGCGCCAATATAGGTGCGCCGATGCCCACGAATCTCCGCCTCATCATGCACACCACCCAAAGCAATGCGCTCAAAATCGCGTCCTGTAGAACGAGCAATCGATTTACCTAAGCTGGTTTTACCAACACCTGGCGGCCCCACCAAACAAATAATCGGCGCTTTGCTGCCTTGATTGCGTTTTTGCACGGCCAAATAATCCAGAATTCTGTCTTTGATTTCTTCCAAGCCATAATGGTCCTCGTCTAAAATCTGCGCCGCCTGCGCTAAATCAATACGCACTTCCTGTTGCTTTGACCACGGATAAGAAATCAGCCAATCCAAATAGCTACGAACGACTGTTGCCTCTGAAGACATCGCCTGCATTTGCTTGAGCTTGGAGAGTTCGGAAAGCGCTTTTTTCTCCACTTCTGCCGACATACCCGCCGCACGGATTTTGCTTTCCAGCTGCTCCATCTCATTTTGTTGCTCATCATCACCATGAAGTTCGCGCAAAATGGCCTTCATCTGCTCATTGAGAAAATATTCATGCTGAGCTTTATCCATTTGCTTTTTCACGCGTTTCTGGATTTTTCCACGCAAACGCGTGCGCTCCAATTCATGCGAAAGCACCATCAACAAATGCCGTAAGCGCTTTTCCACATTCAAAATACTCAGAAAACCCATACGATGGCGATTTTCCATATCCATATGGGTTGCAATGGTATCGATGATGCGCACCACATTTGGCTCATTCCAAAGCGCTTCAAGCAAATCCATCGCATTTTTATCATTCTCACGAAGCCATTGCCCAAACTGCTCGAGCGCCAATTTTCGCATTTCGGCAAACTCAGCCTCATCGCTCACCTTCAGAGTCTCTTTTACTTTCACCACTTGCGCCTGTGAGTACAAGCTGTTTTCATCGCTCCAAACCTTAATTTTTACCCGCTCCACGCCTTCCAAAAGCGCTTTGGCGCTGTCTTCTGCTTGCTTGTTGTACTGCAATACGCGACACAACACACCATACTCACTCACATCGTCAAACTTCGGATCAGCAACATTGGGATCATGCTGTGGCACCACCAAAATCCATTGATCCATCAATGCGCCCGCTTCAATAGCCGCAATGGATTTCGCTCGCCCCACAAACACAGGCATCACAATATGCGGAAACACCACTGCATCTCGCAAAGGCAAAACAGGATAGGATTTTAAAGACATCAAAATCTCCTTAGAAAAAGGCTGCTCTAGGCGCACAAAGCGCTTTGGTCTAAACGTAAAACACGCCTATTCAAGCACACTTGATAGGCGTTCATTCATCAGGCTGGAAAGATTAGGCAGTCAGCCATTCGGGCTTTTGTTGCTCTGTGATGCATGCCTCTGTCACACGAACACGCTTAATCTCCTGATGCTCAGGCAATTCAAACATCGTATCCAACAGCACTTGCTCCACAATCGAACGCAAACCTCGTGCGCCTGTTCTGCGCGAAAGCGCTTTGTTGGCAATAGCACGTAAAGCCTCAGGCGTAAACTCCAATTCCACTTGTTCAAAGCCCAAAATCTTTTGGAACTGGCGAACAATGGCATTTTTTGGCTCAGTTAAAATACGCACCAACGCCTCTTCATCTAACGTATCCAACACAGCATGAATTGGCAAACGCCCCACAAATTCAGGGATTAAGCCAAATTTCACCAAATCTTCCGTTTCCACCGCTTTCAAAAGCGCTTCGTTTTCACTATCGCCCAGCTTTTTACTGTGTACTGCTGCGCCAAAACCAATGCCGCCTTTTTCAGTACGCTTCGCCACAATGCCTTCTAAACCTGCAAAAGCACCACCACAAATGAACAAAATATTGCTGGTATCTACATGCACCAACTCTTGATTCGGGTGTTTACGCCCACCTTTAGGTGGTACGCCTGCTATCGTTCCTTCAATCAATTTCAAAAGAGCTTGTTGCACCCCTTCGCCTGACACATCTCGAGTAATCGAAAGGTTTTCGCTCTTTTTCGCGATTTTATCAATTTCATCAATGTAGATGATGCCACGCTCTGCTTTTTTCGCATCAAAATCGCAGTTCATCAAAAGCTTCTGAATGATGGTTTCCACGTCCTCGCCTACATAGCCAGCCTCTGTTAAAGCCGTTGCATCAGCAATGGCAAAAGGAACATCTAGGTATTTGGCTAAGGTTTGCGCCAAAAGCGTTTTGCCTGAGCCTGTCGAGCCAATCAACAAAATATTGCTTTTTTGAATCTCCACGCCATCATCAGCCACCTTACTTTGATTCATACGCAAACGTTTGTAATGATTGTAAACCGCAACCGAAAGCGCTTTTTTGGCTTGCTGCTGCCCGATAATATGTTCATCTAAAAAGGCTTTGATTTGGGCTGGCGTGGGCAAAGCGCTTTGGGTTTCTGCTTCTGCTTCAACCTCGCCCTCTTTATGCAACGCCAATGCCTCGCTATCCGAGAACAGCTGCGCACACTCTTGCACGCACGCATCACAAATCTGCACATCATGCAAGCCCTGAATTAAATGTTTGGTTTCCCCCTCAGGGCGACCACAAAAAGAACAACTTTTCTTCGCCATACTCATGCCCCAATCACACGCCTGTTGGAGAGGGACGTTTACGGTAAACCTCATCAATCAAGCCATAGCTTTTCGCCTCATCAGCCGACATATAGTAATCACGGTCTGTATCGCGCGAAATAACCTCAAGAGGCTGACCTGTATGGTCTGCCAAAAGTCGATTGAGCTGGTCTTTCAGCTTGATGATTTCTCGCGCGTGAATCTCAATATCTGATGCCTGACCGCCCAAGCCTCCACTAATCAATGGCTGATGAATCATAATGCGACTATGTGGCAATGCAAAGCGCTTTCCTTTCGCGCCTGCTGATAATAAGAATGCTCCCATTGATGCTGCCATGCCTAAACAAATAGTAGAAACATCAGGACGGATATAGTTCATGGTGTCAAAAATAGACATACCTGCACTAACTGAACCACCTGGCGAGTTGATATAGAGCTGAATATCCAAATCTGGATTTTCTGCTTCTAAAAAGAGCATTTGCGCCACCACCAAATTTGCCGACATATCATTAACAGGCCCAACTAAGAAAATGACTCGTTCACGTAACAAGCGTGAGTAAATATCATAAGCTCTCTCACCACGACCAGTTTGCTCAAGTACGGTTGGAACCAAATAGCTGTTTTCAATGTTCATACACTCTCCCTATGGATTCAAAAATATGTTTTTTTAAGATGATGGATTCTGTTATCACCACCTTGATGGTGGCAAAGCGCTTTGTTTCAAGAGTTATCCACTTTCCACCATGACAAAAAGGGCAGCCATCACGCTGCCCTGATTCATCACGCGGTAATCGTGTCAGATTTAGCGTGGCAATTGGTTGTTGATTTGCATCACTTCTTGGAAGGTTTTCGCTTCATAGCTGATGTTGGCTGCATCGCACAAGCTATCAATCAATTGCTCTTCCAAAACTGCTGAAGCTAAACTGTTACGCGCGTTTTGATCTTTACGATACCAAGCTTTTACTTCTTCTGGCTTCTCGTAAGTTGAAGCGATGGTATTCAAACGCTCTTCCACACGCGCAGCATCTAACTGAATATTGCGCTCAGCAAAGAGTTTACCCAACAACAAGCTTAACAAAACATGACGGCGTGCTTGCTCACCAAAAATAGTTTGCGCCAATTGTTTACGTTGCTCAGCATCAGGAATTTGTTTTTCCAAATTGATGTTTTTCGCCATACGCTCAACTTCATAAGCCACTTGGCTATTAGGAATGGCTTGTTCTGAGTTCGCTGCAACTAAGGCATCAAACAAACGTTCACGCTTGATACGGCGCTCTGCATTGCCCAACTCGCGCACCATATTGTCACGAATCGCTTTCTTGAAGGCTTCCAAATCACCGCCTGCAATACCAAAGCGCTTTGCAAACTCGTTGTTGATTTCAGGCAATTGTAAACGCTCAACTTTCTTCACTTGCGCTGTGAATTCTGTTTTCTTACCTGCCAAGTTCTCTGCATGATATTGCTCAGGGAAATTAACCTCGAAAACTTTTTCCTCGCCTGCTTTTACGCCACGCAAGCCATTTTCAAAATCTGGCAACATTTGACCTGCACCAATCACCACAGGCACATCATTACCTGAACCGCCTTCAAAAGCCTCACCATTCAAACGACCTACGAAATCAATGGTTACACGGTCATTGCTGTCGGCTGCATGATTGGCATCAACGATATACTGACCTTGCTGACGTTGTAATGTTTTCAACATTTCCTCAACATCAGCATCTGTGATTTCTGTTTGGGTTAAAGTTAGTGCCAATCCATCTAAGCCTTTAACCACAACCTCTGGCACAATTTCAAAAGTTGCTGCAAATTTCAGATTTTCACCTTCTTTTACACCAGAGAATAGCTCAATCTCAGGTGCTGCGGCTGGAGTATGTTGACCTTCTACCAATGCTTTACGGTAGCTTTCATCAATCAAATCCCCCAAAGCACGTTGGCGAATTTCAGCACCAAATTTTTGCTTCAAAATCTCAGGTGGCACTTTTCCTTTACGAAAACCCGCGACACGGATAGAAGGACGCTCTGCTCGTAAGCGCTTTTCAACTCCTTGCTCAACTTCTTGAGCAGGCACTTCAATGGTTAATTTGCGTACTAAGCCTTCTAAGGTTTCAAACGTTGTTTGCATAGTGTCCTCTAATTTAATTTCACGAAGCCCATTGAGGCTCCAAACAAAAAAAGCGCCAATGGCGCTATATTTATGGTGCGAAAGGAGAGACTCGAACTCTCACAGGATACCCCGCTGGAACCTAAATCCAGTGCGTCTACCAATTCCGCCACTCTCGCCTTAAGTTAAGGATTATTAAAACACAGCGCCATTTACTTTTCAAGCCTACCGACCGAAAGCGCTTTTCCCCATCAACTTTCCAAAACCTCATTCTTGGCGGTAGTGAACTGCCCAAAAGCGTTGCAAAGCATTAGGCTCAATATAGGGGCGAATGGCTCGTGTTTCCAACACATAACGCGTAGGCTTCTGGCTGGGATAATGCAGACAAGGCATTTGATAACAAGGTTTCGCCTCTAAAACAGCATGCACCAAATGAAAACGCGTATCGTAAAAACGCATCTGCAGCGGAATCATCGTGTTCTTCATCCAAAAAGAAACCTCTTCCTCCTTCTCAAAAACAAACAACATTCCTTGAAAAGGCAATAAATAAGGTCGGAACATCAATCCCCTAGCTCGTTCCTCTGGCGTTTTAGCAACTTTCGCCCATACATAAACCGTCCCATCAGATAACACAATCTCATCAGCCCAGCTCGGCATCAAAGCGCTTTGTAGACACAACCCCAAACCCAACAACCATTTTCTCATAAGATAACCCTCCCAAAATTCAAAGCGCTTTGAGCCAATGACCCAAAGCGCTTTGTTACCATCATTGAAACTTAAGCTTGAGCTTCTACGCCCAACAACTGACGCACCGCCGCCGCATCGTTTAAGGTAATGGCTTGTTCCAACAAAGCACGGCATTCACGATAATCCACTTGGCTGATGTGATATTTCACCGCTGGCAATTGCTTCCCTGAAATTGAGATTTCATCAAAGCCCATGCCTACCAAAAGCTTCACCGCCTCCAATTGTCCACCCATTTCGCCACAAATACCCACTTCAATGCCTGCTTGATGCGCAGCATCGCAAGTCATCTTCATCAAACGCAACACAGCAGGGTGTAAGCTATCGTAAAGATGGCTGATTTTGGTATTACCACGATCGGTTGCAAGGGTATATTGGGTTAAGTCATTGGTGCCAATGCTGAAGAAATCAGCAACTTTTGCCAACTGTTCTGCAATCAAAGCGCTTGCTGGCGTTTCCACCATAATACCCACTTTCAAATGAGGATTATGGTTCCGCCCTTCTTCATCAAGCTTAATAGCCTGCAAACGAATTTGCTCTTTCACCCAAAGCAATTCCTCGACATTCACAATCATCGGAATCATCACCCACAAATCGCCATAAGCTGCCGCACGAATCGCAGCGCGAATTTGAGCACAGAAAATCTCATACTCTTCTGAATACATACGAATGCCACGCCAGCCCAAGAAAGGATTCTCTTCTTTGGGGAATTGAATATACGACAAAGGTTTATCACCACCAATGTCCAACAGGCGCAAAATCACCGTTTTACCTTTCAAATGCTCAACCACTTGGCGATAAATTTTGTATTGTTCATCTTCGCTAGGCGCATGGCTTGCTTCCATAAACAAAAACTCACTACGGAACAAGCCAATGCCATCACTGCCGTTGGCTTCAATTAAGTGCAAATCATTCGGTGAGCCAATGTTTGAGTAGAGTTTAAAATGGCGACCATCTTTGGTCAGCGCTGGCTTACCATAAAGCTTGGCAAATTCTGCTTTCTCTGCCAATTTTCGCTGATGTTTTTCTTGATAACGCGCAGCCTCTTCATCGCTAGGATTCACCACCAAACGCCCACTATCGCCATCAATAATCACTTTTTCACCACTTTTTACCACCGAAAGCGCTTTGGGCAATCCCATCACTGCTGGCATACCTAAATTACGCGCCAAAATTGCAACATGGCTGGTTAAACCACCATGCTCCAACACAAAGCCGCGCACTTTTTCTGGGTCAAGCTGGGCGGTTTCTGAGGGGGTTAAATCATGGGCAAAAATGATGGAATCTTGTGGCACACTGGCTAAAGAAGCAAACGGTAATCCATTAAGCGCCAACAGCAAATTGTTCTGCAAATCCAAAAACTCCGCCGCCCGCTCGCGCATATATTCATCATCTAAACTGCGCATGGTTTCCGCTACTTGGTCTAAATAAAGCTTCACGGCGTTGGTCGCTGTTTTACGCTCATCTTGAATCAAGCTTTTGATGTCATTTTCTAACTCTTCATCACTCAACAATTCGCGATGGCTCTCAAAAATAGCCGCCTCATGCTCACCTTGCTTTTCCAAAACTCGGTTATAAAGCGCTTCTAAATGGGCATCAACTCGGCTACGCGCCTGATAAAAAGCTTCTATTTGCATAGCAATTTCATCATCACCAATGGTACGCGTATCGATGTTGGCAGCTTGGGGAGCAAAAATCCAAGCCTGACCTGTGGCAATACCAGCCGATGCACCAAGTCCTTTGTGTGTCACCATAAATTCCTCCTCGAAAGTTCAAATCTTCAAAGCGCTTTGTGTCTCAAAACGCCCTAAAAAAGAAAATGCCACCGAAGTGGCTGTTTTCTTTCTTTATTCTACCAAATTCTCCATATACTCAACCAAAGCTGCTAAGGCTGCATCTTCATCAACACCATTGGCAACCAAGACCACTTCATCATGCTGAGACAAACCAGCCTGCATCAATTTCAACAATGATTTGCCGTTATAAACCTGTTCACCTTTTTCCAAAAAGATTTCACTTTCAAACGTTTTCGCCAATTGCACAAAATCTTTGCCTGGTCGAGCGTGCAAACCTGATGGGTTTTTGATGGTTACACTTTGCTTTTTCATACGAGTCAATCCTTAAAAAATGATGCTAAAGTCTTCAAACTGGTTGATGATTTGCCCATAAACATACCCCCAACCAAACCGATAAAGCCTGATTATACACAAAACCACCTTATCTCTTCATAGCCCCAAAGCCCCAAAAACACCCCAAAGCGCTTTGTGCTAAACTGGCAACTTTTCATCTATCCAGCCAAGACTATGCTTATCTTTCCTGACATCAGCCCTAATATCATTGAATTCACGCTCCCCATCATCAATCGCCAGCTTAGTATCAGCTGGTATGGCTTGATGTATGTGCTAGGATTTATGGGGTTTTACTGGGGTTCTTTACTGCGAGCCAAGCGCTTTGGCTGGAGTGAAACCGAAATCAGCGATTATTTGAATTACATCATCATGGGCGTAATACTAGGCGGAAGAATTGGCTACTGCGTTTTCCCTTATGGTTTTGCCAAATGGCAACAAGATTGGACATACATTTTCCGCATTTGGGAAGGCGGTATGTCTTTTCATGGAGGCTTATTAGGCGTTATCGTAGCAACGGCTCTCTTTGCGCGTTCACGACAAAAGCACTTTTTAGCCGTTTGTGATTTTGTCGCCATGACAGCGGCTATTGGCTTAGGCACTGGTCGTATCGGCAACTTCATCAATGGCGAGCTTTGGGGGCGGGTAACCGATGTTCCTTGGGGCATGGTTTTCCCCACAGGAGGTCATCTACCACGACACCCCAGCCAGCTTTATGAAGCCTTGTTGGAGGGATTGGTGTTGTTTGTGGTGATGTGGATTTACACCCAAAAAGAACGACCACTTGGTAAGCCCAGCGGATTGTTCATCATGCTTTATGGCATTTTCCGTATTTTTGTCGAATTCTTCCGCGAGCCTGATGCCCATCTGAATTACTATCTCAACACCAACTGGCTCACTATGGGGCAGATTTTATCTGTACCAATGGTCATACTGGGTATTTATCTATGGCTCAGACCCTCATCTCTCCCTCAAAGCGCTTTGACTAAGGAGTCTTGATGCAAGCTTATCACCATCTTCTGCGCCATATCCTTGAGCACGGCACCTTCAAAAATGACCGAACAGGCACAGGCACTTACTCCACCTTCGGCTACCAAATGCGCTTTGATTTGAACGCTGGCTTCCCCCTACTCACCACCAAGAAAATCCATCTCAAATCTGTGATTCATGAGCTACTCTGGTTTTTAAAAGGGGAAACCAATATCGCCTATTTGAAAGAACATGGCGTTTCTATCTGGGACGAATGGGCTGATGAAAATGGCGATTTAGGCTCCGTTTACGGCAAACAATGGCGCTCATGGCAAGGTGCTGATGGGCAAGTCTTTGACCAAATCCAAAGCGCTTTGCACACTTTACGCACCAATCCTGACAGTCGGCGGATTGTGGTTTCAGCATGGAATGTGGGCGAGTTAGAACAGATGGCATTGCAGCCATGCCATGCTTTGTTTCAATTCTATGTGGCTGATAGCAAACTCTCATGCCAGCTGTATCAGCGTTCTGCTGATGTATTCTTAGGGGTTCCGTTTAATATCGCCAGCTACGCGCTCTTAACCATGATGATGGCGCAACAAAGCGCTTTGGATTTGGGAGAGTTCATCTGGACAGGTGGCGATGTTCATCTCTACCAAAACCACCTTGAGCAAGCCAAAGAACAACTCTCCCGAAAACCCTACCCTCTTCCCCATATGCATATTCGCCATGCTCCCAGCATCAACGATTATGTTTATGATGATTTCACCCTAACCAACTATCAACATCACCCCGCCATCAAAGCTCCTGTGGCGGTATAAAGTAAGGAGAAAGCGCTTTGTTACGGATTTTTCGCAATGTGTTTTATTTGGTATGTGGACTGGGATTCTTGCTCTTGGTCGCTACTTATATGTACGGTCGTAAGCTTGAGCATGACTATCAACTCAGCGATAGTACTTTAACGGGCGCATTGTGGGAAATGCCCGCCAAAGTTTATGCTCGCCCTTTGGAGCTTTATGTAGGGAAAGCATTGAGCGTAGAGGATTTAGAGTTTGAATTGAAATTGTTGGGGTTTGATAAAGTCTCTGACCCTATTATTCCTAAAACCTACAGCCGTCAAAAACAGCAAATTATCTATTATGCTGAGTCATTCGATTTTGGCGGTGGAGAGAATAGCCCCGCACGGCGCATGGAAATCAATTTTAGCGAAGGGAAAATTAGCGAAATCATTAATTTAACTGATTTCAATCAACCCTCCTTTGAACGGCTCAATCCCTTACAAATTGCCACCATCTACCCTAAGCATCTACAAGATCGCTTACTGGTAAAGTTAGATGAAGTGCCGCCTTTATTAATCGATACGCTCATTAACCTCGAAGATAAGCGCTTTTGGACGCATATCGGCTTTGATCTCAAAGGCATTGCACGAGCGTTCTACATCAGCTTCATCAGCAAGTCAGGTTCCCAACAAGGCGCTTCAACTCTCACGCAACAGTTCGTCAAAAATCACTACCTAACCAATGAACGAACCGTTACACGCAAAATCAAAGAAATCTTGATGGCCATTATCCTCGAAGCCCACAATGATAAAGCCCACATTCTCGAAGGCTATCTCAATGAAATTTACTTAGGGCAAGATGGCAAACATGCTATTCATGGCTTTGGCTTAGCCAGCCTTTATTATTTTGATAAAAAACTCTCCGAACTCAATTTACATGAAATTGCCTTATTGGTAGCTTTGGTGCGTGAACCTGGCAATGCTGACCCACATAGAAATCCTGATTATGCTCTCTCGCGACGCAACTTTATTCTCGAGCAAATGGCAAACAATGCGCTTATCAGCGAAGAGTTAGCCAATCTTGCTAAAACGCTGCCTCTTGACGTATTGCCCAAAGGCGCTACCAGCAAGCGAACACTCTATCCTGCATTTATGGATTTGGTACAACAACAACTCAACCAACATTACTCACGAGAAGATTTAACCAATGAAGGTTTGAATATTTTTACTACCCTCAATCCCACCATACAACACAAAATGCAACAAGAACTCAACAATGAAATCAAAGGGTTAGAGGGAAGAAGAACAGGTTTCTTACAAGGAGCTGCCGTGTTGGTGGATATTACATCGGGAGATGTGGTGTCGGTGATTGGTGGTCGAGATGCTGAGAAAGAGGAAATTCATGGCTTCAACCGCGCCCTATCTGCTCAACGTCAAGCAGGCTCTGTCATTAAGCCTTTCATCTACCTAAGCGCTTTGGCACACCCCACCCTTCGTTACACCACAGCATCACGCCTAAACAACAGCCCTCTGAATTATCAAGGCTGGAAACCTAAAAATGCTTATAAATCCGCACCTGCTGAGGTTAATTTCCGCGACTCCCTGATTAAATCGTACAACATCCCTACGGCTCGCATTGCCATTGATTTGGGTATGGAAACCATCATTCGAGACCTCGAAAGTGTCGGCGCACGAAAAGGTTTACCACCCTACCCTTCTTTATCACTTGGCGCCATCGGCATGACCCCTTTCGAAATCGCACAAATTTACGAAACCCTTGCCAACAAAGGCGAGTTCACTCCTCTACGCTCGATTCTCAAAATCACCACGCCCAGCGGAGAAACGCTACCGCCACATGACCAAGAACGCCATCAAGCCATTGATACAGGCTTGCATTATCTCGTTACCACCATCATGCAAGATATTCCCAAACATGGAACCGCCAAAAACATGAGCAAAGGCATGAAAAAGTTTAACCCAGCAGGCAAAACAGGCACTACCGATAACAACCGAGATGCTTGGTTTGCAGGCTTCACGGGCAATTTCTTGAATGTGGTTTGGGTAGGCAATGATGAAAACCAGCCCACAGGCTTATCAGGAGGTAACAGTGCGTTACGCGTGTGGGACGCGATGATGCTAAAACTGCCTCAAGAACCCCTCGAGCTTGAAGTCCCTGCCAATATCGAATTCTTCAATATTGATTTAAGCTCAGGGCTATTGGCTGGGCAATATTGTTCAGGAATACGTTTACCTTTTTTAATCGGCACGGAGCCTTTCCAAGTCAAAACCTGTGAGCCACCTGAGGAAGTCTACGAAGAATTCTACTTCCTCAACAGCACCTCACCTACGAGACAAGAAGGCTCATTTAATGCTCGCCCCACCGAAGGAACACAAACCCCTATCCTTCAAAGCATTCAGATAGGAAACTAACTTCATCCTCCACAATGCCCCAAGCGCTTTGTGCGATTATCCCTCTATACTTGAACGACAAGGAACTTTTATGAAAACAGTACACCTTCCTCCTTCACGGCTTTCAACCTCATGGCTTTCATGGGCGGCAGTATTGATGTTAAGTGGCTGTATGTATGGTCCAACAGCAGCTCCTGTCATCAATCAAAATCAATATTTAAACCAACCCAATACCACTCCCCAGTATCCACCTGCTTCACAAGTATTACCTCCTGCGCCCAGTACACCAACCTATTCAGCGCCTCAAGCTTCTGTGCCAGCAGCTCCGAAAGTGGTTCCCAAAGCAAACCCAACTGTTACCAATAAGCCTACAGTTGCTGCGAATACACCACCTTCTGCAAGCGATACCCCAAAATACGATACCTCAGCTAACCAAAGCGCTTCGCCTACTCATGTGCCAGCTCCTCCGCGCATTTCAGACCAACCCAAATATACCACCACGCCCAGCACCCCAACGCCACCCTCTGCAAGCGATACCCCCAAATACGATAACGCTCGCTCGTCAGACGGCTGGGCAGTTTCTCCTAATGTCAGCAATACCGTAACACGCCAAGAAAACAATGTTGTGCCACCGCCTGTGAAAGTAAGCAAAGTCAGCGAGAATAATCCTGCGCCTGTGGTAAGCGATGAGCCAAAAGTTGAACCAGCAGAACCCAAAACCCAGCCTGCTCCCAAAGAAGAACCCACGCAAGTTGCCAGCAACCAAACGCCTGAACGCCCACAAAGCAGTGGTTCTGCGGTTTCTGATTTACTCTCCAAAGCCTCAAGCGCTTTGGGCAAAGGGGATTTGAATGCGGCTGCCTCTCATCTTGAAGCTGCGCAACGTATTGACAGCAAAAACCCCAAAATTCTGTACGATATCGCCAACATTCGTTACCATCAAAAACGTTACCGTGAAGCAGAAACCTATGCAGGTCGTGCCGCTAATTTAGGTGGGGAAAACAGTATGAGTAAAAAATCGTGGCAGTTAATTTCTAATGCGCGTAAAGCATTAGGCGATAATCAAGGCGCCGTTCAGGCGGCAGAACGCGCTGCTCGATTTAATTAACCATCGTCCAAAGCGCTTTGGCATTTATTGACAAAGCGCTTTGTGGTTCTAAGAAAAATAGAAGAGAGTTTCATGGAAAAGTGGTTCAGCCAAAATGGTCTTTTGTCCCAGCATTTAGAGGGTTATCAGCCTCGCCCAGCCCAAGAAACCCTCACCCATGCCATTGAGAATGCCATTGAAAAAAAGCAAACGCTCATTGCTGAAGCAGGCACAGGCACAGGCAAAACGTTTGCCTACCTGCTTCCAGCTTTTACCAACTCCCCCAAAACCCTCATCTCCACCGCCACCAAAACCCTGCAAGAGCAAATCTTCACCCGAGATTTACCCTTCATCAAAAAAGCGCTTCGTTCGCCGAAAACAGTGGCTTTGCTGAAAGGTCGTAACAGTTATTTATGCAATCAACGCTATGAAACCTATCTCAGCGAAATGCCACTCACCCCAGAAGAACAACGTTTTCGCAAAGCTATTGAAGCATTCGCAGACAAAACCCTTGATGGCGATTTGGCGATGTTGCAAGGCGTGCCTGAAGATTCGCCACTTTTCTCCGCTATCACCAGCACGCGCGATAATTGCTTAGGGCGCGATTGTCCCTTGTATGAAGAATGCTACCTCCAACAAGCTCGCCAACGCGCCAAAGAAGCCGATATTGTGGTGGTCAATCATCATCTACTGATGGCAGATTTGGCATTGAAACAACGTGGTTTTGCCGATATTTTGCCTGATGTGGGCTTGTTCATCATTGATGAGGCGCACCATCTGCCCGATATTGCCACCCAATTTCTCGGCAAGCAATTCTCTCACCGCCAACTGCATCATTTTTGCCAAGACTTAGACGAAGCCTTGATAGAAGATGCACCTGATGCCTTAGACACACGCCAACGCCACAAAGCGCTTTGGGAACAAAGCCAGAAAATCCTCACCCATTTCCCTAGTCGTTTGGAGCAAGAGCAAAACCGTTTGGATTGGGAAACTTTGTTGCCACAAAGCGCTTTGTGGCAAGATGTTCTCGAGCTTTACCAGCAAATGCTTGCGCTCCATCAAAGCCTAAGATTACACACCGAACGCAGCCGAACCCTCGCCCATCTCAGTGAACGGCTCATCGAAATCCTCATCACGCTTTATGGCTTTTTACCCCCTGAACTCGCACAACCCACAGACTTCGAAATCCCAGAAACCGATGACGATGAAGCCACAACAAAGCGCTTTGAGTCTGCCTCGTTATTACGCGAAGATTGGGCGCTATGGTTTGAAGTGAGTAAGCAGAATTACGCCTTTTGCGCCGCTCCCATTCGGGTGGCTCATAGCCTTTCGCCGTGGATTAATCGCGAGGAATCGGTGTGGTGTTTCTTATCAGCAACCCTTGCCGTGAATCACAGTTTTCAACACTATGCCCACACGCTCGGCATTCATGATTACCAATCGCTCCAGCTCGATAGCCCCTTTAATTACAAACACCAAGCGCTTTTGTATCACCCCGAGCATCTGCCAGACCCCAAAGCCAAAGATTACACCGAAGCCTTGATGCAGGCTGTTTTGCCTGTGTTGGAATTAACACAAGGTCGCGCCCTATTATTGTTCACCAGTTACCGCGCCTTGAATGAGGCTGCCGAAATCCTCAAGTCTTCCCCTTTTACGCTGCTTATTCAAGGCTCACAAAGCAAATCAAAACTCTTGGAAACCTTCAAAAAAACCCCCAAAGCGCTTTTACTCGCAACCGCAAGCTTTTGGGAAGGCGTGGATATTCGTGGGGAGGCTTTGGTGTGTGTGGTCATTGATAAACTGCCCTTCACTACCCCTAATGACCCTCTCACTCAAGCTCGTCATCAAGAACTCGAAAAACAAGGCTTATCGCCCTTTATCCATGATACCCTACCCAAAGCCATCATCAGCTTGAAGCAAGGTGTTGGGCGTTTGATTCGAGACCAGCACGACTATGGCGTGTTGATTTTAGGCGACCCTCGCTTGTTGCAAAAATCCTATGGTCAAACCTTTTTAAACAGCCTACCACCGATGGTGCGAACCCAAAAATTTGAACTGGTTCAACGTTTTTTCAACTATCATCAATCCCCAAAATCATGAATCATCTGCTTGCCATTGACACCTCAACCCCTGCTTGCTCGGTTGCCCTACTTTCCAACACAAAGCGCTTTGAAGCGTTTGAAACCAAAGCCTCCAAGCACACCGAAATCCTCTTGCCCATGATAGAAAGCTTACTCCAACAAGCCCATCTGAAACCCCATGAGCTGGAAGGCATCATCATCAGCATTGGGCCTGGCGCATTTACAGGTTTGCGCGTTGGAGCATCGGTAGCGATGGGTTTGGCATATGGCGCAGGAGCCAAACTATTACCCATTTCCTCACTCGCTCTTCAAGCCCAAACCGCGATGCGCCTCACAGGTCAATCCTTTATCATCAGCACCTTAGACGCTCGTATGGACGAAATTTACGCAGGCATTTACCAACACGGCAAAGCGCTTTCTCCTGATACACTGTTATCTCCTAAAGCGCTTTGGCAGCGTTGGCAAACAGACTATGCTGAGGCTTTAATAGTCGGCAGTGGATTGCATTATCCGCCTTTTAACCAAAGCGCTTTGCCTACCGATGCTGCCACACTTGTGCCTCAAGCCGTCGATGCCTTTGATTGGCTTCAACAAAACCCCACCGATGCCTTATGGCAAAGCCCAAGCAATGGCTTAATACTCAATTATTTACGCAATGATGTGGTGGATAAACCCAAAATCTCATGAGGCAACGATGACCACGCAAACCTTCACCACCTCACTTTCTGTTCGCATTGGCGATATTAATTACGGGCAACATCTGGGGCATGACCGTTTGGTGACACTTTTACATCAAGCGCGTTTGGATTTTCTGCATCATCTTGGTGGCAGTGAATTATCCATTGGCGAAGGCGTGGGCTTGATTATGCGCCGTTTAGAAGTGGATTATCTGGGAGAAGGATTTTTAGGCGATGATTTGCAAATCACCATCACCGTTAGCCAAGCCAAATCGGCTCGATTTTCGCTTCTCTATCAGGTGACTTGTCAACAGCGCCCCATTGCCACAGCCAAAACAGAGATGGTGGCTTTTGATTACCAACTTCGCCGCGTGGCGCGTCTTCCTGTAGACTTTACCCATGCTCTTTCCCCTTATCTCTTGCCCCAAGAAAACCCATGAAACCCATTCATCAACTGCCCCATTTGGTTCGCAAAGCGCTTATTCTGCTGATTGCTTTATTGTTGTTCGCGCTTTTGTTTTTGATGTTTCAATTTACGGAAGTGGTATTTAGCGTCTGGGGAAAACTGCGCGAGGTTTCGTGGTGGTTTGTGTTGGTATATTTAGGATTGGTGGCTGGCGTGAGTTATATGGGGATACGCTTGATGCTGCGCACTTGGCGTTCAGGGAAAATGCCCAAAGCCGTGCCACGCCTTGCCAGTTTGCAAGAGATTCAACAACAAATGCAAAGCGCGAAAGAACAAGGCTTGGATACGCTCGCGGTTGAACAAGAGTTGGCTCACTACCAAAGCACGCCCCCCAAACAACTCACCATCGCCTTTTTCGGCAAAATCAGCACAGGCAAAAGCGCTTTGATTCAAACACTCGTGCCAGAGGCGGAAGTGGATATTTCCATCATTGGCGGCTCAACCAGCAGCATCAGCCAATATCAGTATCAACTCGGCAATCTCGATTTGATACTCCTTGATATGCCTGGAACTCAGCAAGTTCACGCCGATACCGATCAAAACTCTGACACCCTCAAAGCCGCTCGCCGCGCCCACATCATCATCTATGTTTGCGACCAAGATTTAACGCAAAGTGATATGGATAGCATTGGGCATTTGAATCAGCTGAACAAGCCGATGATGGTAGTTTTGAATAAAATCAGCCGCTACAACGCCCATGAGTTGCAATTGTTGAAAACACGCATTCGCGATCGTTTACCAGCCTCAATTCCCTTCGCTACCAGCGATAGCTTATATGAACGCTCGGTGAAAGTGATTGACCAGCATGGGCAAGAGCAAAGCGCTTTGCGTGTAGCAGGGGGAGATGTACGCGAGATGTTGCAAGTGTTAAGCAAACAACTTCAACACCATGAACACCTTGCTGAGCAACAACGCCAAGCCATCTTAGAACTTGCCAGCGAAACCCTAAACCTTGAATTGCGTGGTCAGCGTTACAAAAAAGGGCAAGCCTTAGTCAAAGCCTACACCCAAAAAGCTATCATCAGTGGTGTTGCAACACCTGCTCCTGGCATGGATTTGATTATTCAAGGCTATCTTGGCTTGACGCTCTTAAAAGAACTCTGCAAACTCTATCACACGCCAAGTCGCGATATTGATTTACAACAACTCATTGACCAAGCCAACCACAAGCTCAAAAAGCATTTCACTCTTATTCTTGCGCTCGCTGGCAATGTCTGCAAGGCCTTTCCAGGCGTGGGAACTTTATTGGGCGGAGCCAGCCATGCCGTTGCTTATGGCTTGATTTTTGAGAGTTTGGGCAATGCGCTTTTAAAAACCCTAGACCAACAACAACCCCTCCATTCCACCTTGAATCATTTTGAATCAGAACTCAATCATGACCTCGAAAAACGCGCCAAACATATCCTCAAATACCTCCTCTCCTCAGGAAAACAAAGCTGATCCCAAAAATGACCAGCATCTGCTCTACCGTGCGCAAGATGGTATCCGCGCTTTGATGGAGCATAAAGGCTTAAGCAGCTTAGGTCGCGCTCGTCTACAAGAAGATTTTGCCCAGCTCGAACGCTATTTCCAAAAGCTCCAACATGGGCATTTGCATATTGCGGTTTTGGGGCGCGTAAGCGTTGGCAAAAGCGCTTTGCTGAATGCATTGGCTGGAAAAAAACTTTTTGAAAGCAGCGTATTGCATGGAGAAACCAAAGAACGAGCCGAAGCGCTTTGGGATAAGCGCGAAAATCAGGGCGTTTATTTGATTGATACGCCTGGCATTGATGAAGTAGACGGACAAATACGGCGCGAAATAGCCGAACGCGCTGTGCGTGAAGCGGATATTGTGTTGTTTGTGCTTGATGGGGATATGACTCAAGCCGAATACCAAGCGCTTTGCGAAATTCATCGCCCTAGCCAAGCGCTTTTGGTGGTGGTGAACAAAGCTGACCGCTTGCCTACCAAAACCTTAAAGCAAGTTTTGAAACATCTGCGTAAAAGATTGAAGCATAAGGTTGATGCCAATTACATCATCTCAGCCAGCGCCAACCCAAGCCCACAATTACAAATCCAACAACACGCCGATGGTCGTGAAACCGAAATCTGGATTCAACCCGCGCCTGATATTGAAGAGTTACAAGAAACCTTATGGGAACTTTTGGAGCATTATGGACAAAGCCATGCTGCTCTCAATGCCAGCCTTTTTGCAGGCGAACTCTCTGACCGTTTAACCCAAGAAATCGTCAAAACACGCCAACATCTTGCGGATTTAACCATCAAAAAATACGCCATGTTCAAAGCGCTTGGCGTTGCGCTAAATCCTATTCCTGCGATGGATTTGATGGCATTGGGCATTGATGCCAGCATGGTGGTGCATTTATCGCAAGTGTATGGTTTGCCGATGACGCGCCACCAAGCGAAAGAACTTTTGAAAACCATCGCCGCCCAAACAGGCTTATTGCTTGGCACCAGCTATGGCATTCATTTCCTCTCCTCTGCACTCAAAGGTTTAACAGGTGGGCTTTCAACCCTCATCACTGCTTCCGCACAAGGGGCTGTGGCTTATTATGGTAGCGTGGTGATTGGTAAAGCAGCGGAGCAGTATTTCCAACATGGAGCGAACTGGGGCGACAATGGCGCGAAAAAAGTCATTGCGGACATCATTGAAACCCTCGATAAAGACACACTCATGAGCGAAGCCAAAGGCTATTTCAAAAGCTATTTGAAATCCTAACAAAGCGCTTTGGTCTATTAATTGCTTTAACTGATTTAACCTCCTCTACTTTCAAGGATTTTTATGAAGCTATTCAAACCCCTTGCTCTTCCTTTGGCTTTGGCATTGAGCGCGTGTGGTGGTAGTGGCAATTCAGCTGCTCACCCCAGCACCATTCCTTCAACCCCTATTGCAACCCCCATCACGCCAGCGCCTGTTACGCCAGCGCCTACTACTCCACCCAGTAGCACGCCCATTACAACGCCGATTACCACACCTATCACCACTCCGATTACAATGCCTGTCACAC
>JAUNEA010000015.1 GCA_030525785.1 Cardiobacteriaceae bacterium
GTTTGGCGTTTGGCGTTTGGCGTAGATATTATATCAATTTTCATGTTTGTTTTCAATGATTTATGTTAATTTAAGAGGGTTTATTATAGCAATAATGCGCCTTTGATACGGTAAAAAAGCGCTTTGAACCGAAAGCCCAAAGCGCTTTTTGATGTAGATGGTTAAAGGATTTTAAGCAGGGAAGAGTTTGCTCATTTGTGCGATAAAGGTTTGCACACTTAAAACTGCCATCGCCACCACCACAATCGCCCCACAAAGGCTCATCCACACAGGGTGTTTGTAATCGCCGACAATCTTCGTTTTATACGCTGCCAATAAAATCAAACCCAGCGAGACAGGAAGAATAAAGCCGTTTAACGCGCCTGCCAAAATCATCACCGTTGCAGGGCGACCAATGGTTGCCAACACAGCAGTGGACACCACAATAAAGCCAATCACCCAAAGCGCTTTGTGGGCTTCAATTTTGGGGCTGAAACTGCTGATGAAAGAAACGGAGGTATAAGCCGCGCCAATCACAGAGGTAATCGAGGCCGCCCAAATCACCATGCCGAAAATCAATAAGCCAACATTACCTGCTACGTGTTGGAAGGGGGTTGAAGCTGGGTTGGCTTTGTCTAGGGTTACGCCTTGCGAGACTACACCCAAGACAGCCAAAAACAACACCACGCGCATAATAGAGGCAATCAAAATAGCAGTGACTGAGCTTCGGCTCACTTGTGGCAAGGATTCTTTGCCTGAAATGCCTGCATCGAGTAAACGGTGCGCTCCTGCAAAAGTGATGTAACCCCCAACGGTGCCACCGACCAGTGTCACAATCGCCATGGCATCAAGTTTTTCAGGAACAAACGTTTGCTTCACGGCTTCGCCTAACGGTGGGTTGGCTTGGAAGGCGACATAAACCGTCAGAATAATCATGATAAAGCCCATGATTTGCGCAAAACGATCCATGACTTTCCCTGCTTCTTTGAACAAGAAAATCCCAACGGCAATTGCGCCAGAAATAATCGCGCCGATTTCTACAGGAATGCCCAGCAACAAATTCATGCCTAAGCCAGCGCCCCCTACGTTGCCAATGTTAAACGCCAAACCGCCCAACACAATTAACCCTGCCAGCAAATAGCCAGCATAGGGGAATACTTCGTTGGCAATGTCTTGAGCGCGTTTTTGGGAAACGGCGATGATGCGCCAGATGTTTAGCTGTGCGCCAATATCGAGCAAAATCGAGAGCAGAATCACAAAACCGAAACTGGCGGCAAGGCTTTGGGTGAAGGTGGCTGTTTGGGTTAAAAAGCCTGGCCCGATGGCTGAGGTTGCCATCAGGAAGGCTGCGCCAAGCAAAGCGCTTTGGCGAGAGGTTTTTTGAGTCATGTTATCTCCTTTAATCATGAGATTTTGGTTAGAAAAGTCTGCATTCTAAACACAAAGCGCTTTTCGTACGCAAGCCCAAACGCAAGAAGATAACCATGCCCAAGATACGCCAAAGCGCTTTGGGGAGATTAAGGGTTGGAGGAGATGAGGGTGGTTGAGATGAGATACAAGGTGTAGCCAATGTAGCTGGCGAGTAGGACAGCGCCTTTGCCACGCGTGATAATACCAGCTCCACCTTTGCCCCAGCAGAAGGCAAATAGCAATACCGTTAGTACAGTCATCGCCAAAACATCACGGCTCAAAATAGAAGGCTCAACCTGCATGGGGCTGATGCTTGCTGCTAAACCCACTACTGCCAGCGTATTGAATAAGTTGGAGCCAACAATATTACCCACCGCAATATCGTGTTCACCTTTACGAGCCGCTGCAATGGAGGAAGCCAACTCAGGCAATGATGTGCCGACCGCAACCACTGTTAAGCCAATAATCAAATCGCTGACCCCCAAGCCTTTGGCAATTTCAACTGCTCCCCAAACCAATAGGCGTGAGCTGAGAACCAGCAACACCAAGCCCACAACCAGCCAAAAAAGCGCTTTGTTCAGAGGCAGAGCTTCAGGAGTTTCGCCTTGATTTTCAGGGTTAGAGGATTTTAAATCGTTGAGAACTGTCCACGTCATGTAAGCAATGAGTGAGATAAGCAACACAATGCCATCGAAAAAGCTCAAATGTCCGTCCCAAAGTTGAATGATGGCAAGAGCGGTTACGCCAAGCAAAATGGGCATTTCGATTTTTAACACTTTCGGCTGCACCATAATGGGGCTAATCAGCGCTGTGACACCTAAAATCAAGGCAATATTGGTTATGTTCGAACCATAGGCATTGCCAAGCGCAATGCCAGCGTTACCATTAACCGCTGACATCACAGACACCACCATCTCAGGCGCACTTGTGCCAAAGCCCACAATCACCATGCCAATCAATAAAGGTGACATGCCAAAATATTTTGCGGTTGCAGCTGCGCCATCAATGAAACGGTCAGCACTCCAAACAAGTAGAGCCAGCCCAATGGCAACTGAAAAAAAGGCTAATAGCATGAATTTCTCCAAAAAATTAGGAAGGAAAAGAGGAGATGAAGGGGTTGATGTAGAGGAGGTTTTCGTTAGGTAAGTGCTGTTTCAAAGCGCTTTGTACGTCTTCTTCCTGTTGTATGGGGTACAGTAATTTCACATTTGCGCCAGCATCAATGGTGGCGTAAAGCGCTAAGCCTTCGGCTCGTAATGCCCATACCGTTTGTAAGATTGATAAAGTGCGTGGTGCAAAATAACAAACAGCTGGGCGCGCAGCGAGCATGGTAGCGTGCATGGCAAGCGCATTGGCTTCAGCGGTTTTGCCGAGTAAGGCAAAATCTTGCATCGCGATGGCTTCTTGTAAGGCTTTTACGTCAGCTTCAGCAGTTTCTGCCCAGTTTTTGTAAAGCGGGCTGGTAGAGACAGTATGATTCATACCTTGTGTGCTAGAAAGCGCTTTGGGCGCTGTGCTGATAAGAACGACCACAAGGCGTAAATCTTGCCATGAAGTATCCAGAGGCTTGGCATAACAATCCATACCATCATCACGCATACCCATCTGCCAAAGCACAAAACCGTGCCACAACGAGCGAGATGCACTACCACTGCCCATACGTGCCAGAATGGAAAGCGCTTTGTCTTCCCAATGGAGTTGAAAAGCATGGCAAAGCGCTTTGGTTAGGGCAGCAAAGCCTGAAGCACTGGAGGCTAAACCAGCGGCAGTAGGAATGTTGTTGTTGGTGGTGATGGTGAGTGGGAGGGGTTGGTGGCGGCGTATGCGTTCTACAAAAGTGAACGTTTTTTGGAATAAAGCGCTTTGAGGGGCGATGGTTTCACCATTCAGTACAAAGGTATCTTTATCGCTGGGAGAAATTTGGGTATGAGTACCGTAATTGCCAAGCGAGATAGAGAAGCTGCTGTTGGTGGGGAGATTCAGAGTATGATTGCGTTTTCCCCAGTACTTGCTTAAGGCAATATTACTGGGGGCAAAGGCTTGGCTGTTGATGAGAGCATCAAAGCGCTTTGGGAGCAAAGGCTCGAGAGGAAAAGATAGGCAAGACATGGCAGTATCCTAAGCTTGAGGGGAGAGAGGGAAAAGATGGGGAAAAAGGCGTTGTTCTAATAGGGATAATTCATGACCCAGCAGCGTGCTTAAAGAGATACTGTGGTTTTGTTGTTGTTGATTCAGTAAGCCCAATAAGTCGCGATAGAGGCTTGGGTTGGCTGTTCTATCAGCATAGGCTAAAAGGCGCGTTAATTGGGTAGTGCTTAAGCTGGCACGCCCATAGCGCAAAGAGCGTGGTACAGAGGCTTGTGACCAAATGGCGAGTTGGGATTCGGTTAATTGGCGCAATTGTTCGGTGTGGTGGGTTAGGGTATCGCTATCGCGCAGGATACCAACGTGGCGTGCGCTGGGCGCTTGATGGCTGGGGTTTTGTAGTAAATATTTGAAAACAGAGTGAATTTGGGAGAGATGGTTATCTTCATCGATGCTGGGCAAGCGGCGTAACCATTCCAGCCATACGCCTCCCACACTTGGGAGCTGTTGGGCAAGGGTGGTGAGATGGAAATGGGTATCTTGGTTGCAAAGGATTTGATCCATTTGCATTAAAAGCGCGTAGCCATGATCGTACACTTGCCCTGCAATGCTGAGGTAGATGGGGAAAGGGTTGAGTCGCAATGCCATAATGACTTGATTAAGAAGGAGATGGTGAGATAACCACATATCATGCTCTTGGGCAGACAATGCCTGAAAAGGCTGACCAAAGCTGTTGCCATGATGATGAATGAGCAAAGCGCTTTGATTGTTGCGAGCGTATTGGAGTGTGTCGAGCAGTTCGTGTAACTCGGCAGGATTTAAGGCGCAATCATGCGATTTGGGCTGCCAGAGGGTCAGGGATTTGCTGTAATGAAAACTGGTGCTGTGGGGATATTGCTTGATGAGCTGCAAATGGGCAGACAAAGCGCTTTTTTCGGTAAGCGCTTTGATGGGCAAAGGTTCAGGGGATTTTTTGCGAGCGCGGCGAGGGTTCCAATAGCGACTGATGGCATAGGGCAAATGGGCGCTGGTGGCTAATACATGATGTGCGCCAAAACGTTGATATTGTTCATAAAGACCTGTATTCCAGCCAAAAGCATGGCGTGTGAGTTGGTCAAGTATGTTACCGTCCAGCTTGAGGGCTTCGCAGAGATGCATCGCATACTGGTAACTATTTTCCAGATAATCGCGTACAAATTTTGCTTGATTTGAGGGAAGTTCTGTCAGAGCTTGCCAATGAGCTTGTTGATAGGCTTCGATGAGGGCAGAATCCAGCGGTGGAGGGATTTTATTGGGGCTGGCAAACTGGGCAGGATCGTGGCGATGGTCATAAATGCCCAAGCCTTTGGTGCGCCCTTCATGCCCTTTTTGCACCAATCGCTCAAAGCGCTTTGGGTAATGCATTTGGGCAAGAAAAAAGGGCTTTTCATACTCACAAGCTTGTTGATACAACATTTTTAGGCGAGAAAGACCCAGACAATCTGCCACATAGCCTACGCCATAATGCCCAAAAATAAGCTGAGTGAGGAGTTCGGTTTCGTGGTGGTTGAGGTTATGCTTAGTGGCATGATGATAGGCGCTGGTGAGTAAAAAGAGTGCCAGACGATTGACCACATGATTCGCTTGGTCAGGTATCCATAACGATGGGCAATTGAGAGCTTCTTGAAAATAGCGTGCTAGAGGTTCGCATAAGCGCATTTCGCTTCGTTCATGGGTGATGAGTTCTACAAAGCGTTGCGAGGGCTGATGAAGGGTAAAATGAGCGCCAAAAAAATGCTGACGGCGACCTGCGGGCAAAGCGCTTGCCAAATCCTGCACACGGCTGCTTTCCAGATGGCTGATAAGGGTTGTGGGTTTGGCAAATGTTGGCGCAAGGCGAACCCATAAACCCTGCTTTTGATGGAGCAAGTCTTCGCTGCAATCGATAATCAAATCATGGCTTTGGAGCTGATTGAGGTGGTCGCGATAGTTGCGCACATCAATCCGACTGCTGGCTTCTACACTTAACGATGCACTAGGGTATTCGCTGAGCAGCCGATTGATGAGTTGGCGCCCCAGTAGATTGGGGTCTTGAGGGTGAGGCTTATCGTAAAGCCGAACCCTAAGCCCTGCATTGGCAAATAGGGTGGCAAGTTGTCCACCCAATAGGGTTGCGCCAAGAATGGCAGGGCTTTGGTAGGGCATACAAAGCGCTTTGGCTCAGATTAAGAGGCAAATTTTGTCACAATATCCGCAAGCGGTAGGCGTACAGCTTGGGCATCACGCCGCGCTTTGTATTCCACTTCGCCATCAGCAAGGGTTTTATCGGATAACACGATACGATGCGGAATGCCAATCAAGTCAGCATCAGCAAACATAAACCCAGCGCGGCGGTCGCGGTCATCAAGCAACACTTCAACGCCCAAAGCGCTTAGTTCTTGATACAAGGCATCAGTGGCTTGTTTAACGGCTTCTGATTTGAAGTAGTTGATGGGGCATAGAATCAGACGGAAAGGAGCGATATTTTCTGACCAAATAATGCCGTTCTCATCGTAATTTTGCTCAATAGCAGCAGCGACAATACGAGAAACCCCAATGCCATAGCAGCCCATGAGAGGGGTTAAAGAGCTGCCATCGTCCATCGTAACTTTCAAATTCATGGCGGCGCTGTATTTGGTGCCGAGTTGGAAAATATGCCCGACTTCAATACCGCGTTGAATATCCAAAAGCGCTTTGCCGTTTGGTGCTAAATCGCCTGCTTTAACATTGCGTAAATCAGCCGTTTGCGTTATTGCCACATCGCGTTCCCAGTTTACGCCAATGTAGTGGAAACCATCTTCATTAGCGCCAACGGAAAAATCAGATGCCAATGCGGCAATGTGGTCAACAATGACAGGAATGCCTTTTTCCGCCAATCCCACAGGCCCTAAAGAACCAAAGCCAGCGCCACAAAGCGCTTTGACCTCTGCTTCATCAACCATCGTTAAGGGCGCGAAAACCTCAGGCAAATGTTCAGCTTTAATCGCATTCAGCTCATCATCGCCACGAATAATCAATGCCACGATAGGCTTTTCTGCACCTTTAGCCATCAGGGTTTTTAAGGTTTTCTCAATGGGTAAACCATGTTGTTCAACCAAAGCTTGAATGGTTTTGGCATGAGGTGTGGCGATTTTTTGCAATGCCATTTGTGGGGCAGGGCGCGGTTCGGTGGGCAAAGCGCTTTGGGCTTTTTCGAGGTTGGCGGCATAGCTGTAATCGGTAGCATAGACAATGGCATCTTCGCCTGTTTTCGCCAACACATGAAACTCATGCGAACCTGTGCCACCAATAGAGCCGTTATCGGCTTCAACCGCCAAATAATTCAAGCCTAAACGCTCGAAAATACGACAATAGGCTTGATACATTGCATCATAGCCTTCTTGCAGGCTTTCTTTATTGATGTGGAAAGAGTAAGCATCTTTCATCAAAAACTCACGACCACGCATCAACCCAAAGCGCGGACGGATTTCATCACGGAATTTGTTTTGGATTTGGTAGAGATTGATGGGCAATTGCTTGTAGCTGACCAAATCACGGCGCACCATATCGGTGATGACTTCTTCATGGGTCGGGCCTAAGCAATAATCGCGCTCGTGGCGGTCTTTAAAACGCAAAAGCTCCGCGCCATAATCTTTCCAACGCCCTGATTCTTGCCATAATTCAGCAGGTTGTACGCTGGGCATGTACACTTCCAAAGCTCCTGCGCGGTTCATTTCCTCGCGCACGATATTTTCCACTTTCTTTAAAACCCGTAAACCCAGTGGCAACCAAGTGTAAACCCCCAAAGCGCTTTGGCGAATCATGCCTGCACGAAGCAGTAATTGATGGCTAATGACTTCAGCCTCAGCTGGGGTTTCTTTTTGGGTGGCGAACCAGTAATGAGAGAGACGCATGATGGTGTCCTTGTAAAACAATCCGTTTAAAACAAAGGCACCGTGTGAAAACACGGTGCTGAAAAAAGGAAGACTTTAGCTCTAAGCGTTGCACAAAGCGCTTTGTCTTATCAAAAGATTACTGGCAAACTTTGGCGGCAATGGCTTTAGCTTGCTCTAAACGCGCTTGTGCTTGTTCAGGAGAGAGGGGCACGAGGTTGCCGTTTTTGTCTTCTTCATAAATGGTTTGACGCTCGTTGATGGTGGCAATATCGCTTTGGGCATCTTTGCAACGTTGTTCACGAGAAATCGTGCCATCAACGACTTCTTCTTTGGGTTTATCATTCTTAACAGCAACAGGGGCTGGGCGGATAAGAGGTTCAACGGGTGCTGATTGATGAGCTTCCTTATCGTTGGTGCGGTTTAAATAGCCGTTGCTGGTTGTGATGTAATCAGGCGTTTGCTTGTCATCAGGTTTGGGATAGGCAGAGTAGCTTGAGCCACTATTAGAAACATAAATTTTTTGACCGCCAGCGCCACTTTGTGCAACTGCCATGCTAGAAACCATCAAAGCGCTTAGGGTTAAAAGAGATAAGATTTTTTTCATCATCGTTCCTTGGTAAGGTTTAGATTGAAAGAAGGGTAGAACACTCTTGTTCAAATCATCGGTTTATCATCAAAAACTTTCCTTAGTTTACCGCAAATTCATAGCTTGCGTGTAGCTTTGCATATAAGTGCTTTATTAAGGGGCTTTGGTTGGGGTTAGGGCATGGGGGTATAATGGCGGAAATAACGCATGAGCGTTATCGGTTGTTAAAACATTTAAGTCACTGATTGAGGAGTCATGATTATGAAAAAACCCGTACGAGTTACCATTACAGGCGCTGCTGGCAATATTGGCTATGCGATGGCGTTTCGTGTTGCATCAGGCGATATGCTCGGTAAAGACCAGCCTGTTATTCTGCAATTGTTGGAAATTACGCCAGCTTTGGGTGCGCTTGAGGGCGTGGTTATGGAATTGAATGATTGCGCATTTCCTTTGTTACAAGGTATTGTGGCAACGGATAAGTTAGAAGTGGCTTTTAAAGATACGGATTATGCTTTATTAGTAGGTTCACGTCCGCGCACAGCTGGTATGGAGCGTAAAGATTTGTTGGAAGCCAATGGTGCGATTTTTGCGCCACAAGGTAAAGCGCTTAATGATTATGCCTCTAAAGATGTGAAAGTATTGGTGGTAGGCAATCCAGCCAATACCAATGCGCTTATTGCTATGAAAAATGCTCCTAACTTGAAGCCTAGCCAATTCACAGCGATGACACGCCTTGACCACAATCGTGCTCTTTCGCAGTTAGCAGAGAAAACAGGTAAACACAGTACAGAGATCCAAAAACTCACCATCTGGGGCAATCATTCCTCAACACAATATCCTGATTTGGCGCATGCAACTGTTGGCGGACAAAGCGCTTTGAGCTTGGTTGAGCGTGCTTGGTATGAAAATGATTTTATTCCAACCGTGCAACAACGCGGAGCAGCTGTTATTAAGGCTCGTGGGGCTTCGTCAGCAGCATCAGCTGCATCGGCCGCCATTGACCATATGCGTTCATGGGCATTAGGAACCGAAGGTGATGATTGGGTGAGCATGGCAGTGCCATCTGATGGTTCATATGGCGTGGCTGAGGGGATTATTTTCTCTTATCCTTGCCGTTGTAAGAATGGGCAATATGAGATTGTGCAAGGTTTGAGCTTAGATGCATTCAGTCAAGAGAAGATTCGTGTGACTGAGGCGGAGTTGCGCGAAGAGCGTGCGGCGGTTGAGCATTTGTTTGGTTAAGATGATTCAACATCTCAAAGCGCTTTGGTGAGGAGGAAAGATGGATATTTCGCGGCGACAATTCTTGAATTTTACGGGATTGGGTTTGCTGGTTGGAATGATGCCAACGGAAAGCCTTGCCAAAGCAAAACAAGCGAATGCAACCAAAAGTAAGTCATCAAAATCTGCCACATCAGCAAGTTCGAAAAACTCGAGTTTGGGGCAGCGTGTCAATCAATATTTGACCAACCAACGCCGAAAAGGTCGCTTAAGTAAAAATGAGCGTAGTGCTTGGGCGGTTTCGGATTTGCATTCAGGGCGAGATTTGGTCTCTCTGAATGCAACCACGCCTTTGCAGTGCGCCAGTATGGTTAAGCCTTTCGTGGCGTTGGCTTATTTGCACGCCCATCATCGTGTGAGTGCTAAAAAGTATCCTTTAGGAGCGCGAGAAAAGCGCTTGATGAGCGATATGTTGGCTAGAAGCAGTAATCAGGCAACCAATGCCTTGATGAAAGTTTTGGGAGGGCCAGCGGCAGTGCAGTCATTGTTGAAACGCAATTATGGTTCTATTTTTCAACAAACCCATATTGTGGAAATGATTCCGCTTGGTGGGCAAACATACCGTAACAAAGCCTCTGCTCAGGATTATAATCGTTTCCTCAAAGCGCTTTGGGGCAATAAATTTCCTGCTTCGGCTTATTTGAAATCGGTGATGAGTTTGCCTAATCGGGATAGAGTGCGTGATGGAACCAAGTATGTGCCACGCAGTGCCAAAGTTTACGATAAAACGGGAACAACAGCGATGTTGTGTGGCAATATGGCTATTGTGGCTTGCGTAGGGAAAAACAAAAAGCTTTATCCTTACACCATCACAGGCATCATTGAAAGACGCGGTCGGACGGGGAATTTGGGACGTTGGTCTCGCGAGCGAGGTAATTTGATTCGCGATGTCTCCGATATGGTTTATCTCGATTTTGCTAAGCGTTATCCGTTAAGCTGATTTTTTGACACTATTACGGGAGGAGCGTATCATGTGCGATTCTATTCAACCAATACCGCGCCATTTTGACCCTTGGCAATTTGCTAAGGGGCAAGGTGAGCAACGATTTGAACTGGCTTTAAGCACTACGCAAGAGCTGGTAAAAGACCAAACAGAGGGCGTGATTACCGCTTGGCTGAGAGGATATGTTGATGTTTCTCAACAGTATCATTTGGCAGGGCAGGTGGAAGTGATGCTCAAAGCGCTTTGTCAGCGTTGTTTGGAGGATATGGAGTTGCCGATTAAGCAAGACTTCGATTATGTGTTGATTCGTACACAGGAACAAGAAGCACAAGTTGAAGGTAGCTTTGAAAGCTTGATTTGCCCTGAATCGGAGCTTGATATTGCGTGGTTTTTGGAAGAGGAAATTCTGCTTGCCATACCTCATGTTAGCAGGCATGAATACTGTACAATACCCCAGCCAGTGAGTGATGAGCCTGTGATCGAGAGTGAGCTTGCCTCTAATCCATTTGCTGTACTTAAAACCATGCTCAATCAATCCCATTGATTTTTAACCGATTGATTAAACAAAAATTAGGAGTAAATTATGGCCGTTCAACAAAACCGAAAAACCCCTTCTAAACGCGATATGCGCCGTGCGCACGATGCTTTAAGCGCTGCAACTGTGTCAACCAGCCAAGCTAACGGTAAACGCCACCTTCGTCATCATGTTGATGCTGATGGTTTTTATCGTGGTAAGCAAGTAATTGCGCCTAAAGCCGTTGAAATTTCTGACGAAGAATAATTTATCGTGCCATGAAAACTCGGGCATCGGTTATCGCTATTGATGCAATGGGGGGAGACGTTGGTTTAGACGTAACCCTAAATGCTGTTGCACTCGCACAAAGTCAGCATGATGATGTGTGCTTTATTTTGGTAGGGCGTGAAGAAGAGATTCGAGCGCATCAGGCTTTTTCAAAACTTGATGCAGCGCTTATTACGATTGTTCACGCGGAACAAGTAGTAGCGATGGACGAAAGTCCGAGTAGCGTGTTGCGACATAAAACTCAATCTTCCATGTGGAAGGCTATTGAGTTGGTTCGCGATGGGCAGGCAGATGCTTGTGTTAGCGCAGGCAATACAGGCGCACTGATGGCAAGTGCGCGATATTTATTGAAAATGTTGCCGGGCATTTCTCGACCAGCCATTTGTGCAACTGTTCCGAATCGTGGTGGGCATGTGCATTGGTTAGATTTGGGAGCTAACGTAGATAGTAAAGCTGAGCAGTTGGTGCAGTTTGCCGTGATGGGTTCGGAGCTGGCAAAAGCTGTTGATGGTGAAAAACAACCACGCGTTGGTCTACTCAATATCGGTGAAGAGGCGATTAAGGGCAACGAAGTGGTTAAAGAAACCCATAAACTACTTTCTCAAAGCGCTTTGGATTTAGGTGTCAATTATATTGGCTTTGTTGAAGGTAACGATATTTTTATGAAAGAGCAGCTTGATGTTGTGGTATGCGATGGTTTTGCAGGTAATGTTGCCTTAAAAACGGCAGAGGGCGTAGCAAAATTTTTACAGCACAGTGTAAAACAAGCTGTTAAACAAAGTTTTCTTGCAAAATGTTTAGGTGGATTAACCTATCTTTTGCTGAAGCCAACCTTAAAATCGATGGATCCGCGTAGCTACAATGGTGCGAGTTTGCTTGGTTTGCAGGGGATTGTGGTGAAAAGTCATGGGAATGCTGATGTCACAGCTTATGCTAATGCTATCCGTATTGCCAAATTAGAAACCAAACATCAAGTGATTGCTCGCATTAAAGAGCAATTGCAAAATCGAGTGGTGGGTGTTTGATGAAATACAGCAGAATTTTGAGTACAGGCAGTTATTTACCTGAACGAGTGGTTAGTAATGATGATTTGGCTCAAACCCTAGATACCAGCGATGAGTGGATTTATACTCGCACAGGTATCAAAACGCGCCACATCGCAGATCCTAGCCAGAGTTGTGGTGATTTGGCTTATTTAGCAGCAGAAAGCGCTTTGCAACAAGGTAATATCGATCCCAAAACCCTTGATTTAATTATTGTTGCAACCTCTACGCCCGAACATATTTTCCCTAGCGATGCTACAAAATTGCAATTGCGTTTGGGGTGTCGCCCTATTCCCGCCTTCGATATGCAAGCAGCTTGTTCAGGATTTATTTATGCCTTGGTTACAGCAGATGCTTTCATTCGTAGTGGTGTTTATAGACGTGTGTTGGTGGTTGGTGCGGATTTGTTCAGTAATTTGGTGGATTGGAATGACCGTGCAACAGCTATTTTGTTTGGCGATGGCGCTGGAGCAGTGGTATTAGAAGCATCTGATGAGGCTGGTATACTGGATTCTGTGCTATATAGCGATGGACAATTTAAAGATTTACTCTGTGTTCCGCGAGGGCATGGTACGCCCAAAGCGCTTTGGGAAGAGCGTTCTCCTTATATTCACATGCAGGGTAATTCAGTCTTTAAGATTGCCGTGCAATCACTCTCAGGTTTGGTGACAGAATTGTTGGAAAAAACCTCATTAAAACCAGAAGATTTAGATTTTTTGGTTCCTCATCAAGCTAATTACCGCATTATAAAAGCTACAGCAGAACATCTGGGTATGCCGTTGGAGAAAGTGATTGTAACGGTTCATCAGCATGCCAATACCTCTGCTGCATCTATTCCTTTAGCTCTTGATTATGGCGTTCGTTCAGGTAAGATTCAGCGTGGGCATCGATTGTTGTTGGAAGCCTTTGGCGGAGGCTTTGCTTGGGGTGGTTGCATCATCAAATATTGATGCAAGAACTATTGTTATCAGCATGACCATGATTACTCAGAGGAGACAGCATGCAAAAATTAGCCGTTATTTTTCCCGGTCAAGGTTCACAAAGCTCGGGTATGCTCAAAGGCTTTATCGAGACATTTCCTTCTGTGAAAAAGCGCTTTGAAGAAGCTTCAGACATTATCAAACGAGATTTGATTAGCATCACACAATCTGATGAACATCAGAATTTGCTTAATTTAACTGAAATCACACAACCAGCTTTACTCACCGCAGGCATTGCTTGTTATGAGGTTTTCCAGCAAGAATGCGGATTAGAAGTAAGCTATATGGCAGGGCATTCTTTGGGGGAATACACGGCTTTGTGTGCTTCAGGTGCCATTGAATTCGCCAAAGCTGTTGATTTGGTGCATGAGCGTGGCAAATTGATGCAAGCGGCGGTTCTTCATGGTGAAGGCGCGATGGCTGCGATTTTAGGTTTAGAAGATGCGCAAGTGATTGAGGCTTGTGAACGGGTGGGGGATGGCGTGAGTGCTGCCAATTTTAACGCTCCTGGTCAAGTTGTGATTGCAGGTAAAACAGCCAAAGTTGAAGCAGCCATTGCGGTTGCGAAAGAAATGGGTGCTAAGCGAGCGCTTTTATTACCTGTTAGCGTGCCATCTCATTGCGATTTGATGCGTGGTGCAGCAGCACAATTGGGCGTATTCTTGGATAAAATTCAATGGCAAGTGCCGAAATGCCCGATTGTTTATAATGTTGATGCGAAAATTCGTGATGATGCAGATGGGATTGTGGTGAATTTAGGAGCGCAATTGTATCGCCCTGTTTTGTGGACAAATTGTGTGCAGGAACTGGTGAAACAAGGGGTGACGCATTTTGTTGAGGCAGGGCCTAATAAAGTTTTAACAGGGCTGAACAAGCGCATTGATAAAAATGTGGTTAGCCTTTGCTTTGAGAATCAAGAAGCTATTTCAGAAATCAACACCAATTGGAAATAACGATGGATTTTACACAACACATCGCGCTGGTGACGGGCGCAAGTCGAGGAATTGGTCGAGCCATTTTGCACGCTTTGGCAGCACAAGGGGCAACGGTTATTGGAACCGCAACCAGCGAAGAAGGTGCAGCGAACATCAGTGCGTACTTAGCAGAGCAGGGATTTAAAGGACGTGGCGTTAAGCTATTGGTTAATGATGAGCAGGCAATTGAAGCGCTTTTGAAAAATATTGCTGAGCAGGAAGGCGCGGTTTCTATTTTGGTCAATAACGCTGGCATTACAGACGATAATCTCTTAATGCGTATGAAAACAGAACAATGGGAGCGCGTGATTGATACCAACTTAAGCAGTATTTATCGCCTATCAAAAGCGGTAATGCGCGATATGATGAAGGCACGATTTGGTCGAATCATCAACATTGCTTCTGTGGTAGGCGTGATGGGCAATGCTGGGCAAACCAACTATGCTGCTGCAAAAGCTGGCATTATTGGCTTTTCCAAAGCGCTTGCTCGTGAAGTTGGTTCGCGTGGCATTACAGTGAACACCATTGCGCCAGGCTTTATCCAAACGGATATGACCGATAAATTGCCTGAAGAGCAAAGACAAGCCCTTGCCAGCCAGATTCCTTTGGCGAAGCTGGGTAGTGCAGAGGATATTGCCCAAGCAGTGGTTTATTTGGCATCAGCAGCTTATGTCACAGGCGAAACCTTGAATGTCAATGGTGGCATGTATATGAGTTAAACGCATAAACCGTGTATAATTTGAAGCCTTACCCTTAAAGCAAAGCGCTTTGTTGAATCAGTTGGAGAGCAAAGCGCTTTGATGATTTCTTACTCCAACCTAAGGAAATTAAACCATGAGTACTATTGAAGAACGCGTCATCAAAGTGATTGCTGAACAATTGAACGTTAAAGAAGACACCATCACCCTTGATGCTCATTTCTTAGATGATTTGGGCGCTGATTCATTGGATTTGGTTGAACTCGTGATGTCACTTGAAAAAGCATTCGAGTGCGAGATTCCAGACGATGAAGCTGAGAAAATCACCACCGTTCGTTCAGCCGTTGAATACGTTAAAGCAAACAGCAAATAATTGCTCACCTTGCTGCTTTAAAAGCCACAGTTTTCACTGTGGCTTTTTTATGCCCTCATGTTTGATACCAAAGCGCTTTGAAAGGATTTTGCCTCCAAAGCGCTTTAAGATGAAATGGCTTAAGATGATAGAACTTCCAAATCCAACTTGGGCAGACGGCGGACTATTTCTTGCGTGCTGAGGCTTAAGTTTATCACGCGCAACAATAATTCCAGCGGATAGCGAGGATTATGCATGGTTTCACTTGCCCAAAGATTGGCGTTGTTGATGATGCCACTGTCTCTATCGGTTTTAATGGATTGCCGTTCCATAATCCACTCAATAGCTGATTTACCATTGACGATATACTCATAGGCTTCAAGTGGAATATTTTCAATTTTAATTTTTTGATTGTAAATAATTACCGTCTTATCCTCTTCCAATTTGCCTGTTTCTGGATTTCTGACTTTGCCAAATCTCATTTTTTCCACATAAAAATCCTCATCTTTGCCGCCAATGATTTTATCGCCTTTAATTTGATACGCTTTCGGCAACAAAGCGCTTTGATATAGGGCAACCGTTTCATAATCCACATGCAACTTAGCCAAACTTCTGCCAGCATTTTCAAAGGTTTCAAAATCTAAAAGCGCTTTGACGCGAGGAATGCGTGGCAATTGTTTGGATAAATTATCGGCATATTTTTCACGGTATTCTTCGCTGTGCAATAATCCGTAAATATAGTAGAAAATAGATTCTTTATGAATATCCTGCGTTTTATAAAAATCTTGGAAATGCTTTAAGGCTTCATCAGTGATGGCATCTTGGCGTTTGTATTTACCAAGCGCCAAAGCGCTTTGCCCAAACAAATCATTGGCTTTAGGCTCTACTTTTTCGTATAAATAAAGTGGAAAGCCTTGACCTCCAGAATGTTGCATATTTAAATCAGGAATAATATTTGTCATAATAACTGAAAAATCTTTTCCTGAATTTCCATTTCCACTAGTGTAAATCACCAAATTCTCACTTTCTGGTGTGGGGAAAATGTCTGAAATACGGTAAATACTATTATTAAACATCGAGCTGAAATAGAGATATTGTTTTGTGAATGGTCGATACAGTGAAGTTCTGATGAGCTTTTCGCTAAACTGAGCTTGATGTTTTTTTCTTATGCAATCAATCAAATCACCTGACCAGCTAATTTTTCTTGTATCCATGCTTAAGAAATTTTCCAAATCTCTTTCATCAGTATTGCTTTGATTAAATCTATTGAGTTCTGAATTATAAACTTCAATCATGGAAGCCATATTTTCTGCCAAAGCGCTTTGTGAAAAATTATAAGCCCAAGTATCTCGGCAAGTCATTATACCCCTTGAATAGATTGTAAAAACGGTTTGCTTATTTTTATCCTTTTTATCTTTTGAACCTATCAAAATATACTTATCAAAATTTTGGTCACGCTTATTCAGCCAATCATTAAATTCATCAGGAATGATGGTTTGCCAATCTTCAATGCCTTCGATAGATTTTAATGTTTCAATTTTAGCTAATTTTTGCTCGCGCGTTAAATAGTCGCCAATGTCATAAAAATAAATTTTGCCTTTTTGTTTGGCATTGGGGTTTTTAACCAATAATGAAATAGCAACTGGTGTTCTGGTTCCTTGCCCAAAAATATTATCTTTTTCTTTACGCCGTCTTTCGCCAGAAGTTCGAGCATTGCCACGCAAATGGAAAATATAAAGTGAACTAAATTCTTCTGCCAAGCATTTTCGTAACCCATCAGCGCTGTTAGAATCCAAATAACCACCATTGGTAACAAAGCCAATAATTCCTTGATTGCCAATTCTATCGGTTGCCCAGCGAATAGCGCGGATATAGCTGTCGTAAAGTGAAGTTCTTAATCTTGCAGTTGAATTTATATCATAGGTAAATTCAATTCTTTTATCTAACAAGGGATACTCCAGATTGGCATTATTGTCATTGGCGCTTTCTTGTCCTGCGGAATAAGGAGGATTTCCCATAATGACAGTTATATCCAGTTCTTTTTGTCGTTTTTGGCGTTGGCTATTATCGTGTTCATTGTAGAGGGTTTGCTCATACATAGCAAAAGAGTCTGCCAAACAAATGCCTTCAAAGGGTGTGTAATCATCAACCACGATACTATGATAAACGCTTTCGATATTGATGGTAGCTATATAATAGGCAAGCAAAAGCATTTCATTAGCATGGATTTCTTTATATTTTTCTTTAAGCGCTTTGGGATCTGCGCCGAGTAAACCGCTTTGGAGCAAACGCGTGATAAATGTTCCCGTCCCTATAAAGGGGTCAATAATATGTACGCCTTTATCAGCAAGGCTGGAGTTGAATTCTTTTTTCAATAAATAATCAATAGAATGAATGATAAAATCAACCACTTCAATAGGCGTATAAACAATACCTAATTTTTGTGCTATTTTGGGAAAAGCGCTTTGGAAAAATTTATCGTATAATTCTTTGATGATAAATTGGCGATGGGTATGGTCTTTAATGCCAGAAACTCTAACTTTAATGGCTTCATAAAACTCATGGAGTTCTTCGGTTTCTTTGTCGGAAATACTATTTAAAGAAAGAGCTTCAATAACGGCATCTAATGCGATAGAGAGGGGATTGTGTTTGGCAAATTCACTATCTGAAAAAAGCGCTTCAAAAATAGGTTTGGTAATCATATGTTGTGCCAACATATCAATGGCATCATCATGGGTTACGGCGGTATTTAAATCTTGTTTTAACCGCTGAACAAATGAATGAAAAGCGCTTTGTTGGCTTTTATTGTCAGGGTTTTCCAAAATGGCTTTAATTCTATCCACATGAGTATTGGCAATTTGTGCTACATTTTCTGCCCATTCTTGCCAATTTAAACGATTACCACATTTCTTGACAATTTTGGCTTGAATGAGTTGCACAATCTCATGGTTTCCAAAATCCAAAGCATATTGTTTTGTCGTGTTTTGGTTGGCTTTACTTTCTTTTTCTTTCTTTTGGATTTTTTTATGGGTGGGACCTGTCTTGGTTTGATGATTATCTGATTTTACGGGGCGTGTAATATCTGCCATTGCCACAATTTCAATTTTATCAGAACCTGCTCCAAATTCTAATTTATTCAGCATGGCATCAAATCGATCATCATGGGATTTTAAGGCATTTAAAACCTCCCAAATCACTTTAAAGCGTTCATTATCATTTAAAGCAATATGGGGTTCAATACCAGCAGGAATAACCACAGGCAAAATCACATAGCCACGCTTTTTACCCTCTGCTTTCCGCATCACACGACCCACCGATTGCACCACATCAACATGAGAATTGCGAGGGCTTAAAAACATCACCGCATCTAAGGCAGGCACATCAACCCCTTCTGATAAACAACGCACATTGGATAAAATCCGACAAACATGATTATCTGTCTTTTCTTTCAGCCAATTAATTTTTCCTGTTTTTTCACTAGCATTCATGGAGCCATCAATATGTTCCGCCTCACAAATCAATTGCAAAGCGCTTTCTTGTTCATCATATTGATTTTGGGATTTGAGTAATGTAATTTCTTGCGCTTGATAAGCCTGCACTACTTGATTAAACATTCGGCTAATCTTTTTAGAACTGACTTTATGTTTTATTCCTGAGTATTTATCAATCACTTGGCAAAAAGCTACCGCACGCTTCATGGGTTGTGAATCATCAGCTAAGTTATCAGATAAGCCATATTTAGCCAATGCTTTCCAGCAGCCTACAATTTTTGCTGCATCATCAACTTTTAATTCATTGCCTTCATCATTTAATAACTTTTCTAATTGCCGATTAATACTGGCTTCAGGAATGGTTAAAACAATAACTTTATAATCCACCAATAAATCTTTCTGTACGGCAGCGCTAAAACTTAAGGTATAAAACGTTTCGCCAAAAAGCGCTTTGTTATCCATAGAATAAACATCAACGCCATCTTGATGAGTGGCGCTTTCTTTATAGATTTTGGGCGTAGCGGTCATGTATAAGCGCTTTGTCGCTTGAATATAATCCTGATGATGGATTCTAACGAAATGGCTTTCATCTTCGCCATCATAAGTCGCGCCTGTGGTACGATGAGCTTCATCGCAAATAACCAAATCAATTTCATTTAACCCAAGTTTTTGCGCTTGATGAATTACTTCAATGGAATGGTAAGTGGAAAAAATAACCGTCATGCAATTGGTTTTATCCGTTTGTTGGATAGCCTCAAAAAGCGCTTTGGCATCGGTCGTGGCAGGATAGGATAATTCATGGATTTGGGTATGTGTACTGTCTTCCTGATGGGATTGTCCTATATTAGAATCTGAACAAACAGCAAAGGCGCGAATATTCAAAACGCTTTGTTGTGTCCATTCGGTGAGAGATTGAGAAAGTAAGGCTAAACTTGGCACTAAGAATAAGACAGTTTTATTTTTACCTGCTTGTTCTTCGGCAATTTTTAAGGCGGTAAAGGTTTTTCCTGTGCCACAGGCCATGATTAATTTGCCACGATGCTCACTTTTAAATTTTGCTAAGACGGATTGAATGGCGGCTTCTTGATGAGGTCGTGGTAATTTTTTGGATTTTAAAACAATGGTTTGAGTCTCTTTGTATTGACCCCATTCTATTTGGCTGTTTTCTAAATCCGCACGGTTGATGATGTGGACAGGTGGTGATTGTTCTTTTAACGCATTTTCGGCATTTGATGACCATTTATTGGAGGTCGTAATGATTAAACGATGTTGGAAATCGGTTTTGCTTGAGGCTGATAAAAAACTATCAATATCGGCTTTGTTGATTGGGGTGGTTTCAGCATAGTTTTTGCACTGAATGGCGGTGAAGGTGCCATCAAATTGTTGGGCAACTAAATCAATGCCTGTGTCGTTTTTGGGAAAATGGGGTTTGTATTCTGCAACCCAATCAGAAAATCTTAATACTTTTTGATAAAGCGCTTTGTATTGCGGTTCATGGTTTAAATAATCCAAACATAATTGTTCAAATCGTGTACCTTTTTTATGTTCGGATTTAGAAATTGCTTGATAATGGTCTAATATTTAGGATAATGTTGATTGATTGATTGATTGATTGA
>JAUNEA010000006.1 GCA_030525785.1 Cardiobacteriaceae bacterium
CGTCTGCGCTGCCGTTCTCTCTGCTTGCGGCGGTAGCTCTTCTTCTACTGATACTTCTGCTGCTGATGCCGAAAAAGCTAAACAAGAGGCTGCTCAAAAGGCTGCAGCTGAGAAACAAGCTAAAGTTGATGCTTTAGTCAAAGCTGCAGTTGCTGCTGGTTTAACCGATGCTCAAGCAGCTCAATTCGCTGGCGTTGAAGCTAACTTGGCTTTAGATACCTCTTCTGATGCTTTTAAAGCTGCTATCACTGCTTTCTTAGCAGAACAACAAAAAGCCTCTTGGGCAACAGCGGCCAATGGTGCTACCTCTGCTCCTGGTTACAAATTGGTGCAAAAAGTTGAATCTGACTTTGCTTTATTGACAGGTAGCAGTAATTTGAATGCATCTGGTGGTGCGCAACGTATGGGCGTTCAAGATCCTAACCGTCGTTTGGATAATATTGTAGTTGCTCAGCCTAAAGAAGGCACAGTTAAAGATGCTCAAGGCACTGTTAATGCTATTTATTTAGAAGAGTTTGATTTCTCTACTGGTTCAGCAGTAGCTGGTCAAAAAGGCGCAACTTTTGGAGGTTCACCAAAATCTACGACAGGTGCTAATGCGGTTGCAGGCTTAGCTCATACGTCAGGTGCTGCTGCTACTTTAGCTGATGTAGCAACTAAAGGTTACATTCAATTGCAAAACCTCTACATCAATGAAACAACGCGTGGCGGAGATCCTGTTGAAGATCAGGGGGTTGGTCGTGGTGCTGGTGCTACTGAGTGGAGCAAAAACTTAGTTGGCGCTACAACTCCTTACACTCGTACAGAGAAAGAGGGTAAAAAAACAGGTACCGTATTGTTGTTCCAAACAGGTCGTGCTGACTACACCGAAACCGCTGGTTATGAAGGTGGCGATTTGGCTTTAGCTAAAGTTGCAGTTGATGCAGATTTAGATGGCTCTAATAAAGCAGCTTTCAAAAAAACCGATAAAAGTGAAACAACAAAATATCGTACTGCTGGTACGGTAGCAGAAGTTTATGGTTATCGTACTTTTGCTGATGCCTCAGTTATTAAAGTAACTGAGAAAGAGCGCGGCGACCATGCTCAAGCTAACTTGCCATTGGTGAATTATGTGAAAAAAGATGATCGTTCAGGTGCTTTGACTGGTGTTGAATACAAAGGCGCTCAATTGAAACACGTTCAATATGGTCGTGTGACTTCTTCTTTACATGAAGACGAACTTGACAATATGAAAATGGGTGTTTTGAAAGATACTCGTGTAGCTTCTTATGGCTTATATGGTAACGAAGGCACTGAAAACAACTACTTCTATCGTGGTGTTGATAGCACAAATGAAGAACAATTGGCTAAAGTTTTAGCTGCTGCTAAAACAGAAGGTAAATTGACTTATGAAGGTCATGCTGTAACTTACGGTTTAGCTAAAGACCCACGTAAATCAGATGGCGTTATTCCAACAGCATTGTCAGGCGCTCCTGCTGATAACTTCTTCTCAGGTACTCACGTTGCTGCCACTATTAACGTTGCTGATAATAGTGTAGAAGGTTCGCTCTTCAACCGCTTTACTACAGTTAAAGATGATGAATTCACCAAAGTTAATTTGGTAACATTCAAAGGTCAATTAGGCAAAGATGGTAACATCGTTGGTTCTTCTGAATTGGCTTATGACACTACCAAAGGTAATAAAGAAGGTTCTTTCAATGCAACATTGTATGGCGCTGAAGCAACAGAAATGGGCGGTGCTTTAGCATCTACTAAGACTGATGCTGATCAATGGGGTGCTGTATTTGGCGCTACCAAAGGTAAAACATCATCTGGTATCCGTGAAAGCGTTGATGGTTCAACTTCTGGTAAGTAATTCATAGAGTACTTTGGTTTAAAGCACTTTGTGTACAAAAGAACCCCCGAGCAATCGGGGGTTTTTAATGTTCTCATGAATAGAAATACCAAAGCGCTTTGTGATAGAATTTAAGTCAAGGAGAGATTGGGGTTTCCCCCAACCAAGCCTTAGTGGTTGCCGCCACCTTAGGCTACCTGATCAGTAAGCTGGAAGGCTTACCAAGAGCAGGGTAATGAAAATGATGGTTTTGAATGTTTTACTCATCACTTCTCTCCTTATTTGTACCGCCACTTTTAGGTCGGCAGGATTTAACCCACCAACGCAACCGCGAAGGTGGGTTTATTTTATCGGAAACAGGAGGAGCAAAGCGCTTTGTTTGAGAGGGAAGTTTTTTATGCCAAGCACTTGCAGATAAAGCGCTTTGTGATAGAATTTGGATTAAGGAGAGGCGGGGTTTCCCCCAACCAAGCCTTAGCGCCTGCCAGCGCCTTAGGCTACCTGATCAATAAGCTGGAAGGCTTATCAAGAGCAGGGTGATTAAAATGATGATTTTCAGCTTGGTCATCACTTTTCTCCTTCTTGTACCGCCACTTTCGGGTCGGCAGGATTTAACCCACCAACGCAACCGCGAAGGTGGGTTTATTTTATCGGAAACAGGAGGAGCAAAGCGCTTTGTTTGAGAGGGAAGTTTTTTATGCCAAGCACTTGCAGATAAAGCGCTTTGTGATAGAATTTGGATTAAGGAGAGGCGGGGTTTCCCCCAACCAAGCCTTAGTGGTTGCCGCCACCTTAGGCTACCTGATCAGTAAGCTGGAAGGCTTACCAAGAGCAGGGTGATTAAAATGATGATTTTGGTGATAGTAGTCATCACTTTTCTCCTTTTTGTACCGCCACTTTCGGGTCGGCAGGATTAACCCACTAACGCAACCGCGAAGGTGGGTTTATTTTATCGGAAACAGGAGCAAAGCGCTTTTAGAGATGTTGATTCAGGCGTTTTTCTAATCGGCGAAATAGCCAAACAATGCACGCGGTTAAACTCAAATACAAGAAACCAGCGAATAAAAATGGCGCGAAAGGTTCATAATAAAGGCTATAAATTTTACGCGCTGCACCTGTAATATCCATTAAAGTAGCAACGCCTACAATGGCAGAGCCATGCAACATAAAAATAATTTCATTACCATAAGCAGGCAATGCACGGCGTAATGCAGAGGGTAAAATAATGCGCTTCATCATTTGATAGCGATTCATACCAAATGCTTTAGCTGCTTCAATTTCTCCAGCAGGTGTTGTTTCAATAGCGCCTTTGACAATTTCAGAAGTATAAGCTGCAGTATTTAAAGTTAAAGTCAGTAAAACCCATGGCCATGCTTGTTTTAAAATAAACCAAATAGACAAATCGCGTACGCCATCAATTCTGCCAATAACTAAACCAATGCCATAATAAATAAAATACAATTGCACCAGCATGGGCGTGCCACGAAATAAATAACTAAAGCTTAAAACAGGCAATTTATACCAAAAGGATAATCGGGAGGCTAATAAAATCCCTGAAGGAATAGCGATGAAAAGACCCAATAAAAGTGAGGCGAAAACTAACCATAAACTTTGCCAAACGCCAGCTTGCCACAAAGCGCTTTGTTCAAAAATAACCTTATACCAATGTTCCATTGTCATATTTTATCCTCAAAGCGCTTTGTTTAATGAATAGGTTGAGATAGATGGGCAGAGTATTTCTTTTGTAATAAAGATAATAAGCCCAGAGAAATGGTTGTCATCAATAAAAAGAATACAGCAACGGCGCCATAAAACCAAAAACCAGCCCATAAATCTTTGCGTTGAGCAGCACGCGCAGAAACATTTGCCACAAAAACCAAATCTTTTAAGCCAATAATGGAAACCAATGAAGTGCTTTTCATCAAAACCAGCCAATTATTGCCAATAGAAGGCAAGGCATAACGCAACATTTGTGGGCGAGTAATACGCCAAAAAATAGCACGTTCATTCATGCCAAAAGCACGCGCAGCTTCCAATTGCCCTTTGGGAATGGCTTGCAATCCACCACGAAAAGATTCTGCCATATAAGCGCCAAACATAAAGCCAATGGTTAAAATGCCCGTGATAAAAGGCGTCATTTCTAACATGGGATAGCCTAAAGCGGTGGTAATTTTATTTAAAATGAATTGTCCACCATAATAAAGCAAGAATAATTGCACTAAATCAGGAACGCCACGAACAATGGTGGTATAGCCTAATGCAAGGCGCGAATAAAAGCGCTTTGAAGAAGATTGAGCAATACAGGCTAAAATGCCCAAAATCAATGCCAAAATAAGGCTATAAACCGCCAATTGAAAGGTGAGCCAAGCGCCTTGTAACAGGCGCTCTTGATGACTCAGTAACAGCGAAAATCCGCTCATTTCGCACTGCCACCAGAAATATCATAAGTGAAGTATTTATCGTTGATTTCTTTGTATTTTCCATTTTCGCGAATGGCATTCAAAGCGGCATTCAAAGCGCTTTTGAGCTCTTGGTCTTCTTTACGGATACCAATAGAGATGCCTTCGCCGAAAAATTTGGGGTCATCAACAGCATCGCCAAAGGTTTCAAAACCTTTACCCTCTTCGCGAGCCAAGAAGCCATCTTCCAAAACAACTTTATCCGCAAACAACACATCAACACGCCCTGCTAAAGCATCAGCAGAAACATCTTCTTGTGTGTTGTAACGTTTGATTTCTGCCCAATTGGCGAATTTTTCGCTGGCATAATCATCAAATACAGAACCAACTAAAACGCCAATCACCTTACCTTTCAAGCCTTCTTCCGTGAGCGCAATATCGCTACCTTTAGCGCGAACAAAAATGCCTGGGTTGATGTAGTAAGGGTCTGTAAAGTCGATGCTTTTACGACGTTCTTCATTAGCATTCATCGAGGCTAAGATAACATCAATTTTTTGGTTGGTTAAGGCTGGGATTAAGCCGTCCCACTCAGTTTGGGTGAAGGTGCATTCGCGTTTCATTTCTTCACAAAGCGCTTTGCCAATATCAATATCAAAGCCGACCATCTCGCCTTTTTCATTGGTTTCAGAGAAGGGAGGATACGCACCATCGGTTGAAATGCGTAAGGGATCTTGTGCCAAAGCGCTTTGAGAAAGGGCGGCAAGTAGGAGGGTGGTTAAGAGTTTTTTCATGATGATGTCCTTAACGTGGGAGGAGAATTAACCTTTGAGGTTATTGGATAAAAACTGACGAAAACGTTCTGATTGAGTTTGATAAAACACCTGCTGTGGCGTACCCTGTTCTTCAATCTGACCTTGATGCAAGAAAATGACATGGCTAGAAACTTCTCGAGCAAATGCCATTTCATGAGTGACCACAATCATCGTGCGACCTTCAGCAGCCAGCTGTTGCATCAAACGCAAAACATCGCCTACCAACTCAGGGTCAAGTGCGGAAGTGGGTTCATCAAACAAAAGTGCATCGGGATTCATGGCAAGAGCACGAGCAATGGCAACGCGTTGTTGCTGTCCGCCTGAGAGCTGAGAAGGATAATGATGGCGGCGCTCATAAAGCCCTACTTTCTCCAAAAGCGCTTTGGCTTGCTCGATAGCTTCAGCTTTGGGAATGCCTAACACTTGAGTAGGCGCTTCAATCAGGTTATCCATCACATTCATGTGTGACCACAGATGGAAATTTTGAAACACCATCGATAAACGCGAGCGAACGCGTTGAATTTGTTTCAAATCCATATGGCGTTGTCCTGATTTATCCTCACGAATGCGAACAATCTCGCCTGCTACGCGAACTTCTCCTTTATCGGGCATTTCCAAGAAATTGAGGCAGCGTAAAAAGGTGCTTTTTCCTGAGCCTGAGCTACCCAAAATAGAGACCACATCGCCTTTTTCTGCCGATAACGAAATGCCTTTTAAAACTTCAAGTGATCCGAAAGACTTATGAATATCAATGGCTTGTAGAGCTGGGGCGGTAGAGGAGGTGGAAGATGCGTTCACGGAGATTCCTTGTGGTCAAAACATCAGGCAAAACAAATAAAGCGCTTTGTGGCAACAAGGGATTGAGTATAGCGCAACTTGTCGACAGGTCAAGCGTCTACCCTGTGAGATAAAGCGCTTTGCCTTATAATAATGCGTTTTAGTGATTTATTCGTGATTTAGGAGACACCATGAAACACCCCATGTTAACCATTGCCAAACGTGCGGCTGAAGAGGCAGGAAATATTATTGTGCGCGGCTTTCGTCAGTTAGACCAAATTCAAGTGCAGGAAAAAGGTCGTGCCGATTTGGTAAGTTGGGTGGACCAACAGGCGGAAGTAGCAATTCGCTCTGTTTTGAGCGATAAATTCCCAAGCCATCAATTTTTGGGTGAGGAAATGGGTGCGAGTGGGGCAGATGCGGCGGAGTATTTGTGGGTGATTGATCCGCTTGATGGCACCACCAATTTTCTACATGGTTTACCGCATTTTGCTGTTTCTATTGCTTTGGTCAAACAAGGGAAATTGGAATTGGGCTTGGTTTATAACCCCATCAGTGAAGAATGGTTTACGGCAGCGCGAGGCGAGGGAGCATTGTTGAATGGACGGCGTTTGCGTGTGAATGCTTTGCGTGAGCCATCACGGGCTATTGTAGCAACAGGCTTTCCTACCAGAACTCCTGAGCGCTTGCCAGAACAGTATGCTTTGGTTTCAAGCGTTTTAGAGAAATTTGGCGATATTCGGCGTTTGGGAGCAGCTGCATTGGATTTGTGTTATGTGGCGTGTGGGCGACAAGATGGTTACTTTGAATTGGGCATTAAGCCGTGGGATATTGCGGCAGGCGTTTTGATTGCGCAGGAGGCTGGCGCTATTGTGACCGATTTTAAAGGCGAAACCTGTGCTTATGATAGTGAGCGTGTGGTCTGTGCCAATGCTTATTTGCACAAGCAGCTTTTATCGCAAGTTCAGAAGATTAGTGCTAACTAAGCTTTGCTTTGTCCTCAAGGCGCTGGCAAACAAAGCGCTTTGGGGGTTTCATTATTATTTCCCACCGTGTTGTGTTCGTTGTGAACGTGAGGCGGTGGGATTTTTATGTGCAGACTGTTCGGCGTTGTGTCAGGATTTTGGAGAGCATTGTTGGTATTGTGCGCGAAGGGTAACATGGGTTGGGGGCATATGTGGGCGATGCCTGCAACAGATACCACCACTTGATGCTTTTTTTGTAGCAAAGCGCTTTGGGGCGGAGGTGCGTGAGGTGATTTTGGCGATGAAGTTTGGGCGTTCTCAGCCTGCTTTATCGGTCTGCTCTGGCTGGATACGCAACAAAGCGCTTTGTGTTGATTTGCCCCAAGAGGTGGTGGTGATGGCTTTGCCGTTATCGTGGTTGCGTTTGAGCTTTCGTGGCTTCAATCAAGCAGAGAGGTTGGCGAAGGAAGTGGCATTAGCACGAGGTTTAGTGATGAAGCGAGGAATTTTGCGGCGGAGATTTCGAGTGCCACAATCTCGTTTGCATACGCATGCGGCGAGAAAACGAAATATTCAAAGCGCTTTTTACTGTGTGGGCGAGGTGCCGAAGTATGTGCTGCTGGTTGATGATGTAGCAACCTCAGGAGCAACTTTGCATGAGGCGGCAAGATGTTTGAAGGCGCGTGGCGCAATATGGGTAGGAGCATTGTGTGTGGCAGCAAAAGGGTAAGATGGAGCAGGGGAAACAAGGGGTATGGAGAGACCCCTTGTTATGCCCTAAGGTTTAAAAGCTGACTTTTCGATGCAACGCAAAGGTAAATGCAAATAATCCTAAGCCAATCAACTGTATAGAATCATGTGGATAGAGCAATAACGCGCCTGAGAGCAAAGCCATGCTACGCAAGCCCCAGCCGATGGAGCGTTCCATACCACCTTGTAAACCTGCAGCTAAGGCATAAACTGCGACTAAAGCAAAGCCAAAGATAACCAAAGCGCTTTGGAAATCGCCACTTAAGAAAGGCGTGTAGGCAAACAACACAGGCAAGACATACAAGCCTTTTGCCAGTTTCCAACTCTCAAATCCTGTTGACATGGGGGGCGTTTTGGCGATGGCTGCTGCAGTGAAAGCTGCCAAGCATACAGGTGGTGTCACATTGGAATCTTGCGATAGCCAGAAAATAATCATGTGTGCTGATAAGAGAGCTGTTTGTGCAACGGTAGGGTCAATAGCTTGTTCGCGCAAATTCAAGCGAATCGCCTCAGGGAGGCTATTTAATAACTGTTGAGCCTCTGCGCTACTCATAGGAGCTGCCACACGTTCGACCAAACTGGGGTCTGCGAGCATCAACAGCATATGCGTGCTTTCAGGCAATTTGCCCGCAGCAATAACATCAACCAGTTGCACATCAAGCATCATGCCTGTAAGCGCTGGAGCGGATAAGGTTGCCAAAACAATATAAGCCGCTGTTACAGGTAGACCCATGCCCAAAACCAGCGAAGCCAGAGCTACCAATATGAGCGCTACCAATAAATTGCCACTTGACCATTGTTGAATCATCAGTGAAAACGCCGTGCCGATACCTGTGGTGGTGATTACATTGACCATCAAGCCTACTGCACACAACAAAATCCCCATCATAATCATGCTGCGCGTAGCGGCAATAAGCGCTTCAAGACAGGCGGTAATGCCCATGCGTGTTTTGGTAAACCAGCTGGAAACCACAATGGCGATGATGCCAGCGCAAGCGGCGTAAGTGGGGGTTTTGCCGTCAATCATTAAATAAGTGAGCAAAATAATGGGAACGATAAAACTCGCGCCTTGATCTTTAAGCGCTTGCTTTAAAGGCTTACTTTCTGAGTCAATGATGGGTTGCAAACCTTGCTTTTTTGCCTCAATCCGCACAAATACGGCTACAGAAAAGAAATACAACAAAGCAGGTAGGAAAGAGACAGCCACAATATGCTCGTAAGGAATTTGCGTGTATGTTGCCATCACAAATGCACCAGCGCCCATAATAGGTGGCATGATTTGTCCGCCTGTAGAAGCTGCGGCCTCAACCGCTGCGGCAAATTTGGGTGGGAAGCCAGAGCGCTTCATCAGAGGAATGGTGATAACGCCAGTCGAGGCGGTATTGGCAACGGCAGAGCCTGAAATAGTGCCTGTTAAACCTGAAGCAATTACCGCAACCCAACCAGCTCCACCCACAAATCGACCTGCCACTCCACGCGCCAAGTCCACCACAAAGTCGCCAGCGCCTGAACGAATCAAAAATGCTCCAAAAACAATAAACAGGAAAACATAGGTACTGGAAATAGTAGCGATGGAGCCAAAGAGCGCGTCATCGCCGAAAATCTCACGAAAAGCAACCGTTTCCCATGATAAACCTTTAAAATTGAACACTCCACCGAGCATTGGCCCTAGCCAAGTGATGTAAGAAATAGCAAGAAGAATCAACAGAGGGATAATCCAGCCTGTGGTTCGGCGCGTGAGTTCTAAAGTGCCAAACAGTAATACCAGCGCCCAAAGCCAATCCACCCAGCCAAATATATCCTGCTGAGCGCTTTGGCGACGGTACATCGTATCTTCCATCATCATGAAGTAAAGAATGGAAGCGACCAACAGTATGCCCAGCGCAAAATCTAGCCAAAAGCTTCGTTTAGGCTCTTGTTTAAGCAAGGGATAATAAAAAACACCCAGCAACGAAAAACCAGCTAAATGAATCATATTGCGTTGAATATCAGAGACCAAAGGATAAAACGCGTTCACAATATGAAAAATCGCCAAGCCCAATGCTAATAGATTAAGCCACAGTAAAGGCTTGCTTGATAAGTGTAAACTTGCCTCATCTCGTTGATACAAAACGCTGGGAAGCGCTTTGGCATCACGGTATAAATCGCGGAACATCTCGTGAAAATAAGACATAAAAATTCCTTCAACAGAAAAACCTCAACCCTAAAGTCAAAGCGCTTTGAATCAAAGGTTGAGGGAGGCTTCTCTTGGAGAGTAAGACCTACCCTCTAAACCTTGAATCAAAGCACTTTGATTAAGGAGCGATGAGATGCTCAGGAATGGTTAAGCCTTGCTCTTTGAAATAGCGAGCTGCACCTGAGTGCAGGGGGATAGGCAGACCATTCAAAGCGCTTTCGAGTTTAATATCTTTGGTGGCAACATGAATGCTGTGTAAGAACGGTAGATTTTCGTAGATGGCTTTGGTGATTTGGTAAACATCTTCCTCTGAAACATCAGCATTAACCGCTAAAATTACAGCTTGCCCAATGGTTTGGGTATCTTCATTGACTTCGGTATAAGTGCCTTTGGGGATAACATAACGTGTCCAGATATTAAGACCGCCGTCCATTTTGGCGAGTTGCTCGTCGGTGATATTGAGCAATTTTACTTTACCAGGAATGGAGGCGAACAATTTGCTGACCGCACCTGCGGGTACGCCTGCTGGAATAGAAGCGCCTTCAACTTTGTTATCTTGCAAGGCATCAGTGCTGGCACCATATCCGCCGTACATTAGCTGGTAATCCTTATAAATATCAATGCCTAAGCCTTTGAGGAGGATTTCATTGGAGCCAATGGTTCCCGAGTTGCGTGGCCCCAATGCCATGCTTTTGCCTTTGAGGGCGACATAATCTTCAATGGTTCCTGTTTTGGCATGTGGAGCTACCACAATAAAATGCTCCACGTTTTGCCACAAAGCGCTTATAGCACGGAGGTTTTCTTGCTTACCTGCTGCTTTCATACCGCCTTCGCCATTCCATGCGTAATACGCCCATAAGCCTTGCAACATGGAAAGTTGAGCTTCATTTTTCTTCATCAATGCCAGATTTTCTTCTGACCCTGCTGAGCTGATGGCGGAGAGATTGATGCCTGCGTCAGCGAGTTTGACCTTGCTTAAGGTGGCGATGGCCGTGCCAACAGGATAGAACGTGCCGCCTGTGGTGGCAGTGGCGAGAACAAAATCACGTTTTTCTTGCGCCTGAGCTAAGGCTAAGCCTAAGGCAGCAATGAGGGTTAAGGTTTTTTTCATCATGTTGTCTCCTTATGTTCATGGTTTATAGAAGGGGCTGATTATAGCCGTTATCCTATGAAAATGAACGAGCATTAATCTTGAGGGCGTTTGGTGGAGAATGATTCAAGGGTTGCTGCCAAAGCGCTTTGGAGTTGATGGCTTTCCCAATCGCTGAGGCGTGTTTTCTGGGCGTTGGTTAGGGTGAAATGGTCTTCTACGCGTTCGCCAAAGGTGGATATTTTGGCGTGGATAACGGTGAGATTTTGTGCGAGAAAGACGCGACTAACTTGGCTAAGTAGACCGTGTTGGTCTTTGCATTGCAATTCCAAATAGCTTTGGTGGGGAGCATGTTTGAGCGTAATGATGGTGTGGGGGTTGAAATAGCGGAGTTGGGTTCTGGGGCGACGTTTTTTGAGGGTCAGTGGTGTGTTTTGGTAGAGATGTTCACAAAGCGCTTTGGGGTTGGGTAGCTGGCTGAGGGTGTATTCGTGAAGGGTGATCGCTTGGTTGAGGGTTTGATAAATACGCGCCTCAAAAATATGGCAACCGTGTTGTTCTAGGAAGTGGGTTATTTGGCTGAACAGTGGCATTTGTGGCGCACGGCTTAAAACCAAAAGACGCTGTGTATCAAGCAAAGTGGCGTAGTGCTGTTGTTCGGATAAAGCGATGAGAGCTTGGGTTTTGGTGTGCAGACTCTGGGGAGATTCGTGTTGGAAAAAAGGGGCAGGGAGATTTTTCCAAAGCGCTTGAATTTCGGGGTTGGGAGCTGTTGGGTTGGGAGTTTGGAGGGCTTGATGTTCGAGGTAATGGGCAGTGTGTTGGTAGAGCTGGTGCATGAGATGGGCTTTCCAATCATTCCAGAGGTTTTGATTGGTGGCGCTGATGTCGGCTAGGGTGAGCAGGTATAAATCATTTAAGAAGGCGCGGTTAGGGATTTGGGTTGCAAAATCAGCGATGACTTTGGGGTCTTGCAAATCCTTTTTTTGGGCAGTGGTGGAGAGGAGCAGATGGGCGCGAATGAGGCGCACAGTATGCTGAATCTCCTGAGTATCTATCCACGAAAAGCGCTTTAGGAAAGCTTCCATCAACGAAGCTCCTACTTCTTCATGCGCCCCTGAGAGACCTTTGCCAATATCGTGGGTCAGGGCGGCGAAGTAGAGTGGAGCAGGGTTGGGGTGGTTATGCATCAGTTGGTGGGCTATGGGATAGCGAGGGTCATCATGTTGGGCAAAATGGTCGAGATAGTAGGCAAGGCGAACGCTGTGATGGTCTACCGTGTAGGCATGGAATAAATCAAATTGCATACGCCCAACGGTTGTCCAAAAATCAGGAATAAGGCGATGCAATAAACCATAGCCATGCAACATCTCCAACCATGCATAGACTTTCCCTTGATGCTTCAATCCTTGATAAAAGCCCTGAACATGTTCGTGGAGATTGTGGGGCGTGATGAGTTGATCGCGCGATTGATAAAGCTGATGGGCAATGGGGGTGGGGAGTTTTTCGCCATTTTGTTGGCGTTGAACGAGATAATGCCAGAGTTTTTGGGGCGTGGTGGGGAGGGTTTCTTGGGAACAAAGCGCTTTGTAACGAGAAGATTTGGGCTGTTGGGCATCAAGAATGCTATCGCAAACATATTGATTAAGTTGGCGAATGCGGTAAGTATGGCGGTAATAGATTTGCATGAAACGCTCAACCGCCGTTTGAGGATTGGATTCTTGAGAGAAAAGTGCTTTGGCGAGGGTAATTTGTTCAGCAAAATGGAGCGTATCGTGGCTTTTGGGCGAGAGATGATGGAGTGCGAGGCGAATTTGAAACAAGCCATGCCGACTTTCTTTCAATCGTTGATTATCTTGACTGCTTAGCCAGCGTGGTGGATTGTGGGGATAGGTGTAGCGGTTGAGCCAGTGTATGGTGTGTAAATCGCGCAAGCCGCCAACATCGGTTTTGATATTAGGCTCCAGTTTACCTGCACGGCGATCGCGTTGGGCTTGTTCGGCGAGTTTGGCTTCGATGAAATCCATCGCAGGCAGTGGGCGTTGTGGCAGGCTGGGGGGCAAAGCGCTTTGTGGGGTTTGGGTGATGAGGCGAGCGTCCAGCAAACTGGTGAGCAGGGTTATATCGTGGAGAACATCGTCTTCGAGCTGGGCGAGGGTGCAAACTCTCGGCGCAACCACTCGACCTAATCGCCATAAATCCGCAATCCACGCACTCACGCAAGTATCATCAGGCGCATCGGTGATGAGCAACAAATCCACATCAGAGCAAGGAAACAACTCGCGTCGCCCATAACCTCCGATAGCATAAAGCCAAGCCTGTGGGTGTGAAGGAGAGAAATGCTGGTGAAACAAAGCGCTTTGTTGTTTGTCCATGCCTTGACTGGCTCGATGGAGCCTGCGCATGGGGGTTTGGCAAAGCGCTTTGGGGGTCATGTGTTGTGAATGATAGCGTTTAGGGTTTCGCGTTCTTTGGCGCTTAGGGTGAAGATTTCACAACCTGTTTCTGTGACGGCGAGTGTGTGTTCAAACTGAGCAGAGAGGCTACGGTCTTTGGTGACAGCAGTCCAGCCGTCATTTAAGATTTTCAGCTCTTTTTTGCCAGCGTTAATCATAGGTTCGATGGTGAAGGTCATGCCAGCTTGCAACACCATACCTGTGCCTTTTTTGCCGTAATGCAATACTTGAGGATCTTCATGGAAACCACGCCCAATGCCGTGTCCACAAAACTCGCGTACCACAGAAAAACGTTCTCCTTCTGCAAAGGATTGAATGGCAAAGCCAATATCGCCTAAAGTTGCGCCCGCTTTAACGGCATGAATGCCACGCCAAAGCGCTTTGTAGGTGGTTTCTACGAGTCGAGTTGCCAAAATGCTGCCTTCGCCTACGATAAAGGTGCGGTTGGTATCGCCATGCCAGCCATCTTTGATAACGGTGACATCAATGTTCACAATATCCCCGTTTTTCAAGATTTTCTTTTCATCAGGAATACCGTGGCAAATGACTTGATTGACGGAAATACAAGTCGATTTAGGGAATGGCGGTTCGCCGTAATGCAAACAGGCGGGGATTGTCCCTTGAATATTGACCATGTAATCATGGCAACGTTTATCCAGTTCTGCGGTCGAAACTCCAGCCACCACAAAGGGTTCAATCATATCCAGCACATCAGCTGCTAGTCGCCCTGCCACTCGCATTTTGGCAAGGTCTTGTTCGGTTTTTAGTGTTACAGTCATAAGCATCAGATTTTGAAAAATGGTGGTGGCTATGGTATAAAATGCGCCGCCTTTTAGGCAAGAAAACACACAGCAACGGCTAAAAATACTCGGGTGCTTTTTGCAAAGCGCTTTAGGCATCAGGGATAAAGTGATGCAAAGCGCTTTTGGGGAAGTTGGGTATTTTTCGTGGCTGGAGGCATAACCCTTTTGATTTAGGAAAATTTTATGAGTCAAATCTCTGTACGCGATTTATTTGAAGCTGGCGCCCACTTTGGTCACCGTACCCGTTTCTGGAACCCCAAAATGGCTCCTTATATTTATGGTCAACGTGGCGATATTCACATTATCAACTTAGAGCAAACCGTTCCTATGTTAAACGATGCGCTGAACTTTGTGAGCGCGGTTGTAGCAAGCGGCGGTAAAGTGATGTTTGTTGGTACCAAACGCAGCGCTCAAGAATCAGTGGAAGAAGCGGCTAAGCGTTGTGGCATGCCTTATGTGAACTTCCGTTGGTTAGGTGGCATGATGACCAACTACAAAACCATTCGCCAATCTATCGCACGTTTGGAAGCGATTGAAAAAATGGCAGAAGATGGCACATTCCAAAAATTGGCCAAGAAAGAAGTCATTGTATTGAATCGCGAAAAAGAAAAATTAGAGCGTTCACTGAAAGGCATTCGCCATATGAAAGGCTTGCCTGATGTATTGTTTGTTATTGACGTGGGTCATGAGCATATTGCTATTCAAGAAGCACAAAACTTAGGTATTCCTGTGGTTGGTGTGGTTGATACCAACAACAGCATCAATGGCGTGGATTACATCATTCCAGGTAACGATGATAGCGTTCGTGCGATTAAGTTATACGCTGATGCATTCGCTGATGCCATTATTGCCGCTAAAGCAACAGCAGCTGCTGGTCGTGGACACAACGCTGAAAAAGCTTTAGAAGAAGCCATTTCGCAAGAAGAAGGCACTCAAGCTGAATAATAACCCAGTATTGAACAATTGTTAGGAGAAAATGATGGCAGAGATTTCAGCCTCTTTGGTTAAAGAATTACGCGAACGTACTGGCGCTGCGATGATGGATTGCAAAAAAGCGCTTGTGGAAGTAGGTGGTGATATTGAAGCCGCTATTGAACACATGCGCAAAACAGGCTTGGCTAAAGCTGAGAAAAAAGCAAGCCGTGTGGCAGCAGAAGGCGTGTTGGTTTTATCACCTAGCAGTGATGGCAAAAAAGTTACTTTGCTTGAAGCCAACTGTGAAACCGATTTCGTAGCCATTGGCGATGATTTTGGTGGATTTGCGCGCAAAATTGCAGAAATTGCTCGCGAAAAAGATTTAGACAGCGTTGAAGCTTTAAATGCTGCTGAATTTGAAAACGGCGTTTCTGTTGATGATACTCGCAAAGCGCTTATTGCAAAAATTGGTGAGAATATGGCGGTTCGCCGTTTTGTGACCTACACGACCAACGGCGCGATTGGTTCTTACTTGCACGGTAAGAAAATTGGCGTAGTTGTTGAATTAGATGCAGACAATGCAGAATTGGCAAAACAAATCGCAATGCATATTGCTGCTTCTAACCCACAAGCCATCACTGTTGAAGGCTTGGATCAAGCATTTGTTGATAAAGAGCGCCGTATTGCGCAAGAAAAAGCCGCACAAAGCGGTAAGCCTGCTGATATTGCTGCCAAAATTGCAGAAGGTGCTTTGGGCAAAATCTTGAAAGAAGTAACCTTACTGGGTCAAGCTTTCATCATGGATCCTAGCAAGAGCGTAGAGCAGTTGTTGAAAGAAGGCAAAGCCAATGTGGTTCGTTTCACTCGTTATGAGTTAGGCGAAGGCATTGAGAAAGAAGAAAGCGATTTCGTGGCTGAGGTTATGGCTCAGGCTCGCGGACAATAATCGCGATAAACCCACAAGCCAAAGCGCTTTGCGATGATGATTTGTGGGAAAGCAAAAGCCACCGATTTGGTGGCTTTTTTTTGCCATGACTTCAGCATAAATTTTGTTAAATAGAGATATTGGCAGCAGAGTAGAGGCTAAAGCAAAGCGCTTTGAAAGACTTAAGCTGAGGTTTCTCGTCTTCTTTGTTAGAATGCTGAGGCTTAATGCTTTGTTTTGTTGAGAGAGGTTAGAGTATGCAGGAATATCAACCAAGATTTCGCCGTATTTTATTGAAAATGAGCGGCGAGGCTTTGATGGGAGACCAGAAATTTGGTCTTGATGGAAAGGTAGTTAGCCGTATTGCGCGAGAAGTGAAGATTTTGAATGAGCGTGGCGTTGAGGTGGCGATTGTGGTCGGAGGAGGAAATCTCTTTCGTGGTGCACAGTTAGAAGAATTGGGCATGGAGCGTGTAACAGGCGATCACATGGGCATGTTGGCAACGGTAATGAATGCGTTAGCTGTGCAAGATGCTTTGGAGCAATTGGGCGTGGAAACGCGCGTGATGAGCGCGATTGTGATGGATCAAGTTTGCGAACGCTATATCCGCCGTCGTGCTATTCGCCATTTGGAGAAAGGTCGGGTGGTTATTTGTGCTGCTGGAACAGGGAATCCCTTCTTCACCACCGATACCGCTGCCTCGCTACGCGCGATGGAGTTGGAGGTTGATGCCATGTACAAAGCCACCAAAGTTGATGGCGTTTACAACAAAGATCCAAAGCGCTTTGCAGATGCCGTACGCTACAGCAAACTAACCTACAGCGAGGCTTTGGATTTAGGCGTTGAAGTGATGGATGCAACATCGTTGGTGATGTGTGATGAGAATAATATGCCCTTGGTGGTCTTTGATATGACCCAAGATGGCGAAATTGTACGCGCCGTGTTTGAAGAAAACGTTGGCACTATCGTAACAACCGATACTGATAAGGAGTAAATCATGTTAAAAACCATCGAACAAGATACCTCAAGCCGTATGGATAAAGCGGTTAAAGTATTTGAGCAAGAATTAACCAAAATCCGAACAGGTCGTGCTAGCGTCAGTTTGCTTGACCATATTACGGTGGAGTATTACGGTTCGCGTGTACCCCTTTCGCAAGCGGCCAATGTTTCCGTGAAAGATTCCCGCTCGCTGACCATTCAAGTGTGGGAGCGCGAGATGGTTTCTGTGATTGAAAAGGCCATCATCAATTCTGATTTGGGCTTAACGCCGAATACGGCAGGTCAAACCATGCACATCAACCTTCCGCCTTTAACGGAAGAGCGCCGTAAAGAATTGGTGAAAGTCGTGAACAAAGAAGGAGAGGCTGCAAAAGTAGCAGTGCGTAATGTACGCCGTGATGGAAATGCTGCGGTGAAGCAAATTTTGGATAAGAAAGAGGTTTCGGAGGACGAGGCAAAACGTGCTGAGGCAGAAATCCAAAAAATTACCGATAAACACATTGAAGCCATTGATAAAATTTTGGCAAATAAAGAAAAAGAATTGATGGAAATTTAAGTTTTCATCGCAACAAAGCGCTTTGAAGCGAGATTGCTCGGGTCTATGGGAATATGAGTAGGCTAAAAGCGCTTTGTTAACCTAAGCTTAGGTAACAAGCAAAGAGGAGCAACCATGTTGTGGCAACGCGTGCTAACGGCGCTCATTGTAGCCCCGTTATTTTTTGGCATTTTGCTGTGTGGCTCAGAGCCGTTACAGTTGGGATTTTGGCTGTTGGTGATGGGATTGGCAGCGCATGAACTGGGGAAAATGTTCCGCTTTTTGGGAATTTATCGCTGGTTGTATACAGGTTTGGTGGTGTTGTTGTGTCTGGCAGCCTTGTTGTTTTCCACGCGAACAGCTTCTGTGTTGCTGGGTAGCGTCAATCTTTTGTGGTTGGTTTTTGTTCCTTATGCTTTAGGATTTTACGCTCGCAAGCAGAGATTGCCTGTAGAAAATACCTTGTTGGCATTGCTGGGCGCATTTCAATTGGCGACCTTTTTACTCTCCATCATCATTTTAAGCATCAAATTGGATGATAAAGCGCTTTTGAGTTTGTTTGTGGTGGTGTGGAGTGCGGATATTGGTGCGTATTTTGTGGGGCGAGCGTTTGGCAAAGTGCCACTGGCTGCCTCCATCAGCCCCAAGAAAACGTTGGAGGGTTTTGTGGGCGGTTTGGTGGTCGCGTTTATGCTGGCAGGGCTTGCTGATGTGTTCTTTGATTTCCGTCTGCCGTCTTTGGTTTTCCTGTTGGCAAGCGCTTTGGCGATTGTGTACGCAACCATTGGTGATTTGTGGGAAAGTGTTTTAAAACGGCGCGTGGGCTTAAAAGACAGTGGCAATATTTTGCCAGGACACGGTGGCGTTATGGATAGAATCGATAGTTGGCTTTCTGCCTTCCCCATTTGGGCGATGGCGCTGGTGCTTTGGGGAGTGTAAATGGTATTAGGGATTTTGGGCTTTTTGCTCACGATTGGTATTTTGGTGACGTTACACGAATGGGGGCATTTTTATGTGGCTCGTTGTTTTAACGTCAAAATTTTAAGATTTTCACTGGGTTTTGGTAAACCTTTGTGGACATGGGTGGGTCAAAAAGATGGCACACAATACACCCTCGCGCCACTGCCTTTTGGTGGTTATGTACAAATGTTGGGCGAAACAGAAGAACAAGGGCTTTCAGAAGAGGATAAAAAGCGAACTTTCCATGCACAAGCTGCATGGAAACGCTTTTTGATTGTGGCAGCAGGGCCTTTCATCAATTTGGTCTTTGCGGTTGTGGCATTTGGTGGCTTGTATGTTTGGGGCGTTGAAGGGTTGCGCCCTGAGGTGGTTCGGGTTGCGCCTGAAAGTTATGCTGAACGTGCAGGTTTACAAGTAGGTGATGAGATTTTATCGATTGCAGGACGAGAGGTTCGGCTTTCACACGATGCGGCAGTAGCTTTGGTCGGTGCGCCGTTGGTTTCTGAAGTGGAGATTTGGGTGAAGCGTGGTGAAGAAAACAAAGCGCTTTATCTGGATTTAAGCCATATCCAAGCAGGCGATGAGCGTCATATGGCACAAAGTACAGGGCTTTATCTGGCGGGTGAATGGTACAGCATGCAGGTGGCAGAAGTTGTAGATAACAGTCCAGCACAGGCTTTGGGTTTGCAAGTGGGCGATGAAATTCTCTCGCTCAATGGGCAAGCGGTTGATTTTATCTCAGGCAGGCTTTTTATTCGTGATAATCCCAATCAGGCAGTGAATGTTGAGATTAAGCGCTTTGGCGAACGTTTAACCCTTTCTGGCACACTTGGCGAACAAATGCGTGATGGCGTTCGTTTGGGCTATTTGGGGGTGAGTTTTATGCGCCCTCAGGTTGATGATTGGGTGACGGTAGAACGCTATGGTATTTTCAAAGCGCTTTGGTTTGGTTGGGAGAAAACCAAAAACTTCACCACATTAACATGGCAGATGTTTGGTCGTATGCTCACGGGCAAAGCTTCGCTGGATAATGTCGGCGGCCCGATTTCTATTGGCGATATGGCAGGGCAGAGTTTGCGTTATGGGGCTGATGTGTTTTTCAATTTTTTGGGCGTGGTGAGCTTAAGCTTGGCGGCGCTCAATTTGTTGCCAATCCCTGCGCTTGATGGCGGTCATATGTTGTTGTGTTTGTTGGAAATGGTGCGAGGCAAAGCGCTTTCGGCGAATAGTCAGCAATGGTTGAATCGCTTGGGGGCAGGGTTGTTGTATGCCTTTATGGGCTTTGTGTTGTTCAAAGACTTTGGGCGTTATTTGGGAGGAATGTTGGGGTGAAATGGCAGGCAGTGGAGAGCTTGCCACATTTGGGCGATGCGGTGGTGGCGTATGATAGCGAATTCATGCGCAACCAAACCTATTACCCAGATTTGTTGCTGGTGCAAATCCATCAACTGAGCTGGGAACAAGTCGCGCTTTTTGATGTCTGGACTTACGCTCCTACACCTGAACATTGGCAACAATGGCTCTCTATTCCTCGCCTTTTCCTGATGCATGCTGGTTACAGTGATTTGACCTTGATGGCAAAAGCCAGTGGAGGCTTGTTGCCCAAGCGTTATCTGGATAGTCAAATAGGCTTTGCTTTGTGTCAGCGCGAGAGCTATAACCCCAGCTATGCGATGATGGTTAAAGCGCTTTTTGGTATTGAATTGGATAAAAGCCCCAAACGTAGTGATTGGTATCAGCGCCCCTTAAGTCAGCAACAACAGGATTATGCAGCGTTAGATGTGTGGTATCTGAGTCAGGCATATGAGCTTTTGTGTGAGCGATTAAGCGCTTTAGGGCGTTTATCGTGGTGGGAAGAAGAGAGTAAGCGCTTATTACTTCGTGCAAGTGAGTATGAAGAAAGCGCTTTGAACCATTGGTATCATCTCAGTGGCTCGCCAGCACTCAATACCTTGCCACGTGCGCGTTTTGTGGCAGAGATTTTGATGCAAACGCGCGAACGTTTGGCAAAGCAACACAACAAGGCGCGGCATTTGGTGGTCTCTGATGAATATCTGCTGAAAGCTGCATTAGCCCAGCCACGAGATTTTGTGGAGTTGATGGAATACTTGCCAGAGGATAGCCTCATTTGGGAAGCGATGGATGATTTACAACAAGCCTTTAGCCGTTCCCCAAAGCCCATGCCTTCTCATTCACTACCGCCCCCCAAACCCATAGACAAAACCTATTTCCAACACCTGCGCGAGCGCATTGATGCCATCGCCGATGATTTACAGCTGCACCCTCAAACCTTAGTCTCCACCAGTGCTTTAAAGCAATGGTGTCAGAATCCTGAAACGGCAAGCCTTCGTCTTGATGATGGCTTTCGCAAAGCGCTTTTCCACGAGGTTTTATGACCCTTTTTCAACACATCGGCATCATTGGTCGCTATGGCGACAGCCCCATTCAATCAACCATCAAACACATCACAGAGCTTTTAGAAGAACACGGTATCCGCATTACTTACGATGCCAGAACCTTACCCTATATGCCTCAAGCGATTCCATGCGAGGCATGGGAAGGGGTAGATTTGGTGCTGACGGTTGGTGGCGATGGAACCTTTTTAAGCGCAGGACGCGCGGTGGCAGGTCGTGGCATTCCTATTGTGGGCGTGAACACAGGGCGATTGGGCTATTTGGCGGATATTGCAGTGGAAAATCTTGACCGACAATTGCGTGAGATTTTGCATGGGCAATACACACAAGAAGAGCGTGGCTTGTTGCGTGTGGAGGTTGAGCGTGTAGGTGAGGAGATAAAGCGCTTTCAGGTGGTTAATGATGTCGTGATTCATAAGCGACATATGGCACGAATGATTGAGCTTGATGTGTATCACCGCGCCCATTATCTTTGCCACTATCGAGCTGATGGCTTGATTATTTCTACCCCAACAGGTTCAACAGCCTATGCTATTTCCGCAGGTGGGCCTTTGATTGAGCCGACTTTGCCTGTGCATTTATTAGTCCCTATTTGCCCGCATACGTTAAACCAGCGCCCAATGGTGATTGATCGTCAAAGCGCTTTGACTGTGCGCTTGTCTAAAGCCAGCCGTGACAATATCCAAATCACGCTTGATGGTCAGGAGGAGCTGATGTTGCAAAGTGATGATGTGGTGCATATTGGGGCAGGCGATAGCTTTACTGTTATCCACCCCATTGGTTACCAATTCCAGCAACGCCTGCGCACCAAGCTGAACTGGGGTATTGCGCCTGAAGATTCCGCTTGAGCCACGAAAGCCTACGTTGAAAGCGCTTTGTGGGGTTTTGTATGGAAGATTTTTATGTTAGAACAATTGAGTATCAAGCAATTTGCCATCATTGAAGAAACGAAAGTTTCCTTTCAATCAGGTTTTAATGTGTTATCAGGGGAAACAGGTGCTGGAAAATCGATTTTGATTGACGCGCTGGGCTTGATTTTGGGGCAACGGGCGGAAGCTTCGATGATTCGTCATGGGCAGAGTAAAGCCCAAGTGAGTGCCTGTTTTGTTAACTTGCCTGAGCGCGTGCAAAGCGCTTTGCTTACGCAGGAATTGAGCGATAGTGATGATATGGGTCAGATTTTGATACGGCGCACCTTAAGCGAGCAAGGCAGCAAAGCCTATATCAATGACCACGCCATCACCGCTCAAACCCTGAAAAGCCTCGCCTCGCACATGGTCAGCATTCACGGACAACACAGCAATCAAGCTCTTCTTCGCCCTGAAGAACAACGCAAACGCCTTGACCGTTACGCAGGTAATGGTAAGGAGCGAGAGAGGGTAAAACAGGCGTATCGAGCATGGCAGACGGCGCAAAGCGCTTTGGAAGATTGGCAGGCGGAGCAGAGTCGTTATCAGGAAAAAATGGCTTTGCTTTCCTATCAATTTGAAGAATTTCAGCAACTTAAACCAGAGCGCGATGAATTTTCAGGGCTTTCTGAGCGGCATCAGTTACTTTCGAGCGCTGATGAAGTGTTGCGACAAGGGCATAGTGTATACGAGCAATTGCATGAGGGCGACTATGCGCTCACGCGAGCTTTGCGGCACTTGGTGCGCGAGGCGAGAGGTTTGGCAAGTGAGCAAAAGCGCTTTGTGGAGGTGGTGGAATTGTTGGAGCAAAGCGCTTTGTATGCTGATGAAGCTGCCGATGCACTTTCACGCCAGCTTGCCCAGACGGAGCATAATCCTGAAGAATTGGCGCGACTGGATTCGCGATTGAGCGCTTTGTATCAGTTGGCACGTAAGCATCACATCAAGCCAGAGGATTTATATGAACATGGTCAATTGCTTGCACAACAGTATCATGCCCTTGCCAACAACGACCAACAAGGCGAGGCGCTTGCCCAAGCTCTTGCCCAAGCCGAACAAGATTATCGCCAAGCCGCAAAACGCTTGAGTGAAACGCGCATCAAAGCCGCCAAAGCGCTTTCAGAAGATGTGGAACATTGGATACGACAATTGGGTATGGAGCGAGCGCGGTTTACGGTCGCTTGCCATACGGAAGAAGCCTTAGCCGAACATGGCATGGATAGTGTGCAGTTTTTGTTGTGCGCCAATCCCGGTCAGCCCCAAAGCGCTTTGGCAAAAGTGGCTTCTGGCGGGGAGCTTTCGCGTGTTTCGTTGGCTATTGAGGTGGCAACGTTGGACGAGGCTCCTGTGCCAACCATCATTTTTGATGAGATTGATAGTGGCATTGGCGGCGAGGTGGCACATACCATTGGTCGATTGTTACAGAAATTGGGTGAGCATAAGCAGGTGATTTGTATCACGCATTTGGCGCAGGTAGCGTGTTATGCCAATGCTCATTTCCGTATTGAAAAACAGAGTGATGAACAAAGTACCCAAACCCGCCTAAGCGCTTTGGACGATAACGCCCGTGTGCAAGAAATCGCCCGTATGCTGGGTTCAACCGATAGCAAAAATAGCCTTGAACACGCGAAAGAAATGCTGAACAAGGCAAGAGGCTAGAAAAATCCCTAAGTCTAGAGAGTATAAAAATAGGGGGCTGATGCCCCCTTGATGTTTTTAGGTTCAGGGTTATTGCAACACAATATGCATATCAAACTGGGCTTGGTCTGAGGTGGTGCAATTGCCTTTGCCATTGGCGCCATTCATGGCATAGCGACAATTTAAGTAAACCCCACGACTACTCACACCATTGGCAACGCCTTGATTACCCGATAAGCTCGCATCGCGCGTTGCCTCTCCGCTAAAGCGCTCTGTGCCTAAAGAGGCTGTAAAAATGCTGCGACCGCCGCTGGAGTCAATCTCCGCATTGCCCATGCCGTAACGTTGGGCGGCAGAGTTGGTGGGGTAGAGGCGTGCGCTGTAGTGGAAGGTTGAACGAATGGCTCCTGTTTCAGGGTCACGCTTAAGATGAGGGGCGTGAGAAAGGGGAGCAATGTAACAAGCCGAAAGGGTACTGACGGTTAAAAGACTTAAAATGATTTTTTTCATAACAACTCCAAATAAGCAAGAGATTTCTTTCTATGGTGATGCTTGGGCAAAAAGAAAGGGCTTAAGGTTGCCAATGTTTGCCTTTAGGGGTTTTGCCAATGCCAGGATTGAGGGAGTTGGTGGGGTCTTGGGTTTGGTAGAAGTCACGCAAAGCGCTTTTAGCGTGATACAAATGCCCAACATTATGTTCTGCAGGATATTCTGCCCCTTTGGCATCGAAGAAGGCAAGCAATTGGTCTTTGATTTCCATCGCGTTGGTATTGGGTTTGAGTAGATAATCTTGATGCATCACATGGCAGAAGAAATGTCCACAATAAAGCTTTTCCGCAATGAGCGAATCCAGCTCAGGAGGCAGTTTTTCAAACCATTCATCTTCATTGCGCCGTAAAGCAATATCCAGAGCGAGAATATCGCCAAAGCGCTTTTGATCCACCAAATGATAACGTTTGGCAGCTTGGGCAGCCACAAAACGGTGCAAAATAGCTTTTTCGCCTTCTTCTGGCGTACACCAATGATAACGCCCTACATTGCCTGTCAGCTTTTTGTCTAAATAATCGCGAGCCTCATCAACGCCATCATTTTCCATTTTCAAAATCAGATGATGTTCATACTGGTCACGAATCTCTCGGAAAGCTTTGGGCAAATGCGAAGGTAGTAATTCCATGAAAAATTGAACGATTTTATCCGACATTTTGCTAAGCCCTAATTTGCCCACCAAACGGTCAAAGCTATTTTTCAGCTTCAAAAATTTGGGCACAGCTTTGGATCCAAGTTTATCAATCACCAAAAAGCCATCGCGACCATAACGTTCGCTGACATTGAAATAATCGCGATGCAGATATTCGCCAGAAACAGGTAAGCTTTTGAAATTTTGTAAAATATGTCGGCGAATATCGGTTAAAACTTGAGTATCATTGGTGCCAATATAAAACACTTGCTCACGCGCTGGCTTTTCAAAGGTATCAATACGCACCGCAAAGACAATCAAACGACCTGCTGAACCAGAGGCTTCAAACAGGCGTTCGTGGTTGTTATTGAAACGGGCAGGGGTATTGGCATTAACATCGCGCACTTTCGCACCATAACCATCATCAGAGGCTTTGCGCTCCGTTTGTTTAACGTCTGAGGGTTGATAAAGCGCTTTTTCGAGCTGATTTAAGATGGTTTCAGGGTCATTGCCCAGCTCAATATCCAGATGGTTGATGAGTTCTAGTTCGCTGTTTTCATTGAGGCGAGCGTAAAGCGCTTGTTCGGTGTAGGCTGGGCCTCGATGCACCAATGCGCCACCTGAATTGTTGCAAATACCGCCGATAATCGATGCGCCAATGCAGGAAGAGCCAATCACGCTGTGGGGTTCGCGTTGCAAGGGCGCGAGTAAATCCTCAAGTTCAAACAAGGTACTGCCTGGAAGTGCAATGGCTTGTTTGCCATTTTGAATCAGTTGAATGCCTTTGAGTTTGACGGTTGAAATAAGGATAACGGGGCGGTCGTATTCGCCATAAGGCGTGGAGCCACCTGTTAAGCCTGTGTTGGAGGCTTGCATGATGATGATGTGGTCAAATTGTACGCAAGCTTTTGCAACCCTCCACAATTCCACCAAACTTTTAGGAATGACCACTGCCGCAGCTTTGCCTTGCCCAAAGCGAAAACCTTTGACATAGCTTGCCATTTGGCTGGGGTCAGTGATGAGTGAAGGAGAGCCGACAATATCTTGGAGGGCGTAGAGAAGAGGAGTAGAAGGGCTGGCGTGCATAGTAACCTCATAGATGAAAAACGCGATTTTATCACCGTATGTATGCAAAGCGCTTTGAGGATTCAAGTCTTCTATTAAACGGAGTGGCGCTTGGGTTTGTTGGCTAAATAATCGAGGTAGAATTCAACATCTTCAGGAGAATAGCCGAGTAATAAACCAATTTCTCGTTCAACTTCAAGAATATGCTCACGAGTTGCAAAATGTTGCACGATGAGCTGCTCAAGCCGAAGCGCTTTGTCTTTTTGTCCTTCACGATAAAAAATGTAGACCTCAGGATTTTGGGTTTCCAGTAAATGAATGTTGCTGGTATTTTCTTTTAGTAACCCACGAACAAAATAAGGCGGAATTTCACTATAAAAATAAGCAACATCTTTCTGACCTGATAACAATAAAGGCAACTCAATAGAGTTATGAGGACAACGTTTACCTTGCATTATCTATACTCCTTTGAATGATGAAGATGACCTTTCCTCATGGGGCGTTTTGGTATTGAATCATGGCATCATTTTCCAATACAAAAAGACGAAAAGATTTGTCCCAATAAATCATCGGCGCTCATTTTGCCTGTTAATTCCCCTAAAAAATCATGCGCCAAACGCAATTCTTCTGCCACCAGTTCTCCCGCATTCCACGCAAGCAATTGATGCAAAGCCTCCTCACCATGTGCCAAAGCGCTTTGGAGGGCGCGTAGATGGCGTTCACGCGCAATAAAAGGCGTTTCCGATAATTCAGCTTTACCTGCCAAGCGGCTCAATTCTTGTTTGAAGGCATTTAAACCAAATTGGCTATGGGCTGAAAGCCATAATCCAGAGGGCAAAGCGCTTTGTTCTTCTGGGGTGAGGAGGTCGTGTTTGGTGTAAACGGTTAAAAGTGGGGTTTGGGCTGGGCGTTCGGCGATGAGTTCAAGGGCTTGAGTTCGTTGGCTTGGATCTTGACAAAGCGCTTTGCCATCAATGAGTAACACAATCACATCAGCCTTTTGCAAGGCAGCTTTGGAGCGTTTTACGCCTTCTTGCTCAACCACATCAGCTGTTTCACGCAAGCCAGCGGTATCCAGAATATGCATCGGAATGCCATCAATGATGAGTTGTTCACGCAAAATATCGCGCGTAGTGCCAGCTTGGGGGGTAACAATGGCGCGTTCCTCGCCTAAAAGCGCATTGAGTAGGCTGGATTTGCCAGCATTGGGCATACCCACCAACACCAATTCAACTCCTTCATTCAGCAGTTGCCCTTGTTGGCTTTGGGCTAAAAGCGCTTTGAGGTTGGATAAAAAGGCGCGTAATTGTTGCTCTACCTTGCCATCGCTTAAGAAATCAATTTCCTCTTCTGGGAAATCGAGTGCTGCTTCAAGATAAATGCGCAGGTTGAGGAGCTGTTCGGTTAATTGATTGACTTCTTTGGAGAATGCGCCTTGCAGCGAACGATTGGCTGCTTTGACCGCCTGCTCTGAACGCGCATGAATCAAATCAGCGATGGCTTCTGCTTGGGCGAGGTCAATTTTATCGTTTAAAAAGGCGCGTTTACTGAATTCACCAGCTTCAGCAAGCCTTGCTCCAGCGTCCAAACAAGCATTCAGCAACATCTGGCTGACTGCCATGCCACCATGCCCATGCAGTTCCACCACCTCTTCCCCTGTGAACGAATGCGGCGCGGGAAAATAGAGGAGCAAGCCTTCATCGATAATCTCTTGAGACTTTGGGTGTTGAAAACGGGCGAATTTCGCCAGTCGAGCTTGTGGGGGATTGTGTTGGAGTACTGGAGCCAATTGGCTGGCAATGGGCAAAGCGCTTTTTCCACTGAGTCTAATCACGGCCACACCACCTTGTCCAAAAGGGGTAGCAATAGCAGCGATGGTATCGGTTGTATGCATAGGATTCTCGAAGTTGTAGGTCTGCAAAAACAATTCCCCCGCAAGCGGGGGAGAATTGTCGGTGGGAACAAAGCGCTTTGGTTTAGGCAGCTTTTTCACTTGTTTTTTCGCCGTAACGCTTGTTCATCACATACTGTTGAGCAATAGAGAAGGCGTTACTGACTGTCCAGTAAAGCACCAAGCCTGATGGGAACCACATAAACATCACGCCAAACACTAAAGGCAAGAATTGCATGATTTTTGCTTGCATCGGGTCAGTAGGTGGAGGGTTGAGCTTTTGTTGGAAATACATCAAGGCTGCGTTAATAATAGGCAGAATGAAGTAAGGATCCATGACTGCCAAATCTTGTACCCAACCCATCCAAGGCGCTTGGCGCAATTCAACACTTTCCACCAGAACCCAGTAGAAAGCTAAGAAGAATGGGATTTGTAACAAAATCGGCAAGCAACCACTCATTGGATTGACGCCTTCTTTTTTGTACAACTTCATCATTTCTTGACTCATGGCTTGGCGGTCTTCGCCAAAGCGTTCTTGTAGACGTTTCATCTCAGGGGCAAGTTTTCTCATTTTTGCCATTGATTTGTATGCCCACGCGCTAGGAACGAAGAATAAGCCTTTGATGATGATGGTCATAATCACAATTGACCACCCCCAATTGCCTAAGAGTTTATTCAGCCAGCTCAAGATGGTAAACATAGGCTGTGAGATGAGGAAGAAAACTCCATAATCAACAGTTTTATCTAAATTGGGAGCAAGCGCTTTGAGGTCTTTTTGGATTTTAGGCCCGAGATAGACGGTTGCTTGGAATGTATGTTGGCTGTTGGGAGCAATGGTTGTGGTTTCACGCGAGACACCCAAGAAGTGATCGCCCTGCTCATTGGCATTAGAGAAGTAAACCCGTTTTTCTTGACCATGTGGCACAATCGCGCCCAAGAAATAATGTTGAATCATGGCAATCCAGCCATCAGCAGCAGGAACTTGCACTTTTTTCGCCATATCGTCCAAATTGACTTTGCGATAGCTATCCTCTGCGCTAGAAATGACACCGCCTGTGAAAGTCGCTACTTGCCCAAATCCTGCACTACCACGAGCTTGTCCAAAAACAAGGCGTTCATAAGGGAAACCTTGCCATGGTAAAGCGCTTTGGTTATTAATCGTTTGTTCGATTTGGAAAGAATGCTTGCCTCGTGTGAATACGAAGGTTTTGGTGATACTCAAACCTTGCTCATTTTTCCAAGTGAGAGGAACGCGTAAAGTTTCGCTATCGCCCATTTCAAAATGGGTCTTTTCGCTTTGATAAAGCGCATTGGGGCTGGGGGCAATGCTTTGGCTATCAGCCGCAATTAAGCCACTTTGCACCAAAAAACGCCCTGGATTTTCGACCTGCAACAAGGTGTGAGGGTGTTGGTTTTTGAGGCTCACAGGATACTGGCGCAAATCTGCACGAATCAATTCGCCTCCTTGCGGATTAACCCAGAGTTCGAAGCGATCTGTGCTGATGCGAATGGGGGCTGTGTTTGCGCCCAAAGCGCTTTGTTCTGTGGTTTGCTGGGGATTGGTGTGAACGTGAGGAATACCGTTAGCTTGCTGAGAAGCACTCGCATACGGAATTACCTGTTCAGGTTGATAAGGAATGGCAGGTTGCTGTGCCTGTTCCCAACGATTCCATAGGGAAAATGTCAGCACAAAAGCTAGGGCATACAAAGCAATGCGGAGATTGTTTGGATTCATCTAAAAGCTCCCTTAGGGTTGATGGTGAGCGCAAAGCGCTTTGGGGTCATCTGGAGATGGAGGAGATTGAGGGCGTGGAGGAACAGGATCAAAGCCACCTTCACAACAAGGATTACACCTTGCAATGCGCTTGAGGGTTAGCCAACTGCCATAAAGTGCACCATGCTCTCGAATAGCCTCCTCGCCATAATGTGAACAACTGGGATAAAACCGACATTGTTGTCCCATGTAGGGGCTTAATATTAACCGATAAAGCTTAATCAGCCCAATAAATAGCCGAGAAAAGGCGAGGTTGAGGGCGGTTTTAAGCTTTATCCAAAGCGCTTTGCATATTGAGCTGATGCGAGGAAGGTTCGTGTTGAGCTGATTTTTCATGATGTACATGAGCATTGCGGTGGAGGTATTGGAAATGGCGGGAAAGTGATTGGCAAAGGGCTTGGTTGTCTGCAAACTGGGCGCTATGTTTTGCCATAACAATAAAATCCATCGGGCGATATTTGCCTTGCCATGCTTGATAGTGCAAACGGAACACCTCGCGACTTAAGCGCTTTAGGCGATTGCGTTCATGCGCTCGTTTCACTTGTTTTTTGGAAACGACCAGCCCTAAACGCGCATGTTCCGTTGCCCATGAAAAACGCCCCAAAACCCGAAAATAGCCATCGCTACTTTTGTGGTCTGGGGCTTGGAAAACATAATCGTAGGCAGAAGACTCCTTCAGCCGCGCAGAAGACGGAAAAGAGCCATTCACACGCACAACCTTACACGGTTAAACGATGACGACCTTTAGCACGGCGGCGAGCCAAAACTTTACGACCATTTTTGGTTGCCATACGAGCGCGGAAGCCATGAGTGCGTTTGCGTTTCAAATTGCTGGGTTGGAAGGTTCTTTTAGACATGTCAAACTCCGTAAAAATACAAAAGTTGGCATTATAAACACCTTGTCTTCAAAGGTCAAAACAGCCAACGAAATCAGAGAGACAAAGCGCTTTGTTGTTGAGCGTGGAGCATGGTTTGAGTGGTGAGAATGCTTACAGGCTGGCAATGGGGCATGATATTAGGGTTGATTTTTCGGTATAATCTCATGCTTTTTTCATTTCGCTATTTTAAGGATATTTTGTGAGCGAACCTAATGATGTTTCAAAAATTCGCAATATTGCGATTGTGGCACACGTTGACCACGGCAAAACCACGCTCGTTGACCAGCTTTTCCGCCAATCGGACACTTTAGCCGAACGCGCGGAAGTTTCAGAGCGCATGATGGATTCGATGGATTTAGAAAAAGAACGCGGCATCACCATCATGGCAAAAAACACCGCCATTCGTTGGAAAGATTATCAAATCAATATTGTAGATACGCCAGGGCACGCTGATTTTGGTGGCGAGGTTGAGCGCGTACTCTCGATGGTAGATTGTGTATTGTTGTTGGTTGATGCCTTTGATGGCCCTATGCCTCAAACGCGCTTTGTAACTCAAAAAGCCTTCAATATGGGCTTGAATCCGATTGTGGTGATTAATAAGGTAGACCGACCTGGCGCACGTCCTGATTGGGTTCTCAACGAAACCTTTGAGCTTTTTGACCGCTTAGGCGCAAGCGATGAGCAGCTGGATTTCCCCATTGTTTACGCTTCAGGCTTAAATGGTTATGCAGGTGATAATGCTGATGTTCGCTCAGGCGATATGACTTATCTTTTTGAAACCATCGTTAGCAAAGTGAAGCCACCAGAAGTGGATATTGATGGGCCTCTGCAAATGCAGATTTCTTCATTAAGTCATGATACCTATAAAGGCGTGATGGGCTTAGGGCGTATTACACGTGGGACGCTGAAAGCGGGCGCGAATGTAAAGGTTATTGGGCGAGATGGTGCAGTGCGTACAGGAAGAATTGGCGAGATTTTCCGCTTTTTGGGCTTGGAGAAAGTGAAGGTTGATAGCGCAACCGCTGGCGATATTGTGACATTCTCAGGCATTAGCCCCTTGTGGATTTCAGATACCCTTTGTGACCCTAACCATTTAGAAGCACTGCCTAGTTTATCGGTTGATGAGCCGACTATGAGCATGATGTTCCAAGTGAATACCTCGCCTTTTGCTGGCAAAGAAGGGAAATTCTTGACCAGTAAAGTGATTAAAGAGCGCTTAGAGAAAGAATTGATTCACAATGTAGCGCTTCGGGTTGAAGATACTGATGACCCTGATAAATTCAAGGTTTCTGGTCGTGGTGAATTGCATTTATCGGTATTGATTGAAACGATGCGCCGAGAAGGCTTTGAGCTTGGCGTTTCGCGTCCTGAAGTAATTTTCAAGGAAGTTGATGGCGAAATTCATGAACCATATGAGTTCTTGGTGTTGGATATTGAAGAGGTTCATCAAGGTGCCATCATGGAACGCATGGGAACGCGTAAAGCAGAATTGCAAAACATGATTCCTGATGATAAAGGTCGGATTCGTTTGGAATTTATCATTCCTACGCGTGGCTTAATTGGTTTCCAAACAGAATTTATGACTGTAACATCTGGCACAGGCTTGAAATTCCAAGTGTTTGATCATTATGGCCCTATGAAGAAGGATTTGGGCAAAACGCGCCATAATGGGGTTTTGGTTTCGATGGACAATGGCAAAGCGCTTGCCTATGCCTTGAACAATCTCCAAGAACGTGGGCGTTTGTTTATCGGACATGGTGAACAAGTGTATGAGGGCATGGTGATTGGAATTCATAGCCGTGATAACGACTTGGTGGTCAATCCGTTGAAAGCCAAACAGCTAACCAATATCCGAGCAGCGGGTTCTGATGAAAATATTTTACTGACACCGCCTATTCGTAATACTCTTGAGCAAGCTCTTGAATTTATTGATGATGATGAGTTGGTGGAGGTTACACCACAATCGATTCGGATTCGTAAAAAGTTGCTGACAGAAAACGAGCGCAAACGAGCGAATAAGAAATAAGGCAAAGCGCTTTGCCTTAGACTAGAGATTACGAGATAGCAAGATTGCTTATTGCTCGTTAATCGCTAAAATATTGGGCGCATATCTTTGGGTATGCGTCTTTTTTCCTCAAAATCATTTGAGGATTGATTGCCCTGTGGTGGCTTGGTTTTTGTTAAGGATATTCAATATGAAAAAATTAGCACTGATTGCATTGGCAGCTGGCTTAACAGCTTGCTCTAACCCTACTCCTGTAAACACTTTAGATCAAAATGAACTTGCTAGCATTCGCGCTTCTTTAGAAGAAACTCGCGCTGCTGCGATTCAAGCGGCTGAAGAAGCTCGTTACGCTCGTCAATTAGCTGAGCAAAATGCGGAAAAAATCAACCGCACTTTCCGCGCTAACCAACGCAAATGATGTTATCCACCCAATGGTGGAGAACAGAAAGGGCAGCTTACGCTGCCTTTTTTTGTGCCTTAGCCACTATTGCCCCAAAGCGCTTTGTAAAGCCTGAGCGACTTCTTCTCCCACCAAAGCGCTTACATCAGCTCCCAGCCTTGCCAATTCGCGTACATTGCTGGAGGAAATCAAGCTTTTTTCTGGAGGAGCGAGGAGAAAGCAGGTTTCTACCGTTGGGTTCAATAATCCGTTGATATGAGCAAGATTGCGTTCATAATCAAAATCTGCACCATTTCTCAGACCACGAACCATCGCCGAAATCTCAAGTTCACGGCATAAATCCACCACCAACCCATGCAAAGCAACCATATGCACATTGCTCAACCCCAAAGCATTGAGGCGAGCTTGTGCCAGTGAAAGTCTGGTTTTACCATCAAATAAAGTGGATTTTCTCGTTTCTTGTGCAACGGCGACATACAACTCATCACACAATCCTGCTGCACGAATGATTAAGCTTTCATGCCCTAAAGTGATGGGGTCAAAAGTGCCAGCGTAAAGCCAACGTTTCATGAAGACATCTCCGAGAGCTGAGGCTCCAAAGCGCTTTGCGGTACAAGACGAAGAAGGCCATAAGCACTGTTGCCTGCATGGGCATGTTTATGCCACATTAAAAATGGTGGTAATTGAAGCTTTTGCTGGCGAGGGTATTCCAGATAAAGATAACCGTGTGGTTTGAGATATTGGGGCATTTGGCTCAATAAAGTATCGTAGAGATTGGCACTAAAAGGTGGGTCAAGCAAAATGAGGTCATAGGGTGTGGAGGGCTTGAAATGCAAAGCGCTTTGGGCGAATACTCGCGCATTTTCTGCCTTCCACGTTTTTAGAAGAGCTTGAATGGCTTGGGTGGCGCTACGGTCTGTGTCGCAAAAATCCACCCAAGCTGCCCCGCGTGATAATGCTTCCAATCCCATCGCGCCGCTGCCTGCAAAAGCATCAAAAACACGAGCGCCTGCCATCTCAAACTGTAGCCAGTTATAGAGCGTCTCGCGGATACGTTCGGGGCTGGGGCGTAAGCCTTCACGGTTTAAAACAGCGATACGGCGATTTTTGTACAAACCACTGATAATACGGATATGGCTCATAGGGGTTTCCTTGTGTCAAAGCGCTTTGAGAAAAAGAAAAGCCCCGAGTGTGGGGCTTGGGGGTGGAGTAAATCCATCATTTTTGCTGGATTATTTTTCACGGAAGATGATACGACCTTTGGTTAAATCATAAGGTGTCATCTCCACTTTGACTTTATCGCCTGTCAAAATGCGAATGTAATGCTTACGCATGCGACCTGAAATATGTGCATTAATCACAAAGCCATTTTCCAGCTCAACACGAAACATCGCATTGGGTAAGGTTTCGATAATGACCCCAGTCATTTCAATATTTTCTTCTTTCGACATAATTTCCTAAGTAGGGTTGGTAACAATGTGGGCGATTATAGCGTTTTGTGTTGGGAGTACAAAGCGCTTTGATAGATGGGCAGATGGAATAGGTGGGGTCGTGGTATGCTGATAAGCCGTTTTTACTGAAAACCTTGAGGAGTACCAACATGAGTGAACTAAAAACCGCGTTATACGATTGGCATATGAGCAAAGGGGCAAAGATGGTGCCATTTGCAGGCTATTTGATGCCTGTGCAGTATGAGGGGATTGTGGCGGAGCATCAGGCAACGCGTCAAAAAGCAGCTTTTTTTGATGTTTCGCATATGGGGCAATTGATTGCTAAAGGCGAGGGCGTTGCAGAGGCTTTGGAAAAATTATTGCCTGCTGACATTCTGGGCTTGGCGGTCAATCAACAGCGTTATTCCTTTTTAACCAACGAAAAAGGCGGTATTGATGATGATTTGATGCTCACGCGCCGCGCCGAAGATTTTTATATTGTGGTCAATGCAGGCTGCAAATTTGAGGATTTCAAAAAGCTGGAAGCAGGCTTGCCCAAAGGTGCTTTGACTTGGTGGGAAAATCGTTCGTTGATTGCAGTACAAGGGCCTGAGGCGGTTTCGATTTTAAGCGCTTTGAATCCCAAGATTGCAGATTTAGCCTTCATGCGTGGTGGAGAGTTTGAACTGTTGGGCGAGTCTTGCTGGGTGAGTCGTTCGGGTTATACAGGCGAAGATGGCGTAGAAATTTCCTTGCCTGATGCCCTAGCAGCTACATTTTGCGATAAATTAATCGAGCTGGGCATTGTGCCTGCTGGCTTAGGGGCGCGTGATAGTTTGCGTTTGGAAGCTGGTTTGTGTTTGTATGGCAACGATATTAATGCCGAAACCAGCCCGATTGAAGCCAATTTGCTTTGGGCGATGCAGAAAGTTCGCCGACCTGATGGTGAACGAGCAGGAGGCTACACAGGAGCTTCAGTGATTGAAGAACACATCAAAAACGGCGCACCGCGTAAACTCATTGGCTTAGCCATTGAAGGAAAAATGCCTATTCGCGCCCATACCTTATTGTTTGCCGAAACAGGTGAGCAGGTTGGAGAAGTGACCAGTGGTGGCTTTGGGGCGACTTTAAACGCGCCTGTGGCGATGGCACTTGTTCAAAGCGCTTTTGCCGCTGAAGGGGTGAAACTGGAAGCTGAGGTGCGTGGAAAACGTGTGCCTGTAACCGTTTGCAGCTTGCCGTTCATCAAAAAAGGTTACAAAAAATAATTACCGTCTTATGCCTTCTGCCTTTTGGCGGAAGGCTTGATATGAGGAGTTGGTGTGGGACTTTGGACAATCATTCGAGAAGATTTTGAAACCGTCAAACAGCGTGACCCAGCAACCCAAAGCGCTTTGGCGGTTTGGTTATTGCATACAGGCTTTTGGGCGGTGGTGCATTATCGGATACAGCATTTTTTGTGGTCACATGGCTTTCGTGGGCTTTCGCGCTGGCTTTCGGTTATCTCGCGTTGGCTAACAGGGGTTGAGATACACCCAGCGATGAGGGCAGGGCGGAGGCTTTTTATTGATCACGGCATGGGCATTGTGATTGGGGAAACGGCAGAATTGGGCGATGATGTTTCGATTTATCAAGGCGTGACACTGGGCGGAACGTCATGGCAACAAGGCAAACGACACCCAACCATCGGTAACAACGTCATTTTAGGCGCAGGTGCGAAAGTGATTGGCGCGATTAAAGTAGGCGATGGGGCGCGTGTGGGTTCTAATGCGGTGGTGGTGAAAGAGGTTGCGGCGGGGGCGACTGTGGTTGGGATTCCAGCGCGAGCAGTGGGCAAACAAGCGCCCCATGATGAGGCAAAGCGCTTTGAATCTTATGCGCAAGGCTCCGATACGCCAGACCCTGTTCGCGAATTATTGGAGCAGATGAATAACCGTATTCACGCCTTAGAGGAGGAATTGAAGCAATTGAAGGGTAAAGCGTGATGCAAGCTTATTTTGATTACAGCGCCACCACACCTTTGGATTCGCGCGTCAAAGCGCTTTTGATGGAAGCTTTTGACCATGCTTTCAATGCAGGCGCAACCTATCCAAGCGCTTTAGTGCAGCGTCAATATCTGGAAAGTGCGCGTCAAGACTTTGCCACAAGCATTGGGGCGGATTCGCGCGAAGTGGTGTTTTTGAGTGGCGCGACTGAAGCAAACAATCTTGCCATTAAAGGCGCGGTTTCGCATCATGAGGCGAAAAATCCACGCGTGATAACCGTGCAAACAGAGCATAAAGCCGTCCTCGATCCTGTGGGCATTTTGGCGAAATCAGGAGTCAAAACAGAATTTCTGCCTGTGTTGCCCTTAGGGCTTTTGGATTTAGACGTTCTTGCCAAAGCGCTTTCTGGTGTGAAAACCACGTTGGTTAGCGTGATGGCGGTGAACAATGAAACAGGCGTGGTGCAGGATATTCGTGCTATTGCTGATGTGGTGCATGAACATGGCGCAAAATTGCATGTTGATGCGGCGCAGGCGCTGGGGAAAATGAGGGTTGATGTGAGGGCTTGGGACGCGGATATGGTGAGTTTCTCAGGGCATAAGGTGTATGCGCCGATGGGCATTGGCGCACTTTATGTGCGCCGCTTGCCGAAAATGCGCTTGCAAGCGATGCAACATGGCGGTGGGCAAGAGCGTGGTTTGCGTTCTGGAACTTCACCTGTCCCCTTGATTCGTGCCTTTGCACTGGCAACTCAGCTGGCGCAAGAAGAACATGAGATGCGTTTGGCAAGAGTAGAGGCACTCTCCAAAGCGCTTTGTGACAACCTGCCCACAGGCATTACGCGCCATGTTTCGCATCAGCAAAAGGTTCCTCATATCGAAAACCTTGCTCTCCCCATCAACGCCCAAAGCGCTTTGGCGCAGGCAGCGCAAATGGGCATTGCCTTATCGGCTGGTTCGGCGTGTCAAAGTGGGAATGGGGCAAGCCATGTGTTGCAGGCAATGGGTTTGGAAACGGCATCAGCTGGCTTGCGTGTGAGTTTGTCGCATCTAACAACGGATAGCGAACTCAAAGCGCTTTTGCATTTCTTAAACCATTTGGTAAACCCATGACCCATTTTGCACTCTTTCAATCCCCCAAGCATCAAAGCGATTATGCCAAGCAGTGGGCGAAACTCAACAGTGCCAATATGGCAAACTTCAAAGCGCTTTGGCTTGATGGCGTGCGTATCGGTTGGCTTGATGAAAAAACCTTGCCACTTGCCGCTGCCCATTTGGATTTGAGCGAATACGAGAACGCCTTTATCTGGCAGGCTCCAAAGCGCTTTGACGAACGCTCTCAACAGCTCCATCAAGCAGCAAAATCATGGCTTGAGGCGGGCATTATTTCGGGCTGGCGTGATGAATGTTTGCCGATTTGGGCTAGTTTGGGGGAAGAGTTGTTGGCAAAAATCGAACGCTCAGCGGCGCATATTTTGGGGGTGCAAGGGTATGGAGTGCATCTGAATGCCTACACTTACCGTCATGGTGAGTTGCATCTTTGGTTGAGTCGCCGTAGCGCCCATAAGCCGACTTCGCCTCATAAGCTTGACCAATTATGTGCAGGGGCGTTGTCGGTGGGGCATGGCGTATGGGAAACGCTCTACAAAGAGGCATGGGAAGAAGCAGGGATACCCAAAGCGCTTTTGGAAAATCGATGCTCTGTGATGAGAGAGATGCGTTATCAAGCTTTGGGGGCGATTGGGGTGCGTGATGATGTGATGCTGGTGTTTGATGTGCAGTTGCCTGAGGATTTTACGCCTGTGAACCATGATGGCGAAGTGGAAACGTTCTACTGTGTGCCAGCAGATGAGGCATGGCAGCTTGCGAGTGGTTCGGATTTTAAACTCAATTCTGCGGTTTGCACGCTGGATTTTTTGCAGCGTCAAAGCGCTTTGTTTGTGTAAGCAAGTGATAGGAGAATGAAATGCATCGATGGCTGATGTTGGGGTTATGGTGTTGTGGTTTGGCACAGGCTTATCAGCCTTTGCGTTCGCAATTGCCAGATAAAACGGTAGTTTATGCCCAAGTTGAGGACATTTGGTCATGGCTTGGCGATGATGAATCGTTACAAGAGGCGAAAAGCGCTTTGCGTGCGCACATGCAGGAGCATGGCTTTGCCAATTTACCAGAGCCTTTGAGCCATGCTGGTCAGGACTGGCTGAAGTATTTATCAGGCAAGGTTGAGCTGGCTGCGATTGGCGATGAAATGAAGCTTGTGCTGGCTTTTGCGGTGGCTGATGAAAAGGCTGGGCGAGGTTTGGTGTCGGCGTTGAGTCGAGGCAAGGCTTTAGAGGAGAAAAATCGGGCAGGCGGAGCAAAGCGCTTTGTGAATCAAAAGGAGTGCTACGAGTATGAGGCTGGTCGTTTATTGGTTGTGGAGGATTGTGCTTGGCTGGAGCAGCAAGGCGCTGGGCATTTAGATTTACCCCAAACCACGCTCGGCAATCATGAGCTTTATGTGTTGAATCATCAGAATGCGTGGTACCGTTCATTGGATAAGCAAAGCCAGCTGTTTTTGAAAGCTTTTGGGCTGGATACGATGCGTTGGCTTCGTGTGAGCTACGACAAAGAAAGCAAGCGTTTGCAATTAGCATTGCGCCATGATTCTGAAGTTTTGCGGCAGATGCTGAGTAGCGGTCAGGCGGTGGAGGCGTTTCGTTCGCTGGAGCGTGTCGAAAGCGCTTTGCAATGGAGCATGCCCAGTGGTGAGGCATTGATGGCGCTGAATCCAATGATGTTTGGTGCTTTGGAGCAAGAATTGAAGAAGGCGAAGGTGCCTGTGCGTTTGATGGAGGTATTCAATGCTTTGGCAGGACAATGGGCATGGGTGCGAGAAGCTGGGCATGGGGTGTTTTTGTGGCAGGGTAATCGAGCTTTGTTTGACCAACTATTGGCAAAAGGGCAACGTGATGGCTGGATAGAGCAACGTTCTCTGGAAAAAGGCATCACGCAGATTCGCTATTTACAACAGACCAAAACCCCTGAAACCTTAATGGCAGCAACCTTATTGCCCAATGATATTTACTTCCGTGATGTAGAAGACACGCGTATCTTTGCCAGCTTGCCCCAAATTCTTTGGGAACATGATGAGGCAAAATTGCCTTTGAATTCGTTTGGCGCAAGCCCTCAAAGCGCTTTGTGGTATGGCGAACAAGTTTTGGATTTGGAGAAGAAAAGCTATTATGAATCGCTGAAATGGTTGCGTTATGTCTCGCAGCTTTCAGGGCAGGCGATGGATTTAAGCGCTTTGCCGATGGGGAAACGACCGTCTTACGCCAAGCATTCGCCCTTGTTGATTCAGCTGTATCAGCAAAATAATGAGGCGATATTGGAGGCTAAGCTTTCGCATGGTTTGATGGATTTAGTGGTGTGGTTGAAGGAGCAGAATGCTTATGGTGGCGCGGCTGGTATAGGCATAATGGCGGCGATTGCTTTGCCAGCGTATCAGGATTACGTCAGCAAGGCGCAATTGACGCAGACAGTAGGAGCATTGGACGCAGGCAAGACGCTTGTCGATGCAGCGATGTTTGAGGGTAAAAATCCTAAGGCTGACCTTGATGCCAATATCAGACTATTGCCTTTGTGGGCAACATGGGGCATGAAGGGCTTTGAGCAAGGCACTGGGGTTGGTTATGTGTACGCAGAGATGGGTAGCAAAGCCAATAGTAATTTGCATGGCGTAACGGTCTTTTGGAAGCGTAAGGCAGATGGCTCATGGCATTGCGAGATTAAGGGATTAAAGCAAGCCAGACTTGCCCCCAAGATGTGTAAAACTCGCTGAATCAGTATAAAAACCCTCTCTAAGAGAGGGTTTTTTGTGGATAGGAGGTGAGCCTTTTACCTTTATAGACGAATGAGTTTTGCTTTGACGGCAAGGTGGCAGATGAGGACGCTAAATACCCATGCTACCAGCAAGCTTAAAATGGGATCAGCGAGAGGGAAATCGTGAACCATGAAATAGGCTCTGAGGATTTCAATAGCCAAGCCATGTAAGAGATAAATCGCAAAACTGCCCATGCCCCAAAGGATAAAGCCTCGCCAGAGATGATGGCGTAGGCGAAGTAGACAAATGATGCTGATAAAAGATAAAGCCCACAAAGCGCTTTGTATTTTAAGTACGCCCATCAAATCCTCATGATGCTCATAGGCATTGGCTCTGCCGAAAAACCACATTTCATATTGTGGAAAGCTATGCAACACCACAGGCAACATCAGCAATAAGCCAATACAAAGCGCTTTGGGGAGATGTTTTACGGTCTCTAAAATCGTTTGACCATAAAATGCGCCCAACAAAAACAGAGGCAAAAAGACCATCACGCGACCGATTGAGAAATAAAGATGGTGCGCTGGTGTGGGTAAAAAGGCGATAGCATAGCCTGCCATCAGGCTTAATAGGAGCCAAAGCGCTTTGAGCGTTGGGATTTTGAGAAGAACGAGGGTCAAGGTATGCCACAGCATCAATGCCATGAGAAACCACAGCAACCAATAGGGTACGATGAAGGTGAGATGCTCGAGATGGTAGAGGTCACGGAGCAGATAATGGCAGGCGACATAAAGTGTTTGAAAGAGGAGATAGTAGCCAAACAAACGCCTAACACGCCAAAGCGCTTTGTTTGGATTGAACCACAAGCCTGAGAGAAAGACCAAGCACGGAATATGAGTGATATAGAAAAAAGAGAGTAGAGTATGGCTGATGAGTATGGGAGGATTAAGTGATTTCTGCCAGCCCCAAGAGGGTATGATTTCAAGGTAATGCCCTAAGACAACAAGCAAAATTAAGGCTCCTCTTAGAGCATCGAAGCTATCATCTCTCGCTGGTTTCACAGGACTCCTCCTAAATGGCCATTAAAAATAAAAGTGTTTTTTGGAGTATAAAACAAAAAACAGGCTACATGATGGGAGACATGTAGCCTGATGGGAGGAGGTATATAGGAAGTTGAACTTCCGATGCTTATTATAGGGATTTATGACAATAGTGCAAGCTTTTTGTGAGCAAAAGTTTAACCTTATATTGTTGTGCAATAGGCGTGGGGTGTTGGCTTGGGTTTTCCGTTAGAATAGGCACTTTTAGATTTAGATAAGGTTTTGATGATGAGTGAGATGGCTTCACGTTACGCCCCCCAAGAAATTGAAAACAAATGGTATGAAAACTGGGATAAAAAAGGCTATTTTGCCCCGAGTGGCGAAGGTGCGCCCTATGCGATTATGATTCCGCCCCCCAATGTGACAGGTACTTTGCACATGGGTCACGCTTTCCAAGACACCATTATGGATACTTTAATCCGCTACCAACGCATGAACGGCAAAAAAGCGCTTTGGCAGGTTGGTACCGACCACGCAGGCATCGCCACTCAAATGGTGGTGGAACGTCAGCTCAATGCACAAGGTCAAACTCGCCACGATTTGGGGCGTGAAAAGTTTGTGGAAAAGGTTTGGGATTGGAAAGCGCTTTCGGGTGGGCAGATTTTGCAACAATTGCGCCGTTTAGGAGCTTCGGTGGATTGGTCACGGGAGCGCTTTACGATGGACGAGGATTTATCCGAAGCCGTGCGTTTGATGTTTGTGAAATTATATGAAGACGGCTTGATTTATCGTGGTAAGCGCTTGGTCAATTGGGACCCTGTGTTGAAAACGGCCTTATCCGATTTGGAAGTGATTAACGATAAGGAAGAGGACGGTTTTTTGTACCATGTGCGTTATCCGTTTGTGGCAGGACAAGGCTTGGACGGCGAATACATGCACATTGCCACCACCCGTCCCGAAACCATTTTGGCAGACGGCGCATTAGCCATTCACCCTGAAGACGAGCGCTATGTGCATTTGGTGGGCAAAATGGTTCATGTTCCGCTCACCGACCGCATCATTCCGATTATTGCTGATACCTATGTGGAAAAGGATTTTGGTACAGGTTGCGTAAAAATCACCCCAGCCCATGATTTCAACGATTTCCAAGTGGGGCAACGTCATGCGATGGAAGTCATCAATTTGATGAATGACGATGCCAGCTTAAATGAGAATGCTCCGCCCGCCTATCGAGGTTTAGACCGCTGGGACGCACGGAAAAAAATCATCGAAGATTTGAAAAGCGCTTCGTTGCTGGAAAAAGTCGAGCCTCACAAATTAAAACCCCCACGTGGCGACCGTACAGGCGTGGTTTTAGAACCCTATTTAACCGACCAATGGTTTGTGGATTTGACCTCCGAGCACGGGCAAAAGCGCTTAACCCAACCTGCCATTGAAGCCGTGCGTTCGGAGCGAGTGAAATTTGTGCCGAAAAACTGGGAAAACACCTATTTTCAATGGTTGGAAAACATTCAAGACTGGTGTATTTCACGGCAATTGTGGTGGGGGCATCGGATTCCAGCGTGGTACGACAGCGAAGGCAATATTTATGTGGCGGAAAATGAGGCGAAAGTACGAGAAAAGTATCAATTATCCGCCGAAAAAGCGCTTTTCCAAGATGAAGACGTGTTGGATACATGGTTCAGTTCGGCACTGTGGTGTTTTGCCACACAAGGTTGGCCGAAGCAAACCCTTGATTTAGCAACCTATTATCCTTCTTCGGTGTTGGTCACAGGCTTTGATATTATTTTCTTCTGGGTGGCACGCATGATTTTGTTCAGCCAATATGCGATGGGCGATGTGCCATTCCGTGAGGTTTATGTGCATGGTTTGGTGCGTGACAGCGAGGGGCAGAAAATGTCGAAATCCAAAGGCAATGTCCTTGACCCCATTGATATTATTGATGGTATCGGCTTGGAAGCGCTTTTGGAAAAACGCACCTTTGGCATGATGCAACCTGAAAAAGCCGACAAAATCCGCAAACAAACCGCCAAAGAATTCCCCGAAGGCATCAATGCTTACGGCACCGATGCTTTGCGTTTCACCTTTACCGCTTTGGCGACCAATGGACGTGATTTGATTTTTGATTTAAATCGAGTGGAAGGCTATCGGAATTTCTGCAATAAATTATGGAATGCTTCACGTTTTGTTTTGATGCAAACGCAGGATAAAACCATTCAAAGCGCTTCGTTAAAAGATAAATCAGTGATTGATCGTTGGATTTATGCCAAATTAGACGAAACCATTATTCAAGTTAAAAAAGCCATTGAAGAATATCGTTTTGATTTTGCCAGCCAAGCGCTTTATGAATTTATTTGGAATGAATATTGCGATTGGTATTTGGAATTAACCAAACCTGTTTTGAGTAAAAATAATCCAAATGAAAACGAAAAAGCGCTTTGTCGTCATACTTTATTGGATATTTTGGAACAGGTTTTGAGATTAGCCCACCCCATTATGCCGTTTATTACTGAAGAAATTTGGCAAAGCTTGCGGGAACATTTTGGTGCTGTTTTGGATTTAAAAACCGAAAGCATCATGATTGCGCCCTATCCTCAAGCTTTGAATATTCAAGAAAATCAAGCGATTGCTGAAGTGGATTGGTTAAAAGAAGTATTGCTGGGTATTAGGAAAATTCGGGGCGAAATGAATATTAGCCCGAGTAAAGCTTTGCCTGTTTTGGTTAAAGATTTGGAGCCTGAGGATTTAATCATCACGCATCAAAGCGCTTTGTTGGCATTGGGTAAATTGGAAAACATTCAAATCTTGGCAGGCAATGAGCCAGATGCTGCAGCATTTATGGTAGGCAAAGCTAAGTTTATGATTCCATTGGCAGGCATTATCGATAAAGCTGCAGAATTGGCTCGACTCCAAAAAGAATTGGAAAAATTGGAGAAAAATATTGCCAAATTAACGGCGCAATTAGCCAATGAAAAATTTGTGCAAAGTGCGCCTGAACATTTGGTTGCCCAAACACGAGCTATTTTGGAAAAAGACCAACAAACCCAAAGTGCTTTGTTGGAGCAACGCGAAAAAATCGCAGCGTTATGATTCATCTTTTTTTAAATGGCGATTTTGCTCCTCCCCTGTTGCCGATTGGCGCAGGGGATTTTTGTATCGCCGTTGATGGGGGCATACGGCATATTAAGAGGCTAGGATTGCTGGCTGATGTGTGGTTAGGAGATTTTGACAGCAGTGAACAAAGCGCTTTGTTTGCCAAAATGATTTTGACTTTTCCGCCTGAAAAGGATTTGACCGATTGGGAGCTTGCGTTAGCGTATGTGCGCGAGCATTATCCGCATGAGCGTGTGCAGGTGGTTGGAGTATGGGGTGAGGAGGTTGACCATGTTTTATCGAATTTTTTGGTTTTGGTAAACAGTGGTTTAAGCGAGATTTTATTGGTAACTGAACATCAGCAAATTTGGTTCTTGGCAGGGCAAAGCGCTTTGTCGTGGGAGACGAGTTTGGGGGCAGTGGTGAGCATTGTGCCGCTTACGCCGCTGGAAGAGGTGAACACAGAAGGCTTGCAATGGGAATTGCAACAGGCGAAACTTTTGCCTTTTTTGGCGAGAAGTTGCCGTAATCGTGCGCAAAAATGCAAAATTTCGATAAGTTGGCAACAGGGGGCTGGGTTGGTTATTTTGCCTCGACCAGCCCAAAGCGCTTTGAACGGGGTGGTGGGTTAATCGTCCTTTGATTGGAATGAGGTTTTCCACCAAAATCGTAGCCACTGTGCTAGTGTGACGATAAGAGTTGCGCCAATCAGATAAATCAGTGCGTAACCCCAAAGGATTAAGCCAGTAGTTTGTTGGGAAAGTGGGATAACGCGATGGTTTGCTTCATCAATCTGGTAGCGATAAATAACGGTGAAAAGCTCGCTTGTTAGGCGTAATGTGTAAATGTTTTTCTCTAGCTCTTTGATTTCGCTGTCAAAATTTTGGTATCGGAATGAAGTGTTTTTCTTCCACATCATAGAAATGTCAGCATTTTCTGCGAAATCAATGTATTGAACGATGGCAGGCTCTGTCTCGCTCAAGCCAGCATTGATAGCAATGGGGAAATTGTAGGGAGCTTTATGCTCAGTGTTGAAATGCAGGGTATTCCAATAAGGCAAAACCTCAAGCCCCATGATGAGGTAGAAAATCATTAGGGCGATAAGTGTTTTGATTTTAGCTGCTTTTTCTTTAATAGTAGTGGCGAGGCTCATGCTAAGTATCTTTAAGGAAGTTGATTGTTTGTGTTTTAAAAGTATAACGTCAGTTTGGTATTGTTTTATATTTTGTGGGTAGAAAGAAGAAATTATCTTGTATTTTACGGAGTTTTATTCAAATCGTTTTGAAATTATGCAATCAAGGAGAAGGTCATAAAAAACCCACCGCAAAGGGTGGGTTTTGCAAAGCGCTTTGCAGAGAAGGCAAATTAACGTTTGCTGAACTGAGTTGCACGGCGAGCTTTGTGCAAACCAACTTTCTTACGTTCAACCTCACGAGAGTCACGTGTTAAGAAGCCAGCTTTGCGTAAAGGCAAGCGTAAATCTTCGTTGTATGCACGCAAAGCGCGAGCAATACCATGGCGAATCGCGCCTGCTTGACCACTGATACCGCCGCCAGAAACGGTTACATAGAAATCAAAGTTTTCAAGCATTTCAACAGTTTGCAAAGGTTGGCGAACCACCATGCGAGCTGTTTCGCGACCAAAGTACTCATCTAAAGGCTTTTGGTTAACAATGATGTTACCGCTGCCGCGCTTTAAGAAAACACGAGCAGTTGAAGTTTTACGGCGACCCGTAGCGTAAATTTGTTCTGACATAATCGTTCCTTACTCTTAGAGGTCTAAAGCAATGGGCTGTTGAGCGGTATGCTCATGTTCTGCGCCTGAGTAGATTTTGAGTTTTTTCAACATGGCACGACCAAGAGGACCACGTGGCAACATGCCTTTAACGGCTAACTCAAGAACGCGAGCTGGTTTTTTGGCTTGTAATTCTTTGAAGCTAGCTGTTTTTAAGTTGCCGATGTAGCCAGTGTGGTGATGATACATTTTGTCATCACGTTTTTTACCTGTTACAGCAATTTTCTCGACATTAACAACCACGATATAGTCGCCAGTATCGATATTAGGTGTAAATTCAGGTTTGTGTTTGCCACGTAAACGGAAGGCGATTTCGCTGGCCAAGCGACCTAAGGTTTTACCTTCAGCGTTGACCAAATACCAGTCACGTTGAATAGTGCTGGGTTTTGCAACGAATGTCTTAGACATTTCGAGTCTCCAAATTAATCTAAAATAAGGTGGCAAATGATATAAGAATCTTGCTTTAAACGCAAGTTGGAAAGCGCTTTAGCTAGGGGGTAGCGCATTGGATAATGGGGTTTATTTGTGGTTTTGGGGGGCAGTGAAAAGTGCTTTGAGCGATTGTGCAGTGGCTTTGATGGTTGGTGGGCGTTTGAGATGGGGGAAAAGCAGGGCTTGGTAAAGCGCTTTGGTTTGTGGGTGTTGGAAGAGATGACTAGGGTTGGCATGATACAAGCTCATAACCACATCATTTGCAAAACCAGAGGTTTGCGTTTCCCATTGTATACCCAAAGCGCTTTGCTGGAGAGTATAAAAAGCTGAGGCAGTGGTAGGAGGGGCGGGAAGAAGCTGGAGCGTTTGCAGTAGGGTATATTCCATGAGACGAAGTGAGAAGGCATCAGGATAGTGCAAAGCGCTTTGGTAGGCAGTAAAGACAGCCTCATAAGCCATATTTAATGGCAACAATCCTATCAGCAATTCATGTAGATAATAGAGATTAAGTGATTCTTGTGGGTTTGGTGAGTAGATTGTTGAAACTTCAGCATGTTTTATGGTGGCAAGTTCTTGCTTTTGATAGCCTTCAATGGATAAAAGACGAAATGGGGCGAATTGTTCGGTGTGGCGATGAGTTTTTTGGCGCGAAATATTTGCCACCGCTCGAATCCTGCCATAATGCTGGGTGAGTAAATCGAGAAGATAGCGGTGCTCTTGGTAGGGAGTGCGATGTAAGATGTAAGAGGGTTCTTGTTCAAAAATGAGCATATTTTCGGTATGATGGCTTTTTTATGGACTTGTTTTTTATTTAACGTGAGACTAGGCGCTTTATGCTGCTAATGATTGATAATTATGACTCCTTTACTTTTAACCTCGTGCAGTATTTTGCGCAATTGGGGCAAGAAGTGGTGGTTTACCGCAATGATGAGATTACTTTGGAAAGAATTGCGGAACTCGCACCACAGGCGATTGTGATTTCGCCAGGCCCCTGTTCGCCCAAAGAAGCAGGTATTTCGATGGATGTGATAAAGCGCTTTGCTGGCAAAACGCCGATATTAGGGGTTTGCTTAGGGCATCAGTGTTTGGGCGAGGCTTTTGGAGGAGAGGTTGTTCGCGCACCGATTCCAAAACATGGCAAATTATCCGAAGTTTATCATTATAATAAGGGTGTATTTGAAGGTTTGCCGAATCCTGTGAACGTGATGCGCTATCACTCGTTGTTGGTTGATGAGGCAAGTTTGCCTGAGGATTTTGAAATCACTGCTTATGCCGAAGAAAATTCAAAGCGCTTAATTATGGGTATGCGCCATAAAACATGGCTTTTGGAAGGCGTACAGTTTCACCCCGAATCATTTTTGACAGAACAAGGTTTTTCTATGTTAGACAATTTTCTCAAAGCAGCAGGCTTAAGGGTTTAAGACGATGAGTGATTATGAACCAATAATTAGCTATATGGTGCAGCATAAAATCTGCACACCTGAACAGCTACGTGAAGCCCAAAGCAGTGCCATCAAAAAACGAGGCAACTTTTTACAACAGCTATTAACAGATGGCTTGATTGATGGCGGTAAGCTCGCCCAAATCAATCGTGAGGTGCATAATTTACCGATGGTTGCCCTGCGAGAGATGGATATTCGCCGTGAGCTAACCTCGCAATTTAAAGAGGCAGTGGTGCGCAAATACACAGCATTGCCTGTTTATGCAAATGGTGGTCGTTTGTTTGTTGCAACTTTTGACCCCAGCAATACCTTGATGCTCGATGAGTTTAAATATCAGGGTAAATTCACTTCTGTTGAGCCAATTCTTGCGCATATTTCCGATATTGAAGCCTTGATTGAAGACCACTACGCTGGTTTGGGTGGTATGGATGATATCTTTGATGATGAAGAAGATGATGTCACGGCAATCGACAAAGCGCTTAGCGAAATGGGAGGTGGGCCAAATGCAGGGGAGGAAGAAGCTCCTGTGGTTCGTTTTGTAACAGGTATGTTGTTAGATGCCATTCGTACAGGCGCATCAGATTTGCATTTTGAACCATATGAAACCAGCTATCGTGTGCGTTTCCGCCGAGATGGCGTGTTGAAAGAAGTGGCAACACCACCGCCTAATATCGCCGTTAGAATTACAGCACGTTTGAAGGTTATGGCAGATTTGGATATTGCCGAAAAACGCATTCCACAAGACGGACGGATTAAGCTGAAAGTCTCTGATACCAAAGCCATTGACTTCCGTGTGAACTCCATGCCAACCCTTTGGGGTGAGAAAATTGTATTGCGTATTTTAGATAGCTCTGCAGCGAAATTGAATATTGACGTATTAGGCTTTGAGCCAAAACAAAAGCAAGATTATCTTAATGCGATTAGCAAGCCTCAGGGCTTGGTTTTGGTAACAGGGCCAACGGGTTCAGGGAAAACCGTTTCTCTTTACACAGGCTTATCGATTTTGAATAAAGAGTCCATCAATATTTCCACTGCGGAAGACCCCGTTGAGATTAACTTGCCTGGTATCAATCAGGTAAACGTAAACCCTAAAACAGGTTTGGACTTTGCTGCCGCTTTGAAAGCTTTCTTGCGACAAGATCCTGACGTTATCATGGTGGGCGAGATTCGGGATATTACTACAGGCGAAATTGCGGTGAAGGCTGCGCAAACGGGTCACTTGGTATTATCAACCTTGCACACCAATGACGTGCCACAAACCATCGCGCGTATGGTCAATATTGGTATTCCTTCCTATAACATTGCTGCGGCAACCAACTTGATTATGGCTCAGCGTTTGGCTCGGCGTTTGTGTCCAAACTGCAAAACACGTGATCGCCGTCATTCGCATGATGAATTGATTGCCTTAGGCTTTGCAGAAGATGAGCTTGATGAATTGAAAATTTATGGGCCAAAAGGTTGTGAGCGTTGTAACTATCAAGGTTATCGTGGTCGTGCGGGTATTTATCAGGTGGTACCGATTTCGGAAGCCATCGCCGAGCTGATTTTACGCAATGCTTCAGCGGCTGAAATTGAGGCGCAGTGTCAAAAAGAAGGACATTGGAATTTGCGCCAAAGCGCTTTGAATAAAGTACGCACAGGCTTGATTAGTATTGAAGAAGTCTTACGTGTGACCACCGATTAATCACATTGGCACACAAAGCGCTTTGATTAAATGAATAAGATTATTAAGTGATGGAGTTATTTTAAGGATTAGTTATGGCAGATTTGAAAAAAGACCCCAATAAGAAGGAATTGAAAACCTTCCAATGGAAGGCTAAAAACAAGCAAGGGCGTGATGTTTCGGGGGAGACCGATGCCGCCAGTGATATTGTGTTACGCGCGTTCCTTTCCAAACAAGGCTTACATAGCATTGTGGTTCGTGAAAAAGCCAAACCCATTATTCCGCCATCAAAAGGCTCGATTAAGCCGAAAGATATTTTGTTCTTTACGCGCCAAATGGCAACGATGATGCGCGCAGGTATGCCTGTGTTGCGTGCTTTGGATTTGGTAGGGCAAAGCATTGAAAAACCGCTGATTATGCGCGAGACTATTTTTGAGGTTCACGCGCGTATTCTGGGTGGTGCAAGTTTTGCAGAAGCTTTGGCTCAGTATCCGCTCTATTTTGATGAACTCTACACCAGCTTGGTGGCAGCAGGCGAAGATGCAGGTATGTTGGAATCCACGATGGACAACATCGCATTGAACCTTGAAAAAGGCGAAGCAACGCGTAAGAAAATCAAAAAAGCGCTTCAATATCCGATGATTGTTATGGCGTTTGCGATTATCGTAACGGTTGTGTTGTTGGTTAAAGTTATTCCTGTGTTTGCGCAATTCTTCGTGTCTAATGGTGGTCAGTTGCCAGCTATTACGCAATTTGTGGTGGATTTGTCGAACTACTTGATTAAAGAAGGTTATATTATTCTAGCAGGCATCGTTGCTTTCTTCTGGATATTCTTCTATGCCAAAAAACGCAGTAAGAAAATGCGTCAAGGCTTGAATCGCTTAGCCATTAAATTGCCATTGATTGGTCCAATTGTTACAACAGGTGCGAATGCTCGCTTTGCTCGAACCATGGCAACGATGTTTAACGCTGGGGTTCCGTTGATGAAATCTTTAACGGCTACTGCGCCCGCTTCAGGTAGTATTGTGTATGAAGAAGCCATTTACTCTATTCGTGATGACGTATCTAATGGTCAGCAAATGAGTTTTGCGATGAAAAATACGGGCTTATTCCCAACCATTGCCGTGCAGATGACGATGATTGGTGAGGAATCAGGTAACTTAGGCGAAATGCTTGGGCGTGTTGCTTCTTTCTATGAAGAAGAGTTGGATTGGCGGATTGATAACTTAACCTCCATGGTTGAGCCGTTGATTATGGCATTCTTGGCGGTTGTGGTCGGTGGTCTCTTGATTGCGATGTATATGCCAATCTTCCAAATGGGTTCACTCTTCTAATGAACTGGTTGGAATTTTTTCAAGGCGGTTGGGGCATAGCTCTAATCGCCTTATTAGGTTTAATGGTGGGCAGTTTTTTAAACGTGGTGGTTTATCGTTTGCCTGTTATGATGGATCGTGAGGAGAAGGCTTACGCTTGGGAAGTGCTGCATGGTGAGGAAAGCGCTTTGCAAAATCCTTGTCAAACAGTTGAGTCGGTATCAGCATGGCAACAGTTGCGTAAGATGGCAAATCCTTTTGTTGGCGAACGGTTTAATCTAGCGGTACCTGCTTCACGTTGTCCGCATTGCAAAACGGAAATCCGAGCTTGGCAAAATATACCAGTCTTCAGCTATTTGTATCAGGGTGGCAAATGTGTGGCTTGCCGTGTGCCAATTACCAGCCGTTATGTTTGGGTAGAGATTTTATGCGCGGTTTTAAGCGTTTTGGTGGTTTTGCGTTTTCCAGATCCAAGCCAATTATGGTTGGCGTTGTTGCTGACGTGGTGCCTGTTGGCGCTGTTTTTTATTGACGCAGAGACACAATATTTACCTGATGCCATCACTTTACCCTTGATGTGGTTAGGGATTATGGCAGCTTGGTGGGGTAGTGGGGTCTTTGTTGGCTTAAAGGCGAGCGTATTGGGGGCGGCATTGGGCTATTTGTCGCTTTGGTCAGTCTATTGGCTGTTTAAAATCTTCACAGGCAAAGAAGGCATGGGCTATGGAGATTTCAAACTGCTGGCTGTGTTGTGTGCGTGGCAGGGTATAAGCGTTTTGCCGTTTATTTTGTTTGGTTCAGCTTTGGTGGGTTTAATCTTTGGTGTGGTTCAAAAGGTAGGTTTTGGTAAACCGATGGCTTTTGGCCCTTATTTGATTTTGGCTGGCTGGGTGTCATTCATGTATGGTGAACAGATTTTGCCTTTGTTAGGATTTCAATACTGATGATATTGGGGCTGACAGGTGGCATTGGTAGTGGCAAAAGCCTGTGTTCACGCTGGTTTGAAGAACGCGGTGTGCCGATTGTTGATGCAGATGTGATTGCTCGAGCTTTACTTGCGCCACAAAGCGCTTTGTTACCTTTGATAGCAGAAAGCTTTGGGGCGGAGGTTTTATCGGCTGATGGTTCGTTGAATCGTGTTGTGCTTCGCGCTAAGATTTTTGCAAACGAGGAGGCACGTTTAAAACTCAACGCTATCATGCACCCCGCGATACGCGAGGAAATCACAAAACAGCTCAAGATGTTACAAGAGCAAAGCGCTTTGGTTATTTTGAGTGCGCCGTTATTGGTAGAAAATCATTTGGCGGCGTCGTGCCATGCGGTGTTGGTGGTTGATGTGCCAGAAGATGTGCAAATTGAGCGTACGATGCAGCGCGATGGTTGTGATGAATCACAGGCGCGAGCGATTATGGCAAGCCAATGTTCGCGCTCAAAGCGCTTGAGTATGGCGAATTTTGTGGTGGATAATCAAGGAACAATAGCAGAAACGCATGCGCAGTTGCACTGTTTATCGAAGCTTTTGGCTTGGTGAGGTTTATTCAAGCAGTATCAGATACTGTTTTATAAAATCATTCAAAGCGCTTTGTGTGAAAAAAATCCCCACCAAAATTATGTTTTGGTGGGGAGCTTTGTAAAGCGCTTTGTTTTTATAGTGTGCTGGTAACTTTTTTCAAATTGGGCGGATTGTCTGTATCAATGCCTTTCGCACGAGAAACTTGCTCAATAAAACGGTAAACCGTTTGAATGGTGGTGAGACCTTGAAGAGTAGGGTGGTTGGCATCGATTAAAGTTACATCGCGTTCAGCAACTGATTCATCAGCCGCCAGAATCACTTTTGCGCCCATCGCTTTAAACTGCAAAGCGCTTTCTACAATGCCTGCTTGAGCTTCATCAGGAGGAGCCAGAGCCAGCACCACTTGTCGTTCATTCATCAAAGCCATAGGCCCATGTTTCACCTCAGCACTGCTGAAAGCTTCGCCTTGAATCAAGCAGGTTTCCTTGAATTTTAATGCCGCCTCGCGTGCAATAGAGAATCCTAAGCCACGTCCGAGAATGTAGAGTCGGTCGCAGTTCGTAAATAAAGAAAGCGCTTTTTGCCAATCTTCTTGGAGCGCTATTTCTTGAGCTTGTTCGATTTTTTCAGGAAGCTTGGCGAGGGCAGTGTCTAAAGCGCTTTGTTTCAAGAGTGGTGCAAAGAGACGAATGCCAAGCGAGAGGGTCGCAATGAAGCTTTTGGTGGCGGCAACGCTGTGTTCTTTGCCAGCACCGATGTTTAGGCAGTTATCACAAACTTCAGACAACGGCGAAGGAATGGTATTCAAAAGGGCGAAGGTTTTCGCGCCTGTGGGTTGAAAAGCTTTGACGCTTTCCAGCAAATCACGGCTGCCGCCTGATTGTGAAATAGCAAGCACCAAAGCGCTTTGGGGGAGTTGCCATGGGGTTTGATAGACGGTATTCAAAGAAAGAGGTACGCTCATGCTAGGGATACCTGCGTAACGCATCAACAGATACGAGAGATACTCGGCGGCATGCATGGAAGTCCCACGTGCGATGGTGAGCAGCAATTGAGGAGGCTGTTCGCAAAGCGCTTTGTGTAGAGGGGCGATGTCGGCGAGTTGTTGATGTTGGCGTAAACAATCGGCAACTTGCAAAATTTCTTGTTCCATATGGGTCATAAAATCACCTGCGAGCTGTTGGGGTTGCGTGGGGTAAAAACAAGAAAGGGAAGAGATGGCTCTTCCCTAAAAAACAAAGCGCTTTGGCACACAACCTCAACCTCCAAAGCGCTTTGAAGGGTTACTTGATGTTGATGGCTTTGCCGTCATAGCTTAAACGGTAAACTTTGGCTAAATTGCCTTCTTTGCCTTTGCCACCGATAAGAATAACGTTGCCTTGATGGTTCACCGATGCTCCATAGCCTGATGGCGTAGGCAATTTTCCAGCGACTGACCATTGACCATCTTTTAACAGATAAACATTGGGATCATAGTAACGCTCTTTCCCTTTATGGGCGTAAAGTTCGCCAGCCTCATAAGCTTGGCGTGCGCCTGTGAAATTAGCACCACCAGCGATGATGTAATAATCTTTGCTACCACCTGAATACGCGCCTGCTAAACCTTCTTGTAGAGATTGTTCACCGTTGATGAGGTTAGGGAGTTTGGTGAAGCTTAAAACGCCTTTATCATCAAAGCTGCCCAATTCCATGCTATCAGTACGTAAGCCAGGCTTGATTTCGCCATTGCCCACATAAACTTTATCGTCCACCAAGCTCACAGCAGCGCCAGCGCGACCTGAGAAGGGAGTTAATCCTTCATTAAACCATTGATTGGTTGATGGTTTATAGCTTAAAACAAATGGATTGAAGAAATAATCTTCGGCGCGTTGCTCAAAGTAAGGATTCATCACAGCTTCTTGCTTGGCTTTGTCATCGCCAGCAGCGGTGTAATCTTGGAAATAACCGTTAAAAATAGATAAATTCACACCGCCCACAAAATAGATTTTGTCGCCTCGTGTGAAAGAACTGGTGCCTGCGATAGCTTGTGGAGAGCGGGTAGGGAGTTTTTGCCATGTTTTGGCTTTGGGGTCGTATTCGTGAACATCGTTCACAATTTGCAATTCACCCTTATCATTTTTTTGTAAGCCACCGAAAACATAGAGCTTGTCGCCGACAGAAGCCACAACAGGTTGGCTACGGTCTTTGCCAACAAAAGCAGGAATTTCCTCCCAAAGCGCTTTGTCATCATTTAAATTTAGTGAGTAAAACTTATCTTTAAGGCTACCTAAGCCAACATAAACAGTATCGCCAATCAATGCTGCGCCACCATCTGCGAAAGCTTCAGGCAAATCGGGCAGTGCCAAAGCGCTTTGGCTGGCGAGAATGGCGAGAGCGAGTAGGGATTTTAAGGTTTTCATCATGAGTCTCCATAGGTGTGGTTGAAATAATTTTTTTGTATTATAAGCTTGTTTGAAATTTATTTTAAAGCGTTTTATACTTGGCTTCATGTTTTAAGGAGTTTAACTTTTATGCAATCAGATGTTTTTACTGCTTTGACAGGCGGACTCATCGTTTCTTGCCAAGCCTTGCCCCATGAGCCTTTGCATTCCTCGTTCATTATGGGGCGTATGGCATTGGCAGCTGCGCAAGGTGGGGCAGTAGGTATTCGTGCGAACACAGTTCAAGATATTGAAGAGATTAGAAGAAATGTCAATCTTCCTATCATTGCTATCATCAAACGAGATTATCCCGATAGTGCTGCATTTATCACGCCAACTTTGCTTGAGGTTGATGAGTTGATGCGTGTTCGCCCTGAAATGATTGCTCTTGATGCGCGAGTTGGTGTGCGACCAAATGGCACAACTTTGGCGCAACAAGTGCAAGCAATTCGTAAAAAATATCCCGAAGTTTTGTTAATGGCGGATTGTGCTTCGTTTGAAGAGATGCAAGAAGCGGAACGTTTGGGCTTTGATTATATCGGCACAACTTTGGTTGGCTATACAGAAGAAACCAAAGGGCATAGCATTGAGGCTGATGATTTTGCTTTGATTCGTCAAGCCGTTAAAACTTTAAAACGCCCCATTATTGCGGAAGGAAATATCAATACTCCTGCGAAAGTGAAACGTGTTTTAGAATTAGGAGTACATAGTGTAGTGGTGGGTTCGGCCATTACACGACCAAAATGGATTACCGAACAATTTGTACAGGCAACCAAAAAAGGATAAGTCATGAAATCAATCAAGGGATTAATTACAGCATTGCTCGTTCCATTTGATGCGCAAGGTCGTGTGAATGAGGCAGGTTTGCGCCAAATCATTCGTCATAATTTGGATAAAATGGGCGTTGATGGTTTGTATGTTGGTGGTTCAACAGGTGAAAATTTTACCATTGATACTGCAACCAAAAAGCGCATTTTTGAAATTGCGAAAGATGAAGCAGGTGATAAAGGCATTTTAATTGCGCAAGTAGGTGGCACCAATGTTTATGAAGCCATTGAGTTGGGTAAATTTGTAACACAATTGGGCTACGATGCTATTTCTGCTGTAACACCGTTCTATTACAAATTCTCTTTTGCAGAAATCAAGCAATATTATTTTGATATTTTGGAAGCAGTAGATAATCGTATGATTGTATACTCAATTCCATTCTTGACGGGCGTAAATATGAATGTAGAGCAATTTGGCGAATTATTTGCTCATGAAAAAGTCGTGGGTGTGAAATTTACCGCTGCAGATTTCTATTTGCTAGAGCGTTTGCGCAAAGCTTATCCTGAGATTTTGATTTACTCTGGCTTTGATGAAATGCTGTTGCCTGCATTGGTTCATAATGTTGATGGTGCTATTGGTTCAACCTACAATGTTAATGGACCTCGCGCTCGTCAAATCATTGATTTGGTTAAAGCTGGAAAAATTGCGGAGGCATTGGAAGTTCAGCATATAACCAATGATTTGATTACAGCCATTTTGGATAATGGCATTTATCCAACGTTGAAACAATTGTTGGTTTTAGGTGGCTGTAATCAAGGTGAATTTTTGCCTCGTAAGCCAATGGCTGCGCCAACAGAAAAACAAATTCAACGTGCCAAAGAAATTTATCAGCAATATTTGGCATCTTAATTTTAACCCCTAAAATAGATGGAGACTCTTATGAAAAAATTATCCTTAGCCGTATTGATGGCAGCTTTAAGCCAAAGCGCTTTGGCAGCAGAATTTGAATTAAAATTCGGTATGAATGCTGGCCCTACTTCTAATGAATACAAAGCTGCAGAATTATTCAAAAAAGAAGTTGAAGAAAAATCAGGCGGAAAAATTGAAATTGCTTTGCATCACAGCGCACAATTAGGCGATGACCGCGCTATGTTAGAGCAAATTTCAGGAGGCGCATTGGATTTCACTTTTGGTGAAACCGCACGTTTCCAAGTGTACTATCCTGTAGCTGAAGTGTTGGCTTTGCCTTATGTTGTTTCCGATTATGCCATTGCTAAAAAAGCGCTTTTTGAAACCAATTTTGGTAAAGATTTGCAAGAAAAATTATCCAAAGAGAAAAATATGACCATTTTGGCTCAGGCTTATAATGGTACACGCCAAACCACTTCAAATCGTGCCATTAACAGCATTGATGATATGAAAGGATTAAAATTGCGTGTGCCTAATGCAGCAACCAATTTGGCTTACGCCAAACACGTTGGCGCATCTCCAACCCCAATGGCATTCTCTGAGGTTTATTTAGCTTTACAAACCAATTCTGTTGATGGTCAAGAAAATCCATTATCAACCATTGAAGCTCAAAAGTTCTATGAAGTTCAAAAATATTTAGCAATTACTAACCATATTTTGAATGACCAATTGTATATCATCAGCAATCACACAATGGAAGAATTGCCAGAAGATTTACAAAAAGTGGTTCGTGATGCAGCACAAGTTGCATCAGAATACCATACAAAATTATTCCAAGAAGGCGAGCAAAACTTAATTGATTTCTTCAAATCTAAAGAAGTGACTGTAACCACGCCTGATTTAGCTCCATTCAAAGAAGCTATGCGCCCTTATTATGCCGAATTTGTTGAAAAAGCTGGCGAAGAAGGTAAAAAAGCTTTAGAAGAAATTGAAGCTTTGAAACCTTAATTTTAAAGCGTTTCAAAACGCAAAGCGCTTTGGCAACAAAGCGCTTCATTTTTATCAGCGATAGTATCAAACCCGTAATCAAGGAATAAACGATGAAGGCATTAGATAAATTGGAAGAGTGGATTGGTGGAACGCTCTTTTTGGCGATGTTTGCGATTTTGGTGGCGCAGATTTTTTCACGCCAATTGTTTGACTCACCATTGATTTGGTCTGAAGAATTGGCACGATTATTGTTTGTGTACGTTGGTATGTTGGGCATATCTATAGGTGTACGTAATCAGCAACATGTATTGATTGATTTTTTGATTAATCGATTTTCCAGTAAAGGAAAATTGTGGGTCTTTACTTTTGTGCAGTGCATCATTTTTGCCTCTATCATTTTGATGATTTATTATGGATTAAAGCTGATGGAGCGCCAGTCTTATGAAATGGTCTCCTTAGGAATCAGTGATCAATATATGTATATGGCATTGCCCATTTTATCTTTTTTGATGCTGTTTCGTTTTTTGCAAGCTCAATTTGAAAACCAAAAGCATCAGATGATTGCTTTCCCTGCTATGGTTTTTGTGATTCTCGCTGTTATTTTGTTATTAATTTTATTCATTAAGCCTGAATGGTACAAAGCGCTTCAATTGAAGCAATACGTCAATTTTGGTAAAGATACGATTTATGTTGTATTGGCAGTTTGGTTGGTGTTGATGTTTATGGGAACGCCTGTAGGTTGGTCTTTATTCATTGCAACAGTTTTATTTTTTGCTTTAACACGCTGGAAGGTTGGAGACTTTGCTGCTTCTAAATTAGTAGATAGTTTGAATAGTTTTAGTTTGTTGAGTGTTCCATTCTTTATTTTGACGGGAATTTTGATGAATAGCTCGGGTATTACAGAACGCATTTTTAATTTCGCCAAAACATCGCTTGGGCATTTGGTTGGAGGCATGGGGCATGTGAATATTTTTGCAAGCCTTGTATTCTCTGGTATGTCAGGAAGCGCTTTGGCGGATGCTGGTGGTTTAGGGCAATTGGAAATCAAGGCCATGCGAGATTCTGGCTATGATGATGATATTTGTGGTGGGGTAACAGCTGCTTCTTGTATTATTGGCCCATTAGTTCCACCTAGTATTGCGATGATTATTTATGGTGTTATTGCTAATGAATCTATTGCTAAATTATTCTTAGCAGGATTTGTACCTGGCATCATTTTAACTTTAGCATTAATGGTGATGAACCATTATATTTGCAAAAAACGGGGTTATCGCGTTGAGCCAAGAGCTTCAAAAGCTGAGCGCCGAGCCGCATTTAAAAGCGCTTTTTGGGCAATTTTAACGCCATTTTTAATCATTGGTGGTATTTTTTCAGGATTATTTACCCCAACAGAAGCAGCGGTTATTGCAGCGTTGTATTCTATTTTCTTGGGTATGTTTGTGTATAAGGAATTAACCTTAGCTGGATTGTTTAGAAGCTGTGTCGAAACCATCGCCATTACAGGTGTAACGGTTTTGATGGTGATGACGGTAACATTCTTTGGCGATATGATTGCGCGTGAGCAAGTTGCGATGCGCATTGCAGAAGGTTTTATGAGCATTGCTGATTCAGCATTGATGGTTTTGGTGATGATTAACCTTCTTTTATTATTCTTAGGTATGTTCATTGATGCTTTAGCATTACAATTTTTGGTATTGCCTATGCTGATTCCTATTGCGCAGCATTATAATATTGATTTGGTTTTCTTTGGGGTGATGACCACCTTAAATATGATGATTGGTATTTTAACGCCTCCAATGGGCATGGCATTATTTGTGGTGGCGAGAGTTGGGAATATGTCAGTTTCAACGGTAACGAAAGGTGTTATCCCCTTTATTATTCCGATATTCTTGACTCTTGTTTTAATAACTCTTTTCCCAAGTATCGTCACCTTTGTTCCTAATTTAATTATGGGATAAGGTATAAACTTTAAGCTAAAGGAATACATTTATGGAATATTATCGCATTCAATCTAAGATAACAGCGCCTTCGCGGGCGCTTACCAAAGTGCTTCATTTTCTGGAAAAAAATAATTTAAGCGCTTTGGAGAATGGTCAGCATAATATTGAAGGCGAGGATTTTTACGTCAATATTTTTGGCTATACGACTACCACCGAAGATAAGCGTATTTGGGAGGCGCATCGTGAATATATTGATATTCATGTAATTATTGACGGTGAAGAGGTGGTTAGAACGGCAGACTTAAGTCGTTGCAATGTGGTGACTTATCATGCAGATAAAGATTACGTTGAAATTCAAAGCGCTTTGCCTCAAACCACCGCTTTGTTAAATCCCGAAATGCTGGCGATTTTCTACCCTGAAGATGGTCATCAGACAGGATTGATGGTGGAGGGAGTATCCTGCACTTTGCGCAAAGCTGTGTTCAAACTGAGGGTTTAACGGGTGAAAAGAGATACTCTGCCCCCAAATCCAATCTTTACCAAAAGCGTGCGCCCCTTGATTGAGGCGCAACTTGCTAATTACACCAAAAATGAACGTATTATTGCTCAATACTTTTTGAAAACAGCGAGTTGTGATGATGATTTTTCCTCAAAAGAAGTTGCAAAGCGCTTAGGGGTTTCGGAGGCGGCGCTCACACGTTTTGCGCAAAAATTGGAGTTTCGTGGTTTTCGTGAGCTGGTTTATGCTTACCAGCGCCCAGCGGTGAGCAATGAAGACCAAGCTTTGGTGGAGCCTGTGTTGTTGTCCTATCAAGAGATTTTAAACAAAACCTATTCGATTGTGGATATGGCACAAATTCACCGCATTACACAGCTTTTGCTTGATAAATCAAGGGTTTATATTTACGGCAAAGGCAGTTCTGGCTTGGTGGCGCAGGAGATGAAACTTCGCTTTATGCGCATTGGTTTGGTGTGCGAGGCGATAACCGATGATGACATTATGCGCATGAATGCGGTGGTGGTAGATTCGAGTTGCGTGGTAATGGGGGTGAGTGTGAGTGGGAAAACACGGATTGTGTTGGAATCTTTGCAAAATGCTCACGAGCAGGGAGCCAGCAGTGTGTTGTTTACAGGTTATGCCATGCCAGAGTTTCGCGCCTCATTTGATGAGGTGGTCTTGTTTTCTTTGAAAAACCAGATGGAACATGGGCGCATGATTTCGCCGCAATTTCCTGCATTGGTTGTCTTGGATATGTTGTATGCAGATTATATGAACACCCACAAAGAAGAGCGCGACCAAATCTGGCAACGCACCTATCAAGCCTTACAACTGAATAAGGAGTCTTCATGATTTTGACATTTGACGTGGGTGGAACCTCCATCAAAAGCGCTTTGTATCAAGCTGATGGAACTTTGGTTCGTGATTTAGCCTCGCGCCCCACTGCCATCTATCCTGATGATAATGCTATTTTGTCACAGCTTCTGGCGTGGATTCGAGAAGAACAAAGCGCTTTGGGCAAAGAAGCTATTCAAGGGGTTGCAATTGCGACAGCAGGCGCAGTTAATCCCTATACAGGTGAGATAGTTTTTTCGGGCCCCACCATTCCTCGTTACATTGGAACGCCCATTCGTCAAACCATAGAAGAGGAATTGGGTATTTTGTGTAGTGTTGAAAATGATGTAAACGCGATGGCATTGGGAGAGGCTTGGTTAGGGGCAGCGAAGGGTTTGCATTCTGCACTTTGTATCACGCTAGGAACGGGCTTAGGTGGAGCATTGCTGATGGGCGATAAGCTTTGGCATGGTGTGAATTTTTCCGCAGGTGAAATAGGGCATTATCCTATCCAACGCAAGAACAGTGAGCCAAAGCGCTTTGAAGAACTTGCCGCCACCACAGCCTTATTGCGCGATTATCAAGAACGCACAGGGCAGGCTATCGATGGCAAAGCGCTTTTTGCGAAAGTGGCGCAGGGTGATGAAATGGCCATTGCCTCGTTGGAGGGGTTGATTGAAGAGATTGCGTGGGGCTTATTACCTGTTTTGTACACTTTTGCGCCACAGGCATTGATTGTGGGTGGCGGGATTTCGGAGCAGCCTCAGCATTTGGAAGCGCGGTTACAAAGCGCTTTGTTGCGTGTGGCTCAACACCCACGCCTTGTGCCTGAGGTTATTCGTTGTGCGACTTTGGGTAATCGAGCTAATCAGTTGGGCGCGTTGCGTTGGTTTAAAGATTTACACAATCGATAAGGAGCAAGTATGACTTATTATCTTGGCGCAAGAATCTTCCATGATGGGCGTTTGCTTGAAAATCATGTTTTACAGGTTGAACACGGTAAAACCAAAGCGCTTTTCCCTCAAAGCGCTTTGCCAGCAAATGCGCCTGTGAAAAGCTTACATGGCGGCATTTTGACAGCAGGATTTGTGGAAACCCAAGCCAATGGCGGTGGCGGTGTGTTGGTTAATGAGGATTTTAGCCTTGAAGGACTTGCTAAAGTGGCGGCGGCTCATCGTGAGTATGGAACGGTAGCGATATTGCCAACCTTCATTACCGATAGCCAAGCCAAATATCATCAAGCCATTGCGAGCGTTGCGGCAGCAGTTAAGCATAAGATGAAAGGTGTTGTGGGTGGGCATTTTGAAGGCCCTTTTATCAGTCGTGATAAAAAAGGCACCCACAATCCTAGCTTTATTCGCACGCCTGATGATGCTGACTTTGCCTGCTTTGCGCAATATGCTGATGATTTACAACACAGCTTAATCACCCTTGCGCCTGAATGTCTGCCTGCTGGCACGATAAAGCGCTTTAAACCCATGATTCCACAAATCAATGTGGCGCATTCGATGGCAAATCATGAAGATTTGGAGCGTGCGGTGTCAGAGGGATTAACAGGCGTAACGCATTTGTACAATGCCATGCGACCCATCGCAGGGCGAGACCCATCTGTTTTAGGCGCAGCAATGGCGTTGGGCTTGAAATGTGGGATTATTGTTGATGGCGTTCATGCGCACCCCTATTCGCTTCAATTGGCGTACAAAGCACTTGGGGCAGAAGGTTTGTTATTGGTAACAGATTCCATGCATACTATTGGTACGGATATTGAATCCTTTGATTTAATGGGTATTAAGGTTTATGTTCAAGGCAATAAATTGGTGAATGAAGAAGGTTCGTTGGCAGGGGCGCATATTGATATGCTGAGTTGTGTGCAAAATGCCGTGCGTATGATGAAAGCAGATACCGAAAGCGCTTTGCGTATGGCAGTCAGCACACCTGCTTATTATCTCAATCGCCCTGATTTGGCAAAGATTACAGGGCGAGAGGTTGATGATGTGATTTATTTGACCGATGAGTTAAAGCTGGAAAAATGGATTTAAAATCAACATGTTTTGTGAGAAAACGGGAGGAAGCTCCCGTTTTTTGCGTCAGACTGATAGAAAAAACGGAATAAAATAGTATTTTAGTTCTATTTTACTTATTGATAAAGTTGTGTTATACTGAAAAACTAAAGATTACGTGGTAATCATTTATAAAAGCAAAACATAAGGAATCAACATGAGTAAACCTACTATGGGCGGTTGCCCAGTTCATCACGGCAGTGTAACTTCCGACCAACGAGGCCCTATGGCTTGGTGGCCCAAAGCGCTTAATTTGGACATCTTGCACCAACACGACCGCAAGGTTAATCCATTAGGCGAAGACTTTGACTACGCCGCCGAAGTGGCGAAATTAGACGTTGATGCTCTGAAAAAAGACATCACCGAATTGTTGCGTAACAGCCAAGATTGGTGGCCTGCTGACCATGGCTACTACGGTGGCTTGATGGGACGTTTGGCATGGCACTCTGCAGGTTCTTACCGCGCTGCTGACGGTCGCGGTGGTTCAAACACAGGCAATATCCGCTTTGCTCCTTTGAACTCTTGGCCTGATAACGCGAACTTGGACAAAGCACGCCGCTTGTTGCAACCCATCAAACAGAAATACGGCAACAAAATCTCTTGGGCGGATTTGATTATCTTGGCTGGCACGATGGGTTACGAAGCAGCAGGCTTGAAAACCTTTGGTTTCGCCTTCGGTCGTCAAGACATTTGGCACCCTGAAAAAGACACTTACTGGGGTTCAGAGCGCGAGTGGTTGGCAAAAACAGGCAGCGAAGGCAGCCGTTGGAGCGGTGAGCGCGACTTGGAAAACCCATTGGCATCTGTCATGATGGGCTTGATTTACATTAACCCAGAAGGCGTTGATGGCAACCCCGACCCCATCAAAACCGCACGCGATATGCGTATTACCTTCAAAGCCATGGGCATGAATGACGAAGAAACGGTGGCTTTGGTGGCAGGTGGTCATACCATCGGTAAACAACACGGTAATGGCGATGCGTCAAAAGTAGGCGCAGAACCCGAAGGTGCTGACCTTGAAAATCAAGGTTTGGGTTGGAAAACAGATGCGAAATCCGTTGCCAAAATCACTTCTGGCATTGAAGGTGCTTGGACAACCAATCCTGACCGTTGGGACAATGAATTCTTCAAATTGTTGTTCAAATACGAAGACAAATTCCAAATCGTTCACTCTCCTGCTGGTGCAAAACAATGGGAACCCAGCGAAATGGACGAAGAGGATATGCCTGCTGACCAAAACAACCCCAACATCAAACGCAAAATCACCATGAACGATGGCGATATGGCTTTGATTAAAGACCCAGAATACCGCAAAATTTCAGAGCGTTTCCGCGATGACCAAGCGGCATTTGATGATGCATTTGCGCGTGCATGGTTCAAATTGACCCACCGCGATTTAGGGCCGCGTAGCCGTTATTTAGGGCCAATCGCACCACAAGAAGATATGGTTTGGCAAGACCCCATTCCTGCGCCTAAATATGTACCAACCGAAGCCGAAATTGGCAGCCTGAAAGAGAAAATTTTGGCATCTGGCTTGAGTGTTGGCGAATTGGTGGCAACCGCTTGGGATTCTGCTCGCACATTCCGTCAATCGGATTATCGTGGCGGTGCAAATGGTGCGCGTATTCGCTTGGCTCCACAAAAAGACTGGGTGGGCAATGAGCCAGAGCGTTTGAACAAAGCGCTTGCAGTTTACGAAAAACTCTCTGCCGAAACCAAGGTTTCTGTAGCTGATTTGATTGTGTTGGGCGGTACAGCGGCCGTTGAAAAAGCGATTAAAGATGCTGGTTTTGATGTGAAAGTGCCTTTCGCAGCAGGTCGTGGCGATGCTTTGCAAGAAATGACCGATGTGGAGTCTATGGAATACTTGAAACCTGTTCATGACGGTTTCCGCAATTTCCAAGAAGCGCATTACATTCCACAACCCGAAGAATTGTTGCTTGACCGCGCTCAATTGATGGGCTTAACCGCTGTTGAAATGACGGTGTTGATTGGTGGCTTGCGCGTATTAGGCGCAAACTTTGGTGGCAGCAAACACGGTGTGTTCACTGACCGCGTGGGTGTATTGACCACTGACTTCTTCCGCAACTTGGTGGACATGGGCAACACTTGGGAACCAACAGGTCGCAACAGCTACAACATCAATGACCGCAAAACAGGCGCAACCAAATTCACCGCAACTCGCGTAGACTTGGTGTTCGGTTCTAACTCCATCTTGCGTGCTTACGCTGAATTGTATGCACAAGACGATGCTGGTGAGAAATTTGCCAAAGACTTCGCCGCTGCATGGGTTAAAGTGATGAACGCTGACCGCTATGATTTGAAACGCTAACAAAGCGCTTTGGGGATAGGAATATCTTGAATAGATTTTATTTGGGGGTTTCGCCCCCAAGCCCCCACAAGGGGTGTTACACCCCTTGACCCCAGAACATTAAAAAGTAAAACCCCCCACCAAAACTTTGTTTTGCGTGGGGGTTTTACTTTTTAAAATACTTTGCGGGGTGCAGGGGCATCATGCCCCTGCTGGGGTTCGGGGCAAAGCCCCGAGTAAAGCCTAAACAAAATGTTCTACCCCCAAAAGCGCTTTGTTACGTTAAATCCTGTCCGTTAGAGTGAATGACTTTTTTATACCATGAGAAGGAATCTTTACGCAGTCTTTGTCGTGAACCATTGCCATCATCATCGATATCGACATAGATAAAGCCGTATCGTTTTGACATTTCTGACGTACTCATGCTGACCAAATCGATAGGCTCCCAAGCGAGATAGCCCCATAATTCCACGCCATCACAAAGCGCTTCGCGCATTTGTTGGATATGGGCGCGGAGGTAGTCGATGCGATAGTGGTCATGGATTCTGCCTTGTTCGACTTTATCATAAGCTCCCAAGCTATTTTCCACGATAAACAAAGGCTTTTGGTAGCGGTCATACAATTCATTTAAAGCAATCCGTAAACCAATAGGATCAATTTGCCAGCCCCAGTCAGAGGCTTGTAGGTAGGGATTTTTGACCCCTGCAATGAGGTTACCGCAACCGATTCAGCAAGCTCAGTATGCTCAGTGACACAGACGGTCATGTAATAACTGAAAGAAATAAAATCAACGGGATATTGCTTTAAGATGGCATCATCGCCAGCTTCTTTTTGTAGCACAACGTGATTTTGTTCAAAGTGGCGTTGCATGTATTTAGGATACTCGCCTCGTGCATGCACATCGGTGTAGAACAAATTTTGCTGATTAGCCCAAAGCGCTTTGTGTTGGTCGATGGGGTCAGAAGTGAGGGCGTAATGGAGAATACGCGCCAGCATACAGCCCATTTTGCCGTCAGGAATGATTTCATGAAGCGCTTTGGTTGCCAAGGCGCTGGCAATGAATTGATGATGCAAGGCTTGATATTTGGCTTGTTCGTGTTGATTTTTAGGGAGACGATCGAGGATAACGCCTGCGCCTGTGTAGGGGCTATGCATGTTTATCATATTGATTTCATTGAAAGTTAGCCAATATTTAACTTTATCTCGATAGCGTTTGAAAACCGTTTCGGCATATCTTACAAAATGCCCCACAACTTCGCGGCTTAAGAAGCCATTGTATTTTTGTACCAAATTCAAAGGGATTTCGTAATGGCAGAGTGTGACCATTGGCTCAATGCCGTGTTTGTGTAACTCTTCAAACACGCGATCATAGAAGGCAAGCCCTTCTTCGTTGGGCATTTCATCATCGCCGTTGGGAAAAATCCTCGCCCAATGAATGGAGATGCGGAACATTTTGAACCCCATCTCGGCAAGGAGAGCAATGTCTTCACGGTAAGTGTGGTAGAAATCGATGCCCTCGCGTTTGGGAAAGCGAGCTGTGAATGCGCCTGACAAAATCTCTTCAATGCGCTTTGAGGAAACTTCAATGGAAGCACTGTGCGCCCCACGTTCTGCTTTGGGAACATAAGCCACCATATCGGCGCTGGATAAGCCTTTACCGCCTAAATCAAAGCCGCCTTCAATTTGATTGGCAGCAGTTGCGCCACCCCAGTAGAAATGGTTTGGAAAAGGGTTGGTTGAATTCATGGTTCACTCCTTAATTTAGATGAGTTGGAAATGTTGGAAAGCTTGGAATAGCCCATTTTGCTGAACATCAGCGGTCACATAATTGGCAATGGCTTTAACCTCTTCGCTGGCATTGCCTATAGCAACTCCAATATGGCAATACTGCAGCATGGGTATGTCTACTTTGGCATCGCCAAAGGCAAATGTATGGCTGATGGGGGCGTTTAGATGATTGAGTAGATAGGCGATGGCTTCGCCTTTGTCTACCTGCTGCCTAAATCGCCAAACAAAGCGCTTTGTTGGATAGAGCATGTAACTCTTCGGCGGTAGTAGCTACTCCGCCTGCTATTGCTGCTTTGTCCAAAGCGGGAGCAGAGGCATGAATCGTTGCAAAAACATGGGGATATTCGATAGCCATGCGAATCGCCATATAGCCACCTGCTGAAGCGCTGACCAGATAAATTCTCGATTCATCAATAGGATATTGCTTGGTGATTTCATCAATAAGCGCTTTGAGCTTGCTTAGATACTGCTGTTTGACGTTGAAATACCAACTATCAGGCACTTGTGGAGCCAACACATAAGCGCTACCAAAAATGGCCTGCGTACTCTCCTCAGCCCATGCCACCACCCCTCGATTTGCCAGCATCGGCGATAGATTATTTTGATACTCGCCCACGCCGCCTTCGCCATTGCCGTGTAGCCATACAATCAAGGGTCTTTTGCCTTCGGTTTTGGGTTCAAACCATTGATATTGAAAGCCTGATGGGGAGGTTTTGGCGCTGAATTTTGCGATTTCTTCATCGAACAAAGCGCTTTGTCTACTGGGCGTTGATGATTGACCAAGCCCAGCACTTTATTGTTTCCAGCATCAAAGGGTAATGTGCCTTTTGCGTGTACCTCAAAATCTTTGGGATTAAGCGCTTTGCGTTCAAGATTCAACGATTGGGTTTCTAAGGTTAATGCCACTACCTTTTGCCCATCATCAAAGATTTTCGCAATGGGCGAGAAGCGAATGATTTCAGCGTAGGATAAGGTGCTGAAAAGCCATAAAGTATGCAACAAGGATTTCATGCAGAAGCTCCTGTTTTAGGAATAGCTTGTATCAACAAATCACCATAATCAGCGTGTGCATTTTGGCTGGCGATAACATCAAGATAATCATCGCTATTGACGATAATCATCGGTGTAACCACAGAATAGCCAGCTTGGATAATGGCTTGGCAATCAAATTGGACGAGCGTTTGACCAATGGCGACACGCTCATCAGCCTTAACCAACACCTCAAATGGCGCACCTTTCAGTTGTACCGTATCAATGCCAATATGAATCAAAACTTCCAGACCGTCATCAGAAACAATGGTGATGGCGTGTTTGGTGGGGAAGATAGAGTTAATCACGCCATGGACAGGCGAGCGCAAAATGCCCTCATTTGGCACTATTGCCACACCTTTGCCCATAGTCAGTGAGGCAAACATTGGATCTTCCACTTCTGACAATGGCTTGATTTTGCCTTTGAGTGGGCTGAAGAAAGAGCTTGGGGCAAAGCGCTTTGGGGTTTTGTTGAGGCTTGGGGGAGTAAATCATCAGAATAGCCAAAGATATAGGTTAAAGCTGCTGCGCTGATAAAGGCGACCAACATACCGATGGTGTACATCACAATATTCGAGCCTTCGCCGATGATGACAGGGTAGAGCAATAAGCCCGAAAAGCCGAAGGAAAACATCTTGGTTCCACCTGCGCCAATCAATGCTCCACCCAACACCCCACAAACAAAGGGCTTTTTGAATCGTAAGGTGATGCCGTAAATCAAGGGTTCGGTGATGCCTAAGATGCCGCTGAAGGTTGTTGAGCCAGCCAATGATTTAATGTCAGCATTTTTAGATTTGAGGAAAACGGCAAAGGTTGCTCCTGCTTGTCCCAGAACAGCAGCAGCGGTGAGAGGGCCTAGCAAATCAAAGCCATTAACCGCCATGTTGTTAATCATGATAGGAACGACACTCCAATGAACCCCAAAAATCACCAAGACCTGCCAGATAGCCCCAACTACCATACCTGTTGCCACTGCACTGGTTTGGTAAAGCCAGCTTAAGCCGCCAGCAATCCATTGCCCCAATTGTCCGCCGAGAGGGCCAATGATGGAGAGTGTGAGGGGAATGGTGAGAAGCAGTGTGCAAGCAGGGGCGAAGAAAGTGCGCAAAGCAGGGTGCCAAAGCGCTTCAAACCAACGCAAAATCCACGATTGCAGCCAAACGGCCATCAAAATTGGAATCACGCTGTAGGCATAATTCATGGTTGCCAATTCAAACCCAAGAAAAACAAAGGGCGTTTCGCGTGCGCTAATCGCCACAATGCTGGGATACAACAAAGCGCTTGCCATAGAAACTGCGATAAAGGGATTGGTTTTGAGCTTTTGAGCGGAGGTGATGGCGAGCAAAATGGGGAGGAAATAGAAGGTTGAGGAGGCGGTGGCATCGAGAACGGTGTAGGTGTCCGATGATGGGTCAAGCAAGCCTGCTACTTGTAGAATCGCAATGAAGCCTTTCAAAATCCCAGTACCAGCCATCACACCAATCAACGGCGTAAATGAGCCTGCGAGAAAATCTATGGCGCGATTGAGTAGATTGGTTTGGGGCAAAGTGCTTTGTTCATCGGTTTTGAGTGGAGTAATGTGATGGATAGCTTCGTAAACCTTTGGAACATGGCTACCAATCACCACTTGAAACTGTCCACCGCTTTCGACAACACCGATGACACCCACTGTTTGATTCAGCATCTCTTTTTGATCCTTGCTTGGTTCTTTCAAAACAAAGCGTAAGCGCGTTGCACAATGCACCAGCGAATGAATGTTGGATTCTCCTCCCACCCATTTCAGAATATCGCGTGCTAGTTGGTCAATGTTTTGACTCATAACAAATCCCTCAACAATAAAAAAAGCCTAAACCACGCCTTTAGAACAGCTCGCAAAAGCTTTCTGAGTCCATGATTTAGGCTTGCCGAATGAACGTAACAACCCAGAATGCAGCCACCAAAAACACAAAAGGCTTGAGAGACTCTACCAAGCACTTTGTAGAGTCTCTCAAGCCTTGCCCATGTGGTTACAATCTTGTGGGCTAGATAGCACGAGGATTTTTTGAGAGTTGCAAGAGGCGTTGAATATGAATGGTGAGATAAAGCTCTTCATCAGGGCAAAGCGCTTTGTGATGAAGGAGAGGCATTAGCGCGTTGAACGGCATAATAAAAGATGCTCCGTTAAGCTAACATAAATGCCCTGACTCCATTCACCACCCAAAGCGCTTTTGGCATGCTGAACGATGCGGTCAGTCAAGCGAAAATATTCGCTGGGAATCTCGCCGACTACTTCCAAAAGCCTTGTTGCAAAAGGGGATTTGGTGAGCGCGAAGGTTTTTTCGACCAAAGCCTCATCAATGCAATCCCCTATTTTCTTCCCAAAACCACCACTTCATGCCCCAGCTCATTGTGGGCAAGAAGGGCGTTGTTGTTGAATATTTTGCTGAGGGTAAGCATCATCAACTCCTGCATCTAAGGGTGAAAAATTCTGTTGTAAAACAGAAAGATTAGGAGCCATTATGATAGAAGCTTAGCGTTTGCCCAAAGCTTGTTGGTATTGGGATAAAAGCGCTTTGTCTTTGCCGTAGACATCTTTGGCTTGGTAGATACGATTATCTTGGTCGCCCCAGAGTGTCCAGTAGGTGAGATAAACAGGCACAGGCTCGATGCCAACGCGCGTTTCATGGCGTTTGTTCATGGCATTCTTGATTTTGTGGCTATCGTGCCATTCCAAATGATTGCGCAAAATCACATTCGCCAAGCCTTCTGCATTATTGACACGCACACAACCAGCGCTAAACGCTCGACTTTCGTTTGTGAACAAATGGCGTTGATTTGTATCGTGGAGAATGATGGCGTGTGGGTTGGGGAGCTGGAATTTCACTTTGCCCATAGGATTGTTGTTCGCGCCAGGCGGAACAATGGTTCTGCCATTTTTGCGCAAACTGGGTGGGGCATACCAAGCAGGACTCATCACCACACTTTGCATTTTATCGACAAAAGCAGGCGTGGGCTTGTTGGCTTTGCCAATCATTACCTTATCGTCCCACAAAACTTTATCGCCTTCATAAACCTGTACACGATAGCTGGGAATGTTTACCAACACATATTCATGCCCAAGCTTTTGCGGTAACCAGCGTTGGCGTTCCAAATTAATGGCAACAATTTCGCGCGTGATGTTTTTCTTTTTGAGCTGGTGTTGCAAATCGCTGTGTTGCATTTCGCGATGCAGTAAACGTAAGGCTTGATAGCGGGGGTTATCTTGGTTGATGGAATGTAGGGTTTCTTGCACGCCTTGGTGAATCGATTGCTTGAGCCAATCCACAAAAGCGCTTTGCTCGACTCGCTCTGCGTTCCAAGTGCGATGGGTTTTTTTGGGGTCAAGAAAGCCATTGGCTAAATCGTGGGCGAGGGTAAAGAAGGCATCAGTGAAGAGGATTTCTGATTCGAGGGTGTGGCTGGTATGGAGGCGGTCATAATGGTAACGCGTGCGAGGTAAGCCATCGTAAAGCTCAGCTTCTTCAATGGTACGCAAGAGGGCTTGACGGCGTTTTGCGTTCCAGAGATAGGGATAATGATGGTTATGATAAAACGAGCTGACCCATTCAGGATAATGCAAGCCTTGCAAAGCGCTTTCTTCCTCCAACACCCGAGCAATCGGGCGTTGGTAGGCATAAATATCCCACGAAAATTCGGAAGAAAGCTGAGGTGAGGCTGGAGTAGCTTGGCTCAGTATGACCCATAAAAAAAGCAACATTAAAGTACAGCTCCCCACACCGATTTGGGTAATAAATACACATCGGCTTGCGCTTTTTCGCCTGCGCCAACGATATGCCCAATGCCACTGGTCATCACAGCAAGTGTGACATCAAAAGCATTTAAGCTATCGCCATAGCCTGCGGTTAAGTTAAACATCGAGCCATCAGCGAGCAGGTAAAGCGCTTTGCCATTTAGGCGGTATTCATTCACATAAGGCATAGGCTCGCTCATGGGGTGATTTTTCAAAAAGGCGACATCAATCTCTTCCGCCACATGCCCCACATTCAGCAAGAATGCCCCATCTTTGGCTTGTTCTAAAAGCGCTTTGGAGACGACATTTTTCGCGCCTGTGGCGGTCGCAATCACATCAGCCTCTTTGATAGCCTCTTCCAATGGCATCACAGTCCAGCCATCGTATTTGGCTTGTAGAGCGCGAGCTTGGTCAATTTCACATACCACCACTTGCCCGCCATAAGCTTTGGCACTGTGCGCCACACCTTGCCCAACCAAGCCATAACCCAAAACCACCACCATCTTCTCATGTAAGGTGAGGTGAGTTGTTTGGAAGAAGGTGTGCCACGCGGTTAAGCCGACCATATGACGATTGTGTAAGCCTTCTTTGACGGGCAAATCGTCCCAGTTGAAAATGGGGTAAAACGGTTTTAGACCATGCAAACGGTTTACGCCTGAGCCAGTGGCTTCTAAGCCTGCTTTGACGTTGGTTTGGAGCTGATGTTGATGAATGTAGGAGGTTAAATCTGCGCCCATTTCGCATAGATGGGTAGGATTCCATTCAAGCGCTTTGGCAAAACTTTCTTGCCAGTCTTGATGGCTCATGTTGCGCCATGCATGGGCTTGTGCGCCCGATTGAACCAAATAAGAAACCACATCATCTTGCACGGTAGTGGGGTTACAGGTGGTTAAAAAAATCTGCGCTCCTTTATCCAGTAAGCCTTTGACAATAGGAGTCATTTTTAAATCAAGATGCATATTGCAAGCCAAGCGTACATGCGATAAATCAGGCAGATTGGTAATGGCTTTTCGTGTGCGTGGCATATGTTGGCTTGCCCAAGCCAGTTCAGCAGTAAAATTGGCGTACATAAAATCCTCTGGTTATAGCTTCATGATCAGTTGCTGTGACTTTTAACGGGGGGCATTATAGTGAAAAATGTGGAGATAACGAACGGTATAGAGCGCAAAGGCAATGAAGAGCATAAAGCTAGGCAGAATGTAGAGCATCAAAGCGCTTTGGAGATGGTAAAACCCAAAACTCCGCACCAAACCTGCGAGCAAAACCAAGCCCAAAGCAAGGCGTGTATCGCGTGAGAATTTCAAATCCAAGCCACTGTGGCGCATGCCTGCAATGCTCATGGTGGTTAGAATCATCAACAACATGGCACTAATGGCCAGCAAATGCCGAGCAGGGCTGTACCAAGTTGGATAAAACAACAAGGCCATGCCCACGCCGAAATAGCCCAAAGCCAAGACCAGAGCCACCGCATAATTGATACGCGTGTAAGGTTCGTTCAAAAGCCACAAGCTGTGCCAGTCATGAATACGCGCCATAAACGCAGAGGCTACTGCCAGAGCCAACCAGCCCGTAATAGAGCTATCAGCCCCCAAAGCGCTTACCAACACATAAAGCCCCAAGACTAAGGTAGCGATGTTTTTGTAATGCAAATTGGGAACGAAACGAAAATCTCGTCCGCGTGGTTTGATAGCCTCATTGCCTACGACATTGCCAATCCGAAAATTCACCATGCCAACGCCCATCAGCATCACATCAACCATTTGATGCAAGACCACGCCTGTTGGCATCGAAACATAACGCAAACTCAAGCCCCAAATCATCAACAACAACACCCCAAAGCTTAAGAGTTTTGGCTTTTGGGTGTATATCGTCCAATAGATGACCAAAGCGCTTAGATAGCCCCACATCAAGACCGCCAGCCATTTCGCCAAAGTAGGGTAAGGCATACTGAACAATAAGCCTATCCACAAAGCGAGCAAGGTTTGGCTATGAATGGGCAGAGATAAAACAGGGGCGTGAGGGCTTTTTGTCCACGAAGGTAGAGCAGTGAATAAAAAGCCAATAAATGCCGCGCCAGAGCAAAGATTGATGAAGGCAAAAGCATGGAAATGGAGAGGGAAATGGTGGGCGTGCTGTGGCGTGAGCCATAAAGTTAGCCACGGCAACACCGAAATCCATGCGCCCAAGCAGCTGAGTGGGAAAAAAACTCGAAAAGGATAATTGCGCCACATGATGGTTTAAGCCTTAGAAGATAATGAAAAAGAAATACCCAAAGCGCTTTGCTTGGGAGGAGTAGATTATTCGCGCAACATCGCCTCTTCAATGCCACGCAGAGCAGGGTGTTGGGCGTGTTGGTGAACCCAAGCAAAATCGCGTTCTGTATACGGCGTGGTGAGTTTGATTTCGGCAAAACAATGCGAGGGTTTATCGCGTAGAGCATAAATACGGTGAGCCAGCCGCACAGCTTCTTGGGCATCATGTGTGACCAAAACCACCGCCATGCCTTTCGTCACTTCGTCCATAATCCTTTGTTGTAAAGTGGCACGCAAACGAGCATCGAGTGCGGAAAAAGGCTCGTCCATCAAAAGCAAATCAGGCTTGGTTAAAAGAGCGCGAGCAAGGGAAATGCGTTGTTGCATACCGCCTGAGAGTTCGTGAGGATATTTGTCGCCATCGCGTGGCTCCAAATAAAGCGCTTTGAGAAATTCATCAATGGCTTCACGGCTGAGGTTAGGATTGATAAGGGCTATGTTTTCGTATGCACTGAGCCATGGGAGCAAGCGGGGTTCTTGAAACATATAGGCAAAGCGCTTTGCTTCTTGGGTAATCGAGCCTTCTGTGATGTCGATAAGCCCAGCTATTGCACGGAGAATGGTGGTTTTGCCACAGCCTGATGCGCCTGATAAAACCACACACTCGCCTGCTTGAAGCTTCAAGCTAAAGTTTTCGATAATCTCTTGCCCCATCAATTCAATGCTGATGTTTTCAAGGCTTAAGAGGGGTTTAGGGTTTGGCATAGCGATTCTCCACCACAAAATAACGGCGCACAGGCTCCAAGATTCCGTACTCTACCAACATAATAACTCCAATAATAATCAATACATACGCCATAACATCAACGGTATCCAACATGGCGCGAGCCGAACCAATAGCTCCACCCATGCCCGTGCCACTGCCCAGAAGTTCTGCCATGATGGTGACTTTCAATCCCGAGCCAACCGCTACAATGACAGCAGGCAAAATATGCCGTATCAGATGTGGTGCGTATAAATAACGCAGTTTGCGACCCAGTGGAACGCGGTAACTTTCCAACATTTCTTCCAAAGCGCTTGGCACACTCAAAAGGCTCATTTGTGCTGCGGCAAAAACCAAAGGCAACACCACCACCCACACCGTAAAAATCACACTCACATCACCCATACCAAACCAAAAAATGGCCAGTACCACCCAAATAATCGGTGGCATACCTAATAGCAGCGTGATAATCGGGCGACAAAGTAAAGCAAGGGTGCGGTGCAAACCTGCAATAAACCCCAAACACAAGCCTAAAGCCAACGCCAAGCCAATAGCAATAAAGCCACGCCAAAGCGTTCCCAACACTTCAGCACGCTCTACTTGAGAAAGAATCGATACCACACGCAGAAAAACCACTTTAGGAGCAGGCATCACCAAATCTCCAAGCGCATTGTGCGCCCATTGCCAAGCTGCCACACAAATCAACAAGGCGGAAAGAGCTGGGAAAATGCCCCAAATGTAATCGACCATGCGCCAAATAAGCGGGCGATAAATGGGGCGTCCTTCGTACAGAATCATGATGTCCTCCTTGTGATGATGATAGAAAGTGTATCCTAAATAACAAGGATTCGCGTTGATATAAGGCAAGCAACCCTTGCTTTTGATGATTAAGCCAAAGCGCTTTCTCATCTATTAAGCCTATGGGAATACTTGGGGGTTTCACCCCCAAACCCCCATCAGGGGGAATGATTCCCCCTGAACCCC
>JAUNEA010000007.1 GCA_030525785.1 Cardiobacteriaceae bacterium
ACTCTGGGGTCAAGGGGTGGAACACCCCTTGTGGGGCGTGGGGCGAAGCCCCAGAGAAATCTATAAGCTTAATAGATGAGAAAGCGCTTTGGCTTAATCATCAAAAGCATCGGTGATGCAGCCTTTGGAGGCGGAGCTGACGGTGCGAGCGTATTTGTAGTGGATACCGCGTCTAGCACTTTCTTTCAGAGGTGGTTTAACCCATTTGGCGCGGCGTTCGGCAAGGATTTCATCAGAGAGGTGAACATCGATGGTGTTTTTCTCTGCATCAATAGTGATGATGTCGCCGTCTTCGATTAGAGCGATGGTGCCACCGACTTGTGCCTCAGGTGAGATATGCCCAACCACAAAGCCATGAGAGCCGCCAGAGAAGCGTCCATCGGTAATCAGCGCCACAGATTTACCCAAGCCAGCGCCCATGATGGCGGAAGTAGGCTTGAGCATTTCAGGCAAACCTGGCCCTCCTTGAGGCCCTTCGTATCGAATAACCACGACAGTGCCTTCGGTAACCTCGCCACGAGCAATACCTTCATTTGCCAAGAATTCTCCATCATAGACTTTAGCTTTGCCAGTGAAGGATAAGCCTTCTTTGCCTGTGATTTTGGCAACGGCTCCTTCTGATGCCAAATTGCCGTAGAGAATGCGTAAGTGTCCTGTGGCTTTGATGGGGTTGTCGATGCTATGGATAATTTCTTGACCCTCGCTTAAAGCAGGCAAATCGGCTAAATTCTCGGCGATGGTTTTGCCTGTGACGGTTAAGCAATCGCCATGTAATAAGCCTTGTTCCAACAAATACTTCATCACTGCAGGAACGCCACCCACTTCGTGTAAGTCTTCCATCACATATTTACCACTGGGTTTGAAATCAGCCAATAGAGGCGTGGTTTCGCTCCAATCAGCGAGTTCATCAATGGTTAAAGGAATATCGGCAGAATGGGCGATGGCTAAGAAATGCAACACGGCATTGGTTGAGCCACCTAAAGCCACCGCCAGACGGAAGCCGTTTTCAAGCGATTTTTTGGTGATGATGTCGCGTGGTTTGATGTTGTTTTCTAACAAATAACGCATAGCTTTGCCCACGCGTAAGCATTCTTCACGCTTTTCTTCGGTAGCAGCAGGAATGGAAGAGTTATAAGGCAAGGCAATGCCCATGCCCTCCAAAGCGCTTGCCATTGTGTTGGCGGTGTACATACCACCGCAAGCGCCTTCGCCAGGGCAGGCACAATGAATGACTTCTTTATATTCCGCCTCATCAATGACCCCAGCCACTTTTTGCCCCCAAGCTTCAAAAGCTGAAACCACATCAACCTTTTTCCCTTTATGGCGACCCGCTGCAATGGTGCCACCGTAAACCAAAATGGAAGGGCGATTTAAGCGCAAAATGGCCATCATTGCGCCAGGCATATTTTTATCACAGCCCACAACGGTGATTAAACCGTCATAGCACATAGCTTGAATAAAGGTTTCGATGGAATCAGCAATAACATCGCGCGAGACCAAAGAGTAGCGCATGCCATAGGTTCCCATAGAAATACCATCAGAAACGCCAATGGTGTTGAAGATTAAGCCTGTGGTATTGGTAGCTTGTACGCCTTCTTTGATTTTGACTGAAAGCTCATTCAAATGCATATTGCAGGGGTTGCCTTCATAGCCTGTGCTGGCAATGCCGACAATAGGATTTTGTAAATCAGCATCGGTTAAGCCAATGGCATGGAGCATGGCTTGGGCAGCAGGCTGGGTATCGTCTTGGGTAACGCTGTAACTATAACGGCTTAAGCCGTTTTTGCTTGGATTGCTCATGATGATGTTCTCGTGTTGATAGAAAGAATAAAGGGGGCAAAGCGCTTTGCTACTTTGTCCACACGCGCTGAATTAGATTCAAAAGATTATCGCGCAAAATGCCGTGAATGGCTGTTTCAGGATAGCCACGTTTGTCTAAGGCTTCATACAGTATGCCAAAAGCCTCAGGTGGAGTGTATTTGCCTGATAAGCCTTTGATGGGGTCATAACCTGCTTCAGGTGGCCACCAATATTGGCGATTGCAATCCTCTGGAATATCGGCAATACCATCGTCATAGCAATAATCTAAACCCACGCCGACATGCTGTGCGCCCAACAATTGCACCAAGTGGTCAATCATGGGGATGAGGGAAAGAGGAGAGAGGTTTGGATCGCCCACAAATCTCGCAACGCCATTGACCCCAACTAGCCCTCCCGTATTGGCGCAAGCTTTGGCGGCGCGGTCAGTGATGTTGCGACCATGTGCGACAACGGCAGCAGGATTAGCATGGCTGAACAAAACAGGACGATTGCCACTGTAAGCACAAATATCCAAAGCGCTTTTTTCGTCACCATGGCTTAAATCCATCAAAATGCCACATTCATGGATTTTATCGACCACTTTTTCTCCGAGCTTAGTTAAGCCTTGTCTGATGGGGTCATGTGCGCCACCTGAAAGGCTGTTGTTTCGGTTGTAGGCAAGATGGATTTGGCGCACGCCTAAAGTATGGTAAATCTCTACCATATCAGGGCATTCCAGCAAGGGTAAGCCTCCTTCTAAATCAAAGCTTACGGCCATTTTGCCAGAAGCCACAATACGCTGAATATCGGCATACGTTTCAGCACGTTCACACAAAGCGCTTTGCTTGAGTTGAGCACGAAAGCCAGCAAGCGTGGTCATGATTTGGGAAAGTGGGTTCATATCCATGCCAATATTGATGGAAACATAACGCACGCCTGCATCAAAATGGCGTTGGAGTTGATGAATGTCTGAATCATGGCGAACGGGCAAACAGCTGTGGGCATCAGCAAACCAAAAAATCATAGCATTTCCTAAGCAAGAGAAAAGGGAAGAAAGTCATGGACAAAGCGCTTTGAGCTTAATCCTCTAAACGTAAGGCAATCACCGCGCATACAGGCAATAGGCTTTCATCTTCTTGTGGCTCGTGGGTATAGCCGAAAAAGAGAGGATACAATCCCTCGCCCCAGCCTGCGGTGAAGGCAATGAATGGGTGTGTTTTGGGAGGGTGTTGGGGGGATTTTTGAGACTTGGGCGCGGGGGTGAATGATGTGTGGCGATAGGTATTCACATGGGTTGCGGCGAGAGCAGTATCGAGTTGTTGTTCGTATAGTTCGCAAGCTTTTTGATTTTGTGGCGCTGGGAGAGCATTAAGCGCTTTGGCATCGGAAAGGGCGAGATAGCCTGTTTCGCTAATGGCTCCTGTAAATTCATCGGCTTCAAAGGATTCGTACAAACTCTCATCGGTTACGCCCATCTCCATATAGCCTATGGGTTCTTCACGAAAAACCACGCGTACATAAGCTATGCGTTTATCGCCGTTGTCAAAGCGCTTTATCGCTGCCTCTACTTTGAATTCTCCACATGGCACGGGGTGCAAAAAGGGTAAAGGCGATTCGTATGGCGCAATAAATGGATCACACAACAGCAATTGCCCAGAGCTGATTCGAAGGGTGCCTAAGAATAGGGTTTGGGTTTGAAAAGCGCTTTGATAGTCAGCAAGATTGAGGGTGTACATAAAGGTTCTTACGATGAGGTTGGAGATTTTGGAGAATCGAGGGCTTGTTGGCAGCTGTCACAAGTGCCGTTCACAATTAGGGGTTCGTGATGAGGCGTAAAGGCGCGAGTATTGCAAAAATCGCTCAGAAGAGAAAGCATTTGTGGCGCTTCGATTTCCTCGATTTTATGACAACGGTAGCAGTTGAAAATGAGGCTGGCATGAGGGTGGTCAAAGTGGGCGCAGTAAACATAGCCATTGAGAGCTTCTGTTCGATGCAAAACCCCAACCTCAACCCAAAATTCTAAAGCACGATAAACCGTTGGTGGCGCAGCTTGCCCACGAATTTTCTGCAAATCCGCCAAAACTTCATAAGCCTTCACCACATCAGGATACGCCAACACCAATTCCAAAATCTGCATACGAATGGGCGTGGCACGATAATGCTTGGCTTCGCAATAGGCTTTGACGCGTTGCAAAGTAGCAGGAATGTTTTGGGTGTGGGCAGGCATACTGGAAGAACTCATGGGCAATCTCGGTTAAAAACAATGGAAATGTTTGGGACAAAGCGCTTTGGTCTGGGATTAGGATAGGCGGTGCTTGAAATCATCGTAGCCAAAGCGCTTGATGATATGGGTTTGGTTGGTGCGGCTATCCCAAGCCACAAGGCTGGGCAGAACCACGCCATTGAAGGTGTTGGTTTTAACCATCGTATAATGAGACATATCCAAAAACACCAATTTATCGCCCACTTTCACAGGTTCACGGAAGCTATAATCGCCAATCACATCGCCTGCAAGGCAAGTTAAGCCGCCAATACGATAAGTATGAGCCAGCACATTCGGCTTATCGGCGTGCAAAAGCTCAGGGCGGTAGGGCATTTCCAAGACATCAGGCATATGCGCGGTGCAAGAGCCATCAATGATAAGCAAATTCATGGCATTATAGGTAACGTCTAATACTTCCGTCACATAAACCCCTGTGCCTAAAGCAATTGCCTCGCCTGGTTCGATGATAACCTCCACATTCCATTTTTCACGGAAGTTACGCAGTATTTCAATCAGCCGTTCAACCTTGTAATCAGGGCGCGTAATATGATGACCACCGCCTAAATTCACCCATTTCATCTGAGGCAAAAATTCGCCAAACTTCGTTTCCAAAGCTTCCAGTGTGCGTTCTAAAGGCTCTACGTTTTGCTCGCAAAGATTATGAACATGCAAGCCACTGATGCCTTCCAGCCATTCGGGCTTGAATTCAGAGCGCACAATGCCTAAGCGTGAGCCAGGCGTGCTGGGGTCATAAATGGGAAATTCACCTTCAGGCTGCTCGGGGTTGATACGCAAACCAAATTCTAAATGGGGCTTAAGCGCTTTGGCAGCTTTGATTTGGGGCTGATAGCGTTGCCATTGATGGAAGGAGTTGAAGATAACGTGGTCTGAGAGTTGTAAAACTTCTTCTATATCGCATGGCGGATAGGCGGCGGAGAAGGTGTGAACTTCGCCTGTAAAAAATTCGCGCCCCAGTTTCGCTTCATGCAGACCACTGGCGCAAACGCCTGATAAATAGCGTGAAATCAAAGGAGCAAAATGATGCATAGCAAAGCCTTTCAGCGCCAGTAAAACTTTTGCTCCACTCTCTTGTTGCACTCTGGCAAGAAGCTTGAGGTTGCGTTCCAAAAGCGCTTCATCGACCACATAACAAGGCGTGGGTAAATCTTGAGTATTCAGATGGTTAAAGCTTTCTAACATCAGGTTCTCCGTGAGAATTTAAAGAGAGGAATCGCGGTCAGCATCAAAGCGCTTATAGAGGGCTTCCGCGTAATCGCGTAGGGTTTGTGCTTGTTCGAGGCGGTCAGTTTCTTCATAAACATCACTAAGTAATTCAAAAACTTGTGCCATTTCCAAACAGCCGTCAGGGTGGCAGGTTTCCAAAATACTCAAGGATTGTTGCAACATTTGCTCAGCTTGTTCCAGTTCTTCGCATTCAAAACATACTTCACCATAAAGCGCGTAATCTCTCGCCACCACCATGTGTGGCAGAGTAAATACCGCCTCATTCATGCGCAAAGCGCTTTGGATATGTTCTTTGGCGTGGTCAAATTGCTGCAATTCGAGATAAATTTGCGCCATATCGTAATGGCTATTGGCGATTTCAGGGTGGGGCGCATCAAAGCGCTTTTGGGCAAGTTCAAGGGCAAGGCTGAGATGATGCAATGCTTCTTCCAGCCTCTCCAATTTCATCTCACATAAACCTAATTCACTGTAAATCGGCAACAACAAGGCATCATCATCTTCTTGCAACGAAAGCTCCAAAGCGCTTTGGTAATGCTGGAGAGCGGTTTCAAAATCCTCACGCGCTTCGTAATACCAAGCCCAATTGCGTTCCAATTCGATGGTTAAAAACGAAGCCTCATAAGAGGGCAAAAACTGTTCAATCCAGCTTTTGGCTTTGTGGAGCAAGTCCAAAGCGCTTTGGAGTTTGCCTTGATGCAGACGAATTTCGCTCATCATCAACAATGCCTCAATACCTTCCGCTCGCTCGCCCAACAACGAAAGCGCGGTGTTCAAATGGCTTTCGGCTTCGTGAAACTGATGATGGTCAATCAAAATCGAGGCAAGCCCATGCAAGGCATGAACGTATTCCACACTATCCTCCGCGCAGTAAATGCTGGCAAAGGAGAGCGCCTCACGGCGTAAGGTGAGGGTAAAATCGAGCTGACCTTGCAGGAAGGCTTGTTCGGCGCGGTCGCTAAGGTCTTGGTAATCAGGATGCATGATGGTGTAGAAACAGCGATTAAGCTTTATTCAGGGCATGACCCAAAGCAGAGATGAGATCAAGCGAATCTTCTAAGCCTACAGATAAGCGTATAGTTCCCTCGCTGATGCCGACTTTTGCTTTGTCTTCAGGGGAAACCCGCGCATGGGTTGTGGTGTAGGGGTGGGTAATAATAGAACGCGCATCGCCAAGATTGCCTGAGATAGAAATAAAGCCAGCGTTATCAATCACACGCCAAGCCGCTTCCAAGCCACCTTTCACATCAAATGCCACCATACCACCAAAGCCATTGGGCATTTGGGCTTTAGCGAGTTGATGTTGTGGGTGGTCATTTAAGCCAGGATAGTAAACGCGCTCCACTTTGGGGTGTTTGCTTAGAAATTCTGCGAGCAAAAGCGCATTGTGGCTATGGGCTTTCATACGCAATCCGAGTGTTTCCAAGCTTTTTAGGCAAATCCATGCTTCAAACGCGCCCATCGTTGTGCCAATGGAGCGCAGTAAGCGATACAAACCTTCGCCTTCTTCTGCCTCGCGACTTAAGACCGCGCCGCCCATGATGCGCCCTTGTCCGTCTAAGTATTTGGTGGCGGAATGCACCACAAAATCCGCCCCCAATTTAAAGGGCTGTTGCAGAGCAGGTGTTGCAAAGCAGTTATCCACCACCAATTTTGCGCCATGCCGATGGGCTAAATCTGCCAAAGCGCTTATATCGGCAATGCTGAGTAAGGGGTTGGCAGGGGTTTCCAAAAAGAGCATTTTGGTGTTGGGGCGTAAAGCGCTTTGCCATTCGTTTAAATCGGTTAATTCAACCAGCGTGGTTTCGATATTGAAACGGTTGAAAATTTGGTTGAATAAAAACAAAGTGCTGCCAAAGGAATTGCGAGCGCAGATGATGTGGTCTCCTGCTTTTAAAAGATACATAGCAAGGGATAGTATTGCGCTCATGCCTGTGGCGGTGGCGGTGCAACGTGCAGCGCCTTCCAGCGTGGCTAAGCGCTTTTCAAACATTTCAACCGTTGGATTGAGGAAACGGCTGTAGCTATAACCTTGTTTGCGTTCGCCAAAAATATCAGCCGCTTCTTGGGCATTTTGGAAGGTATAGGAAGAGGTTAGCATCAAGGCTTGGGAATGTTCGTTTGCCTGAGATTGCCACCAAGAATCGCGAATGGCGAGGGTTTCAAAGTGTAGAGAGTCTGAAGGCAAAGAAGATTCAGCAGAAGAAGGGTGGGATTGGCTCATAGCATCTCCGTGCAAAGCGCTTTAGGGAAAAAGGGATTATTGATTGGATTCACTGGTGCTTTCGAGGCGCAATACAGGGCGTTGAGAGGAGTCTGCGCCAGCAGGTTTGCTGATTTCTCGATAAGGCAATACGCCAACATTTTGGTTACGAATATTATGAACAATATTGATGACTTCGCGTGGCAAGCGTTGCTCTCCCCAGTGGGCTAAGCGGACAAAGGTTGGTGCAAGTTTAGAGGTCTGCCACCACGGTTCATGATGCATACTGAACAGTGTTGCAATGAAAGTAACAATTGCGCCGATAATCAAGCCACGCATAAAGCCGAAAACTGTTCCTAACAAGCGGTCAATGCTGCCCAGTTTGGTGGCGGCCATGATTTCACCTATCAGCAAATTCAGCAAACCAATGGCAAAGAGGGAGAGCATGAAAATACCACCAAAGGCGAGCATATAGCTGATAGGGTAGCTTTCGAAGAATTTGTCGATATGCTGCTGGGCGATTTGGTCAGCGAAACGAAACGCCAAGTAAAGTGAAAAACCCCATGCAATCAAGGATAAAATTTCACGCACCAAGCCACGCCCAATGCTGATGAGGGTAGAAATGATGACAATGCCGCCCAAGACAGCATCAAGATAATTGAGTTCGTTTAAATCCATCGTGATTCCTTATGGTTAGGGTATGAGCCTATTGGCTCGCATTGCTTTGATTGCTTCGTTGCACGGCATAGCCTTGATACCCCAATGGCTCAAGCGCTTTGAGCTGGGCTTCGAGTTGGCTGGCTTGTTGGAAGGGGCCGATGAAGACACGTTGTGCGGACTTGCCGTTGATGTTGGTTGCCTCAGTGCTTGGGTTTAGACCATGAGCTTTTAGCTCTTCCAAAACGCGATTAAGATTGTTGGGGTCGGTAAAACTGCCCACCTGTATCCAATTTTTCTCCAAAGCGCTTTGGGCTGTAGGTTCTTGCTGATTTGATATGCCTTGCTCAGCTGTCGCCTCTAAACTGGTGAGTTGAATAGGGGCGGAGTTTAAGGGCTCGAGAGGTTGGTTGGATAGTGGCATAGAAGGCAAAGCGCTTTGTTCTGCGTTATCCTCATGGGTAAGGGGTTCTAAAGAACGGCTTTTCGGCACGCCTTTTAAGGTTCCAATGGCGACTTCTTGCGCAATTGGTTGGGGGAGCGTGGGGGAAAAGTAGCCTAGAAACCAGAGAAACAATAACGCCGATAAGCTTAATAAGCCTGCGCCTAAGCTGGTAAAAAGTTTTTTATGGGGCATGGTGATTTCTCAATAAAACATCAAGCACGGGTAAGGCTTGGGCAACAGTAACAAATGAGCCAAACACCACCAATGCTTCATTGTCTTGCAAAGAGGATAGCGCTGAGGTTAAAGCACTTTTGACATCAGCGTAACAAAGAGGCGAGCTTATACCAGCGTTTAAAGCGCTTTGTGCGAGGACGTTAGCTTCTGTACCACGCACACCATCAAGGGTAGCCAGATGAAGCTCATCAAGGCAATCCTGCAGATGGTGAAAAATGGCGATATGGTCTTTATCGTTTAACATGCCACAAACGGCGGAAATTTTCCCAATGCGCTTTTCTATCTTTAACTGGCGAAGATGAATGGCTAGAATCTCAGCGCTATCAGCATTGTGCGCCACATCAACCAACACGAAGGGCTGCTCTTGTATCACCATCAAGCGCCCAAAATGTTGGGTATGTTCGAGTGCATATGTCAAAGCGCTTTGATGCAAAGTGAAGCCAGCGTGATGGAGGGCGAGAGCTGCAGCGGTGAAATGCCCATATTGGTGCTTACCTGCCATATAGCGTGGCTTGGGAAGGCTTAGCTTTTCATTCAGCTGGAGGGATAGACCTTCTTCGGTGAATGTCATAGCCTCATAAGCATGCCAAAGCGCTTTGACGTTGGTCTGTTTGATGGATTCCAAAAGGCTGTGCGGAGGATTCTGATCGGCAAGAAAAACGTGTTGCCCCGTGCGTAAAATCCCTGCTTTTTCCAGAGCAATGGTTTCTATATCATGCCCCAGCCAGTCTTGGTGATCGAGTCCGATACGGGTAAAAATGGCGCTGTTGGCATCAATGAGGTTGGTGGCATCAAGTCTGCCACCTAAGCCTACTTCCAACACTGCCACCTCAGGAAAGCGCTTTGCGCTGAGGTAAAACATCGCCAAAGCTGACCATTCAAAGTAGGTGAGTGAAACCTCGCCACGCGCGGCATCAATGGCTTGAAATGCTAAAACCAAATCCTCATCAGCAATGGGATTACCTTGTGTGCGTATGCGTTCGTTGTAGGCAAGCAAATGCGGCGAGCTGAAGCTCATTACCGAAATCTCGTGCGCCAAACAAAGCGCTTCCAGCCAGCGCACGCAGGAACCTTTGCCGTTAGTGCCAGCAATGGTGATGGTGTGGCGAGCCAGAGGTGGTGCGCCTAAACTTTGCCACACTTGCCCAATGCGCTCCAAGCCCAAATCCCAGCTTTTGGGGTGATGGGCTTCTTGGAAACTCAGCCATTGGTTGAGAGACCAATGTTTTCGTTCAAAACATTCGCGTTCACAAAGCGCTTGGCTCATTATTCACCGATTTGGTCGTATTGTGAGATGGGGTCATGCGGAAGAGGTTTTTGCATCAAAAGAGCGCATAACTCTCCAATTTCTTGGCGCAATTGACGGCGATCCACGATGCGGTCAATGGCTCCTTTTTGTAGCAAAAATTCGCTACGCTGGAAGCCTTCAGGCAAGGTTTCGCGCACGGTTTGCTCAATAACACGAGGCCCTGCAAAGCCAATAAGCGCATTGGGTTCTGCGAGAATAATATCGCCTAACATAGCCAGCGATGCGGAAACGCCCCCCATTGTAGGGTCGGTTAAAACGGAGATGAAAGGTAAGCCTGCATCGCTCAAGCGCGTTAAAGCAGCGCTGGTTTTTGCCATTTGCATGAGGGAGGTTAAGCCTTCTTGCATACGAGCGCCACCTGAGGCGCTGAAGCAGACAAAAGGCGTTTGGTGTTGAATCGCATGTTCAACGCCCAACACAAATTTCTCGCCCACAACCGATCCCATTGAGCCACCCATGTAATTGAATTCAAACGCACCAGCGGTTAGTGGTCGGTCAAACAATTTGCCGTAAAGCGTGATGAAGGCATCATTTTCCCCACTTTGTTTTTGGGCTTGTTTGATACGGTCTTTGTAGGTTTTGCTGTCTTTAAATTTGAGGAAATCGTTGGGTTGTAAATCGGTGCCGATTTCTTGCAATTCTTGTTCGGCATCGAAAAGCGCTTTGAGGCGCTCGCGAGCGCTGATGCGCATATGATGACCGCATTTGGGGCAGACTTGGAGATTGAAGGTTAAATCTTGCGCGTACAACACTTCGTGGCAGCCGCTGCACTGTTTCCATAAGCCATCAGGGATTTGTTGGGTTTTGCTCTTGGTTTTGATTTTGGAAGGCAGTAAATTGTCAAACCAGCTCATAGTTGTTCCTTAGGGGTTAAGCGTTTGAGAAATAGAATGGATAAATTGGAAAGCGCTTTGGGGCAATGATTTGCCTTGTGTGGCGGCTTGGTGAAGATGAGCGACAAAGGCACTACCAATCACCACGCCATCAGCATATTGACTCATGGCAAAAGCGCTTTGTCCGTCTTTGATACCAAAGCCTACACATACAGGTAAAGCGCTTTGTTCACGTACTTGATTCAGCTCCTGATGAATAGCATCAGCGTTGGCTTGTTGTTCGCCTGTCACACCTTTTAACGAGATGAAATACACAAACCCACGTGCGACTTCTAAAATCTTTTGACGGCGCTGAAGATTGGTCGTGGGAGCAATGAGCATAATGGGCGCAATCTGATGCTGTTCAAAGAGGGCTTGATAATCAGGGAGGGCTTCCAGTGGCATATCCACGATGATGGTTCCATCAACGCCTGCTTCTTGCATAGCTGAAAGCGCTTTGTCTGCGCCCATGCGTTCTAGGCTGTTGAGATAGCCCATCAAAATGACGGGCGTATGCTGATTCTGTTGGCGGAATGTTTTAACCACCGATAACACATCACGTAAGCCAACGCCTTTTGCCAAAGCGCGTTCGTGGGCTTGTTGAATGGTGAGACCATCGGCAGCGGGGTCAGAAAAAGGAATGCCCAATTCGATAATATGCGCCCCAGCTCGAACCGCCTCATGCATGACCAAAGCGCTTTGTGAAACATCAGGGTCGCCAGCGCAAAAATAGGGAATGAGGGCTTTTTGTTGGGCAAGTTTGAGCTTTGCGAAAGTATCGTTTAAACGGTTCATAAGCTAATTCCATCGATGCGAGCGAGAGTGTTGATATCTTTATCACCACGCCCTGATAAATTGACCACAATGCGCTTACCCTTGCCCAATTCACGCGCCAGTTTTAAGCCATGAGCGACGGCGTGAGAGCTTTCGAGCGCTGGAATGATGCCTTCTAAGCGACACAGTAAGCGGAACGCTTCCAGCGCCTCATCATCGGTAATCGCGACATATTCGGCGCGTTTTTCATCTTTTAACCACGCGTGTTCAGGGCCTACGCCTGGATAGTCTAAGCCAGCGGAAACCGAATGGGTGGAGGCGATTTGCCCATCTTCGTTGCTCATGAGATAGGTTCGATTGCCATGTAACACGCCTACAGGGGTTCCCAAAGCGCTTAGTGGCGCGGCATGATGAGGCGTATCAATGCCTAAGCCGCCAGCTTCCACGCCAATCAAGCGAACTTTGTCTTCATAAAAAGGATAAAACAAACCAATGGCATTGGAACCACCGCCAACACAAGCAACCACCGCATCAGGCAATGCGCCAAAAGCGCTTTGGCTTTGTGCTTTGGCTTCTTCGCCAATCACGCGCTGAAAATCGCGTACCAATTGAGGATACGGGTGTGGGCCTGCTGCGGTGCCGATGATATAAAACGTGTTATCCACCGTGCTTGCCCAATCGCGCAAGGCTTCATTCATGGCATCTTTGAGTGTGCGACTGCCAGCTGTAACCGCTACCACTTTTGCCCCCAAAAGTTTCATGCGATAAACATTCGGCGCTTGGCGTTCCACATCATCAGCACCCATGTAAACCACACATTCCAGCCCCAAACGCGCGGCAATGGTGGCACTTGCGACACCATGTTGCCCTGCGCCTGTTTCAGCGATTACACGCGGCTTGCCTAAGCGCTTTGCCAGCAAAGCTTGACCAATGGTGTTGTTGATTTTGTGTGCGCCAGTGTGGTTTAAATCTTCGCGTTTAAGCCAGATTTCTGCGCCACCTGCGTACTCACTTAAGCGTTTGGCAAAGTACAACGGAGATGGACGACCCACATAGTGGCGTAATTCATGGTGAAACTCTTGCCAAAAAGCTTCATCTTGACGCGCTTTCTCGTAAGCGCTTTGTAACTCTAAAACGGCTTGCATTAAGGTTTCGGCGATGAATTGTCCGCCAAAGCGACCAAAATAGCCGCGTGCATCAGGAAAATTAGGAAGCGTCATAAGCATGAACCACAGCATCAATAAAGGTTTTCATTTTAGCAAAGGATTTCTTAGCAGGGGCAGTTTCTACCCCACTGGAAACATCAACCGCAAATGGGCGGAAATGGCGTATGGCTTCGCCAACATTCTCCGCTGTTAAGCCTCCTGCGATGATGAGGGGGCGTGTCAAAGCGCTTTCGGGTAAGGCTTGCCAAGTGAAGGTTTTCCCTGAGCCACCTTGCTGTTGTTGTCCAAAGGCATCGAGTAAAAAGGCACTGGATTGATGGAAATGCTGAAGATAGGTTTGGAGCGCGTGGGGCGTGGATAAATCATTCATAGGAACGGCTTTGTACCATCGTTTGCCCAAGCGTTCACTCAAGTCGGCACAGAAATGAGGACTTTCGTTGCCGTGAAATTGCAATTGGTCAAGCGGTAAAGCCTTGACAATGGATTCAATCTCCAAAGCGCTTTGGTTGGCGAAAAGCCCAACAATGGAAACATAAGGCGGAATGCTGGCGCAAAGCGCTTTGGCTTGTTCAACAGAAACAAAGCGCTTTGAGCTTTGCACAAACACCAAACCGATAGCATCAGCTCCAGCCAATACTGCATCATGGGCATCAGAAACATGGGTAATGCCACAGATTTTTACCCGTACTCGCCTCATCGATGTCTCATTCATGGTTGTCCACTCATCAAAACGGCGGTTTGCAGAATATTGACGGCTTCATACAGTGCGAAATCTTGCTCCGCCAATGTGCTTTGATTTAGGGGTTTAGCGGTCATGTTGTTGGGAGTTGGCAAAGCGCTTTGGGCGACATTGCTTGGCTCTGTTCCGCTGGATAAGTAGTAAGGTAAAGCGGATTCTCGTTGATTTTCGCCACTTTGTGGGTGGGTTTTAACCGTTAGTGGATTTAGTGTGATATGAGGGGTTACGCCTTGCCCTTGAATAGCATCGCCATTGGGGCTGTAATAGCGTGAGGTGGTGAGCTTGACCGCGCCACCGTTGTTGAGATTCAGCACGGTTTGTACACTGCCTTTTCCGAATGTGGTTTGCCCGACCACAATGCCACGTTTGTGGTCTTTCATGGCGGCGGCAAAAATTTCAGCCGCTGAGGCGCTGCCCTCATCAACCACCACCACTACCTTTTGTCCTTCAAAAAAATCGCCCTCGCTAGCTTCATAAATCGCGTTATCCTCAGGGTTTCTGCCACGCATTTGCACGATGATGCCACTGTGTAAAAACAAATCCGAAACCGCCAAAGCGCTATCCAAATAGCCACCAGGATTTTGGCGCAAATCGATAATCCAGCCTGTGATGTTGTGCTTAACGCGCAATGCCTCGACTTCTTTACGCAATTTGTCCGCTGTATCGTCTTGGAATTGGGTGATGCGTAAGTAGGCAAATTGCTCGGTCAGCATACGCGAAGAAACGCTGTTGCTTTGAATGACCTCGCGCACCAACGTGTATTCGCTAATGCTCTCGCCACGCTGAATGATGAGCTTCACTTCTTTGCCCACCTCTCCCATTAACAGTTGGCTGGTTTCTTCAAGGTTGAGGTCGGTGATATTTTTGCCATTGATTTGATTGATAATATCGCCTGATTGTAAACCAGCACGCGCTGCTGGGCTGCCTTCAATCGCTGAGACAATTCTCACCGCTCCTGCTTTAATATCCAAATCCAAGCCAACGCCTGTGAATTGACCAGAAGTCAGCTGTTCAAAATGCTCTAATTCTTCGGCATTTAAGTAGGCAGAATGAGGGTCAAGCCGCACCAACATTCCACGAATGGCTCGCTCAATCAGCTGCTGGTTGTTCACTTCTTCCAAATAATGGGTTTTGACGGCATCAAAAACATCAACAAACGTTTTCAGCGCCTCATGGGGTACGGCATCATCTTTTGGCTCATCGATTGAGGTGAGGTTGATTTTCGGCGGAATTTGGGGGCGTTCTTGTTGGGCATAAAGCGCTTTGGTAATGGTAAAAAATCCCAACAAGGCAAGTGCATAACGGTTCACGCGATGCCCCTTACCATGAACTAGGGTAGGCATAAACTTGCTGATAACCTTGAATGTGGAGTTGCAATGCTGCGATTTCTGCGCGTTTGCCTGCCGCACAAACCAACAACACAGGTTGATCTTTCTCTAAAAATGCTGCTGGGTCAGCCAAAAGAACGCTCATTTCAATTTCTTCATCGGCTTGGGGCAGGGGGCGAGCGTCAATTTCGTCAGAGCGGCGAATATCGATGATGGTGTAGCCGTTTTCTTTGGCATGATTGATGCTGTGAGGATAGTGAGACATGGTCATTCCTTATATGAAGAGAGAATTAGGGGAAAAGATACGATGAAGCGGCTTAGGTAAGCGTTAGCAAAACGGGGGTGTGGTCTGAGGGGCGTTCATGAGTGCGAGGTTTGGGGTCAATTTCTGCCTTTTCAAGTTTATTTTCAAGACAAAGCGCTTTGCTGGCGAGTATTAAGTCAATACGCATACCCCGATTCTTCTCGAACCCTCCAAAACGATAATCCCACCAGCTGAATTGCGATTTATCAGGATTAAGATGGCGAAAACTATCCACTAGCCCCAGCGACAACAAATCCGAAAGCGCTTTGCGTTCAGGCGCGGAGCATAAGATTTTATCGCGCCAAGCTTTGGGGTCAAACACATCGATATCCTCAGGCGCAATATTAAAATCGCCCATGATGATGAGCTTGGGATATTGTTGTAGCTGTTCGCGGACATAATCCTGCAAAGCGCTTAGGAACTGGAGTTTGTATTCATACTTCGGATCGCCAACCTCTTTTCCATTGGGAACATAAACATTGATAACGCGTACCTCTTGAATGGTAGCGGCGATGAGTCGAGATTGGGGATCTTCAAAGTTAGGCAGATTGTATTGAATATCGTGTAGGGGGAATTGGGAAATGAGGGCAACGCCGTTGTAGGTTTTTTGCCCAAAAACGGCGGTGTGGTAGCCCAAATCATGCAAAGCGCTTTGATTAACGGCGTGCGTTTCTTGTTTAAGCTCTTGTAAGCCCAGCACAGCAATAGGGCGTTCGCGCAGGTAATTCAGCACTTGTGTCTCGCGGATTTTGAAGGAATTGACGTTCCAGCTGGCAAGCGTCCAAGCCATGCAATGCTCCTTTATGAAAACAGGGGGTAAGAGTAATGGATTTATTGTAACCGTAAAAGTGCCATAAATTTAGTGTGCAAAGCGCTTTGTATGAGGTGGCTTTGGGTTAAAATAGGACTTTCTTTGAGATTGAAATACTTTAATTATGCGTTGGTTGCGATTTTATACTCCTCAAGCCTTGAGTGAACAGGCAAGCGTGAGCCTTGATGAAGCCAGTCGGCATCATATGGTGCAGGTTTTAAGGATTCGGCAAGGTGAGCGTGTGACCTTATTTAATGGCGATGGCTATGATTATCATGGAAAAGTCGCGCTTTTGGATCGCAAGCAAGTGGTGGTGGTCTTGGAGACGGCAGAGCGTGTGGAACGTGAATCTTCGCTGGATTTGAGTGTTTATGTATGTGTGTTGAAAAACGAGACGATGGATCGTGTGATACAAAAAGCCGTTGAATTGGGGGTAAAGCGCATTGTGCCTGTTCGTTGTGAGCGTATGGAATGGCGTGGCGATGAGCATAAAAAACATCAGCATTGGCAAGGGATTATTCAAGCCAGCGCGATGCAATGTGGGCGCGCTGTTTTGCCAGAGCTTTCTCCGATACGCGCCTTTGCAGAGGTTGTATCCGCTGAACACGCATTACGCCTGATTTTTACACCGCATCACGAAAGCCAACAAAGCGCTTTGCCCAAGCAGGCTGAGAGCGTAGGGGTTTGGATTGGTTGTGAGGGCGGATTTAGCCCACAGGAAGTTCAAGCTGCTTTGGCGGCAGGTTGGCAAGTAGGTCATCTGGGTAAAAGAATTCTACGCGCGGATACGGCAGCAATTGTGGCGATGGCACAAGTGCAGAGTTGGTATGGCGATATGTGAAAAGGTATTTATGATGAATCAGTTAAAGGAATAAACGATGGTGAATAAAAAAGAAATAGCCATTTATGATCAAGCGGAGCGAGTCTTACATATTGAAGAGGAGCGCGATATTTACCGCCTGCAATTTATGGGTGTGATTAATTTGGTTCGCATGGTGATTGCTTTGATTATGTTGCTTTTTGTGTTTTCACTGGAGCAAATCAAAGCGCTTTGGCATACGCCTCAAAGCCCTTATTTCTTTGGGGGCATTGTGGTTTTTTATCTGTTGTTTTTGGGATTATTTTATATTTTTTCCAAAAAGGAGAGTTACCAGAGCTATGGCTGGCTAGGGCTTTTGAATTCCTTGCTTGATGTGACCTTTTTGGCTGTGCTAGGGAGCTTTTTGGCAAGTAAATCATCATGGAATATTTTTGCGTTGTTGCTTTTTTATTCTGCCTTATTGTCGATTATCGTTTTGCGATTACGCGATGGCTTGATTTACAGTGGCTATTTAACGCTGTTGCTGATGTGCAGTTATTTGTATCTTGCTAAAAATATCAATGTTTTTGAGTATTTCACCGAAGTGTTGTTTATTTCTTTTGGGCAAGGTTTACTGGTTTATATTATGGTTCGTTTGTCCAATCAAGCGCAAGATAGCCGTATTGAAGCAGAGTTGAACCGAAAATATTCAGATTATTTACGCCGTTTGAATGATGCAATTATCAACAGCATGGGCATGGCGATGATTGTTATCAATGAGCAAGGTGTTATTTTAACTTTAAACAAAACGGCGTATCAGGTCTTTAATTTACGAGCGAGTGTTCCCAAAACCTTAATTTTGTTATCTAGTGAGTTGGCATTACGCTTTGGGCATTGGAATGATACCAAAATCAAAAGCAGTGAAGCTTTACGGTTAGGTTCGCGCCGTTATATTGTTGATTTTACCGCTATTGCCAATAAGGAAAGTGGCTCAGAAAATTTGATTTTGATTCAATTGGAAGATGTGGATGATAGTTTCTCACGCATTCGCGAAACGCGTCTTTCTTCATTAGGGCGTTTAACGGCAGGTATTGCACATGAAATTCGTAACCCACTCAGCACTGTTCAAGCCTCAGCCCAGCTTTTGGCAGAGCTTTCTGAAAGTGAAACTGTTCATGATTTAACCAATAAAATTACGCGTAATACCAAGCGCATTAGCTCTATCATCAATGATATTTTGAATTTGTTTAAAGATGATATGCGCAATAATGAAAAAGTGAATGTTAATGAGTTTATTCGTTATGTCATTGATGAGGCGCGTCAAAATGATGAACTCAATCATATTTTCATCAAAAGCAATTTGCGAGAAACAGAAGGCTGCATCATTTATTTTGACTCAGGGCATTTACGTCAAGCTTTAGATAATTTGATGCTGAATTCTGCTAAACATGGTGGACGCAAAGATTTGGATATTCGCATTGTAACGCGCAAAGGCGAGGGGCGTGTTTTGTATATTGATGTGATTGATAATGGTAAGGGAGTTTCAATTGAAGATGAAGAGAAAATCTTTGAACCATTCTTTTCAGGGCAAAGCAGCACAGGCTTAGGGCTTTATTTGGTTCGTGAAATGTGTGTGGCGAATCAGGCGAAAGTTTTTTATATGCGTCAGCCAACGGGTGCTTGCTTCCGCATTGCAGCAGAATATTTCGTAGAAGATAGATAAGGATTGAACGATGGGAACAACAGCAAATACGGCAAATGCTCAGCGAGTTTTAATCATTGATGATGAACGTGATATTGGCGATTTAATCCAAATGGGTATTAAAGGGCTGGGAGTTCAATGCGAGGTTGTTTATGGCGTTAAAGCTGCCATTAAAAAGCTTAAAGAACAATCCTATCAATTGGTCATTTCTGATATTCGATTGCCTGATGGAGATGGATTGGATTTACTGGGGCATATTCAAAAACATTATCCTGGCATTCCAACTTGCATGATTACAGCACATGGTAATATGGAAATGGCGATTCGTGCTTTGAAGTTAGGAGCATTTGACTTTATCAATAAGCCTTTTGATTTAAAACAATTACGCGCAGTTTGTCGTTCAGCTTTAGATGCCAATAAAAGCCAAAGCGCTTTGGCAAATTTAGGTGCAGCGACAGAAAAATCGGGCAAAGAAAGCAAGGCTCCAAGCAGTAAACATCAGCTCATTGGCGAATCAGAGGCGATGCATGAAGTTCGGCAAGTGGTTGAAAAAGTAGCAAAATCGCAAGCTCCTGTTTTCATTCATGGCGAATCAGGAACGGGTAAAGAAGTGGTCGCGCGTAGTATTCATTTGCTGGGGGCTAGAAAAGATGCGCCTTTTGTGGCGGTGAACTGTGGCGCGATTCCTGAGAATTTGGTGGAAAGTGAATTTTTTGGTTACAAAAAAGGCGCATTTACAGGAGCCAATCAAGATCAAAATGGCTTATTTGTGGCAGCCAATGGCGGCACGCTGTTTTTAGATGAGATTGCCGATTTGCCTTTATCGATGCAAGTCAAGCTGTTACGCGCTATTCAAGAACGCGCTATTCGCCCCATTGGTGGTGATAAGGAAGAGGCGGTTGATGTGCGTATTATCTCGGCAACGCATCGCGATTTGGCAGATTTGGTACGGCGTGGGGTTTTCCGTGAAGACTTGTATTATCGTTTGAATGTGATTGGCATTACAATTCCAGCCTTGCGTGAGCGCCTTGATGATGTTTCGTTGTTGGCGGAATTTTTGCTGGCGAGGTTGTCGAAAAATTCGGGCTATGGAGCGATGAGCTTATCGCAAGAAGCGTTGGAAAAACTTCAACAATATCATTTTCCGGGCAATGTTCGTGAGTTGGAAAATATTCTGGAACGTGCTTTAACATTTGCCGAAGGCAAAACCATTCGCGCGGAAGATATTCAGGTGCGAATTTTGCCCAAAACAGAGAGTGTTGAAGATGAGAAAGTTGAGGCAATCAGCTCTTCTTTCTTGAATCTACAAGCATTGGAGAGGCAAGCTTTGGAGCAAGCGTTGCAAGTTTGCAAAGGCGACCATCTTGCAGCGGCAAAGCGCTTAGGCATCAGTGTGACCACCTTGCGTTATAAATTAGAACAGCAGGGGCTATTGTGAGAACGTATTTTTCCCACAATATTGCCCATCTGCATACACTTGCCTCGCCAGCTATTACACGTTCATTGTTGTTTTTAGAGCAGAAAGAAGAGCTGAAAGCGCTTTGTTCTGATGATGTGATTTTGGGTGGTGGGAGTAATGTTATTTGTATGCCTGAGATTTCCGAACGCTTGGTGAAGCTGGAGTTTTCGGGCGTACGTGTGGTGGAGGAAAGCGAGCAAAGCGCTTTGGTGGCTGCGGAAGCAGGCATGGTTTGGCATGATTTTGTGGCATGGTGTGTGGAGCATGGCTACTGTGGTTTGGAGAATTTGGCGCTGATTTATGGCACGGTTGGCGCTGCGCCTGTGCAAAATATTGGCGCTTATGGTGTGGAAGTGGGCGAGAGTATTGAGCGGATTGAGGTGTATGACCGCGAGGCAAAGCGCTTTGATTTTGTTCGACCTGAAGATTGCGATTTTCGCTACCGCCACAGCCAGTTCAAAGCAGCGTGGAAAAAGCGCTTTGTGATCAGTGAGGTATGGTTTCGCTTGAACAAACAAGCAACGCTGAATCTCCGTTATCCTGATTTGCAACGTTACCCAACCCCAATAGACACGCCCAAAGCGCTTTTTGAAGCCATCGTCACAATTCGAAAACAAAAGCTTCCCAACCCTGAAGAACACCCCAATGTAGGCAGTTTTTTCCATAATCCTGTAGTTTCGTCAGATAAATATGCTGAACTGAAAAGCGCTTTTCCTGATATGCCCGCGTTTGCCTTCGGTGAGCAATGGAAAATCCCAGCGGCATGGTTGATTGAACGTTCTGGATTTAAGGGTGTACGTGATGGTTTGGTGGGAATTTCCGAGCAGCACGCTTTAGTGCTGGTAAACTACGGTGGAACAGGCAACGATATTCTTCGTTTTGCTTCACGCATTCAACGCGAGATACAGAACCGTTTTTCATTGAATTTAGCAATAGAGCCGAATATTTTAGGAGAACCATAATATGCAAAAACCCCAAGCCTTAGCTCTTGATAAAGATGGAGTTATTTTTGATTCTGAGCGTTTGTATTTGCTTTCTTTTCAGGGGGCAATGCGTGATTTAGGTTTGCAGTTAGACCCAGCATTGTTGCATCAATTTGCAGGTCAAAGTACGGAAAATCTTTTTCGTATGTTGCGCCCCCATTTACAAGCACAAGGCATCATGGAAGATATTTTCCTGATTTATATGCTGGCAAATCGAGATGCTTTGATTGAGCAACAAGGTATGCTGTTCAATGAAGGGGCAGTTGAATTGATTACTGCTATTCGTCAAGCTGGGATTCCATTGGCATTGGTCACCGCTGATGATGCTAAGAGTACCAAAACGGATTTCGTGTTAAGCGGTCGTCCTGAATTGATGGATTATTTCAATGTCATCATCACCAAAGATAATTGCGAAAATACCAAACCTCACCCCGAGCCTTACCAATTAGCAGCACAAAAATTAGGCGTTTCGCCAAGCGCTTTGTTGGTGGTTGAAGATTCTGATGTAGGCGCGAGTTCAGCTTTAGCAGCTGGTGCGCAAACCTTGTTGTTGGTCAGCGATTTGAACGGCAGTAACACGGTTCAAACCCACGCTAAAATTAATCATTTAAACGCTGTTTTGTCGTATTTTGCTTAAAACGAATACAGAATCCAAAGCGCTTTGAGGTGGTATCGTGTTTGATGATATTCCTGAGGTGTTGCGTTTGTCAGCAGATAAGAAAACCTTAACCCTTGAATGGGCAAATGCTCCTTTTCAAGGGGAGGTTCGCCTTGATGCAGAGTATTTGCGGGTCTGTTCGCCATCGGCAGAGGTTCGTGGGCATGGTCAAGAGCGTTGGACAACGGTTTCAGGTAAGCAAGGCATTGCGATTTACCGTATCGCTCCTGTGGGCAATTATGCGGTGCAAATCATTTTCAGCGATGGACACGCCAGTGGTTTATACACTTGGGCAACCCTGTATGACCTTGCGCTCAATCGAGAAGCTTACTGGGCGCGTTATCTCAAAGCGCTTGAAGAAGAAGGCAAAAGCCGTGAACCTCATCAGCGCCGTGCCTCTCTTCATTTGCCTAAGCATCTTCATACGTCACAATCCTCTTCTTCCCACGCAAACGCCGAAAGCGCTTTGCCTTCCTCCATTTCTCAACCAAAGGAAACCCCATGAATGCTTCCATAAAAGATGAACAAACCCATTTTGGCTTTGAAACCATTGAACGTACGGAAAAAAATGCGCGTGTGGCGGCGGTGTTTGATTCGGTTGCGAAAAAGTATGATGTGATGAATGATGTGATGAGTTTTGGGGTGCATCGTTTGTGGAAGGATTGGTATGTGTGGCAATGCCAAGTGAAGGCAGGCGAACATGTGCTGGATTTGGCGGCAGGCACGGCAGATATTTCCAAACGTTTGGCAAAGCGCTTATGTGGCAAGGGTTTTGGCGCGGATATTTGTGGGCGATTGGTGGTGAGTGATATTAATGGCTCGATGTTGGCGGTGGGTGAGGAGCGTATGCGTGCGGCAGGGTGGCTACAGAATGTGGAATATGCCATTGCCAATGCTGAAGATTTACCTTTTCCTGATAATAGCTTTGATTTGGTGACGATGGCTTTTGGTTTGCGTAATGTGACCAATCAAGACAAAGCGCTTTCGGAGATGTATCGGGTATTAAAGCCACAGGGGCGTGCGTTGGTGTTGGAATTTTCACACCCTATCGGCAACCTACTCAATCGAGCCTATGATTTCTACAGTTTCAACTTTTTGCCACTGATGGGCGATTTAATTGCCAAAGACCGAGCCAGTTATCAATATCTGGCAGAAAGTATCCGTATGCACCCCAAACAAGAAACCTTAAAAGAGATGTTTGCAGAAGCAGGATTTATTCATTGCGAATATCAGAATTTAAGTGGCGGCATTTGTGCCATTCATAAAGGCGTGAAAGGCGATGGGGGGCAGTGATGGTTGGCACCATACGATTGCCCTTGCTGGCAGAAGTGATACTGCAAGCCATCAACCAAGCCATCAAACTTGACCCCGAAGCCCAAGCCAAACTTGAGCCGTTAAATGGGAAAACCATTGCCATCAAGCTGGATAGTTGGGAGAAAACGTGGGTTGTGAAGGTGGAACAAAGCGCTTTGTGTTGGGTGACGATAGATGAAGATGCAACCGATGTGGCGTTATCAGGCAATTTAGGTGGCTATTTGGGATTGTTGAGCGCTTATGAGCGGCGAGCTGATGACCGTTTACGCATACAAGGCGATGTTCATGATGCGCAGATTTTGCAAAGCGCTTTGCGTTCGTTGAAGCCTGATATGAGAGAGGCTTGTGTGTTGCGTTTGGGCGATGCACGAGGGGAGCAGATGTATCGGCTATTGGCTCAACTTTATCATCAAGGACAAAGCGCTTTTCATGCTGTGAAGCATCAATTGGAACAATGGCAACAAGAGATTTGGGTAACGCATCATGAATACGCAGAGCTGGAGAAAACCATTGGCTTAATGTTGCAGCGATTAGGCTCATTGGAGAAGCAAATGAAAGGGGGCTTGTCATGAAATCTGCAAAGCGCTTATGGGCGATTTTGACGATTGTTCGCCGTTATGGTTTGGCGGATTTGTTGCCACAAGATTCTGGCTTGGGTTGGCTTCGGTGGATATTAGGGCGTGTGGCTGTTGATGAACGTTTCGCCCATTTGCCGATTGAAACGCGTACTCGCCTAGCATTGGAGGCTTTAGGCCCTATTTTTGTAAAATTTGGACAAACGCTCTCTACGCGCCCTGATTTGCTCCCAGAAACTTGGCTGCATGAATTATCACAATTGCAAGACCGAGTGACCCCCTTTGCCAGTAAAGAAGCTGAGACGATTATCCAAAGCGCTTTGGGTAAGCCTATGTCGGAATTATTTGCCCATTTTGAGCCACAGGCATTAGCATCGGCATCGATTGCGCAAGTTCATGCGGCAGAATTGTTTGATGGCAAGGCGGTGGTGGTGAAGGTCTTGCGTCCTGAGGTGAAAAAGCAGGTCAAACAGGATATTGAATTGTTGTATGCCATTGCCAAAATCGCTCAATGGGGAAAACAGTCGCGCCGTTTGCGACCTGTAGAAGTAGTGCGAGAATTTGAGCAGACACTTGAAAATGAGCTGGATTTTATGAGTGAGGCTGCAAATGCCAGCCAGTTACGCGCCAATTTTAAAACCTCAAATTTGCTTTATGTGCCTGAGATTTATTGGGAATATACGCGCCCAAATGTGATGGTGATGGAGCGTGTTTTTGCGGTGAATATTGCAGATAGCAAAGCGCTTTCTGAGGCTAAAACCAATATGAAAGAGCTGGCGGAGCGAGGGGTGGAGATTTTCTTCACGCAAGTTTTCCGCGATAGCTTTTTTCATGCCGATATGCACCCTGGCAATATTTTTGTCGATTTAGCAAACCCCCAAAAGCCACAATACTGCGCAATTGATTTTGGCATTATGGGTTCTCTAACGCCTGAAGATCAGCATTATTTGGCGGAGAATTTTCTGGCTTTTTTCAATCGCGATTATCGGCGTGTGGCGGAGTTGCATATTGAATCAGGCTGGGTACCCTCAGATACGCGAGTGACCGATTTTGAGGCTGCCATTCGTAAAGTCTCGGAGCCTATTTTTGGTAAACCTATCAAGGATATATCCTTTGGCGCGTTTTTGCTGAGCTTGTTTCAAACCGCAAGACGCTTCAATATGCATATTCAGCCTCAATTGGTGTTGTTGCAGAAAACTTTCTTTAATGTCGAGGGTTTAGGGCGTAGGCTTTACCCTGAATTGGATTTGTGGACAACCGCCAAACCCGTTCTTGAAGATTGGATGAAAACCCAAATTGGCCCACGAGCTTTTGCCAAACGTATGCGTTCTCATGCTCATGATTATGCAAAAGTTTTACCACAATTGCCTATTCTGACCGCTAAAGCTCTTCAGCTTTATACCGAACAGCACAAAAACAGACCTAAAGACCAAAGCGCTTTGGGGGCGGTGTTGTTGTTGGGGTCATTGGCATTGTCTGTGCTGGGGAATCCTCAAAGCGCTTTGAGCTATTTGGGATTGTTGGTGACAGGTGGGCTTGGGCTTTATTATATTTTACGTTCAAACCGATAAAGGAGATGATATGTTAAAAATCAATGAACAGCGACACAAAACAGAATGCGAAAAATGGGGAAAATATCAAGGTAAAGATGTTTTGCCGATGTGGGTGGCGGATAGTGAATTTGAAGCAGCGGAGGTGATTCAAAGCGCTTTGGCAACGCGTTTGTCGCATGGAGTTTTGGGTTATCCTGAAGTGAATGCAGATTTTAAAAATGCGGTGGTTTCGCATTGCAAAGCGCTTTATGGCTGGGAGATTGAGGCGGATTGGGTTTTGGCATTGCCAGGTGTGGTGCCTGGTTTGAATGTCTCACGTGCGTTGGCCATTGAAAATGGGCGTGGTCGTGGATTAAGTCTTGAGCCTGTGTATCCTCATTTGCGCAAGCATGCAGGTATGTTGAATTTCTCAGAAACTCTGGTTCCACATAAAGAAGTTGATGGCTATTGGTTGATTGATTTTGATGCACTGGAAGCGGCTATCAAGCCTGATACAGGTGTCTTGTTGCTTTGCCACCCTCAAAACCCATTGGGTAAGGTTTACAGCCCAACAGAGCTTTCCCGTTTAGCAGCTTTGGCACAAAAGCATGATTTGTTGGTGTGTTCTGATGAAATTCATTGTGATTTGGTCTTAAATGGTAGCCAACATCAGCCCTTTGCCATGCAAAACCAAGATACTTTAAAACGCACTATTACCCTCATGGCAGCCAGTAAAACCTACAATATCGCAGGTTTATGTTGCTCGTTTGCCATCATTGCTGATGAATCTTTGAGAAAGCGCTTTGTTCGGTCAAAAGAAGGCTTGGTGGGTACGCCGAATTTGTTTGGCTTGATTGCAACCATTGCGGCGCTCAATGAGGGTGAGGCTTGGAGACAAGAACATTTGGCTTATTTGCGTGAAAACGCCCAAATGGTTTACGAGCGGATTAATGCAACGGGTGTGTTGAAAATGCGTTTGCCTGAAGCAACGTTTCTGGCATGGATTGATGCGCGAGGCTTGAATTGTGAGAGTCCTCAAAAATTCTTTGAAGAACATGGGGTTGGGTTATCGGCTGGCGAAGATTATGGCATGAAAGGCTTTGTGCGACTGAATTTTGGTTGTGGAAGAGAAATGCTCGACAAAGCGCTTTGCCGCATCGAAAATGCCCTTGCTCATCTTAAGGGATAGGATTGATTCGCTGGGGGCTATAGCCCCCTTTATGGTCAAGCGCTTTGTTATTCGCATTTATCTTTGATTTCAACACTCCATTCAGCGCCCGAAAAAATTTGATGTTTTTGAGAAAAACTATCCATATTTAAGGCAAAGGATACATTCAATAAGCTATTCAGATACAAAAGCGCTTTGCCTTCTTCAACATCGCCAAAGCTGTTTTTGTAGGGAATCATGCCTTGATAACGTGTTTCAGGGTTTTTGCCTTCTTCAGTGTATTGAATACGGACACAAACTTCTTGGTCTTTTTGAATACCTGATTTTTCTAATAATTCATGTGGGATATTTGTCCAAATATTGCCATATTGAACATCTAAAACAGGAATATTGCCTTTTAAAGTGCCATTTTGTTTTAAATCTCCATCGAGCAAAGCGCTTTGATAAGGGATTTTGGAGACCTCAGGCTTTAATAATTCTCCAACGCCTTCAAAGTCAATTTGTTTTGAAGCTAGGCGTGCGCCCGTGTAGGCGTAAACATCACGACCATGAAAGGTGTACGATTTCTCAGAGCCTTTCAAACGGTTTTTGCTTTCATCAATACGGCGTACAGCATCAATGCCCAAATGTTCGGCAACAAGCGTTAAAGTGCCATTATCAGGGCTAACGAAATAGTGCCCAGATTTGGTTTTCAATACCACTGATGGGCGCTCTGTTCCAACGCCAGGATCAACCACGCTGACAAAAACGGTTCCTGCAGGCCAATAAGTTGCTGTTTGATACAAACGATAGCTAGCCTCCCAAATGTTATAAGCAGGAATTTCATGGGTTAAATTGAACATTTTCAGTTCAGGCGATACCCCAAATGCAACCCCTTGCATCGCTGAAACTGCGCCATCGCTTAAGCCAAAATCGGTTTGTAATACCAAAGCAGATGAATCATGTGCCAAAGCGCTTTGGCTAAGAGCAAATAGCGTGAATAAAAGAGATTTTTTCATATATAGACCTCAGGTTGTTTAAAGAAATAGCTTGCCTGCAAATTTTGCATGGGCTTATGTGAAATATGGCTGACTTTAGAAAAGAGCGCTTGATAAAAGGCAGTATAAGGGTAGAGTTGATAAGATTGGTAAAAATGTCATAATTTTGTCATATTTTATTAATCTCAAGGTAGAGAATACAAAGCGCTTTGGAGATGGCTGTGTCGGTATCATTTTATGTTATTCATACCATGACCTTAGGTGGGATTGGGCTTTTGTTGTTCGGCTGGATTTATCGCCATAAACGGCGAACGCTGGCGCTATGGTTACAAGCGATTGGCGCATTATTGCAGTATAAAAGCGCTTTGTTGGCAGAGCAGCATTTAGGGGAGATGTCGGTCTTTTTGTGGTTAGTGCAAACGGTTTTCTTGTTGATGATTCTGGCGTTGTGGCAAAACGCACGATACATGGCGCATTTGGCATGGCTATTGGGGATTATCAACATAGGCGTGGCATTTAAACTATCGCCGTGGATTGGCTGGGTGTATGGGGTTGCGATGCTGGGGTGCTTGTTGTGGGTTTTGGAAAACAAGCAATGGCGCTCAAGGCGTTTGTTGGCGTTAGCGTTGGGGCTTTGGTTGTTGATGATAGGTTGGCAAAGCGCTTTGATGGTTTGAGATGGCGGAGTGGCAAGAATTTGGGAGATAGGGGCTAAGCTATAATGATGGCTTCTGATGATGTTTGAAGATACAAGGAGTTTGCCATGCTACCCCCTAAAGCTTTGAAAAAGCCCCATGTTGTTGCCTCACCTTTTGGCGATAGAATCGATGAGTATTACTGGTTACGCGATGATAGCCGTGAGAATGCTGAAATGCTTCAGTATTTGCATGATGAAAATGCATACGCCGATGCGACTCTTGCCCCACTTAAGCCTTTGCAGGAAAAGCTTTATCAAGAAGCGCTTTCGCGGATTCATGAAGATGACAGCTCATTGCCGTATCAATCGCGCGGTTTCTGGTATTACTCTCGTATGGTTAAGGGCTTGGATTATCCCATTTACGCTCGGCGCAAAGTTTTGGGCGAGGAAAGCGCTTTGGAGATTGATGAAAAAAACCGCAGTAATGATTTTGCAGATGAAGAGATTTTGTTAAACGTCAATGAGCTGGCAGCGGGTCATGATTATTACAGCGCTTTTGTAGGTGGGATTTCGTTTCAAAGCCAAATCATGGCATGGCTGGAGGATACCAATGGTCGCCGACAATACACCATTCGTTTCAAGGATTTGAAAACAGGCAAAGCGCTTTCAGGCGAGATAAAAGGTACCAATGGCTCTGTGGTTTGGGCGGAAGATGGCGATACCTTGTTCTACATTGAAAATGATGCCAAAACGTTATTATCCAAGCGAATTTATCGTTACCAAGTCTCTACAGCAGAAAGCACTTTGGTATACGAAGAGCCAGATGATAGTTTCTATCTAGGCTTGGATAAAACACGAGATTTGGCGTATGTCTTGATTCATGCTTCCAGCACCGTAAGTGATGAAATTTGGTTGATTGATGCCAAACAGCCTGAACACAAAGCGCTTTGCTTCCGCCCTCGTGAACGTGATTTGGAATACAGCCTTGACCATTACAACGGTAAATTCTACATCCGCACCAATGAAGACGGCGCGTTCAATTTCAAAATCATGACTGCTGATAGCCCAGAAAGCGCTTGGCAGACATGGATTGCTCATCAAGAAGATGCGATGAACGAAGGCTTGGAAATTTTTGAGGATTTTGTGGTAGTGGCGGAATGCTCCCAAGCGTTGGAGCGTTTGCTGATTATGACTCATGATGGAAAGCGCTTTTATTTGGAGGGCGAGGAAGCTTGTTGCAGCATGGGATTGTCTGCCAATGCAGACCCCAAAACAGATTGGGTTCGCTATGGCTACAGCTCTATGATAACGCCAGCACAAGTTTATGAAATCAATGTAAAAACAGGAGAAAAGCGCTTATTGAAAACGCGCGAAGTGAAGCATTATCAGCGTGAAGATTTTCGAACAGAGCGCGTTTGGATAACGGCGCGTGATGGGGTTAAGGTTCCTGTGTCGCTGGTTTATCATCAAAATACGCCGTTAAATGGCACTGCTCCGTTGTTTGTCTATGGCTATGGTAGCTATGGTCACTCTTTATTCCCAAGCTTTTCCAGCGGCATCGTGCGGCTTTTGGAGCGTGGGGTGGTGTATGCCATTTTGCACGTTCGAGGCGGCGAGGAGCTGGGTCGGAAGTGGTATGAAGGTGGGAAAATGTTCAACAAGATGAATACGTTTACGGATTTCATCGATGCCACCAAAGCGCTTTGCGATTTAGGTTATGGCGATAAAAACAGAGTAGCGGCACAAGGTGGCTCAGCAGGTGGGCTTCTGATGGGAGCGATTTGCAATTTGGCACCAGAATGTTATCGCGTGGTGGTGTCGAATGTTCCCTTTGTTGATGTGGTCACCACCATGCTTGATGAATCGATTCCGCTGACCACCAACGAATACGATGAATGGGGCAATCCAAGCGAAAGTCGCGAAAGCTATGATTATATGCTCCGTTATTCTCCTTACGATAATTTGGAGGCAAAAGCTTATCCTGCCATGTTTATCAGCACGGGGCTTTGGGATAGCCAAGTGCAATATTGGGAGCCAGCGAAATATGTGGCGAAATTGCGTGAGCTTTACAAGGGCGAACAAAGCGCTTTGTTGTTGCGTACCAATATGGAGGCTGGGCATGGCGGCAAATCAGGGCGTTATCAACGGATACGCGAAGATGCTGAAGAACTTAGCTTTGTGTTGCATCATTTGGGTATTGAAGCATGAAATGGGTGAGTGCAGAGGAATATCAGGAGCAGCTTAGCCCACGTTTATGGCGTGTCGTGCAAGTGAGCTTTTGGGTGGCATTTGTGCCATTGGTGTTTTTTATGCCAAGCGCTTTGGTGGGCGTGATGGTGGCGGGGCTGTTGGCAAAGCAAGCCTTGATGCAGCCTCGTTTTTACCCACTCTTGATGGGGCTTTCGGTGTTGGTTTTGGCGTTAGGGTTGTGGCAGATTATGGCAGCATGGCGCACGGAAGGCTTGACGCTATCTATTGTGGCAGTATTTGTGTTGCTCTCGGTTGTAAAACTGATGGAATCACGCAATGCGCGAGATATTCAAGTGTTGTTTTTGTTGCATTTGTTGCTGTTTTTGGCGGTGATGATGTATGACCAAAGCATGCTGTTGTTTCTGTATCTTTTGTTTAGTTTAGGGCTAAGCTTTTGGGTATTGATGAAGGTGCTGGTTCGAGAACAAACGCTGGCTAATCTGTTGCGTTGGCAGATGGTTTTGAAAATTTTGGGCTTGGCATTTCCGTTCACGGTGTTGCTGTTTTTCTTTGTGCCGCGTATGTCGCCAATGTGGGGCGGTTTAACGCAACAAAGCGCTTCGATTACAGGGCTTTCAGGCGAAATGCGTATGGGAGATATGGCAAGCTTGGCAAAGTCCAATGAAATCAGCTTTCGAGCAAAGTTTCATGGACAATCTCCCAAGCCCCAAGAGCTTTATTGGCGAGGGCCTGTTTTATGGCATTTCGATGGCAATAATTGGACACAACGCCAGCAGGATAACTACCAAAAACTCAATCTTGAGCCTGATCATTCGCAAGTGGTGGAATACAGTTTGTTGCCTGTAAAAGAGGGCGTACGCTGGTTAACAGGCTTAGATGTGGTGTTGAATCCGCCGCGTAGTGTGCGTTTTGGTGGGGCAGGGCAGATGGTGATTCCTGAGGGTTCGCGTCAGCCAGCAAAATATGAGTTACGCTCAGCATTGGCTTATCGTATGAATGGACAAAGCGCTTTGGGGGCGAGAGAACGTGATGACGCTCTCCACATTCCACCCAGCTTTGCCATGCCCAAAACGCGAGCTTTTGCCAAAGCGCTTTGGGAAGAGAATGGGCAAACAGTAGAGGGTTTTGCGCAAGGTTTCTTCAATCATGTACGCCAGAATGAGTTTTACTACACCCTTGAGCCAAGCGAAGGCATGGGTCGGGTTGATGAGTTTTTGTTTGGTGAAAATGGTCGCGTAGGTTTTTGTGAGCATTACGCTAATGCGTTTACCTTAGCGGCGCGTTCGGCAGGTATTCCAGCGCGTGTTGTCACAGGATATCAAGGTGGCACACTCAATCCGATGACAGGCGAGTGGGTGGTGCGTGAGGAAAACGCTCACGCTTGGAGTGAGCTTTGGATTGAAGGGCAGGGCTGGGTTCGTTATGACCCAACAGCAGCGGTTGCGCCCAATCGCATTTTGCAAGCAAGGCTGGATAGCGAGAGCTTAACAGGTGAAGACACGCGAGCTTTTATGTCACGTTGGTCGGAGCGCTTAGCAACGATTGCATGGTTACGCAATGCGCTTGATGCGAGCCAATCGTTTTGGCAAAACTGGGTTATTGACCTTGATCGCGACCAACAACGTGGTTTGCTTGAAAAGCTTGGCTTGGCGAAGTACGGCAAGATGGCATTGGTTTGGTTGTTGGTGGCTGGATTTGTGGTGGTTGGTTTGCTTTTGTGGGCGTATTACCGTCTTTCAGCAGGGCGTGGTGAAGATAAGATTACCCGTGCCGCCAGAAAGATGTTAAAAAGCATGGAAAAGCAGGGAATTATTAAGAGAACCAGCGAGCCATTGAATGTATTTCTGCGCCGATTAGCGGCGGAGGCTTCTCCGGAACGCAAAGCGCTTTTGTTGGAAACGGCGAAATGCTATGAGGAAGAGCGTTATTTGGAACAATCGAAGGAGGCAAAGTTGATTGATTTTCTAAAACGATTATCATAGAATTGATTGCTAAATTCGATAGATAAAACGGTTTAACTTAAAGGCGCGTCAAGGGGTTCTATTGTTCTGATAGGGCAAAACGCGTATAGTACTTTTTTTGTTCTCATTTTGGATAAACATGCTGCGAATTACCAAAGAAAGTGAATATGCCTTTTTGCTGCTAAGCGCTTTGTTGCGCGATAACAGCGGGGTTCATCAAAATGCTATGATGCTGGCAGAAACAGCTGGCGTGAGTGTGCCGATGAGTGGCAAGGTATTGAAACGGTTGGTGAAATATGGGCTTTTGCAATCGGTTCGCGGGGCGCATGGAGGCTATACGCTGACCCGAGCGCCGCAAGATATTTCTGCACTGGAAGTGGTGCAGGCGATTGAAGGAAGCTTGGGGATTGTGGATTGTGTGGACGGCGAAAAACCCTGCGCTCTTATTGATAAATGCCACATTAGCCCCTTTTTGCTCTATCTCAATGAAGATATCAAAGCGCTTTTGAAAAACCGAAATTTATTGGATATGCAAACGTTAGATGCAAAAGCGCGTAGTGCGCGCGAACCATCTGCCTCTGAAACTTCACCCTAAAGACGCTAACTCAAAGGTTGATACATGAAAGAACCACAGCAAAGCAGTGAGCCAACTCGCGCGGAGATGAATGCGGAGTTGGTTGAAATTGCCGAACAAGAATACAAATTTGGCTTTGTAACGGATGTTGAATCCTTCACCATCGAAGCAGGTTTGAACGAGGATATCATTACCCAAATCTCTCGTTTGAAAAACGAGCCTGAATGGTTGTTGCAATTTCGACTCGAATCTTACCGTAAATGGCTGACGATGGAGCAGCCCGATTGGGGACATTTACACATGGATCCTATCGATTTCCAAGCCATTTCTTATTACTCCTCACCAGCCAGTTTTCAAAAAAATCGCCCTAAATCGCTTGATGAAGTGGATCCTGAAATCTTGCGTACCTATGAAAAATTGGGTATTTCTTTGAAAGAACAAGAAATTTTGGCAGGCGTGACCGAAGTTGATAAAGATGGTCTTATGATGCCTATGGGGAAAAATATCGCCATTGATGCCGTGTTTGACTCCGTTTCTGTGGGAACATCATTCAAAGAGCGTTTAGCGAAAGATGGCATTATTTTTTGTTCTTTTTCTGAGGCTGTTCAAGAACACCCTGAATTGGTGCGAAAATATTTGGGCATGGCGGTGAAACCTGAGGATAATTTCTTCTCAGCACTGAATTCTGCTGTCTTTACCGATGGTTCCTTCTGTTATATTCCAAAAGGCGTACGTTGCCCAATGGAATTATCCACTTATTTCCGTATCAACGCTGCCAATACAGGGCAGTTTGAACGCACTTTGATTGTGGCTGATGAAGGTGGTTATGCCTCCTATTTGGAAGGTTGTACTGCGCCACGGCGCGATGAAAACCAGCTACACGCAGCGGTGGTAGAAATTATTGCCCATGCTGATGCTGAAGTGAAATACTCAACGGTACAAAACTGGTTCCCGGGCAACGATGATGGTTCAGGTGGTGTATATAACTTGGTTACCAAGCGTGGCATTTGTGTTGGGGCGCGTTCAAAGATTTCATGGACACAAGTGGAGACAGGTTCTGCCGTAACATGGAAATACCCCAGCGTGGTGTTGATGGGCGATGATTCGGTCGGTGAGTTTTACTCCGTTGCAGTCACGCGTGACTATCAACAAGCCGACACTGGCTCCAAGATGATTCACTTGGGCAAAAATACCAAATCCACCATTATTTCCAAAGGCATTTCTTTAGGCCATGCGCAAAATGCTTATCGTGGCATGGTGAAAATTGCGCCTAAAGCAGATAACGCACGTAATTTTTCACAATGCGATTCTTTATTGATTGGTAATCAATGTGGTGCGCATACATTCCCTTATTTGATGGTTGCCAATCCGACTGCCAAAATCGAGCATGAAGCGACTACCTCCAAAATTGGCGAAGACCAAATTTTCTATTGCCAACAACGAGGCATTGAAGAAGCTGATGCCGTGAATTTGATTGTGCATGGTTTTTGCCAAGATGTGTACGCCAAATTGCCTATGGAGTTTAGCGTAGAGGCAAGACGGTTGATTGAATTGCGTTTAGAAGGCAGCGTGGGTTAAGGAAGGAATAACAATGTTAGAAATTAGAAATTTACATGTAGAAACAGAAGATGGCAAAAAAATTCTTTTGGGCATTGATTTGACCATCGAAGCAGGCAAAGTGTATGCCATTATGGGGCCCAATGGCTCAGGTAAATCAACGCTGGCTCATGTGCTGGCAGGTCGTGAGGGTTATGTGGTGACAGAAGGCGAGATTCTGTTTCATGGCGAGAATTTGCTTGAGATGGAGCCACAAGATAGAGCGCGCGCAGGTTTGTTCTTGGCTTTCCAATATCCTGTTGAAATTCCTGGTATTTCCAATATGCGCTTTTTGAAAGAGGCGATGAGTGCGCAACGCAAAGCCAAAGGCTTGCCACCTCTTGATGCGATGGATTTTTACGACCACTTGCAAAAGCAATTGAAATTGGTGCGCATGAAAGAGAGTTATTTGGAGCGACCTGTGAATTTTGGCTTCTCAGGTGGCGAGAAAAAACGAAATGAAATTATGCAGATGGCTGTTCTTCAGCCCAGCCTTGCCATTTTAGATGAAACCGATTCTGGCTTGGATATTGATGCTTTGCGTGTGGTATCAGAAGGGGTCAATGCGCTTCGTTCTTCTGAGCGTTCGTTTATGGTGATTACGCATTATCAGCGTTTGCTGGAATATATTGTGCCTGATGTGGTGTTGGTTTTGGTGAACGGTAAAATTGTCGCGCAAGGCGGTAAAGAGTTAGCATTGACGCTGGAAGAGCGTGGCTACGAGGACTATCGTGGCGATGATACAGGTTACGCGCGAGGCTAAGATGGCAGCGGAAATCATCAAACATTGGGCAGCCCAGCTGCCCCAAACCCCAGCCATTCAAAGCGCTTTGAACGATTTCTCACACTATGCTTTCAAACGAGCTGAATCTTGGCGTTGGACACCTAGCCAAGCGCTTTTCACGCCTCGTTCTTTAAGCTTTGCCGATTATGAATTCAGTTTTAGCGACACCATCGCTGATGACTTTACTCAAGTAGAACAAGCGGAAGTTTGGGTCAAAGCGCTTTCTGATGTGCCATTTGCCCATTTGAATGTGGCTTTGTTGGAGAAAGCTTTTGTGATGGATATTCCTGCAGAATATGACGATGAGCAGGTGAATACCATTGGTATAGAAGTGTCAGAAGGATTGGCGCAGTTTTCGCGTGTGGTCGTGAAAGCAGGCGAGGGTTCAAAAAGCGCTTTGTGGATTAATGTAAAACTTGCGCCTCATGCTGCTGCTTTTCCTGTGATTTATTTGGAATTGTCGGAAAAGGCGGAGCTTGATGTGGTTTTGTGGATTGATGGCGATAGCGAGGCAGTGCAAAGCGCTTTGGTATGTGCCAAACAAGCTGACCATTCCATTTTGCGAGTGAATGTGGCACAGATGACCGTTGGCGCCTTTTCACGGATTGATGTGCGCAATGATATGCAAGGCGAGGAAGCTGAATTTTATTTGGGCGGCGTTCAATCGCCTGCAGGCAATACCATTTTGGATTTGCACGCAGGTTTGCGTCATTCTCAAGTAGGTGGCAAGAGCCATCAAATTTTGCGCGGCGTGGTTGATGAGAGCGCTTTTGCGCAATTTGATGGCATGATTTATGTGGATTCTATCGCGCAAAAAACCGATGCCCAGCAAGATTCTCGTTACATTTTGTTGAGTGAAAATGCGCGTTCACAAAGTGTGCCACGCCTTGAGATTTACGCCGATGATGTGCAGTGTGCGCATGGTTCAACGGCAGGCAATCTTGATGAAGATGCTTTGTTTTACTTACGCTCGCGAGGCATTGATTTAGAGGTGGCGCAAAAGGTATTGTTGCTCAGTTTCTTGCATGAGGCTGTGGTGGTAGAGCATGAAGCGCTTTCCATGAATTTACGCCATGCTATCAACATCAGCTGGACAGGTGAGCAAGAAGACGAAGTGGATTATCACAGCAGTGAAGAAAGTGAGGCAGAGGAATGAGTCCGTGGCGTTCACAATTCCCCATCATGAGCCAAAGTATACGAGGTAAAGCGCTTTGTTATTTGGACAGTGGAGCGAGTACACAAAAGCCTGAATGCGTGATTGAAGCGATGAATGAGGTTTATCGCTATCAATACAGTAATGTGCATCGTGGGGTGCATGCTTTATCGCAGAATTTAAGCTTGCGGTATGAAAAAGTACGCGAGACAGTGGCGGGGTTTGTGAATGCCAAGCGAGAAGAAGAGATTGTTTTTACCAAAGGCACAACAGAAGCCTTGAATCTCTTGGCGCATAGTTTGTCAGAGATGGTGTTGGCGAAAAATGATGTTGTTTTGATTAGTGCTTTAGAGCATCACGCCAACATTGTGCCATGGCAAATTGCGACAAAGCGCTTTGGAGCAAGTTTGCGTGTGATTCCTGTTAATGATGATGGCGAACTGGTGTGGGATAATCTGGAGCAGTTGTTTGAGGGCGTGAAGATTTTATCGATAACTTGGGTTTCTAATGCTCTTGGTACAGTCAATCCTATCAAAGCGCTTATTGATTATGCCAAAGCACGAGGCGTGTATACCATCATTGATGCAGCGCAAGCGGTGGCGCATATAGAGACTGATGTGCAAGCGTTGGATTGTGATTTTCTGGTATTTTCAGGGCATAAAATTTACGCACCAACAGGGGTTGGTGTGTTGTATGGTCGCCACGAGCTTTTGGAGAAAATGCCTGTTTATCAAAGTGGTGGCGATATGATTTTGAGTGTTTCGTTTGAAGAGACTATTTATGCGCCAGCGCCTTTAAAATTCGAAGCAGGAACGCCGCCGATTGTGGAAGTGATTGGGCTTGGAGTTGCGTTAGATTGGGTGAAGGAGCAGGGCATTAAAGCGCTTGGTGAACATGAGGAATCTTTGCGTTTGCAAGCAGAAAGTGCTTTGCAGTCTATTGATGGGGTCAGAATTATTGGCACAGCTCGTGAAAAGGCGGCGGTGATTTCTTTTGTGTTGGACGGTATACACCCCCATGATGCAGGCTCTATTTTCGATGATTTTGGGGTGGCGGTGCGTGTGGGGCATCATTGTGCAGAACCTGTGATGAAGCGCTTTGGCGTGCCAGCAACCATTCGAGCTACGTTTGCGGCTTATAACCATCAAGGCGATGTGGCACAACTGATAGAAGCCATACACCGTACCCAAGCGCTTTTTGCCTAACTGAGGAAGAATTATGCAAAGTTTGTATCAAGAATTGATCATGGATCACAACCGACACCCACGCCATTTTGAGGTGTTAGAGCCGTGTGATTGTAAGGCGGTGGGGCATAATCATTTGTGTGGGGATAAATGGGTGATTTATGTGCGCATGGAGGGGGATACGATTGGTGAAGTCAGCTTTGTTGGCGAGGGTTGTGCTATTTCCAAAGCCAGCGCCTCATTGATGACAGAAATTGCCAGAGGCATGAGTTTGCCTGAGTTTGAAGCGCTTTATCATGAATTTCATCGTATTTTAACCAGCCAAGATGATATTCCTGAACAATTGGGTAAACTACGCGCTTTAACGGGTGTGCGAGAATACCCAGCCCGTGTGAAATGTGCCACTTTGGCATGGCATACTTTAAGCCAAGCCTTGCGTGGGCAATTAGAAAGCCAAACTGAATAAAACCATAGAGAGCATAAACCGATGAGCTTTGACCTTGACAGTGTTCCATACCAAAAAGAGTTGGACGATCCCAGTTTAGCGCCCATTGAGCGCGATATTATCAGCGAGCTGAAAACTATTTACGATCCTGAAATTCCTGTGGATATTTACGAGCTTGGCTTGATTTATGATATTCATTACGACAAAAAAACAGGGGTGGTGGATATTTATATGACCTTAACCTCGCCAGGTTGCCCTGTGGCTGGCGTGATGCCTGATTGGGTGAAAGAGGCGATTGAGCGTGTTGATGGTGTAGAGGAATGTGTGGTGCATATGGAATGGGATCCACCATGGCGCATGGAAATGATGACGCTTCGCGCCAAAATTGAGCTGAATATGATTTGATGCCTCTATGAGCCAGAGAGATACTTTATTCGACCATGCGCAAAACGTGGTCGATTTTCGTTTTGATGAGAAGGTGGCAGAAGTCTTTCCTGATATGATTAGTCGCTCCATTCCTGCTTATGGGGCGTTGTTGCATTTGGCAGGCGTTGTGGGGGCGGAGTTTGTGCCTGAAGGGGGTAGGGTTTACGATTTGGGCTGTGCTTTGGGCGCGGCGAGTTTATCGTTAAAGCGCTTTATTCCTCAAACGGCAGAGATTCATGCTTTGGATAATTCAGAGGCGATGGTGAAGCGCTTTGAATCGCATTTGGCGGCGTATCAAATCGAGGGGATTTCTGTGCAATGGGCAGATATTGTCGATTTTGATTATGCGCCTACGGATTTGTTTTTGATGATTTTTACACTGCAATTTGTGCCTAAAGAACAACGAGATGACTTATTGGCTCGCTTGTATCAAGCCTTGAAACCCCAAAGCGCTTTGTTGGTGGCGGAGAAGGTCTCAGAAAATGAGCAAATGATTGCTTGGCATGAAAAATTCAAGCAAAGTCAAGGGTATTCGGTGTTGGCGGTAGCGCAGAAACGGGCAGCACTCGAGAATGTGATGAAAACAGATACCGCTGATGATGTTGTGGCGCGATTGGAACGCGTGGGTTTTCGGGTTCAGCCGATTTTCCAAGCACTTTCATTTCGGGCTTGGGTGGCGATGAAGGAAGAAGCATGATTCAATTGCAAGATATTGGTATTTCTCGCGCAGGTCGCACTTTATTACAAGGCGTGAATTTACGCATTCACCCCAAGCAAATCATTGGTTTGGTGGGGCAAAATGGTTCGGGGAAATCGAGTTTGCTTTCGATGCTGCGTGGTGAGCTTGAGCCTGATCGAGGCAGTTATGACAAGCCACAAGATTGGCGTATTGCCAGCGTTGCCCAAGAAACACCTGCATTGGAGCAAAGCGCTTTGGCGTATGTGTTACAAGGACACGAGGCATACCAAAGCGCTTTGGCGGAATTGGAGGCGTCGGAGCAAAGTGGCGATGGTTTGCGTATTGCAGCTGCCCACGAACAGTTTCATGCCTTAAATGGCTATGCCCAAAGCGCTTTGGCGAGCGAGCTTTTGAGCGGTTTAGGTTTTTCGATGGAGGCACAAAAGCAGGCGGTCAAATCGTTTTCGGGTGGTTGGCGTATGCGACTGAATTTGGCGCAAGCTTTGATTGCGCCGTGTGAGTTGTTGTTGCTTGACGAGCCGACTAACCACCTTGATTTAGATGCCATCATCTGGCTACAAGACTATTTAAAACAGCACCCTGCAACCAAAATCATCATTGCCCACGATCGTGATTTTCTTGATGAGTTGTGTACCCACATTGTGCATTTGGAAAACCAAAGCGCTTTGAATTACACAGGCAATTATTCCGATTTTGAACGTCTGCGCCATGAACAACGTGCGCAAAGTGAAGCGCTTTATCAGAAAGAGCAAGTGCGCAAGGCAGAATTAGAGCGTTTTATCAATCGTTTTCGTGCAAAAGCTACCAAAGCCAAGCAGGCGCAAAGTCGTATGAAAGCTTTGGAGAAATTGCAAGCTTCACCACCACCACCGCCAGAGCATCAATATGAGCTTGCTTTTAAAGCGCCCAAACATACGCCTGACCCGCATTTAACGGTGAGTGATGGTGAGCTGGGTTATGGTGAGACCGTGGTGTTGAGCAAGTTAAAATTTCGCTTGGGTGGACACGATAGAATTGGCTTGCTTGGGCGTAATGGCGCAGGAAAATCAACGTTGATGAAATGGTTGGCAGGTGTTCTAGAGCCTAAAAGTGGCAGTATCACGCGCCATGAACATTCCCACATCGGTTATTTTACACAGCATCAACTTGAGGCTTTGCGTGCAGAAGAAAGCGCTTTGTGGCATATCAAACAGCAGAATCCAACGGCGCGTGAGCAAGAATTACGTAATTTTCTTGGTGGTTATGGCTTTGGTGGTGAGCGAATCGATACACCTGTAGGGCAGCTTTCAGGTGGTGAAAAAGCACGGTTGGCGCTGGCACTGATTATTGAGAAACAGCCGAATGTCTTGTTGCTTGATGAGCCGACTAACCATCTGGACTTGGGCATGCGTGATGCTTTGAATGAGGCATTGCAAGGATTTCAGGGAGCAATGGTTTTGATTTCGCATGATAGGGCATTGTTACGCTCCACCTGTGATGATTTTTATTTGGTTGCAGATGGTCGTGTGAAGCCTTTTGATGGTGATTTAGACGATTACCGCCAGTATCTCCAACAAGAAGCCAGCCAAGCCAATGCTCAAAGCGCTTTGGCAAAGGGTGAGCAGAAATCAGAATTAAAAGCCCAAACCAAGCGCCAAGAAGCGGAAGAACGCACACGCCTACGACCTTATAAACAAGCCGTTAACAAGTTAGAGCGCGAGCTTGAACAATGCCAAAGCGCTTTGGATTTGGTGCAACAGCGTTTGAGTGATGCGGACTTGTATGACGATGCCCACAAAGCCCAGCTGAAAGCCGCACTTGATGAAGAAAGCGCTTTGCAACAAAAATTACTGGCGTTGGAAGAGCGTTATTTAGAGGCATTGCAAATTTTGGAAGAACAAAGCGCTTTGGGGGCTTGAGGCTTTAAGCAAGCTCTTGGGGCGAAAGGAAGCTTTTTGGGCTATAATGCCCGTCTTTTGTATCAAAAACCGTAAGGAACTTTTATGGCACAGTATTCAACCAACGAATTTCGTGGTGGCTTAAAAATCATGATTGATGGCGATCCTTATACCATCGTAGAAAATGAATTTGTTAAACCAGGTAAAGGGCAAGCCTTTAACCGCACCAAAATCCGTAACTTAAAAACAGGTCGCGTGATTGAGCGTACGTTCAAATCAGGCGATACTGTTGAGGCAGCTGATGTGATGGAAACCAACATGGATTATCTCTACAAAGATGATGAAGGTTGGCATTTCATGAACCCTGAAACCTTCGAGCAATTACCAGCTTCTGCAGCCGCTGTAGCAGATGCGGAAAAATGGATGTTAGAACAAGCCTCTTGCACGGTTGTGTTATGGAACGGCAACATCATCAGCGTGACCGCGCCAAACTTTGTGGAGCTGAAAATTGTGGATACAGATCCTGGTTTGCGTGGTGATACTTCTGGCGGCGGTGGTAAACCTGCAACGCTGGAAACGGGCGCGGTGGTGCGTGTACCTTTGTTCTTGAATATTGGCGATGTGATTAAAGTGGATACGCGCAGCGCTGAATATTTAGGTCGCGTGACCAAATAATTTTTCTTCAAAGCGCTTTGTATTCTTGGATACGAGCGCTTTCAAATTTTTCCCAAAGCGCTTTGCTTAAAGCGCTTTTTTTGTCTAACCCTATGGCTTAACTCAATAAACATAAACCAGCCCTGAAAGCTGATTGAGAGAATCACATGAACCGAAAAATTGAATTGCTTGCGCCAGCAGGCTCACTGAAAACCATGCGTTATGCTTTTGCTTATGGCGCAGATGCTGTGTATGCGGGCGCAGCGCGTTATTCGCTTCGTATGCGTGGCAATGAATTTAATGATGAAAACATCAAAATTGGCATTGAAGAGGCGCACGCTCGTGGCAAATTGTTTTACTTAACCGTGAACTCTATGCCCCATAACTACAAGCTCAAAACAGCCATTCGTGATTTAAGCCCATCGCTGGAGGCTAAGCCTGATGCGTGTATTATGTCTGACCCTGGTTTGATTATGATGGTGAAAGAGGCGTTTCCTGAAATGTCGATTCATTTGTCGGTGCAAGCCAATAGTATGAACTGGGCAAGTGTGAAATTTTGGCAGAAAAGTGGGATTAGTCGCATTATTTTGTCACGCGAATTATCGCTTGATGAGATTGAGGAAATTCGCCAACAATGCCCTGATATTGAGTTGGAAGTTTTTGTGCATGGGGCGCTGTGTATTGCGTATTCAGGTCGCTGTTTGTTATCGGGTTATTTTAATAATCGTGACCCTAATCAAGGGGTTTGTAACAATGCATGCCGTTGGAAATACAACACGCACGGCTCAGAAGAGGAAAGCGAAGGCAGCTTTATTCCCACGCCTGATAAAATCTTTGCGCCAGAGGCGTTGAATGGCTTAAGTGGCGGTTTGACTGACCCTCGTGAACGCCACCCACTCGCCGATAAAACCTATTTCCTCGAAGAAACCACTCGCCCTGGTGAATACATGGAAATCACGGAAGATGAACATGGCACTTATATCATGAACAGCCGAGATTTACGCGCCATTGAACACGTTGAGTCTTTGGTGAAAATTGGGGTGGATTGTTTAAAAATTGAAGGGCGAACCAAATCTTTTTATTACGCTGCTCGCACAGCGCAAGCTTATCGCCAAGCCATTGATGATGCTATTGCAGGTCGTGGATTTAATCCTGAATTGAATACCAAGTTAGAAGGATTGGCGAATCGAGGTTATACCGATGGCTTTTTTGTGCGCAAACAAATTAAAGCTCAACAAAATTACGCTACAGGTTCATCAAATGCTGCAACCCAACAATTTATTGGCGAGATTATTGCTTATAATTCTGAAACAGGATTGTCATTGGTTGAAGTCAAGAATCATTTTAAAACGGGTGATAGCGTAGAATTGATTAATCCTGAGGGCAATATCAATATCACTATTGGTGAAATTATCGATTATAAAACAGGCGATATTGTTGAGGCTGCTAAAGGTAGTGGCTGGCAAGTGCAATTGAAATTGGGAGAAACAGTTCCGAATCAAACTTTATTGGCGAAAAATCTTTAATTATTGATAAGTTTGGTTTTGGTGGTAAAGCGCTTTGTGGTTTTGGCTACAAAGCGCTTTTTGTTGAAAAACAACTGATTGTAAAATTGGTTGGCTCAAAAGCTTGATGAATTATTGCTGTTGTGTTATTAATGCGGTTGCCAAAAAATGGCGTATTATCAGAGGAGTATAACCATGAAAAAGATGATGGCTACAGTATTTGTTGCTGCACTGGCGTTGTTGGCTAATCAAAGCGCTTTGGCGAGAAATCCTTATAAGGACTACGTTAAAGAAAGTGAGCGCGTATTAACCAGTCCAGCTTTTCAAGCAGAGTTGGCAAGAGTTTTGCAGCCCGAAGATCATCAAAAATTCAAGAATAATTTGGGGGCTTATATCTCAGGTACGGAATTTGGTAGCCAATCGCCTTTTTATGGCTCAGCGCTTTATGGCTCTTTGGCTTATTACGAAGAAGGCGCTCCGTTTTCAGGTGTGGTGATTGCGCCTAATGGTTATTATTATATTGTCTACAAATCAAAATGAGATCGCCATGTTAGCTATATCACTAACGATGGTTATTGTACCCAAGAACCTCATGATGTGATGAAAATTTTCACCAATTCTTACGCATGGAATAAAGAGGGAATTTATCATTTGGACGTTAAACCTGCCAGAGAAACTTTAGCAGCGCCTCATGATTGTTCTAAGGTTTATGGTTTTGAAGGAGTTAAAAAACAATTTGATACCTCAAAGCGCTATCAATTGAGAGTGGCTGAAACGGAGGCACAGAAAAATTTGCGCATGATGATTAATAGTATTTGGGATTCATCTATTACTTCTTCTTGGAATATGAACGATAAAATGGTAGACCTTATGGGAGGTGAATTACTATCGTTCATTATCATCAAATCGTCATTACAGAAGTCTAGCTGAAATGGCTTCAGCAGGAGTGTACCCATGAGTTTAACCACTTGGATTTTATGGTTTTCACTTGAAAGTTTGCTGTATTACTGGATTATTCGAGGAAATGGTTCGCAGTATTTTGGAGTAGTGGGCGTGAGTGAAGAAGGCGCGAAACTCTATGCTTTATTTATTTGGATTGTGCGAGGGTTTTGGTTTGTAATAGGTTTATTTAATCCAAGTTTGCGATTACCATTTAGTGTTTTTTCGACCGTAACGACATAGTTCAAAAAGGGGAATATAGATTCCCCTTTTTATATTGATTGGCGTGAGTTCTATAAAGCGCTTTAGGTCTGATCATTTTTCATGAATTTACACTAATAAGGATTGGTTATGCAATGGAATATTTTTATCTGGTTTTTATTTTATGTTTTGGATTGCTTATTTTTCTATTGGGTTATTTTCGGAGGAGGAGCAGATTTTTTTGAACGATACGATGCGCTTTGGTGCTGGTTTGGAAATTGGACAAGCGAGAGCATCAAGCTGTGGGCAGGATTTATTTGGCTACTCAAGACTCTTTGGTTCCTTTTAGGGCTAATAAAGCCAGAGTATTGTTTGGGATAAAGCGCTTTGTGGTTTTGGCTACAAAGCACTTTTTGTTGAAAAACAATTGATTGTAAAATTGATTGGCTCAAAAGCTTGATGAATTATTACCGTTGTGTTATTGGTGTGGTTGCCAAAAAATGGCGTATTATCAGAGGAGTATAACCATGAAAAAGATGATGGCTACAGTATTCGTTGCTGCACTGGCGTTGTTGGCTAATCAAAGCGCTTTGGCGCAAAGTACGTTTGTGTGGAACCCCTATAAGAACTACATCAAGGAAAGTGAAAAGGCTTTAACCAGTCCTGCCTTACAGGCAAAACTGGCTGAGATTTTGCCTGCTGAGGATTTGGTGAAGTTTAACGAAAATTTGGTTGTTTTTACGGCTGGGTCAGAATTTAAAGATGGAACCGTTCGTTATTCTGCAATTGCGCATATAGAAGGTAATGCACCATTCTCAACCATAGTGATTCGACCTAATAATTATTACTATATTGCCTATAAAGCAAAAAATGATGGAAAAGTAGTTTATATTACTAATGATGGATATTGTACAAAAGAGCCGCATGATTTGATAAAGTTAAGTGTTTATTCTTCATTTACAAGTGATAAAAATAAACGTATTGATATATTAAGTAAGCCTGCAATTGTTATTAAAACAGAAGCGCATGACTGTTCTAAGGTTTATGGTCATCCTAATATCAAAAAAAGATTTAGCACAGATGTTGTTTATCAAGCGAGAAATGCAGAAACAGAAGAGCAACAAAAATTGCGCGAGGTAGTTAATAGTATTTGGGAGCCATCAACGACTTCACATTGGAATATGAATGAAGCATTGGCTCATGTTGTGGGAGATGCAGTTAATAGTATTACAGAATGTTCTCGCACCTTTACCCTAGTTCCTAAACCAGCTATTTATACGCCCACTAAACTTTGGAAATTTTTTCTTCAGTATGCAAGCAATGTTGTTCGATATAACAATAAATTGCGACAAAATTTTCGTTATAAAACATGTATTATAGGAGTTTCTGCTCATTATAGAACACCAGCTGAAGAAGCGGCAGCAGGTCTTTAATTGTATTAGCTAACAAAGCGCTTTGGGTTAGATAATCCTTTGGAGTTATCTAACCTATTTTTATAGGAGTTTAATATGATGCAGAATCTTTTTATCTGGTTTTTATTTTATGTTTTGGATTGCTTATTTTTCTATTGGGTTATTTTCGGAGGAGGAGCAGATTTTTTTGAACGATACGATGCGCTTTGGTGCTGGTTTGGAAATTGGACAAGCGAGAGCATCAAGCTGTGGGCAGGATTTATTTGGCTACTCAAGACTCTTTGGTTCCTTTTAGGGCTAATAAAGCCAGAATATCGTTTGGGGTAAAGCGCTTTGTAATGAAGGGCGTAAGGTTGTTTTGTATGCATAGTGGGCGTAAGATGAAAGATGTAAGTTTCTTAACATCAAAGGAAGTGGAAAATGAAAACGCCCATCTCTTGGAAATCAAAAAGCTTAACTTCACTTGGAATAGCATTAAGCGCTTTGTGGTTAGTTGCTTGTGGTAGTGAGGAAAAGTCAGCTGAAGAATCTGTGGTATCTCGCCATAAAATAGGCATTTCCATTGCAAGAAACGACGATAATTCTCCCTTTTTGCAGCAAGTTTACCAAACTTTTCAACAGCGAAGCTCATTATTCCCCAATCTTGAAATAATGATTGGTAGTGCAGGCAATGATCAAGCTAAACAGTATGAGCAACTGGATCAATTTTTAGCTCAGGGAGCACAGTTGCTTATCATCAATTTAGCGGATTTGAATAAGGGAACAGAATTAACGCAACGCTATTGTGCAAAAGTGCCTTTGGTATTTTACAACTTCCACCCTGGTATCAATGCCTTAAGCAGTTGTTCGAAGGCATATTTTGTTGATGCTGAAGTGGTATCTGCGGCTGTGACACAGGGTGTAGAAATGTTAAAAAGTTGGAAGGATAATCCTGAATGGGACAAAAATGGCGATGGCGTGATTCAATTAGCTTTGCTGGGGGCGATTCAGTTTGATCCTAATGCATCGGCGCGGAGCGATTGGGTGGTAACAACTGTAAAAAATTACCCAGAAATCAAAGCCGATGCAGAAGTGGTTTTTCGAGAAGATGCTTTCTTTCAAACACATTTGGCACATGATGTTGTAGAAAAATGGGTACAAGATGCCAAATTTGATCAGGTTGAAGTCATTGCTAGTGCAAGTGACAGTATGGCATTTGGGGCGCTTGAAGTTTTAACGAAACACCAAAAGAAAGTGCCTATTTTTAGCATGGACGGCTTAAAGCCTGCTCAAGAAGCCATTCAGCGCGGTGAAATCGTTTATTCAGCACGAGCTGATTTTAATAACGAAATTGATACTGCCTTACAGTTAGCCACCAATTTAGTCACAGGACAACCTGCTCATCAGGGTTTGAAGTATCTTCTTAATAATCAAGAGGTTAGAATTCCTTACATCTTTTCTAAATAGAGTAAGGATACAAAGCGCTTTGTTAATGGGGCTTATTCTTGGGGCAAAGATGACAAAAGCGTTACAATAGGCGTTTTAAGAAAAGGATATTCATTTATGGCAAAAGATCTCAAAAAAATCACCTGTGTTGAAGATTTACGCAAGGTTGCACGTTGTAAAGTGCCGAAAATGTTTTTTGATTATGTGCGTTCAGGTTCATGGACGGAAAATACTATTCGCCACAATAGCAGTGATTTTGATGAAATCAAATTCAAGCAAAAAATTTTGGTGGATATGACCAACCGTACTTTGGAAACAAAGATGGTAGGCGAAGATGTCAAAATGCCTGTGGCGATTGCGCCGACTGGTTTTACAGGTATGATGCATGCTGATGGTGAAATTCATGCTGCTCGCGCTGCTGAAAAATTTGGTGTGCCGTTTAGCTTATCAACTATGTCCATTTGTTCCATTGAAGATGTGGCAACCCATACCAATAAGCCATTCTGGTTCCAGTTGTATGTGATGCGTGACCGCGAGTTCATGGAAAATCTCATCAAACGTGCTAAAGATGCTAAATGCTCCGCCCTGATTTTAACGGTTGATTTGCAAGTTTTGGGGCAACGCCATCGTGATATTAAAAATGGCTTATCTGCGCCACCTAAGCCGACTTTGGTCAATATGCTGGATTTAGCTTTGCGCCCTGAATGGTGCTTCAAAATGCTTGGCACCAAACGCCGTACTTTCGGCAATATTGTGGGACACGCTAAAAACGTCAGTGATTTATCCTCGCTTTCTTCTTGGACGGCAGAACAATTTGACCCACGCCTCAGTTGGGACGATGTTAAACGTATCAAAGATTTATGGGGTGGAAAACTCATTCTGAAAGGCATCATGACCGAAGAAGATGCTGTGCTAGCAGCTCGCTCTGGCGCTGATGCTTTGATTGTTTCCAATCATGGCGGACGACAATTAGATGGCGCACTTTCTTCTATCAAAGCGCTTCCTGAAGTCATTCGTGGGGTGAAATCAGAGAACAGCAATATTGAAGTTTGGTTGGATAGCGGTATCACCAGTGGACAAGATGTGTTGAAGGCGATGGCGATGGGCGCACAAGGCACTATGATTGGCAAAGCCTTCTTATATGGCTTAGGTGCTTATGGTGAAGATGGCGTTCGCCGTTGTTTAGAAATCATCTATAACGAAATGGATATTTCGATGGCATTCTGTGGTCATACAGACATTAAAAAGGTCGGTAAGGAAATTTTAGTACCAAATACTTACCCTGTTTGAGTCATCATACCCATCTATTTGGCAAAGCGCTTTGGAGGCGCCTATGAATTTAGCTCTTAGTTTATTGCCCATTGTTCTCTTGATTTATTTGATGGTCAAGAAGAATGCCATGCCATCGTACAAAGCGCTTCCGTTGATTGCGGTTTTGGTCTTTGGGCTACAGTGGCTTTATTTTAAAGCCAGTTTTGTTAGCCTCAGTGCCAATATTGTGGCAGGCTTGATGGCAACTTTAACCCCTATTACCGTTATTTTTGGTGCCATTTTGTTTAACCGCATGATGGAAGAAACGGGTTGCACCAACCAAATCCGCCGATGGCTCAGCTCCATCAGCCCTAATCCAGTGGCGCAATTGATGATTATCGGCTGGGCATTTGCTTTCATGATTGAAGGCGCATCGGGCTTTGGTACGCCTGCTGCTATTGCAGCGCCTATTTTGGTGGGTTTAGGCTTTAATCCTTTTAAAGTGGCGGTATTTGCGTTGGTGATGAACTCAGTGCCCGTGTCTTTTGGGGCAGTAGGAACGCCGACGTGGTTTGGTTTTAGTGAACTCATCAAATCAGGGGCATTGGATACAGCCAGTATCTTAGAGATTGGGCGACAAACTGCCATCATGCATTTTATTGCAGGTTTCATTATTCCTTTGATTGCATTGCGTTTTATTACCACTTGGGAAGATATTAAGAAAAACCTGACATTCATCTATATCAGCATCTTATCTTGTACGGTTCCTTACGTTATTTTGGCGCAATTTAACTATGAGTTTCCGTCTTTAATTGCAGGCGGTGTGGGCTTGTGGATTTCGGTGGTGGTGGCTAATGCTGGCATTGGCTTGGATAAAGGTCATGGTGAGAAAGCAGTAGCTATGCCAAAGGCTGAGGTGGTCAAAGCGCTTTTGCCCCTGATAATGCTTATGGTGATTTTGATTGTGACCCGTATTCATCAATTGGGCTTGAAGGGTTTACTCAATGATGCAACACCAATGGTAACCACATCACTAGGCTTTGCCGATTTGGAAATCAGTCGAGCTTTGATTGTTAGTGTAAAAAATATTTTTGGTGCAGGGGTGAGTGAGAGTTACAAAACTCTTTATGTTCCCGCTCTCATTCCTTTTGTGGTGACAGTTGTCCTAGCATTTGCTTATTATGGTATTAACCCTGAACGTCGCCGTACGACATGGAAAAGCGCTTTGATGCAAACGCGCAATCCCTTTATTGCTTTGATGGGCGCGTTGATTATGGTGAAGTTGATGATGGCAGGTGGCGAGGCCTCGATGGTTAAAACCATTGGCAAAGGCTTTGCTGAAATTGCTAAAGACAATTGGATTTACTATGCCTCATATCTGGGGGCGATTGGTGCGTTTTTCTCTGGCTCCAATACAGTTTCTAATCTCACCTTTGGCTCCATTCAGTATGAGATTGCACAAAGTACAGGTTTAAAAACGACGACCGTTTTGGCGGCGCAATCAGTTGGTGGTGCGATGGGGAATATGGTTTGTATTAACAATATAGTTGCTGTTTGCTCAGTGTTGAATGTCAAAAATTCAGAAGGCTCCATTTTGCGACTGACCATTATCCCGATGACCATTTACGGCATCATTGCTGCTATTGTGATTTCTTTATTTTGGTTGTGATACAAAGCGCTTTGATGTTATAGAGCAGGGTGAAAACCCTGCTTTTTATTTATAAAATAGAGTGTTATCAAAATAAAAGTGTTTTTGGGGATTTTTTTGTCAGAAAAAGCGCTTTGGTTCGTCTAATGCTTATTGGTATTTTTAAGGATGGAAAATGAGTTGTGAAAACAAATGCCCGTTGCATGCTGGCTTTGAAGGCTTAGGCGTTTTGGGTTTGCGTCTGTTTTTGGCGTACGAATTTTTTGAAGCAGGTTTGGAAAAATGGAATGGGCAAAATTGGTTTGCTGATATTCAAGGTCAATTTCCTTTTCCTTTCAATGTGTTGCCTGCAGATTTGAACTGGGCATTGGCAACAGGAGCAGAGCTGTTGTTGCCTGTTTTATTGGTGTTAGGTTTCTTCACTCGTTTCAGCGCCATCGGTTTGTTTATTTTGACAGCGGTGGCTTGGGCAGCGGTTCATGCTGGCGCAGGTTATAATGTTTGTCAAAATGGCTATAAAATGGCGTTGATTTATTTGGTCATGCTTCTGCCTTTGATTACTCAAGGTGCAGGTAAATTGTCCATTGATGCGTTTTTACGCAGTAAATATCCAGCTAAAAAATGGCTGAAATTGTGTTAATTAACAAAGGAAAAAAAGATGAAAAAAGCAACTTTATTAGCATTAGCAAGCGCTTTGTCTATGGCAACTGCTCAAGCGCAAGAAGCAAAAGTCGAATGCGCTGCTGATGATGCTAAATGCATCGAAGCAGCTAAAGCAACTGAAGGCAAATGTGGCGAAGGCAAATGCGGTGGCGCAGCAGCTCCTGCTAAATCAGCTGAAGGTAAATGTGGCGAAGGTAATCCAGCTCCTGCCAAAGCTGCTGAAGGCACATGTGGTGAAGGTAAATGTGGTGGTACTGCAACACCAGTAGTACCAGCACCTACTAAAAAGTAATCCAAGCGTTTTTTAGGTTGGTATAAAAGGGTGGGCTTTGGCTCACCTTTTTCATAAGTTAAAGCGCTTTGTATGAAAAAAGGAAGAAAAATGCATTTAAAAGGAGCAGGCTTAGGCTATCGCCGAGATTTGGCACAGGGCTTTTTGGAATTAACCGACAACAGCGTCATTAATTTTATGGAAGTGGCGCCTGAAAACTGGATTAAGATGGGCGGACAAGCACGTTATCACTTTGATAAAGTGGCGGAAAGAATTCCTGTTATTGTGCATGGCTTATCTTTATCCTTAGGCGGACAAGCACCTTTAGATAAGGAACTGTTAAAAGGCATTAAAAGCATGATTACCCAATACAAAACGCCTTTCTTTTCCGACCATTTAAGCTATTGTGAATGTGAAGGGCATTTGTACGATTTATTGCCTATGCCTTTTACCGATGAAGCAGTCATTCATGTGGCGAATCGAATCAAAGAAGTGCAAGATTATTTGGGCATTCGCATTTCTCTGGAAAATACTTCCTATTATTTACATTCTCCCACCAGCACGATGAATGAAGTGGAATTTTTAAATGCCATTGTGCAAGAGGCAGATTGTGGCATTCATCTGGATATTAATAATATTTATGTTAATGGGGTGAATCATGGTTTATTAGACCCCTTTGTGTTTGTGGATAAAGTAGATTTAAAACGAGTCAATTATATTCATATTGCTGGACACGATGACGACCACAACAGCGCCACCGAACTCAATCACGATGAAAGCGCTTTGTTGGTGGGCGGAAACAATCAGGCGCACAAAATGGGTGAAGAAATCGTAGAAGGATTTAATTTAATTAAAGGTGAATTACGCAATTTACCTAATTTACTCGTGGATACCCATGGTGAAACGGTACAAAAAACCGTTTGGGATTTATTGGAATATGCCTATGAACGTTTGCCTGTGATTCCTGCTACTTTATTGGAACGGGATTTCAATTTTCCACCATTTGCAGAATTGATGGCAGAAGTTCAGCATATTGCCGATTTGCAAAAGAAATACGCTAAAGTTCGCCATGTTGCCTAAAGAATCGTTGGCTTCAGAAAAACAAAGCGCTTTCAAAGAAGCTCATGATGCTTTGAATCAAATGCGTTTAAAGGCTTTATTGCAGACTGAAACAGCGGTAGATTTAAAAACCTATCAAAAACAATTTGCCACTGCCATTCGTTTTAATGATGCCAAACACATGCCCTATGCCGTTGATGAAAAGCGCTTGGCGGTTTATTGTCGTTTGGTGCGCAACAATACTTTGGGCTTTATTGACCGTTGTTATGTGGAAGCCCCTGCCCATTTATCCGAACAACAATGGGCGGATTTAAAAGAGCGCTTTATTCGTGAAGGGCAGGCGCATTCGCCTTTTTTTCAGGATATTGCGGGGGAATTTTTAAAATTTTGCCAAGAAAAACAAGTGGTTTCACCAGAAGTTTTGGCTTTGATGGATTTTGAAAACGCTCAATTATTGGCAGAAGTGGCTTTACCCAATGTGCCAAGCGCTTTGAATGGGGACGATGATACCGTGATGCAATTTTCAGGCTGTGCAGAATTGCGCCAATACGATTGTGATTTTCTATCGTCCAACTTTCAGGAAATTTTGCCCGAAGAAAGCAAAGTGTTGATTTGGCGTGACCGTGAATTTTTGGTTTATTATCGGTTGCTTGAAGATTGGGATTTTTTATTATTAACCGTTTTACAAGAACAGCCTCAATCGTTTAATCAATTGTGCGGTGAATTAAGCGCTTTGACCGAAAGTCAGCCCGAGTTATTGCCCTTATTAAAACAATTGTGGCGGAAATGGATTGAAGCCGAAGTGATTTATCCTCATGAGCCTCAGTCAGATTAAACCCAGTGAATTGGAGCAAATCCGCCAGCAAATGCTGAAATTTGCCCAATTGCAATTGCGTCATCAAGAGCGAGCGGAAGATTTGGTGCAAGAAGCGCTTTTAGCGGCCTATCAAAATCAAGAACGTTTTCAGGGGCAATCGGCATTAAAAACATGGCTGTTTGCGATTTTGAAAAATAAAATTTTGGACGAATTTCGCCGTCAAAAAGCGCTTTTGTTTTCTGAATTGGAAAATGAGGAGGAAGAAAATATTGCCGAGCGTTTGTTTTTAGAAAATGGTTCGTGGAATCAAAGCGCTTTTGAGCAAAATGTTTGGCAAAGTGAGGCTGGAGCAGTTTATTCTGCCCAGTTTTGGCAGGTTTTTGAAGCGTGTTTGAATCATTTACCCAGCCAACAGGCACGGGTTTTTATGATGCGTAGCCATTTGGAATTGGAAACAGAGGAAATTTGTCAATTGTGTTCTATTAATATTGCCCATTTACATACTTTACTTTATCGAGCCCGTTTGCAGTTACAGGTCTGTTTAACCCATAAATGGTTTGGAGAATCTCATGTTTAATTGTCAAAAAATGACCTTCTTAATGTCCAAACAAAAAGAAGAAGCGCTTTGTTGGACACAAAAAATGCAAATTGCTTTGCATCAAATGATGTGTCCGCATTGTCGAGCTTTTGATAAAAACAATCAGGTGCTAGAGGATATCAGCAAGAAAATGTTTGAATGAAGAATTCCATGTAAAAGTGGGATATACAATGGCTAATAAACTTTAATGATTTATTTCAACAATCTTTGCAAAAAGCGTTTCTCAGGAAAAGTATTTGATCAAATTGAGGATATTCGAGCTTATTGTAGAGGCTCTTCGCTAAAAATTATTGCCATAATCGATAAAAACAGAAAGGCAACAGAAGCCATTTGGTGAGGCTAAGTGTTCTTCCCAGTAAGGCAGCCATCAAAATCAAAAGTTGTTGTAACTAAAAATAATGATAAAGAAATGAAGAGCATAATTGAGTATCATAATCGCCTGATGGCTTAGGGTTGAGATTTTTAGGGTAGTGCAAAGCGCTTTGTTCGAGTGAAAATGAAGCCGTTATGAGGTTAATAATAGCGTCGCCAAGCTTTGGGATCTTGCTGGAGACCTGCTTCTTGCCATACACCGCGTTTGGCTTTTTTCGCCAACATCTCTGCTTGTCGATAGATTTTAGGAGTTGATTTATCGGCATAAGCAACGGCAAATCCTTGTTCTACCAGCCAGAGATTGAGATTATTTTCGTTGTGGTAGAGTGTGCCTAGTGTACGTTGATAAAAATCAGCGCCTGAGCTGTGTAACTTAAAATGCTGGGGTAGAAGAGAATCCAAAGCGCTTTGGGCATGCTCACCATAAGGATTTTGTTTCATTTCAGGAGCATCAATACCATGTAGGCGGATTTTGAGATATTGACCTGAACAAATGGCGCCAATGGTGTCACCATCAAAGACAGTTAGTTTGGTACAAGATAGGCGTTCAGATTCACGGAATGCAGGGAGAGGAGAATCCCAGTGAATGGTTGGCAAAGCGCTTTGGGTGGAGGGGGAGAAATAAAGCATCATGGTGCCAGCGAAGGCGTAAATGATGAGCGAATCTCGCCATGTTGGTGGAAGTTTGAACCATTGCCAAAGCGCTTTGAGGGTTTGGGGCATGAGATAGATGGAGAATTAGTCGTTGGTTTGGTTTTGTTTGCGCCACGCTTTGGGATCTTGATGTAAACCTTCTTCACGCCAAACACCTAACCGCGCAGCTTTGGCGATAGCTTCTGCTTCGCGGTAAATTTTGGGGGTGGATTTATCTGCATAAGCAACAGCATGTCCTTGTTTAACCATTTCCAGATTGAGATTTCTGCCTTGTGTATAGAGAATGCCAAGAGTGCGCTGGTAGCGATCCGTGCCATTGCTGTGTAATTCAAACTGTTTGGGGAGCATGCGTTGCAAAGCGCTTTTAGCGCGTTCGCCATACGGAGCTTGTTTCATTTCAGGGGCATCGATACCCACGAGCCGAACGCGAACCGTTTGGTCTCCACAAATTGCGGTAATAGTATCGCCATCATAAATGCTTTTTAGGAAACAATGTGTTTGTTCGCCTTTGGCTAAACCTGTGGTGGTTGGGGTGGTATTGGGTTGGTAGGTGGTAAATCCTAATGCTGCCAGAATCATCGTGGCAAGAGCTATGAGTGGGCGATAATAGGGAGAGCGTTTGAGAGAGCTGGGGACGATAGCATCGAGTTGTTTGATAGGATTGGGGGTAGATTGGCGACGTGACATGTGTGGTAGATAAGGTGAGCGAAAGAAAAAGCGCTTTGGGAAAGTTGGAGCCAAAGCGCTTTGATGAGGTTACTTTTTGTGGCTGGAGGAGGCATCGACCCGTTCGCGTAACTCTTTGCCCGCTCGGAAATATGGAATGTATTTCGGCGGAACTTTCACAGGCGTTCCCGTTTTAGGGTTTCTGCCTGTACGCGCTTCACGATGGTGTACAGAAAAGCTACCAAAGTCACGGATTTCGACACGATTGCCAGAAGCTAGGCTGGCGCTGATTTTCTCTAAAATATGCTTCACAGCATCTTCCACTTCTTGAGGTTTTAATTGCGAGTGTCGCATTGCTAAACGCTCAATCAGTTCTGATCTATTCATAATAGTTCCTTTAGTTGAAATACGAAAAGTCGGATTGACTTCATCAACCCACCGAAATGGTGGAGCCTTGCATATCACACACAATATGCAAACTTAATCCTTCTTGCATGCAGCCAGCGATTATACCGAGCTGCAGCGGCTGTTTCAAATACCTGAAATGGTACAATTTAAAACAGAAAAGCTGCTAATCATGAGACTAGCAGCTTTTAAATCTCTCATGCGCTTTGTCGAGAGATTCCACAAAGCGCTTTGTTCGATTATTCGTCTTTGAGTTCTTTAAAGATATCGCCTAAAGAAGTACCAGAAGATTGGTTTTCTTTGCGTGTGTAATCTTTAATGACAGCTTTCTCATCGGCAACATCTTTGGCGCGAATAGATAAGCTGATTTGTCTTTGACGACGGTCAACATTGATAATTTTAGCTTCAACGCTATCGCCAACGTTCAAGACTTTACTCAAATCTTCTGTGCGCTCAACAGAATATTCAGAAGCTTTTAAAACCGCAGTAATATCATCGCTCAAACGAATGATAGCTTGGTTTTCATCAACGCTTTCAACAGTTCCGCTAACGGTTGTACCACGACCATTGCTGGTGGTGTAGTTGGCGAAGCTATCTTGAGTTAATTGTTTGATGCCTAAAGAGATACGCTCACGTTCAGCATCGATAGAGATGATAACCGCTTCAACCTCTTGACCTTTTTGATAATGACGTACAGCTTCTTCTGGGCTTTCATCATGTGAAAGATCAGATAAGTGGATTAAACCATCAATGCCGCCTTCTAAGCCAATGAATACACCAAAGTCAGTGATAGATTTAATTTGACCGCTGATTTTGTCACCTTTGCTGTGTTTGCGGTCAAATTCTTGCCATGGATTGACTTGGCATTGTTTCATGCCTAAAGAAATGCGACGACGCTCTGGGTCTAAATCCAGAATCATGACATTAACTTCTTGACCAACAGCAACAAACTTGCGTGGGTTAACATTTTTGTTGGTCCAATCCATTTCAGAAACGTGAACCAAACCTTCAACGCCATCTTCAATCTCAACGAATGAGCCATAATCAGCAATATTGGTTACTTTACCTTTGGCTTGGCTGTTGATGGGGTAACGTTCAACAATATCAGCCCAAGGGTCAGCGCCTAATTGTTTTAAGCCCAAAGAAACACGAGCGCGTTCGCGGTCAAATTTAAGAACTTTAACTTCCAATTCTTGACCAATTTCAACAACTTCAGAAGGATATTTTACGCGTTTCCAAGCCATATCTGTGATATGGAGGAGACCATCAACACCGCCAATATCCAAGAATGCGCCGTAGTCGGTGAGATTTTTAACGGTTGCTTTAACCACATCACCTTCTTGAAGGTTTTTCAACACTTCATCACGCTCAGCGCGGTATTCTGTTTCGAGAACAGCACGGCGAGAAACCACGATGTTGTTGCGTTTTTGATCCAATTTGATGATTTTGAATTCAATTTCTTTACCATCGATAAAGCTTGGGTCTTTGATAGGGCGAACGTCAATTAATGAGCCAGGTAAGAAAGCTTTCACGCCATCAATCTCAACAGTGAAACCACCTTTAACACGACCTGAAACCAGACCTTTGATAATTTCGCCATCTTGGTGTTTTTTCTCCAAAGCGCCCCAAGTGCGTTGGCGTAAGGCTTTTTCATAAGAAATACGGGTTTCGCCCGTGCCATCTTCAACGGCTTCCAAAGCAACTTCAACTTTATCGCCAACCGAAACGGTTACATTGCCCAATCCATCTTGGAATTGAGTGATAGGAACAATAGCTTCGGATTTCAAACCAGCGTTTAAAACCACGAAATCTTTACCGATTTGGATAACTTCCGCTTCAATAATAGAATTTTGTTTCAGTTCGGTGCTTTCGATGCTTTTTTCAAAGAGTTCTGCAAATGATTCAGACATGATGTTCTCAGTTAAGGGTTGATTTTGCTCAAGATAAGCGCTTTGGCTTGCTTGAGGACTTCGTGAATGGATAGAAAGCTGGTGTCAATAACCACAGCGTCTGCCGCTGGTTTGAGTGGCGCGGTGGTGCGTTGACGGTCGCGTTCGTCACGCTCAGCGATTTCTCGCGTAAGCTCCTCTAGCTTAGCATCTTCGCCTTGTGCTTTCAACTGTAGAAGCCTTCGAGTAGCGCGAACTTCCAGTGAGGCTGTTAAAAAGAGTTTGACTTCAGCCTCAGGAAAAACCACTGTTCCCATATCGCGCCCATCAGCCACCAAAGCGCTTTGGCTAGAAAAATGGCGTTGAAAATCCAGTAAAGCACTTCGAACTTCAGGATAAGCAGCGATTTTGGAAGCCACTGCGGCAACACGCTCGTTGCGGATTTCTGCTCCTAAATAGCGCCCCTTGAGACACGGCATAAAAGCGCCATCGCGCATTTCAAAACGCAAATCCATTTGCGAGACCAAAGCGCTTATTTCCTGAGCGGAAGCCTCATGCAAACCCTGTTCCAGCGCTGTAAAAGCCAGCAAACGATAAAGCGCTCCGCTATCTAAGTAGGCAAAGCCCAGTTCTTGAGCGAGGGCTTGGCAAAGCGTGCCTTTACCCACACCAGCTCCGCCATCAACCGCCACCACAAAGCGCTTTGTCACACTCATGCCCAATCCTCAATCATCAAGCCAGCCTGTTGTGCCAAATGGCGGAAGGTTGGGAAGGATGTTGCCACATTTTCGCAATCTTTCACGAGGATAGGAGCGCAGGCGCGTAAAGAGGCAATGGCGAAACTCATAGCGATACGGTGATCGCTTTTGCTGTCGATGGTACCACCTGTAAAAGCAACGCCATTTTTGCCATAAATGGTGATGCTGTCGTGGGTGGTTTCGCAGGCAACGCCTAAGGCAATGAGTCCTTGTTCCATTGTGCTTAGGCGGTCGCTTTCTTTGACGCGCAATTCCTCTAAAGCGCTTGCTCGCGTGATGCCTTCAGCGCAGGCAGCGGCAATGAACAAAATGGGGAATTCATCAATGGCAATCGGCACCAATTCTACAGGTACATCAATACCACGCAAGCGTGAGGCGCGAACTCGAATATCTGCTACAGGCTCTGCACCAGCCAAACGTTCATTTTCCAGCGTAATATCGCCATTCATCATTTGTAGCAGTGTGATGATGGCAGCACGAGTTGGGTTGATACCAACATTGGGCAATAAAACTTCTCCTTCAGGCGCAATCAAGGCAGCCACGATGAAAAAGGCAGCAGAAGAAATGTCTGCGGGTACAGTTAAATCGCACGCGTGCAAAGTCTGCCCACCGCGAATACAAAGCGCTTTGTCCTCCTGCCGAATCTCAACGCCAAAAGCTTTGAGCATACGTTCGCTGTGGTCGCGGCTGATGCCTGTTTCTGTGATACGGGTTTCGCCTTCGGCATACAAGCCAGCCAAGAGTAAGGCTGATTTTAGTTGTGCACTGGCAACGGGCAAAGTGTAATCCAAACCCTGCAAAGCGCTTGGGTGTAAGACAATCGGCGCAGTGCCATTTTCGCTGATTTCAATATTGGCGCCCATTTGTTTTAAAGGTAGAGCCACACGTTTCATGGGGCGCTTCATCAAGGAATGGTCACCAACAAGCGTTGATGAAAAGGCTTGCCCTGCCAAAATACCTGCCATAAGACGCATGCTGGTGCCACTATTGCCTACGTCCAACTCGTGTTCGGGAGCGCGTAAACCACGCAAGCCCACGCCATGAACGGTTACTTCGCCCTCTCCATGATGTTCAATGCTAACGCCCATTGCTTGGAAAGCACGCATGGTGGCGAGGCAGTCTTCGCCTTCTAGGAAGCCGTGAATATGGGTGGTTCCTTCTGCCAGTGCGCCAAACATAATCGCGCGGTGGGAAATGGATTTATCGCCTGCAACGGTGAGGTTTCCAGCAAAGCGCTTTGAAGGAGAAATAAGCCAGTTTTTCATGAAAAATCCTTTTGTGTTTTGTGGGTTAGAGTTGTTGGTTGTAGTGATTGTCACGCGCGGCTTTGGCGCGGGTGAACAACTCTTCAATCGCGCTTTCATCGCCAGTAGATAAAAGCGCTTTGAAGGCTTGAATACGCTGTTCATAGGTGGTGAGCAGTTGTTGTAACACTTCTGCATTATGCACACAAATATCGCGCCACATCACAGGGCTACTGGAGGCAATGCGTGTAAAATCGCGAAAGCCACCTGCGGCATAGCTGAAAATATCCTCATGATGCAAATCTTGATTCAGCATGTCTACCAGTAAATAAGCCAACACATGGGGTAAATGGCTGGTTGCGCCCAAAATTTCATCATGGGCATCTATAGGCATATAGCTGACGCTTGCTCCTGCTTGATGCCACAATCGGCTAACAATGCCCAAAGCTCGGTCTTGGGTATGGGGGAGGGTGGAAACAATCACTTTGTGGCGTACAAACAAATCTTCATCAGCCGCCTCAACTCCTGATTTCTCGCGCCCAGCAATGGGGTGTGCAGGCACAAAAAAGGCTGGCACTTCCCCAAAAGCGCTTTGCATGGCGAGGAAAACACTGTGTTTGGTGCTGCCGACATCTGTTATCACCACATACTCTTTCAGCGACAAAGCGCTTAGTGCTTGGCAAATAGGGAAAAAGGCTGCCACAGGTGTAGACAGCACAATGACATCAGCGTCAACCAACGCCTCAAACTCAATCGCACGATCAATAATCCCCAGTTCTAAGGCTTGTGAAAGCGCTTTGGGGTTGTGGTCAAATGCCCAAATCTCACGCACCGCACCAGCTCGTTTAAGCGCTTTGGCAAATGAGCCTCCGATTAAGCCCAAGCCAATGATGGCTAGGGTGTTTGTGATGGGAGATTCTGTTTTCATGAGGGGTAGCGCGTGGTTTTGGTGTAGCGCATCAGATGGTTCACTTCATCAACCTCAGCGCCTACAACCGTATTCAACAAGCTGACAAAATCCTCAAAGCCATATTCGCGGAATGACCAACGTTCGCTGACATATTGTTCTACATCATCTAAATCTGCCCAGCCGTCTGTGCCTTGATAGTCGTGGAAAGCTTGTTCTAGCACATCAAGCAATGAGGCATAGTCAATTTTGCGACAGAACAAACGGGTAGGGCTTTCGTAGTGGAATTGGAGCGCGGGAATAGCGCGGAGAAAATCGGAGAGTTTGGGATAGCCCAACATTTTGTAATCAAAGGTGGGTTGGAGATAGCGAAGATAGCCCCCGAGTTTGGTGGTTAGCGTCCAGCCATCAGGTTCAGCGCAATCGCGAATGGCTTTGTAGACCATCGTCCGTAAAGGCAAGGAGCGAATCATGCGTTTTTGTGGCATGGGGGTTGAATCATCGAAGTTATCTTCTTCCTCTGGTTCTTCATCGGTGGTGGGCAAAGCGCTTTGCGATTCGGAGAGAAACGATGATTCAAAAGTGGCGCGAGAGTCTTTGTTTGGGTTGAAGGCATTGGCGTGGGGGCGATCGAAGAAAGAGCGATCAGTGTAGTGAATATGGCGATCAAGCAGGAAAAATTGGTCACACCAAGACTCATAATCCAAGCTCGTTTCCCAGCCATAGCCGAAAACTTGAATGCCTTCAGCTCGCGCTTTGGTAATCAAAGCGCTTTGCATAGGGTCATGCACACATAAGGCAATCGCATCGATTTTTTTCGAAAGGATTAAATCCATCGCATCAATCAACAAGTTGCTGCCGATGGAAATGGCTTGAGGGTCTAGCTGAGGCATGGCTTGTAGACCATATTCATGCAGCTTATCTGATGACCATGCTTGGTTGAATTGTTGATGATGGGCATAGAGGCGTTTGATGATGAGGTTACCTTGTTTATTTAAGAGATGAAACAGTGAAGGTAATAAAGCGCTTTGAGCATAATGCGCGTGCAACAATAAAGCGATACGTAGCGATTTTGGGGAGTGTTTTATCTCGGTTTTGTGAGAAAAAGAACGTGAACGATGGGATAACAAAGGGTAAGACATACATTTCTCCAATCTTATAACAATAATGTATTTAAAAACTTATGGTTGGATATTGAAAAATCGGTAGGTGTTCTCATCAAGTTGGGCTTCTAAAAGCTGGGGATTGGTTTGTAAACATTCGCTCAACACACGCAAGACTTCAGGTAAATATTTCGGCTCATTGACACTCGGCACAGGGCTTAAGGTTTTGGGGCTGAGATAAGGGGCATCTGTTTCAATCATCAATCTATCACGTGGAATATGTTTGACGGTTTCGCGCAAATCTTTGCCGCGTTCGGGGTCGCATAGCCAGCCAGTAATCCCAAAATACACACCCAAATCTGCCATTTCCTCCATTTGTGCCCGAGTGCCTGTAAAACAATGCCAAACCGCGCCTGAGAGTTCAGGCAAAGCGCTTTGGAGCAAAGGAGCGAAATCATCATAAGCGCCACGTTCGTGTAGAAAAACAGGCTTTTGCACATCTTTCGCAATCAAAAGTTGGCTTTCAAAGCAGGCGCGTTGGTTGGCAGGGGTGGCGTAATTGCGTACATAATCCAAGCCCATTTCTCCCACAGCTACGCAGCGTTCATCTCGTGCCAAGCTTTGAATCAATAAGCGATGCTTGGGTTGGAATTCGTTGGCGTGGTGGGGGTGAAAGCCAGCAGTTGCATAAAGGCGTGGAAACTTATGGGCGAGAGACAAAGCGCTTTGATTACTCTCTTCATCGCTGCCTGTGATGATTTGCGTATGAACGCCCACACCCTCTGCCGCTGAAACCAGTTCTGCAGCGCGAGAGCGTAAGCGCTTTGATGCCAAATTAACGCCAATATCAATCATAGAGAGCGCGTTACAGCTGAATCAAAAGAATCACAAACAACAACACGCCGCCCATCAACAGCGCGAAGGTTTGCCAATGTTGCTCAGCTTGGCGTGATTTCTCAAAAAGCGCTTTGATGCCACCACTTTTGTGGGCTTGATACAAACGCCATAAGAAAAATCCCATCAGCAGGGCTATAAAAAACTTATCCATCGTTGCTCCTTTATCCCTGAATGAATTGTTGTACTTGCTCCGTCAAGATGCGCCATAAAGCGCTTTGAGCATTCTCACTTGCCCATGCATTGTGTGGGGTGAATAGAACACGAGGGTGATGTTTGAGAGAGAGCAAAGGCTCATCATCATGCGGGGGTTCGTTCACGAAAACATCAGTGCCATAGCCGCCGATTTTACCTGCATTTAAAGCATCAACCACCGCTTGTGAATCCACCACGCCACCACGTGCCATATTCAGAATCAAAGGTTGTTGTTTACAGTGGGCGAGGCGTTCGGCGTTAATCCAGTTTTGGGTTTCAGGGGTGAGTGGGCAATGCAGCGAGATGATGTTGGCGCGTTGGAGCAGCTCTTCAGGGCGAACATAATGTTCGTTGCGCGGCAAAGCGCTTTGGCGTTCAGCAAAGATAACCTTCATACCAAAAGCTTGCGCCCTTTTAGCAACTTCTTGTCCAATAGCGCCACCGCCTACAATGCCCCATGTTTTGCCGTATAAATCCAAAATAGGTAAATCGGTTAAGCAGAAACGACCATCTTGTTGCCAAGTGCCATCAAGGCTTTGTTGATGATAGGGCAACAAACCACGCGCCAAAGAGAGTGCCATCATCAAGGTATGTTCTGCGACACTGATGGAAGAATAGCCTGCCACATTGTAAACCGTGATACCAAGCGCTTTGGCGGCTTCTAAATCGATATTGTTCAAGCCTGTTGCGGTGATTTGTACCAGCTTCAAATCAGGCAAAGCGCTTAAGATTTCGCGCGTAAGGGGTACTTTGTTGGTGATGGCGATGTGTGCGCCTTGCAAGCGTTCGATGATGATTTCTGCTTGGTAGGGCGTGCGTTCAAAAACTTGCCACTCCGTGATGCCTTGAGGAGCGGGAAGGGAGGTGGTGGGAGAGAAGGTAGCTCTGTCTAAAAATACGGCTTTCATGATGATCCTTTAGGGGTGATGGCGGGAGTAGAGGAGGGTTTTTGAATTTTGAACTCGAGGCGATTGTTTTCAACAGCGTCTAAAACTTCTTTGGCGTGGGAGTGGTTGGGGTTTTGTTCGACAAACGTTTTCAACAAACTCAAGCCCTCTGCCAGCTTTTCAGGTTTATCTTTTTGAGCGATGAGATTGAGGGCAAGAGGAAAAGCGCTTTGTGGGCGTGTTTCATAGGCTTGGCGCAAGTATTTTTCGCCTTCTTCTATCAAAGCAGCACTACTTAAAAAGCGTCCCAACTCTTCATGCAATTCCGCATTTTCGCCTTCAGGCGCTAGAGCAATAGCGGTGAGATAAGATTGGGCGGCGATTTCCCGACCGCCTTCAACGTCTAAGTTATGCGCCACCCAAGCATTACGTGCCTTAATTAAAAACAGAGGATAGTTTTTGGGGTCTTCAGGGTTGATGCTGTCTTGGAGAATGTGGAAGAGGTAGGCAATTTCTGTGTTATCCGCGAGGGCAAGTTTGCGATCATCTTCGCTATCAAATTGCACGGGATAATCGCCAGCAAATTTTTGCAATACAGAGACTGCCTCTTCAACCACAGAAAAATCAATCGAACTATCCTCATGTAACGCGCGTTTGATAACATTTTGTGCGCTGTAAGGTGCAGCCCAAAGTTGTGAGGCAAATAAAGCACCTAGCAAACCTATCGATAGTCTTTTTTTCATAAAAATCCTTGTGGAGAAAGAAAACAAAAGCCCCAAAGCGCTTTGGCTTGGGGCGTTGATTATAGCCTTGATAAGCAGAGAGACAAGGCTCTGCTTGATGAGGTGGCGTTATTTAAAATGCACCGTGCCAGCGCGTAGAGCTTGGTAAACCTGTTTGCCTTTTTCGTCATTAGGGAATTTTTGCACATAGCGCTTCATCACAGCAGCCGATGGGTTGATTTTCTTTTGTCCGAGCAAATTCAACCCTAAAGCATAGCCAGCCTCAGGACGGAGTTTAACTGCTTGGCGCAACACTTGCTCACCTTCTTTTGCCCAGCCAGCTGAGGTGAGAAATTCACCATATTCTTGTTGCAAAAGCGCTTTGTTTTCTTGGTTGGGGCTTAAGGCAATAGCAATCAGATAGTATTTTTTGGCATTCTCACGTGCGCCTTTTAAATCTAAATTGTGCGCTACCCATGCATTTCTTGCCATCATCAAAAATTGGTTTTGGTGTTCAGGGTTTTTGGCATCGATGGTTTTGCTTTCCAATAATACGTTGAAAACATGAGCAATATGGGCGCTATCTTGTTGCGCGCGCTCTTTGTCTTCGATAGTGTCAAATACAGGAGGGTAAGTGCCAGCAAATTGTTGCAAAGTTTGGATACTTTGTTCTAAAACTTCGAAATTCACGGAAGTTTCGCCCACCGCAGCTTTAACATCAAGCTGAGGATAGCTTTGGGCAAAGCTGGCTTGTGTGAACAGTTGGCTGGCAAGGATAACGCTCAAAACAAGTTTTTTCATGGAAGACTTCCTTATAAGTGGTTGATATTCGATATAAATAAATCAGTTTAGGGATTAATCAGATTCCAGTATCTGAACAGTATTAAAGCCATTATAAGGCTTATTGCCAATAATTTCTTTAAAGCCAAATGCTTGCCAGAAGAGATGGCTACCATTGTTGGCATGATAACTGACACCCAGCGGCAAAGGGTAATATTTTTGGAGCGTTTGGAGTAGAGTTGTTGCGATACCTTGACGGCGACAGTCGGGGTGAATTGCGAGGCGAGAAATGCGCAGCCAAGCGTGGTTATCGCGCAGTTGTTGGCGACGCAGAAGCAGTTGTTGCAACAGTAATCGACCTTGAGGGCGGCGTTTTCCCAGCATAACATCACGCGCCAAATCTTCTGCTAAAGCGCTTTCCTCCACCGCATAAACCACACCTACGACTGTCTCAAACTCCTGACCACAATGTGCTACCACCAAATGTTGATGAGGCAAATCGAGCAGGCGTTTTAAATCTTCGGGGTTGGTTTGATAGTGGGCAAGGTTTAATAAGGCATAAACTTGGCGCAACAGGGCTTCATTATGTGCTAAATCGTTGGGATTGAGATAGGCGTAAGAAACAGGCGCACAAAGCGCTTTGGAATCCAGAGGTTTGGGGTAATGTTGGTAGAGAAAGATTTGTTCCAACAGAGATTCGAGAGCATCGTGGGGCGCGTAACGGTAAGCTTGTTGGAAGGTATGGCACTGGGGATTATCGCGTGTTATCAGCAGAGGCAAGAGTTGGTGTTGAAACCATTGCCCATAGCCTTCATAGCCATCAAGTGTGGCGGCGAGGGTGTAGTGAGGATAATGATGGGTGAGTGATAGGACTTGTTCTGGTTTAAGGCTTGAGGCTTCATCAAGCAGCAAGGCATCGACCGTGGGGCGTTTGTATAAGGCATCATCAGGCGATAGGCATGGGATTTGGAGGCGTTTTGCCATGAGATGTAAAGCGCTTTGATTGCGATAGGGCAGAACCACCAAAGTACGGTAGCCTTGTTGCTTGAGCCATGCCAATTTGTTGGCAAGATAAGTTGTTTTACCGCGCCCTCGTTTGCCGATGATGATTTGAGCTTGAGGGTAGGTGTAGGGCGGTGGTGAGGTTATGGGCGAGTTTTCCAAAGCGCTTTGGGGAGGTGGATTGGCAATGAATTGGCGCAATCGTTCATTGAAACGAGGCTTGGCAAGCGATGAAGGCGTTTGGAAATCCAAGAGGCGGAGATGGTCGGGGTCACTTTCGCTTTCAGGGAGATAGAGGCAAAGCGCTTTGTTGTGGCGCAAGGTGGCGGCGAGGGCAAGAAAGGCGTTGATGTGTAAGCCGTTTGAAGCATCATAGAACAGCGTATTGCGCTCTTCGCCAAGATAGCGGCGGTAGTGGTTTAGGGGTAAATCACGCCCAAAAACGCCTGTTTGGGGCAAAGCGCTTTGGGGAATGAGTAAAAGTTGGCGAGACATGGGGCATTGATGAGTGTGCTAGGGTGTTGGGGTCTTGGAGAGCTAGACCCCACGCCGCTCATTCTCAAGGCTTATGGCGATGAATCGCGGATTGTTCTGCCCATTGTTCTGCATTCTGTCCACGTTGTCGTAGAACATGATCTGCTAAGGTTAATGCCACCATCGCCTCTACAATCGGGCAGGCGCGTAACGCCACGCAAGGATCATGGCGACCGTGTGTGCTGACGGTTGCATTTTCGCCACTGAGGTTTGTGGTTTTTCCTTCCACCAAAATACTGCTGGTTGGCTTAAAGGCAGCTTTGGCGATGATGGTTTGCCCACTGCTGATGCCACCCAAAATACCGCCCGCGTGGTTGCTTAAAAATCCTATTTCGGCGGTTCGCTCGTCACGATGCTCACTGCCACGCTGTTTCACTGCTTCAAAACCATCACCAATCGAAACCGCCTTCACGGCATTCACGCTCATAAGCGCTTTGGCAAGGTCTGCATCTAAACGGTCAAACACAGGCTCGCCCAAGCCCGCAGGCACACCTGTTGCGATAACGGTTAATTCCGCCCCAATACTGTCTCCTTCACGGCGAATATCACCTAAATAGCGTTCGAGGAGTGGAATTTGATGCTCATTGGGGCAGTTGAAAGGATTATCGGCGCAATGTTTGAGGTCAATAAAATCAATACGATGCTCGCCCAGTTGCGATAAAAACGCGCGAACCTCAATGCCTAAACTTGCCAAAAAGATTTTGGCAATCGCGCCACCCACTACGCGCGAAGCAGTCTCTCGCGCACTCGAACGTCCACCACCACGATAATCACGAATACCATATTTGGCTTGGTAGGTGTAATCAGCATGACCTGGTCGGAAAAGCGCTTTGATGTTGGAATAATCTTGAGAGCGTTGGTCTTGATTGTAGATCACAAAGCCAATGGGCGTGCCTGTGGTTTTGCCTTCAAAAATGCCTGACAAAATTTGCACTTGGTCAGATTCTTGTCGGGGCGTGACAAATTTAGAGGTGCCAGGCTTGCGACGGTCTAGTTCACGTTGAATGAAGTCTATATCAAAAGGCAAACCTGCTGGGCAGCCATCAAGAATGCCACCAATCGCTATGCCATGACTTTCGCCAAAGGTGGTTAGGGAGAATAAAGTGCCGAAGGTGTTGCCACTCATGGGAAGATTCCTTAATTGGGGGGGTGAGAAAAAAGCGCTTTGGCAGAAGAAGTCCAAAGCGCTTTGGAAGGGGAGTCAAGCATTAGGCAAGATGGCGCTCGATTTGGGCGTGAATCTCATCAACACTGCCAACGCCAACCACACTGTGCAACTTGCCTTGTGTTGTGTAGTAATCCACCAACGGCTTGGTTTGGTTTTCAAAAACTTGTAGGCGATTGCGAATGGTTTCTTCATTATCATCAGCACGACCGCGAGAAAGCAGGCGACTGATAATTTCCTCAGAATCCACTTTCAGCTCGATAACATGTGTGATAGGCAAACCTTTGGCAGCAAGTAAATCATCTAGCGCTTTAGCTTGGGAGAGTGTGCGTGGGAAGCCATCAAATAAAACACCTTGCACGTTTTCCAAATGTTCAGCAATCATCGCAATCACAATGTCATCAGAGACCAACTCGCCTTTATCCATCACAGCTTTGGCTTTTTGACCCAAATCTGAGCCTTTGGCAATTTCTGCGCGAAGCATGTCGCCTGTAGAGAGGTGTGTGAGATGATGTTTTTCGACTAACAAAGCTGATTGTGTGCCTTTACCTGAGCCGGGTGCGCCTAAAAAGATGATGTTCATGATGAGTTCCTTACAGAGTTAATCAGAAAGAGAAGAAGGCATCATACCCCCCAAAGGCTTGCCTTTCAAACGAAATAACCAAGTGAAAAGCGCTTTGGTCAGGCAATGAGGAAGGGGTGAGATTAAATAAACCTTGCTTTTACGTTAGAATGGTGGAGCAATTGTGCAAATCAATGATGAGTAATCAAAGTGAGGTTAGACATGAAAAAATTGACCAAAGACCATGAGTGGATTGTTGTGGAAGGTGATGTAGGCACTGTAGGCATTACTGACCATGCGCAAGATGCTTTAGGAGATATTGTGTTTGTTGAATTGCCGAGCATTGGCGCAAGTTTCAAGCAAGGCGAGAGCGCGGCGGTGGTCGAGTCAGTAAAAGCGGCGGGTGATGTGAAATCTCCTGTATCAGGCGAAGTGATTGAAGTGAACGAAGCGCTTTCTGATGATTCAGGTTTGGTCAATTCCGATCCTGAAGGTGCAGCGTGGATTTACAAAATCCGTATCACCAATCCTTCTGAGCTTGATGGCTTGATGGACGAGGCTGCTTATCAAGCCTATCTTGCAGAATAATCTTTGGCTGAAAACCCACTGTTTTGGTGGGTTTTGGCTTTTTCTTCAACCTTTTTCCTTTCAATCTGAAATTTTGGAATTGCTATGACCGCCTCAATCCCTTCAACCTTCTCCATTCGTCACACAGGACCTAATGCAGACGAGCGTCAAACCATGCTAAGCGCTTTGGGCTATCAAGATTTGGATAGTTTTATCCAAGATGTGATTCCACAAGATATTGTGCGTGAACAAAAAATGCAGCTGCCCAAAGCGCTTTCTGAAGCTGGGGCGCTGAAAGCCTTGCAAAAAATCGCGAGCCAAAATCAGGTGAAGCGTTCGTTGATTGGTCAGGGTTATTATGAAACCATCACTCCACCTGTGATTTTGCGCAATATTATGGAAAACCCAGCTTGGTATACCTCTTATACGCCTTACCAGCCTGAGATTTCGCAAGGTCGTTTAGAAGCACTTTTGAATTACCAAACGATGGTGGCGGAATTAACAGGGCTAGATATTGCTAACGCCTCTCTGCTTGATGAAGCAAGTGCAGCAGCAGAAGCGATGATGTTGGCTCGCCGTCAAAGCAAGCACGCTAGCCAGAAATTTTTGGTGGATATTGGCGTATTCCCACAAACCTTAGATGTGGTGAAAACTCGCGCCCGTTATCAAGGCATTGAAGTTGAGGTTTTGGATTACAAAACAGCAGATTTGAGCCAGTATTTCGGCATTTTGCTCCAATATCCGAACCGCTTTGGCACGATTGAAAATATCAAGAGTGCGATGGATAAGGTTCATGAACACGGCGGCTTGGCGATTGTGGCAACCGATTTATTGGCATCAACTTTATTGGTTTCGGCAGGTGAATTAGGGGCTGATATTGCGGTGGGTAGTGCGCAGCGCTTTGGGGTGCCGATGGGATTTGGTGGGCCTCATGCTGGCTTTATGGCAACGCGCGATGCATACAAACGCGTGATGCCAGGTCGTTTGGTTGGGGTTTCGAAAGATTCGCGTGGCAAAGCAGCGCTTCGTTTGGCGTTGCAAACGCGTGAGCAACATATTCGCCGCGAGAAAGCAACCTCTAACGTTTGTACCGCTCAGGCGTTGTTGGCGATTATGGCTGGTATGTACGCGGTTTATCATGGCGCAGAAGGCTTGAAGGCGATTGCGGAGAAAGTGCATGGTTTGACCGTTGGGTTGAAAAGCGCTTTGGTTGATGCAGGGATTAAAGTACGCGAGGACGCATTCTTTGACACGCTGACCTTAGATTTGGGTGATAAAGCTGAGGCAGTGTTACAAAGCGCTTTGAATGCTGGCTTTAACTTGGGCGTTTTGGAGCAGGGCGTTCTTAATATTTCGTTGGACGAGAAATCGACAAAATGTGAAGTCAAAGCGCTTTATCAAGCCATTACAGGGAAAACGTTGGACAATGTTACGTTAGGCAATGCGCTTCCTGAGTGTGCCAAACGACAAAGCGCTTTCTTAACGCACCCCACATTCCAAAGCTATCGCACAGAAACCGCCATGATGCGTTATTTGCGCAAGCTCTCAGATTGGGATTTGGCACTTGACCGAACCATGATTCCACTTGGCTCTTGCACCATGAAACTCAATGCGGCGGCGGAAATGATGCCTGTCTCATGGGCTGAATTTGCAGGTATGCACCCCTTCGCGCCAGCTGAACAAACGGCAGGTTATCGTCAGCTGTTTAGCGAGTTGGAAAGCATGTTGGCTGATGCTACAGGCTATGATGCGGTCTCACTTCAACCCAATTCAGGCGCAACAGGGGAATACGCAGGTTTGCTCGCGATTCGCCGTTACCAAGAGGATATGGGGCAAGGGCATCGCGATGTTTGCTTGATTCCAGCTTCTGCGCACGGCACAAACCCAGCAACTGCTGCGCTCGCAGGTATGAAGGTTGTGGTGGTTGCTTGTGATAGCAATGGTCAAGTTGATGTTGAGGATTTACGCGCCAAAGCGCTTTTGCATCGCGATAATCTCTCTTGCATCATGATTACTTACCCTTCTACACACGGCGCTTTTGAACCTCGCATTCGCGAAATTTGCGCCATCATTCATGATAACGGTGGACAGGTCTATTTAGATGGCGCTAACTTCAATGCTCAAGTGGGCTTGGCAGCGCCTGGTAAATATGGCTCTGACGTATCGCATTTGAATTTACACAAAACCTTTGCCATTCCGCATGGTGGCGGTGGACCTGGCGTGGGGCCAATTGGTGTGCGTTCGCATTTGGCAAAATATTTGCCTTCCCATTGCCTTGTGAAAGATGAAGCTCGTCAAGGTTTGGCGGTTTCTGCTGCGCCATGGGGAAGCGCTTTGGTGAATGTGATTCCTTGGATGTATATGCGCATGATGGGCGAAGAAGGCTTGACCGATGCCTCTAAGGTTGCCATTTTGAATGCCAACTATTTGGTGGCGCGTCTGAAAGATGCTTACCCTATTTTGTATACCGATGATAAAGGCTTAGTGGCGCATGAATGCATTGTGGATTTACGACCCATTAAGGAAAGCAGTGGCATTGGTGCGGAAGATGTGGCAAAGCGCTTGATGGATTTTGGTTTCCATGCCCCCACCATGAGTTTCCCTGTAGCAGGCACGTTGATGATTGAGCCAACCGAAAGTGAGAATTTGGCAGAGTTGGAGCGTTTTGCAGAGGCGATGTTGCAAATTCGTGAGGAGATTCGCCAAGTTGAGAATGGCACTTGGGCGAAAGATAACAATCCGCTTGTTCACGCTCCTCATACACTTGCAGATTTGGTGGGCGATTGGGATAGACCTTATTCACGCGAAGTAGCTGTGTTCCCTGTCAAGGGCATGAATCCAGCGCGTTATTTCACGCCTGTGAATCGTGTGGATAATGTTTATGGCGACAAAAACGTTCAATGCGCTTGTCCGCCGATTGAATCGTATCAATAAGGGCTAACCCTCAAAGCGCTTTGTGGCTGAGCTGCAAAGCGCTTTGTCTTTTTTACACGAGGAAGAAGTATGCAAATTACTGATTTAGAACCTAAAGCGCTTTGGCATTATTTCCACGCGCTAACTCAAATCCCGCGCCCATCTCATCATGAAGAGGCGGTACAAGCCTATATTTTAGAGACTGCTAAAGCACTTGGCTTGGAGGCAAAGCGTGATGAGGTGGGTAACATTGTGGTGCGTAAAGCAGCCAGTAAAGGTAAAGAACAACAAGCTGGCGTGATTCTACAAGCTCATCTTGATATGGTGCCGCAAAAAAACAACGACAAAATCCATGATTTCACCAAAGACCCTATCAAAACGGTTATCAAAGGAGATTGGGTTTATGCTGATGGCACAACACTGGGAGCGGATAATGGTTTGGGCGTAGCGGCAATGCTTGCGGTGTTAGCCGATAATACGCTGGAACACCCCCCGTTAGAAGCACTTTTCACGGCAACAGAAGAAGTGGGTATGGACGGAGCAAAAGGCTTAAAAGGAGGCTTCTTGCAAGGCAAATATCTGATTAATCTGGACTATGAGGAAGAGGGTGAATTGTGCATTGGCTGTGCTGGTGGCTTAGATGCAAGTTTTGCTGTGCCATATGGGATTCAGTATCAAACGCTGCCTACGTTTCGTTTAGAAGTGAAAGGCTTGAAGGGCGGTCATTCTGGTGTGGATATTCATAAAGGTCGTGGCAATGCCTTGAAGATTTTGGCAGAAAGTTTGGTCAAGCTGAAAATGAGCCAATTGCTATTGATTGAGGGAGGGAACTTGCGAAATGCAATTCCTCGTGAGGCAACAGCTTCTTTCTCAAGCAATCTTACCCTTGCTGAGCAACAAAGCGCTTTGGCTCGCTTAGAATCAGAGTTAAAACGTGTGTTGCCACCTGAAGAGCAAGGTTTAAAGCTTTCGGTTTATCAAGAAACCAGCGATGAACAAGCTTGGTTGAGCGTGGAAGATAGCCAGCGATGCTTGAATTTTATCCGCGCTCTGCCGAATGGTGTAGACAGAATGAGTGCACAGATGGAAGATTTGGTTGAAACTTCAACCAACCTTGCTGCAGTCACATTTGCAGGTAGTGAAATGCAAGCGCATTGTTTGTTGCGTTCTTCGGATAATCAACGCCGAAATGATTTAGCAAGCCGTATGGAAAGTGTTGTCAAACTCGCTGGTGGACGTGTTGAATTTTCTGGTGATTACAATGGTTGGCAGCCTATGCCTGAATCGGATTTGGTTCGCGTCATGGCGCAAACAGGAAAGGATATTTACGGCACACAGCCTCCGCTTAAAGCGATTCACGCTGGTCTGGAATGTGGCATTTTGTCTACTCATTACCCACATTGGGAGATGGTCGCTTTTGGCCCAACCATCGAAAGCCCTCACTCACCAGACGAACGCGCCCATATCGAAAGTACAAAGCGCTTTTATTTTTGGTTAACTAAGGCGTTGAGTCAATTATGACTTTACTCGGGGCTTTGCCCCGAACCCCAGCAGGGGCATGATGCCCCTGCACCCCGCAAAGTATTTTAAAAAGTAAAACCCCCACCAAAACTTTGTTTTGCGTGGGGGTTTTACTTTTTAATGCTCTGGGGTCAAGGGGTGTAACCCCCCTTGTGGGGGCTTGGGGGTGAAACCCCCAAATGAAGTTACAAAATGCTCAAAGCCTTAGTTAACCAAAGATAAAAGCGCTTTGTCCCATAGTTCGATACCAGCGTCAGGTGTTCTGGTTTCTTCACTAAGAATACGGCGGAATTGCTTTGCTCCAGCTTTGCCAGAGAAGAGACCAAGTAAGTGGCGCGTGTAGCTGCTGAGCGTTTCGCCATTAGCTAGGGCATTTTCTAGGCATTGACGAATTTGGGGCAGAACATCTTCAAAGCGCTTTGCAGGCAAGCCATAGAGCGTATCGAACTGGAGCATGATTTCAGGATTATGGTAGGCAGCTCGCCCTATCATAACGCCATCAACGTGTTCTAAATGTTGTTGAATTTGTTCAAAATTTTCTACACCACCATTGAGGATAATGGTGGCTTCAGGGAATAAGCGCTTTGCTTCGTAAACCAGATGGTAATTGAGGGGCGGAATTTCACGATTTTCTTTGGGCGATAAGCCTTTCAGCCATGCTTTTCTTGCGTGCACAATGAAGTAACGGCAAGGGCTTTCGCTCATGATGGTTTCGATGAAAGATAAGACTTGGCGTTCATCTTGTTCATCAATGCCAAGCCGATGTTTGAGGGTGACTGGGGTGTTTGAAACAGATTGCATGGCGCTTAAACACTCAGCAATTAGGCTGGGTTCAAGCATAAGGCAAGCGCCAATTTTGTTATTTTGCACGCGGTCACTAGGACAACCTGCATTGAGATTAAAGGCGCTGTAGCCGTAGCAAAGCGCTTTTTCGCAAGCTTGAGCGAGTTCATCAGGTTTGCCACCGCCAAGTTGCAACACACAAGGCTCATCGTGATGATGATTCAAATGACGATGGGTATCTCCATGAATGATGGCTCCTGTGCTAATCATTTCACTATATAATTCTGTTTTTTCAGTAAAAATCCTGTGTAAACGGCGGCATTGTGGTGTTGTCCAGTCCAGCATGGGGGCTATAGAAGTTCGCATAAGAAGTCCTTTTGAATTTATGGAGAGGGTGCAATTTTAGTGATAAAACCCACTTATTGAAGATAATGGAGTATAGGAGTTGGGCTATTGTTAGAAAAA